>CAVPBF010000008.1:0-258196 GCA_963701845.1 uncultured delta proteobacterium | reverse complement strand
AGACAATGAAGAGCACTGTTAAGACCATCCAACAGGATTTCCAGGTAAGCTTTCGCTACCCGGTACACTTCACCACGGGTCTGTTCGATCTGGGGAATCCCCTGTTTCAGGAGGTCATCCGGGCCGGCGGCGGCGACCTGCCCAAAAAGGTGCTGGCCGTGGTGGACCGCGGCCTCTACCGGCATCATCCCGGGTTGCTGGCGAACCTCGAAGAATATTGCCGGGAACACGCCGAGGTCATCGCCCTGGCCGGCGCGCCTTTGCTTTTGCCCGGCGGCGAGGCGGTGAAAAACGACCCCCTGCACGTCACCATCCTGCACCAGGCCATCCAAGCGGCGGGTCTGTGCCGCCACTCCTAGGTGGCGGCCGTGGGCGGCGGCGCCCTCATCGACACGGTGGGCTTCGCCGCGGCCACCGCCCACCGGGGGGTGCGCCTTCTCCGGGTGCCCACCACGGCCCTTTCCCAGGCCGACGCCGCCATCGGCGTTAAAAACAGCGTCAACGCCATGGGCCAGAAAAACTTCCTGGGGGTCTTCGCCCCGCCGGCCGCGGTGCTCAATGATAGCGATTTTTTAACCACGCTGTCCCAGAAAGACTGGATCGGCGGGGTGGCCGAAGCCGTCAAAGTGGCCCTCATTAAGGATGCGGATTTCTTGCCTTCCTGGAGAGCCGGGCCGAGGCCCTGGCGCAGCGGGATTTGCGGGCCATGCAGCAGGTCATTTAACGTTGCGCCGCCCTGCACCTGGAGCACATCGCCACCGCCGGCGACCCCTTTGAGCAAGGCAGCTCCCGGCCTCTGGACTTCGGCCATTGGGCCGCCCACCGGCTGGAGCTGCTCAGCGGCTTCGAGATAGGACACGGCGAGGCGGTGGCCGTCGGCATCGCCCTGGACACCACGTATTCCTACCTGGCCGGTTTATTGCAAAAGGCCGCCTGGCAACGGGTCCTGGAACTGCTGGCCGACCTCGGTTTTGCCCTGTATGTTCCCCAACTCGACCAGCGGGAGGCCATGCTTCGGGGTCTGGAAGATTTCCGGGCCCACCTGGGGGGACACCTCACCGTCATGCTCCTCTGGGATATCGGCCAGGGCCTGGAGGCTCACGAAATAGACCAGCGGACAGTCAGGGCCGCCCTGGATTTGCTGCGCCGGATCACTGTTGAAGACAGTGAGCAGTTAGTAGCCAGTAGTCAGTAATCAGTGGTCAGAAAAACCCGGTGGTTTTGCTGTGGGGGCATGGCGAGCTGTGCCCTTAAAACTGACATACGAAAAAAGGATCGGCTGCCGGGAGGCCTAATTGCAAATCGGCCATAATGACTTTTTCCACCTGACTTATTGCACCAAGGTTCATCCCGGCAACGGCTGGGGGGAGTTATTTCAGAATCTCCAGGCCCTGGTGCCGCGCCTCAAGGCCCGGCTGGCCCCGGAGCGGCCCTTCGGTTTAGGTCTGCGCCTCTCCGATGCCGAAAGCCGGGAACTGCTGGCCGGGGATCATCTGGCCGGATTTCAAGACTTTCTGTCCCAACATGATCTCTACGTCTTCACCCTGAATGGCTTTCCTTACGGGCCCCTGACGGGGCAGCCGGTAAAAGAGGACATCTTTGCCCCGGACTGGCGGGCCGCCCGGCGCCTCGACTATACCTTGCGCCTGGTGGACATCCTGGCCCGCCTGCTGCCGGCCGGCGGCGAGGGTGGCATCTCCACCGTGCCTCTCTCCTACCGGCCCTGGATGAGGGCGGAGGCCTCGGCCCTGGCGCAGATCACCGCCAACCTGGTGACCCTGACGGCCAGACTTATCCGGGTGGAGGCAGACACCGGCAAGCTCATCCACCTGGACCTGGAGCCGGAGCCCGATGGCCTGTTGGAGTGCAGCCGGGAGGTGGTGGAGTTTTTCCAAACCCAACTGCTCGGTCGGGGCGCCCCTGAGCTGGCCCGGGCCACGGGGCTGAGTGAGGCTGAGGCCCGCGACAAATTGCTGCGGCATCTGCGGGTCTGCCTGGACACCTGCCATCTGGCGGTGGTCTACGAGGAGCCGGCGGCAGCCCTGGAGGCCCTGAGGCGCAACGGCATCCAGGTGGGCAAGGTACAGATCACCGCGGGCCTGAAGGTGACGCTGCCGGCTGACGGTGGGCGGGCGTCCCTGGCCCGGCAACTGGAGGCTTTTACCCGCTCGCCTTACTTACACCAGGTTATTGCCCGCGAAGACGGCGGCCGCTCGCGGCGCTTCCCGGATCTCTGGCAGGCCCTGGCTCTGCTGGACCGCTGCCCCCCGGGTCAATGGCGCATCCATTACCATATGCCGCTGTTTGTAGAGCGTTGCGGGGCCCTGGCCACCACCGGGGCGGAGACCCGTGAGGTGCTACGGCTCCTCAGGGAACAGCGGTTCTGTCCCCACCTGGAGATCGAGACCTACACCTGGGAGTGGCTGCCGGCGGAGTTGAAGAAAGAGCTGCTGGAATCCCTGACCGCAGAATACCGCTGGGTGCTGGAGGCCATGGGGGAGGAGAGCGGGCAGCCGTCGGTGGTCAGCTTTCAGCAGATATCGAAGGGCGAGGAAAGCGCCCAAATCTAAGGTTATCACTCCCGGCCATTTGTTCTTGCCAGTGGCACAGGCTTTCAGCCTGTGGCCTTCTCACCGGCCGGAGGCCGGTGCCACTAATTCCCTACAGCGGAAAATCCTGCAATACCTGAAAAAGCTCTTTCTCCCGGCCGCCGAAGAAATGGTCGGCGCCCGCGACCACAATTATCGGCACCGCCGTGTCCGCCAGCATCTGCTGCAAATCTATTAGCGGGGCGATCTCATCCCGGTCCCCGGCCACGATGAGTTTGACCCGGGCACCTCCGGCAGCCAGGCCATCTCCATAAAGGCCACTGGAGGAGAAATCAGCACCGCCCCCTCGACCGCCAGGCCCTGGAGCAAGGCCTTACCCGCCACGAAGGCCCCGAAGGAGTAGCCCGCCAGGTAGAGGGGGCCGGGAGTCCGTTCCCCCAGGAAGTTTAGGGCGGCGGCCACGTCCACGGTTTCGGCCTCACCTTCGCCGTAAGTCCCGGTGCTGCGGCCGACGCCCCGAAAATTGAAGCAGAGGGTGGCAAAGCCGCGGGCTTGGAAGGCCCGTTCGGCGGTCCAGACCACGTTATTGTTCATGCTGCCGCCGAACAAAGGGTGCGGGTGGGTGATGACCACGCCGGGGCCGGCGCGGCCCGGCAAAAAGCGGCCTTCCAGGGTGACGTCCGGGCCGGGGATGGTTACGGCATTGGTCATACAGCAGCCTTTAGTGGTAGCCGCGGGTTGTAACGTGAAAACTACAAATCCCCCTAAATCCCCCTTTTTCAAAGGGGGACTTTAAAACCCCGTTTGGGAGGTAGGGGGGGATTTGCCTTGCCGGGGGTGAGACCAGGGTGTGCAGGGACGTTCAGCCTGCCTCAGCACCGGCTGGAAGGCCTGGGTTGCCACCGACGGCGGCCACAGGCCGCCCTATGCACTACTTGCTCACTTTCCTGGCGGCCTGGTAGACGTCCGTGATGACTCGGGGCGACAGTTGCGCCAGGGCCCGGCTGATGGCCTGGGCCAGGCCGGCAGGGGTCTTCTCGGTCATGGTTTCGGTGGCCTGATAATTTTTCTGGAACAGCACCCGCCTGGTGATTTCGGTCTCGCTGGTGTCCACCAGAGTGAGGTTCAAGGCCAGGGAGGCCTGCCAGACCGAGCCCAGGTCGAGCTCCTGAATCTCCTCGACCCCGCCTTCGAGGGAGAACCTGGCCTTGCTGGGACTGTCGGCCGGCAGCACCGCCTTGAAGAGCCGGGAGTCCCTGAGGTCCCGGGTCAGGTAGTCGGCGACCAGGTACCCCGGATTGACCCGCCAGCGGCTGTAGTGGTAATTCTCCGCCTTGTAGGGCGAGGTGCGGTAGACCATGGCGGTGGTGTTGAAGGCCTGGGCCACGGCAAATTGCTCCACCTTGAGGCTGTCAGTCAGGGGGGCGGCCTTCGGCGCCACCGGTGCCGGGTAGTCCAGCAGGTATTTCTGCGCCAGCATGGGCGGTTGGCCGCAGCCGCACCAGACCAGCGAGCCGATCAGGAGGCAGACGGTGGCCACTCGCAGCAGCAGGGCATTTCGATGTAGAAAAGGCTTAGTCATCTTATCAACCTTTCAAGGCATTGGGAAAAACTTGGTGGGGCGGGCCTCCGTGCCCGCCTTCCGGGTGGCGGCCAGGGACGGCCGCCCCACCGACAACCGCCGCGGGCGGCGGTTCTACATTTTTGTTTGACGTGGTGGCCTTAAGCTGACTGCTATTCGAGCCTCTGGCAAAATTCATTTTAGCCAAATATTGTCATTCTGAGGGCCAAGCGACCGAAGAATCTAGATCCTTCGCTGCGCTCAGGATGACAGAAATACCAGTTTTGCAAGAGCCTCATTCATTAAACCTTTTCTTGGGCGGCTTGCCGAAGAGGAGGTCTGGAGGACGTTCATTGATCCGGCCCACGAAGGACTCCAGGGTTTCGGAAGTCTGGCGTAGGTTTTCGCTGGTGGCCTTGACCTCGTTGGCGATGACCTGGGTCTTGCCCATGGCCTCCCGGAGGTTCAGGGCCCGAATCTCTTCCTGCACCGTCTGCATCAGGGCCCGGGTATCTTTCACGGCGTTAGCGGTTTCCAGCAGGATTTCGTCCAGTTTGCCGGCAGCCAGGGTCTTATCCACCCGGGTGGAGGCGTCCTTCAGACTGGCGGTCAGGGCCTTGACATTGTTCAGGATGGTTTGCATGTCCTTGCCCTTGAAGAAGATCTCGATTTGGGCGGCGGTGGATTTGACCTGATTGGAGATGCCGCTGGTATCAATTGCTCCAAATTTTTCCACCGCAGTATTGACGCCGGACATGATCTTGGCGACCTCGGAGGGGCGGGAGGGGATGATGGGATATTCCGAGGGAAAGCTGATCCTGGGAGACTGAGCCGCTTCCCCCGCCTTTTGCCGGTCCAGCTCGACGAAGACCATGCCGGTGATGCCCGCCACCTTCAACTGGGCAATCGTGGTTTTGGGCAGGTTTTCCCGCAGATTGATCTTCATGACCACGGCGATGAGGTGGTTGTCCGGGGCCACCCTGATCTGTTCGACCCGGCCCACTTCCACGCCGCGGTATTTGACCATGGAGTCCATCTGGAGACCCTGGACCGATTCGTCGAAGTAGGCGACGTAGCGGTCGCCTTTTTCGAAATACTTGGAGGCTCCCACCCAGATGATGGCCACTACCGTGATGATTATCCCCAGGCTGACGAAGAGCCCCACCATGAATTTGGACGTTTTTCCGGCCATTTAAGCTATGCCCTCCTTCGCCTCCAAGGGCCGACGGTTGAAGAAGCTGGTCACCCGGGGGTCGGAGGAGTGCTCCTTGAGGTCCCGGGGGTCGCCCACGGCGATGATGCCTTTGGCGCTTTTATCCAGCATCACCACCCGGTGGGCGATATTGAAGATGGATTCGAGTTCGTGGGTGACGATCACCATGGTGGTGCCCATGCCGGCGTTGATCCCCTTGATCAGATTATCCAGCTCCACCGAGGTGATGGGGTCCAGGCCGGCGGAGGGTTCGTCGAAAAAGAGCACGGTGGGGTCGAGGGCCATGGCCCGGGCCAGGCCGGCCCGTTTCTGCATGCCGCCGGAGATTTCCTCGGGCAGGTGGTTTTCATAGCCGGCCAGGCTGACCAGGCCGAGCTTCATCCTGACGACGGCCTCGATGGCGGCGGGCGACAGGTCGGTGTATTCCTGGAGGGGCAGGGCGATGTTTTCCGCCAGGGTCATGGAGCCGAAGAGGGCCCCGGATTGGAAGAGCACTCCGAAGCCCTGGCGCAGCCGGCGCAACTCCTGCTCATGTTTGGTATTAATCTCGATCCCTTTGAGGCGAATCTTCCCGGTATAAGGCCGGTACAGGCCGATCAGGTGCTTCAGGAGGGTGGACTTGCCGCAGCCGCTGCCGCCCAGGATCACCAAAATCTCGCCTGGCTGGACCTGGAAGCTGACGCCGGTGAAGATGGTCTCGTCGCCGAAGCGGGCGGTGAGATTTTCGACTTCGATGATCGGGGTTTGTTCCATTATTATCAAAGTGGGGCGGGCGTCTCGCCTGCCAGATTGTTGGTGGGCCGTGCCCACCCTACATTTTGCGTCTTGTCCTTTGCGCCTTTGCGTCTTTGCGTGAGATATTCTTTGTCTTCAGCGCATATAGTGCAACACCAAGGCGAAGGCCGAGTCGGTAACGATAATCAGAAAGATGCCCGCCACCACCGCGGAGGTGGTGGCCGAACCCACGGCCTCGGCGCCGCCGCGCACCTGGAAACCCCGCTGGCAGCCGATCCCCGCCACCAGCAGGGCGAAGACCACGGATTTGACCAGGCTGGAAAGGATATCGAATAGTTCGATGGCCCTCCGGCTCTCGGTGACGTAAGAGTAAACCGTCAGGTCCAGGCCCAGGACCCCGATGATCAGGCCGCCCAACAGGCCGAACAGGGTGGCGTACACGGTGAGCAGCGGCACCACCAGCATAGCGGCCAGGACCTTGGGAACGGCCAGGAAGCGGACCGGGTCGAAGCCCATGGTCACCAGGGCGTCCACCTCCTCATTGACTTTCATGGTGCCGATCTCGGCGGCGAAGGCCGAGCCGGAACGCCCGGCCACCAGGATGGCGGTCATGATGGGGCCCAATTCCTGGACCATGGCCACGGCCAGCAGCGAGGCCACGTAAATGTTGGCGCCGAATTGCTTGAGCTGCAGCGAGGACATGAAGGCGAGGATGAGGCCCAGGAGCAGGCCGATGAGGCCGATAATGGGCAGCCCGTCCACCCCGGCCCGCTTCATGTAGAACAGGACGTCGCCCCAGCGCACCGAACGGGGATGCCACAGGGCGTATCCTAAGGAGGTGAGCAGATCGCCCAGGAAGGTAATGACCTGGACCAGGTCGCGGGCCAATCTGATGCTGGCCTCGCCCAGCTGGTCCAGCAGGCCGGTAGTCCGCTGCTCCGGGATCAGAGGCGGCCGGGTGAGCGTCTCGGGGTCGATGAGGTCCAGGATGCGCCGGGCTTCCTCGCTCAGATTGAGGAAGCGGCAGGGAATGGCCCGAGCCTGGGAGGCGTTTTGCAACTGAATCAAGGCCAGGGCCCCGGCGCTGTCCAGGTACGTAAGTCCCGCCAGATCGACGCTGAGCCCGGCGGGGCGCAACTGCTCCAGCCGCGACTGAAGTTCGGCCGTAAGAATGCTGAGGTTATCCAGGGCCAGCCGGCCGGAAAGGGCCAGGGTGATCTCCCGGCCGGGTTCGCCGGTAACGCCGATGGCGGGCCGGGTTGTTAGGATTTTGGCGTGTTTCATCAGTTCCGGAGGGTTTCGGGATCGGTCCCGAGGATTACCGTTTAATATTGAAATTGATATCCATAAATTCTTTTTCCGTCAGGCCCCAGCGGTCATGTGCATCCTTGGCGCTCAGGCTCAAAACCATGATGCCCACCAAATCCTTATCGTGCAGCAGCGGGATGAGGATGAGATAAATCTGGGAGCCATCCTGCAAATATAAGCGCTGCTGATTGATCTGGTGATTTTTCAGGGTCTGGGCCACCCCCTCGTAGTTGGCAAAATTGCCCATAGCCTCAATGGCAAAAGGATAAACCGTCAGGGTCACGCCGTTTTTATCCAGGATGCCGATACGGAAGGGACACATGCGGCAGAGTTTGATGGCCTCCGGCTCGACCTGCTTCAGGGTCTCATTGAGGGCATCCACATCCCCTTTCAGGATCGAGCCCACCAGACCCTGGCAGAGCCGATCGAGGCAATCCTGCACCTCTTTTTTAAAGGCCGCGGCCGCCGGGCTCAAAGGCGGCTCTTTGGCCTGGCAGCCGCCGAATATCCCCAGGAGGAGCAGCAAAAGGAGGAGCCAGGCCCCGGAGGGCCGGGTTCTGCCCGGGAAAAGACGATCCATCATTGACCTCTTCTGACCCCGATAATCGGTCATCATGCCGGCAGCCCGGCGTGAATGTCGGAAATCTATCATGTTCCCGGTTCCTTGACTACTGGGATTATTGCGAGGTTGAGGCCATGTTGTCGCTAAATAAGCAAATGGATGGCGCCGACAAGCAGGGCAGCGCCGCGGGGCCGGCTTTTAACCGCGGCCGGAAAGCCGGCGCCACCGTTTTATCAGCCGCGATAAAAGCCGACTTCCTTGTTTTTATAATCAGAAATCTTATCTTGAAAACCTGAAGCTAAGCGGCGCAGCCTTTTAAAAGGAGCAACAGCATGGATGCAGGCCCAAGGGTACTCTCGTCTGCGGCCCCCCGTTCTGCGGGGCGGCGTCGTTTCGCCTTGATTGGATTGCTGCTGGTCTCGTGCTGGGCCCTGGCCCCGGAATTGCCGGTTGCTCCGGCCAGGGCTCAAGAGGGCCGGCCGGGCAAGACGCCGGCGGCCATCTCGGGCCGGCAGTTCACCATCACCAGGGTTGAGCCGGATGCCGGGAAGGAAGAGGTCCAGATTGTCTTCAGCAAGGCGGTCCCGCTGGAGGGTCTGAGGGGCAACCTGCGTCTGCTGCCGCTGGTCAAGATCGATTGGTCCAAGTCGGCCATGAGTGCGGACGGCCGACTCACCCTGAAAGGACGCTTCAAGTACGGGCTCGGCTATGTGGTGAATTTGCCGGAGAACTTCACCCTGGCCGGCCAGACTTATGTGCCCACCGTGACCTCCTTCTTCATGCCCGACCGGCCGCCCAAACTGGAGTATGTCGAAAAGAAGAGTCTCATCGAGCTGGACAGCCGCGAGCTGCTGCATGTGCGGGCCGAAAACGTCAAGTCCCTGCTGTTGGAAGGCGTCCGGATTCCCCCCCTGCTGTTGCCCCAGGCCCTGGTCGCGGAAGACATCCCGGCAGATTGGGACGGGCTCCTGCCGGACCTCCAGGCCGGCGCCGCGGAACTGCAACGCCTGGCCAAGGGCCAGAAGGCCCTGGCTCCTTTCCTGCGGGAGCCTTTGGCCGAGAAGCAACTCTTTCCGGCGCCGAGCCAGAAGAACAAAGCCCTGGCCGTATCCCTGCCGCTCAGTTTCCGCCGGGACCAGGAGGCCGGGGCTTTGGAACTCATCCGGGTGAGCCAGGATCAGGAAGGCGGCCCCGCGACCACCGACCCCCGGGTCTTTCGCATCACCGACCTGGGCCTGACTTACAAATCCGGGGCCAACCAACTGCTGCTGTGGGCCACCTCCCTGAAAAACGCCGCGCCGCTGGCCGGGGTGGAGGTGGTGGGACTCACCAAGGATATGGAAGCCTTTCCCCTGGGCCAGACGGATCGGGACGGCATCTTCATCTTTCAACCCAAAGAACTGGAGGGGCTGAACCTGAAGACGTTGGGGAAATTCCAGCCGGTGAAGCGGCGGGTGGAGCAGGGGCAACTGGTCTGCCTGCTGGCCGGGACCGCCAAGGACGTCTCCTACATCCTGCTCAAGCCCGCTGACAGCCTCAAACCCGAGGGGATCTGGCAGGTTCGGGCCGGGGAGCAGGTCCGCTGCCTCAAGGGGGAGGTCTTCACCGAGCGGGGGGTCTATCGTCCCGGGGAGACGGTGCACTTTAAGGGCCTGGTCCGGGAATACCGGGACGGCCATATCCTCTCGCCCCAGGGAGAGGTGTGCACCTTTGAGATCACCAGCCCCAAAGGGGAGCAGGTCTTTTACGGGGAAGGAACCTTGTCGGATTTCGGCGGCACTGCCGCCGAGGCGACCTCGGCCCGCTATTGGCCCTTGGGGACCTACACCCTGAAAATGGCCTATGGCCCTAAGGAAGAGGCGAAGCCGTCGCCCGGCCCTAAACCCCAGCCGCGGTCAGAGGATGAGGACGAGAACAGCAACGGCAATGATCAGGGCAATAATGGCGCCTCAACCGCGGAGGCCCCGAAAAATGAGGCCAGTTGCACCTTCCAGCTCCAGGAATTCAAGCCCCCCCGACATTTTGTGGAGATCGACTTCAAGCGGCTGACCAGGAGCGAAACCGGCTATGTCAACCTGAAAAGGGAGCAGGAGTTTGTCAAGATCGGCCTCACCGGGGCCTATTATGCCGGCGGGCCGGTGAAGCACGGCCAGGTGCGCTGGAAGGTGCACAAGGCCAAGACCAGCTACCAGCCGCCCGGTTACGATAATTTCGTCTTCGGCTATAGCCGGGAAGAACCGGGGGAGCTGATCGAGAGCGGCCAGGCCATCCTGGACGAGAAGGGCCGCGCCGAGTTGGAATTCCCCCTGGACCGGCAGGTCCTGGCGGGAGAGTCCGGCTACCTGGTGATCGCCACGGTGCTGGATTTCGACGGCCGGACCGCATCCGACAGCCAGAGCTACCAGGTGGAACCCGACTACCTGGTGGGCTTCAGCAGCCACCCCGAGACCGTGCGCCCCGAAGAGGAGCAGGTGGTCAAGGTGGTGGCCGTGACCAAGGCAGGCAAGAAGATTGCCAAGGGACAGATTCGGGCCGAAGTGCTGGAGCGCAGCTATGCCTATGTGCCCAAGCGCAACGCCCAGGGCGACCTGTACTGGTCGGATCAGGAGTCCTGGCGGAAGACCTACGCCACCGACCTGCCCCTAGAGAAAGGCGAGGCCTCTTTCAAATTCGGCTTCGGCTGGTACGGCCGCTACCTGGTGGCCTTCACCTATACGGATGAACGGGGGCGGAGCTTCGCCTCGGCCACCACCTATCAGGTGGAGTCCGCGGGCGGCCGCTACGCCGAGGCCGAAGGTAAGGAACAGGCCTATCAAATCCTGCCTTTGTCTGCTGACCGGTCGGCCTATGAGCCGGGCCAGACGGCCAAAATCAGCCTCAGGCCCCAACGGCCGGTCTCCTACTACCTGGTCACCCTGGAGCAAAACGGCCTGCTGCAGCACCGGGTGGTAAAGGCCCAGAAAGACTTGCAGGACCTGGAGATTCCCATCCAGGGCGAATATGTCCCCAATGTCTACGTTTCGGTGTTGGCTATTACCCCACGCGGGGACTTCCCGGTCTTTTCCGGCCGCTATGACACCGAGGCCCCGGGGTTCTTCTGGGGCAATCTCAACCTGCCGGTGCTTCTTAAGGTGGAGCAGTTGCAGGTGCAAATCAGCCCGGCGATCAAGGAGCTGCGGGCCGAGCCGGGCGCCAGCGTCACCCTGGACTTCGTGGTGCACAATAAGCAAGGTCGGGGAATCGAAGCCGAGATGGCCGTGGCCGTGGTGGACGAAGCGGTCCTGGCCCTCACCGGCTTCAAGACCCCTACCCTGGACCGGCTGACCCGCTTTGACGGCCCCCTCGGGGTCTTTACCGGCGACTTGCGGGCCTTTTTGTTAAATCAGACCCCGTTTTACCTGGCCCGGAACGACATCCTCACCGGCGGCGGCGGCCTGAATGCCGCCATGTTGGCCAAACTGCGCAAGCGCTTCGAACCGGTGGCCTTTTTCAACCCCGCGGTGCGCACCGGCCCCGACGGCCGGGCCCAGGTGACCTTTACCCTGCCGGACAACATGACCAGTTACCGCATCTATGCCGTGACCGCAGACCGGGGCAGCGGTTTTGCCAGCCCGGAGCGTCAACTGGTGGCCACCAAGGATTTTTATGTGGAACCGGGGATGCCCGGCTTCTTTAATCAGGGGGATAAATTCAAGTTCCAGGTGGCCGCCTTCAATAACACCAGCGCCGCCGGGCCAGTGACCTTCAAGGCTACGGCCACAGGCGGCCTGGCTCTGAAGGCCGAAGAGCCGACCCAACCGCTGGAAGCGAAAGACAGCATGAAGCTCAACGTCAGCGGCGAGGCTACCCAGGCCGGACCGGCCACGGCCCGGTTCGGGGCGGAATTCCAGGGGCGCGCCGACGCCGCCGAATTGAAGCTGGAGATCAATTCCGGGCACGTCCGGGATACCTCGGTCACCTCCGGCAGCGTGTCGGGGCCATCCCGGATCAAGGTCACCCTGCCGCCCTACCTGACCGGCGACTGGGCCCGGAAGCTCAATCCGGGCGAGGTGCAGGCGGTGCTCACCCTCTCGGGATCGCCCTTCCTGCGGCTGAGCGACGCCCTGCACTATCTGCTCACCTATCCTTATGGTTGCGTGGAGCAGACCAGTTCCGGGGTCCTGGCCCTGGCCGCCTTGCGGGGCGTGGTCCAGGACGGCCAGGTCCCGAAGCTTACGGTGGAGGAGGTGGATAAGTACCTGAGCCGCGGGGTGCAGCGGGTCTTAAGCCTGCAGGTCGAGAACGGCGGTTTCTGCTATTGGCCGGGCCAGTCCGAGGCCAGCGGCTGGGGGTCGATCTATGCCGGCGCGGCCTTGAGTATCGCCAGGAAGAACGGCGTGGACGTCCCCGAAGGACCGCTGACGAAGGCGCTGGACTATTTCCATGAGCAGATCAAAAACCCCAAGACCCCGGACCACGCCAAGGCCTTTGCCGCCTATATCCTGGCCCTGAATGGGGCCCTGGATCGGGCTGAATTCCAGGGGCTGGCCCCGAGCTACGCCCGGTTAGACCGGGAAGGTCGGCTCCTGCTGCTGCTGGCGGCCAAGGAGGCCGATCTGCGGCCGGCGGCGGATTTGCAGAAGGACCTCAAACCATTGCTGGGACCGGACATCACCAAGGAAACCAACTGGGGCCGGGATGAATTCAACGCCCGGTCCCGGGGACCGGCCCTGGCCCTTTTGTGCGCCAAGGCCATCCTGCCGGAGGACCCCCTGACCAAACAGACGGCCCTGCTGCTCCTGGGCGGCCTGGACCAGCAAGGCATCTGGACCTCCACCAGCAGCACCGGCTGGGCTCTGGTGGCCCTGGGGGCCTATTTCCAGGGCCAGAAGCTGGGGACCGAGCCCGGGGTGGTGACCGTCAGCCAGCCCGGGGTGGCCACCAGGCAGCAGGTGAAACTCGATCCCAAGGGCTTCCGCACCGTGGGCCTCGAGGCCGCGGCCCTCCTGAAAGACCCGGTGGTGGTGGTCGAGGCGAAATCCGGCCCCACCTGGCTCTATAAGCTGGAGCTCACCGGGCCGCGGCTGGATCTGGCCGGCGCCGGGGCGGACCAGGGCTTCAAGCTCAGCAAGACCATCCAGAACACCGACGGCTCGGCGAAGATCAAGGTGGGCGACCTGGTCAAGGTCGTGGTGGTGATCGAGGCTGCCAAGCCCCAGCGCTACGTGGTGCTGGACGACCCCCTGCCGGCCGGACTGGTGGCGGTCAATACCGCCTTGAAGACTGAGCAATACCTGGCGCCGGGCGCGGAGGAGGCGGAGGGGGATGAGAACGGCGGCTTCCTGGGCTACGCCCTGGCGGACGGCACCATGCTCTACTATCCCAACTTCTTCGAGATCCGGGAGGACCGGGTGCTGGCCTTCCGGGACCGGGTCTATTCCGGCAAGTACCGCTTCGAGTATTATGCCCGGGCGGTGTGCGAAGGCCATTTCCTGGCGCCGCCCACCAAGGCCGCGGCCATGTACTCGCCGGGGGTGAACGGCTTCACGGCCCGGAGCGAGTTGACGGTCAAGGCGCGGTGAGGCATTGATGGGCGCGCAGGCTTTCCAGCCTGTGCCATTATACTTTTGGTGCGCAATGCGCACCCTACAGGGCGGGCGAGACGCCCGCCCCACCGGGTAATCTATGCTGGCATCCGGAGCAGCAAACCTTGGGACGAAAATCCTGAGGGGCCTTCGCCGGCGTCGGTGGCTGTGGCTGGCGGTCGGCCTGGTCATCATGCTCACCTGGCACTTCGAGGCGGCATCGCGCTTTGACCGGGCAGCCCTGGACTCGGTTCCCGGGCCGCTGGTGCTGGACCGGCAGGGCCGCATCCTGCGACTGGGGCTGGAGGCCGAAGGCCGCAAATTGATCAAGCTGCCCCCGGGCGAACTCCCCAAAAAAGTGGTGGCGGCCTTCGTGGCCGCGGAAGACCAGAGGTTCTGGCGCCATCCGGGGGTCGATCCCCTGGCCGTGCTGCGGGCCCTGGGCAGCAACGTCAGCACCGGGCGCATCGTCTCCGGGGCCTCCACCATCACCATGCAACTGGCCCGGCTGACCTATCCGGGGCGGCGGACTTACTACCGCAAGCTGGTGGAGATGGTCCGCAGCGGCAGGATTGAACTGAGCTTGAGCAAGCCGGAGATCCTGCGTTGCTACCTGGACCGGGTGCCCATGGGCAACAACCTGATCGGGGTGGAGACCGCTGCCCGGCTCTATTTCGGTAAGCCCGCGGCCCAGATGAATATCGGTGAGACCGCCCTGCTGGCGGCCCTGGCCCGGGCTCCGGGAAGATTGAACCCCTACGGCCCCCGCCGGGCGCAATTGCTGCGGCGCCAGGAACTGGTGTTGCAGCGTTTGGGTCAATTAGGCCTGCTGGCCCCCGACGAACTGGCGGCCGCGGCCGCCCAACCCGTCCAGCTGCAACCGGCCCCGGGCCGGATTCCCCGCTTCCCCTTTGAGGCACCCCACCTGGTCAACCTGGTGCTGGCGCAACTGCCCCCGGCCGCCGGCGCCTTCCAGACTACCATCGATCTGGACTTGCAACGGCGGGCGCAGGCCATCGTGGCCTCGCACCGGGTGGCGCTCCGGCAATCCGGGGCCTCCCAGGCCGCCGCGGTGATCATCGACAACCGCTCCCTGGAATTGCTGGCCCTGGTGGGCTCCATGCAATACGGCCCCCGAAACCGCGGCTTCAACAACGGCGCCGCGGCCCTGCGCTCCCCCGGCTCGGCCCTGAAGCCCTTTCTCTATGCCCAGGCCCTGGACCTGGGTTTCACCCCGGCCACTATCCTGGAGGACGTAGAGCGCCGCTACCAGACGCCGGGCGGAGAATTCACCCCAGCCAACTATGACCGTTTCCCTTACGGCCCGGTCGCCTTCCGGGAGGCCCTGGCCAATTCCCTCAACCTGTCCACCGTCAGTCTGCTCAATCTCATCTCGCCCCAGACTTATTACGACACCCTGAGCCGCCTGAACCTCATCAACCATCCGGAGCGCGGCCCGGAGCATTACGGCCTGGGCCTGGTGGTGGGCAACCCCGAGGTGAGCCTGCTGCAACTGGCCGCGGCCTATGCCAGCCTGGCCAACGGCGGCCTTTACCAGCGGCTCAGGCTCAGGGCCGATGCACCCGCCGCCCCGCCGGTGCGCCTCTTCTCCCCCCAGGCCGCCTATATCATCAGCGACATCCTGGCCGATCCCATGGCCCGCTTCCGGATCTTCGGGGCCTCCAGCGCCATGAATCCTCCCATCCGCCTGGCCATCAAGACCGGCACCAGCTCCCGCTACCGGGACACCTGGGCGGTGGGCTATACCCCGGAATATACCGTGGCGGTGTGGGCGGGCAATTTTGACGGCCGGGGCACCCTGAAGTTAAGCGGCGCCGCAGCCGCGGCCCCCATCCTGGCTGAACTGGCCGGGGCGCTGTTTCACGGCGGCTCCCCCCGGAGTTTCGACCGGCCGGAGGGGGTGACCAAGGCTATGGTGTGCTCCTTTTCGGGCCTGAAGCCCGGCCCGGATTGCCCTTACGTGCGCCAGGAGCTGTTCATCACCGGCACCGAGCCCACCGGGGTCTGCACCTTTCACCACCACCGGGAGCCCTGGCTGCGGATACCCACCCCGTTTGCGAGCTGGCTGCACGACCGCTTCATACAGGCGGGCACGGGGCGCTATCGGCTGGCTGATTTTGACCCTGATTTGCCCAAGGTCTTTCAAGATTACGCCGCCTTGGGCGTTCCTGTGAGCCCGACCCCCAAGGGGAAAGTGATCATAGGTTCCCGCCAGCAATCTCTGCCGCGGCCCGCCGGCGAACCGCACCTGACCATCGCCTATCCCCTGGACGGCGACCGGTTTATGCTGGAACCCCAGATGGAGTCGAAGGCCATTCCCCTGAAGGCCATGGCCCGGACGCCCCTCCGGTCGGTCACCTGGTTCGTGGACGGCGTCGAGGCGGCCACCCTCGGGCCGCCTTATGAAACCACCCTGGAATTGCGCCGGGGCCGCCACCGCCTCATGGTGGTGGGGCCGGATGGGTTGGGAGAGGTGGTGGAGGTGCAGTTGCAGTAGGACTACATTTTTATTAGCCGCAAGCTTTACCGAAAGGCAAATCCCCTAAATCCCCCATTTTCAAAGGGGGACTTTTGACCCCCCCCTTTGGGAATTGGGGGCAGAGGGGATTTCAGCGCCGGCGGGCAGCAGCTAGGAAAATAGTCAATGGCCCGCTAATACCGAGTTGCGCTCAAATAAGTATTATTAGGGCTGTCATTCTTAACCAACATACAAGAATCTAGATCCTTCGCGGCGCTCAGAATGACAGAAATACCAGTTTTGCAAGAGCCGGGAAGGATTATCCCGATGTGTAACCCCGTGGCGTTATGCCGCCGCCGGTTCGCCACCGCCGCCCGGTTCTTCCCCCTTGCGGCGAAAAGCCCGCCAGCGGGCCACCAGGTCCGGCTCCGCCCCTTCGGGGCCCGGCTCATAGAAGCGCGCCCCCGCCAGTTCCTCCGGCAGGTAATCCTGGGCTACCCAATGGCCGGGGAAATCGTGGGGATAGAGGTAATCCTCGCCATGGCCCAAACCCTGCCGGTCCCGGTGGGCGTCCTGCAAGGGCGCGGGCACCTGGGTGGCGCCTCTGTCCTCCAGGGCTTTCTCAGCCCGGAAATAGGCCGCGGTGGAGTTGCTCTTGGGGGCCAGGGCCAGGTAAAGGGTGGCCTGGGCCAGGTGGTACCGGCCCTCGGGCAGGCCCACCCAGGTGAGGGCCTGAGAGGCCGCGGCCACCTGCACCAGGGCGGTGGGGTCGGCCAGGCCGATGTCCTCCGAGGCCAGGATTAAGAGGCGCCGCATGATGAAGCGGGGGTCTTCGCCGGCCTCCAGCATCCGGGCCAGCCAGTAGAGGGCCGCGTCCGGATCGGAGCCCCGGATACTCTTAATAAAGGCGCTGACGGTGTCGTAGTGGGCGTCGCCCTGCTTATCGTAGATCAGGTCCCGCCGGGGCATGCACTCCCGGGCCGCGGCCAGGTCCACCCGGATCACGCCCTGGGCGTCCGGCTCGGTGCTGAGGACCGCCAGTTCCAGGGCGGTCAGGGCCCGGCGGGCGTCGCCGCTAGCCATCCGGGCGAAGTGAGCCAGGGCTTCTGCCGCCACCTCGACCGGCAGGTTCCCCAGTCCCTGGTCCTTGTCCGTCAGGGCCCGGCGCAGCAGGGTGAGGAGATTCGCCTCGGTGAGCGGTTCGAAGACGAAGATCCGGGCCCGGGACAGGAGCGGCCCGATGATCTCGAAATAGGGATTTTCGGTGGTGGCGCCGATCAGGGTGAGCAGCCCCTCCTCCACGTGGGGCAGCAGGGCGTCCTGTTGGGCCTTGTTGAAGCGGTGGATTTCGTCGATCAGCAGGATGGTGCGGCGGCCCTGCTCCTGCCAGCGCCGGGCCTCCTCCACCACCTTGCGCAGGTCGGGCACCCCGGACATGACGGCGCTGAGACTGGCGAACTGGGCGTCCATGACCCGTGCCAGGGCCCGGGCCAGCGTGGTCTTGCCGCTCCCCGGCGGACCCCAGAA
Source organism: uncultured delta proteobacterium (assembly GCA_963701845.1). Classification (GTDB taxonomy): domain Bacteria; phylum Desulfobacterota; class Desulfobaccia; order Desulfobaccales; family 0-14-0-80-60-11; genus JAPLJC01. The sequence continues at coordinate 240,698 of CAVPBF010000008.1, read as the reverse complement.
GATCATGGAGGAGAACAGACGCTTCGCCTTCAAGGCCCGCCACAACAGGCGCCCGGGGCCCACCAGGTGCTCCTGGCCCACAAATTCCTTCAGGCTCCGGGGCCGTAAACGGGCCGCCAGGGGTTGCGGCGGCGTGAATAGTGATGGAGTTTTGTCCATGGATGAGCTTCTCAGCCGTTAACTTTTCTTTCAACCAGAAATATTATAACTTAAATCTTATACCATGATGTTTAATAGCTTATCTGTATTTATGGTCTTTGGCTGATTGCTGACAGCTTACGCCAGGCTCCAGTCCTTCCCGGAGTTTTCCAAGCCCTCTTGCAGCCGGGTTATCTATCAATTATAATTAAAATAACGGTCGCTAAACCCTTTAGCCATGAGAGGCTGCAAATGTTTGGTTACAATTTCACCACCCTCATCATCATCCTGGTCATCGCCCTGCTGCTCTTCGGCCCCCGGCGCCTGCCGGAACTCGGCGACGCCATCGGCAAGGCCATTAAAAGCTTCAAACAGGCCCACGATGACCCGGGTCCCGTCTCGCCCAAGGGCGAGATTCCGCCGGGTACGGCGGCGCAGACTTCCACCTGCCCCCAGTGCCATAAGGACTTCGCCGGCGAGTTCGCCTTCTGCCCCCATTGCGGGCAGCGCGTGACCAAGGTCTAAGCGGGGAGCGCGGCAGTGTTCGGCATCGATTTTGAGGCCCTGATTCTCCTCGCCCTACTGGCCTTTATCCTTTTCGGCCCCGAGAAGCTGCCGGAGTATGCCGGCAAGCTGGGATATTATCTCGCCAAGCTGAAGGCGGCCAGTGCGGAACTGACCCAGCAGGCCCAGGCCTCGTTCAATAATCCTTTGGAGCCGCCGCCGCCCCAGCCGGCGATCCGCACCCCTGAGCAAGGTCAGGCCGCCCTGGCCGAAGCCTACGAGCGCCCCTGTCCCGTCTGCGCCCAGCTGGTAAGCCAGGATTTCCTGTTCTGCCCCAAATGCGGCGCCCATCTGAAAGAGGAGACGGCGACGCCGGCGACGCCCGAATCCCTGACCACCTAAACAAAAAAAAACCAAAGAAGCCGCGACTCTATGACTTCTCCGCCCCCAGCCTCAAAAGGCCGCTCCCTGATCCGGCCCTTGCAAACCGCGGAAGTGGCCACGGCCCTGGAGATCGTCAATGACGCGGCCGCGGCGGCCTATAAAGGGGTGATTCCCGACGATTGCTGGTGCGAGCCCTATATGCCCGAGGCAGAACTGCGCGCCGAGATCACCGCGGGCATTGATTTCTGGGCTTACGAGGCCGCCGGCTCCCTCCTGGGGGTCATGGGCCGCCAGCCCCTGGGCGAAGTGACCCTGATCCGCCATGCCTACGTGCGCCCCGGGGTCCAGCAGCAGGGCGTCGGCGCCCGACTGCTGCGCCAACTGCTCCAGGGGGTTGACGCCCCCGTCCTGGTGGGCACCTGGGCCGCGGCCTGGTGGGCCGTCCGTTTTTATGAAAAACACGGCTTCAGGCTGGTAACCCCGGCGGAGAAAGACCGGCTGCTGCGGCGCTACTGGACCATCTCGGACCGGCAGGTGGAGACCTCGGTGGTGCTGGGGGACCCCGGGTGGTTTGCCTCGCCCCTGGCGAGGTAATTAGGAAAAATCAGCAGGTTTGGTACCTTGGTATTGGTGGGGCGGGCCTCCGGGCCCGCCTATTATTTGGTAGCCGCAGGCTTCAGGCTGCGCTGGGCCTGCCCGCAATAAAAAAACGCAGGCTAAAGCCTGCGGCTACATTTTTTAACCCTGTGGCAGGCAGAAAAAACGGCGGCCACAGGCCGCCCTAGACAATTTCCCGGTGGGGCGGGCCTCCGGCCCCGCCTTTTTATTTGAGTGAGCCGGAAAAGATGGGGCGTAAAACGCATCCTACAGCTCCACTACTTCCGAGTCAATCTCCTGGCCCATGAAGAGGCTGGCCAGTTGCTGGAAGCGCGGCGTCAGGTCGGTGGTGAGGTAGCGGCGGCTGCCGCCCCGGGTCAGGCGGCTCTCCATCTCCGAATGGTGCTGCAGATACCCCACCAGCTTGGCCGCGGTCACCTGGCCGGAGCAGATCAACTCCTGGCCCTCGCCGATCAGGCCGCGGATTTTTTCCTTGAGAATGGAATAATGGGTGCAGCCCAGGATCAGCGTGTCCACCCGGTCGTCTTGGAAGGGGGCCAGGTAGCGGCGCAGGATCATGGTGGTGCCTTCCCAATCCTGCTCGCCGGATTCGATCAGGGGCACCAGCAAGCGGGCAGGCCTGCTGCACCACCGTAACGTTCGGGGTCCAGTTTTTTCAGCTCCAGTTCGAACGACTGAGAAGTCACCGTGCCTTCGGTGGCGATGACCCCGATCCGCTTGGCCGGGCTCCGGGCCAGGGCCTCCTCCACGGTGGGGATCAGCACCCCCAGGACCCGGCGGTCCGGGTAATGCTCCGGCAGATAGACCTGCTGGATGCGGCGCAGGGCCCGGGCCGAGGCGGTGTGGCAGGCCAGGACGATGAGCCGGCAGCCGTGGGCGAAGAGATAGTCCACCGCCTGCTCGGTGAAGCGCTGCACCACGCGGTCCGACCGGGTGCCGTAGGGAATCCGGGCGTTGTCGCCCAGATAGAGATAATCGTATTCCGGCAGGAGCTTGGAGAAACTCCCGCAGGACCATCAAGCCGCCGAATCCGGAATCAAACACGCCGATCATAAGTTTCGAGTTTCGAGTTTTTAGAAAAATCTGCCTAGATTTTAAACCGTGAAAACCAAATCCCCCTAAATCCCCCTTTTTCAAAGGGGGACTTTTTACCCCCCTTTCAAAAGGTGGGGAGGGGAAATTTTCATTCACGCCGGGTGCCTAATATGGGACATGCTGTCCAATGTGAGCTTCGGATCGAAATTTTCGAAACTAAAAACTCGAAACTCGAAACTCTTACTCCGACAGCCGCAGCAGGATGCCCCGGCGGTAGGCGGACCTCAGGGTGTAGAGCAGCAGTCCGTAACTGGCCAGAATATATATCACACTTTGGCCGAAGCCGTAAAGCAGAGGGCCGGCTGCAGTGCAGCGGAAAGCCGTAGAAGTGGCGGAAATATTCCAGGAAATAGGTGAGCGGGATGAACCGGGCCAACTCCTGGAACCCGGAGGGCAGCACGCTGACGGGATAGTAGAGGCCGCAGAGCAGGAGCATCAGGTAGGAGAAGGCCCAGGCCGCCACTTCGGCCCGCTGGCCGAAGCGCAGCACCAGGGCCAGGACCAGGGCGCCGATGATGGCGGCGTTGATGATCATGCCCGCCAGGAAGGCGGCCAGGGCGCCAGGGCCCGGGACGGGAAAGCTCCATGCCGAAGAGGCTAGACGCTCAGGGCGGCCATGATGCACAAAGACCAGGGAGCCCCGAACCAGCCCCACACAGCCGGCCGCCCAACAGAATGTGGCTCAGGCGGATGGGGGCGATGAATTCGTGCTTCAGGCTCTTGGACCAGACGGAATAGAGCAGGGCATAGGACAGGTCCAATTGGGCGATCTGGATGGTGTTCATGGAGATGGCGCCGATGAGGATGAAGGTCACCGTGTCTCTTCCGAGAGGTGGAGGAAGCGGGTGAGCAGCCCCACGGAAAAGATGCCGATGGCGGGCCAGAAAAGCATCTCGAAGACCGCGAAGACGTTGCGCCGGTTCACCAGGCTGCTCCTGACGGTAAAGGCCCAGATCTTGGTGGACGCTAATGGGTAATTTCACGGTAGATTTCTTCCAGGTCCACGGGTTTGACCTTTACCTGGGCCAGTTCCTGGCCGGCATGGTAGACGGCCTCCAGGACCGCGGCCAGCCGGGTTTCGGCCCGGTCCAGCACCAGCTCCACCCGGGAATCCAGCACCCGGTGGGTCAGCACGCCGGGCAAATTCCCAAACTCCAGGGGCGGAGGACTCTCCTGGAAGCTGAGGCTCAGGTGGTCGCCCAGACCCAGGCGCCGCTGCAGCTCCGGGATGCTGCCCCGGGCCGCCAGCCGGCCTTCCTTCAGAAAGGCCACTTCGCTGCACAGCATCTCCGCCTCCCGCAGGTTGTGGGTGGTGAGGAGAATGGTGAGGCCGGTGTCGCGATTGAGGCGCAGAATCTCCTCCCGGATATGCCGGGCCATGTCCTGGTCCAGCCCCGAGGTGGGCTCATCCAGGAAGAGCAGTTCCGGGTCGTTGATCAGGGCCTTGGCCAGCACCAGGCGCTGCTTGAGGCCGGTGGAGAGGCGCTCGAAGAGCACGCGGCGGTGCTCCCCCAACCCAAAGAGTTCAAGGAGGCCTTCCACCTTGGCCCTCAGGACCCGGCCGCCCAGGCCGTAGAGGCGGCCGTAAAAGCGCAGGTTCTCTTCGGCGGTCAGGCACCAGAGGAAATGGGCCCCGGCGGCCGCCAGGTTGATGCGCTGCCGGAGCCGGCCCGCCTCCTTGACCACATCCAGCCCCAGCACCCGGGCCTGTCCGGCATCCGGATGCAGCAGGGTGGCCAGGATGGAGATGAGGGTGGTCTTGCCGGCGCCGTTGGGCCCCAGGATGCCGAAGATGGCCCCAGGCGCCACCTCCAGGTCCACCTGGCGCAGCACTTCCTTCCGGGGACCGAACCGCCGTTCCCGATAGGCCTTGCCGATGCCCTCAGCCCAAATAGCCCATTGCATAATGATACGCCTGTCGTTCAAACACTATGAATCATATAAAATACCAGGAAGACTCCAATTACCAGGATGCCCATGGCCACCAGAATGTCCAGCAGGAGGGACGGACTGTACGTATCATCCTCTATTTCTCGTTCGACCTTTTTATACCTAATGAAGGAAAGCAGACCCATAAGGGCGCCCATGGCCACCAGGAGTATGCCAAAAATTGTGGAATATCCCAGGGAGGACGGCGCAACTTCAAAAGTATTCTCTTTACCCAAAAAATATGACAACTTCTTTAAAAATAAGGCAAACTTCTCGACCACGAAACCAAATGCCATTACCGCAATACTGGTCCTGACCCAGGCAAGGAAGGTCCTTTCATTGGCCATGTGGACCCGGAGATTAGCAACGCTGGTAGATTTTTTCGTTCCAGTCGTTTCCTCCATAACGAGGTCTCCCTCTGGTATTTAAGTTGGATTTGGCCTCCATGGCACGGGTTAAGTCTACCTCCAAAGACCTGCCGGATGGAAGCTATCAGCAGTCTATCAAACTCGGCTCCGGGGGCCAAGGGGCCTCGGCTTGCAAATCGGGCCGGAGTGCAGATAAATTAGCGCCCATGGACCAGGAAGAACGCCTCGTCAATCCCCGGCTCCAGGTGGACGACCTGGGTCTGGAGGTGGGCCTGCGCCCCCGGAGCCTGGCGGACTTCGTGGGCCAGCAGGAGGTGCGCCGTAACCTGGAAATCGCCCTCACCGCGGCCCGGCACCGGGGCGAGGCGGTGGACCACATCCTGGTGCACGGTCCGCCGGGGTTGGGGAAAACCACCCTGGCCTACATCATCGCCCAGGAGATGGGCGCCGGCATCAAGACCACCGCCGGGCCGGTAGTGGAGCGGGCCGGGGACCTGGCCGCCCTGCTCACCAACCTCCAGTCCAAAGACGTCCTGTTCATCGACGAAGTGCACCGCCTGCCCACGGTAGTGGAGGAAATCCTCTATCCGGCCATGGAGGACTTCCGCCTGGACCTGATCATCGGCCAGGGGCCCGGGGCCCGCTCCGTGAAGCTGGAACTGCCCCATTTCACCCTGGTGGGGGCCACCACCCGGGCGGGCCTGCTCACCCCGGCCCTGCGGGACCGCTTCGGCCTGATGCTCCGGGTGGATTTCTATAGGGTGGAGGATCTGGTCCACATCACCCGCCGGGCCGCCCAGGTGCTGGAGATCGACGATCGAGGCCGACGGCGCCTTGGAGATCGCCCGGCGCTCCCGGGGCACCCCCCGCATTGCCAACCGGCTGCTGAAAAGGGTGCGGGACTACGCCCAGGTTAAGGGCGACGGCCGCATCACCAAGGCCACCGCCGACGCCGCCCTCACCCTCCTGGACATCGACCAGTTGGGCCTTGACCGCATGGACCGGCAGATCCTGCTCACCATCCTGGAGAAGTACGACGGCGGGCCGGTGGGTCTGGGCACCCTGGCCGCGGCCCTCTGCGAAGAAGAAGACACCCTGGAAGACGTCTACGAACCCTACCTGATCCAGTCCGGCTTCCTGCAGCGCACCCCCCGGGGCCGCATGGCCACCGGCCGGGCCGCGGAGTATTTTCGGAAAATGGCCAAAAAAGGACCGCATCCTTCCCTATTTCAATAAGTAATCAAAGGCCTGCCTGACTATCATCTGCCGGAGCCCTGCCGCTCCGGCGAAAGCGGCCGCCAGAGTTCCGCTACTCCTACGATTTCTTAATGATTTAACCTGGTTAGTTACCGGAATCTCTTTTCCAGCCCACTTAATATCAGGGATTTTCCATTGAGTTATCAGGGTTTTCCTGATTGCTTTCCCTTGGCTAACCGAACTATCTTAGCAGCGAGGCGGGTCTCTTTCTTGATCGCCTTGTGGGCCAGCAATTCTGTCGGGTGGATTTTTCAGCAAAGGATCAACATACCCAAGGACGGGAGGATCCGGCAGTGCAGAGGTCGTGTAGGTGGGGCGGCCAATCAGGGTCGGTCGCGGTGAGCTTCGCCGTGGCGCTCATGATGCTGATGAGCCTGGCTGCCGAAGTCCGAGCCCTGGCACTGCCGGATTGTACTTCATTTCCGAACTGGAATAGTGCCTTAGCCGCGGCCGGGGCAACGGTCCAGGGAAATATCGCCGTTGGCGCCCTCCTCCACGATTTCAACGCGGATAACAGTCTCCAAAAGATTCAGATGGGCTTCTGGGATCTCAGTTGGACCAGGGACCTGACCCCGGCCCACCTGAAAGGCTGCCTGGTTCCAGCCGGTTTAGCTTGTCTCAGAATAATCCCGATAAGAACGTGAAAGACCTGATCGGGCGGATTTTTCAACCAAGGATAGACTCACCCAAGGACGGGAGGATCCGGCAATGAGAAAATTACGTATTTATTCGGACCAATCAGGGGCGATGGGGGTAATCTTCGCCTTATGCCTCACCGTGATAGTGGCGATGGCCGCCGTGGTGATCGACCTGGGCCATGCCTACGTGGTCAAGCGGGAGGTGCAAAAGGCCGCCGAAGCCGGCGCCCTTACTGGGGCCCGGGCCCTGGCCCTGGACCCGGCGCAAGCCAATGGGCTGGCCACAGCCCTTAATTGGAGCTACGGCAAAACCCGGGCAACCAGTGCAGTCCAACAAAATTACGCCAACGGCGCCCTGCTCGATAATTTCAATACTGATAGCGATCTAGCCAAGGTCCAGGCGGGCTATTGGGATATCCGCTGGACCATGGCCACGGCCCCGGCCAATCTCAACGGTTATTTGGACCCTACGGGTTACGCGGCTGATACCGCCTACGAGATCCCCGCGGTCAAGGTGACGATTACCCAGACCCAGAGCGGCAGCGGCGGCACCGGCCCGGTGCCCACCTATTTCGCCTCCGTCGTGGGAGTCGGCTCCATGACAATGCAGGGATCGGCAGTGGCGATGCTGCCGTCGATCACCCAGACTCTGAATACGGGATGTTTTCCCTTTGCGATTCCCCAATCGTATGCCAAAGCACATTGGGCGGATGATCCTCCGACCCCTTTCTCGGTCGGCAGTGTCCAACATGATACCAGCGGCGGGCAGTGGACCTCCTTCGGCTCCACCGATAACTCTGCGTCCTATATCGATAGCCTGATCTGGGGCACTGAGACGCCGGCCTACATTTCCGATAATGGCCAAATCTACATCCAAGACGGCGAAAAAAGCTCCATCTATAATACGGTGCAATCTCAATTTCAGGCGCATCCTGACCAGGTCTATATGGTGCCGATAGTGCAGGATGGCTTCAGTACCGGCGCCTGGGCTACCGTCGTGGGTTTTGTGCCTTATGTAATAACCAGTTGCAGCGGTTCCGGCAACCAACCTTATGTCCAAGGCCACTTCGTCCCGGGCTATGTTGATCCCACCGGCAAAGGCGTCTCGGGGAATTATACCGGCGATCCCAGCCAGATACGGTTGGTGGACTGAGGACTTCCTTACCTTCAGGAAATTTGGGGCCAGCAGGCTCCTGCAAATGGTTAATCAGCCCTGCCGGCCGGGGCAAATCGGGTCCAGCCGTCAGCCGGAAGGAGATGATACCCCAGGTTGCGGCGCAAATTATCCTGAGGGCCGCGAATCATCTAGGCATTTTCAAAGGCCTGGATGACTCACTGCCCTCGGGATGGATAAAACCGACGGCGGTATAAGGGCTTGTAGTAAAATTGCTACAGGCACAGGTCTAGATTGTTCCCCGCTAATATCAGAGATTCCCTCCCTTAAATTCAGGGATTCCCCCATGTTTTTTCTAGTCAACCGGTTTATTTTATTGAGCAGAGGGCAACCGTCCTTGGCGCCGGGAAGAATTTTCTCTTCTGCTCCGGCTGGGTTGCCCGGTGTCAGGAAAGCATCGCCACGTCAGGAATACGGACATGAGAAGCCTGCGGCAGCTTTACCACTGTAAAAGAGCGACGGCGACCTCGGCCGTGACCGTGCTGATGCTGCTGGCGATAGCCGCCATCCTGGTGGATCTCGGCCACATGTTCGTGGTGCGCCGGCAGATTCAAGAGGCCGCTGAGGCCGGGGCCGAGGCCGGGGCCCGGGCCCTGGCTTACGGCACGACCTTGAATTTCCAGATGGCCATCAGCACGGCCACGGCAACGGTGCGGACCAAGTCGGTGAACGGCGTGCTTCTCCGCGATTTCAACACGGACGATAGCCTCCGGGAGGTCCAGGTGGGCTATTGGGACCTCAATTGGACCAGGGATACGGCCCCGGCCAATCTCCATGGCTACGCCGATCCGCAGCATTATGTCCCCTCCGCCAACGAGGTTCCGGCGGTAAAGGTGAATATTGCCAAGGCCTCGAAGGGCGCCGGGCACCGGGCGGCGCTAACCGCCTATTTTTCCTCCTTCATGGGGTTCAGTCACGTGGACGTCGCCACCTTTGCGGTGGCGGTCCGGCCCGGCGGCCTCCACGTTTATGGCGCCGGGGTGAACGAGGTCAAACTGGTCGAGTAAAGTTCCGTTCGCAGGCCCCTCCCCGGGACGAGGGCCGCGGCAGGAAGGACTCGGATGATGATCGGCGGATGGCGGGCGGGTCGCCGGCCTGAGGCCGGGAATGTGGCGATACCCAGGCGTGAGGAGTGACCCGGCTGAGGCTCTGAAAATTTCCGGGCCGGAAAGTCTTTTGGGGGAGTCCTATTTGACCAATTTCACGTGCTTACTGCTTGTAGGTAATACCGTTGAGGGCATGTAATTAAAGGTACCATTACCAGATAGAGTTAGGGAATTACCCACAATACATCCATAAAATGATTGGTTGCCACTCATAGTGACACTACCCTTGGGAGCAAATATTACTGCGCTGGAATTACCCCCGTAACTTACATTGCCTGAAACCGTAACATTACCATTCAGAGAATATAGACAGAGTTGATCATTACTACCAAGGCTAACATTACCACTAATTGTTATGTTACCAGTAGCCACTATAGCTCCTGTAGTATTAATATTCCCACTAAGAGAGACATTACCATTAACATAAATACTATTGCCTAAATCAGGAATATTGCCGCTCCAGGACTGATTGCCATTATAGGTAGTCATGTTCGGGAATATGGTATTTAGTTGGCTGCTGTAGTCCGGCATGGCAATATTGGTGGCGCTGGCGTCTTCAGCACCATAACTGATATTGCCACTCGTATGGATGTGACTCAGGCTATCCGCGGAAATATCCCCGCCCACATTCACGTTGCCGGATAACGTCACCCCGGTGGCGCCTTCGAGGTTTCCTGAAATGTGGACATTGCCACTCATGGTGGTCTTACCATTGGAATGCACCGACCCATTAACCGTGGGATTGCCGCTGGGGGTCAAGTTAGTGTTGGAAAACAGGGCGTAACCGAAAGCCCCGCCGCCGCCGCCGATCAGGACGGCTTTGGCGCCGGCCTGCAGGGGAACGGTCGAAATCCCCAAAACCCCCATGACATAGGTGGGAACGGTTTGGCTCATCCGGACGTTAATTTCCGGCAGGCCCCCGGGATTGCAGGTGGTGTCCTGGGCAAAGTCTACGGTGGGGGTGATTGAGGGAAAGCCGTTCCGGTGAACTATGCTGGTTGCTTGTGCAGTCGCATCAGCGGTGTTCGGGAGGTTCAGGCCACCGGCGTAGGCGGCGGCGTCCACGGCGTTTTGCATCATGGTCTTGGTGTACACCAGGTTGCCTATGTCCATGGCTAAGCCGAGGAATCCCAGCAGCATGGTGATGCAAAGTAATCCCACTACCAGCGCGGAGCCCTCTTCATTTTTCCCCAGAGGTCTAATCATCTTCATTTTTATCTCCAGCACCAGCTGAGATGTTTATTGTAGTAAGCAGCCAGGGACCCCACTTGCTAGTTTTCCACCTGCATAACGCATTGCCCGTAAACCGTCGTAGGGTTATTGGGAATGAATTGATTAATTACCGGGGTAAGAATGGTGACCGGGTTAGCAACCCTCGCCTTGACCGAACCCCCAGTGGCCGGGGGGTTGGGAGTAAAGGTCAGAGTTAGAGAATTGCCATATTCACCCCGAATGGTGGCCTGCACGGTTGCTTGATTTTGCTTGGTGATGGCGCCGAGCCGCGCCGCCTCCCGGGCCGCCTCGTTGGCGATATGCAGTTGAAAATAGAGATTGCCGAAGTCCATGATGCCACAAACGACCAACAGCATGACCGGCAGCAGCAGGGCGAATTCGGCCGCCGAGACACCGTCGGTCCGCTTCCGGAACCGACTCCAGCCGGATTGAGGGCGCCGCATAAGTTTCATCCGCACTCCTTATAAAATATAACGCAGCAATCAGCTCAATAATCTGCAGGTGGTGAGCTTAACATACTCAGCTTGTTAAGATTCCTTTGTGAATTATTAGTTACATCAGAGCTTCTTCATCTACTATTGGGAAATCCCTGATATTTTAGTTCCGTTTGCCTGATTTTTGGGTCAGGGTCGAGGGGAAATCCGGGCCGCCAAGACGCGGCTGGGGGCCTGGACCTTAAAATCAGGGAATTGTCAAAGGCCCCGGCTGCCATATTGACAATGGGGCTGGGTAGGTATATGTAGGGACTTGTGAAGACCAAACTGATCTTTATCACCGGCGGGGTGCTGTCCTCCCTGGGCAAGGGGGTGGCGGCGGCGGCCATCGGGGCGCTGTTGGAGGCCCGGGGCCTGCGCATCACCTTTCAGAAGCTGGATCCGTACATCAACGTGGATCCCGGCACCATGAACCCCTTCCAGCACGGCGAGGTCTTCGTTACCGAAGACGGGGCCGAAACCGATCTGGACCTGGGGCATTACGAGCGCTACACCTCCGTCACCCTGGGGCAGGAGAACAATTTCACCTCCGGCCGTATTTACTTTAACGTCATCACCAAAGAGCGCCGGGGCGACTATCTGGGAGGCACGGTCCAGGTCATCCCCCACGTCACCGACGAAATCAAGCAGGCCATCCTCCAAATGGCGCCGGGTGTGGACGTGGCCATCATCGAGATCGGCGGCACCGTGGGCGATATCGAGAGCCTGCCCTTTCTCGAGGCCATCCGCCAGCTCAAGGGCGACCTGGGCAAGGACAACGTCTGCTACATCCACCTCACCCTGGTGCCCTTCATCAAGACCGCCGGCGAGGTCAAGACCAAGCCCACCCAACACAGCGTCAAGGAACTGCGCACCGTCGGTATCCAGCCCAACCTGCTCCTGTGCCGCACCGAAAAGCTCCTCAGCAAGGACATCAAGGCCAAGATTTCCCTGTTCTGCAATGTGGAGCCCGAGGCGGTGATCACCGCCCAGGATGTCGAAAATATCTATGAAATCCCCCTCCTCCTGCACGAGGAAGGTTTGGACGACCGCATCATTGAAATCCTCAACATCTGGACCCGGGCCCCGCAACTGGAACCCTGGCAGGAATTGCTGACTCGCATCAAGCACCCCAAAGACCGGGTGGAGATCGGCATCGTCGGCAAGTACGTAGATTTGCGGGAATCTTACAAGAGCCTGCACGAGGCCCTGGTGCACGGCGGCCTGGCCAACGAGGTCCAGGTGGCCCTGACTTATATCGACTCCGAAAGGGTGGAGCGGGAAGGGGCCGAGGGCCTGCTGGGACACCTGCACGGCGTCCTGGTGCCCGGCGGCTTCGGGGTCCGGGGGGTGGAAGGCAAGATCCAGGCCATCCGCTACGCCCGGGAGCACCGCATCCCCTACTTCGGCATCTGCTTCGGCATGCAACTGGCGGTCATCGAATTCGCCCGGCACCTGGCCGGCATTGCCGGGGCCACCAGCGAGGAGTTCGACCCGGAGGCGGCTGACCCGGTCATCTACCTGATGCGGGAATGGTACGACTACCGCCGGGACGCCATCATCCGCCGGGACCGGGAATCGGAAAAGGGCGGCACCATGCGCCTGGGGGCCTACCCCTGCGTTCTCAAGCAGGAGTCCCTGGCCGGCCGGGCTTACGCCCAGACCCAGATCATGGAACGCCACCGCCACCGCTACGAATTCAACAACGATTACCGGGAGAAGCTGAACGCCGCCGGACTGCCAGATAACCGGCACCTCCCCCAACGGCGAATTGGTGGAGATCATCGAGATCAAGGATCATCCCTGGTTCCTGGGCTGCCAGTTCCACCCGGAGTTCAAATCCGGCCCCATGGACCCCCACCCCCTGTTCCGGGACTACATCCGCGCCGCCCTGGAATATAAGCAGAGCATGGTGAAACCGGACGAGGAGATTTGAGGGGTAATAAAAATAGGGCGGGCTGTGCCCGCCACTTAATGGCGGCCACAGGCCGCCCTATAACTGACCACTGGCCACTGACCGCTCTTCACTTATACCCGCATGAATGTCAAATTTCCCATCTTCGATGACATCTCCATAGGCGACGGCGGCCTCCTCCTCATCGCCGGGCCCTGCGTCATCGAGTCCGCCGCGGCCACTCTGGAGATCGCCCGGACTTTGCGGGACTATGCCCGGGAGCTGGACCTGCCGCTGATCTTCAAGGCTTCTTACGACAAGGCCAATCGCACCTCGCTCAAGTCTTACCGCGGGCCGGGGCTGGAGCCGGGGCTGGAGATTCTGGCCCGGGTCAAGGCCGAGGTGGGGCTGCCGGTGCTCTCCGACGTCCACCAGGTCTCCGAGGTTGAGCCCGCCGCCCGGGTTCTGGACGTCCTGCAGATTCCCGCCTTTCTCTGCCGCCAGACCGACCTGGTGGTGGCCGCGGCGAAGACCGGCAAGGTGGTGAATATTAAAAAGGGCCAGTTTCTGGCCCCCTGGGATATGCAGCCGGTGGTAGAGAAAGTCCGCGCCGCCGGTAATGATAAGATCATCCTCACCGAGCGGGGCGTGACGTTCGGCTACAACAACCTGGTGGTGGATTTCCGCAGCCTGCCCCTCCTGCGGGGCCTGGGCTGCCCGGTGGTCCTGGACGTCACCCACAGTGTGCAACTGCCCGGCGGCCAGGGGTCCTGCTCCGGGGGCCAGCGGGAATTTATTCCGCACCTGGCCCGGGCCGCGGTGGCGGTGGGCGTAGACGGCCTCTTCATGGAGGTCCATCCCGAGCCCTCTAAGGCCCTCTGCGACGGCCCCAACTCGCTGCCCCTGAACCAGGTCCCGGCCCTGTGGCGGGAACTGAAGGCGTTGCACGAATTTCTTCGGGGACAGGGCCAGAAAATGTAGCCGCAGGCTTTAGCGTGAAACTTCAAATCCCCCTAAATCCCCCTTTTTCAAAGGGGGACTTTAATACCCCCCTTTGAAAAAGGGGGGCAGGGGGGATTTTCATTCTTGGGGGTCAGAACGTTTAATCGACAATACCCTGATTCTTGGCGGGCGTCTCGCCCGCCCTATCATAAGATTAGTGGCACAGGCTTCCAGCCTGTGGCCTTCACCGGCCGGAGGCCGGTGCCACTATATCTAGCCATTTTCTCTTGCGTCTTGGTCTTGGCGCCTTAGCGTCTTTGCGTGAGATATCTTTATAAAGGAAGCGCGCTTTGAATTCCCCTGATTACCCTGCCGAGGTGTGCCAAAGGGCCCAAAATATTCGCCTGCTGATCCTGGACGTGGACGGGGTGCTCACCGACGGCCGCCTCTATTTCGACGCCAAGGGCGAGACCCTCAAGGTCTTCCACGTGCGGGACGGCCACGGCATCAAGCTGGCGCAGCGGGCCGGGATCGAGGTGGCCCTGCTCTCGGGGCGGCGCTCCGACGCGGCCTACCACCGGGCCCGGGAACTGGACATCAATCGCTTTCATGAGGGCCTGCGGGACAAGGTGGCGGTCCTGGAGGAGATCATGGCCGCCCTGGGGATTGAGGCCGCGCAGGTGGCGACGGTGGGCGACGACCTGGTGGATCTGCCCATCATGAGCCGGGCGGGCCTCGCCGTGGCGGTGGCCGACGCGGTCCCGGAGGTGCTGGCCGCGGCCCATTGGGTCACTTCGCTGCCCGGCGGCCGCGGCGCCGTCCGGGAGGTCTGCGATTTGCTGATCAAAGCCCGGGGGAAGTGAGGTGAGGTTGTGAGGTCGTGGGTGGTTCAGGATAAGAATTAATGGTGCGTAGGACGCACCCTACACGGCGGGCGGGACGCCCGCCCCACCGGTTGTGGACTTAAATGAAGCACACCTATCTCGCCATCTTCACCGCCCTTGCCGCCCTCTGCTTTATCGCCATGCTGGCGCTGACGGCCATCTGGATGTACGTGCCCACCCGGATCGTTTATCGAGAATCCTCGCTGGTGAGGACCGAGCTCAACCCCATCGAGGTCAGGGAGCATGGCCACTCGTACTTCCTCACCCCTGCGCAAAAAAATCTTCTCGACCTGATCCGTTCTTATACCGCGGTCGTCTGGTTCAGCTGCTTCGGCTACCTCGTCCTCTTCACGATGTTCGGCGGCTTTGCCCGGCTGCGGCTAATCCGGCGGCAGCCAGACGGTCCGCGGGCTTAGGAAAAATCAGATGCGCATCCAAGTCCTTGCTTTGGTTATATTAGCCCTGGTCGGTCTGGCCCGGGTGGAGCCGGGGGAGGGCGCCGGTTCTCCCAAGCAGCCGAAAAGGCAGCAAACCGTATACAATCACACCACTGCTGCAGGCGCCCGCGTAGATGCGCTGGTTCACCAGTATTATCAGACCAATTTCAAAGTAATCGATATTAACGGCCAAGGTTTCGTGCCGGTAAAGGCGGCGGTAGGCACCACTCTCCCGGACGAGGCCAGAACCGACGCCGGAGAAAAGCTTGTCGGCTCCGTGCTGGTGGTGTATCTCATCACGGACCAGGGACGAGTCATTTATCCCATTGTGGTTGAATCAACCGATGAACGGCTCAACCCGACGGCCATGAGAGCCATGGAGGCCTGGCGCTTCCGGCCGGCAACCTTAAACGGCAAGGCTGTCTGGTCAGCCGCAGCCCAGGAGTTTGTCTTCAAAAAGTGATTGGAGGAATATTGCTGGGTCCTGAGATAACCGTAATCGCGGCTGCGGCCATTGAAATTCTCTCGCCCCGTTTCTCCCACGCCACCCCAGATAAGCCTTTACACTCTTTCCGATGGTTAATATAATTCACTTAAAAAATCGACTCAATTGGCATGAAAATTATTGCCTCTAATAACCAAAAGGGCTGGCGGAGGTTCCTGGGCTGGCCGTGGCTGGCGGGCCTGGCGGTGCTGCTCATCGTGGGCGCCTGGGGCCTGGCGGAGCTGAACCGCCCGGCCCCGCCGCCGCCCAAGCCGCCGCCGCCGCCGGCCCCATCCCACATGGAGACCCTGTCCCTCACCGAGATCGTCGAAGGTGACAAGCGCTGGGTGCTGGCGGGGAAACACGCGGATTTTGACAAAGATCTGGAGCAGGTGAAGATCAGCGGGGTCAAGGTGGATTTCTTCGGCCCCGGAGAGCATGTGACGGTGAAGGCCGACGAAGGCCTGTTCCAGACCAAGACCCGGGTCTTGACCTTAAAAGGCAACGTGGAGATGGCGCGGGGCGGGATGCTGATCAAGACCGACCTGGCCGTCTACGACCCTGCCAGCCGGGTGCTGACGGCCCCGGAAGACGTGCTCCTGACCGAACCGACCCTTAGGGTTCAGGGCAAGGGCCTGAAGGTGGAACTGACGGAGAAGAAACTGGTCCTGGCCCAACACCGCCTGACGGAAGTCAAGGTGCAAGAGGGGATGCTAAAACATTGAGAACTTACCTGGCCCCGGTCATTTTAATTCTGGCGGTCCTCCTGGGCCCGGCGGCCCCGCCCGTCCTGGCTGCCGCGGCCGTCAAGGAAGTGCCGCCCCCGGCCAAGCCCGGCGGGGAATTTCCGCTGCACATTGTCTCGCAGAAGCTGGAAGCCGACCAAAACGGCGGGGTCATCACCTTCAGCGGGCAGGTGAAGGCCACCTACGGAGAGAACACCCTCTACTCCGACCAGTTGCGGGTCTATTTCCAGAAGAAGCCCGAGGCCGCCAAGGGTAAGGGTCCGGCTCCGGCCGCACCCCAGGCAGGCGCCCGGGAGACGGCCGGCCAAAACCCCCTGGGGGAATTGGGCGGTGACAAGATCGACCGCATCGTGGCCCAGGGCTCGGTGCGCTTCGTCCAGGCGGACCGCGTGGCCACCGGCCAGACGGCGACTTATTACAAGGATCGGGACGAAGTGGTGCTGGTAGGCAACCCCCAGTTATGGCAGGCGGAAAATAACCTGAAGGGGGACCGCATCATCTTCAACCTCAAGGATAACAAGATGCGGGTGGAGGGTTCGCCCCAGAAGCGGGTGGAGGCCCACCTCTACCCCGCGGCCCAGGGGGCCGGCGGCAAAGGCAGCGCACTTTTGCCGGCTAAACCCCAGAAGGTCCCAAAGCCCTGAACATGCATCGCCTTGCCATACAATCTCTGCTCAAGAGCTATAACGGCCACAAGGTGGTGGACCAGGTCTCCATAGAGGTCAACAGCGGCGAAGTGGTGGGGCTACTGGGCCCCAACGGCGCCGGCAAGACCAGCACCTTTTTCATGATCCTGGGGCTGCTGCAACCCGACGGCGGCAAGATCAGCCTGGACGGCCAGGATATCTCCAATCTGCCCATCTACCGCCGGGCCCGGCTGGGACTGCAATACCTGCCCCAGGAGCCCTCGGTGTTTCGCAAACTGACGGTGGCCGAGAACGTCATGGCCATCCTGGAGACCCTGGAGCCGGATGAGATGGTGCGCCAGGAACGCCTGGAAAAACTCCTGGCCGACCTGAGGATCACGCACCTGGCGAACCAGAAGGCCTCGGCCCTATCCGGCGGCGAGCGGCGCCGGGTGGAAATCACCCGGGCCCTGGTCACCGCCCCGCATTTTATCATCCTGGATGAACCCTTTGCCGGCATCGATCCCCTGGCGGTCACCGATATCCAGAATATCATCCGCCAGTTGAAGTACCGGGACCTGGGAGTGTTGATCTCGGACCACAACGTCCGGGAGGCCCTCGGGGTCTGCGATCGGGCTTACATTCTCAATGAGGGGGTGATCCTGGAAGAGGGGACCCCGGAGAAGTTAGTGAACAGCGACCTGGCCAAAAAAATTTACTTGGGGGAGACCTTTAAGTTATAATTATAGCGTAGCAGGTAGTTGACCATGGGGGGTTTGGGAATCCGAGAACTACGTCAATATGTTCAACTGCTTGAAAATACAGCTAATATAATTTTTCGCTTTAATCTGGATAACTTATAGAGAACGAGCAGTTTTTGCAGACTGCCCGGGATAGAATCCACCTTGGATCATCTGGAAGGAATTGACCTAAAATAGACTTATGGCCTTAGAAATTCGCCAAAGCCTCAAGCTGACCCAGTCGCTGATCATGACCCAGAAGCTGCAGCAGGCCATCAAGCTGCTGCAGCTCTCGCGGCTGGAGTTGGAGGGGGAAATCCAGCAGGTCCTGGAGTCCAATCCGGTCCTCGAAGACGCCGAATTGCAGTTCGAAGAAAAACCGGTGGCAGAAGAGCAACTCGGCGTTCCGGAGTTCTCCGGCGACGGCGAGCCGGTTCAGGAAGCCGCGCCCGCCGACAACGGCGAAGCCAAGTCCTCGGTGGAAGAGTGGGACTGGGAAAGTTTTTTAAATGACCGGCTCATGCCCCCGCCCATGGGCGAACATGAAGAACGGGAGGCTTTCCCCTTCGAAAGCCTCAATGCCGAGAAGACCACCCTGAAGTCCCACCTCACCTGGCAGTTGCGGATGGCCGAACTGGACGAGGACAGCGAAGCCATCGGCACTCTGATCATCGGCAACCTGGACATGGATGGTTACCTTAGGGCCACGACGGAGGAGATCGCCGCCGAGATGGGCGTCGAGCCGGCCCGGGTGGAAGAGGTCCTGGCGGTGGTGCAGGGCTTCGACCCGCCGGGGGTGGCAGCCCGCACCCTGCAAGAGTGCCTCCTGATCCAGGTCAAACTCCTGCCGAACCCGGACCCCCTGGTCCTGGCGATCATCAACGACCACCTGACCAATCTGGGCAACAAGAATTATCAGGCCATCGTCCGGGACCTGAAGGTCCCCATGGACAGAGTGATCCGGGCCAGCGAAATTCTCATGCAGTTGGAGCCCAAACCAGGCCGGGGCTTCGACAGCGAAGATACTGACTACATCAACCCCGACGTCCACGTGGAGAAGGTGGGCAACGATTACGTCATCCGGTTGAATGAAGACGGCCTCCCCAAGCTGCGGATCAACTCCTTCTACCTGGAGGCCATGCGGGGCCCCGACAAGCTGCCGGAGGGGGTCAAGAGCTACATCCAGAAACACCTGGACAACGCCCTGTGGTTCATTCGCAGCATCCACCAACGCCAAAAGACCCTGTACCGGGTGACCGAGAGCATCGTCCGCTTCCAGCGGGAGTTTCTGGACCACGGCCTCTCCCGCTTGCGGCCCCTGACTCTGCGCCAGGTGGCCGAAGACGTGCAGATGCACGAATCCACCATCAGCCGGGTAACCACCCACAAGTACGTTTACACCCCCCAGGGGGTTTTCGACCTGAAGTTCTTTTTCAATAGCGGCATTAACATGCAGCTCGGGGACCAGATCGCTTCCGAGAGCGTCAAGGAGAAGATCCGGCAGATGGTGCAGTCCGAAAATCCCGAGAACCCTTTGAGCGACCAGGAGATCGCCGATCTCCTGCACCGGCAGGACGTCCTCATCGCCCGGCGCACCGTCGCCAAATACCGCGGCATGCTGGGAGTGCTCTCCTCCAGTAAACGCAAGAAGCCCGGATTCCGGCGCAAGGGCCTACCCGACAGCCATGCCAAT
Organism: uncultured delta proteobacterium; assembly: GCA_963701845.1. Classification (GTDB taxonomy): domain Bacteria; phylum Desulfobacterota; class Desulfobaccia; order Desulfobaccales; family 0-14-0-80-60-11; genus JAPLJC01. The sequence goes on along the minus strand of CAVPBF010000008.1, from coordinate 221,335 downwards.
TAATCTCACCGCCTCACGAGTCATCCATGGGAGGAACCTATGCAGATATCCGTCACCTTCCGGCAGATCGAGCCGACCGACGCCTTGAAGAATTATGTTACGGACCGCCTGAGCAAGTTTAAGCGCTACCTGGAAGGGCCGGTGGAGGCCCACGTCGTTTTGGGGTTGGAGAAATTCCGCCACCTGGCCGATGTCACCATTGACAGCAACGGCAGGATCATCAAAGGCAAAGAAGAGAACACCGATATGTACGCGGCCATCGATCTGGTCATGGATAAGATCGATATGCAGTTGAAAAAGTTCAGAGACAAGCAGCGGGGCGCCAAAGGGGACCGCAGCACCAGGACGGCTGCGGTAGTAGAGGCGGAGGCCGAAGAGGCGCCGCTCCCGACGGTGCGCCGCAAACAGGTGGAGGTTTCGCCCCTGCAGGTGGATGATGCCGTAGAAATGCTCCAAACCGGCGGGGACGACCTCCTGGTCTTCACCAACGTGGCCAGCGGGGGCTTGAATATCTTATACCGGCGCCAGGATGGCAGTTTCGTCCTGGTGGAGCCCGAACTGCGCTAAGAGAAGCGGCAAACCTATGAAGATACTCGACCTCTTGGCCCCGGACAGGATTATGCCGGAGCTGCACGCCGGCAATAAACGCGGGGTCTTGGAGGAACTGGCCAAGACCCTGGTGGAAGGCCCCGATGGCCTGACCGTAGCAGCCGTCATGGAAGTGCTGCTGGATCGAGAGCGTCTGGGCAGCACCGGCATCGGCGACAACATCGCCATCCCCCACGGTAAGCTGGCCCAACTCACCGAGCTACGGCTCTCCTTCGGCCGCAGCCTCAAAGGGGTGGACTTCGATTCCATGGATGGCAAGCCGTCCAATCTCTTTTTCCTGTTGCTGGCCCCGGTCAACTCCGCCGGCCTGCACCTCAAGGCCCTGGCCAAAATCTCCCGGATGCTCATGAGCCAGTCCTTCCGGGATAACCTCATGAAGGCCCCGGGAGCCGAAGAGATTTACCGCCTGATTGCCGAAAGAGATGCGGAATTTTAAGGTTAAACTCTAAAGAGTTTTTCTTGGCCTCGCTACGGCAACTGTGAGAAATGGCCACCAAACCAGCGACACCCCAGCAACCGACCCGCCCACCGGAGGACAGTCCGCCGGTCTTGATTATTACCGGGTTGTCGGGTTCGGGCAAGAGCACGGTGCTGCGCACCCTGGAAGACGTCGGCTATTTCTGTGTCGATAACCTCCCCTTGCAACTGCTGCCGCGTTTCCTGGCCATGCAGGACGGCGCCTTCCGGGAGGGCCGCAGGATCGCCCTGGGCATGGACGTGCGCACCCAGGGCTTTTTGCAAAACTATGAGCGGGTCTTTCGCCGCCTGGAGAAACAGGGTTTCAAACTGCACCTCATCTTTCTGGAGGCCGACGAAGGATCCCTGACCCGGCGTTTCAGCCAGACCCGACGGCAGCATCCCCTGGCGGACCGCGAGTCCATCTCCCAGGCCTTGCGGGAGGAGATCACGGCCATGGCTGGTCTACGGCGCCTGGCCCACCGCATCATCGACACTTCCTTTTACAACGTCCACCAGCTGCGGGAGTTGATCAAGGACGAGTACACCGATTTCGCGCCCAGCCAACGCATGTTGCTCCACCTGATCTCTTTCGCTTATAAAAACGGCATTCCGCCGGAAGCCGACATGGTCATTGACGTACGTTTTCTGCCCAATCCCTACTTTGTGGACCGGCTCGCCGACCTCACCGGCGCCGATGCCCGGGTCCGGGATTATGTCCTGGCACAGCCCGAGACCCAGACCTTTTTGGAGCACCTTTACAGGTTCGTGGATTACCTGCTGCCCTGCTACCAGGCGGAAGGCAAGACCCACCTCACCCTGGCAGTCGGCTGCACCGGGGGCCAGCACCGCTCGGTGGTCATCGCCAACCTCCTGGCAGAGCGTCTGACCCGGGGCAATTTACCCTTCACCCTCAACCATCGCGACATGCCGCGGACCTGCAGGAGACCATGAATGATCGGGATTTTAATCGTCACACACAAGGAACTGGCCGAGGCCTTGATCAGCGTCTGGGATCTGATCCTGGGCCGCGGTGAAGGTGTGCAGGCCGTCTCCCTCGACCCCAATGATGCTCCGGAAGTCTCCCGCCAAAAGATTCAGCGCGCTCTCTCCCAGGTCAACAACGGCAGCGGTGTTATCATCCTCACCGACATGCTGGGCGGCACCCCCTCCAACCAGGCCCTGCCCTTCCTCCAGGAGGGCAAGGTGGAGGTCATCACCGGGGTCAATCTGCCCATGCTCATGAAATTGCCCCAGATCAGACAGCAAACCGATTTGCGGGAGGCTGCCGCCGCCCTGAAACAGTCCGGCCAAAAAGGCATCACCGTGGCCAGTGAAGTGCTCCACAAGAAATGAGCCAGGGGCTCATGATCCGCAAAGCCGCCCTGACCGACGTCAGGGCCATCTTTGCCATCGAAAAAGAATCCTTTCCCTACCCCCTGGTCCCGCTGGACCTTTCTGGCGGAACTGACCCAGCCGATCAGCTACTTCCTGGTGATCGGCCCCGCCCCGCCTGAGCCTTGGAAAGTCTGGGGCTATATCGTCTATTGGTTCGTGGCTGAAGAGATGCACCTGCTCAATCTGGCGGTGCACCCGTGCAAGCGGCGCCGGGGTATCGCCCGGATTTTGCTCAGCGAGGCCCTGGAACGCTGCCGCAACCTGGGGGCGACCGTGGCCTGGCTGGAGGTGCGGCCCTCCAACGCCTCGGCCCGGGCCCTGTATGAATCCTTCGGCTTTAAGGAAGTGGGCCTCCGGCCCCGATATTACGAAGACACCAACGAGGACGCCATTTTACTGGCCTTGTATTGGGAAGAGGAAAAATTAGGTTAAAAGGGGAAAGGGGAAAGAGGGGAAAAGGAAAGGCGAAAGGAGGAAGTATTTTTCCCCTTTCGCCTTTTCCCCTTTTACCCTCTTTCCCTCTTTTTTATGCGGTCGAGCACTGGGAGCCGCAGCCCGGGTGGACGTTGGCGCCGGTGACCAGGGTTTTCTCCAGGTATTGCTTGACCAGTTCTTCCGGGTCGCCCTGGGGGGCGCCGGCGATCACCTCGATGCCTTTATGGACCAGAAGCTTCTGGGCCTTCTCTCCCAGGCCGGCGGCGATGACGTGGGTGACGCCCAGTTCATCCAGCCACTCCGGGACGCCGCCCGGCTCATGGGGCGGGGTGGGCACCAGTTCCTTGGCGTCGATGGCGCCGTTTCTGGTGGTGATCAGGGCGAACTGCGAGGCCTGGCCGAATTTGTCTGAGAGTTTGCCGTTGTCCACCGGCAGGGCGAAGCGCTGCACCCCCGGCTCCCGGTGGCTCACCGGGGTGAGGGGCAGGACCGCCAGCAGCCAGTCGACGATGGGGGTCAGGGCCTTCAGGAAGGGGCTGTCCTTGACCTCCAGGAGTTTGCCCGCGTCGGCCGCTTCCACCATGCCGGGGTCGAAAGGCAGGGCCCCCAGGAAGGGGACCTTGGCGTCCCGGGCCACGATCTCGCCGCCGCCCTGCTTGAACAGGGGCAGTTCCTTGCCGCAATGGGGGCAGAAATAGCCGCTCATGTTCTCGACGATCCCCAGGACCGGCATGTTGATCTTTTCGCAGAAGTTGAGGGACTTGCGCACGTCGGCCAGGGAGATCTCCTGGGGAGTGGTGACGATGACGGCCTTGGCGTCGGGGATGGTCTGGGCCACGCTCATGGGCTCATCGCCCGTGCCCGGCGGGCAGTCCACCACCAGATAATCCAGGTCGTCCCACTGCACCTCGGTCAAAAACTGGCGGATCAACTGGTGCTTCAGGGGGCCCCGCCAGATGACGGCCATGTCCCGGTCGCGCATCAGCATCTCGATGGAGACGACCCGCAGGGTGTCGAACAGGTCCGGCGGCAGATGGAACTGGGCGTGCTGCAGGTCCAGGGGTTGCTTCAGGCCCAGCATCCTGAGGACGTTGGGGCCGTGCAGGTCCACGTCCATCAGGCCCACTTTATAGCCCCGGCGGGCCAGGGACAGGGCCAGGGAGACGGCGACGCTGCTTTTGCCCACGCCGCCCTTGCCGCTCATCACCACGACCTTGTGGCGGATGCGCTTCAGGGCGCGGGTGAGGTTTTTCTCTTCCTGAGACTTTTCTTGGGGCTGGGAGGGGCTGCACCCCGAGCAAGACGAGGCCTCGCTACCGCAGGTCTTGGGGTCCGCTCCCGAAGGGCATTTTTCATCCATATTAAATCGACTCCTTGTCGGCTGAAATCACGGAAAATCACGACAGGTCAAGGCAGGCGCTGCCGAAACTATATCCAATAAAATTTATCCCTTTGGGGCGCTCATTGCAACAAGAAATTTAAAAGGTTGGGCTGACCGGCGGCGCCCGCCGCCGCGGCCACGCCGGCAATTACTGGATAATCCCTTTTTCTAATCTCATCCCCGGGCCAGGCGGACACAAGAGGGAGAAATTCCCAGATTTTTATGAAAAGGAATTCTTCTCTCGAAAATTTTTGCTATCATGGATGGCAAACCAATGGGGCCCACGAGGCCAGGGCTTCTTTCCAGACCAGAAAATAGTGCTGAATAACCTGTGATAATGCGAATCAAACAGGAAAGCTTGGCTCCCACCTCGGGTGCAGCCCGGAGATGGTTGCGGGTCCTGCTGGTCTTAGGGGTCTTGGGGATAGTTTTTTTTTGCGCCCCGAGTCAAGCAGCGCGGGCCCAGGAACCGGAAGCAGTCCCACCTGACGCGGTGATTATGCCCCGAGTAGGGGTGGGGTTGGAATTCGGCGGCTTTCCGGTGCGCGGGGAGGATTATTCCTCCGCTTTCCGGTATCAACTCCTTCTCGATGTTTTGCAATACCGGCGCCACTTGCTGTATATGGACTTCGATGGTGAAACCTCTCTCGGCATCCCTAACGACAGGTTAGCCTTCAACCGTCTCAGTCATAAAATTGCCATTCTCGGATACCGCTATGATCTGGGGGAATATTACGGCGGGCTCCGTTTCTACCATCGCTGCTACAATCCTTTAAGAGAGCGGGGACGCCTGGAAACCGACTATGACCGCACCGTGGCAGATGTCTTCTATCTGGGTGCAGAGTTTATTGACAAAGCCATGCTGGTGGGCCAAAAGGACCGGGGCCTCAATTTTGAGGACCGCCTCTTTGAGTTCTTAGGAAGATGGCATGTGGCCGCCTCGCTGAACCGGGTAATTTCTAAAGAAAACACGGACCAGAATTGGCTTTTTACCGGCCAGGTACGTTTTGATATCCTGCGCTATTGCAACCTGATCCCCTACCTGGAGGCAGGCGGCGACCTCCTGGCCCTGCGCAGCTTGAGGGGCATTCCGGTAGTGGAAGGCGGCGTGCGGTTCCATGGCGCGCAAGCTGATTTCATTCCTTTCGTCCAGTGGGGCCGCACCGAGGAGTGGCCTCGTCAGTTTGCCGGACAAGAATATCTGGTGTCTCACAGCTACCTCTTCTGCGGCGGGCGCCTGGAATTTCTTTTGGATGGGAAGCCCCGCGCCTCCTATTTTCCCGGAGAGAAGCTGCAATTATTGCCGGAAATACATGGTCTGGCAGAGTACGCTTTATTCTTGGGGAGCCAATATCACAAGGGGTTTGCCGACGTCAGAGTGAATCTTGATGTGCTGCGCTGGCAGTCTCTAACCCTCTTCCTGAACCCGGGGTTTAGCATGGACTCCCACGTGACCAATTTTGGGCCGGATAAGTTATGGTACCAACTGGATTACGGTTTGAGATACTGTTTTCAGGAATACTTTCTGGAAGGCTTTGTTCTCAATGAGAGGCGTCTGGACGCCTATGCTTTTCGTGACCTTAACGAGACCGCTAATCGCGCCGGCGGGCGCTTCGGTACCCGGGGAATGCTGCTGGGGCATTACGATGACCGCATTGCTTTCAACGGCCTGAAAGGCTTTGCCTGGCTTAATCAATTGAATGCCGAAGCGAGCTTTGCCCACTATTTTGCTAATGAAGATTGGCCCTTCCTTTGGAATGTGGCGGCCCAAGCCCGGTGGGACCTCCTGCGCTGGCGCTTCGTGGTGCCGTACCTGCAGAGCGGACTGGAATGGCGGTCCGCGGGGCGGGCCGCCAGGGATACCTTAGAATATTACGTGGAGCCCGGGGTGCGTCTGAAGGGGGTCATGGACCTGCTGTTTTTCTACCGCTTTCAACACCAGGAATCCATCCGGTCTGCCCGTGGACCTTCGGAGAATCAGAGCCTCATCGGCATCCGGGCCTTGTTTTAGTTAAGGATAATATAACCAGGCGCGCCCGGGGTGAGCAGCCCTGGCTCTCGACCGCACTCAGGTTTTCCGACCTATTGATTTCTGCCTGCCATCACCCCGCCGTCAACATCCCAGATTGCCCCGGTGACCCAGCCGGCCTCATCCGAAAGGAGGAAATCGATCACGGCTGCCACGTCATCCACCCGCCCGACGCGACCAATGGGGTGAAAACCGTTAAAACCGGCCAAGGTTTCCTCAATCTTGCCGGGGTCGATGAACTCACCGTAAATGGGGGTTACCACCACGGCCGGTGCGACCGCATTGACCCGAATATGATCATCGGCCAATTCCATCGCCAAATGCTGGGTCAAGGAATGGAGACCGGCCTTGGCCATGGAGTAGGCCGATGACGGCGTGGCTTTGACCGCCTGCCTGGCCCACATGGAGCCAATATTGACGATGGCGCCGCCGCCGTATTTTTTCATGTTGTGCGCCACTGCCTGGGTAATAAAAAAAAGACTTCGGTTTAATTCCAGGTATTTGTCATAGTCAGCCTTGGTGTGTTCCAAAAAAGGCGTCGGTTTGAACACCCCCGCGGTGTTAACCAGATATTTGATGTGACGCTTCTCTTGGTTCAAACGGGCGATAAAATCATCCACCTGAGGCTCGTCATACAGATCGACGCTGGCCGTTTGGACCGGACCGTCCACCTCCAGTTCTGTCCTGGCCTCGGCCAATCGAGCCGCATCGCGGGCCACTAAGTAGACCTCCCCGCCCCGGCGCAGGAGACGTTTGGCAGTCTGCTTGCCCATGCCGCTGGAACCGCCGACGATGAGTGCCAAAAATGCAGTATGATGGGTAGTGATAGCATCGACCTCCTGTTCGAAAAAAAATTAATCATTTCTCTCTGTCCTGACAAGCGGCTATCCGGGAACAGCTGGAGTGCAGGTGGATTTTCTCCCACTACCGCTCATTCAAATAGAGATAGTGCCTCCTCCATCGAAGCCGTAATCCGCTCTTTGGTTATAAGCCCCAATACATCAGACGCTGAGCGGGGAGGGGACTTGGACACCACCAAGGCGACCTGGGCTTCTCCGGCCAGCATTAGCTCCGAGACTTCAGATAATGGTGCGTTCTCAGTCACCGTGACGTAGGATCTTTGCATGACGTCCTTCAGCTCTAACTGGCTCCCTGCATCCTCCAACACTTTTAGCGCCGCGTCTTTGGTGACGATCCCCGCGATTTTACCCTGCTCTTCCAGCAGGAAATGAGAGACGCTGGTATCTGCAGATACTAGTCGGGCAAAATCGGGAAGACGAGTTGAGGCGGACAACACTCTCAGATTGGCAGCCATAACCATTCCCGCCCGACGCGAATATTGGAAGTCCGCTTGCAAGGCTCTCGGTAAGAAGTGTCCACGACGGGCCAATTTTAAGGTGTAGATGGTCTCGCGGGAAAGCATCGACCTGATTTCGTTGCTGGCAGCAACCGTAACCGTCAACGGCAGGACGGCGTTGTAGTCGAGCGTCATCTCGAATATCATGACGAGAGCGGTAACGGCTGCCCCTGTCGATCCACAGACCATGCCCGCCATGCCCGCCAGTGCAAAAACGGCTTGACTTATCGGCAGGAACGGGAAGATTGCTTTCAGTGCAAGCCCATAAGTTCCTCCAGCCATGGCGCCCAAAAAGAGCGCCGGTGAAAAAATCCCGCCTGAGGCTCCCGAGCCGAGGGTTAACGAGGTTGCCAGCAGTTTCATCATGAATAGCAGCATCAGCAGGTTGACTTGATCAAGCTTTCCGGTAAGCACATCTTCGATCGCGGCGTAGCCTACGCCTTCAACATAGTAATGCCCCAGAAAAGTCATTGATAAATACATCATAACGCCGACCAGGAGCATGCCAAACATATGGCGGGTGTAGTAATTCCCTGGGATTTTCTTGTCGAAAACATCTTCAAGAAAATAAATCGAGCGGATATAAATTGCGGAAGCCACTCCAGTGATGATGCCGACCCCTAAAAAAGACACGATCAGTAGCGGATTTAGCAGATGGAAGGCGGTGGTCTGGATGTCCGGGATGGGAAAGGCCGGGTAGTCGCCAAAGAAAACCCGGCCGATATAGGTAGCTGTGGCCGTGGCAATTGCCACCGGAACCATGGTCCTGACGCTGATCTCATGAAGCATGATCTCCATGGCGAAAAGCAATCCGCCGATGGGGGTATTGAAAGTTGCCGCGATCCCGGCTCCACTTCCGGCCGCGATCAGAGTAATGCGTTGCCAGGTTGCCATGGGTAAATATTGGCCGAGGGTTGAGCCGAAAGAAGAGCCGATCTGAATGATCGGACCTTCACGTCCGACCGAACCTCCACTGCCGATTGAAAGCCCCGAGGCCAAAGATTTAACGACGCCCACTACTGGCCTGATAATGCCCCGGTTATAATAGATCGCATCCATGACCTCCGGAACACCATGCCCTTTGGCCTCAGGGGCAAACTTCGTAACCAGGAAAGCTACACCCGCCGCACCAAGGACTGGCACCAGAATAACCACAGGTCCCCAGGGACTCGGGGGTGTATGGATGTTTGCCTCATAGACCAGCGAAACCTTCCACAGAAAGAGCAGGTTATGAAAGAAAGCTATGAGACCCCGGAAGGCAACGGCCCCAAACCCGCCGACGATTCCCACCAAAACGGCGAGAAACGCCAGAAAAAGGGGATTCAGAGCTGATTTTTTTTCCACCTTGTTCTCCGTGCGGACCAGCCGCTGGGAGTCACGTAACCGCCTTAGACCGCCTGCCCAATAGATTTACCCTCTAATCCACTCCCAGGCTTTGGAGAGCTGCTCGCCGGAAAAGATTTTGACCTCCCCTTGCATCAGGGGTGCAAAAAGCTTCATGATCGGTTCAATCCATTTGGGTCCGCCTACGACGGCCATCCCCTCAAAGTCGTCCTGATGGGATTTTTGGGATAAGGTTAAGTACTGGCAACTTAAAGGTCAACCAAGGTACCAAGAGAGGGAATATGGGGATTTCAGGGATAAACCCCGGGTGGCAGGTGCGAATCCGGGCAAGCAGACCTTTATGGGGGCCTGATCTGGAGAGTGCGTCTGAGAGTGCCGGGCCGGGACGTCCCCCGGGCCTTAACCTCAAGATTCACCGGCCGGAGGCCGGCGCCACTATTCCAGTTAATCTCCTGGCCCATATATAATGTCTAAATCAGACCTAAGCTGTGATATATAAAATAATTGTCTGAACATTTCCCCATGCAAAGAAAGATAATGATGGAATTCAAGAGCCGGGAAGAAGTGCTGCCGCCTTGCACTGCCGCCTGTCCGGTGGGCACCGACGCCAGACGCTATGTCGGCCTCATTTTCCAGGGCCGCTATGAAGAGGCCCTGGAAGTGATCAAGGCTAATAATGTGATCGCCTCCGTCTGCGCCTATATCTGCGCCCATCCGTGTGAGGATGCCTGCCGGCGGCAATACGTCGAAGGCCCTCTGGCCATTCGAGCCCTGAAGCGCTTCGTGATGGACCACACCCGGGAATACCGGCGCCGCCATTATCGCCGAGCTGACTTGACCCGGCCGCAGAAAGTGGCCATTGTCGGCAGCGGCCCGGCCGGTTTGGCCGCGGCCCGGGACCTGCTGCTCCAGGGTTATCCCGTCACCCTCCTGGAGCGGGAATCCGAGCCGGGGGGCATGCCCATGCATGTGGTGCCCAAGTTCCGGCTGCCCAAGGCCATAGTCTGGGAGGATTTGCACGAATTGGAGGCCCTGGGCGCCCAGTTCCGCACCGGTCAGGCCTGGGGCCGGGATTTTTCCCTGCGGGACTTGAAAGCACAGGGTTACGCGGCCGTGCTGCTGGCCATCGGCTTACAAAAAGGCCGCGGCCTGCCGGTCCCCGGCATGGATGCGGCCGGGGTTTATCTGGCCCTGCCCTTTCTGCGCCAGGTGGCCCAGGGCCAACCCCCGCCGCTGGGGGAGAAAGTTTTGATCGTGGGCTGCGGTAACGTGGCCATGGATGCGGCCCGGGCCGTGAAACGCCTGGGGGCCCCGGAAGTCCTGATGATCTGCCTGGAGGCGCCCCACCAGTTGTTCGCCTCTCCGGTGGAGACCGAACGGACCAAGGACGAGGTCATCGACCTCATCTATCAATGGGCCCCCAAGGTGGTGCAGGCCGAGGGCGGCCGGGTCCGGGCCATCGACTTGATGGCCTGTACTTCCATCTTCGACGAGTTTGGCCGGTTTGCTCCGACCTACGATGAGAGCAAATTCCAGCGCTTGCCCGCGGATACGGTGATTTTTGCCATCGGCCAGGAGGCGGAGCTGGAGGCCGCCCGGCAGGATAACCTGGCGTTGGCAGGCGGCCGGATCCAGGTGGACCAGCCCAGTATGGCCACCTCCCTTCCCGGCGTCTTTGCCTCCGGGCTGTTTCTGGCCGGGGAGATCTTCACCGGTCCCACCCTGGCGGTGGCCGCCGCGGCCAGCGGCCGCCGCGCCGCCGCGGCTATGGACCATTTCCTGCGCACCGGCCGGCAACAGACCTTCCCGGACGAATGTCCCCGGCCGGTGGCCAGATTTCCGCAGCAGCAGGCCTCCCAGATCTGTTGCGTCCCCAGCCGGCCCCTCAAGGAGCGCCCCGTGAGCGAGCGGCTGCAGGATTTCGACAGCGCCGAACTGGTCTATGAGGAAAGGGACGCCCTGTTCGAGGCCCGGCGCTGCCTCCACTGCGGCCGGGGGGCCGAAATCATCGACCGCAAGTGCATCCGTTGCCTCACCTGCGTGCGCTGCTGCCCCTTTTTGGTGCCGCATATGGAAAATTATGCGGTGTTTCCCGAGGAAACCTGCATCGCCTGCGGTTTCTGCGCCTCCCAGTGCCCGGCTTATGCCATCAATATCCGGCGTCTGGAGCCGCCGGCCAGGCGGCAGCGTATCGCCGAGCTCCTGATGTCGGGTCCCCGGGAGATCACCTTCGCCTGTCTGCGGTCCATTACCAGCCGGGAGGAACTCCAGGCGCCGGATACGGTGTGGTGGGATTGCCTCAAGCTGATTCGGCCGGAAGACCTGCTGGCGCCTTTTGAAATGCAGGCCACCGGCCTGGTCCTCAAGGAATGCCGGGAAGATTGCCGGCTGCACACCGCCGCCAACTGGCTTAGGCGGTTGGTGAACCGCACCAATGAGACGCTGGTGACCGTCGGCCTGGGCGAGCGCATCCGCTTTGCCGCTGAGCCGGCGGCAGCAGACGGTGCCGAGCCGGAATCTCAAAGCGGCCGGGGCGCTCCCCCGGCCCTCCCCTCCTCTTCCATTTACTGACCACTGATCACTGATCACTGACCACTTCTCTCTTGCTCCTTCCAGGCCTTGCGGCTCAACTCGATCTTCTTGCGCACCGTTTTCCAGGCTTCCTTGGTGAGGAAGGAGTCCCGCCAACGCTGCACCATGCGCTCGAACATCTCGTAGGGCACCGCGAAGGTGATCTCATCGGGTTTGAGGAACTTGCGGTCCGAGGGGTCCCAGCCGCCCAGGACCGCCTTGAGCTGGCCCCGCTCCAGGTATTTCAGGGGCCAGGCGACGAGGTTGGAGCAGCCGGCGCCGAAGGGCGATTGCACGGCCTCGAAGTCGTTGGTGACGAAGGTGGCCAACTGGTTGAGGCCGGAGATGGTTTCGGCCCGGGCGAAGAAGATCACCACCTCGGGTTTTTCGTCCGGCGTAAATTTGCTCAGTTGCTGGAAGACGCAGAATTGCTCCGGGGCCGGCCGGGGGTCGAGGGCCTCAAAGAACCGGCGCACCGTCGCGGGCGAATCCAGGTAGCATTCGCCCTCCATCACCCCGGGCTGTCCGGTGGAGACGTAATGGGTGATGAACTCCAGTTGGGGCTTATTGAACCCCAGGTAGAAGGCGCCCCCCAGGCAGCCGAAGCGAGCCTGGTCGAAGCAGGCCGGCTTGCCCGATTTGCGGGCCCGCCAGAGCACCCCGATGACGCAGGCGAAGTTGGCGAAGGTCGCCTCCCAATCCACCTCGCCGGCCGCCTCCATGGCCGCGGTGGGCAGGATGGCCGGCTGCGGCGACAGGGCCGCGGCGGGCTCCTTGGAACTGTAATACATCCCCAGGGGTGCCTCGCTCAGGCCCAGGATGTCGCAGAAGGCCTGGATTTCCGCCAGATCGTCTTGAATGGTCATGATTATCATCCTCTCTAATAAGTTATAGCCGGGCCGGGCGCACCTCCATCAGTGCCGGCTGCTTGGCCGGCCGCGAATCCCCAGCCGCTTCAGGAAGGACCTGACGGTCTCGGGCCATAAGTCCAAGCCCCGGACATCGGAGAAGAAAAAATGGCCTTCCGCCAAAAAAGGGCGCACCATTACCAGTTGGGCCGATCCGCCGGCGCTTACAAAGGCCTGGTCGAGCCGCTGCACCAGGGCCGGGGGGAAATAGGTATCGTTTTCCGAGTAAATCCAGAGGGTGGGCACCCGGCAGGTGCGGCCGAACCTGGCGAAGGCGTCAATCAAGGCCGCCGGGTCACAGACCTGGTCGGCCTTGGAACCACGTCCGCCGGAGAAACTGATCACCCCGGCCAGGCCGTTAAATCCCAGGCTGGCCAGGGCCAGGGAGGCGAAGCCGCCGGAAGAATGGCCCGCCAGCACTATCCGGCGCCCATCAATATAGGGTTGGGTCTGCATAAAATGCACCGTGGCCAGCAGATCCGCGGCCGAGGCCATGCCGGCCTCATAATATCTGGCCTGTTCACAATCACCTTCTTCTTCGGCGTAACTCCCTTCCGAGTGGCCGTAACCGCGGCGCATGGGGATAATGACGGCAAAGCCCATTCGCACAAAGATCCAACTTTGCACCTCGAAGCGCTGGCGCTCCAGTCGTTGCGGCGCATTCCTCGGGGTGCCGTGACTCAAAACCAGGAGGGGGAAGGGGCCGGCCCCGTCCGGCCGGAAAAGAGTCGCTTCCAGCGAGAGCGGCGGTTCTCCGGAGGCCTGGGGCTCCAGAGGGATACGCACGATTTTCTCGTTGAGCGAAAGTTCGGGGATCGGCTCGGCGCTGGCCGGTATGGTGAAATCTCTGGCGGCATTCTGGCCGGGGAGGAAGGCCATTGCTGCTAACCCGGCCAAAAAAATGATCAGGCACTTGAATATCCTGCTTCCCCACATTCTTTACCCTTCAAAGACGTCCTTAATGTTAAAATAGTGCAGGACGCACGCAACATCTGCTAAGTGAAACTCCAGGAGAAAATTAACAGGTATCAAAATTTCTGGTGCCGTCGACTTTATTTATAAGAAATAATTAACCATTTCTCCGGAGCGGTCAAGGCCGGTCCGGCAAAAAAACGGTACCACGGTGCCCTTTACCCTGGTGCAATCTTTCTTGACAACCGGGGCATTATTTTTTAATATGAACTAGTGGGTAATTTCACAAAATATTAACAAAATTACGTATATAAACTTGATGGAAGGTAATAATATGGCAGCCAAAGCACGAGGTCCAGTAGGTCAAGTAATGGTGGTGGGAGCCGGGATCGCCGGGGTGCAGGCGGCCCTGGACCTGGCTAATTCTGGTTTTTACGTACATCTGGTGGAAAAGAAGTCGGCCATCGGCGGGGTCATGGCCCAGTTGGACAAGACCTTCCCCACCAATGACTGCTCCATGTGCATCATTTCCCCCAAGTTGGTGGAATGCGGCCGGCACCTGAACATCCAGATTCACACCCTGTCCGAAGTGAAGGCCATTGCCGGCGAACCGGGGAACTTCACGGTAACCGTGGAAGAAGAGCCACGCTACGTGGACCCCGCCAAGTGCACCGGCTGCGGCGACTGCGCCAAGGTCTGCCCGGTGGGGGTGCCCGACGAGTTCAACCTGGGGCTGGCGGACAGCAAGGCCATTTACCGGCTTTATCCCCAGGCCATTCCTTCCACCTTTGCCATCAAGAAGCTGGACCGGGCCCCCTGCGCCGTTACCTGCCCCGCGGAAATTCAGGTCCAGGGCTATGTCCAGCTGATCAAGGCCGGCAAGCCTGCGGAAGCCTTGAAACTGATCATGGAACGGCTGCCGCTGCCCGGGGTCTTGGGCCGGGTCTGCCCCCATCCCTGCGAGGCCAAATGCCGCCGCCAAGAGTTGGACCAGCCGGTGGCCATCTGCAGTTTGAAGCGCTTACGCCGCCGATACCGTCAACGTCGAAGATATCCCCTTGCCCCAGGCCGAGCCTCGGGGTGAGAAAGTGGCCATCGTGGGCGGCGGCCCGGCCGGCATGACCTGCGCCTATCATCTGGCCCTGCGGGGCTACCGGTCCACCGTGTTCGAATCCCTGCCCAAGGCCGGCGGCATGTTGCGGGTGGGTATCCCGGATTATCGCCTCCCGAAAAATATCCTGGACCAGGAGATCGACAATATCCTGCGCCTGGGGGTCGAACTGAAGACCAACACCGCCATGGGGCGGGATTTCACCCTGCATGATTTGAAGAAGCAGGGCTACAAAGCCATCTTCCTGGGGGTGGGCTGTCATGTGGGCAGCAAGATGAACGTCCCCGGGGAAGATGCCGCCGGCGTGGTCCAGGGGGTGGATTTTCTGCGCCGTCAGGCCCTGGGCGAACCCCAGCCGGTGGGCAAGAAACTCGCGGTCATCGGCGGCGGCAACGTGGCCATGGACGTGGCTTGCACCGCCCGGCGCCTGGGTTCTGAGGTGACCATCGTCTATCGCCGCTCCCGGGACGAGATGCCGGCCCATGCCCATGAAATCGAGCAGGCCTACTGCGAAGGGGTACAGCTGGAATACCTGGCGGCCCCGGTGGAAGTCGTGGTCAAAAACGGCAAAGTGGCCGGGCTGAAGGTGCAGCGCATGGAGTTGGGCGAGCCGGATGCCTCCGGACGCCGCTCTCCCGTGCCCGTTCCCGGTTCCGAATATATCCTGGACGTGGACATGGTGGTCCCGGCCATCGGCCAGAAGGCCAATCTTTCCTTCCTGGAAGATTCCGGCATCAAGTTGTCCAAATGGGGCACCATCGAAGTCGATGAAGTCACCTATCAGACCTCCAAGCCGGGAGTCTTTGCTGCCGGCGACGTCCACACGGGTCCCTGGATCGCCATCGAAGCGGTGGGCGGCGGCATCGAAGCCGCGGAATCCATCGACCGTTACCTGCGCGGCATCGATATGAAGGAAGGCCGTCAGGAGGGCAAGGAGGCCCACAAGCGCTGGCGGGACCTGCCCAAAGATGAAGAAGGGGCTCCCCGGGTGGAAATGGCGACGCTGCCCCCGGAAGTCAGCTGCCAGTGTTTTGATGAAATTGCCAAGGGGTACACCCAGGCCGAAGCGGAGGCGGAGGCCTCCCGCTGCCTCAACTGCGGCATCTGTTCCGAGTGCATGCAGTGCGTGGCGGCGTGCCAGGCCGGGGCTATCAACCACAGCATGAAGCCCGCAGCCCAACAGCTCAACGTCGGGGCCCTGATCCTGTCGCCGGGATTCAAGCCCTTTGATCCCACGAAGTACAGCGCCTATCACTATGCCAATTTTCCCAACGTCGTCACCGGCATAGAGTTCGAACGCATTCTGAGCGCCTCCGGCCCGTTTGCCGGCCACCTGATCCGGCCCTCGGACCACGCCGAGCCCAAGAAAATCGCCTGGCTCCAATGCGTGGGCTCCCGGGATCTGCACCACTGCGACAACAGTTACTGTTCCGCGGTCTGCTGCATGTACGCCATCAAGCAGGCGGTCATCGCCAAGGAGCACAGCGCCGAACCCCTGGATGCCGCCATCTTCTTCATGGACATGCGCACCCACGGCAAGGACTTCGAAAAATATTACTGGCGGGCCGAGGAGGAACACGGCGTCCGCTTCCTGCGCTCCCGGGTGCACACCATCGACGAGGTCCCCGGCACCAGCAACCTGGCCATCCGCTACCTGTCGGAAAACGGCGAACTGAAGGTGGAAGAGTTCGACATGGTGGTCCTGTCGGTGGGCCTGGAAGCCTCGCCCGACGCCCTGCGGCTGGCGCATGACCTGGGGATCGACACCAAGCCTGAAACCCGTTTTGCCACTACTTCAGTCTTTGCCCCGGTCAACACCAATAAACCCGGGGTGTATGTCTGCGGCGCCTTTCAGGCCCCCAAGGACATCCCCCAATCGGTCATGGAGGCCTCGGCGGCCGCCGCGGCCGCGGGCGAACTCCTGAACGCCGCCCGGGGCACCGCCATCAAGGTGCCCCAGTTGCCGCCGGAAATCGACGTCACCGGCCAGGAACCCCGGGTGGGCGTCTTTGTCTGCAACTGCGGCATTAATATCGGCGGGGTCATCAACGTCCCGAAACTTACCGAATTCGTGGCCACCCTGCCGGGCGTGGTTCTGGCCGACCAGAACCTCTTCACCTGCTCGGCCGACACCCAGGACAAGATCCTGGCGGCCATCAAAGAGAACAAACTCAACCGGGTGGTGGTGGCCTCGTGCAGCCCCCGCACCCACGCGCCGCTGTTCATGGAAACCCTGCAGCAGGCCGGGCTCAATCCCTATCTCTTCGACATGGCCAACATCCGGGACCAGGACTCCTGGGTGCATATGAATGAACCGGAAAAGGCCCTGGAAAAGGCCAAGGAACTGGTGCAGATGGCCGTGGCCCGGGTGACCCTGCTGGAGCCTCTCGAGAAAATGTCCTTCCCGGTAACCAAGGCCGCCCTGGTGGTCGGCGGCGGCGTCGCCGGGATGGAATCAGCCCTGTCCATCGCCGATATGGGCTTTAAGGCCTTTCTGGTGGAGAAGGGTGACCAACTGGGCGGCCAGGCCCGGAACCTGGTGGTCAGCACCCGGGGTCATGACTATCAAGGCTACCTGGATGGCCTGATCCAGAAGGTGGAGAATCACGCCAACATCGAGATCATGTTCAAATCCACCGTCCAGGACCCCAGCGGGTTCATCGGCAATTTCGTCACCACGGTGGCGACCCCGCAGGGCGAACGGCGGCTCGAACATGGGGTGACCATTCTGGCCACCGGCGGTCAGCCCTACAAACCGGAAGAGTACCTGTACGGCGCCAACCCCAACGTCATGACGTCCTTTGAGCTCGATAAGCTCATCAGTGCTCAAGACGCCAAGGTGACCGGCGCCCGGCAGGCCGTGTTCATTCAGTGCGTCGGCTCCCGGGAACCCCAGCGGCCTTACTGCAGCCGGGTCTGCTGCACCCATTCCGTAGAGAGCGCCCTGGCTTTGAAAAAGCTGAATCCCGAGATGGATGTCTTCGTCCTCTATCGGGATCTGCGCACTTACGGAGAGAAGGAACTGCTCTATAAAGAGGCCCGGGAACAAGGGGTCATCTTCATCCGCTTCGATCTGGACAGCAAGCCTAAGGTGGAACAGACGGCCGACGGCGGGCTTTCGCTGACCGTCACCGATGCCATCCTGGGTCTCCCGGTGGTCCTCCAGCCCGATGTGCTGACCCTGGCCGCGGCGGTGCTGCCCAATCCCACCGAAGAGTTGGGGGAACTGTTCAAGGTCTCCCGCAACGCCGAGGGGTTCTTTGCCGAGGCGCATGCCAAGCTGCGGCCGGTGGATTTCGCCACCGACGGCCTCTTTTTAGCCGGTCTGGCCCATTATCCCAAGCCCATTGACGAGTCCATCGCCCAGGCCAAGGCCGCGGCGAGCCGGGCCGCCACCGTCCTGGCCCAGGAGCAGGTGGAGGTGGAGCCCATCGTCTCCATGGTGGACCAGTCCAAGTGCATCGGCTGCGGCCTGTGCGAAGCCAGCTGTCCCTTTGGGGCCATCAAGCTGGTGGAGGTACCGGGCAAAGGCTGGCGGGCGGAAAACATCTCCGCCTTGTGCAAAGGCTGCGGTATCTGCGCCGCCGGTTGCCCCCAGCGGGCCATCGATATGGCCCATTTCCGGGATAAGCAGATTCTGGCCTACATTCGTATGGCTGCTTAGCTGGAGCCCAGAAAAATCATAAAGGAGTCGGTTGATGAGTAAAGAATTCGAGCCGAAAATCATGGGCTTTCTCTGTAACTGGTGCGCCTATGCCGGGGCCGATACCGCCGGGATCGCCCGGTTTCAGTACCCTGCCAACCTGCGCATTATGCGCACCATGTGCACCGGCCGGGTTGACCCCATGTATGTCATGAAAGCCTTGCAAAAAGATTATGACGGAGTCTTTGTCTTTGGCTGACACATCGGGCGACTGCCATTACCTGGAAGGTAATATCTACGCGGCCAAGAGAATGGAACTGGTGCGCTATTTGTTGGAGATCTCGGGTATCGGCCAGGATCGTCTGCAGGTCCGCTGGGTCAGCGCCACCGAGGGTCAGCAATTTGCCGAGTATGTCACCGAGCTCACTGAGCTCCTGCGGGAATTGGGCCCCCTGGACCGCGACCAGATGGCGCTGCCACTGGCGGCAGTGAGCCGGGCCATCGACAATGCCGATCTCAGATGGCTTCTGGGCATGCAGCGTCAACTCACCGAGCGGGAAAATGTCTACCATGAAAAACTGGACCCCGCGGCTTACGAGAAGTTATTGAAGTCTTCCGCCGAACAGGAATACCATCGGGGCCTGATCTATGCAGCCTTGCAAGCCGAGCCTCGGACCGTGCGGCAGATCGCCGACGGCGACCGGCCTGCCCATCTACACCATCTCCTTGCGCTTGAACGACCTGGAGAAAATTTCCCTGGTGAACATCTTGGGGCATGAGGGCCACAGTCCCAAATTTGGCCTCATGGCGGCCTAACCCCTTTGAGCGGGAATGAGCCCGCCAGGCTGGCGATTCAAATCATTGGAAGAGGAAGAACTCATGACGCAGCAAAACGATAAAAAAGTCGGGGCTGCCTTGGTATTGGGCGGCGGGATCGCCGGCATGCAGGCCTCCCTGGACCTGGCCAATGCCGGCTTCAAGGTCTACCTGGTGGATCGCTCCCCTACCATCGGCGGCACCATGTCCCAGTTGGACAAGACCTTTCCCACCAACGACTGTTCCATGTGCATTGTCTCCCCCAAGCTGGTGGAGGTGGCCCGGCACATCGATATTGAAACCATTACCAATTCGGAGCTGGAGTCCCTTACCGGGGAAGCGGGAAATTTCAGGGCCGTTATCAAAAATTATCCCCGTTATATCGATTTAAAGAAGTGTACCGGCTGCGGCGTCTGCCGCCAGACGTGCCCGGTGAAGGCGGTTAATGAGTTCAATTATGGTCTGGATCGCCGGGCGGCCACCTACATCAGATATCCCCAGGCGGTGCCCCTGGCCTACGCCATCGACCGCGACGTCTGCATCGGCTGCGGGCTGTGCGAGAAAGTCTGCCTGGCCAAGGCCGTCAAGTATGACGATGAGGCGAAGGAGCGCGAGTTGGAGGTGGGCGCGGTGGTTTTGGCCCCGGGCTTCACCCTCTTCGATCCGCGTCGCCTGCCCGGTTATGAATACAGCGAATCCCCCAATATCGTCAGCAGCATGGAATTCGAGCGCATCTTGAGCGCCACGGGGCCGTTCCAGGGGCATGTCATGCGCCCCTACGACCGGGATGAACCCACCAAGATCGCCTGGCTGCAATGCGTGGGCTCCCGGGATGAAAAAACCAATCCTTATTGCTCTTCGGTGTGCTGCATGTACGCCATCAAGCAGGCGGTCATCGCCAAGGAGCATTGCAAGACCTACACCCTGGACACCACCATCTTCTTCATGGACATGCGCACCCATGGGAAGGATTTCGAGAAGTATTACTGGCGGGCCGAACAGGAAAGCGGCGTCCGCTTTATCCGCTCCCGGATCCACAGCCATCGACCCCGATCCCGAGACCGGCAATATCCACATCCGCTATATGTCTGAAGACGGCGACCATCAAGGTGGAAGAATTCCATCTGGTGGTGCTCTCCTGCGGCCTGGAAGTCTCCCCCACGACCTTGAAACTGGCCGAAAACCTGGGAGTTGCAATCACGCCGGAAACCCGCTTTGCCTGGAGTCTCGCCTTTTGCGCCGGTGACCACCAACCAACCGGGGATCTTTGTCTGCGGGGCCTTCCAAGGTCCCAAGGATATCCCCCAGTCGGTGATGGAGGCCTCGGCTGCCGCCGCCGCCGCCGGCGAACTGCTGGCCGCGGCCCGGGGCACCGAGCTGCAGGTCAAAGAGCTGCCGCCGGAGCGGGACGTCGAAGGCCAGGAGCCCCGCGTCGGCGTCTTCGTCTGCAACTGCGGCATCAACATCGGCGGCGTCATCAACGTCCCGGCTCCTCACCGAATACGTGGCCACCCTGCCGGGGGTGACGGTGGCCGACCAGAACCTGTTCACCTGTTCCACTGACACCCAGGGCAAAATTCTGAATTTCATCAAGGAGCATAATCTCAACCGGGTGGTGGTGGCCTCTTGCAGCCCCCGGACCCATATGCCCATGTTCCAGGAGACCGTCCGGGAGGCGGGCCTCAACCCCTACCTCTTCGAGATGGCCAACATCCGGGACCAGGACTCCTGGGTGCATATGCACGAGCCGGAAAAGGCCCTGGAAAAAGCCAAGGACCTGATCCGGGGGGTCGTGGCCCGGGTGGTGCAGTTGGAACCCTTGCACAAGCAGGCCTTTCCGGTAACCAAAGCCGCCCTGGTCATTGGCGGCGGGGTCGCCGGCATGGAAGCGGCCCTATCCATCGCCGACATGGGCTTTCAGGCCTACCTGGTGGAAAAGGGGGATAAATTGGGCGGTCAGGCCTGGAACCTGGTGACCAGTGCCCGGGGCTATGACTATCGGGGCTATCTGGAAGACCTGATCACCAAGGTGGAGAAGCACTCCGGCATCGAGATCATGTTCAACTCCGCCGTCAAAGACACCAGCGGCTTTATCGGCAACTTCTCCTCCCTGGTCCAGACCCCTGCAGGTGAGCGGCAGTTGGATCACGGCGCCACCATCATGGCCACGGGCGGTTACGGCCTGAAACCCGAAGAGTACCTCTACGGCCAAAACCCCGAGGTCTACACCTCGCTGGAATTCGACCGACTCATCGCCGCCAAGGACCCCAAGATTAAGGAGGCCCAGACGGCCGTCTTCATCCAGTGCGTCGGCTCCCGGGAACCCGAGCGCCCTTACTGCAGCCGCCTGTGCTGCACCCATTCGGTGGAAGCCGCCATCGAACTCAAAGAGCTCAACCCCGATCTGGATGTCTTCATCCTCTACCGGGATCTGCGCACTTACGGGGACCGGGAACTGCTCTATAAAAAGGCCCGGGAACTGGGCGTCATGTTCATCCGCTACGATCTGGACAGCAAGCCTCAGGTGGAACAGACGGCCGACGGCCAGCTCCAAGTGACCATCAGCGATGTCATCCTGGATCGGCCGGTGGTCCTGAAACCCGACTTCCTGACCCTGGCCTCCGCGATACTGCCCAACCCGGTGGAGGACATCGGCGAAATCTTCAAAGTGCCCCGGAACGCCGAGGGCTTCCTCAACGAGGCCCACGCCAAGTTGCGCCCGGTGGATCTGCCCTCCGACGGCCTCTTCCTGGCGGGCCTGGCCCATTATCCCAAGCCCATCGATGAGACCATCGCCCAGGCCAAGGCGGCCGCCGGCCGGGCCGCCACCTTCCTGGCCAAGAGCGTCGTGCAAGTGGGCGGCATCGTGGCGGTGGTGGACCCGGACAAATGCGCCGTCTGCCTCACCTGCGTGCGCACCTGCCCCTTCAATGTGCCGGTGATTGATTACACCATCGACGCGGCCTACATTGATCCGGCCAAATGCCAGGGTTGCGGCGTCTGCGTCTGCGAATGCCCGGCCAAGGCCATCCAACTGAAAAATTTCACTGACTCCCAGATCATTGCCCAGGAAGAGGCTCTGGCTGCGGGCTAAGAAAGGAGAAGGCATGACTGCTGCGTGGTCTCCCAAAATCATCGGCTTTTGCTGCCGCTTCTGAGGTTACAGCGCTGCGGACCTGGCAGGTTCGATGCGACTGCAATACCCCCCGGATCTCAAACTCATCCTAATGCCCTGCACCGGGCGGGTGGATATCCTCCACCTGCTCAAGGCCTTTGAGGCCGGGGCGGATGTCGTCGTGGTGGTGGGCTGCCTGGAGGGTGAATGCCACTATCTCATGGGCAACATTCGGGCCAGGAAACGGGTCACCAAGGTGAAGAAGGACTTCGAGGCCATGGGTATGGAGCCCGAGCGGGTCGAGATGTTCAACCTGTCCTCCTCGGAAGGGCCGCGCTTTGCCGCCATCGCCCGAGAGATGGTGGAGCGGGCCTATAAACTGGGTCCCAGTCCGATGAAACCCGAACTCCGGGCCGAATGGCTGAAAAAGCAGGCGGCTTAAAAGCATAAAACTATGTAGGGCGACCCGGTAGGTCGCCCTGAACGGAAATGCACAAAAAAGGAGGGCCACTGGCCCTCCTTTTTTGTTCGGAAAAATGCAGCCGCAGGCCTTAGCCTGCGCCATTATAGAGGCGCCGGCCTCTTAGTCTTGCTGCGATGCTTGGCAATCAGTTCCCGCACCACCGGCACCAATTCCAAAGGCACCTCCATGACGGTTTGAGACTGTTCAAAAGCGGCCTCATCCTCAGCCACAGCCTCTTCCTCCGTCTGTTCCTCATAATGGGATAAAACCCGATGAACCCTTTCTTCATCCCATCCTGGGGGAAACTTGCTCTGCTTTTTCATCATTTCTTCCTATGACGCCGCCTGCGGAAGGCAGCCAGAGGTTTTCCTTTCAACTCATAAGCAGTAATAACAAACACACTGTTTGGCTGAGGGTCAGGAAAATAAACTACCCTCAAATAACGACCTGATAAAGTCTGGCCGATGGTTATTCTTGAACCTTCCCTGCCCGGCCGATCCTCATTGGCTCCTTTCAATACCTCTTCGACTTCGCTCTCATTAACCCAATGGTTATAGATATGGGGCTCGCCGGTCCCTGGGTCAAGATAGAAACGAATATTCATTTTTGTCTAGATTATAATCCTTCCGATAGACAATCAATAAAAAAAACTTAGGGCGTCTCGCCGGCGTCGAAACAGGCTGAAGCCTGCGGCTACATAAAAATAAAAGGGAGGCCCTCACGACGCCCCTCCCTTGTTTTTTCTCCCTGCCTGGCTAAGTTATATACTACATAAAATTCCTCTTTCGCCGGGAGACCGCCCATGAGTCTAACCGCCCGCGACGTGATGGATGACTGTTTTCAGACCCTGCGGCCGGAGATGTCCATTGCCGAGGCCGTGCAGATTTTCGAACGCGCCGGCCGCGTGTCCGGGCAGAAGGTCTTTGGATTAATGGTGACCGACGCCTCCCGGACCCTGGTCGGCATGCTCTCAATTTATGATATTTTCCTGCTCTTGCGCCCCAAACATATTCATATCTGGGGGGAAATGGAGGACCTGGAAGTCTCCGGCATCCTGGAAGCCGCCTGCCGGCGCGCCCAAGCGGTGCTGGTGGGAGATATTATGACCACCGAGGTCATTACCATCACCCCGGAGACCCATTTGCTCCTGATCATTGATATCATGATCAAAAAGCACGTGCGGCGCTTGCCGGTCCTGGAAGGTGGCAAGATTGTGGGCATCGTCTATATTTCCCGGGTGTTTGACCACCTCCTGGAAAAGCTCGCCGGCTGATATTCCTGGAGCGGGCGTCTCGCCCGCCGCCACCTTACGTTTTGTTGGTTTACTGATCACTGATCACTGGCCACTAACTTATGCCCATCATCGATTATCAGGAGGTGCTGAAGGGCCTGCTGGTGCAGGAAGCCATGCGCCGCCAGGTGATCCGGTTGCCGGAGCAGGCTTCCCTGGAGCAGGCCATTCGCGGCACCATCAAATTCAAAGTCAATGCCATCTTGATCACAGATGCGCAGCTGGCCGGGCTGGGGGTGGTTTCCAAGACCGACCTGATGGGGGCCTATTATGCCGGCTTGCCCCTCAGCACTACGTGTGGGGCGGTAATGATGGGGCCGCCTCTCTTTTGCCGGGCCCAGGATACCCTGGATCTGGCCCTGGACACCATGCGGACCAACCGGGTCCACCGGCTCTACGTCCGCGAGCCCGGCTCCCGGCAGGCCGCCGGAGTCCTGGCCTATCCGGATATCGTTGGCCTCCTTTACCGCTACTGTAATAAATGCGCGAGGAGCTGGCGCTCGCGGTCCGGTCCGGGAAAGCCCCTGCTGGACCAATTGCGGATTCGCGAGGTCATGACCACCGAAATTTATGCCCATCAGGAAGACGACAGCTTGCAGACGGTGATGGAGGGCCTGGCAACCTACCGCTTCGGGGCCGTGCTCATCCAGACCTCGACCGGCCGGCCGGCGGGGGTGCTCTCCAAGACCGATCTGATCCTGGCCTATAAGCACGGCCTGCCCGCCGAAACCAGGGCCGCGGCCATCATGACCTCTCCGGTCCAGACCTGCGACTGCCGCGCCCCGGTGGTTGCAGCCCTCAAAACCATGATCTTTTCGGACGTGCAGCGCCTGATGGTTTATCAGGATTCGCCCCAAAACCTGGTGGGAGTCTTGTCGCTCTCGGACGTGGCCCGCTTCCGCTCCGGCACCTGCCGGGCCTGCCTGGTGAGCCGGATTATTTCGTGAATGCTTATGAGGAAGGGAGCCTGCGGCTACCAATACGACTTGCTATGAATATGCCACAAAACAAAGGGCGAACCCCTGGTTCGCCCCGATGTTTTCTGGCTGAAAGCTGACCGCTGACTGCTGTCAGCTTCCTCCTAATCCACCCAATAATTCGGGGCTTCCTTCATGATGATGACGTCGTGGACGTGGGATTCCTTGAGGCCGGCGGGGCTGATGCGCACGAATTTGGCCTTTTCCTGGAGTTCCCGGATGTTTTGGCCCCCACGTAGCCCATGCCGGAGCGCAGGCCGCCCATGAGCTGGTAGACGACGTCCGAGAGTTTGCCCCGGGAGGGCACCCGGCCGACGATGCCTTCGGGCACCAGCTTGCATTCCAGGTCCACGTCCTCCTGGCAGTAGCGGTCCCGGCTGCCGGCCTTCATGGCCTCCATCGGACCCCATGCCCCGGTAGATCTTGTAGCTGCGGCCCTGGAAGATCACGGTCTCCCCGGGGACTCTCTCGGTGCCGGCGAAGAGGCTGCCGATCATCACCACGTCGGCGCCGGCGGCCAGGGCCTTGGTGACGTCTCCGGAGTACTTGATGCCGCCGTCGGCCACCAGCGGGATATCGGCCTCCCGGGCCACCTTGGCGCAGTCCATGATGGCGGTGAGCTGGGGCACGCCCACCCCGGCGATCACCCGGGTGGTGCAGATGGAGCCGGGCCCCACCCCGACCTTGACCGCGTCGACCCCGGCCTTGATGAGGTCCCGGGCCCCTTCGGCGGTGGCGACGTTGCCGGCGATGAGCTCCACCTGGGGGAAGTTCCGCTTGGTATCCTCCACCGCCTCGACCACCCGGTAGGAGTGGCCGTGGGCCGTGTCGATGACGATGACGTCCACCCCGGCCTTGAGCAGGGCGCTCGACCCGCTCCTCCCGGTCCGGGCCCTACCCCGATGGCGGCCCCCACCCGCAGGCGGCCGAATTCGTCCTTGCAGGACTGGGGATATTTGCGGATCTTCTCGATGTCCTTGATGGTGATGAGGCCGTGAGCTTGCCCGCTTCATCCACCACCAGGAGTTTTTCGATGCGGTATTTATGCAGCAGGGCCTTGGACTCCTCCAGGGTGATGCCCACCTGGGCGGTGACCAGGTGGTCCTTGGTCATCACCTCTTTGACCTTCTGGTTCAGGTTGGTTTCGAAGCGCAGGTCCCGGTTGGTGACGATGCCCACCAGCTTGCGCCCCTCCACCACCGGAATCCCGGAGATGCGGTAACGCTCCATCAGCTGCAGGACGTCGGCGATGCGGGCCTCCGGCCCGATGGTCACCGGGTCGATGATCATCCCGGACTCCGATTTCTTGACCTTTTCCACCTCCAGGGCCTGGGCCTCGATGAGTCATGTTGCGGTGCAGGATGCCGATGCCGCCCTGGCGGGCCAGAGAGATGGCGGTGTCCGCCTGGTGACCGTGTCCATGGCGGAACTGAGCAGCGGAATATTGAGGCTGATGCGCCGGGTCAGGCGGGTGGTGAGGTCCGCCTCGCTGGGCAGCACCGCCGAGGCCCCGGGCAGAGCAGCACATCATCGAAGGTATAGGCGTAGTGAATGGCGTCTTGGGTCATGGTGCATCCTTGAGTTTCGAGTTTCTAGTTTCGAGTTTCTAGTTTTAGCCCGTGATTTTCGGGGTTTGAGCCTCTGGAATAATCCGCTTTTTTTGAAAAAACCTAACTCCTGAAATTCTTAAATCAAGGTATTCAGTTATTTTAAACTCAAAACTCGAAACTCGAAACTCGAAACTTCAATCTTGCGACTCAAAACTTGCCAACACCCCTTCCATCAGCCCGGCGTCGACGACCACCAGCGAGTCCTGCCCGAAAACCTCCAGGATGGTCTGGATAATCAAGGCCCCGGCCACCATGACCCCGGCCTTGGCGGGCTCGATCCCGGGCAGACGGGCCCGTTCGGCCTCGGGCAGGCTGGCGATGAGCCTGGCCAGTTCCGCCACCTGCTCCCTGGTCAGCACCAGATTGTTGACCCTAAGAGGGTCGTAGGCCGGAGCCGCAAATGCATGGCCGCCAGGGTGGTCACCGCACCGGCGGTGCCCACCAGACGCGGACCTCGCCCGGAAGGTCCGGGAAGGTTTGCTCCCGGAAACTACCCAATTCCTCGGCCAGGTCGGCGTGCAGGGCGGCCACTTTTTCCGGCGCCGGCGGCTCGCCCAAGGGCCGGGCCTGGCTCAGGGTCAGGACCCCCAGGGGCAGGCTGGCGAACCTGGGCTCCCGCCCCGGCTGCACCAGGGCGAATTCGGAGCTGCCGCCGCCCACGTCGAAGACCAGGATCGGGGTCTCAAGATATTCCGGGGCCAGGACCGAGAGCACCCCGCGGAGGGAGAGGCGGGCCTCTGCTTCGGGAGGCAGGACTTCCACACTGAGACCTAACTCCACGCGCAGCCGCTCCAGGAAGGCCGCGCCGTTGCCAGCGGCCCGCACCGCGTGGGTGGCCACCGCCCGGTACCGTTCGACCCGATAATCGGCCAGCACTTTAACGAAAATCTGGAGAGCCCGGAAGGTCGGGTCCAAACCCTCCGGGGCCAGGGATCCGGTCTGGGCCAGTCCCTGCGCCAGGCCGGTGATCTCCCGCCGGTGCAGCAGGAGGCGGCAGCCGCCGGTGGCACTCTTTTCGGCAATGGCCAGACGCACCGTCAGACTGCCCAGGTCGAGGGCGGCGAAACGTGGAGGACTTGAATTGGGACGGGTCATTTTGGGTTTTCTGGTGGGGCGGGCGTCTCGCCCGCCTTTCTTTCCGGCGGTCTTACAGCCGGCGGGCGGGACTCCCGCCCCACGGGCATTACTCCTGCTTAACCCATACCCAGGGATAATCTTCCACCTCAGGCCAGGTTTTCAACGGATTATAGAGAATATACTGTGCTTTATCCGAAAGTTCCCGCTCATCCCGAACAATGCGGTCAAAATATTCATCTTGCAATACCGGCGCTTTCCTGCCGAACTCTCGCCGAAATTTATGGGCCGTGAACGATTTCCAAGCATGAATGATGTCTTGCAAGCGATTCTCTTGCAGGGGTTTAATCAACACATGCACATGATCGTGCATGACCACGCCAGCAAAAAGATCATAGCGGCTACCATCGAAGTGGCGGAGAGCCGACATGATTCCGGCACGTTCTTTAGAGGATAATTCGGTCTGAGTCGGCGCCAGGCGCCAGGTGATGAAATACACCGATCCGGTCAGCCGCCAATGTGGTAATCTCCTGCGATAACTGACCAGATCTTCTTCAGTCATTTAGGTTCTCGTGGGGCGGGCGTCCCGTCCGCCATTCTCTCTGGGAGCCTTGCCGTAGGCGGGCGGGACGCCCGCCCCACCAGACCCTTTCCCAAATACCTCAATCCTTCTCCAACGCATAAATCTCCGGTAGGGTGCGCATTTGCTCACCACAATCCAGGCCGTAGCCCACCAGAAAGCCCTTTTCCACCACGAAGCCCACGTAATCCAGGGGCACCTCGACCTGGCGCCGCTCCCGTTTATCCACCAGGACGCAGATCTTCACCGATCGGGCCTGGTGCGAGGCCAGATGCTTTTTTAAAAAATCCAGGGTGAAGCCCAGGTCCATGATATCTTCCACGATCAGGACATCCCGGTCCTCCAGGGAGAGCTCCACGTCCTTGGTGATCTGCACTTCGCAGGTGGGGCTGGTGGCGCCGCCATAGCTGGCCAGACGGACAAAGTCGATTTCCACCGGAAAACTGAGTTCCCGCACCAGATCGGCCAAAAAGATGAAGGCGCCCTTCAGAACCCCCACCAGCACCAGGTCCCGGCCCTGGTAATCCCGGCTGATTTCTCCGGCCAACTCCTGCACCCGGCGGGCAATGTCCTCCCGGGAAATGAGGCAACGTTTCTGGGTACCCATCATACTCCTCCCCTGGCCTAAAAATAGAAAATGCCGGGATGCTTGTCAAACCATAAAGCGGCCGTGGAGTTTAATCTCAAACTTCTATCCCATTCCCTGAAGCTTTGGGTAAATCGCATCCCACGGCCTCGATTTACCCTCATTCCCAAACTGTTTAGGGAACGGAAATGGCGGCCAGGGCGGGCCTGGCGGCGAAAAAGGCAATGTCAGGTGTAAGTTAGAGACCAGCAAATTTTTACACCATTCAACTAACTAATATTCATAGCTTTTCCTGGCCAGCCGTCCCGGTTCGCGGGGACTTCGTGTCGAAAAAAGAGGCCATCCGAGGCCAATTTGTGCCGGCATCTGAAAAAATTCCGCAATTTGATGCGTATAAGTACCTTATTTAACTAACTTTAGTCCGCTGAAGTGGCGCTGACTTAGCGGTCCGGGACCGCCGAAGCGCCGCTAATGTACCGCATTTGTGCCGCTTGGCGGCCGGGCGATTCGGGGGTAGAGCGGTCCGGTTGCACATGTGGATAAGATAAGGCCAGGAGAGGGAATTTGCCAGCACAGCAGAGGCAGTTGGCCGGGTAGTCAGTAGTCAGTAGAGGCGGGAAGGGCAGCGCTTTGCCGCCTTCATGCTGCTGTTTTGTTGCCAATGAGAGATTCTTCACTCCGCTGAGCTCCGTTCAGAATGACAGAATAGGGTTTAAGCCTCGCTTTTTAAATGGTTGACCTAGTGAGCTTCCTGCAAATGAAAACGGCGGCCAGACGGCCGCCCTTCCCTGACCAGGTCATCCTGCCAACCCGGTGATAATCTACCAGTCCAACTTAAGGTGGTATTTCTCGATCTTGTGGCCCAGGGTCTTGCGGTTGATCCCCAGGATGCGGGCGGCGTCCTGGCGGCGGCCCTTGGTGCGGCGCAGGATGAACTGAATGTAGCGTTTTTCCAGGTCCTCCAGACGTGTGCTCCTCCTCGGAGAAGACCTGAAACTCCCCCTGGCGCTGGGAAATGAAGCTGGGCAGATGCTCCGGCTGGATGATGGCTCGCCGTCTTCCAGGATCATGATACGCTCGATGGTGTGCTCCAGTTCCCGGACATTGCCCGGCCAGGCGATAGCTCGCTCAACATTTTCAGGGCCCCGGCTGGACATCCCGGTGACCTCCCGGTTGGCCTTTCTGGCTATACTTGTGCAGAAAATGCTCCACCAGGAGCGGAATGTCGCCGGTGCGCTCCCGCAAAGGCGGCAGATGGATGGGGATGACGCTGAGGCGGTAAAAAAGGTCCTCCCGAAAAATGCCCGCTCTTAATGGCCTCGCTCAGGTCCCGGTTGGAGGAGGCGATGATGCGGATGTCCAGCTTGATGCGCTTCTGGCTCCCCACCTGCATGAACTCCCGCTCCTGGATCACCCGGAGGAGCTTGGCCTGGATGTTGTGGCTCAGGTTGCTGATTTCGTCGAAGAAAAAGGTGCCGTGGTTGGCCAGTTCAAAAAGGCCGTGCTTGGTCAGGTGGGCCCCGGTGAAGGAGCCCTTGACGTGGCCGAAGAGTTCGCTTTCCAGCAGGCTCTCCACCAGGGCCGAGCAGTCCACCGGCACGAATTCCCTGTCCCGGCCGGGGGCTGAGCAGGTGGATGGCCCGGGCCACCAGCTCTTTGCCGGTGCCGGACTCTCGCCGGTCAGGAGCACGGTGCTGTCGCTGGGCGCGGCCCGCCGGACCTTGGCAAAGACCTTCCTGCATGGCCGGGACTGTCGCCGATGATGAAACCCGATACCCAGCCCACCGGCTCCCTCCGGCTCGGCCGGCGGGCCGTTTGCCCTTCTGGTCCAAGTGGTCCAGGGCCTTCTGCACCACTGCTTCCAGCTCATCGATGCGAAACGGCTTTACCAGGTAGTCCAGGGCCCCGTAATTTGATGCACTCCACCGCCCCCTGGATGGTGGGATAGCCGGTGATCATGATGACTTCGGTTTCCGGGAAATCCCGGCGGAGGTCGCTTCAGCACCTCCACCCCGTCCATGTCCGGCATCTTGATGTCCAACAGGACCATGGCAAAGGGCGCCGGGCCAGCTCTCCAGCGCCGGGTGCGCCCCGGCGGCCGTGGCCACCGCCAGGTTTTGAGGGACAAAACCTGGGCGATGCCGTTGCGAATCGCCTCTTCGTCATCCACCACCAGGATTTGCCGGTTGAGGTCATTCTCCTGCATGCCACCCTTGCCGCCGGCAACGGTGGGCAGCTTGACCCGGAAAATGGTCCCCGCCCCGATGTCACTCTCCACTTCCACCGTGCCCCGGTGGGCCTCCACCTGGCCCCTTGACCAGGGAGAGCCCCAGGCCGGTGCCGATCACCTGCCGGGTTTTGGGATCTTGACCCGGTAAAATTTGTCGAAAATTTTGGGGATCTCCTCCGGGTCGATGCCGATGCCCGGTGTCTCGCACCATGACTTCCAGGTAGTCGCCGTGGGACACGCCGGCAACCGTGACCTCGCCGCCGTCGGGGGAGTAATTGATGGCGTTGCTCACCAGGTTGGTAAATACTTCCTCCATGCTGCGCCGGTCGGCCAGGACTGGAGGCAGGTCCGCCGGGACTTCCAGGCTCAATTTTACCTGTGGTTTCGGCCCGGGCCCGCATCAGCTCCACGATTCAGCCAGCATTCTCCCAACTCCAGAGGCACCTGCTCCATCTGGCCCCAGCCGGCCTCCATTTTGGCGATGTCCAGCAGGTCGTTGATCAGGTCCAGCAGCCCCTGGATCTTGCCCTGAGCCCGGCTAAGCAATTCTCTCTGCTTGGGGGTCAAGTCCCCGGCCAGACCGTCCAGGATCACCGCATGCTGCTGCTTGATGGCCGCCAGCGGCGCCCGCAGTTCATGGGAAACCATGCGGACAAAATCGTTTTTCATCTCGTCCAGTTCTTTGAAACTGGTGATGTCGTGAAACACCGTGACCGTGCCCAGGACCTGACGGTCCGGCCCCGAGAACGGCGCCGACAGGGCCCGGAGGTGCACCCGGCTCTGGCAGAGTTCCTGGGCAGATGAATTTGCCGGGATTTTCCGCCGCCTCAGTCAGCAGGAGGCGGATGGCCTCGTGCAGGGCGGCATCGTCGATGTAGGCCGCCAGGGGCCCCGGCTGGGGCAGCCCCGCCGACAGACCCAGGAGTTGCAAGAGGGTGGTATTGCACAGGACCACCTCCGCCCTCCCGGTTGGTCACCAGCACCCCGTCGGCCATACAATTGACCATGGTGTGCATGCGGCTCTGTTCCAGGGCCAGGTTGTAGAGATTCTGGGCCTGGGCCTCCTGCAGCCTCCGGGTCTGCTCCTGCAATTTTTGCTTTTCCAGGGCCCGGCGCACCACCAGGGCCAGGTGCTCGATGCCGAAGGGCTTGGTGATGAAGTCGTAGGCCCCTTTCTTCATGCATTCCACCGCATCGGCCACGGTTCCCAGCCCGGTCATGATGATCACCGGGATGTCGGGGTAGCGCCCGCCGGCCTCCTCGAGGACCTCCAGGGCGCCCATCACCGGCATCTTCAGGTCGCAAAGGACCACGTTCACCTTTTGTGCGGCCAGCACCTCCAGGGCCTCCCGGCCGTGGGCCGCGGTAATGACCTCGAAGCCTTCGAATTTCAGCACCCGGCTGCAGCCCTGACGCAGCACCTCTTCGTCGTCCACTACCAGGATCGTGTCCTTGTCAGCCATGGATCACCTGTAGCCGCAGGCTTTAGCCTGCGCCAGCTTCTCCAGCGGTTTTTTGAGCGTCATTTCAACATCCACCTTCCCCAATAGGAGGGTAAAAAGCCATTTTCACCAGCCATCCGGCTGGCGCAGGCTAAAGCCTGCGACTACTGCTTACCGCTCACTCTTCAAACCCCGCGCCGGGCTCCGGTTCCGCTGATTCCAGGGGCAGGGTCACAGTGAAGGTCGTCCCGCCCTCCGGGGGCGAATAGGCCTGGATGGAGCCGCCGTGGCGCTGGATGACCCCGTAGACGATGGACAGGCCCAGTCCCGTGCCCTTGCCCGGCGGCTTGGTGGTGAAAAAAGGCTCGAAGATCTTGTCCCTGATCTCCTCGGGGATGCCGCAACCGCTGTCACAGAACTGCAGGATCACGCCGCCGCGCTGCCAGGCGGCGCGGCTGGAGAGGGTAATCTTTCCTGCGCCGCTCATGGCGTCGGCGGCGTTCAGGAGCAGGTTGGTGAAGACCTGCTGCAGCTGGCCCGGGTCGCCGATGATCTGGGGCAGCCCGGCCTCCAAATCCGCTTTGATTTTGATATTGTGGAAGAAGGCCTGGTGGCGGACCAACTCCACACAGCGGTGCAGGATCTCGTTGACGTCCAGCAGCTTCTTTTCGCCCAGGGACTGGCGGCTGAAATCCAGCAGACGGTTGACGATCTGCTGGCAGCGCATGGTCTGGTTGATAATGACTTCCACGTTCTCCCGGATGGGGGTCGTCCTGGGTCAGCTCCCGGGCCAGCAACTCGGCGTAGATCAGAATGCCGGCCAGGGGGTTGTTGATTTCGTGGGCCACGCCCGCGGCCATCCGTCCCAGGGAAGCGATCTTCTCCGCCTGCACCAGTTGATGGTGGGTGGCTTCCAGTTCCTGGTGCACCTTTAAAATCTCCCGCAGGTCGGAGAAGATGCCGACGCTGGCCACCTCCCGGCCCCGCTCCCGGATGATGGTGGCGGAGAAGTTCACCGGCACCTCTTCGCCTTTCTTATTGATGAAGATAAGGCGGGTGGTATTCAGTTTATCCGGCGGGCCGTATTCCGTGGCTGCGCATGCGCCGAATCATTTCCGCCGCCACCGTGGGCGGATAAAAGCGGCGGAAGTTCTCGGGGTGGCCGATGATTTCCCCGGCCTTGTAGCCCAGAATGCGTTCGGCCCCCTCGTTGAAGATTATCGGCACCCCCTTGCGGTCCACCACCACGATGCCGTCCACGGAGCTTTTGATGATGTTGTGGAGGAAGGCGTTGGTCTGCTGGAGCTCCCGTTCGATCCTGACCCGTTCGGTGAGGTCCCGCAGATAGAGGCAGGTGAGGACCTTGGTCCCCAGCCGGGACACGGCCATGCAGGTTTCAAAAACCCGGGGTCTATCGCCCTTATGCGGCAGATCCAGGAGGCTGCAAAAGCGGGTCTCCCGCTCCTGGCCATGTTCCACCCGGTTGGATAACTCCTGGGCCATGTGCAGGTGTTGGGAGGTGAGAATCTCGCCCAGATGTTTGCCCAGCACCTGCTTCTTGGGCTGCCGGAGGATTTCCGCCATGGGGGTGTTAAGGTACACCACCCGCTGCTTCTCATCCGCCATCAGCAGGCCCTCACGGGTGTGCTCGGTCAGGAGGTCGATCTTCTGTTCGGCTTCAATGATGGGGGTGATGTCCCGGAAGGCCTCGAAGCCGCCGATGACCTTGCCGGAGGGGTCGGTGATGATGGAGGCCGAGACCGTCACCGGGATCTCCCGGCCGTCCCGGCGCCGCAGCACCCGCCGCAATCCCGAAATGGGCTTCTTGGTTTCCATTACCTGCTTGAGAATGCAATCGCAGGTGCCGCACTGCACCGTATTCAGCACCTGGCCGCAGGTCATCCGGCCCACCACTTCCTTGCTGGCATAACCGGTGAGCCTTTCCAGCCGCTCATTAACGTGGGTGACCACCAGGTCAGCGTCCACCATGAAGAAGGGGATGGGAAAATTCTCCAGGATGCTGGACAGGGTGGCGATTTGCAGCTGGATCACCGGATGTGCCAGCAGTTCCTCATGCTGCCGGAGCACCACCATACAGCCGGCGGGTTCATCCCCCTGAGCCTGAATGGGGGTGGCGGTCACCGTCAGGGGGGCTCGACTGGCCCAACCCGCCTTGGGCAGAATGGGGGCGCGATTCAGACTCTCGCCCGGCTCCAGACAGCGCGCCTGACGCACCTTGCCGTCCATGCTCAGAGGCAATCCGGTAAGCTGGCCGCAGATGGGACAGAGGTCCCCCGGCCGCAGGGTGGCGCCGAAGATCTTTTCGGCGGCCCGGTTCAGGAAGACCACTCGCCGGTGCCGGTCGGCAATCACCACCGGATCGGGAAAATCGAGCAGCAGCGGGCCGCAGGATGCGGCCAGCCGCGGGGTATCCCCAGCCATGGCTGGCAGGACCTCCGCGACGGGACCCTTACCCGGGCTGCGCCTCATGATCGACTCCCGGGGGCTGCCTGGGGGACCTCCACCGGGGAGGCAAAGGTATTGCCCAGGACCAGCTGCGCCGCGGCCAGCTCGTGCTGCCGGATAATCAGGGAGATGGACGAGATGGTGCAGCTCAGCGCCAACAGGGTCACGTGGGCCTTCTCCAGGCACTCGACCAGGACCTGGGCGATGCCATAGCGGTCGCCGAAATGGGGGCCGTGCAGAAAAATGCCGGCCACCGGGGTGAGGCGCATGGGCCGGAGGTCCGGGATATGTTTTTGCAAGAGCCGGCGTATCTCGGAGCCGCGTTCTGCCAAGGTTGGGGAGCCGGCGGTGCTGAAAGCCAGGAGGAAATCCTCGCTCTCCCGGGCCTGGAATGGCCACCAGAAACGGGATGATGCAGGCCGAGACTCCCCAGCTCCGCCAGGGCGTTGGCAAAGCCGGCCAGGATATCGGTCGAGGACACGGCCATGCCCCACAGGTCCAGGTCGGGCTGGGGCACAATCCAATAGACCTTAATGACCTTTTCCTGGTAGTCGGCCACCACCTTGCGCACCAGTTCCTCCGGCGGGCTTTGGGCCGCAAAGAACTCCTCAGGGGACCCGAAGGCCGGGAAGTGGAAATCTTGAAAGAGCTGGCGCACCACGGCCTTTTCTTTCCTGGCCGAAACGATGGCCGAGATGGCGGAAGGCGAACTGGCCAGGCCGTGCAGCATCACCCGGGCCCGGGACAGGCTGCGGATGAAGTTGCCGATGACCTCCGGGCGCTTGTCGTGGGGATAGACGGAAATGATGGCTGCCGCGGGCTGAAAATACACGGCCGCCCCGGGTTCGGCTTGGGAGCTGATCAGGGTGAAGGCTGCTTCTCCCATCGGCGCCGCGGTGCACAGGACCTGGCGGTCTGCGGCCACGTGGGTAAAGAAGCTCAGGTTGATGCGGTTGAGGGCGATGGGGCGCAGACCCGCTGGGCCAGGCGCCCCTCGGCCTGGGGGAAGGAGGACATCACGCAGGCGCCCCCTTCCTGGATTTTAAGGCCCCCAATCCTGATTCTGTCGATTGTGCTCCAATGTCGGTCAGCTGCATGGCATCAAGGGGCGTTAGATCAATCTTTGCACCGCTTCCACCAAGGTAGCCGCATCCACCGGCTTGGGGATGAAGTCCTCGGCTTCCATGGCCATGCCCTCGGCATGGCTGTAACTGGTGGTGGGCACCGCGTCGCCCACGGCAGTGAGCATCACGATGGGGATTTCCTGGGTCCACTTGTTCGATTTCAGTTCTTTGCAGAGCTGGTAGCCGTTTTTGCGGGGCATCATCACGTCCAGGATCAACACGTCCGGACGGCGTTTCTTAATGGCCGCCTCGCCCTTCAATCCCGTCGTAAGCCTTCCCGACCTCGAAGCCCTTGCTCTCCAGCATCATCGCTACGGTTTCCACCAGATCAGGATCGTCGTCCACGATCAGTACGTACTTTCCAGACATGAGGTCTCCCCTTTCTTGGTGATCAATCGTGCCTAATTATGAACTCACTAATCTGCTAAATTACAAGGCGCATGAGGCCCCGGGTACATTTCCCGGAAAAAATTTTCCGCTGCCGCGCGCCTCAGCTACTTGCGGCCGGGGATAGAGGCCGACCCGCTCGCACGATTTCCGGGACCTTCTCCTCCCATTCGATGGCCATGATGTGGAAGCCCCGGAGCCCGGGCACCCCTTTCAGTTCCTCGATCTGCTCCACCGCCAGGTTGATGCCTTCCGCCGCCTGGTTCTCCTTGGGGACGCCGCCGATGCGCTTGACCATCTCGTCGGGCACATCCATGCCCGGCACCCGTTTCTGCATATATTTGGCCATGCCCACGTTCTTCATGGGGGTGATGCCCGCCAGGACGGCTACTTTTTCATGCAAGCCCCTGTCCACGACAGTCTTCATGAACTCCTTGAACTTGTCCAGATTATAGATGCACTGGGTCTGGACGAACTGCACCCCGGCCGCCGCCTTCTTGCCCATGCGGATGGCCCGCATATAGACGTTGGGGCCGGCGAAGGGGTTGACCGCGGCGCCGATGAACATCTCGGGTTTCACCTGGAATTCATAGCCCCCCAGGAGCCTGCCTTCATCCCGCATCATCCTCACCGCCAGGGCCAGCTGTGTCGAGTCCAGGTCGAAGACGTTGGCGCAGGTGGCATGGTCGCCGAAATTGCTGGTGGTCGCCGGTCAGGCAGAGGAGATTGTTGATCCCGAAGCTTGCTGCCCCCAGGATATCGCTCTGCAGGGCGATGCGGTTGCGGTCCCGGGTCGTCATCTGCAGGATGGGCTCGAGGCCCATGAGCTTGATGCGGATGCAGCAGGCCAGGGAGCACATGCGGCACACCGAGGTCTGGTTGTCGGTAACGTTGATGGCGTCCACATAGTCCTTGATCAGCTTGGCCTTGTGGTCGATCACGTCGCCGTCGGCGCTACGGGGCGGGCCCACTTCCGAGGTGACGGCCAACTGCCCGGCGGTGAGGATCTTCT
This sequence comes from uncultured delta proteobacterium, assembly GCA_963701845.1. GTDB lineage: Bacteria > Desulfobacterota > Desulfobaccia > Desulfobaccales > 0-14-0-80-60-11 > JAPLJC01. The sequence goes on along the minus strand of CAVPBF010000008.1, from coordinate 184,008 downwards.
GGAGTTTGCTGGGAGTCGTCTCGCTCATATCCGTAAATCCTCCCTGACGATCTTGCGGGGGCCGCCGTCCCTGGAGGTGGTCCAGTCTTTGGGCACCACGGGTCTCTCAAACCGGTCCAGTTGCCCCAGGGTCTTGAGGCGCTCGTAGATCAGCTCCCAGCCGCAGGGTATATCCGGGTTGACCTCGCACTTGCCCTTGTCGGAGCCGCCGCAAGGGCCGTTGAGCATGCGCTTGGAACAGCGGGCGATGGGGCAGATGCCGCCGGTCTCCGCCAGGATGCAGCGGCCGCAGGCCTGGCAGCGCTCGGAGTAGAGGCCCCGCTCCTCGTTGACCCCCATAAAACAGGTGTCCACCCCGGGGAAGACGAGCTTGTTGTTGTACATCTCCGCCAGGTACTGGATGCCGCAGCCGCAGGCCAGGGAGACCGCGGCGTCATAGCCGTCCATGCGGTCGCTGAGCTGCGCCAGGTACTCCTTTTCACACTGGCGGGTGAGGCTGGTTTCGTCCACCTGGACCTGCTTGCCCGCCTGGGTGAAGTAGAGCCGCAGGGCCGCGGCCAGGATCTTCACCTCTTTGAGGCCGCCGGCTTCGCAGACGGTGACGCAGCCGTCACAGCCGGCGATCAGCAGCCTGCTAAAATCCTTGACATAGTCGATGATCTCTTCCAACGGCTTGGGTCTTGCCTTGATCATGTGGTTGCCTCCCCGGCGGCCTCAGCGGCCTTGGCTTTTACCAATGCGCCTCGAATGGGGCTCGGTCCCAGTTCCAGGATCTTGTTGGTCATCTCCGTGACAATCTCGGCGAACCTGCCCCCCATGCCGGAGGAGAGGTTGAACATCGCCACCCGCCCGCCGCCCAGGCCCACCTTGTCCAGGATCTCCTGGGCCCGTTTCACCCGGGTCTTGGCGTACAGGTTTCCCCGCTGATAATGACAATCGCCTTCCATGCAGCCCACCACGATGACCCCGTCGGCCCCGTATTCAAAGGCCTGCAACAGGTGGATAATATCCACCTTGCCGGTGCAGGGGACCTCGATGATCCGCAGGTTGGGCGGGTATTGCAGTCGCATCGAACCTGCCAGGTCCGCAGCGGAATACGCTCAGTAATGGCAGCAGAACCCGACGATCTTTGGCTCAAACGGTTCCATCCTTGGGGCTCCTTTAGTTTCGAGTTCCGAGTTTCGAGTTTCGAGTTTTTAGTTCTCTCGGGGTTTCTCATCCGCTTTAAATCCCCCTAAATCCCCCTTTTTCAAAGGGGGACTTTTAATTCCTCCCTTTGTAAAGGGGGGGGGGTAGGGAGGATTTGACTTTTTTCATTCCCTTTAACCATGCCACTCGGAACTCGAACCTCAATACAAATTTTTAATCTTGGCGCTCAGTTGATCATCCTCAAAATGCGACACCTGGATCACCTTGGCGGGGCACTCCGAGGCGCAGGTGCCGCAACCCTGGCATAGGGCCTCGTTGATCTCCGAGACGTTTTCCCGATTGATCTGGGGCACGCCGTAGGGACAGGTGCGCACGCACACCAGGCAGGCGGCGCAGCGTTCCGGCGACACGTGGGCCGTGACCCCGCTGATGGTCTGCCGGGTGTCCGCCAGGAAGGCCCCGGCCCGGGAGGCCGCGGCCTGGGCCTGGGCGATGGACTCCCTGATCAGCTTGGGATTATGGGCCAGGCCGCAGAGGAAGATGCCCTCCGAGGCGAAGTCCACTGGCCTGAGCTTGGCGTGGGCCTCGATGAAGAAGCCCGCGGCGTTCCGGGGAGTCTTCAGGAGCGAGGCCAGTTCCTCGGTGTCGTTGGCCCGGACCCCGGCGCTCAGGATCACCGCGTCCACCGGCAGTGACACGGGGCGCTCCAGGACATGGTCCAGGAAGTTGATGCTCAAGGCCCCGTTGTCGTTCTTGACTTCGGGCAGGCGTTCCGGGTCGAAGCGGGCGAAGAGCACCCCCTGATTCCGGGCCTCCAGGTAGTAGTCTTCCAGCAAACCGTAGGTGCGCATATCCCGGTAGAGGATGAGCACCTCGGTCTCGGGATTAAGCTTTTTCAACTGCAGGGCGTACTTCACCGCGCCCTGGCAGCAGATGCGGCTGCAGTTGGGATTTTCTTCATTGCGGGAGCCGACGCACTGAATCATGGCCACCCGGTTCCAGCCTGCCGCTTCCGCCGCCTTATCGTGGAGAAAATGGCCCAGTTCCAACTGGGTCATTACCCGGTGATGCTGGCCGTAGAGGAACTCCTTGGGCTGGTACTCATGCGCCCCGGTGGCCACCACGGTGACCCCGTGGTCGATTTTGCGCTCGTACATGCCGGGCCCCACCAGCACTTCCGTGGTGAAGTTGCCCTTGTAGCCGCTGAAGCCCACCACCAGAGCCCCGGTGAGCACCTGGATATTGTCGTGGGACTTCACTTGAGCGATGAGGCCATCCAGGTAGGCCGCCACCTCCATGCCTTCGATGGTGTGGTGGATGCTGCGGGCATTGCCGCCCAGGAGGTCTTCCTTTTCCAGGACGATGGTCTCGAAGCCCTGGTCCCCCAGGTTGAGGGCGGCGTTCAACCCGGCCACCCCGCCGCCGATGACCACGGCCCGCTGATTGATGGTCAGGGGCTTTTCCAGCAGCGGCTTGAGCAGCGAGGCCCGGGCCACCGCCATGCGCACCAGATCCTTGGCCTTCTCGGTGGCCTTCTCCGGCTCTTTCATGTGCACCCAGGAGTCCTGGTTGCGGATATTGGCCATCTCAAACAGATACTTATTGAGTCCGGCGTCGATCATGGTCTCCCGGAACAACGGCTCATGGGTGATGGGCGTACAGGCCGCCACCACCACCCGGTTGAGCTGCTGCTCTTTGATGATCCTGGTTAGGTTCACCTGGGTATCCTGGGAGCAGGTGAAGAGATTGTCCTCCACGTGCACCACGTTGGGCAGGCCGCGGGCGTATTCCCGCAGTCCGGGCACGTCAATGATGCCGCCGATGTTGATGCCGCAGTTGCAGACGAAGACCCCGATGCGCGGCGGATCCTCCGGCCGCACCTCGACCTCCGGCGGCGCCTCCCGGGTCCTGGTCCGGGTCCAACGCACCTCGCCCAGGGTGGCGCTCACTGCCCCCGCCGCGGCCGAGGCCTGCATGACCGATTCGGGAATGTCCTTGGGGCCCTGCATGGCGCCGCAAACATAGACCCCGGGCCGGGAGGAAGCCACCGGCGCCGCCGGCCCGGTGGCCACGAAGTCGTGCCGGTTCAGGTCCACCTGCACGGTCCGGGCCAGACGTTTGGCGGCCTCGCTCACCTCCATGGCCACCGACAGGACCACCAGATCGAACTCCTCGGAGTGCTTGGCGCCGCTCTCATCGGTGTAGCTGATGGTCAGGTTGTCTCCGGGGGCCGGGTCGATGGTGTGGATGCGGGAGCGGATGAAGCGCACCCCCTGTTCCTGGGCCCGGTTGTAGTACTGCTCGAACTCCTTGCCGAAGGTGCGCATGTCCATGAAGAAGATGGCGGCGTCCAGGTCGTAAGGCGCGTGCTCCTTGGCGATGACCGCCTCTTTGATGGCGTACATGCAGCAGACTGACGAACAGTAGGAGTGGTACTTGACGTCCCGGGAGCCGACGCACTGGAGCCAGGCGACTTTCAGTGGCTCCTTGTGGTCCGAAGGCCGCACCAGGTGGCCCAGGAAAGGCCCCGAGGCGGAGAGAATCCGCTCGAACTCCAGGGAGGTGACCACGTTGGGGTAATTGGCGTAGTGATACGACTTGTATCTGCTGGGATCGAAGGTCTGAAAACCGGGCGACAGGATGACCGCCCCGACTTCGATCTCGGTGGTTTCGGGCTTCTGGTTATGGTCGATGGCCCCGGCCTGGCAGGCGGCCACGCACTGCATGCATTCGGAGCAGACGCCGCAGTTGAGGCAGCGCTCCGCCTCCTTTTTGGCCTGCTCCTCCGTATAGCCCTTGGCGATCTCCTCGAAGGAGCAACAGCTATACTCCGGCTGCAGGTTGGCCATCACCTCCCGGACCTGGCCTTCCTCGTCCTTGGGGACCTCGCGCCAGCGCTTATGGGCCGCTTCGCCCTCCACGCGGCCTTCCTTCAGGTCCAGTCCCTTGAGGTAACGGTGGATGGACTCCGCCGCCTCGATGCCGCCGCCCACCGCCTCCACCGCAATCCAGGGGCCGGTGTGCACGTCGCCCGCCGCGAAAACGCCGGGCCGGGACGTTTCGTAAGTGATTTCATTCACTTCGATGTTGCCCCAGCGCGACAGCTTGACGCCGCAGGCGGCCAGCGGCCCCTTGGCCGCTTCCTGGCCGATGGCCGGGACGATCATGTCCACCGGCAACTCGAAGGTCTCACCCTCGATGGGCACCGGCCGGCGGCGGCCCGAGGCGTCGGGCTCGCCCAACTCCATCTTCTGGCAGAGCAGCCCGGTGACCTTGCCGTCCGCCCCGGTGACGGCCTCCAACGGCGCGGCCAGGTAGATCATCTTGACGCCTTCGCACAGGGCCTGCTCCACTTCGTGCTCGAAGGCCGGCATCTCTTCCCGGGAACGGCGGTAGACGATGGTCACGTCCGCCCCCAGCCGGATGGCGCTGCAAGCCACGTCGATGGCCACGTTGCCGCCGCCGATGACGGCCAGGCGCTTACCGATCTCCTGGGGCTCGCCCAGGTTGTGGCGCCGGAGGAACTCGACTCCCTGGACCACGCCCGGGGCGTCTTCGTTTTTAATGCCCAGGGGTTTACCCACGTGGCAGCCGATGCCCAGGAAGACCGCCTGATAGCCCTGCTCTTGCAGGGAATCCAGGGTGAAGTCCCGGCCCAGGGCGGTGTTGGTCGTGAGCGTGACCCCCAGACGCAGGATGTTGTTGACTTCTGCATCCAGGACGGCCTTGGGCAGGCGATAGTCGGGGATGCCCACCCGCAGCATGCCGCCGGCCTGGGGCAGGGCCTCGAAGATGGTGGGCCGGTAGCCCCTCAGGGCCAGGTGGTAGGCGCAGGTGAGGCCCGCCGGACCGGCGCCGACGATGGCGATCTTCTCGCTTTGGGCCTCCACCAGGGGCGGCGCGAAGGCGCCCACCTCGGCGTTGTCGGCGGCAAAGCGCTTCAGCGAGCAGATGGCCACCGGCTGGTCCAGTTCGGAGCGGCGGCACTTGGCCTCGCACGGATGCGGGCAGACCCGGCCCAACACCCCGGGCAGGGGCAGCCGCGCCATGATGAGCTTCAGGGCCTCTTCGTACTTGCCGCTCTTGATGAGCTGCACGTAGCCCTGGACGTTGATCTCCGCCGGGCAGGTGAGGGTGCAGGGGGCCCGGTCCAGCTTCATGATGCCGAAGGCCGCCGGGATCGCCTGGGGATAGAGGCGGTACGCCGCCTTCCAGTCGGCCAGCCCCTGGTTGAACTGATCCGGCATGCTCACCGGGCAGACATTGGCGCATTCGCCGCAGCCGGTGCATTTGGACGGGTCCACATAACGCGGTTCTTTGCGCAGGGTGACCTTGAGGTTACCCGGCTCCCCGCTCACCTGCTGGACTTCGGTGAGGGGGTGGATCTCGATGTTGAGATGCCGCCCGCACTCCACCAGCTTGGGGGAGATGATGCACATGGCGCAGTCGTTGGTGGGAAAAGTCTTGTCCAACTGCGCCATGACGCCGCCGATGGCGGGCTTGGCTTCCACCAGATGCACGTAGAATCCGGAGTTGGCCAGGTCCAGGGAGGCCTGGATGCCGGCCACGCCGCCGCCGACTACCATGACGGCGCCGGTCTTGCTGCTCCCAGATGATGCCTTCACTATTGGATCTTTCTTGTCGGACATATCCCGGTCCTTTAAAGAATATCGACAGCTATTTGAGTGTTTCCAATCAGGACCTTTTTTTTCTCCCACCCCCATCAAGGGGGAGGGGACTATAAGGTCGCTACTAACTTCACACCCCGAACTCCAACCCGGCCGCGGCCAGAATGGCCGGCAGCTTGTCTTCCCAGCCGATGGTGGAGATGTTTACTCCGCTAAAGCCCTTGGCCTTCAGGGCGGCGACGATTTCCGCGGCGATCTGCACGCATTCCCGCACCCGGTCCGGCGCCTGCTGAATCCGGTTGATGAACTCCTCCGGAATTTTGGACTCCAGGTGTCGGTTGATATAGCGGGCCATGCCCACGGACTTGAGGAGCAGGACGGTGGGGATGATGGTGGCCTCCCGGCCCCTCAGCTGTCCGGCAAACTTGGCCAGAGCCGCCACTTCGTAGACCGGCGGAGTAATGAAAAAACTCGCCCCTGCGGCGATCTTCTTATCCAGCTCCCTCAGTTCCGTCAACGTGTCCCCGTCGCGGGCGGGAATCTTCACCGTGGCGCCCACAAAAAAACTCGGGACTCCCTGGAGATCCACGCCGGCCAAATCCCGGCCCGACTGCAAAGTTTGAATGGCGCCGAGCAGTTCCAGCAGATTCAGATCGTTAACCGCCCGGGCCTGGTGGTGGTCGCCGTGGGTAATCTCCTCGCCGGAAACCGCCATGACGTTGGGGACTCCCAAGGCCTGGGCGGCCAGCAGGTCCGCCTGCAGGGCCAGCCGGTTGCGGTCCCGGCAGCAGCACTGCAACACCGTTTCCAGACCCTTGCTCTGCAAGAGGAGGGCGCCGCCCAGAGAACTCATCTTCATGACCGCGTTGCTCATCTCTGGGATCACGTAGGCATCCACCTGGCGCTTAACATTGGCGGCGTTGGTCACCATGGCGGCGACATCGGTGCCCTTGGGCGGCTCCATCTCCGCCAGAATGACAAATTCCCCGGACGCCAGTTTTCTCTGTAATCGCATTGAACTCCCCTCTGATTATTGGGATGAGCGCACCATGGCATTGGAGACGGCTAAAATGAGTTCATCCATGCCAAACGAATTGACGTGATAATAGAAGATCCCTTTCTGCCTGATCCGGCTTTCCTGCTCCGGATTGTTTTCGTCGGCGGTGATGATGATGGGAAGTTTCTTGTCCAGGCCTTTGATGATGGAAATGGCCTCATAGCCCATGGGCTCGGGCAGACGCACGTCCATCACCAGGACATTGACCTTTTCATTCTGAATGGTCATGAGGACGTCTTTGAGGTTGTCCACCAGCTTAAAACGGTGGCCCTGCTCTTCGAGCCAGGAACAGAGGCCTTGCGCCAGATCACAACTGCGCTCGGCAATTAACAGGGTGCTGCATTTCTCGGTCATCAACCCACCCGACATGAAGGTAAGTGGTTTAGCCAGGCAAAATTGTCGACAGACTCACCTTAAGTTTATAAGCAAGGGCTGTGCCACAGGATATCCGGCCGGAAATGGGGACTATTGCTGGCCGGAACGGGAAAGGCCCTCTGGAGAAGGCAATAGCCCCGAGGCAAAATTACCGGGGGGCAAGGCAGGCTGTAAATAAGCTATCGATAATATTGAATATTGTTGCAAATGAGTAAAAATGCCGCATTTGCGAAGAATTTTCCCGATTATCTTTGCTCTCCTGGCCAAGGGTGTATACCGGATTAATTTGGTCCATGGCTATTTTTACCTGTAATTTTCATGGGATAGATATTTTGGGGCTTGCAGCCCCCACTCCCCGGCTGTAAATTTTCTTGGCAACCTGTCAGGAATTTTTATAAGGCCGGGAAGCGAGACGAAATGCCATACAAAATAACGACTTAATCATCAAGATGCATTATAATAGGAGCGGCTTGCGGTGCCGAGGCCGGGCAAGCGTCGGCGCCGGTTAGCCGCATTGTCCCAGGCCGCCTAACGGACCAAATCGAGATGAGCACCAGCCCCCATCCTGCCGGCTCTCCCTGGCGCTGGCTCAGCCGCCTGCTCCCGGCCGGCCGCGCCCGGGCGGCTTTCGCGGAAACCTATCTCAATTTCCAGCGTCTGCTGGCCGCCAACAACCGGGCCCTGTCCCTGATGGCGGACCTGGAGGAGAAACTCTCCGGCGACTTTCTCTTTGACCTGCAATATATCGTGGCCACTGCCGCGCACCTGCGTCAGGAAATCGCGGCCATGGCCGCGGCCTTGAATCGCATGGCGGGCAAGCGCTATGCCGCCCTGGACGCAGCCCTGGAACGGGTCATGGCCGCGGTGGAAGCTGAGCTTCACCCTCGCCGGGAGATCCCGGTTACCCCCCTGGTGCTCTTTTTCCCCCAGGTGGACCCCGGCCTGACGGCCGTGGTGGGGGCCGGGAACGCCACCCTGGCGGAGGTTGCCAACCGCCTGGGGCTGCCGGTGCCCCACGGCTTTGCCGTCTCCACTTACGCCCACAAGGTCTTTCTGGAACACCACCGGCTGCTGGAACGGCTCACCGCCAAGCTGCAGCAGGAGGACCCCCGGGACCTGGAAGGCCTGGAGCGCCTGAGCGGGGAATTTCAGGAGATGATCCGCCGGGCCCCGGTGCCGCCGAGCCTCGAAAAGAGCCTGCATGAGGCCTGCGCCCAATTGGCCGACTTGGAGGGGAGACCAGCCCTGCTGGCCGTCCGCCCCAGTCCCCCGGGCGCAGACTTCAGTCTGAGTGATATTCACCAGTACCCCACCTTTTTGAATATCCCCGCCGCCTATCTCCCGGCCCATTTTCGGGATCTGGTGGCCAGCGGCATGTCGCCCCGAGCCCTGTTCTACTTTAAAAACAAGGGCTTCAAGGAAGAGGAGGCGGCCATGGCCGTCACGGTGATGACTATGGTCCGGCCGGCGGTGAGCGGGGTGCTCTTTACCCACGCCCCGGAGCAGGCGGCGGCGGAGGCCGCCCTGATCCAGGCGGTGTGGGGCGTGGGCCGCATCAAGAGCGGGCGCCTGGTTAATGCCGACCAATACCTGGTGGCCCGGCAGCCACCGGGAAAAATCTTGAGCCGGGTCATCGCCCGCCAGGAGTACATGCTGGTCTGCCGGCCCGACGCCGGCCTGGAGGAAGTGCCGGTGCATCCCCGGGAGGTGGAGGCCCCCTGCCTGCACGAGCCCCTGCTCCAAAAGCTGCGCGACTGGGCCTCGCGGCTGGAGTTCCATTTCGGCAAGCCCCAGGAGGTCTCCTGGGTCGTGGACTATGACGGCCACCTCTGGTTCCTGCAAAGCCGCCCCTTGCCGCTGCCCTACCAGGCCCGGGTGGAAACCCGGCCCCGGACCCTGAAGCAATATCCGGTGCTCCTGGACCAGGGGACCGTGGCCTGCCGGGGGGTGGGGGCGGGTCCGGTGGTGGCGCTGGGTAAGGATGAAGACCTGAATCATTTCCCCTCCGGGGGCGTCCTGGTCCTAAAGCATACCTCCCCCCGCTACGGGCCCATCATCCCCCGGGCCGCGGCCATCGTCGCCGACCACGGCAGCCTCACCGGTCACCTGGCCCTGATGGCCCGGCAGTACCGGATTCCCACTATCCTCGATGCCGGCAACGCCACCCGGGTCTTGAAACCCGGCCAAGAAGTGACGGTGGACGCCAATTATAACAATGTCTATGCCGGGATCATTCCGGAGTTGTTGGAGCAGCCCCGCCCGGCCGGGGCCGACCTGGCGGAGACCCCGGTCTTTCAAATTCTGCAAGGCGTTATTCAGCAGGTGGTGCCTTTAAACCTCCTCGACCCCCGGGACCCGGCCTTTACCACGGAGCATTGCCGGACGCTGCACGACCTGGCCCGCTACGCCCATGAGATGGCCAGGCGGGAGATGTTCCGCCTCACCGAGAGCGAATTTCCGGGAGGCTGGGCCTGGCTGGACCTGGAGACCGACCCGCCCCTTGCGGTTCGGGTCCTGGACCTGGGGGGCGGGTTGCGGCGGGGCTGGCGCCGCCGGCTGCGGCCGGCGCAGGTTGACTGCAGCCCCTTCCGGGCCTATTGGCAGGGGCTGAAGTCCCTGACCGGGGCGGAACCGGCGGCGGAGGCGGCCTTCCCGGAGCCGAGCTACGCCCTGCTCTCCAGGGACTATTTGAACCTGCACCTCTCCCTGGGGAGCCTGCTGATCACCGTAGAGGCCTATCTCTCGGAAGAGGTCAACGATAACTATTTGACCCTGCAATTCCGGGGCGGCGGCCCCGCCGGGGAGGCCCAGGAGACTCTGGCCCGGTTCGTCGAGTCCGTCCTGGACCGCCTGGATTTCACCCACCGGCGCCGGGGAGACCTGATCCGGGCCCGCCTGGCCAAGTATCCCCAGGCAGGCATGGAGCCGCGCCTCACGGCCTTGGGAAGGCTCACGGTCTACTGCCAACGTCTTACCGGGGCGGACCTGTCCGAGGCCCTCCTGGATTGGTATATCCGCGATTTTTGGGAAGAAAATCCCCAGAAGCTGGAAGGCCGGTAGTCAGCAGGGGGCGTCGCGGTTGGTTTGAACCGCCCGATAATCACCGGCGGGACCGCACTAAAAAAATCCGCTCTCAGCGCCGGTTGAACCGGTAAAAAAACCTTTTGGCCAATTCCGCCGACGCGATGTAGAGCACCATGATCAGGCCGATCATTCCCAGGAATTCCAGGGTCAGGGGCTTAAAGCCGAACAGTGGCGCCAGCGGGGTATAGGGGAGAACCATGGTCAGGGCCACTACCAGCAGGGTGGCTGCCAGCAGATATTTGCCCGGCTGGCTCTTGAAAAACGGCCGGCGGCTGCGGATCACCAGGACGATCCCCGCCGCCGAAATGACCGACTCCTGGAACCAGCCGGTCTGGAACTGCTCGACGCCGGCGTGCAGAATCCAGATCAGGGCGCCGAAGGTGAGGTAGTCGAAGACCGAGCTGACCAGCCCGAAGGTCATCATGAACTTCCGGATGAAGTTGATGTCCCAGCGTCGGGGCTTCTGCACCATCTCCGGGTCAACGCTGTCGGTGGCGATGGTCATCTCGGGAAAATCGGTCAGCAGGTTGGTGAGCAGGATCTGCTTGGGCAGCATGGGCAGGAAGGAGAGGAAAAGCGAGGCCCCGGCCATGCTGAACATGTTGCCGAAGTTGGCGCTGGTGGCCATGAAGACGTATTTCAGGGTGTTGGCGAAGGTCATGCGGCCTTCTCGCACTCCCTGCACCAGGACCTTGAGGTCTTTTTCCAGCAGGACGATATCCGCCGCCTCCTTGGCCACGTCAACGGCGCTGTCCACCGAGAGCGACACGTCGGCGGCGTGCAGGGCCGAGGCGTCGTTGATGCCGTCGCCCATGAAGCCCACGACGTTGCCGGCCTGGCGCAGGGCGAAGATGATGCGCTCCTTCTGGTTGGGCTCCACTTCGGCGAAAATCTGGGTCTGGCTGACCTGATGGCGGAGGGCCTCATTGCTCATCTGACGCATTTCCGGCCCGGTGAGCAGCCGGGGATTAGTTATCCCCACCTGGCGGGCGACGTTGGCAGCTACCAGGGCGTTGTCGCCGGTGATGATCTTCAGGGAAACCCCGAGTTCCTGCATCTGCCGGATGACTTCGGCGACCCCCGGCTTGGGCGGATCATAGACCAGTAGAAAGCCCAAAAAGGTCATACCGGCTTCGTCGTCCTTGCCGATCTCGGCCGTCGCTTCTAACCGGCGATAGGCGACCCCCAGGGTGCGCAGCCCCTGCTCGCTGAAGTGGGCAAAATTCTGCTGAATCCGCTCCCGCACCTGCTCCAAAGGCTGGCTTTGACCCCCGGCGGTCTCGGCCTGGGAGCACACCGCCAGGACGTTGCTTAGCGCCCCTTTGGTGACCATCAGGTTGGGCTCGCCCTCTTTGGCCACCAGCACGGAAAGGCGCTTGCGGATGAAATCGTAAGGCACTTCGTCCAGCTTGCGGTAGCCGGAGATATCGGGGCAACAATAACGCAGCACCGCCTGGTCGATGGGATTGGCAAAACCGCTCTCGAAAGAAGAATTCAAGTAGGCGTAATAAGACACCTTATCCGATTTATCGCCGGCCAGGTCCAGAGCGGAATGGACCTCGGCCACCCCCTCGGTAAGAGTGCCGGTCTTATCGGCGCACAGCACGTTCATGGAGCCGAAGTTTTCGATGGCAGCCAGGCGCTTGACGATCACCTTGTCCCGGGCCATGCGCTTGGCCCCCATGGCCAGGTTGATGCTGATGATGGCCGGCAGCAACTGCGGCGTCAGCCCCACCGCCAGGGCCAGGGAAAAGAGAAAGGCCTCCAGCACCGGCCGATGCAGGTAGACATTGATGGCAAAGATGGCGATGACCAGGATCAGGGTGACTTCCATGAGAAAGTAACCGAAGTTCTTGACCCCCCGTTCGAACTCCGTCTCCGGCGGCCTCAGCTTCAATTGCGCCGAGACCTGGCCGAACTCGGTGGCCGCGCCGGTCAGGACCACCACCGCGCTGGCGGCGCCGCTGACCACGTGGGTCCCCATGAACACGGTGTTGGCCCGTTTGGCCAGAGCGGTGTCGGCCGCCAGGACCCCGGCCTCTTTCTCCACCGGGAAAGTCTCGCCGGTGAGGGCCGCTTCATCCACAAACAGGTCTTTGGACTCCAGGATGAGGCAATCGCCGGGGATGACGTCGCCGGCGTCGAGGATCACCACGTCGCCGGGCACCACCTCCTCCAGGGGGATTTCCTGGGGCTCGCCCTGGCGGCGCACCCTGGCCTTGATCTGGACGATGGCCAGGAGTTTGGCCACGGCGTTGGTGGCGCCCCGTTCCTGCCAGAAACCCAGCAGGCCGCTCACCAGCAGGATGGCCAGGATGATGAGGGCGTCGGCGTGGTCGCCCAGGGCAAAGGAAAGCAGACAGGCGAAGACCAGGATGAGGATGATGGGACTCTTGTATTGCGCCAGCAGCAGGCTGAGGGAGTCGGTGCGTTTCTTGGGCCGGAGGAGATTGGCGCCCGCCTGTTCCAGGCGCTGCGCGGCCTCGCCGGGGCTCAAGCCCTGAGGCGAAGTGCCCAGTTGGGCCAGCAGGTCAGCGGGGGGACTGCTCCAAAAGGTCTTAACCGGTGGTTGATCCATGCCGAAATTCTCTCTCATTAAGATGAAACGCTGACAAGCTTTGGCGATATTACCCTAAAAAACCTCCGGGGTGAACGGTTTGGGCCTTCTACTGACCGGTTTAACCGAAAAAAAACAGTAGGGGCGGCGCGCTCGCCGCCCCTACAAGCCTGCGATCTCCGCGGCCTGCGGCTCATTTCGCCCCTTTCTGCTGGATCCTGGCCCAGGGGTCCTTCAGGGTGACGGTGCGGTTGAAGACCGGGGCGCCGGGGGCTGAATCCTGGTCGACGCAGAAGTAGCCCTGGCGCTCGAACTGGTAGAAGCGGCCCGGCGCGGCGTTGGCCAGGCCGGGTTCCAGCCGACAGGACTTGAGCACCTCCAGGGATTTGGGGTTGAGGTCCGCCATGAAGTCGCCGCCGTGGGCGGCGCCGGGCTCGGGCTGGGTGAAGAGGCGGTCATAGAGGCGGACCTCAGCCGGGATGGCCTGGGCCGCCGAGACCCAGTGCAGGGTGGCCTTCACCTGGCGGCCGTCCGGGGCGTAGCCGCCCTTGGTTAAGGGATCGTAGGTGCAGCGCAGTTCCACCACCTCGCCGGCGGCGTCCTTCACCACGTCCACGCACTTGATATAGTAAGCGTAGCGCAGCCTGACCTCCCGGCCCGGGGCCAGGCGGTAGAATTTCTTGGGCGGCTCCTCCATGAAGTCCTCCCGTTCCAGGTAGAGTTCCCGGGAAAAGGGCACTTGGCGGGTCCCGGCGGCCGGGTCCTCGGGATTGTTTACCGCCTCCAACTCCTCCACCTGCCCCTCGGGATAATTTTCAATAACCACCTTCAGGGGCCGCAGCACCCCCAGACGCCGGGGGGCGCGGCGGTTCAAGTCCTCCCGCACGTAAAACTCCAGCAGGGCCAGGTCCACCAGGTTCTCCCGCTTGGCCACGCCGATGCGCTCGGCGAAGTTACGCATGGCCTCGGGCGTAAAACCCCGGCGGCGGATCCCGGCCAGGGTGGGCAGGCGGGGGTCGTCCCAGCCGGCCACGTGCCCTTCGTTCACCAGCTTCAGGAGCTTGCGCTTGCTCATTACCGTGTAGCTCAAATTCAGCCGGGCAAACTCGATCTGCTGCGGATGGCAGGGCACCGGCAGGTGGTCTAAAGTCCAGTCGTACAGGGGCCGGTGGTCCTCGAACTCCAGGGTGCAGATGGAGTGGGTGATGCCCTCGATGGCGTCCGATATGGGATGGGCGTAATCGTACATGGGGTAGAGGCACCATTTATCCCCGGTACGATGATGTTCGGCGTGGAGGATGCGGTACAGCACCGGGTCCCGCAGGTTGATGTTGGGGGAGGCCATGTCGATCTTGGCCCTGAGGGTCCGGACGCCGTCCGGAAACTCCCCGGCCCGCATGCGCTTAAACAGGTCCAGGTTCTCGGCAATGGGGCGGTTGCGGTAGGGGCTGTCCTGGCCCGGTTCGGTGAGGGTGCCCCGGTATTGCCGGACCTCTTCCGCCGTCAGGTCGCAGACAAAGGCCTTACCCGTCTCGATCAGGTGCACGGCATAATCGTACATCGGCTCGAAGTAATCCGAGGCGTAATAGAGCCGGTTCTCCCAGTCGAAGCCCAGCCAGCGGACGTCAGCCATGATGGACTCGACGTATTCCACTTCCTCTTTGCTGGGGTTGGTGTCGTCGAACCGGAGGTTGCAGACCCCGCCGAACTGCTGGCCGCGATGCCGAAATTGAGGCAGATCGACTTGGCGTGGCCGATGTGCAGGTAGCCGTTGGGCTCCGGGGGAAAGCGGGTCATGACCCGGCCGTCGTTTTTGCCGGCCTTCAGGTCTGCGGCCACGATCTCGCGAATAAAGTCAGCAGGTTGAGCGTCAATCTCGGTCATAGCAAATCCTTCCAGGGAAGTGGGGAAATTTAGTCAAGCAGGACCACTATAAATTAAGTCATGGGCGGCCAAAGACAACCGCCCCGGCGCCGCAACAATTTTCTGATTGAACACAATTGGATAGCTTGGGGTTAAATTATATACTAGAAGCCGTTTCAAAACCGCATTCGTCTTCCTCTGAACTGCTCAATAGACTTAGGATGGGAAATAATCACCCCCCTTTGAAAAAGGGAGGCAGGAGGGATTTATATAACCTCCTAAAATCCCCCTAAGTCCCCCTTTTTCAAAGGGGGACTTAAATCATCCGCTTGCGAGCTTTTGCTCGTTGAAAAGGAAGCATAGGCTTAAAACGGGTTTTGAAATAGATTATAGTAAAGCTCCCCAGGGAAAATTTGCACCAGGATATCTCATGACTCTTGCATCTTACAGCGGCTATGAACAGGGGCCCATCCGGCCCCCCAGCGAGGCCGGGAGCCTCTTGCTGCGGGTGACCCGCAACTGCCCCTGGAACCGCTGCCAATTCTGCCCGGTCTATAAGGGCGCCGAGTTCTCGGTGCGCCCCACCGTTCACGTAATCCGGGACCTCGATGCAGTCCACGAAGCGGTGCAGTCCCTCAGCGGCGCCGCCGGGAAGCCCCCCGGCGACCCTGGCGCCTGGCAGGCCGCGGCTCACTGGCTCAGGAATGGCCGGGGCTCGGTCTTTCTCCAGGACGCCGACAGCCTGGTGATCCCGCCGGCGGAGATGGTGGCGATTCTGGAGCACCTGGCGGCAAGATTCCCCGGGATACCGCGGGTGACCTCCTACGCCCGCTCCGGAACCGTGGCCCATCTGGACTTGAACGAGCTTCAGGCCATCCGGGCCGCGGGCCTGAACCGACTGCATATCGGACTGGAATCGGGCGCCAATGCCGTCCTGCGCCGCATGCACAAGGGCACCACCCAAAAGCAGCAGATCGTCGCCGGCCAGAAGGTGAAGCAGGCCGGCCTGGAACTCTCGGAGTACTATATGCCGGGTTTGGGAGGCCGGGACCTCTGGGAGGCCAACGCCAGAGAGACCGCCGCGGCCCTGAACGAGATCAATCCGGACTTCATCCGGCTGCGCAGCCTGGCCATCCCCTGCGGCGCCCCGCTCTATGAGGATGATCAGGCCGGGCGCTTCGACCGGCCCACCGACGTCGACATGGCCCGGGAGATTCTGCTCTGGCTCGAATCCCTGCGGGGCATCACCAGCACCGTGGCCAGCGACCACATCCTCAACCTGCTGCCGGAGGTGGAAGGGACTCTGCCCCGGGACCAGGGGCGCATGCTGGCGGCGCTCGAGACCTTCTTAAAGCTGAGCCCGAAAGAACAATGCCTCTACCAGGTGGGCCGGCGCACCGGCGTCTTCGCGGGCCTGGCCGACCTGGAAGACCCCGTCCGCCGCCGCCGGGCGGAGGAGATCGTTCGCAAGAATGCCATCACTCCGGCCAACGTGGATGGGATTATCGATGAATTGATGCGGCGGTTTGTGTGAAGTGAGCAGTGAACAGTGAGACAGCCATCTAAGGACGTTATACGCACCACTCACTATGGATGTAGCCGCGGGCTTTAGCCTGCGCCGGCACAGGTGGGACACACGTGCTACCAATTAGTCGGCGGTGTAGGGTGCGTCCTACGCACCTATCCTTCCCCCTTTTCCCCCTTTCGTCTTTTCGCCCTGGCTGCAAAAACCCGGACCTTTCCAACCCCCATCAAGTCCTCTTCAGCAGCTCCTTCAACTCCGCCCAAGAACGCGTATTCAACACATCGGCGGGCTCCAGCCAGCCCCGCCGGGCCTGGCCGATGCCCCAGCGCATATAATTGAGGTCCGCGGTGCTGTGGGCGTCAGTGGAGATGGAGACCTTGACTCCCAGGTCCTTGGCCAGCTTGCAGTGGATATCGCTCAGGTCCAGGCGGTCCGGTTGGGAATCCAGCTCCATGAAGCAGCCCCGCCCTTTGGCGGCCCGCATCAGCCGCTCCATGTCCACGTCGTAGGGCTCCCGCCGGTGAATCAGCCGGCCGC
Source organism: uncultured delta proteobacterium (assembly GCA_963701845.1). Taxonomy (GTDB): domain Bacteria; phylum Desulfobacterota; class Desulfobaccia; order Desulfobaccales; family 0-14-0-80-60-11; genus JAPLJC01. Next base: position 167,233 of record CAVPBF010000008.1, on the reverse strand, counting down.
TGGGGTGGGCCAGGATGTTGAAATAAGGGTTGCCCATGGCCCGGATGATCCTGGCGGTCTGCGCCTCCCGGCTCAGGTTGAAATGGTAGTGCACGGCGCAGACGGTGAGGTCCAGCTCCTGGAGGATCTCATCGGGCAGGTCCAGGGAGCCGTCCTCCAGGATGTCCATTTCGATGGCCTTCAGCAGCACGATGCCTTGCAGCCTGGCGTTGAGCCGGTCGATCTCGGCCATTTCGGCCGCCAGATTCTTGGCGTCGTGGCCGTGAGCCATGCTCACCCGTTTCGAGTGGTTGGTGATGGCCAGGTATTCGTAGCCCCGCTCCTTGGCGGCCTGGGCCATCTCCTCCAGGGTGTTGCGGCCGTCGGTGGCCTTGGTGTGGGCATGGAGGTCGCCCCGGAGGTCGGCCAGGGTGATGAGCCGGGCAGCCGGCCTTGTTGGGCGGCGGCGATTTCGCCCCAATCCTCCCGCAGCTCGGGCTCGATCCAGGGCAGCTCCACCGCGGCGAAGACCTCGGCTTCGGTCCGGCCGGCCAGGCGCGCTTCCTCCCGGAAGACGCCGTATTCGTTGATCTTCAGGCCCCGCTGCACCCCCAGGTGGCGGACCGCAATATTGTGGGCCTTGGAACCGGTGAAGTAGTGCAGGGCGGCGCCATAGCTCTCCTGGGGCACCACCCTGAGGTCCACCTGCAGGCCGCCCCGCAGCACCACCGCGGATTTGGTGTCGCCTTGGGCGATCACCCGGCTCACGTCCTCATAAGAAGTGAAGGCGTCCATCACCCGGAAGGCCTCCCGGCAGGTCACCAGGACGTCCAGGTCGCCCACCGTCTCCCGCCGGCGGCGGTAGCTGCCGGCCACGATGGCCTCCGCCACCCCCGGCACCGCCTTGAGGTGCTTTACCAGGGCCTCGGCCACGGGTTCCACCGTCGCCAGCTTGTAGCGCTTTCCGGTGGCCGCGAGCTGGGCCAGGCCCTCCAGCACCTGCTGCTCGATCTTGGGGCCGAAGCCCTTCAATTCCTTGATCTTGCCGGCTTGGGCCGCGGCCTTCAGGTCCGTCGGTGGTGGTGATCCCCAGCTTTTCGTGCAGGAGATGGACCCGCTTGGGCCCCAGGCCGGCCACGTTCATCAAGAGCGCCAGGGCCGGCGGGGTGCGGCCCTCCAGTTCCTTGAGCAGGCCCAGCTCACCGGTCCTGATGATTTCCTGGATCTTGCCCGCCAGGTCCTGGCCCACCCCGGGGAGCCGGATCAGGTCCTCGCCCCGGGCCGCCAGGTCTGCCAGGCTCTGGGTCAGGCCACTCACCACCCGGGCGGCGTTGCGGTAGGCCCGCACCCGGAAGGGGTTGGCGCCCTCGATCTCCAGTAAATCGGCCACCTTTTCGAAGATCTCGGCGATGTCGTGATTGTGGATCGGCATGGAAAGACAGTTTCGAGTTTTTAGTTTCGAGTTAAAAGAAAATTAATCACCCGAGGGCCGGACGCAAGATGGGCAGGAAGGCAAGACGTAGGAGCGGTTCTCGAACCGCCCAAGGCAAGACCCGGAATCCCCCCTCCCCACGGAGGGGGGATTCCCTAAAAAGGCAGGAAATTCAGTAAATCCTAATAATCGCCTGGCTCAGCGGCTCAGCCTTCTTTGGCCAGCCGCACCCCTTCCCGGATCATCTGGTTGGTGTAACCCCATTCGTTGTCGTACCAGCTCATGACCTTCACCAGGTCGCCGTCCACCACCTGGGTCATGCTGGGATCGAAGATGGAGGCATAGGGCTGCCGATGATATCGGAGGAGACGATTTCATCCCGGGCGTATTCGACGATGCCCTTATAGGTCGTTTCGGCCTCTTCTTTGAAGATGGCGTTGATCTCCGCCACCGTGGTGGGCCGCTCGGTGAGGAAGACCAGGTCGGCCACGGAACCCAGGACCACCGGGCAGCGCATGGCCACGCCGTCGAATTTGCCCTTATACTGCGGCAGGACGTTGGTGGTGGCCACTGCGGCGCCGGTGGAGGTGGGCACCAGGTTGGCCGCCCCGGCCCGGCCCCGGCGAAATTTCTTGCTGGGCCCGTCCACAATGGCCTGGGAAGAGGTGTAGGCGTGGATGGTGGTCATCGTCGCCTTTTTGATGCCGATGCGCCGGCCCATGATCTCCACTACCGGGGTGATGCAGTTGGTGGTGCAGGAGGCGCAGGAAATGGCGCGGTCGGCCTCGCCGGGTTTGGTGACGCCGTGGACGATGCAGCAGACGTCGCCGCCCTTGGGAGGCGCCGACAGCACCGCGTATTTGGCCCCGGCGGTCAGGTGCTTTCCCAACCCTTCGGACTGGGTGAAGAGGCCGGTGCACTCAAAGACGATTTCGACGCCCAGGGCCTTCCAGGGCAAGTTGACCGGGTCCCGCTCGCTCAGATACTTAATGGTCTTCCCGGCCACCTGCAGGGTCCCGCCAGTGATTTCCACCCGATGTTTGTACCGGCCGTAGGCGGTGTCGTAGTTGAGCAAATAGGCCAGATTATCAATGGGCATCAGATCGTTGACTGCAACCAGGTCCAATTCCGGTTGATCCATAATAATTTTTAACGCCGCCCTGCCGATCCTTCCCATGCCGTTAATCGCGACCTTTGCCATGTTCGACCTCCTCGGGAAATGGTTATCTGTTACGCGGCTGCCTGGCTTTTTGTCATCCTGAGCACGGCGCAAGTTAGCGTCAGAGCCGCCCGGGGAGGCGGTTCCGCACTTTATCTTTTTTCGCTCAGGATGGCCGGGCGCGCCGGGAAAGCCTTGCAACCGCCGCTTTATTTATCTATGCATTATGTCCCAAATCAACCCGGGAATGCAACTCGACAATTATTTTTCCTGCTTTTCTGCGTGGGCCCGGATGGTCAACACCGCACAGGGCGCCACGCGCACCACCTTTTCCGCGACCGAGCCGGTGAGGAAATGCTTCCAGCCCGTCAGGCCGTGGGTGGCAATGACAATGAGATCGATCTGCTCTCTGGCGGCAAAGGCCACAATTTCCTTGGCTGCCTCACCGGTTACGATCGTGGCCAGGGTCGGCAGGTCTGGGGGAACCATCCTCCCTACCAGGCTTTGCAGGGCTTTTTCGCTGTGCCGGGCCAGTTCCTGCTGGTAGAGGGCCACGTCGAAGCTTGAGGCCAGCGGCGGGTCCGGATAGGGCGAATGCACCGGCACCGGCGGGATGACGTGAATCACGTCCAGGGCCGCGCCAAAATTCCTGGCCAGTTCCACGGCGATCTTGAGGGCGTCGTAGGATGGTTCGCTGAAGTCGATGGGGCAAAGAATCCGTTTAAAAGGTAACACCTGTCCTCCCGTTTTCATCTGACGGCCGGCGGCGGCCGGTATTTCCTGCTATCCAATAAATAAGCACGCTGAGCGCCGGTGCAAGCGGAGTAGGCATAATTCGGTCTGGCCGCGTCCCGGCATGGTTCAGCCCGGGGCGATTTTTTGTTTTTTTGCCTTTTGTGCCTTGTTTGTTGCGGCCTTTGGGGTCTGGACCGGTCGTTTTTAAGATGGCGCCATTCTCCTCACCCCCTTGCTTTTGGCAAATTATCTATTGTATGATCCGGTTACTCTTTAGATTTCCATATTCCTGCCTCAGGGGGTTATCCATGAAAAAAATCGAAGCCATCATCCAACCCTATAAGCTGGAGGCGGTCAAAGAGGCCCTGCACCAATTGGCGGTCAAGGGCATGACCGTCACGGAAGTGAAGGGCTTCGGGCGCCAAAAGGGTCTGCGGGAGGTCTACCGGGGCATGGAATACCAGGTGGATTTTCTGCCCAAGGTCAAGATTGAAGTCGTGTGCACGGACGAGCAGGTGGAGGCCATCACCAACGCCATCATCGCCCAGGCCCGCACCGGCAAGGTGGGTGACGGCAAGATTTTTATTTATCCCCTGACCGAGGTCATCCGCATCCGCACCGGCGAGATCGGGGAAGAGGCGGTTTAATTTGACTGGTAGGGCGGGCGTCTCGCCCGCCTTCTCTTTGCAATCAGCTTAGTGGCGGGCGGAACGCCCGCCCCCTTTCCCCTTTTTCCCCCAATTCTTGACACCTTGCTGATTGGCCTTACCTTTCATTAAACACCAGTAACTGCCTCCGGAGCCCTAATTGGCCAGCCTCGTCTTGCAACTCAAGCCGGTCACGCCCTTCCGGCTGGACCTGACCGTCTGGGTCCTGCGCCGGCGGCCCCACAACCTCGTGGACCGTTGGGACGGCGAGACCTACCGCCGCGTGCTGCTGCTCGGGGAGCAGCCGGTGGCGGTGGCCGTCACCCAGAGCGGCTCGCCCGACACCCCGGAACTCCACGTGACCGCCGAGGGCGTCGAGCCTGAGCTCGAAATCGAAGCTGAGACCAGCGAAATTCTGGCCGCCCTCCTGACCTGGATGCTGGGGCTGGATATCGACCTGACTCAGTTTTATCGCTTTGCCGCGCAAGACCCGCGGCTGCAGAAACTGGTCCATGGTTTCCGCGGCCTGAAGCCGACCCGCTACCCCAGTGTCTTTGAGGCCCTGGTCAACGCCGTGGCCTGTCAGCAGATCAGCCTGACCGTGGGCATCCATGTCCTGAACCGCTTGACGCAGGCCTTCGGGCCGCCGTTTCCGGGCGCCGCGGAGCCCCCGGCCCATGCCTTCCCCCGGCCGCAGGACCTGGCCGGGCTTGAGCCCCAAGCCCTGCGCGACCTGGGTTTCAGTTACAGCAAGGCCCGGACCCTCATCGAATTGTCCCGGGGTCTCCTGGATGGGAGCTTCAGCCTGGATAATCTTGCCTCCCTCGATGATGCCGCCGCGGTTAAGGCCCTGAGCCGCCTCAAGGGCATCGGCCGCTGGACCGCGGAGTACGCCCTGCTACGGGGGCTGGGGCGCACCCACCTGTTCCCCGCCGGCGACCTGGGCGCCCGCCGCCGGCTCGAAACCTGGCTGGACCTCAAAGAACCCCTGGATTACCCGGGGGTGCAGCGGGTCCTGGCCGATTTTGCGCCCTTCGGCGGCCTCATCTATTTTCATTTTTTACTGAGCGGCCTGGCCCGGGAGGGCCGGATAGCCGGAATCGAGGACCCCGGCCCAGGGTGATGGCTCCATGAGCCGAGAACTGATAGAATAACTCGGTGGAAAAATCGTTGGCGTAGCCGCAGGCTTTAGCCTGCGCTCCTTTGGAAAATCGATGAACTTGGAAGAAAAAACCCAAACATCCAGGCCCGGACTGGACGAATTCGCCTATTTCGGCTATCAACCGGTGGCGCCCGCGGAAAAAGAGCAGCTGGTGCACCGGCACTTCGACACGGTGTCCGCCCGCTACGACTTCATGAACACCCTCTTGAGCTTCGGGATGCACTATCCGTGGAAATGGACCGCAGTGCGCCTCCTGGGGTTGAGGGCCGGAGATCGGGTCCTGGACGTCTGCGGCGGCACCGCCGACCTGGCCCTCCTGGCCGCGAGCAGGATCGGGCCCGCCGGCCGGGTGGTGGTCTACGACATCAACCGGGCCATGATGGCCGCGGGCCGGCCCAAGCTGGCCAAGGCCGGCCTGGCCTCCCGCATTGCCCTGCTGCAGGGCGACGCCGAGCACCTCTCCTGTCCGGACGCCAGCTTCGACGCCGCCATGGTCGGCTTCGGCATCCGCAACCTGACCCATCCCGAACGGGGCTTTCAGGAGATGTACCGGGTCCTGAAGCCCGGCGGCCGGCTCATGTGCCTGGAGTTTTCCCAGCCGGTTACTGCCTGGTTCCGCCGGCTTTACGACTTCTATTCTTTTTATATTATGCCCCTGATGGGCCGGCTCTTCGTGGGCTCCTGGCAAGCCTATACCTACCTGCCGGAATCCATCCGCATGTTCGCCCACCCCGGGGAGGTCTCGGCCACCCTGGCGGGCCTGGGCTTTACCCAAATCCGCTACCGGCGCCTCACCAACGGCATCGCGGTGATCCACCTGGCGGTGAAGCCGTGAAGGTCAACTGGGCCGAGCGGCTCATGGTCAACAGCCCGGTGCGGGTCCTGGCCCAGCGCCTCATCGTCAAATGGATCGGCCGCAGCCTGGCGCCGGACCCGGAGGCGCAGGTCCTGGAAATAGGTTGCGGCCGCGGCGTCGGGGCCTGCCTCATCCTGGAGAAATTCCGGCCCGCGGCTCTCCACGCCCTGGACCTGGACTGGCGCATGATCCGCCGGGCCCTTACCTACCTGAACCCGGAACAACGGCGCCGCATCTCGCTCTACGTGGGCGACGCCTACCACCTGCCCTACCGCGACGCTACGCTGGACGGGGTCTTCGGCTTCGGGGTGCTGCACCACCTGCCGGACTGGCGGGGCGGCCTGCGGGAGATTGCCCGGGTCCTGAAACCCGGCGGCTTCTATTTTCTGGAGGAGTTTTATCCCCAGATCTACCAGAACTTTCTGGCCCGGCGGATATTCCTGCACCCGGAGCACGACCGCTTTTACAGCCACGACCTCCGCCAGTGCCTGGCAGAGTGCGGCCTTGCCCTGCAGTGCTGCCTGGAGCAGAAGCAGTTTGGCATCCTGGCCGTGGTGACCAAAAAGACTGGAGTGAAAAGGGAAAAAGAGTAAGAGGGGAACAGGAAAAAGATAAAAGCAAATTTTCCTGGTTTCTTTTGGCCTCTCAGTTAATCTGGACTGTCATTCTGAACGAAGCGCAGCGGAGTGAATCCAGATGCTTCACGGCGCTCAGAATGACAATACTACTTTTATAACCGCAACTTGGCATAACCGGTATCAGGACTCCGGATGGGCCATCTTATAGGGATCGACCAGGCGGTCGAAATCCTCTGCCGAGAGGTAACCGAGCTGCAGGGCGGCTTCCTTCAAAGTCAGCCCCTGGTCCTGGGCCAGGAGGGCGATCCGGGCCGCCTTATCATAGCCGATCAGCGGCGTCAGGGCCGTCACCAGCATCAGGGAGCGGTGCAGGTAGGCGTCGATCTGCTCCCGGTTGGGCTTCAGGCCCACTACCAGAAAGTCGGTAAAGTTATGGCAGGCGTCGGCCAGCAGCTTGAGGGACTGGCTGACATTAAAGATGAGCAGCGGCTTGTAGACGTTCAGCTCGAGGGTACCGCCGGCCCCGGCGAAGGCCACCGCGGCGTCGTAACCCATGACCTGCACGGCCACCATATTCATAGCTTCGCACTGGGTCGGGTTGACCTTGCCGGGCATGATCGTCGACCCCGGCTCATTGGCCGGGAGTTCCAGTTCGTGCAGCCCGGCCCGGGGGCCGCTCCCCAGGAGCTGGATATCGTTGGCAATTTTGTAGAGGGAGACGGCCAGGGTCTTCAGCACGCCGCTGAGCATGACCAGGGCATCGTGGGCGGCCAGGACCGTAAACTTGTTGGGCGCCGGGACGAAGGGCAGCCCGGTGAGGTCGGCCAGGCGCCGGATCGCCAAGTCGCCGAAGCCCTTGGGGGCGTTGAGGCCGGTGCCCACCGCAGTGCCGCCCAGGGCCAGCCGGTAGAGGCCGGGCAGGGCCGCCTGGAGGCGCGCCACATTGTCGTCCAGCATCCCCACGTAGCCGGAGAACTCCTGGCCCAGGGTCAGCGGCACGGCGTCCATCAGGTGTGTCCGGCCGATCTTGACGATCTCCGCCCAGGTCTGCGCCTTTTCGTCCAGGGCGTCTCTCAACTTTCCGACCGCGGGCAGGAGGCGCGTCTGGATTGCCGTGACCGCGGCCAGGTGCATGGCGGCGGGAAAGACGTCGTTGGTGGATTGGCTCAGATTGACGTGATCGTTGGGGTGAATCGGCGCCTGGCTCCCCAGGACCCCGCCCGCCAGTGCGATAGCCCGGTTGGCGATCACTTCGTTGACGTTCATATTGGCCTGGGTGCCGCTGCCGGTCATCCAGACGTGCAGGGGAAAATGGTCGTCAAGCTTCCCGTCGACGATTTCCTCCGCGGCCCGAATGATTAACTTGGCTTTATCTTCGGGCAGCTTCCCCAGTTCCCGGTTGGCCAGGGCCGCGGCCTGCTTGACCAGGGCCAGGGCCCGGATCACCTCCAGGGGCATTAAATCATCGCCGATGCTAAAATGGAGCAGCGACCGCTGGGTTCCCGCCCCCCAATAACGGTCCGCCGGGACCTCGATTTCTCCCAGGCTGTCACGTTCCGTTCTCATTTTCCGCGGTTCAGGCCCCATGTGGCTGTCTCCGTTCAAGGTTTGCCCTTACTCGTGGTTATGGCACTCCATCTGGGTCGGTCGGCTCAGTTGCTCCAGCTTCTCGGTGAGTTTGGTGTTCTCCGAGTAGTCCACCGGGCAGGCGATGACCGAGACCGTGTCTGCGGCCAGGGCCTGCGTGAGCGTCGGCAGCAGGTCGCCGGCCGCCCGGATAAAGTAGCCTCGGGCTCCGAAGCTTTCGGCGTACTTCACAAAGTCGGGGTTGCCGAAGTCCACCTGCGAGGCGCGGTGCAGCTGCATGGCCATCTTCCACTTGATCAGGCCGTAACTGCCGTCCACCCAGACCAGGATGACGAAGGGAATTTTTTCCCGCAAGGCGGTTTCGATTTCCTGGGAGTTCATCAGAAAGCCGCCGTCTCCCATGACCGCCAGCACCCGGCGGGCGGGACAGGCCAGCTTGACCCCCAAAGCCCCGGGCAGGGCAAACCCCATGGTGGACAGCCCGTTCGAGACCAGGCAGGTGTTGGGCCGATAAGTGGGATAGAGGCGGGCCATCCACATCTTAACCGCACCGCTGTCCACCAGGACGACGTCCTCCCGTCCCAGGGCGGCGCGGATGTCCGCCACCAGCCGCTGGGGCTTCACCGGGTAGGAGTCGTCCTGCCGGCCGCGCTCCAGTTCCTGCCGCAGCAGGCAGCGGATTTGCCGCTCAGTGGCGACCAGGCCGGGTTTGGGTGAGACCCTGGCGGCCAGGGCCGTAAGAGCCGCGGGGATATCGCCCTGCACTTCCACCGCAACGTTGTAATAGGCATCCACCACGGCCGGAAAGCTATGCAGATGAATGATTTTCCGGTCACCGGCGGGATTAAGCCGGGCCGGCGGGAACTCCTGCAATTCATAGCCTACGGCTGACAATTACGTCCGCCTGATCGAAGCCGAAGTTGACATAATCGTGCACCATGAAGCCCATGGCCCCGAGGGCGTTGGGATGGTCGTCGGGAAAGACGCCCTTGCCGTGGAAGGTCGTGGCCACCGGGATCTGCAGCTTGGCGGAGAACCGGATCAGGGCTTCCTGGGCCCGATGGCGGGCCGCACCGTGTCCGGCCAGGATGATGGGGGTCCGGGCCGATTCCAGCAGCTTGGCGGCCTGGACGATCTGGGCCGGATCAGGGGCCGCGGCCCGCACCGGATGCACGGGCAGGGGCCGCAGTGCAGGTTCGACCGCCAGCGCTTCCACGTCCTGGGGTATGGCCAGATAGACGGCGCCGGGCCGCTCGGTCTGGGCGATGCTGGAAGGCGTGGCGGATCATCTCGGGGGTTGCCCCCGGGGTCAGCAGGGTGTCGGCCCACTTGGTCACCGGTTTGAACAGGCCCACCAGGTCCACTACCTGATGGGTCTCCTTGTAGATCCGGCCCAGGCCCACCTGGGCGCTGAGGGCCACCAGGGGCGTGCTGTCCGTCTGGGCGTCGGCGACCCCGAGCAGCAGGTTGATGGCTCCGGGGCCGAGGGTGGCGAGGCAGACCCCCGCCTTGCCGGTGACCCGGCCGTACATCTCGGCCATGAAGGCGGCGCCCTGCTCCGAGCGCGCCAGGATAAAGCGCAGGGGCGAATCGTCCAGGGCAGCCAGCAGGTGGATGATCTCCTCGCCGGGGAGACCGAAGACGAATTCTACCCCTTCGTTTTCCAGGCACCTGGCGATGAGTTGGGCGACGTTCATATGGATCACATCCCAGCACAGGCTGGAAAGCCTGTGCCAACAATAAAAGCGAGATTCTTCGGTCGCTTCGCTCCCTCAGAATGACATTTCTTTTAACCAAAAACTGAAAAATACATCATTTTCCATAAAGCGTCTGGATGGCTTCGTGTAGTTTCAGGGCCAGGGGCGAGGCCGCCATCTTGTCCGTCATTACCTCAAGGTAGGCGCCGGTGCCGCAGGTTTCGGCCTGCGCCATCGCCGCGTCCAGTTCCGCATTGGTGGTCACCCTGGTCGTAAACCAGTCGGTACAACCGAAGACCCCGGGGAACTGCTGGTAGTTCCATTGGGCGATCTCGTTGTAACAACTCAGCGGGTCCTTGCAGAGCAAGCGTTCAATGGTGTACCCCTGGTTGTTGAGGCAGAAGATGATGGGCTTCAAGCCGTAGCGGCAGATCTGGCTAAGCTCCTGGATGGTGAACTGATGCGAACCTTCACCGGTGATGAGCAGGGTACGCCGCGCAGGCGCGGCCAGCGCCGCGCCGAAGGCCGCGGGGGTGCCCCAGCCCATGGAGGCCCAGAGCGTCTGGTTGAGAAACGTCGAGCCCGCCGGCATGCGGGCGAAACCGAGGCCGAAGGAGACGGTGCCGGTCTCGGCGACGACGAGGTCGCCGGGCCGAAAGAACTTCTCCCAGCGCGGGTAGAGATAGTCCGGGGTAATCGGGTCACCGGGGGAGCCGACGGGCTCGCCCAGCCCGTGGACCCTGGGGGCCGGCACGTGCTTCCGGCTGACCTTGCCGGCCAGGGCCGCCAGGGCGTCCGGCATTTCAACATGGTGGAAGATGGCACGGCCCACCCGCACGTAGTGGTGCCTGATCTCGATCACCTTGGACGGGTTGAGGTTGGCGGTATAGGCGCCGGTGTTGAGATCGCTCCACAGGGCGCCGAGGTTCAAGACGCAGTCACAGCCCTCGATGAACTCCCGAATCTCGGGGTTCATGAGGCGGCCGTCGTACATGCCGATGTACTGCGGGTGGGTCTCGTCGAGGGACGTTTTATCCATCAGCATGGTGGCAAAGGGGAGGCCAGTGGCCTCCACCAGGGCCTGGGCCGCGGCGGTGCACCCCAGACGGGTAATGAGGTAGCCCGCCAGGATGGCGGCGGTCTGGGCCCGGGCGAGCTTCTCGGCCATGGCGTCGACCGCTTCGGCCAGCGCGGCCGGGCGGCTGGCGGGAACCGGCGTGGGCCTCACGGCTGCCGTTCCTCCTGGAAGCAGGGCATCGGCATAGTCGGCCGGGATAGCCAGATAAACGGGGCGCCGGTGGGTGAGGGCGGCGGTGACCAGGCGTTCCATCTCGGCGACGGTGTTCTCCGGCGTCAGGATGGCGCTGGCGCAGACGGCCGGCTGGGCCATCTTCATGAACAGATCGAATTCACCGTTCCCCAGGGTGTGGTGCACGAGGCGATGTTCCCGCTGGGTTCTGATATTGGGCATGCCGACCAGGTGAAATACGGGCAGATGTTCGCTATAGGAGCCGGCGACGCCGCCCAGGGCGATCAATTCGCCCACGCCGAAGGTCGTGGCCAACGCCGCAAAACCGTTGATCCGGGCGTAGCCGTCGGCCGCGAAGGCGGCGTTCAACTCGTTGGAGCAGCCGATCCAGCGAACCTCGGGGTCAGTGCAGATGGCGTCACTGATGCCGAAAGAATAGTCGCCGGGGACGCCGAAGACATCCTTGATGCCCAATTGCTTCAGGCGACTTAGGACATAAGCGATTACGGTTGGGCTCATGCGGCGATTCTCCTTGATAATAATTGTTAAGTTCCCCGGGCGGCTTTGGCAATGCCCGGGAGCCGCATCTCGCCGGCTGAGGGCCTTGACAGGCGAAAAAAGAGCCATCATGTTTATGCGATGACGTCTTTTAATCGCTTTACAGACCGGAAGGAGACCTAGACATGGCTGATATCCTGCGCTTCGCCGATGAGTTGGGGCCGGCAAAGATTATTCAGGTGTATGAACCCACGATTGATTTGAAGGCGGTCCTGGTCATAGACAATATCGCCATGGGGCCGGCCATCGGCGGCATCCGCATGGCTCCCGACGTCTCCATCGAGGAATGCATCCGGCTGGCCCGCACCATGACCTTAAAGAACGCCGCGGCCGGGCTGTCGCACGGAGGCGGCAAGACGGTGGTCTACGCCGACCCGAAGGGCCCCAAGCCCAAGAAGCAACGCCTGATCCGGGCCCTGGCCTGCGCCTTGCGAAATTTTCCGGAATACGTCATGGGGCCGGACATGGGGACCGATGAAGAGTGCATGGCCTGGATCAAAGATGAAATCAACCACAGTGTGACCGGGCTGCCGGCCGAGGCCGGCGGGATTCCCATAGACCAAATCGGCGCCACGGCCTGGGGCATCAGACATGCCATCGAGGTGGCCCTGCCGTATTGCGGCTTCCCGGCCGGTTTCAGTCTGGCCAAGGCGCGGCTGGCGGTTCAGGGGTTCGGCGCGGTGGGCAAGAACGCCGCCCGTTTCCTGGCCGAACAGAACACCATCCTGGTGGGCGCCGCCGACTCCCAGGGATCGGTTTACGATCCGGACGGTCTCGATGTGAACAAGCTCATCAGGTTGAAAGAAGCCGGCAAAAGCGTGGTCGATTATCCCGAGGGCCAAAAATTCGACCGGGATGCGATTGTCGGCTTCGATTGCGACATCTGGATTCCGGCCGCCCGTCCCGACGTGGTGCATGAAGACAATATGCAGCAGTTCAAGGCCAAATTGGTGGTGGAAGGCGCCAACATCCCGCTCACTCCCGGGGCGGAAAAATATCTGCATGAGAAGGGCGTTCTATGCATTCCGGATTTCATCGCCAATTCGGGTGGGGTGATCTGCGCCGCCATGGAATACCGGGGTAAAATCGAAAGCGAAGCCATAGAAGTTATTGAAAAGATGGTCCGCACCAACACCCGCCTGGTTTTGGAAGAATCCCGGACCAAACATATCCTGCCCCGGGAGGCCGCCATGCATCTGGCGGTGACCCGCGTGCGCAAGGCCATGTCCTTCAAGCGCTGGTCGATTTATTAGCCAGCAGACGTCAGCCAAAGGGGTGCGAGGGGCTATGGCCAAAAAAGTCATCATCATGGGGGCGGCGGGCCGGGATTTTCATAATTTCAACCTGCTGTTCAAGGATAATCCCGACTACCGGGTGGTGGCCTTTACCACCGCCCAAATTCCCCTGGGGCACGATCGCATCTACCCCCCGGAGTTGGCGGGTTCCCTGTACCCGGCAGGCATCCCTTTCCACCCGGAGGAAGACCTGACCGCCCTGATCCGGGACCACCGGGTTGACCTGGTGGTTTTTTCCTATAGTGACGTCGCCCATGTGGAGTTGATGCACAAGGCCTCCCGGGTGCTGGCCGCGGGGGCCGATTTTCTGCTCCCCGGCGCGGCCAGGACCATGCTCCCGGCCGCCAGGCCGGTGATTGCCGTGTGCGCGGTCCGCACCGGCTGCGGCAAGTCGCCGACGACCCGGAAAATCTGCGAGATCCTGCGCCGCCTGGGAAAAAAGCCGGTGGCGGTGCGCCATCCCATGCCTTACGGCGACCTCAGGCGTGAGGTGGTGCAGCGCTTCGCCAGTTTCGAGGATTTTTCCCGGCAGCGGTTGACCATTGAAGAACGGGAAGAATATGAGCCCCTGGTGGATCAGGGTATTGTGGTCTATGGCGGCATCGATTACCGCCAGATTCTGGCCCAGGCGGAGCAGGAGGCCGACGTTATCGTCTGGGACGGCGGCAACAACGACACCCCGTTCTTCCAACCCGACATCCACGTGGTCCTCTTCGATCCCCTGCGGCCGGAGCACGGCCGGTTATATTTCCCCGGCGAGACCAATATGCTGATGGCCGACCTGGCCATCATCAATAAGGTGGACTCCGCCGAACCGGTCAACATCGAGCTGGTACGCCGCCAGATTAAAGATTACGCGCCCCGGGCGGATATCCTGCTGGCCCACTCGCTGGTGCTGGTCGAGGAACCGGAGCGCCTTCGGGGCAAAACCGTGCTGGTGGTGGAGGACGGCCCCACCCTGACGCACGGCGGCATGGCCTATGGCGCCGGGTTGGTGGCGGCGGAAAAATTCGGGGCCGGCCATATCGTCGATCCCCGGTCCTTTGCCGTGGGCAGCTTGCAGGCGGTCTTTAAGCAATATCCCCACCTCGGTCCGGTCCTGCCGGCCCTGGGCTACAGCCAGGAACAGATCCGGGAGCTGGAGGCCACCATCAACAACGCCCCCTGCGACCTGGTGCTCTTTTCCACTCCCATCCACTTGAACCGCCTGCTGTCGCTGAATAAACCGGCGATCCGGGTGCGCTACGAGTATGCCGATTACGGCGAGCCGACCCTGCAAGAGGTTTTGGAGAAACAGATGGCCGCCCGGGCCAGCCGTTTTAAATGACAGGCGCCCCAGGTGTCGTTGATCTTATCTGCCGCCAATTCTAAAGTGAGCGGGAGGTCTGGTCATGCCTGAATATTTGACGGTCTCGTTTCCGCAGCCGCGGGAAGTGTTGATCAACGGCGAGAGCCTGGGCGCCACCAACGAACTCCTGCCGTTGGAGGGGGGAGAGTACGAGGTCACCCTGGGTCCACCGCCGGATTTCACGCCGACGCGGCAGCCGATTGATTTGCGCAACACCTCGGCCCTGACGCCGCTGGTCATCGAATTCCAGGAGATTTGATGCGGGCGAGGATCTCCAGGCGCCTGATCGTGGTGCTGCTGCTGGTCTTGCAGATTGCCGCCTGCGGCCGGTATCCTTTAAATCAGCCGAGTCACGGCTTTGATAAGCGAACCGGCTATCGTTTCGAGAATCTCCAACGCGGCCCGCACAACACGGATGCGCTGTTCGTCTGCCTGGCTTTCTCCGGCGGCGGGACGCGGGCCGCGGCACTGGCTTACGGGGTCATGGAAGAACTGCGGAAGACCCGCATCCGGGTCGAGGGCGAAGAAAAAAGCCTGCTGGATGAAGTGGACGTCATCTCCTCCGTCTCCGGCGGGTCTTTTACCGCCGCCTATTATGGCCTGTTCCGCGAGCGGCTGTTTGCTGATTTCCGGACCAAATTCCTGGAGCGCAACATCCAGGGAGCATTGCTCGGCAGGCTCTTGAACCCCGTAAACCTCATGCGGGTGGCCTCGCCCTGGTTCGGCCGGATTGATCTGGCGGCGGAATTGTATGACAGTGAGATCTTCGAGGCCGCCACCTTTGCCCGACTCGAACAAAACGGCCGGCCCCTGGTGATCCTCAATGCCACCAATTTAGGACCCGGGAGGCGTTTTGACTTTACCCAGGAATATTTCGATGCCATCGGCTCGGACCTGGAAGCATATCCGGTAGCTCGAGCGGTGGCGGCTTCCTCAGCCTTTCCGTTTCTGTTGACTCCCCTAAGCCTGAAAAACTACCCGCTGGCACCTGCTTACGAACCTCCCTGGTGGTATAAGGGCGCGGAGAAGTCCAAAGACTGGTTTACCCGGCGTTACGAGGCCGCCAAGAACCTGGACTTTTATAAGGATAAGCAAAACGCTTACGTGCATCTGATGGATGGAGGGTTGGCCGACAATATCGGCGTACGGGCCCTGCTCGATGCTTACGACCACGGGTTTATCGACCAAAAAATCCAGCAGGGCGCCATTAAGCGACTGGTGTTGATCGTCGTCAACGCCCGCACGGAGGCTGAAGACCAGCTCAGCCGCAAGGCGAGCCCCCCATGGATTATTACGGTGGCGGGGAAAACCGCCACTATCGCCATGGACAATTACAGCTTCGAAAGCATCGCTCAACTTCGTTCGGAGCTCTATAGCCGGGTCCAGACCCAAGAGGATCTGGAGGCCGCCAACCGCCGGCTGGAAGAGTATTGTCCAGGGGCGCCGAAATTCGCAGAACCTAAAAAAGTTGAGATGTATGTGGTGGAGATTAACTTTAAGGCCGCGGAATTCATTGGTGAAAACCCCCGCTATTATCTGGATTTGCCTACAACCTTCAGTCTAAATAAAGAACAGATAAAAAAACTGATCGCCATCGGGCCCAAGCTCCTCCGGGCCTCCCCGCAATATCAGGGTTTGCTCAAGGGGCTCGCAGCCGAAGCCGAGGGCCGGCCCAGACCCCGAGAATGCCCGGCAGGCGCCGGGATTAAGGGCAATTAGGGTTGATAAAAAATTTATGGTCATTTACACTATGAAAAGAAGAAGCTCTTCATAAGTCCAGTTACTAAGCAGACCTCTGATCGTTCGTTGGATTTCCTATCCTGATCAAAATGGAAAAGCCGCTCAACCTGCCGGGCCTTAACCCTGCAAATGTGGAACTAGGGCGGCTTTTTTGAATAAGACTCCCGGTAATAATTTTCCACCAAGGAGGGTGTTATTAATGATCACCCACATTGCTCTGTACAAATTGGTCCACGCCAACACGGAAACCGTGGAAGAAGCCCGGAAGATCCTGGCCAGTCAGGAAGGGAAGATCCCGCTGTTCCGCGCTTTTGAGGTGGGCGTGAACCTCCTCGATTCCTTCTGCTCTTACGATCTGGCCCTGCGGGCCAAATTCGACTCCATGGAAGATTTGCTGGCCTACCAACGTCATCCGGCTCACGTCGAGGTGGTGAAATATTTGCAGGGGGTTCGTCAGTCGATGATCACGGTGGATTATGAAACGCCCTAAGTGTTGTGGTTAAGGCCTCGTTGCAGGATCACCAGAAAATCCTGGGCGTTGGTCAGGATGCTCCGGGCGGCCAGAGAGCCGCGGTTGGTCAGTTTATCGGCGGCAAATTCGCTCATATCGACCACGTAGAAATAGACCGGCCGGACCTGTCCGGTCGGCAAGACGTGATAACCGGGGAGCATATTGCCCGCCGCAATGCTATGCAATTGAGTGGCCACGGCAATCACCGTGGTGGCGCGTTGGGTCAGGGCCCGCATGGCATCCTGGGCCTGCATGACGTCGGTGATGACCTCGGGCAGCGGCCCGTCATCCCGGATGGACCCCGCCAAGACGTAAGGCGCCTGCTGCTGCCACAGGGCGTGCATCACCCCATCCCGGATCAGGCCGCTGGCCATGGCCTGGGCGATGGAACCCGCCCGGCGCACCAGATTGAGGGCGTCGAGGTGGTGGTAATGCCCCAGATGCACCGGGCGCTTGCCATAAATCTCCTGGCCCAGGGCCGTCTGAAACCGCGCGGCCTCCAGGTCGTGCACCGCCAGGGCGTTACCGGCCAAGAGGCCGTGGACATAACCCTCTCGGATCAGTGCGACCAGGGCGTTCCTGGCATCCCGGTCAAAGACCGCGGCCGGCCCCAGGACCCACAGAATGAAGCCGTGTTCCCGCTCATAGGCCAGCAGTTCATTAAGCTCATCGTAATCTATGGAGAAGGAGGTCTCCCGGGACAACTGGGTGCGGAAGGCAAATTTTTCCGACCTCGGCCGGGGCCCGGCAAAGGCCTCGAGGTGGACATAGATGCCCTCCTCACCGTTTTCCCCGCGGCCCAGGGCCACCTGCTCCCCCGCCTGCAGGTGGTGAAATTCCTTGACCAGCAGCGCTCCATCCGGCGCCCGGACCACGACGCCATCCATGCGGGAATTTTGCAGCAACACCCATTTTCCCGGTTCGAGCTGGAAATATTCGGGGAAGATCGTGGTGGCGTGGTAATGGTCCGGGGCGACGCCGGCGGTGACCACCGGGGCGAAGACCACCAGCGGGGCGCCTGGCAGCGGCGGCCGGGTGAAATCCGGGGGATGATAACCGGGGAGGGTGAAGGCCATGGGGAGAACCTCCATGAGTTGCCAGTGGTCAGTAGCCATTGGCCAGTCTTTTTTCCTCGTTCCCAAGTCAAACTTGGGAACGAGAAAAGAGAGAAAGCGCAGGCTAAAGCCTGCGGCTACGGTTTAGGGAAATATATGCGTCCCGGTGCGACCTTGCAGGGCCGCGGCCAGGCTTTCGGGCCGGGTGATCAGCACCCGCCGCCCGCCCCGGGATAAAAATTCGATGGCCGACTCGATCTTGGGGCCCATGCTACCGGGGGCAAAATGGCCCGCTTGCCGATATTTTTCAGCTTCGGAGCAGGTCAGCGTGGTCAAGGGGCGCTGCCCAGGTTGCAGATAATCCACATAGACGTATTCCACCGCGGTCAAGAAGATCAGCAGCTCGGCGGCGATTTCCCTCGCCAGCAAGGCGGCGGCCCGGTCTTTGTCAATGACCGCCTCCACCCCCGTCAAATCGCCGTTGGGCAGGCGGACCACCGGCACGCCGCCGCCGCCGGCGGCAATCACGATGATCCCGCCCCGGAGCAGATAGGCGATGACCTCCTGCTCAATAATGGTCAAGGGCCGGGGGGAAGGCACCACCCGGCGCCAGCCGCGGCCGGCGTCCTCCGCGAGCTGCCAGTCGCGTTCGAGCTGCAGGCGCTCGGCCTCGGCGGCGGTATAGTAAGGCCCGATGGGTTTATCCGGATGGCTAAAGGCCGGATCGGCCGCGGCCACCACCACCTGGGTAATCACCGTGGCAACGCGGCGCTCCCGGCCGCGGCGATGCAGTTCATTCCCCAGGCATTGTTGGATCAGGTAGCCCAGGCTGCCTTCGGTGTCGGCGTCGGAAATGAACAGGGGCATGGGAGGCACGACGGCGCGGGCACATTCCATCTGGAGCAGCAAATGTCCAACCATGGGGCCATTGCCATGGGTGATCACTGTGTCAAAGCCGGCCGTGACCAGGTCGGCGGTTGGGGCCATAGCCTGGCGGATGCGGCGGCGCTGCTCCTCCACCGTGCCCGGCTCACCCGGGCGAATCAGGGCATTGCCTCCCAGGGCCAGCACCAGCTTAGGGTAGCGGATCGGGTCGATGGGAATCATGGGCACAGCGACTGCTCCCCAGAGAAGGTCACCTGAATTCCGGCATTGATTTGAAGATAAGCACGCTTAAATTATTTGGTAGTAGCTGATAAGATACCCTTGGTTCAGGGCCAACGGCCCGTGGGCCGTAAATCAAAGAGGCAGAGGTGGAACGGCATGTACAAGGTAACCCTGGAAGGCGATGACACCGTGATTCGGATCAAGCGAGACCTGATGGACCAGGCAACCGTCTCCAGGCTCCTGGACCTGGTGAATCTCTCGGCCGTGCTGGAGGACAGCAGATTCGCCGATGCGAAAGCCGGAATTCTCGCCAGAATGCTGCACCTGCCCACCGGGGCGGCCTTGCTCCGGGACCCGGCCCTCAACAAGGGCAGCGCCTTCACGGAAGCAGAACGGGATATCCTGGGTCTTCGGGGGCTGTTGCCGCCCGTGGTCCAAAGCATGGAAGTGCAAGTTACGCGGGTGTTGGAAAATTTTCGCCGCAAGTCGAACGACATCGAGAAGTATCTCTTCATGATCGGTCTCCAGGACCGCAATAAGACCCTGTTCTACCGGGTAGTCATAGACTATATCGAAGAAATGATGCCCATTATCTATACCCCCACCGTGGGCCAGGCCTGTCAGGAATATGGCCATATCTTCCGCCGGCCGCGGGGCATCTTCATTTCGGCGAAGGATCGCGGGCGCATGCCGGAGTTGCTGCGCAACTGGCCTTATCGGGATATCCGCATCATTGTGGTCACCGACGGGGAGCGCATTCTCGGCCTGGGAGACCTGGGCGCCGACGGCATGGGGATTCCGGTGGGCAAGCTGGCCTTATACACCGCCTGCGCCGGCATCCACCCCTCCCTCAGCCTGCCGGTGACCCTGGACGTGGGCACCGAAAACGAAGACTTGCTCAACGATCCCATGTATATCGGGCTGAAACACCGGCGCCTGCGGGGCGCGGCCTACGATGAGTTCATCGAGGAATTCATCGTGGCCGTGGAAGAGGTCTTTCCCCGCACCCTGGTGCAGTTTGAAGACTTTGGGAATATCAACGCCTTCCGGCTTTTGGCGCGGTATCGGGACAAGATCTGCGCCTTCAATGACGACATCCAGGGAACCGCGGCGGTGGCCCTGGCCGGGCTCTACTCAGCTCTGCGCATTAAGGGCGGTAAGCTCAGCGAGCAAAAATTTCTGTTCGTGGGGGCCGGCGAAGCCGGGCAAGGCGCCGCCGCCTTGACGGTGGCCGCCCTGGAGGCGGAAGGCTTAACCGTGGAAGAGGCCCGGCAGCGCTGCTGGTTTGTGGATTCCCAAGGCCTGGTGGTCAAGAGCCGCAGCGATCTGACCGGCCGGAAACTCCTCTATGCCCATGACCACGAGTTCATTCGGGATTTGCCGGAAGTGGTGGAGGCCCTGAAACCGACCGCGCTGATCGGGGTTTCCGCCAGGCACGGGCTGTTTACCCGCCCGGTCCTGGAAGCCATGGGCCGGCACCACGAACGGCCCATCGTCTTCTCGCTGTCAAACCCGACCTCCAAGAGCGAATGCACGGCCGCGGAAGCCTATACCTGGACCGAGGGCCGCGCCATTTTTGCCAGCGGCAGCCCCTTTGACCCGGTGGTCCTGGAGGGGAAGAGACTGGCGCCGGCCCAGGGGAACAACGTCTACATCTTCCCGGGGGTGGGGTTGGGGGTGATCGCTTGCGGGGCCCAACAGGTGATTGATGAAATGTTTTTTGTGGCGGCCAAGGTCCTGGCGCATGAGGTATCGGCAGACGATCTGGAGCAAGGCAGCGTTTATCCGCCGCTGGCCCGCATCCGGGAGGTCTCGGCCACCGTGGCCGCGGCGGTGGCCGAGGTGGCCTACCAGCGCGGCCTGGCCACCAAGCCGAGACCCGCGGATCTGGCGGCCCACATCAAGTCTCTGATGTACGAGCCCCAATATCAAAGCTACATTTAGTCCCCGGGGGACTGCTAGCGGGTTGTGCTCATAAAGGTAGTGGTCATCGTAGGGGCGAACACAAGGTTCGCCCCTACGTGTCTAGGCCAGCAGCTCCCGGGCCTGGCGCATGAGGGCGGCGATGGCCAGGCCCTGCGGGCAGGCCTGCTCAGCCCGGGAGTAGTCCACCTCGGTCAACCGCTGCCGAACCTCCTCAGCCAGCCCGGCGAAGGTCATGCCTGGCCAGTTCCGGCTCGCCGTAATACCGGTGGTACATGAGGCAGCGCATGACTTCATTGACGGGCACGGCGCCGCCCACGGCCTCCTGGCAGATCTTGCCGCAGCCGGCGCAGTAGTCGGCCTTGGTCTCCAGGGCATACGGCGCAGGGAGTCGAACTCCTCCCGGGCCAGTTTGGTCTGGTCCCGGGCCGCGGCCACGTTGGCCGAGAGGATGGTCAAGTTGGGCATCTGGGAGCAGATGCTGGCGATTTGGGGGTTCTCCCAGATGACCTTGAGCTTGGCCTGCTTGTCGGTGAAGCCCCGCTTCAGGAAGCGGTCGACCATTTCCAGCTTGGCCTCGGCCGCTGATCTCATGGCTTCCCCGGCCCTGCCGGCCTGGGTCTTCATGGCCACCAGCCCGACCCCGGCCTTCGCGCAGGCGTTCAATGGCTTCCTTCATCTTGGGGTCGTTCATGACCTGGAAGTTGTAGGTAAACATCACCGCGTCGATCCAGTCCAGCTTGGCCGCGCCCAGACAGACAGTCCGCCATGTTGGTGTGGGTGCTGAAACCGAAGAACTTGAACTTGCCGGCCTTCTTCATCTCCGCGGCCCAGGCCTTGATGGCCGGGGTCATTTCGTCGATGCTCGTTGATGCCGTGACATAAAGAACAGGTCCACGTAATCCGTTTGCAGCCTTTTCAGACACTTATCCAGCCGTTCGGTGAGGTTGCCATCCTTGGGGCACGAGCTTGGTGACCAGGAAGATCTCCTTGCGGGCCTCGGGGTTGCGGGCGAAGAAGCGGCCATAGCCCTCCTCGCTCAGGCCGTTGCCGTAGCTCTCGGCCGTGTCCCAGTAGGTGACGCCCCATTTCAGGGCCTGCTTGAGGAGCAGTTGGTTGTTGATGGTGTCGAACATGCCGCCCAGGCTGAGGATGGACACCTCCACGCCGGTCTTGCCCAGCGGACGTCTGGGCATGGTCGCGGCCTTGGCGGGCACGGCCGGCGGCTCCGGGGCGGCGAAGGCCCCGGTCACCCCGGTCCCGGCCACGGCCAGGCCGGCGAGTCCCACGGTCTTCACAAAATCCCGGCGGGTCAGGTCACTATCTTTGGTCTTGGCTCATAATCCTCCTGTAGGAACTCGGTTCCCGCCCTAAATGAGCAGGCGCCCCGAGCGGGAACGGGATTCGTTTTCAGCGTAGACCCGGATGGCACGCTGGCCCGAGACCGGGCATTCATGCTCGCACATGCCGCAGCCGATACACCTGGCGGCATCCACGAAGGGACGCGACAAGCGCACCACGATATCCACCTTGGCCCCCGTAAGCCGGCAGGCCATCGACTGCCAGGGGGCTCTCCAGGGTCAGCCGGTTCCCGGACAACCCGATGATGCGCCGGAGCGCCGTCTCGGGCTGCCCGGCGGGGCGCAGGATAGTAGTCGCCGCTGGCCAGGTTGGCGCTGGGCGGGAGAGGCCGCGTCCAGGTCCACGCCCTGCCTCAGGACCCTGGGCCGGCAGCTCCTGCCCGTCCCGGATGGTCTCGAACACGGTGCGGACGAAGATGGCCTTGGGGCTCACCGGGCACAATTCGTGGCAGACCAGGCAGGGCCGGTCCAGGGCCCAGGGCAGGCAGCGGCCCCGGTCCACGAAGGCCGTACCCATGCGGATCGGCCCCTGGGCGGCGAAATCGCCCCGGCCCAGTTTTTCTTCCAGGCTCAAGGGCCGGATGGCCGCGGTGGGGCAGACCTGGCCGCAGGCGATGCAGTTGGGCTGGCAGCCGCTGCGGCCGATGCGGTAGTTGATGGCCGGGGTCCACAGGCCCTGCATCGCCGGCCTCGAGCAAGGCGGGCTGGATGATGTTGGCGGGGCAGATGCGCATGCACTGGCCGCAGCGGATGCAGCGGGCCAGGAAGCGGTCCTCGTCCAGGGCCCCGGGGGGCCGGATGAGGCCGGCGTTGCGGTTGGGCCCGGCCAGGCCGCCCACCTCCCACATGGAGGCCAGGAGCAGCCCGCCGCCGGCCACGACCAGGCCGCGCCGGGACAGATCGGGCAGGCCCGCTTCACCGGCCGCCGAGGCCTTGGCCGCAAAGGTGACCCGGCCGGCCGGACAGCGGTCCAGGCAGTTCATACACAGGACGCACTCGCTGCCGATGATGGTTCCCGAGGGCCGACAGGCGCCTTCGCAGTATTCCTCACAGATGCGGCAATCGCCGCAGCGGTCCGAGGTCTTGCCGATGCGCCAGGGGGCCAAGCGGCTCAGCAGGCCGAACAGTCGCTCCGAGAGGGCAGAGGAAGCGGCAGAAGAACCGGGGCAGAACCAGGTTCAGGCCCAGCACCCCCAGGAAGACGACCCCGAGCAGCCAGGCCGAGGCGTAAAGGCGCGGCTCGTCGCTGAGCAGGCCCAGGCGGTTATCGGCCAGGGGGGCCAGGGCCAGGTTGACGCTGCGGTGGATCAGGGGCAGGGGTCGAAAATTCCGGTCTGCACCGAGCCCATGAGGGCCAGGGCCAGCAGAAAGGCCACCAGCAGGTAGTATTTCAGGTTTTGTCCGCGGCGGTGGCGATTGGCCTCCACCCGGCTCGGCAGGCTATGGCCGAGACGTCCCAGCCAGCCGGTGAACTGGTGAGTGTGCCCAGGGGACAGGCAAAGCCGCAGAAGAAGCGGCCCACGAACAGGGTCAAGACCGAGGGTGACCAGGGCCCAGGCGAGGGTGGCGTAGAGCGTGCCGGTGGCCAGGACCGTGGCCAGGGCGGTCAAGGGGTCCAGGTCCAGGAGCCAGTTGATGGGCCAGCCGCGCAACTGCTACCAGGCCGCCCCCAGGGTGGCGGTGACGCAGAACCACAGGAAAAGGATAAGAAAGAAGACCTGGCTGATACGCCGGACAGTAACAATGCGCATAGACGGTGCCTGTGAATTACGCCTCAATCAAAAAAACAAATCCCCCTAAATCCCCCTTTTTCGAAGGGGGACTTTTTAACGATGCCGCTAAGTTCCCCGCTTTGACCAAGGGGGGTTAGGGGGATTTGGAGTTTGCTCTCATAATTATGAGTTTGTGTTTAATATCTTCGGCTTGAGCCGCTGATAATCGGCCACGCCGGCCCCGGCTTTCGCCGCCATCTCGATGTAGGGCACGTCGGCCAGGGTGCGCCCCAACAGTTCCACGCCCACGGCGTCGGCGGCCACCGGGTCGGTGGAGATGATCATGGTGCCGGTGTCCTTCAGATCGGAGAGCGACCCGCCGGTGGGGCCGTTGGTCATCATGCTCACCGTGCCGTCCAGGACGCACAGGGTGGGCTTGAGCAACTGCGACAGCTCGGTGATGATGCCGTTGATGTCCTGGTGGAAGACGTTGCGCCGCCCCCCCAGGAAGCCATAGAAATTCTTGAGGATCATGGAGGCCCCGGCGCGTTGATGGTCCTTGACCGGGGAGACCACGATGACCCTGGTTACTCCGGTGAAGGCCCCGGCCATGACCGGCCAGTTTTCGATGAGCCTGCCGCCGGGGAGGCTGAGGGGAGTAAACAGGGCGGCCCGGGGCGCGATGATCCGGGCGCCGCTGGTTCGGGACGCCGCGGCCAGACCGGTGATCTCGAAACAACTGTCGGGATTGTTGATGGGGTTGTCCGTCACCAGCACCTGGGCCGCCCCGGCCTTGAAACAAAGGCCGGCCACGGCGGCGAGCACCTCCGGGTGGGTGGTGGCCCCCAGGGAGGCCGGAGTGGCGAAGGCGGCGTTGACCTTGATGAGCACCCGGTCGCCCTTCCGGAGGAAGGACTCCATGCCTCCCAGGGCCTTAATCCCCTGCTCGAACATGGCCGCCCGGTCCGTGCCCCGGACGATGGCCATTTTCGCCTGGTCCGCGGCCCGGCCGCGGGAGGTAAAATCTCCCAAGCCGGTCAGGGCCTTTTGTCCTTCGGAGGGGGCCGGGCCTTGCGCAGTCATACAGCGCCAGGCCCAAACCGCCCGCGGCCAGGGCCAGGACCGAGGCGTACCCCAAGCGCTTGAGGAAATCCCGGCGGTTCAGGTCGCCGGCCGAATCTTCTCGTCATCTTCGGGTCGGTTCACGGCTGCCCCTTGAGTTGATGTTGCAATTTGCCGGCGAGTTCCAGGGCGGCGGCCGGCGAGGTGGCGTCATGCACCCCGGCCAGGGCCTTGCCCTGGACAAAGACGATTTCAAACGAGTTATCCAGGGCCAGTACCTGGAAGTCTCCCGAAGGGGCCGACTCGACTTGCTTATAGCCATTGGCGGCCAGAAAATCCAGATAACGCTTGGCGTCCGCCCGGGCCTGCTCCGGGTGGTCCCGCGGCGCCACAAAGGCCGTGGCTTTGCCATTCTTCAGGCTGTATTCGCCCGTAAGGAAGTTACTCAAACCCTCACAACCAAAGGTGTCGGCGGCGCAGAGGCGCACGGTATCCGGGGCCAAGCCCTCTTTGGGGAAATACGCCTTACGGTCTTTGTTTTTCGTCTCGCCTTCCGCGGGCAGCTTGGCCAGCAGCGCCTGGGCATAAGTTTCCAAAGACTTTTGCAGCGTCTCCGAGGCCCGGTCCGCCACGATCTCCACATAATAGCGCCCCTGGGTGAAAAACAGGGCGTTGGTGGTGGCATAGGCATTGGCGGTCAGGGGCATGCTGGCGGCACCGGAGCGGCGCTGCCCGCTGAACACCGCAAAGGCATTGAGAGCCGAACCCATATCATAGAGAAACACCTCGACATAGGCTTTGTCGGCGGCGCCCAGACCGAATTTGCGGCAGGACATCTCTTTAAAGCCCGCGGGCAGGTAGAGTTCGGCCTTGCCGTCGATCTTGTCGGAGAGGTTGTCCGGACCGAAGCTCTCGCCGGGGGCCAGGGGTATGAAGCCGGGGACCTCGGGAAGGAGCGCGGCCGTGGCCGCCGCGGTCGGGCCGGAGGCGGCCTGGGTCCGGCCTGCCAGCGGGGCGCGCAGGGCCAGTCGCACCGCCGGGTTGAAGCGGGCCTGCCGAACCAGCAGCCCGATGCTGATCAAGCCCAGCAAGGCGATGATGCCGTAACCGGTCAGCCTCTGGGCGAGGCCCACCTTGGCCTTTTTGCGTGCCATAAATCTCCCGAGGCGGTCAGCCTATTTGGAGAGCTTCTTGCCCTTATTCAGATCAAAAATCGGGGCAAATTTGAGGTCCTGGAGCAGGAAGGCCTCCGGTGATTTGGTCAGCAGGTCCCCGTTCACCTGGACGAAACGCAGTTCGGCCCCGACCCCGCAACCCGCGGTGCAGGCTGTATCCAGTTTGGATTTGGCCTCGGAATACTCCGGGTCCGTCTTGCTCTGCCCGTGGAATTTCCGCCGCCATTCGATCCACTGTTGGGGAGTCAAGCCACTCTGGTCGATGAAGACATAATAGACCACCCGGCCCGGGCAGTCCTCCTCCAGGTAGAGGGTGTACTCCATGGGCTGGTCAGGGCTGACCAATCCGGCCGGGCGAGCTTTGGCGCCCGCCTCGATGAGCCAGGTGGTGGGACACCGGCGAGAGGCGGCAAAGGCCTTGACCGTCCCGAAAATGAAGGCCGGATTCATCTCGTCGGCCACGAAATTGCCGGCCAGGAACTTCTCGGTCGGCGTGAAGGCGGTCAGGCCATTGGCCTGCCGCAGGGCGGCGGCCTGCGGGCTCGCCGCCCAGGCCACCGAGCCAGGGCCCACCCAGAGCAGCAGCCCCAAGAGTACTGCCAGTAAACGCCGCATATCTCCTCCTTCCTGACCAACAGGGACAGATTAGCCAACGAGATAGTTCCTACGCTAAATTATCTCATATCTCAATTTCGCTGCAATAATTCTAAGTGGCCTGGCCAATCATGGCCCGGTTCAAAGGTCTGCTGATCGCCAAATTCGCCTGGACGCCGGGAGGCTCCGGAACCGCCGGTGCGCAGACATGGTCTCGAAGTTCTTGAAGGTGGGGATTAAGTGGTTTATAGTTATTTGGGCCTAGCTACGGGTTGCTTTGCAAAAATCAGCCTGACAGAATAAACGGGCCGGGAGTGGAATTTTCCCGGGCTCACGCCGGATTGCCCCTGATCCGGGGTTTTAGAATACGACATTCTTTTCGCTGGAATGACACCCAAACCTCTCTTTTTAGAAGCCTGATAGTTCGACTATCCGGCTAAACGCGGTTCAAGGCCATCATTATGACAATCTTGCCAAAGAAGGATGATTTACTGCAGCGCCCGCCATGGCACCGGCGCTGGTGGATCTGGCTGCTGGCGGCCAGTCTCGTGGGGATCGTGCTCTACACGCAGTTAAGCAAATCGGGCCAGCCGGTCGGAGCCCCGGGCAAGCCGGGGACGATTCAGATGCAACCGAATGTCGCCGTCACCGCGGTGGCGGCCAAAAAGGGTGACATCGGCATCTATCTCACCGGGCTCGGCTCCGTCACGCCGATCCGTACGGTCACGGTGAAAAGCCGGGTGGATGGCGAATTGATGAAGGTCTATTACAAGGAGGGTCAAACTGTCAAGAAGGGGGCCCTCCTCGCGGAAATCGACCCCCGGCCCTATCAGGCGCAATTGACCCAGGCCCAGGGCCAGATGATCCGCGACCAGGCCTTGTTGAAGAACGCCAAGATCGATTTGCAGCGCTACCGGACCCTGGCGGGCCAGGATTCCATCGCCGAACAGCAATATGCCACCCAGAAGTCCCTGGTGCGCCAGCTTGAAGGCACCGTCAAGTTCGACCAGGGGCAGATCGACAACGCCAAGCTGCAAACTGATTTATGCCCGCATCACCGCGCCCGGTCAGCGGGCGCATCGGGTTGCGCATCGTCGACCCGGGCAACATCATCCACGCCACCGATACCACCGGGCTATGTAGTCATCACCCAGCTCGAACCCATGACGGTCATCTTTACCATCCCTGAGGACAGCCTGCCGCCGGTGCTCGAAAAGCTCAGAGCGGGAGAACACCTGCCGGTGGACGCCTTTAACCGAGAGCAGACCAAGAAAATCGCCAGCGGCTCGCTGCTGACCATTGACAACCAGATCGATCCCAACAGCGGCACGGTGCGGTTTCGGGCGGAATTCCCCAACAAGGACCATGAGCTCTTCCCCAACCAGTTCGTCAATGCGCGCCTGCTGCTGGACACCAAACGAGGGGCCACGGTGGTGCCCACGGCCGCCATCCAGCGCAGCCCCCAGGGGACCTACGTTTACCTGGTAAGCCCGATCAGACCGTCACGGTGCGTCAGGTGAAGCTCGGCCCCAGTGAGGGGGATGAAGCCGCCATCGACGAGGGTCTGGTCCCGGGTGACCGGTGGTGGTGGAAGGCGCCGAGCGGCTGCGCGAAGGGCAGCAAGGTGGAACTAAAGGGCTCGGGCGCCCCCACTCCGGCCAAACCCGCCACCCAGGCCAACTACGCCCGGCCAAAGCAAAGCGATGAACCCTTCCCGCCTCTTCATCCTGCGGCCGGTGGCCACCACCCTGCTGATGGCGGCCATTCTGCTGGCCGGCGCGGTGGCCTACCACCAGTTGCCGGTTTCGGCCCTGCCCCAGGTGGATTACCCCACCATCCAGGTGCTGACTTTTTTCCCGGGCGCCAGCCCCGACGTCATGGCCTCATCCGTGACCGCGCCCCTGGAGCGCCAGTTCGGGCAGATGCCGGGGCTGAAGCAGATGACCTCCAACAGTTCCGGCGGCAGTTCGGTCATCATCCTGCAATTCAGCCTGCAAATCAGCCTGGACGTGGCCGAACAGGAGGTTCAGGCCGCCATCAACCAGGCGGCCACCTTCCTGCCTCGAGACCTGCCCAATCCGCCGGTCTACAGCAAGGTCAATCCGGCGGACGCCCCGATCCTGACCCTGGCCCTCACTTCCGAGACCCTGCCGCTGCCCAAGGTCGAAGACCTGGCCGACACCCGGCTGGCCCAGAAGATCTCCCAGCTGCCCGGGCGTAGGCCTGGTCAGCATCAGCGGCGGGCAGCGGCCGGCGGTGCGGATTCAGGCCAACCCCACGGCCCTGGCCGCCTACGGCCTGACCCTGGAGGACCTGCGCTCGCCATCGCCGCGGCCAACACCAACCAGGCCAAGGGCGGCTTTGACGGCCCCCGCCAGTCCTCGGTCATCGGGGCCAACGACCAGCTCTTAACCGGCCAAGGATTACCGGCCGCTGATCGTCGCCTATCGTCAACGGCGCGCCGGTGAAGCTCTCCGACGTGGCCGACGCCATCGACGAGCGCCGAAAACGTCAAGCAGGCGGCCTGGATGAACGACACCCCGGCGGTGATCGTCAACATCCAGCGCCAGCCCGGCTCCAACGTCATCGAGGTCGTCGACCGCATCAAGAAGCTGCTGCCCCAGTTGCAGAGCGCCCTGCCGTCGTCGGTGCACGTCACCGTGCTGACCGACCGCACCACCACCATCCGCGGCTCCGTCGAAGACGTGCAGTTCGAGCTGATGCTGGCCGTGGTCCTGGTGGTCATGGTCATCTTCCTGTTCCTGCGCAACCTCTCCGGCCACCATCATTCCCAGCGTGGCCGTGCCGGTTTCCCTGGTGGGCACCTTCGGGGTCATGTACCTTTTGGGCTTCAGCCTGAACAACCTCACCCTGATGGCCCTGACCATCGCCACCGGCTTCGTGGTGGACGACGCCATCGTCATGATCGAAAACGTCGCCCGCTACATCGAACAGGGGCGACCCGCCGCTGCAGGCGGCCCTCAAGGGCTCGGAGCAGATCGCCTTCACCATCCTGTCCCTGACCATCTCGCTCATCGCCGTGCTGATCCCGGTGCTGTTCATGGGCGAGGTGGTGGGCCGGCTGTTCCGCGAGTTTGCCATCACCCTGGGAGTGACCATCCTGATCTCGGCGGTGGTGTCGCTGACCCTGACCCCGATGATGTGCGCCCGGCTGCTCAAGCACACGCCGGAGGAGCAGCAGAGCCGGCTCTTTCACGCCTCCCAGCGGGCTTACGATCGGATCATCGACTCCTACGCCGTCACCCTGCGCTGGGTGCTCAAGCATCAGACGGGGACGCTGCTGGTGGCCCTGGCCACCCTCGTCCTGACGGTGCTGCTGTATATCGTCGTGCCCAAGGGCTTCTTTCCGGTGCAGGACACCGGCATTATCCTGGGCATCTCCGAGGCGCCGCAGTCCATCTCCTTTCCCGCCATGGCGGAGCGCCAGCAGGCCCTGGCCCGGGAAATCCTCAAAGACCCGGCGGTGGCCAGCCTCTCCACCTTCATCGGCGTGGACGGCACCAATACCACCCTCAACAGCGGGCGGGTGTCTCATCAATCTGAAGCCGCTGGCGGAACGCCGGTTGAGCGCCAGCGAGATCATCCGCCGTCTCCAGCCGCGGGTCGACAAACTGGAGGGCATCACGCTGTACATGCAGCCGGTGCAGGACCTGACGGTGGAGGACCGGGTCAGCCGCACCCAATACCAGTACAGCCTCGAAGACCCCAATATCAACGAATTGAACACCTGGACCCCCAAGCTGGTGGCGGCCCTGCAGAAACTGCCGGAGCTCAGGGACGTGAGCAGCGATCAGCAGGACCAGGGCCTGCAGGCCTACCTGACCATCGACCGCAGCACGGCCTCGCGCCTCGGCATCACGCCCCAGCTCATCGACGACACCCTTTACGACGCTTATCGGCCAGCGCCATGTCTCGACGATCTTCACCCAGTTGAACCAGTATCGCGTCATTCTGGAGGTCAAGCCCGACTTTCAGCAACACCCCCGCAAGCTGAACGACATCTATATCCGCAGCGCCGGCGGCGGCAAGGTGCCGTTGAGCGCCATCACCCGGGTCGAGGAGACCACCGGCCCGCTGGTCATCAGCCACCAGGGGCAGTTCCCGTCCACCACCCTGTCATTCAATCTGGCGCCCGGGGCCTCATTGGGCGAGGCGGTGCAGGCCATGGAGGCCACCACCAAGAAGATCGAGCTGCCGCCCAGCATCCGCGGCAGTTTCCAGGGCACCGCCCAGGCCTTCCAGGCCGCCCTGGCAACGAAGCCACTGCTGATCCTGGCGGCCCTGATCACGGTCTATATCGTCCTGGGAGTGCTGTACGAAAGCTACATCCACCCCATCACTATCATCTCCACCCTGCCGTCGGCCGGGGTCGGGGCCATCCTGGCCCTGCTCCTCTGCCGCACCGAGTTCAGCATCATTGCCCTCATCGGCATCATCCTGCTGATCGGCATCGTCAAGAAGAACGGCATCATGATGGTGGACTTCGCCCTGGAGGCCGAGCGCCACGAAGGCAAGCCCCCGGAAGAGGCCATCTACCAGGCCTGCCTGCTGCGGTTCCGGCCCATCATGATGACCACCATGGCGGCGCTCTTGGGCGCCCTGCCCCTGGCCATCGGCACCGGCCTGGGCTCCGAACTGCGCCACCCGCTGGGCATTTCCATCGTTGGCGGCCTGATCTTCAGCCAGGCCCTCACCCTCTATACCACGCCGGTCATTTATCTGTGGTTCGATCGGCTGGCCCGGCGGATGGGGAGGACGGTCAAGACAGATCAGGGGGATAATTTTACGGAACCGGCATGAACATCTCGGCCCCCTTCATTAAGCGGCCGGTGGCCACGACGTTGCTGACGGTGGGCCTGGCCCTCGCCGGCATCCTGGCCTTTCGGTTCTTGCCCGTCTCCCCCCTGCCCCAGGTGGACTTTCCCACCATCTCGGTCAGTGCCAGTCTGCCCGGGGCGGAGCCCGAGACCATGGCGACCTCGGTGGCCGCGCCCCTGGAGCGTCAATTCGGACGCATCGCCGGGGTCACCGAGATGACCTCCGCCAGTTACCGGGGCTCGACCGGCATCACGCTGCAGTTCGACTTGAGCCGCGACATCAACGGGGCCGCCCGGGACGTCCAGGCCGCCATCAACGCGGCCCAAAGTTATCTGCCCACCAATCTGCCCAGCCTCCCCACCTATCGCAAGGTCAATCCGGCCGACGCCCCGATCCTGATCCTGGCCCTGACCTCCGACACAGCCGACCGGGCTACGATGTACGACGCCGCCTCCACCATTCTGCAGCAAAAGCTCTCCCAGGTAGACGGGGTCGGCACGGTCTTCGTGGGAGGCGGCTCGCTGCCCGCGGTCCGGGTGGAGTTGAACCCCACGGTGGTGCACAAGTACGGCATCGGCCTGGAGGATGTGCGCAGTCTGCTAGCCAGCACCAATACCAACCGCCCCAAAGGACAACTGGCCGATGAAACCAGCAGCCGGGAGATCAGGACCAACGATCAACTGTTCAAGGCCAATGAATATAAGGACCTGATCGTCACCTTCCGGAACGGGGCGCCGATACAGCTCAAGGATCTGGGCGACGTGGTGGATTCGGTGGAGGACGTGCGCACCGAGGGCCTGGTGAACGGCAAGACCGCAGTGATGGTGGTCATCTTCCGGTCGCCGGGCGCCAACATTATCGAGACGGTGGATCGGATCCGCGGCCTGCTGCCCCAGCTGTCGGCCGCCATTCCCCAGAATATCGATCTTCAAGGTTACCGTGGACCGCTCCCCGCCCATCCGCAGTTCCCTGAAGGACGTCGAGCACACCCTGGTCATTTCGGGCACCCTGGTCATTCTGGTGGTTTTCGCCTTTCTGCGGAGCTTCCGGGCCACCCTCATCCCAGGTGTGGCGGTGCCCGTCTCCCTCATCGGCACCTTCGCACTGATGTATCTTTTCGGCTACAGTCTGGACAACCTCTCCCTCATGGCCCTGACCATCGCCACGGGTTTTGTGGTGGACGACGCCATCGTGGTGCTGGAGAATATCACCCGCTATATCGAAAAGGGGGAGAAGCCATTCCGGGCGGCGCTGCTGGGGGCCAAGGAGATCGCCTTCACGGTCATCTCCATGAGCACCTCCCTGGTGGCGGTCTTCATTCCCCTGCTGTTGATGGGCGGCATGGTGGGCCGGCTGTTCCGCGAGTTCTCGGTGACCCTGTCCGCGCGCCATCCTGATCTCCCTGCTGCTCTCCCTGACCACCACCCCCATGATGTGCGCCATTTTCCTCCGATCGGAGAAAGGCGTGGCCCACGGGCGCCTCTACCGCGCCAGCGAAAGGGTGTTCGAATTCCTGCGCCACACCTATGAACGGACCCTCGGCTGGGCTTTGCGGCACTCCCGCTTGATGCTCTTCCTGACCTTGCTCACCTTGGCGACCAATATCCTCTTGTTTATTTACATTCCCAAGGGATTCTTCCCCGAACAGGACATCGGCCGCCTCACCGGAACGATCCAGGCGTCTCAGGACATCTCGTTTCAGGCCATGCGGGAGAAGCTGACAGCAAGTCGTGGACGTCATCAGGACCGACCCGGACGTGGTCGATGCCGTGGGCTTCAGCGGCGGCCCCGGCGGCGGCGGAGTCCACCACCAATACGGCGCGCATGTTCATTTCTTTGAAGCCCTTTGAGGTGCGGCAGGTCCACCGCCCGCCAGGTGATTGCCAGGCTGCGCCGCAAGCTCGCCCAGATTCCGGGGGCGCCCACCTATCTGCAGCCGGTTCAGGATCTGCGGATCGGCGGGTTTGCCAGCGCCGCGCTGTACCAGTTCACCCTCCGGGGTGAGAACCTCGAGGAGCTGAATGCCTGGGGCCCGCGGGTCTTGCAGAAACTGCGCACCCTGCCGCAACTGACGGATGTGAACAGCGATCAGCAGGACAAGGGGTTGCAGTCCTCTTTGGTCATCGACCGCGACACCGCCTCGCGGCTCGGCCTGACGGCCCAGAGCATCGACGACACCCTGTACGACGCCTTCGGCCAGCGCCAGGTGGCCATCACCTATACCGCCGCTGAATCAGTACCATGTGGTCATGGAGGTGGCCCCACCCTACTGGCAGCGTCCCGCCACGCTGCGCGATATCTACGCGCATTCGCCCAACGGCGCCGAGGTGCCGCTGAGCGCCTTCACCCATTACGCAGCCCACCAACACCTCGCTATCGGTCAACCATCTGGGCCAGTTTCCGGCGGTCACCATCTCCTTCAATCTGGCCCAGGGGGCGTCCCTGGGGGATGCGGTGACGGCCATCGAAGCCGCCACCCGGGAGATGGGGCTGCCGGCCAGCATCCGGGGGAGTTTCCTGGGAACGGCCGAGGCCTTCAAGGCGTCCCTGGCCAACGAACCGTACCTGATCCTGGCGGCGCTGCTGGCGGTTTACATCGTACTGGGGATACTGTATGAGAGCTACGTCCACCCCGTCACCATTCTCTCCACCCTGCCGTCGGCCGGGGTGGGGGCGCTCATCGCCCTGCTGTCTGAGCGGCACGGAGCTGAGCCTCATTGCCGTCATCGGCATCATCCTGCTGATCGGCATCGTCAAGAAGAACGGGATCATGATGGTGGACTTTGCCCTGGACGTGGAACGGAAAGAAGGCAAGAAGCCGGAAGAGGCGATCTATGAGGCCTGCCTGCTGCGTTTCCGGCCGATCATGATGACCACCATGGCGGCGCTGCTGGGGGCCTTGCCCCTGGCCCTGGGGCGACGGCGTGGGCTCCGAGCTGCGCCGCCCCCTGGGCATCTCCATTGTGGGCGGCCTGATCTTCAGCCAGATGCTGACGCTCTACACCACCCCGGTAATCTATCTCTACCTGGATCGCTTCCGGCTCTGGTTTAACCGCCTGCGCGGCAAGGCGCACAGTATGGTCAGCAAACGCAATTCCCTCTCCTCTCCGAGGGGGAGGGTTAAGGTGGAACCGCCGCCCCCGGCGGTTCAGGAGCCGGCGGGGGCGCCGGCTCTAAATAGGTATCCTGCTATCTTAGGTTTGTTTAGAGGTCGAAAGCCATGTTGCTGCGCCAAATGAGACTTTTTAAGGCCTACGCCCAGCCGGGTCCGCTCGTCCTGGCCGCGGCGGTCGGAGTTTTGCTGCTGTTGGCCGGCTGTTCGGTGGGGCCGGATTACGTGCGGCCGCCCACCGCCTCCCCGGACGCTTACAAAGAGAATGCCGGCTGGAAGGTGGCCCAGCCCCGGGACGAGCTGCCCCGGGGCAAATGGTGGGAGATCTACAACGATCCCAAGCTGAACGCCCTGGAGGAACAGGTCGACATCTCGAACCAAAACCTGGCGGCGGCGGAGGCGAATTTCCGCCAGGCCCTGGCCCTGATCCGGGTCGCCCGGGCCGCCTATTTTCCCACGGTCACCGGCGGGCCTTCCTGGTCGCGCTTCAGTAGATCGCAGAACCTCTCGAGCAGCAATAAGAATCTGGCCGGAGCCTCTGGAACCGGCGTATCACCCAGCAATATCAGCACCGGTCCGGGAAATACCTTATCGGACTACCTGCTGAATTTCAGCGGCTCCTGGGAATTGGACATCTGGGGCCAGGTGCGCCGCAGCGTCGAGTCCAGCAAGGCCAGCGCCCAGGCCGCGCGCAGCCAACCTGGAGGGGGTGCGGCTCAGCGCCCAGGCCACCCTGGCCCAGAGCTATTTCCAGGTGCGCACCCTGGATGAGCTGAAACGCCTCCTGGACGATGAAGCGGCCGCCTTCAAAAACATTCTCGACAAGACTAAAAACCGTTACGCCAGCGGCGTCGCCTCCCGCAACGACATTGCCCTGGCCGAAACCCAGTACAAGAACACCCAGGCCCAGGCCATCGACCTCGGGGTACTGCGGGCCCAGATGGAACATGCCATCGCCACCTTAATCGGCAAGCCGGCTTCCACCTTCTCTATTCCGGCGATACCGCTGGCCCTGAAGGTCCCGGCCATACCCGCCGGGGTGCCTTCGGAACTCCTGGAGCGCCGGCCCGACATCGCCGCGGCCGAGCGGAACATGGCCGCGGCCAACGCCCAGATCGGTGTGGCCCTGGCGGCCTATTATCCGACCATTACCCTGAGCGCCACCGGCGGCTTTGAAGCCTCGGACGTGGCCAAGTGGTTTTTGTGGCCGAGCCGCTTTTGGTCACTGGGGGCAGCAGGCGCCGAGACCTTATTTGCGGGGGGCCTGCGCGGCGGCCAGACCGCTTCGGCCCGGGCAGCTTATGATTCTACTGTAGGCACCTATCGCCAGACGGTGCTCACCGGCTTTCAGGAGGTGGAAGACAATCTGGCGGCCATGCGCATTCTGGAGCAGGAGGCGCAGGCGCAGGACGAGGCGGTCAAGGCGGCAAGGCTGTCCGTCACCTTGAGCACCAACCAGTATAAGGCCGGGACCATCAGCACCCTCGACCTGCTGGTGGTGGTGACCAATGCCCGGAATAACGAAAGGACCGCCATCACCCTCTTCGGCAACCGCATGAACGCCAGCGCCCTCTTGGTGAAGGCCCTGGGCGGCGGCTGGAAGGCCTCGGACCTGCCCTCGGTCGAAGGCTGGCACCCGCAGCCACCCCCCAAACCCCAGGCGTCGGAGCACCCGGCAGGCCAAACCGACCGGAAGCTGGCCGAGGAAAGTCTCGTTAAGTAACCGACCAGATGGTTTATAGTCAGGTGCCAAAGGCAACGGTTTTCAGGGGCACGGCTGGAAATGTTTTAGTAACCTCGAGCTTTACCGCGCAAACCAAAATCCCCCTAAATCCCCCTTTTTCAAAGGGGGACTTTAAACCCCCTCTGAAAAAGGGGGGCAGGGGGATTTCCATCCCCAGGTGGCGCGTCTCCAGAATTCATAATTGACAAGGCGGTCGAGTCACGTATATTTAAGCATATGAGCGCACGCAGCCACAACCAGGCAGGAGGGTGGCGGGGCGAGTCCGTCCCGGGCTCCTTGGGTGGATTTTATTTTAGCTATTTTAGGAGCCTCCGTCCGGGAGCCTGAGTAGGGCAATTTTTCCCGGGTGGAGGAGAGACTCCCCCGGGGTGGACCAGGTTGAAACCCCGAGGACCATTCCTTGGGGTTTTTTTATTGGACCGGAGACCGGAGAAATGGCCTTTACCCACTTCGCTCCCCGGTAGAGCAAAGGCTAAGGCAATCATTCATTTCTTTAATAAAATAACCGATGCCAAGACCGGAAACTCGCTTTCTCCCGTCCTCCGTCTCCCGTCTTCGGTCCGGCAATGGAGGCAACTATGATTCTGGTGCTGAGCCAGGGGATCACCCACGAAGACAAGGAACGGCTGACGGAAACCCTGCGGGCCGAGGGCAACCTGGTCAAAGAGATTATCGGGGTGGAAGAGACCATCCTGGGAGTAGTGGGCAAGATTCGGAAGGAGAGCGGCTATTATGAAGCGCTCCCCGGGGTCGCCAAGGCCATCCCCATTTCGGCGCCCTACAAACTGGTAAGCCGCCAGCTACATCCGGCGCCCTCCATCATCAAGATCGGTGACGTGGCCATCGGCGGCGACCGCCTGGTGGTGATCGCCGGGCCGTGCGGGGTGGAAGGCCGGGAAAGGACCCTGGAGATCGCACGTCAGGTGCGCCAATCCGGGGCGGTGCTGTTCCGGGGCGGCGCCTTTAAGCCGCGCACCTCGCCTTATTCGTTCCAGGGGCTGGGCGAGGAGGGCCTAAAAATCCTCCAGGAGGTGCGGGAGGAGACCGGCCTCGGCGTGGTTACCGAGATGACCTCCCCCAGCCAGGCCGACCTCATGGTGAAATACGTGGACGTCATCCAGATCGGGGCCCGGAACATGCAGAACTTCGAACTCCTCAAGTGCGTCGGCCGCATCGGCAAGCCGGTGCTCCTGAAAAGGGGCCTGGCGGCCACCATCGAGGAATGGCTGATGTCCGCCGAATACATCCTGTCGGAAGGGAACGATAAGGTGATCCTCTGCGAGCGCGGCATCCGCACCTTCGAGCCCTATACCCGGAACACCCTGGACCTGAGCGCCGTGCCGGTGGTCAAGAAGCTGACCCACCTGCCCATCATCATCGATCCCAGCCACGCCACCGGCCTCAGGGACAAGGTGAGCCCCATGGCCCGGGCCGCCATCGCCGCCGGCGCCGACGGCCTGATCATCGAGGTCCACACCGAGCCGGACAAGGCCCTGTCCGACGGCCCCCAGAGCCTCTACCCCGGCCAGTTCGAACAGCTGATGCGGGACCTCTACGTCATCGGCCCGGTGGTGGGCAAACAGCTGGACTATGCCTATCTCGACAAGGCCACCATGATCCGGCGGCTCGAAGCGCCGGGCGGGGCCCCGGTGCAGGCGGCCTACAGCGGCGTGCCGGGCTCCTTACAGCCACAAGGCCTGCCTGCAGTTCTTCGGCACGGAGGTGCCTTTGCAGGCCTGCGCCTCCTTCCGGGAGGTCTTTGACCTGGTGGACGCAGAGGGGGCGGCCTTCGGCCTCCTGCCCCTGGAAAACAGCCTGACGGGCAGCATCCACGAGAACTACGACCTGCTTTTGGACTATGACCTCAAGATCGTCGGCGAGGTCACCCTCAGGGTCAAACACAACCTCATCGGCCAGGCAAACGCCGATCTGGCGGCGATTCAACGGATTTACGCCCATCCCCAGATCTTCCGGCAATGCCGGGAATTTCTGGAAGCGCACCCCGGCTGGGACCGCATCGCCTGCCAGGATACGGCCAGTTGCGTGGCCCGGATCAAGGAGAACAACGACCCCGCCGAGGCGGCCATCGCCGGGGTGGAAGCGGCCAGGCTCTACCACATGGTGGTGCTGAAGGAAGGCATCGAGATGAATCCCCGCAACTTCACCCGCTTCGTGGTGCTGTCCAAACATGGGGCGCTGCCGGGCCTCAGGAACAAGAGTTCCCTGATCTTCTCGGTCAGCGACCAACCCGGGGCGCTCTTTGAGACCTTGCGGGTCTTTGCCGAACACCACATCAACCTCTCCAAGCTGGAATCGCGGCCCATCCACGACCGCCCCTGGGAATACCTCTTTTACGTGGACGTGGAAGCGGACCTGTCGGCGGCACCGAATCGCCCCTGGCTCGAACAATTAAAGGCCAAGACCGAGTACTTCAAATATTTGGGGAGCTATCAGAAGGGCGGCGCGGCGCTGACCGAGGCCAAAGTCGGGGATTGAAATCACGAGGGCAAAACGATAGAATATTAAGCAGTTATTTAAGCCGGCCAATCTTCCGGCCGCCGGGGACTTGGATGCTTGACGGTTAAACTTGCCCAACCGCGAAGTGCCGCCTGGAGGGGAATCGCAGCATGCGGCTTCGCCTGATCTTATTGATTCTGTCACTGCTGGCCTTTTTATCGGCCTCCATCGGCGGCTTCCTGTACTATGCCTCGCTGAAGGAGGCGGTCTTCAAGGAGGCGGAGCGCCAGGCGCAAACCCGCCTGGTAATGATCAAGAAGAACCTCTCCTCCTTTCTCTCGGAAAATATTAAGCCGGTGAGGGCCCTGGCCGGCATGCGAGGCCTGCAACTGGCCCTGACCGGGAAGGACGCGGCCTCCCTGCAAAGGGCCAATGCCGTCCTGGACCACTTTCAAGAGACCCTGGAGGTGGAAGTTTGCTACCTGATGGACCGCCGGGGCAATACCATCGCCTCCTCCAACCGCCACGCCGCCGACAGCTTCGTGGGCCAGAATTTTGGCTTCCGGCCCTATTTCCAGCAGGCCATCCACGGCCAACCCGCCACCTATCTGGCCCTGGGCACCACCTCCGGCCGCCGCGGGGCTTACTACAGCCATCCGGTTTATGGTGGCCAAGGTCCTCCCATCGGCGTGGCAGTCATCAAGATCTCCATCGACCAGATCGAAGAACTGGTCGCCAATGACGAGGAACAGGTCTTCGTCATCGATCCCCAGGGCGTGTTTTTCGTCTCCAGCCGCCCGGAATGGCTGTATCACACCCTGCGGCAGCTTACTCCCGTCCAGCATTCCCAGGTGGCCGCGTCCCTGCAATTCGGCGCCGGCCCCTGGAAGTGGACCGGCCTGACCCTCAAGGCAGAGCACACCGCGGTGGACCGGAAAGGCAACAGCTACCTGGTGGGCCAACTGGACCTGGACCATTACCCCGGCTGGAAGGTCGTGCAATTGCGCGGCCCGCACCCCCTGGCCAAGATCTTTGCCGACCCGCTCCTCAAGATCACCGGTTACATCATTGTCCTTTTATCCATGCTGGTGGGCCTGTCGGTGGGCTTTCTCTATTGGCGGGCCAGCAGCGACATTGTGCGCCGCCAAGAGGCGGAACTCGCCCTGCAAAACAGCGAAAAGCGCTACCGCACCATCTATAACAGCGCCCCGGCCATGCTCCATTCCATTGATACGGAGGGGCGCCTGGTCATGGTCAGCGACCACTGGCTGGAGACCCTGGGTTATGAGCGGTCCGAGGTGATCGGCCGGAAGGTCACCGACTTTTTCAGCGAGGCCTCCCGACATTACGCCGGCGAGGCGGTCTTCCCCGATTTCTTCCGAAAAGGTTTCTGCAAGGACATTTCCTACCAATACCTCAGAAAGAACGGCGAACCCATGGAAGTCCTGCTGTCCGCCATCGCCGAGCGGGATGAATCCGGCAAGATCGTCCGCTCGCTGGCGGTCTCCATCGACGTCACCGAGCGCAAGAAGGCGGAAGAGGCCCTGAAGGACGCCCAGGAGGAGCTGAGCCGCTACGCCCAGGACCTGGAGCGCCAGGTGCGGAAAAGGACCCGGGAGATCACCAGCATCTTCAAGTACACCCCGGCCGTGGTCTTCCTCAAGGATGCCCAGGGGCATTATCTCCTGGTCAACCCCCGTTTTGAAGAGCTGTTCAACCTCAGGCTGGAGGACGTCAAAGGCAAGACCGATCATGAGCTCTTCCCCCGGGAAGTCGCCGACCAACTGCGGGTCCATGATCAAAAGGTCCTGGAGGAGGAACGTCCCTGCCAGGTGGAGGAGCAGGTCTATCACCAGGACGGCGTACGCACCTATCTGTCGGTGAAATTTCCGCTCTACGATGAATTCGGCCAGGTCAGCGGCCTCTGCGGCATCTCGGCCGACATCACCACCATCAAAAAAGCCCAGGAGCAGTTAAAGCGCCTCTCCGGCAGCATCATGGCCAATCAGGAAAATGAGCGCACCCTGCTGGCCCGGGAACTGCACGATGAGCTGGGGCAACTTCTCACTGCCCTGCAGATGGATTGCACCTGGCTGCAGGACCGCCTGGAGGGGTCCGACCCGAAGGCGGCGTCCCGGGCCGTGACCATGGGAAGCCTCATCGACCGGACCATCGAGGAGGTGCGGGGTCTGGCGGTGCGGCTGCGCCCCGGGGTCCTGGACCGGCTGGGTCTGGTGGACGCCCTGGAATGGTTTACCAGCGATTTTGAACGGCGCACCGGCATCACTTGTATCTTTGAACACCACCAGGCCCCGGGCCTGAAGGACAAGGTGGCCACCGCCGCCTATCGCATCGCCCAGGAGGCCCTGACCAACGTG
The DNA here is from genome assembly GCA_963701845.1 of uncultured delta proteobacterium. Lineage (GTDB taxonomy): Bacteria > Desulfobacterota > Desulfobaccia > Desulfobaccales > 0-14-0-80-60-11 > JAPLJC01. The sequence continues at coordinate 126,181 of CAVPBF010000008.1, read as the reverse complement.
GTCCGCCATGCCCAGGCATCCTGCGTCAACGTCGTGCTGCAAGGCGGCAACGGCGCCCTGTCTCTGGCGGTGACCGACAACGGCCAGGGCTTCAACCCGGCGGGGCTCCCGGAACAGGAAGGCCTGGGGCTCCTCGGCATGCGGGAGCGGGCCTCTCTGGTGGGCGGCGATTTGGAAGTCAACTCCGGGCCCGGCCAGGGCACCCGGGTCTATTTCAAGGTGCCTCTGGAGCAAACCGAAAAGGAAGGCCGATGATCAAGGTACTCTTGGCGGACGATCACGACATCGTCCGAGCCGGCTTGCGGCATATCGTGGAAGACAGCGGCGACATGGAGGTGGTGGCTGAGGCCGCCGATGGCCGGGAAGCCATTCAGCTGGCCATCCAAAAAACCCCGGACGTGGCAGTGATCGACATCTCCATGCCGGGCATGGACGGTCTGGAGGTCCTCAGCCAGCTCAAGGTCCACAATCCCAAGCTCCCCATCCTGATCCTGACCATGCACGCCGAGGAGCAATTCGTGGTCCGGGCCGTGGAGGCCGGGGCCATGGGCTATCTCACCAAGCGCGCCGCCCCCGGGCAACTGGTCACCGCCATTCGCAAGCTGCACGACGGCGGCCGCTATCTGACCGATACTGCGGCCGAAGCCCTGGCCTTGCGCCTGATGAAAGGGGCGCCGGGCCAGTCTCTGCTGGACTCCCTCTCCAACCGGGAACTCCAGGTCCTGAGGGGCCTGGCCTTGGGCCAGACCAACCGGGAGATCGCCGAGGCCTACGGCATCAGCATCAAGACGGTCAACACTTATCGCGACCGCCTGCTCAAGAAGCTCAATCTGCGCAACAACACCGAACTGGCCCGCTTCGCCATCCAGAATCGCCTGGTGGAGCCGTGACGTGCCGCTGAGAGTGACCAAACCGGGCTGGTTCTTTAAAGTAATGGCTTGATTAATTTGGTAAAATCGTCCTTGGTCCGCCCCATAAAGATTTTCTGCGCCATGTTGCCCTGGCGATCAATAATGAAGCTGGTGGGCACGAAATCTATCTGGCCATAGGCCTTGCTGACCTCATCGTTACCCAGCAGGATCGGGTAACTGACCCCCAGTTGTTGCGCCAGGGAACGCAATTGTTCCGAGGTGGAAGCCAAGCCGATCCCGATCATCTGAAAGCCCTGGCCTTTGAACTCCTGATCGATCTGCTGGAGGTAAGGCATCTCTGCCTTACAGGGTTCGCAGGTAAAGGTGAAGAAATTGAGCATGACCACCTGGCCCCGCAGCTTGCTCAAGGTGTATTCCTTGCCGCTGATGACGTCCTTCAAGGTAAAATCCGGGGCGCTGCCCGCCCCGGCCGTGGACGCCAGGGCGAGCAGCAGTACGGCCGACATGAGCATTTCCGAGAGCGCCGGGAAAAACGACTTTTTCAACATAATCTCCTCCCTATCTCGTGGTCAGCGTATCTGTCTTAACGATCAGGCCTGGATTGGAAAAATCAAGGCACTCCCCGCAAAAAAAACTTGCCTCCCCGCCCTCAAGGCCGGGTTGTGTCGGGGTTAGGAAAATTTCCTACAAGAGAATCAGCAATCGTCCGATTCCAAGAGGCCCTTTCTCCGTATATTTCAATAAAATAGGCAGGAAATCTCTTTCATTCCTCTGCCTTTTCGGAAAATAATGCTTATGTTGGCCATAACCAGTTTACGCCTGTTAGGCCGGATGGCTTAACCAATAACCGCGTAATAATTAATATTTTGTTTAACCGAAAACCGTTTTTCCAGGAGGTGGGTCATGCCGGTACAGGATTATATGAGCAGAAATCTGATCACCGTTGATGAAGATGCGTCCATCATGAAGGCCTCCAAGCTGATGAAGCAGAACAATATCCGCCACCTGCCGGTGCTGCGCAAAGGGCGGCTGGTGGGCATCGTCTCGGACCGGGAATTGAAGGAGGCGGCGCCCTCCAAGGCCACCCTCCTCGATATCCATGAAATGTATCACCTGCTGGACCAGGTCACCGTCAAGGGGCTCATGCCCAAGAAAATGTATACGATTGGCCCGGAGGCGACCGTGGAAAAGGCGGCCGCAGTCATGCTCAGCCGCAACATCTCGGCCCTGCCGGTGGTGGACGAGAAGGGTAGTCTGATGGGGATCATTGCCAAGGGCGATATTTTCCGGGCTTTCGTTTCAATCTCTGGGATCAACACGGCCCCGCTGGCCATGGGTTTGGTGCTGAAAGACCAGCCGGGATCGATCAAGGAGGTCACCGACATCATCCGGGGGCACGGCGGCCGCCTCGGGAGTATCTTGACGGGATATGAGGGAGTCCGGCAGGGCTTCCGGAAAGTGTTTATCCGGGCCCTGGAGGTCAAAGACGAAACGGCCCTCCGGAAGGAACTGGAAGCCAAGCACGAGATTATCTATTTCCTGCATGAACGTGTGAACCACGTCGAAGCGCTGGCCACGCCCGGAAGTTAATTAAACTGACAGCTTTTGAGGTTGCAGCATGCCCACCGAATCGGATGCCTTGTCGTATCGCCGCCGCTACCGCGGCCTGATCGGCATCAAAAGCAAGATGCCCATCCGGGATACCCACGTGTTGAGCCGCATCTATACCCCCGGGGTGGGGGCCATCTGCCGGGAAATCGACAGGAATCCCCTGGCCTCCTTCGAGTACACCTGCCGGGGCAATTCCATCGCCCTGATCACCGACGGCAGCCAGGTTTATGAATACGGCAATATCGGGGCCCTGGCCGCGCTTCCCAAACTCGAGGCCAAGTCGGTGCTCTACAAGACCTTCGCCAACGTGGACGCCGTACCCATCGCCCTCACGACCCAGGACGCCGATGAAATCGTGGAAATCGTCCGGACCCTGGCGCCGTCTTTCGGGGGCTTCTGCCTGGAGAGCATCGCCGCGCCCAAATGCTTCACCATCGAGTCCCGCATCCGCAAGGCCGTCCGCACCGCGGTCCTGCATCATGAAAGCCACGCCGCCGGCATCATCGTGTTGGCGGCCGTGATCAACGCCCTGAAGGTGGTGGGGAAAAACCTGGCGGAGGCCCGCATCGTCATCAGCGGCGCCGGCGCGGCCGGTATCGGGGTGGCCAAGGGCCTGATCGTCGCCGGCAATAACAACATCATCCTCTGCGACCGCCACGGGGCGCTGCATGTGTACCGGTTGGTGGGGATGAACTGGGCCAAATCCGAGATCGCCCGCCTGGTGCGCCCCCAGGATTTCAAGGGCAGCCTGGCCCACGCCCTCAAAGGCGCCGACGTCTTCATCGGCCTCTCGGCCGGCGGCCTGGCCACCCGGGAGATGATCGCCGGCATGGCCCCGGACCCCATCGTCTTTGCCCTGGCCCTGCCCACCCCGGAGATCAATGAAGCTGAAGCCAAGGCCGGCGGCGCCGCGGTGGTGGCCACCGGCCTGTCGGACAGCGAAAACCAGATCCGCTCTTCCCTGGTGACCCCCGGCTTCTTCCGGGGCTGCCTGGACGTCGGGGCCAACCGGGTCAATATCGACATGTATCTGGCCGCGGCCCGCGCCCTGGCCGACATGATCCCGGCCGCCAATATCTCTGCCACCAACATCATTCCCCGCCAGATGGACTGGCGCATCTCCCCGGTGATCGCCCGGGCGGTGGCCCAGGCGGCCCAGGAGACCGGCGTCGCCTCCCTGGGCCCGGAAAAGGTGAGCCCCGACTGGGTTTACGAGCGCACCGAGCGCTATATCTATGAAGGCGAGCGGGCCTGGCTGCCCACCCAGGGGCAGGATTACGGCAAACTGAGCATCAACGAGGAATCCCTGGAACTGCACCGCCGCTACCAGGGCTGCGTGCAGATCTATACCAAGGTGCCCGTCAAGGACGAAGTCATCTACAGCCGCTTTACGCCCCGGCCGCGGTGGCCGAGGTCTGCCAGAAGATTTTGCATGAACCCATGGCGGCCTACGACTTCACCTGCAAGAACAACCTGGTGGCCATCGTCACCGACGGCAGCGCCGTCCTGGGCCTGGGCAACATCGGCCCCCGGGCCGCCCTGCCGGTCATGGAAGGCAAGGCCGTGCTCTTCAAGACCTTCGGCGGGGTCGAGGCCTTTCCCATCTGCATCAGCACCCAGGAGACCGACCACGTGGTGCGGCTGGTGGAGAACCTCTCGCCGGCGTTCGGCGGCATCAACCTGGAGGACATCTCCTCCCCCCGCTGCTTCGAAATCGAGCAGCGCTTGCGGGACCGCCTGGATATCCCGGTGTTTCACGACGACCAGCACGGCACCGCGGTGGTGACCCTGGCCGGCCTGCTCAACGCCCTGAAGCTGGTGGGCCGGCAACTGGCCGCAGTGAAGATCGTCTTCAACGGCGCCGGGGCCGCCGCCATTGCGGTGTCGAAGCTCCTGATCCGGGCCGGGGCCCAAAACCTCGTGGTCTGCGATACCCATGGCGCCATTTACCGGGGCCGCACCAAGGGCATGAATTCCATCAAGCACGAACTGGCCGAGATGACCAACCTGGACAAGCAGAAAGGCAGCCTGGCCGAGGTCATCAAAGGCGCCGACGTCTTCATCGGGCTATCCGCGGCCAAGGTCCTCACCCCGGAGATGGTGCAGTCCATGGCCCCGGACCCCATCGTCTTCGCCATGGCCAATCCCGATCCGGAAATCCTGCCCCACGAGGCCAGGGCCGCCGGGGCCGCGGTGGTGGCCACCGGCCGCTCGGACTTTCCCAACCAGGTGAACAACTGCCTGGCCTTTCCCGGCATCTTCCGCGGCGCCCTGGACATCCGGGCCACGGCCATCAACACGGCCATGAACCTCGCCGCGGCCCATGCCATCGCCGCCCTGGCCAGCGATGATTTGAGCCCGGATCATATCCTGCCCCCGGCCATGGACTTCCGGGTGCCGCCGGCGGTGGCCGAGGCCGTGGCCCGGGCCGGCCTGGAAACGGGCACCGCCCGCCTCCAGATAGAACCGGAGCGCATCGCCCGCCACACGAGGGAGTTCATTTACGACGAGAGGTTGTCGTTGATTTGAAGAGATTTTGTGTATTATCTATATTTCCCCAAAAAATTAAATCCTTATAAAATTTACTTGCATATTTTTGTATTTTATTAATATTATCGGCCACTAATAGATTGTGAGGTTGTAATTATGAATAAACTTTGGTTGGTTTTATTAGGAATTTTTTTGGTAAATGGATGTGCCGGCTCCAGAGATTATGAGCGGTTTTACCATGACACCATGAAGGGACAAGACACATCTAATCTAATTTTTGCGACAGGGGAACCTACAGCATTTAAAGGAACCGATCCTGAAACTGACAATATGAAGTTGGTTGAAAATGGCTATGTGCTGTTAGGGTACTCTTCTTTTACCGGTCCACAAAGGAATGAAAGTCAAGCTATTGAGAAGGCAAAAGAACTTAAAGCATCAGTGGTGGTGATCTATAGTAAATATCTTGATACAAAATCGGGAATTCAACCCATAGTTCTTCCAGATATAAAGACATCTACAAGCAGCGCACAAAGTACTGCTTTAGGTAGTGCAGTTGGAACTGGTGGTTATGCCAGTGGCTCTGCAACTGCCTATGGTACAGGAACAACAACAACATATGGAATTAAAACGTTATATAAAACATACAGTATTGATCGCTTTGAACAAGGAGCCACTTATTGGGTTAAGAGGAAAGGTTTGGTATTGGGAGCACTCGCTATAGATTTACCATCTGACTTAAGGCAAAAAATTGGAAGCAATAAAGGCGTAGTGGTTATGGTAGTTGCAAAAGATTCGCCAGCTTTTTCAGCTGACATTTTGAAGGGGGATATTATAAGAAAAATTAATAATACAGAAATTATTGATCAAAAAAATTTCATTCAAACTCTTGCATTTAATGCCAACAAAAAAGTTACCATTAGAATCATAAGAGATGGAAAGGAAATAGTTAAAGAGATTAAGTTAAACCCTGTACCTGAAGGGGTTAATATACCAAAATAATTATGAGAAAAATCAGGTTTCCAAGAGCTAATGATTTGTTTGATTTTTTAGATATGGAACGAATTATTCCAGCAATCCAACTATGGCGCATACGAGAACGAGTTACTATCTCTCCTGAGTTAAGACCACGCCCGCGAGATTGGTGGGTTCGATCATTTGACTGGTATTTTGTTTTGGACTTAGTGCCTGATTGGGAGTATGGCCCGTTTTATTATGGTGGTGGCGACCAATTCTGGCCACAAATCGGAAATACAAGCGATGAATCATCAGAAAGCAACTGCTTTTACGGATTAAATAAACCAAGAACTGTTACGGAATTTAACAGTCTCTATAATCCACGAGTAACAAATCCCGAATATATTTATCAATTTACAATTAAAGTGAGCAAAGAAACCTATATTCATAATCCCCTATTGTTCATAGGACCGGTGAAAGACGGGGAAGGATTCCAAGTTAATCCAAATAGCATTACGGCAAAACTCATACAGCTTGAGATATTGGCAGGAAATGTTTGGAGGTATGAGTTACTTTCTAACAGAGAAGATTATTCGTCAAAGCCCGTGCGCTATATTCCATTTAATGCAAATTATTTGGTCGGGCTTTATATTGACAGATAGGCCGCCACTTCCTGCGCCATGCGTTAGGCCGTTCCCGGCTGCCTGAGGGAAGTTGGCGGGCGGGATCGGCCGCCCCACCGTAAGGTTCTCACGCATTAATATCCTCCCAGCGTCTCGCGTACCGATTGAAGACCCACAGGGCCACGGCGGCGGCGAGGCCGGCCAGGGCGAAGGGCGTCCAGACCTGGCTGGGGTCGTAGCGCTCCCAGAGGAGTTGGGTCACCTGGGCCGGGGTCTGACCCAGCCGTTCGGTCAGGGCGGCGAAGGCCCGGGAGCGCTCCGGCAAGTCGCTGACCCTAAGCACCTCGGATAGATAGCGCAGCGCCAGCCCCGCCTTCTCCCCGGCCCGGGCATAGATCTGCCCCCCGAAATAAGAGCCGTAGCCCCAGCCGACGGCAATGGGAATGTTGGCGTAGCCCAGGTACAGGGCCTTCTTGTCCGCCGGGGCGATCACCCCCAGGTACTCGTACATCTTGGGCGAGCACAGCATCTCCCCCACCGTGAAGCAGGCAATGCCCGCCAGGCAGAGATAGATGGAGCGGCTGGCCCCGGCCACATAAACCCCCAGGCTGGCGATGGCAAAGCCGCAGAGCATGGAGGTGAGCCGGCGCATCTTGAGGTTGACGAACCAGGAGAGCGGCGCCACGCAGAGGATAATCAGCAGCGGGTTGAGATCGATCACCCATTCCTGGGCGATCTGCAGGCCCCGGGACAGGTCCCGGGAGAGCATGAACTGCGGCAGGTGCCGGGCCAGCGCGGCGCTGTCCACCCAATCGACGATGAAATTGGGCAACAGGTCCCAGAGCTGCATGAGCACGGCCCAAAAGACCGAGGCGATGAGCATGAAGGCCAGCAGCCGGACGTTCCACAAGTGTCGCGCCGTGGTGGCCACGACTTGCCAGACCCCGCCGGCCTGATCGGTCCCGGGATTGATTTCCCGATAAGTGGGCAGCCACAACAGGTTCAGGCTGACCAGCACGGCGCAGCCGTAAAAGACCGCGGGCCAGGAGTAGCCATAGAGAAAATGGGCCAGCGGCGGCCCCAGGAAGCCGCCGATATTGACTACCTGGTAGAAAAAGCCCCAGCCCACCCCGGAGGTCTTGTTCGTCAGGGTTTGGACAAAGGTCCCCTGGACCGGCGGTTTGAAGACCGCCGTGCCCGCGGCCAGCAGCAGGCAGCCGGCCAGGAACGGCCCAAACTCCCGCTGGGACGCCATCATCAGGTAGCCCGAGACCTTCAGGAGGACGGCCGCCACGATCTGGCGCTTGTAGCCGTAGCGGTCGGCAAAACCGCCGGTGAAGACCGGCAGGGCCGACTGCACCAGGGCCCACCACAGGAAGATGAAGCCCTTGTCCCCCTGACTGAAGTGCAGCCCGCCCAGCTCATCGGCCTGGGCGATGTAGATGGGGATGACCACCCGCACCCCGTAGTAGGCCAGGCGCTCGATCATCTCCATGAGGTTGGCCGCCCAGAAAGGCCAGGGCAGGCCGCGGGTCTGCTGCCAGAATGACGCCGACTTATCCGCCGGGCTCATAGGAATCCTTACGCTGGTGGCTATCCTGGGCCAGTTTTTCAAGATTCCAGGACAGAACTAGTCCAATTATAATGGAAAGGTTGGCAAACCTCTGCGAAAATGCGCAATTTTTCTCTGGCTATCCCCGCCTTGACGAAGGTTAAACCAATCCTTATAAAAAATATAACCAATTATCTAATCGAGGGCACCGGGATGACTGAATGTGATGTGACGCTATACTCCCTGAGCACCTGCAGCCATTGCAAAGACACCAAAGAATTTTTGCAGCAATGCGGCGTTAATTATAAATGTATAGAGGTGGACAAATTAGATCTGGAACAAAGAAAAAAAGTTCTGGAGGAATTAAAAGAGATCAAGCCGGAGTGCGCTTTTCCCACCCTCGTTATTGGCGATAACGTCGTCATCGGTTTGCAAAAAGAAGAAATCAAAGAGATCCTGGGAATCAAATGAACGTTGAACAACTTTATGAAATCCTGAAGAAAAACCAAGAGGCTAAAGGCTATTATTTCAATAAAGATAAGGAAAGGGTGTTTGAACTCTTGGCAGGATTACTGACCAATAAAGAACGCTACGGCTATATGTGCTGTCCTTGCCGGCTGGCGGCGGACGACCACCGCTGGGACCAAGACATCATTTGCCCATGTGTGTACCGGGAGCCGGATGTGGCCGAATACGGCAGCTGCTACTGCAATCTTTATGTCTCTCGGGATTGGAACGAAGCAACTATCCCTCACCTTTACGTGCCGGAGCGGCGGCCCCCGGCAAAGAGATTCAAGCTATAATTTTCCCTCTCTAAGGATTTAGGAGGGAAAGCGGGCGCATCCTTTCGAACCAAACGGACCCGAGGATTTACCCGTCCTCCGTCCGGCCTCGCACCGCACTTCCCGCCGCGCCTCCCAGTCTTGCAATTTCTTAGGTTAATGAGTAGATTGACCTTTAGCCAAATTGGTGCCATACTGGCCTTCGTCGCATTTTATGCTCTGAAGAGGGAGAGATGGAAACCAAGCGCAAATACCAATTCTCCTGGGAACTGTTGGGCAACCTGGAACTTGGCCGGCCCAATCTCGGGCACAACTCCCGCCTGGAGGTGTACCGGCTCTTGCAGTTCTGCTTCCGCGACGTCATGGAGCAGCAACTGGGAACCGAGAAGACCGACCAGATTTTTTACGAAGCCGGCAAGTTGGCGGGCAGCCAGTTTTATCAACACCTGCTCACCGGCTGCGCCGACTTTCCCGAATTCATCAAGAAGCTCCAGGAAGTCCTCAAAGATATGGGCATCGGCATTCTGCGGGTGGAAAAGGCGGATTTGCAAACCCATTCCTTCGTCCTCACCGTCTCCGAGGACCTGGACTGCTCCGGCCTGCCGGAATTGGATTACGAGATTTGCGTCTATGATGAAGGCTTTATTGCCGGTTTGCTGGAGAGTTTTACCAGCAAGCGTTTCGTAGTCAAAGAAGTTGACTGCTGGTGCACCGGGGACCGCACCTGCCGTTTTACTGCCAAGGCCGTGGATTGATGGCGTCGCAGGACCCTCCCGGCGACGATCTGGAGCGTGCCCTCCAGGTCATCGAGACCGCCTGGTTCAGAGGCTCACCTCCACCCCCCGCCCTGCCGGGGAGCGCCGACCAGCAGGACCGGCTGGCCCGGCTGCTGGCTGAGGTGCGCGCGGCCCAGGGCTTTGCCCTGGCCGTTTCCCAGGGAGACCTGTCGCCGACGCTCCAGGCCAAGGGTCTGATGGCCGGCGCCCTCAAGGCCCTGCAGGCCGGGCTGCGCCATCTCACCTGGCAGACCCAGATGATCAGCCGGGGCGATTTTAGCCAGCGGATTGACTTCATGGGGGAGTTTTCCGAGTCCTTCAACTCCATGGTGGCCGGCCTGGCCGCGGCCCGGGATCAGCTCCTGGCGGCCAACCAGGACCTGGAGGCTTTCTCCTCTTCCGTTTCCCATGACCTGCGGGGGCCGCTGCGGGCCATCGAGGGCTTTGCCGCCATCCTCCTGGAGGACCAGGCCCCACGGCTCGACGCCGAGGGTCAACGGGTGCTTGGGGTAATCGTCAGCAGCACCCGCCAGATGGCCCGACTCATTGAGAACATCCTGGCCTTCTCGCGCTCGGGCCGCCAGGAGGTGAAAAGATCCGAGATCGACATGACCGCCCTGGCCCATAGTGCCGCCAGGGAAATCCAGGCATACGTCCCGGACCGGAGTTTGCAATGGACCATTAACCCCCTGCCTCCGGCCCGGGGTGACCGCGCCCTGCTCAAACAGGTGTGGGTCAACCTCCTGGGTAATGCCGCCAAATTCACCGCCCCCAGGGAACCCGGCCGCATCGAAGTGGGCGCCCGTAGTGAGGGCGGGGAAAATATTTATTATGTTAAAGATAACGGCGTGGGTTTCGACCCGGCCCACGCCGACAAATTGTTCGGGGCCTTCCAAAGGTTGCCTGGCGCCTCGGAGTTCGAGGGCACCGGGCTAGGGCTGGCCATTGTCCAAAAGATCATCCAGCGGCATGGCGGCCGGGTCTGGGCCCAAGGCCAGGTCGATGCCGGGGCAACCTTTGCCTTTTCGCTGCCTCAGGCGGAAAAATAGCCCGCAGGGGCGGCGCGCTCGCCCTACAGATGACTTTGAACCTTGAACTTTGCACCTCAGGAGGACGGAGTGGCCCACGAAAGCATCCTGGCAGTGGACGATGAAGAGGATATCCTGGAGTTGCTCCGGTACAACCTGGCCCGGGAGGGCTACCGGGTGACCGGCGCCACCTCCGGAGAAGAGGCGGTAAAGACCGCCGGGGCCCTGCTGCCGGACCTCATCCTGCTGGATTTGCTGCTCCCCGGCGTGGATGGCCTGGAGGTCTGCCGGAGGCTCAAGGGCGACGGCCGGACCCGGGCCATCCCCATCATCATGCTTACGGCCAAGGGGGAAGAAGCGGATATCGTCGCCGGCCTGGAGTTGGGGGCGGACGACTACCTCACCAAGCCCTTCAGCCCCCGGGTCCTGCTGGCCCGCATCCGGACAGCGCTCCGGCGCCAGGCCGCCGAAGTGCCGGCCGAGACCGCACCCCTGAAATTTAAGGAGTTAGTGATTAATCCGGGGCGCCACGAAGTCTTGCTGGCCGGCCGGCCACTCGATCTGACCGTGACGGAATTTCACCTTCTGCATCTCCTGGCGCGGCGGCCCGGCTGGGTCTTTACCCGCAGTCAGATCGTCAAGGAGGTGCACGGCGAAGATTTTGCCGTCACCGAGCGCTCGGTGGACGTGCATATTGTCGGCCTCCGGAAGAAACTGGGCGCCTTCGGTAAATCCCTGGAGACCGTGCGCGGCATCGGTTATCGACTAAAGGATTGACCGGAGGCCGAGGACGGGAGACCGGAGAATGAAGCTTGTGCCCCGGTCTTCGGTCCCCCGTCCCCGGTCTGGCCAAAAGCGCCGGCAGCAGGAGAGAAAGTTGATCTTGTCTGATCGATCTAGTGAAATGGAGGATTGAGCCATGCCCCGCAAACGCCTGATCTGGCGGCTCTTTCCTTCCTATCTGCTGGTCACCCTGCTGTCCCTGCTGGCCCTCACCTGGTATGCCACCGCCTCCTGGCGGCAGTTTTATCTGGAGCAGACTGAAAGCGACCTGAAGAACCGGGCCCTGCTCGTGCAAGACTACCTGCGGGGCGATTTGTCAGCCGCCAAAATCCCGGAAATCGACCGGTTATGCAAAAACCTGGGAAGGTTGACGGCCACCCGCCTGACGGTGATCCTGCCTTCCGGCCAGGTCCTGGGCGACTCCGAGGAGGATCCGGCCCGCATGGAGAATCACGGCGACCGCCCGGAGGTGCAAGCGGCGCTCCAGGGCCGGGTGGGAACCTCCGGGAGATACAGTTTCACCCTGGGTCATGACCGGATGTACGTGGCCATCCCTTTAAAGGAACAGGGCCGGATCGTCGGGGTGGTGCGGGCCTCCCTGCCCATGACCGCCATCAACCAGGCCCTGCGCGCCCTTTACTGGAAAATGGCCCTGGGCGGCCTGGTCATCGTGCTGTTACTGGCGGCCTTGAGTCTCTTCATCTCCCAACGGATCAGCCGCCCCTTGGAGGATTTAAAACGCGGGGCGTTGCGCTTTGCCGGCGGTGACCTGAGCCGGCGGCTGCCGGTGCCCGCCGCGGACGAATTGGGCAGCCTGGCCGAAGCCTTTAATCACATGGCCGAACAGATGGAAGACCGGATCAATGCCCTCATCCGCCAGGGCCAGTTGCAGGAGGCCGTGCTCTCCAGCATGGTGGAAGGGGTCCTGGCGGTGGACGCCGAGCAGCGGCTCATCACCCTGAACCGGGCGGCGGCCCAGTTGCTGGGCGCCGACTACGTAACCTCCCAGGACCGCAGTATCCAGGAAGTGGTGCGGGACCCGCAGTTGCAGAGCTTCATCACCCGCATCATCTTTGCCCGGGAACCCGTGGAAGGCGAAGTGGCGCTGCGCCAGGGCGAGCAGGTGATCCAGGCCCACGGCACCTTTCTCAAGGATACCCACGGGACGGATATCGGCTTTCTCATCGTGCTGCACGACGTCACCCATCTTCGGCGCCTGGAGATGACCCGGCGGGACTTCGTGGCCAACGTCTCTCACGAACTGAAAACGCCCATCACCTCCATCAAGGGCTTCGTGGAGACCCTGCTGGGCGGGGCATTGCGTGAACCGGAGAACGCCGAAAACTTCTTGCGCATCATCGCCCGGCAGACCGACCGGATCAACGAGATCATCGACGACCTGCTCAGCCTCTCCCGGATCGAACGGGACGCCGAGCAGGGCCGGGTCTTTCTGACCACCGGCAGGCTCAAAGGCGTCATGGAGTCGGCTATTCAGGTTTGTGCCGCCCAGGCCGCGGCCAAGGAGATCGCCGTTTCCCTGGATTGCCCGGAGGAGCTGCGGGGCCGGATCAATGCGCCCCTCTTGGAGCAGGCCCTCGTCAACCTGATCGACAACGCCGTGAAATACAGTCCTCCAGGCCGGGCCGTGCAGGTGGCAGCCATGCGGCAAGGCAACGAGGTGGTGGTCCGGGTGCAAGATCAAGGGGTAGGCATCGAGAAAAATCAGCTCTCTCGCATCTTTGAACGCTTCTACCGGGTGGACGCCGGCCGCAGCCGCAAGGTGGGCGGCACCGGCCTGGGGCTGGCCATCGTCAAGCACATCGCCCAGGCCCTCGGCGGCCGGGTGACGGTGGAGAGCACTCCTGGAAAGGGAAGCCTCTTTGCCCTACACCTGTTGGCCGATTAAAAATATCTTTTGCCCTTCGCCCTCATAAAAATTTTACTGCCTGCTAACCATTTCCTAACAATTAAGCACTATCTTGATCCAAAGCTGTTTCAAAATCCGGACTTCGCGCGAAGGGATTCCTGAACCTCAGGAGAAAACGGCGGTTTTGAAACGGGTTGCAAACAATCTTCCCAACATGAAGGAGCGTGAACATGCGGAAATCCTGGTGGCTGCCCTTAGCCCTTATCCTTGCCTTCTTCCTGGTCGGTATCGCCCAGGCCCAGCCCGTGAGTCTCAACGGAGCCGGGGCCACCTTCCCTTACCCCATTTATGGTCAATGGGCCCACAAATATAATCAAACCACCGGAGTCAAGATCAATTATCAGTCCATCGGCTCCGGCGGCGGCATTGCCCAGATCAAGGCCAAGACCGTGGATTTCGGCGCCTCGGATGCGCCCCAAAAGACCGACATGCTGAAGGAGAACGGCCTGGTGCAGTGGCCCATGGTCATGGGCGGCGTGGTCCTGGCGGTGAACATTCCGGGCATCGGCCCCGGGATCATGAAGCTCAACGGCCCGGTGCTGGCCGACATCTATCTCGGCAAAATCACCAAGTGGGACGACCCGGCGATTAAGAAGCTCAACCCCAGCCTGAAGCTGCCCTGCCAGGCCATCACCGAGGTGCACCGCAGCGATGGCTCCGGAACCACCTTTATCTTTAGCTCCTATCTGTCCATGATCTCCCCGGAATGGAAGCAGAAGGTCGGCGCCGGCACCTCGGTGCAGTGGCCGGCGAAAAACGGCGTCGGCGGCAAGGGCAATGAAGGCGTGGCCGGCCAGGTGAAAGTGGTGCCCGGCTCCATCGGCTACGTCGAATATGCCTATGTCGTACAAAATAAAATGACCTATACCCTGATGCAGAACAAGGCCGGCAAATTCTTGAAGCCCAGCCTCGAGGCCTTTGCCGCGGCCGCGGCCAACGCCGACTGGACCAAGGCCCCCTATGGCTTTTATTTGATGATAGATGATCAGCCGGGCGACCAGAGCTGGCCCATCGCCGGCGCCACCTTCATCATGGTCCACAAGGACCAGCCCGACGCCGCCAAGGCCGCGGCCATGCTGAAGTACTTCGATTGGGCCTACAACCATGGCGGCGAGATGGCCCAAAAGCTTGACTACGTGCCCATGCCCGAAAGCGTCGTGAAGTTGGTGGAAGACTCCTGGGCCAAGGAGATCACCTCCGGCGGCAAGCCGGTGTGGCCGGCCAAGTAGGACCAACAAATCTTGCCAAGTACGGCAGTATGGGCGGTTCTCGGACCGCCCCATTTTGCTCCAGACGCCTGGTTGAGCACCGCCTGGCTGTGACCGCAGTATGCCGGAGGTTAGGGTCCGTCTGACCCTAACCTCCCATTTTCAGAAACGGATTGGTCCATGCAGACAGCAACTGAAGTAGCGCCGGATACCGCCTCTCCAGCGGCGCCGGCCCCACGGGTCAACCGCGGCGACAGGATCTTCCGGTGGTTGTCCATCATCAGCGCCCTGCTGATCCCGGCCCTGATGGGCGGCATTTTCCTGGTCCTGGTGCAGCAATCCTGGCCGGCTATCAAGCGCTTCGGCTTCGGCTTCCTGACTTCCCAGCAGTGGAACCCGGTCACCGAACATTTCGGGGCCTCAGCAGCATCTATGGCACCCTGGTGTCCACCATCATCGCCATGCTCATCGCGGTGCCGCTGAGCATCGCCATCGCCCTGTTCCTGGTGGAACTGGCCCCGCCCCGGGTCAGCCGGGTGGTGGGCACCATGATCGAGCTGCTGGCCGCCATCCCCAGCATCATTTACGGCATGTGGGGCATGTTTGTCTTTGCCCCCTTCATGGCCAACTACGTGCAGCCGCTGCTTGAGGACGACTCTGGGCTGGCTGCCCGCTGTTTCAAGGGCCCGCCCATGGGCTTGGGCATGCTGACCGCCGGCATCATCCTGGCCTTCATGGTCCTGCCCTTTATCTGCGCCATCACCCGGGACGTCTTCAGTTGGTGCCCAACGTGGTGAAGGAGTCCGCCTACGGCATGGGGGCCACCACCTGGGAAGTCACCTACAAAGTGACCATCCCTTATGGCCTGGTGGGCATCATCGGCGCCGTCTTTCTCGGTCTGGGCCGGGCCCTGGGGGAGACCATGGCCATCACCTTTGTCATCGGCAACGCCCACCACATCTCGACCTCCCTGTTCGCTCCCGGCAACAGCATCGCCTCCACCCTGGCCAATGAGTTCACCGAGGCCACCGACGCCCATGTATGTCAGCTCCCTGATCGCCTGGGCCTGGTCCTGTTCGTCATCACCTACGTGGTGCAGGTGTTCTCCCAGATGCTGCTGAAGCGCATGTACAAGGCCTGGAGCGTGGGCCTATGATGAAACCCCGGCCCGCCACCGGCCGCCGGCTTGCCAATGGCGCTGGTCAGCGTCTGGTCGGTGATCTCCGCGCTGCTGGGCATTGGTGATCCTGGTCTGGATCATCTGCGGTGGTCATCAGCCGGGGCTGGGCGCCTTGAATCTGGACTTCTTTACCCAGTTGCCCACCCCGCCCGGCATGAGGGGCGGCGGCCTGGCCAACGCCATCCTCGGGACCCTGGTCATGACCCTGCTGGCCACGCTGTTGGCGGTGCCCCTGGGCCTGCTGGCGGGCATTTACCTGGCGGAGTTCGGCCAGGACTCGCGGCTGGCCGACAACAGCCGGTTTTCCGCCAACGTCCTCATGGGCATGCCCTCCATCATCGTCGGGGTCTTCGCCTATGCCCTGGTGGTGGTCCCCTTGGGGAATTTTTCCGGCTATGCCGGCGTCTTCGCCCTGGCCATCCTCATGCTGCCCATCATCACCCGGACCACCGAGGACATGCTGCGCCTGGTGCCCAACACCCTGCGGGAAGCGGCCCTGGCCCTGGGCGCGCCCCGCTGGAAGATCACCCTGGCCATGGTCTTCCGGGCGGCCAAGGCCGGCCTGCTTACGGGGATCCTCCTGGCCGTGGCCCGGGTCAGCGGCGAAACTGCGCCCCTGCTGTTCACCGCCCTCAACAGCCCCTATATGTTTGAACCTCTGTCTGGGCCAGCCGACCGCCAATCTCACCGTCACCATCTTCAACTATGCCGTGTCCCCCTATGCCGACTGGCAACGAAAGGCCTGGGGCGCCTCCCTGCTGATCACCGGCGGGGTCCTGGCGCTGACCTTATTGGCCCGTTATGTTTTGGGAGAACGGAAGACATGAAGAGCCTGGAGGCATACCTTAAACCTATTTCCCTTGCGCCGCTGACACCGAGGAAGCGGCCGCAGTCGAGGAAACTTTAGCCGTGACATCCGGGGATCTCAAAATTATCGGCGCGCGAAGTGAACTTCTTTTATGGCGAAACATCAGGCCCTGTTCGACAACAACCTGGAGATCGCCACCAACCGGGTAACCGCCATCATCGGCCCCTCCGGGCTGCGGCAAGTCCACCCACCTCCGCATCTATAACCGCATCTATGAGCTCTATCGGGACCAGCGGGCCGAAGGTGCAGGTGCTGCTGGACGGCGAGAATATCCTGAGCCCCGCTTATGATGTCATGGATCTGCGCCGCAAGGTGGGGATGGTCTTCCAGAAGCCCACGCCCTTTCCCATGAGCATCTTCGACAACGTGGCCTTTGGCCTGAAGCATGCACTACCGCCTGGGACGGGGAGAGTGGCCGACCGGGTGGAGGAGGCCCTCGAGCCGGGCGGCCCTCTGGGACGAAGTGAAAGACCTCTTGAAGCAGCCCGGGCACGGCCCTCTCCGGGGGGCAGCAGCAGCGGCTCTGCATCGCCCGGGCCATGGTGGTCGAGCCCGAGGATCCTGCTGATGGATGAGCCCTGCTCCGCCATCGATCCCATCGCCACTGCCCGGATTGAAGACTTGATCCACGATCTGAAAGGCACCTACACCATCGCCATCGTCACCCACAACATGCAGCAGGCGGCCCGGGTTTCCGATTTCACCGCCTTCTTTTATCAGGGGCATATCGTCGAGTTCGGCCCCACTCAGAAGATCTTCACCACCCCCGCCCATAAGCAGACCGAAGATTACATCACCGGCCGTTTCGGCTGAGCCTCGAGGTTGAAAGCAATAAAAAAAAGGCGTAATCCCAAGGATTACGCCTAGTTATAATTAATTGGTGCCCAAGGCCGGATTTGAACCGGCACGGGTCTCCCCACCACCCCCTCAAGATGGCGTGTCTACCAGGTTCCACCACTTGGGCACTGCAGGGCTCATTTAGCCGGGGCCCCTGGAGGAGCCTGGGGGCTGGGGGTTGCCGGCATTTCCGGCTTGGCCGGCGCCGCGGGGACGCTCTGGCTCACCGGGGGCTTGCCGGCCCCCTGCATCACCGAGGCCTCTTTCTGACGCCCCAGGAAGGTGAGTCCCAGTGAGGTGACCATGAACAGGATGGCGGCCACCGCGGTGAGCTTGGCCAGAAACGGGGCGGCCCCGGTGGAGCCGAAGACCGTCTGGCTGGAGCCGCCGAAGGCTGCGCCGATGCCGGCGCCCTTGCCGTGCTGCAAGAGGACGATAAAGATCAGGGCCAGCGAGACGATGATATGGACGATGACGACGATAGTAGTCATAACGTTATTAATATAAAAAACTAGAGCGCGGGATGCAAGCTCTTTAAGGGGTTTCAGGGTTCGATTTTAACTCCAGATTAGCATATAGTCAGCTTTCTGGATGCGTGGAATGCACCCCACATTTGAAAAATCGTGCCACCGACCTGGGGAAATACCGCAAGTTGCGCCGCTTTGGTGCCGCCACGAAGCGGTGGCGTTTTGGCGACAAGCCGTTTAATTTACAGCACATTTCGTGGAGGCGCCGCAGGCGAAGCGGAACAATTCCACCCGGCGAAGTGAGAGGCGGAGAGCGCACGCCAAGGCGCCAAGGCGGAAAGGCGCCAGGAGATTTGGTGAGCAAGGCCCAACGGGGATGTTGCTGCCCGCGAGACGCCTGGGCCCGCGCAGCATTAGGGCTCGCAGCGGCAAAGCTGTGGCCACCGCCTTCCCAGCCCTCCCCTCTCAAGGGGGAGGGAGTGGCAAGACCCCCTCAATTCGTTCCCAAGCTTTCCCGGGGAACGACAATCCAAACTGAGCTTAGCGGGGAGTCCAGGGGAAAGCCAGCAGAGGCGGGAGGGTTGGCGCCAGAAGCAGGTAGCACCTCACGCTTTTGCTTGGTTGAATCCACGAAGGGACGGCCTCTTAACCCGAAAGAAAAAAAGACCAAACACCTAAATCTGGAAATTTCTAGGGCCGCACCAGGCAGTTGATCTTGAGATCAAAACCCGCGGCCTTGGAGGCCAGGCGCTTGACCCGGGACATGAGTTCTTCATCTTTGCAGAGGTCCTTTTTCAGGTAAATGAAGACCTCGCCATCCTTGGCCTCCACCTGGATAGAGCGGATATCCTCGATCAGGACCGCCTCGATCCTGGCGGCCAGGGACAGCTCATCCACCAGCTTTTGGCCCTCGGGGGTGGTCTGAAAGCAAGGGCCTTGTAAGGCGTATTTGATGAGGCCCACCGCGCCATCCACTTTGACGCACTTGATTGTGATCACCAGGTCATAGAGGCTGGGGTCCCAGGTGTCGATCCCATAAATGCTTTTGCTCCACTTGCGGCGCTCTTCGTCGTCCATCAGCAAAATCCGCCGGGCTTCCTCGGCGGAGATATTTTCCCGCTTCATCTCCTCCTGCACCCGATCCTCCAGGTCGGCAATAATCCGCACCTTGAGGACATGGGGAACCCTTTGCAGCAAGAAATGCCCGGCCAACCCGTGGTAAACCAGGTTGTCCTTCTGGGCCTGGTGCAAGAGGGCCGCCCGGATATAGGCCACATAAGGTTCTTTGGAATAAGTGAAGCGTTCCAGAATGGAAGGCGCATCGTGGATGGCCCGTATCAGCTTGATTTCCGGAATGTTATAACGCTCTGAGGCCTCCAGGAGAATGTCCCGGGAGAGGCATTGATAGCCCAGGGCCTGGGCCAGTTTTTCCGCCACCTCCTTGCCGCGGCTGTAAGATCCCCTGGAAATGGTAACGATAGACATTAATCTCACTCCTGTCTTGATTGCAGAGGGTTATTTAACTTCTCGGGGTTAATGAAGCATATCCCTGGTGCTAATGCCCCAGGAACATGATGGCGATGCGGATTCCCACCAGCCCCAGGGCCAGCGCCAGGCCGCGGATGATCCAGGGGCCATGCAGGCGGCTGGATAGTTGCGCCCCCACGGGGGCCCCAATTAGCACGCCGATGGACAGGCACAGGGTCTGTTCTACTCCGGATTTCATGGAGCCGGTGTAAATGTGCACCAGCGTGCCGGTCAAGGCCATAATGGCCAGAACAAAATGAGAGGTGGCCGTGGCGATATGCACCGGGAAATCCAGGAAGTAAACCAGGGCCGGCACGTGAATGATGCCGCCGCCGATCCCCAGAAAACTGGAAAGATAGCCCACTGCCAGGCTGATCCCTATGCCCACCAGGGGATTGAAATTGTAATAGTGCCTCTCACCGTCGGCCGTCTCCACTATGCGCCAGGCATGAGGGCTGTGCACGTGGGTCTCCGAGCGAGGCGCGACTTTGGGGCGCCAGGAGAGAAAGACGGCCGCACCGATTAAAAGCGCCGCGAAGATGCCGTTAAACAGATGCCGGGGCACCGCGGAGGTGTTGAGGGCGCCGAGAATCGCCCCGGGAATGGTGGCTGCGGCGAATATCAGTCCGGACTTGTAGTCAATCCGTTTCATAAAGGCATAAGACTGGGAGCCGGACAAGGCGTTGAAAAAGACCACCGCCAGGGAAATAGCGGTGAGTTGGTCAGGGGTGGCCTCGGGATGCAGCATCAGGAGGATCGGCATCAATACAAAGCCGCCCCCGGCGCCGATGAGGGTGCCATAGGCTCCCACCGCCACCCCCAGGCCAATTAGCAAGAAATATTCCGATGGGCTAATGGGACCCATTTATCTTCTCCTTATCTGAGATTATGCGGCAACCATGGCTACCGATGTCAAAAAATGTTTTTGGGGCGTCTCTCTCCGGGTTTGAACCTGAGAACGAGCTTCTGCCCCGGAGGCAAACTTTGCCGTGAGAGGCTATGGTAATTTTAAGTAATCACTGTTTTTGCAAATTCCAGGCAGGGCAGAAGGCCGCAAGGGAAAAATCGAAAGCCGCGGGCACCTTTCACTTTCTCGCCCTATTTAAGCGACTATTGGTGATGCAGCAATAGATCAAAGAATCGGGACAATCTTGCCAGGATCAAAAGTTATCGTCGAGGCTCTAAAACTCAAGATATGAGATGGATAATCAATAAATAGAGCATAAGACCCAGTTCCATAAAAACAGAGGCGAGACGCCTGTGCTACCGATCCTATCCGGCCGCGGTGATGATGCCGAGGAAGGAGGCGGCTTTGAGGGAGGCGCCGCCCACCAGGGCGCCGTCGAGGTCGGTTTCGGCAAGGAGGGTGGCGGCGTTTTCCGGGGTGACGCTGCCGCCGTAGAGGAGGCGGACGGCTTCGGCGGCGGCGCCCAGGATTTCCCGCAGGCGGCTGCGGATGAAGGCATGCACCTCCTGGGCCTGCGCGGGGGTGGCGGTGAGGCCGGTGCCGATGGCCCAGACCGGCTCATAGGCCAGGACCAGTTGCTCGCCGGTGAGGTAGCCCAGGTCGGCCAGGCCCTGCTCCAGCTGCTTACCCACCCGGGCCAGGGTCTGCTCCGCCTGGCGCTCTTGAAGGGTCTCGCCGATACAGCAGATGGGGCAGAGGCCGACTTCCAGGGCGGCCTTGAGCTTGCGGTTCACGGTGTGGTCGGTCTCGCCGAAATACTGGCGGCGCTCGGAATGGCCGATGATGACGTAATGGCAGCCCGCGTCCTGAAGCATTGCCGGAGAGATGGCCCCGGTATAGGCGCCTTGGCGCTCCCAGAAGGTATCCTGGCCGGCGAGGCGGATACCGGAGCCGGCCAGTTCCCCGGCCACCGCGGCCAGGGCGGTAAAGGGCGGGGCCAGGGCCACTTCGGCCTGAAGCCCCCAGGTCAGTCCCCGGCGCACTTCCCGGGTCAGGGTCCGGGCCTCTTCCAGGGTCTTGTGCATCTTCCAGTTGGCCGCGATGAGATACCGGCGTGTGCTCATCTTTTCCGTCCTTGAGCAATGGTTAAAAACTTAAGAGCCTTTTGCAAAAGTTGTAGTCAACCGTGGAATCAGACAACTGACGCCACCCCCACCCTAACCCTCCCCCATCGAGGGGGAGGGGAACAGAGAAGGCAAAGCGGAGTAGTTTTGGTGCGTAGGACGCACCCTACAGCAAAACCCTGGCTGCGCAGGCATCCCGCCGGTGCAACGTGGGCTAAAGCCTGGGGCTGCAAAAGCTTTTAAGGCTGGCGCACCGGGACGCCCGGCCCATCATTAGTAATGAAAAACTAAAAACTGGCCACTCGAAGAACTAAAAACTGGCCACTGATCACTGACTTCTGGCCACTTCAGACATCGGGGTGCCCCTTGGCCCACTTTTCCAGGGCCGTGATCCCCGGCAGCTTCTTGCCTTCCAGGAGTTCGATGAAGGCGCCGCCGCCGGTGGAGACATAGGAAAACTTCTGGAACTCTCCGGCCTTGTGCAGGGCCACGTCGGTGTCGCCGCCGCCCACGATGGTCAGGGCGTAGGAATCCGCCACCTTCTGGACCATGGCCATGGTGCCCCGGCTGAAGGCGTCGTATTCGAAGGCCCCCATGGGGCCGTTCCAGATGATGGTCTTGGCGTTTTGCAGGGCCTCGCCGAAGAGGGTCACGGTGGCCGGGCCGATGTCGACGATGAGCCAATCCTGGGGCACTTCCTGCACCGGGGTGATCTTGGTCTCGGCCGGATTTGGTCCAGTTTGTCGGCCACCACGCAGTCCACCGGCAGATAGAATTTCACGTCCTTCTTCAGGGCCTCGGCCATGATATCCCTGGCAGTCCTCCAGCAGGGATTCTCTCCACCAGGGATTGGCCCACTTCATAGCCCTGGGCCTTGAGGAAGGTGTTGGCCATGGCTCCGCCGATGATCAGTTTGTCGACGTTCTTCAACATGTTCTTCAGGGCCGTGAGTTTGCTGGAAATCTTGGCGCCGCCGATGAGGGCAGCCAGGGGCCGGGCCGGGTCCTCCATGGACCGGTGGAAATAGTGGACCTCATCCCGCATCAGGAAGCCGGCCACGCAGATGGGGGCGAAATCTGGTCACCGCCTCCACCGAGGCATGGGCCCGGTGCGCCACCGCAAAGGCGTCGTCCACGTAGATGTCCACGCCCTTCATCAACTCCTTGGCGAACTCTGGCGTCGTTCTCTTCCTCTTCGGCATGAAAGCGCAGGTTCTCCAGCAGGAGCACTTCCCCGGGCTTCATCTCTGCCTTCAGCTTTTCCGTCTCCGGCCCGATGCAATCCGGGGCCAGCTATCACCTTCTTGTGCAGGCGGTAGGCCAGGCGCCGGGCCACCGGCGCCAGGGAAAACTCTTCCACCCGCTTGCCCTTGGGGCGCCCCATATGGGAGGCCAGGATCACCTTGGCGTCCGCCTCCAGGCAGAAATTGATGGTGGGCAGCACGGCCCGGATGCGGGTGTCATCGGTGATATTGAGGTTCTGGTCCAGGGGCACGTTAAAATCTACCCGGATAAAGACGGTCTTTCCCTTGATATCCACTGCATCGATGTATTTCACCGGTAACTCCTGGTTCGAAAAGTTGTCAGTGGTCAGTGGCCAGTAGCCAGTAAAATCGGAGGATCGCTAATATCTTATCCTCTCCCCAACCGTGGAGAGGGTTGACGCGATGAGGAATAAGCATTGTCATAATTTACAGGTGGGTCGAAACCTATGAATTGATGATTCAGGATCACAGCGGCCAAACCTTACCGGCGGCCTGATCGCAACCTTAATGTTAATCAGAGTTTTTCGGGCCGTCAACCAATTTGTCCCGAGGGGGAAATTTTCAAAAAAGTTCCTGAGTTTTCCCGGCAGGCAGCCTGCTTTCAGGTTGCTTTTTCTCTGAATTTCATTTATGCATGTACAGATTATTTATGGCTATAGTGATCAGAAAGTTGGGCAGCCGGACCCTGGACCTGGTGCAGGAAGCCGGGGCCATGTGCTCTTTCTCCTGGAGGGTCTGGGCCTGGCCTTCATGCCGCCTTTTCGCCCCCGGCGGTTCCTGCAAGAGATCCAGCTCATCGGGGTCAAATCCACCCTGATCATCCTGCTGACCGGGGCCTTCACCGGCATGGTGATGGCGTTGCAGGGCTACTATACCCTGAAGAAATACGGCTCGGAAGGGGCGCTGGGGTCGGTGGTGGCCCTGAGCC
The DNA here is from genome assembly GCA_963701845.1 of uncultured delta proteobacterium. Taxonomy (GTDB): domain Bacteria; phylum Desulfobacterota; class Desulfobaccia; order Desulfobaccales; family 0-14-0-80-60-11; genus JAPLJC01. Next base: position 102,473 of record CAVPBF010000008.1, on the reverse strand, counting down.
TCATCCGGGAGATGGGCCCGGTGCTCACCGGCATCATGGTCTCGGCCCGGGCCGGCTCGGCGGTCACCGCGGAGATCGGCATCATGCGGATCACCGAGCAATTGGACGCCCTGGACACCATGGCCGTCAACCCCATGCAATACGTGGTGATGCCCAAGCTGCTCGCCGGCCTCATCGCGGTGCCCTTGCTCACCGCCATCTTCGACGTGATGGGGATCCTGGGCGGCTATCTGGTCGGCGTCGTGCTCCTGGGGGTGAGCCCCGGCATCTACTTTTCCGGCATGGCGCAGAGCGTGGTAGCCCTGGACGTCAACGGCGGCATCGTCAAGTCCCTGGTCTTCGGCCTCACCATCATCCTGGTGGCCTGCTACAAGGGCTACCATACCGAACACGGGGCCGAAGGCGTGAGCAAGGCCACCAACCAGACCGTGGTCCTGTCCGCGGTGCTGGTCCTGGCGTGGGACTATGTGCTCACTTCGTTTTTCATGTAAGATCTCACGCCAAGGCGCAGGAATTTTTTTCTGACCACTGACCACTGATTTTATGATCCAAATCATCGATCTGCACAAATCCTTCAACGGCCAGAAGGTGCTGGACGGGGCCAACCTGACCTCCCCACGCGGCCAGATTACCGTGGTCATCGGCAAAAGCGGGGTGGGCAAAAGCGTTCTGCTGAAGCACATCATCGGCCTGCTGCAAACCCGATGCGGGTCAGATCCTGGTGGACGACGTGGATATCAGCACCCTGCGGGGTCGTGGCTCTGCGAGAATTCAAGAAACACTTCGCCGTGCTCTTTCAAGGGGGAGCGTTATTCGATTCCCTCAACGTCTTCGAGAATATCGCCTTTCCCCTGCGGGAGAAGACCCGGCTGTCGGAGGCCGAGATTGCCCAGCGGGTGCGGCTGCGCCTGGAGCAGATGCATCTCTCCTCCGAAGTGGAGGGCAAGTTTCCCGACGAATTGAGCGGCGGTATGAAGAAGCGGGTGGCCCTGGCCCGGGCCATGATCCAGGAGCCGGAGATCATCTTGTTCGATGAGCCGGTGACCGGCCTGGACCCGCCCATGACCAATACCGTCTTCCACCTGATCAAGCAGACCCACCGGGACAGCCCTTACACGGCCCTGGTGGTGGGCCATGACATCCCTGAGGTCTTTTCCATTGCCGACCAGGTGGCCATGCTCCACCAGGGCCGCATCGTGGCCTGCGGCACCCCGGCCGAGATCCAGAGCCACCCGGACGCCGGTGGTGCAGAGTTTTATCAAGGGTGAAATCGATTTTCTGGAAGGATAGGCGGAGATTATGAAAAGGGGCAATCTGGAGTTGATGGTGGGGATCTTCGTACTGTCGGGTTTGGCTTGCCTGGCGTACCTGGCCATCCATTTGGGCAAGATGGAAGTCATCGGCAACGGTTACAAGATAGATGCCACCTTTGACAATATCTCCGGCCTCAAACAGGGCGCCACGGTGGAGGTGGCCGGGGTGGACGTGGGCCGGGTGGAATCCATCCGGCTTTCACCGGGTGACCGGGCCCAGGTGACCTTGAGGCTGGAGCCGGGCCTCAAGCTGCACGATGACGCCATTGCCTCCATCCGCACCAAGGGCATCATCGGCGACAAGTTCGTCAAGCTTTCTCCCGGCAGTTCGGAAAAACTTATTCCGCCGGGCGGCAAAATTCACGACACCGAGTCGGCTATTGATCTGGAGGAACTGCTCAGCAGCTACATCCACGGCAAAGTTTAAGTCCGGATTGACTCCTGAAGTTTTATCCTGATATAAATAATTCCGATATAGGAAGTTGGGGTGCGTTCAGCCATCTAGTCCGCGTCGGCCCATGAGCGGCAATCGTTAAGGGTAATCCTGGGCTCCCCTCCGCTTCCTTGGTCAATCGCGCTGAGAATGGCCTGCAAGCCCGAGATTCGACTCGCAGGGGGCCGGGTAGCGGCTCCTTCTGCCGGCTTGCGGCGATTTCCACGCACCTGGAAAGGAGTAGCTCGTGTTCAAACTATTGAGCAAGACCTTTATCCTGCTCACCATCCTCATTCTGGGCCTGGCGGTGCCGGGGGCCATGGCCGCCACGCCCACCGAGGTGGCAAAGCAAGTCATTGAGAAGGCGTTGGATATTCTTAACGATCCCGCCAACGCCGGCCCCGCCAAGAAGAACTACCGACTCCAGATGGTTAAGCAGATTGTCGACCGCCATTTCGACTATCGGGAAATGGCCAAGCGGAGTTTGGGGGCGGCCTGGAATAAGCTCAACAATGCCCAGCGGGACGAGTTCGTCCGTCTCTTCGCCGAACTCCTGGAGGCCTCCTACGCCGATAAGATCGACCACTACGCTAAACGCGTCAGGATCGATTATACCGGCGAGAGCCTGGATGGCGAATACGCCGAGGTGCGCACCGTGGTAGTGCGCCCCAACGACCGCATCCCCCTGAATTACCGGCTGCTGAATGAGTCCGGGAACTGGATGGTCTATGACGTGACCATCGAAGGGGTCAGCCTGGTAAGCAACTACCGCTCCCAGTTCAGCCGGATCATCAGCGAGTCCTCTTATGCCGAACTGGTAAAGCGCCTGCGCAACAAGGTGAACGAACAGCGGGGCGGGGCTTAAGGGCAGAGACCAGGGGCCAGGCACTTTTTCGCCAGGCAGAAATGGATGATTCGGAGAAATGGCCCAGCGAGTTTGTCCCCATTGGGTGGGTTGCCTGTTATTGAACCCTTTGCGGCGCCTGATCCACAACCCTGACCAAATCCTGGCCTCTTATGTCACCGGCGGCATGACCGTGCTGGACATTGGCCCGGGCATGGGCTTCTTCACCCTACCGCTGGCCCGAATGGTCGGTCCCGGCGGCAAGGTCCTCGGCGTGGATATTCAAGAGGGCATGCTCTCGGCACTGCAAAGGCGGGCCCAGGCAGTACATCTGGCGGAGAGGATAGTGACGCGCCTCTGCCAGCCGACCTCTCTCGGGCTGGACGACTTCGCCGGGAAGATCGACTTTGGGCTGGCCTTCGCCGTGGTGCACGAAGTTCCGGAAGTCCCAAGTTTCTTCGCCGACATCTTTAGGGTGTTGAAACCGGGGGCATATTTTCTGGTGGCAGAACCGAAGTTGCACGTCTCGGTCCGGAACTTCGAGGCAACTCTGGCCGCAGCCGGGCAAAAGGGCCTGAGCAGCGTAAGCCGTCCCCAGATCACCTGGTGCCATACGGCTCTCTTGAGGAAAGATTAGGCATCAACCCATAAAATTCAATGCCGTTCAGGCCACCGTCCCGTAACCCCAATTACCGCCATGACCGATGAATTAAGTCCCCGCGCCTACCTCACTCTGCTGAGCATCTGCTGCGTCGTGGTCTTTGGCTGTTATTTCGGCACCTACATGCGCATGCCGGTGGTGCCCCTCTATGCCGTGAGCCTGGGGGCGGACACGGTGGAGGTGGGCCTGATCAACGCCGCCTTTCTGCTCATGGCCGGGGTGCTGTCGGTGCCCCTGGGGTTGGCCTCGGACCGCCTGGGCACCAAACTCACCGCGGCCCTCGGGGTGCTGATCCTGTCCGCCTCATCCTTTCTGGTTTGCCTCAGCCACACCCCCGGGCAACTCATCTGGATCTACCTCTTTTCCGGGGTGGGGCTGGCAGCCTTCGGGCCCACCATGATGGCCTTTGTGGCCAACATTTCTCCGGCCACGCACCTGGGCCGTTCCTATGGCTGGTACACCACCGCCATCTATGCCGGGATGACCCTGGGGCCGGCGGGGGGCGGCTTCCTGGCCCAAGGAGTCGGCTATCCCCTGACCTTTTTCATCTCCGGCCTCAGCATCTTCCTGACCTTCTGGGTGTTCTTCTTTTTCCTGCCGGGAAGCCGCGGCCTGGGGATTTCCCGGCCATCCCAGGGCGGGGCCACCCTAACGGCGATGTGGGAAATACTGCACAATCGGCCCTTGCTGGGCTGCTGGCTGGCCACCCTGGGGGGCTGCTTCGGGCTGGGGATGTTCATTACCTTCTTGCCGCTGCACGCCCGGAACCAGGGCCTGACCCTGGGACAGATCGGCCTGGTCTTCGCCACTCAGGGCATCGTCAATGTCCTGGTGCGTATTCCCTTCGGCCACCTGAGCGATCGGGCCGGCAGCCGCGGCGTCCTGGCGGCCGCCGGCATTCTGGGTGTGGCCGGGTCCGTGGCCGCCCTGGGTCTAGCCGGCCGGCTCGTCTCTTTTATCCTGGGGGCCGCGGCCCTGGGGGCCAGCATGGGCCTGGCCTTCACTTCCATCGGAGCCCTCACCGCCGAGGCCGCGGCCCCGGAATTTCGGGGTTTGGCCATGGGGGGCTACAACGCCTCCATCTACCTGGGGATGATGCTCAGCTCCGCCCTCATGGGGTCGGTCATCCAGCGGGTGGGCTTCACTGCGGGGTTTCTCCTCACGGCCCTGATCAACCTCATCCTGGTGGCCTGCTTTTATTTGCTCCTGCGGGGCTTCGCCCCAGCCCGAAAAACCGTTTCCTGATTTTTCTGTAAAATTTTATTACTTTGGACAATTATCCAGAATCCTCTTGCTTTCCTGGCGAGCGGACGCGAAAATTATTGTCGAGACCGCTGACCGCTCCACTTTCTCGATAAGCCCCCTTCAGTCAGCCTGGCGTGTCCCCCTTCCCGTGATTATCTTCAACCCAAATAGGCATTTTTGCCTCCCCTGAATGGGCACTTTTGACAAGTTACTTTATGACCGAGGATGACCAGGTTAATTACCAAGCCCATTTGATGAATTTGCCGACCAACCACGGGGGATGAGAGGAAGACGCCAATGGCTCAAAAATCTCAGTATCCTGGCAATCTTACGCGGCCGCTGCTTCCCGGATTGCTCCTGGCCCTGGCGTTTTATCTGACCATATGGGCGCCCGGAGCCCGGGCCGCCGGCCCCATGGACGACGTCAAGGGTCTGATTCAGGAAGTTCAGACCATTTTGCAGACCAAGCCGGAAAAATCTCAACAGCTGGAACTGGTCGAAAAGGCTGCCGCCCGGCACCTGGACTTCCGGGAGATGGCCAAACGCTCCCTGCAATCGACCTGGACCGGCCTGAAGCGGTCGCAACAGGACGATTTTGTCCTGGTATTCAGCGGGTTGCTGAAGGCTTCATATGCCAACCACCTGGACGAATTTGCCAAAACTAAAGTCGAATACCAAGGCGAGACTTGTAAGGCCCAGGAGAGCGAGGTGCGGATCCTGGTCATCAGACCCAACGACAAGATCCCGGTGAATTTCCGCCTCCTACAGCAACCCGAGGGCTGGAAGATTTACGACATGGTGATCGATGGGGTGAGCATGGTGGAGAATTTCCGCACCCAGTTCGCGGCCATGATCCAGGAGTGCTCTTACGGTGAACTGGTGCGCTGCCTCAAGCAGAAATTGGCCTCGGAGCGCCACGGCTGAAGGTAAGTTGCGCTCCTGCAGGTGAGAAAGGGTTCTCCCTGTAGGGGCGCACCTAGGTATTATTCCTTCCCAAAGGGCAACGGCTGGTCCTTGCGGTAGGCCAGGGCCTGGCAGGAGGCCACGAGAGAACCCGCGGGGTCGGTGACCTCGATGAAATAGGTCACCGTGCGGCGTCCCAGGTGGAGTTCCCGGGTCTGAGCGGTGAGGCGCTCCCCCATCTTGGGGGCGGCGTGGAAGGTGAGGTTCATATTGAGGGCCACGGCCACGGTGCCGTGGGCGTTGCAGGCGGCCTGAAAGGCCTCGTCGATCAGGGCGAAGACCGCGGTGCCGTGCACCATACCCAGGATATTGGCCATATCCGGCCGGCAGGTCATCCCCACGCGGGCTTGTCCGGGGCTCAGATTCTCCAACTCCAGGCCGAAGTGCCGGCTGATCCCCTGAGCCGCTACGCGCTCCTTGAAGGCCGCCAGGAAAGTTTCATCAGGTTTGGTCATGGTCTCCCCCAAAATGCAGTTTTCAGTTGTCCGTTTTCCGTAAAAAACTTTCGCTCACTCACAATGGGTGCGGCCTAAATGTTCATGGCCGCTATCGGCCACCCGTCGGGAATGAAAATCCCCCCTACCCCCCTTTTTCAAGGGGGGGTTTTAAAAGTCCCCCTTTAACAAAGGGGGATTTAGGGGGATTTTAATTTTCACGGCAAAGCCAGCGGCTGTCAAAACAGCCAAACTTCTTAATCGTCTGAGCCGGGCTTTTGCTGAAAGCTGACCGCTGACGGCTGGTAGCTCTCCTCATAAATCTCCGGGAACTGATTCTTCCAGCGCCGGTGCAGCCACAACCATTGGGCCGGTGCAGCCCGCACCCAGGCCTCGATGGCCCGGTTCTGGAGTTCCAGGTGCCGCTTAATATCCGCCTGGGCCTCGCCGGTCTTTTCCGGGGGAATCGGCGGGAAGATCACCATGAGGTGGCGGCCGCCGGACAGCCGCCGGGAGAGGGTGGGCAGGACCGGCACTCCGCGCCGGGCCAGCAGGGCCGCCACCGGGGTGGTGCGGGCCGGATGGCCGAAAAAATCCACCAGCAGTCCCTCCGCCGTCGTGGTGTTCTGGTCGATGACGATCCCCACCGTGTGGTTCTGCTTCAGATGCCGCAAAATCTCCTTCAAACCCCGCTTCTTGGAGATCATCATGATTGCCGGCCCGCTCTCGGAGATATCGGGCCAGGCGCCGGCTCAGGGGGTGGTCCAACTCCCGGCCCACGACCACCTCCGGCCCATATTGCAAGCCATAACCCATAACGGTGTATTCCCAGTTGCCGGCGTGGGCGGCGATGGCGATGGCTCCGCGGCCCTGGGCCAGGGCTGCGGCCAGGTGCTCCTGTCCCACAATGACCACCTGCCGGCGAATATAAGACAAAGGGGCCAGGAGCAGTTCCAGGGTCTCCCAGCCGAACAGGACAAACTGGCGGAAGACCTCCCGGGCCAGGCGCTCCCTGGCCTCGGCAGTCAGCTCCGGGCCGTAGGCGAACTCCAGGTTCCGCAAGGTGATCCTGACGGTGCCGGGCATCCAGGCGGTACCAGAGATTGGCCAGAAAGCCGGCCAGCCGATCCAGGCAGCGATCACCGCGGGCCAATGCTCACCTCCGCCGGCCATAGAGCCGCATGGCTTCTTCCCCCACCAGGTCGGCGATCCGGGCCAGGAGCAGTCGCCGCCCCAATTCATAGGCCGCCTGCCGGCCCCAATAGAAAGGGCTGCTATAATTAAAGGCCGCCCAACTCCATTTGGCCACCTTGTGCAGCCGGTGGCTCTGGATGAACCGGCTGACGGGATGATCCATCACGGTTTGATACATGTCATAATAGCGGATAATGGTCTGCAGCTCCACCTCCTTGAAGGGGCGGATGGGGCGCGTTCCAGCCAGGCGGCCAGGCGGCAACCCACCCGATGGTGAAAGGCCACCAGGTCCGCCAGGGAGGCCTTGAGCTCCGGCCGCTCTTCTTCAGGATAATAGACCCCGGCAATTTCCCGGACCAGTCGCAAAGACAGGTCATTGATGGCGCTGAAAGAGAGCGGCGTCTCCGGCCAGCGATTCCACAAATAGCCATCCCGGTAGGTCCGGATGAGTTCCCGGGCGACCTCGTCTTCGGGCCGGGGTTCCGGCGGCAGCGGGATCTCCACCTCGGCCTCCCGGGTCAATAAGGCCCGGAGAACCTGCCGCCTGGTCCACAGGCGCATGGCCGCTAAAGAGCCGGCCCAGAAGAGAATCACGGCTGCCAGGCTCAAAAGGAACCTGGGATTATCCAGGGAAAGGATCATGAGAGTTCGAGTTTCGAGTTTTTAGTTTTTAGTTTTTAGCTTTTAGCTTTTAGCTTTTGATCTTAGGTTTTGATTTTTCTGACCACTGGCCATGGACTACTGCTCCTCGTGGCTCACCGCCTCATAAACCGCCTCCACGGCCGCGGCCATTTGCTCGATGGAGAAGCGCTCGGCCACCAATTCCCGGCCCCGGCGCCCCAATTCCCGGCGATGGGCTTCGTCATCCCGCAACAACCGCAAGGCCCGGGTTAGGGCCGCGCCATCCCGGGGCGGCACCAGGAGGCCGGTTTCCCCCTCGATCACCACCTCCGGGATGCCCCCCACTGTGGTCCCCACCACCGCCTGGCCCATGGCCATGGCCTGGAGCAGCGATTGGGGCACGCCTTCGTTGGCGTAAGAGGCCAAAACCACGGCGTCCATCAGGGCAAACCACGGCGCCACTTCGTCCTGGTAACCGGCGAAGCGCACCCAGGTCGACAGGTTCAGCTCCCGGACCCTGGCTTCGATCACCACCCGGTAAGGGCCATCTCCCACCACCAGGAAATAAGCCGGCTGGCCGCTCCCGACCATTTCCTGCAGAGCCTCCAGGAGATAGAGATGCCCCTTCCAGGAGCGCAACACCGCCACCGTCCCGAAAACGAAGGCCGCCGGCGGGATCTGCAGTTGGGCCAACAATTGCGGGTCCTTCTCCCGGGGGGCGAATTCCTCCAGAGACACGCCGGTGGGGATGGAATGCAAGCGGCTCTCCGGCACCCCCAGGCGCCGGTTGAGTAGATCACTGGTGACCTCACCGGTGGTGATGACGGCACCGGGGACCCGGTAAAGCCAGCGTGTGGGGAGATTGTTCTGCACCCGGGTGGAAAGGTGCCGGGTGCGCACCAGGCGGGGACGGTCTTTCAGGCTCCGCCAGGCCAGGGCGCCGAGCCAGGAATCCAGGGAGCTGTGCGTGTTCAAGATCTCTATTTGCTGTTCTACGAGCAGACGCCGCAGCCGCCACCAGGCCCCGAGGTTGCGCACCCCGCCGCCGGCCAGGGGAAGGGGGAGAAGCCCCGCCCCGGAGCGCGGCGAAAGAGCTCGCCCCGGGGGTCGCAGGCCAGGAGCAGCCGATGCCCCCGCCGCTGCATGGCCTCGGCTTCGGCCAGGATGCGGCGTTCCTGGCCGCCCCAGCCCAGGGAAGATTCGGTATGCAAAATGGTAAAAGTCCGATGCGGAGGTGTCAGCTTCATGAAGCAATTCCGGAAAAAATCATCAATTGCCGCCCGCCGCGGCGTTTGGCGCACCGCCCTATTTTAAAATCCCGCCGTCAAAAATCATCTGGAAAAATCAATCTCTCTGATTTCTCCGGGCTTTTTGATTTTTTTGAACCAGGTCCAGATACAGCCGCTCCAGTTGCGCCAGCATCGCCTCCAGGGAATAGTTCTCCCGGATGGTGTCAGGCGCCTGGGTGGCCAGACGAGCCCGGAGCTCCGGCTGGCGGTAAAGCTCCAGCAGGACCCGGGCCAGGGCCTGAGGGTCTCCAGGTTCCACCAGGCGGCCGTTAACGTCATCGTTAATGACCTCCCGGACGCCGCTCACCCGGGTGGCCAGGACCGGCAAGCCGGCCCCCATGGCCTGGAGGAGGGCCAGGGGCAGGCCCTCCCACAGGGAGGGCTGGACGAACAGGTCCAGGGCCCGGAAAATGAGGGGCAGGTCCCGGCGGGTCCCGAGAAACCGCACCCGGGCGGACAGCCCCAGTTCCCGGACCCGACGTTCCAGGTCCGGCCGGAGACGTCCGTCTCCCACCAAAAGCAGGGTGGCCTCCGGCATTTCCGACTGCACCTGCGCCAGGGCCTCCAGGAGGTAGACCTGCCCTTTCTGTTCTTCCAGGCGCCCCACGGCGCCCAGGACGAACCCGGAAACCTGCAAGACCTGGCGGGCCTCTGGCCGGGTCCAGGCCGGGTCCATTTCAGCCTGGCGAATACCGTAGGGCAGGAGGAGCAGGCGGGAGGCCGGCACGCCGTCATAATGGCGCACATCATCCCAGACCTGGGTACTGCCCACCAAAATCCGCTCCGAGGCCCAGCCCAGCAAAAAATTCCAGAGGCGCCGATGGAATTTCACCCGGGTATAGGAATTGTGCACCGCGGCCACCACGGGTATTCCCAGCCCCAGGGCGGCCAGACGGCCGTAAAGGTTGGGATGGTACAGGTGGGTGTGCAGGAGGTCCGGTCGGAGATCCTGCAGGAGGCGGCGCACTGCCGCCACCAAGCGCCACGTGGAGGTATGTTTGACCTCCAGACCCAGGTAGTTCACCGGGTAGCCGGCGGCCTGGAGTTCCTCACCCAGCGGGCCGGGAAAGCCCAGACAGGCCACTCCGGCGGCAAAGCGATCGGGGTCAAGGCCCCGGACGATGGCCGCCACCAGGTCCTCGGCGCCGCCCACCGGCAGGCTCACCAGCAGATGCAAGACCTTGAGGCGCCGGACCGGCAACCCTGGATTCCTTTCCGCCATTATCGGATTATAGCAAAATTTCTGCGGTCTTGTGGCAAGGTTGTCATAATTACGCTCTCCCCCGTCCCGAGGCCCCACAGTTTTTACCGGTCCGGGCCTTGACAGGGTCGGCCGCGTCTGTTACAAATTTCTAATTCGGGCGTGGGGCTGTAGCTCAGCTGGAAGAGCACTTGAATGGCATTCAAGGGGTCAGGGGTTCAAGTCCCCTCAGCTCCACCAATAATTTAGCTAATAATAAAGGCAAGTTACAGGCGGTGATCCTGGGCTTGCCTTTGTCGTTTTGATAAGCAAATAGCTTGCCGCGACCGGAAGGCGAAGGCAAATAAGCGCTTTCCTCCAGGGGCGCGATTAATAAAGCGCCTTAAGACCTACACGGTAGCGGGAGTTTTTGGGGGGCTGAGCGGCAGGCGGTGTTTCTTCATCTTTTTGTAAAGGAGGGTCCGGTGGATTCCGAGCAACTTGGCTGCCTGGGCCTTATTATACCCGGTTGCCGCCAAGGCCTCCCTGATCGTCTCTTTTTCGGCGCTGGATTGGGCCTGCTTGATGATAAAACGGCCCGCGGCGGGAATCAGTTTAATATGGCGCTGCAAGTGAAAGGGCAGGTCGGTCAGATGGATTTTATCCCCTTCAAGGTAAGAAAGGGTACGTTCCAGGACGTTGGAGAGTTCGCGGACATTTCCAGGCCAATCATAATTGATTAAAGCTTTGGCAGCCCTGAAGCCAATGGTCACCTGAGGAAGGGAGAAATCCGCGGCGATCAACTGGAGGAGGTAATTAGAGAGGGGAATAATGTCCTCTCGCCGCTCCCGCAGGGGCGGGATGTGGAGGTGGATGACGTTCAGCCGGTAAAGCAGGTCGCGGCGAAAGCTGCCCTCGGCCACCAACTTTTTGAGGTCCTGATTGGTGGCGGCAATCGGGCGAAAATCGATCCGGATCAAGGAGTTACCCCCAAGCCGTTCGAACTCCTTCTCCTCCAGGACCCGCAACAACTTAGGCTGCATTTCCAGAGGCAGGTCCCCGATTTCATCCAGAAATATGGAGCCATGCTGGGCCAGCTCAAATTTTCCCGCCTTGCCACCCTCCCGGGCCCCGGTAAAGGCTCCCTTTTCATAACCAAAAAGCTCGGACTCCAGCAGGTCTTTGGGGATGTTGGCGCAGTTGATGCGGATAAAAGGGTACATTTTGCGGCCACTGGCATGATGAATGGCTTGGGCAAAGAGCTCTTTGCCGGTGCCCGATTCTCCCGAAATCAACACCGGGAAGCCGGTGGCGGCGGCTCTACAGGCCTCCTGTTTCAGCCTGATGATGGCCTCACTCACTCCCACAAGGCTGTCAAAGGTATAACGGGTGGAGCGCAGGTTGAGGAGTTCCTTCTCATAATATTTCACTTTCGATTCCAAGACGGAGAGCTCGCTGGCCAATTTTCCGACATCCCGCACGTCTTTGAACATTACCTGTCCGAAGACCGCAATCACCCGGCCAGCTTGCCAGATGGGGATCCGCTGGACCACCATATTCTGACCCATGATCTTCTGAACCTGGTTGATCTCGCACTTGCCGGTCTTGGCGACGATGTGCATCCGGCTATTTTCAATGACCTCGGTAACATGTTTCCCGATCTGGGCCTTATGGTCGATGCCTAGAAATTTGCCGTAGGGTTTATTGAAATGGGTGATACGGCCCTCGGGATCCACAACCACGACGCCGTTGTAGATGCTGTCAACGATCATCTGGAGCATTTTCAATTGCTGGGCCAGGTCCGGCGCCTCGCCGACTGAGACAGTCGGCCCCGAAGCCTGCGCCCCCTTCATCTGGCGCGCTGGTTTCCCTTCCATGATGGCAGCCTTGGAGTATCAATTTTGCTACATGTAGCTCTTCAGATACATAGAATACTTTGGCCTTGATGTCAATGAATCGGTCGATTTTCCCCAAAATCCAGGCTGGACGCAGGCTCGGCCTGGGGTATGCCTTAATCTCATCCCTGGCTCACAATTTGCTAGAGCAATTTGTAGGGCTCACCTGTTTCCCTGTCATGACCAGCAATATTAATATTAAACCAAGGCAAAGAGGAGAAGGGAAAATGAAAAAAGGTCTGATGGCATTGATGATGGTTTTCATTTTCGTAACCTCAGGATTCGCGGCCGATACCATCAAGTTGGGCGGGATGCTGCCTCTGTCCGGCCGGGCCGCGGACTTGGGCATAACCTGCAAACAAGGAGCGGAACTGGCGGTCAAGGAAATCAATGGCAAAGGCGGGGTGCTGGGTAAGAAATTGGAACTCATGATGGCGGACAGCAAAGCGCAGGTGCCAGAGATCGTTTCACTCAGCAAGCGCTATATTCAGAAAGATAATGTCAATTTTCTGTTTGGCATTGTCAGTTCGGCCGGGGCGCTGGCTGCCGCTGAGGTTGCCAAACAGGAAAAAGTGATCTTCATGGACACCGTAGGGTCAACGGATTCCCTCACCAAGGAGAAGTGGAATCATTACAGCTTCCGGGCCGGAACCTGCAATTCCCAGGAAGCCAACTCCCTGGCTCTATATGCGGCCCAAGACAAGAAACTGCTGAAATTTTACAATATCGGCCCCGACTATGAATATGGTCGCACCATGTGGACTATCTTCAAGGCCAAGATGGCCGAAAAAAATCCCCAGGCGCAATTCCTCGGGGAACAGTGGCCCAAGCTGTTCGAGGCTGATTATACCCCCTATATCAACGCCATTCTCGCCGCCAAACCCGATGCGGTGTACATCAGCCTTTGGGGTGGAGACCTCGTGGCCTTTATCAAGCAGGCCAAGCCCTTCGGGCTGTTCGACAAGATGAAAGGGATTATCGCCACCGGGGGGGACATCACGGTGACCAAGGCCCTGGGGAAAGAGATGCCCCTCGGCCTGATCGTGGATCAACGGTATTATTTCTATTGGCCTAATACTCCCACGAACCAGGCCTTCGTTAAGGCTTACAAGGCTGCCTACGGCGATTATCCGAGCGCCTGGGCGGCGGAGGGCTACGACGGCATCTACTTCCTGGCCGATGCCATCAAGAAGGCCGGCTCGCTGGACACCGAAAAGGTCATCGCGGCCCTGGAGGGATTGACCATGGAGGCTCCCCGGGGGAAGTCCACTTTGCGGAAAGAAGACCACCAGCTCTCCTGTGATTTCATGGTAGGCGAGACGGCCTTCGTTCCGGAATATCCCTTTGCTATACAGAACAAGCAGAAGGTCTTCCCGGCCGACCAGGTGCTTTACTCCATCGCAGATTGGCAGAAGGCCCAGAGCGGCAACAAATAGCCACCTTCTACTGAGGCCCCAGCCTTTGGTCTAACGCCAAGGCGAGGGAATTATGGACATTTCTTTCCTGACGGTCCAGGTTTTAAGCGCCCTGCGGCAAGCGGCGTTCCTGTTCCTCATCTCATCAGGGCTGACCCTGGTGTTTGGGGTCCTGAACATCCTCAATTTTGCCCATGGCTCGCTTTACATGCTGGGGGCCTACCTGGTTTATGGGATCACCCTTTACCTGGTAGGCCCGGCGGGGTTCTTCCTGGCCCTGTTGCTGGCTCCCCTTGGAGTTGCCGCCATTGCCGCGCTGATCGAAATCCTGCTGTTGCGGCGCATCTATATTCAGGAAGAGATTTACCAGTTGCTGCTCACCTTTTCCCTGGTGCTGATCATTGATGATCTGGCCAAGATGATTTTCGGGGCCGAATACAAATCCATTCCCAAACCGCATTTTCTCTCGGGATCGTTCCAGCTTTTCGGGGCCACCGTCCCCAATTACACGGCGCTGGTGCTCATTGCCGCGCCGCTGGTGGCGCTCACCATGTGGTACCTCCTGTTCCGGACCAAGACGGGCAAGGTGGTGCGCGCCACTTCTTCGGACCGGGAGATGGCGGACGCTCTCGGGATCAATATGGCGGCCCTGTTCACCCTGGTCTTTGCCTTTGGCGCCATGCTGGCGGGCTTTGCCGGGGCGCTGGCCGGTCCGGTCCGCACGGTCTTCCCGGGATTAGGGACCGAAGTCATCATTGAATGCTTTGTGGTCGTGGTGATCGGCGGGCTGGGGAGCCTCTGGGGGGCGTTCATCGGATCGCTGCTGATCGGCACCCTGGAGACGGTGGGCATCATCGTCTTCCCGGAATTCGAGATGGGGCTCATCTATTTTCTGATGGTCGGGGTGCTGATCGTGAGGCCCTGGGGGCTTTTCGGCAAGCCGATGCAGATCAAATCCCTGTCAGAGAAAAACCTGAGTATGGAGGCTCAGGAAATATCGCCGGTGCATTTTTCGTCCCCCCTGTTACTGAAATTGCTTCCGTTTATCGTGCTGTTGTTGATCCCCCTGGTTACGGGGCGTTATTACCAGTATCTCTGCACCCAGATTTTTGTGGCGGCGCTGATGGCGATTTCCTTCAACCTGTTGCTCGGCACCACCGGATTGCTGTCATTCGGCCAAGCCGCCTTTTTCGGCGTCGGGGCCTATACGGTGGGCTTACTGCTGACCAAGACGGCCTTAGGCACCCTGCCGGTTTTGGGCCTGGCGATTGTCGTATCCGCCGCCGTGGCCGCGCTGATCGGCATTTTCTGCATTCGCCTGTCCGGGGTGCATTTCGCCATGCTCACCCTGGCTTTCGGACAGCTCATCTATGCCGTGGTCTTCAAGTGGTACGGACTGACGGGAGGAGACAACGGCATCCAGGGAATCCCGGTTCCGGCCATCTCCCTGGGGAATTTCACCTGGAGTATTGGTTCCACCACGGAAATGTACTACTTCGTCCTCGTCGTGGTGGCGTTGGCTGTCGCCTTTTTGAGCCGGGTACGCGCTTCCGCCTTTGGGGCGACGCTCAAGTCCATCCGGGAGAACGGCCAGCGGGCCGCCTACCTGGGGCTTAACGTGAAACTTTACCAATGGTCGGCCTTTATCCTGGCGGGGGCCTTTACGGGATTGGCTGGCGGACTCTATGCCCTCATGGAAAAATCAATCTCTCCGGAGATTATTAATTGGACGAAGTCCGCAGAACCGGTCCTGATGACCATTATGGGCGGCATCTATTCTTTCGTGGGGCCGGCCGTCGGGGCGGCCATCTACATTATTCTGAACGCTTACATCGTGGCCTGGACCGAAAACTGGTCTTTGGTGCTCGGCCTGGTCCTCTTGACGCTGGTGTTGACCCTGCCCGGTGGGGCAGTCGGTTATTTCAACGAAAAAACCCGTGAATTTCTGGTGAGGATCGGATGGCTGCAAACCAGGGATTTCTCGTGCTCTCCGGCATTACCAAATCCTTCGGGGGCCTCAGAGCGCTAACCGACGTCAGTCTCTCGGTAGCCCAGGGAGAGATTTACGCCGTCATCGGACCGAACGGGGCCGGAAAATCGACCCTGTTTAATGTGATGACGGGGCTCTTCCCGCCTGATTCGGGGGAAGTGATCTTTGATGGTGAGCGCATTTCCGGGTTGCCGCCCTACCGGATTATCCGCAAGGGGATCGGGCGCTCCTTTCAGATCACCAACATCTTCCCGCGCATGACCGTGTTTGAAAATGTGCAGGTGGCGCTTTTTGCTCATTATCGTAAATCATCCCGTCTCTGGTCGCGGGCCTGGAAATTTCAAGGCGTTGCGGCGGAAACGCTGGGCGTCCTGGAGCAGGTGGGACTCCAGGAAAAATGCGGGGCCTCCGCCGCGGTGCTGTCGCATGGCGATCAAAAACGGTTGGAGATCGCCATCTCCCTGGCCTCCCGCCCCAGACTGCTCATGCTGGATGAACCCACTGCGGGGATGTCGCGGTTTGAAAGCCGTGAGACCATTGCACTCCTCAAAAAGATCTCCAAGGAACAAGGCCTGACCCTGGTCTTTACCGAACATGATATGGACATCGTCTTCGGAATCTCCGAACGGCTCAGTGTGCTGCATCAAGGCCTGGTGATCGCTCACGGCAGTCCGGCAGAAATCAAGGCGAACCCCGAGGTGCGCAAGGCCTACCTGGGCGACGAATTATTAGCCTGAAGGCTGGCGAGAAGGAAGTCTTATGGCCTTTTTGGAACTAGACGCCATCAACACTTACTATGGGCGCAGCCACATCCTGTTTGATGTGTCTTTGTCCGTCGAGCAAGGGGAAGTAGTCAGCCTGATCGGCCGCAACGGGGCCGGTAAAAGCACGACTTTCCGGTCGATCATCGGCCTGACCCCGCCCCAGACGGGCGAAATCATTTTTGCCGGCGCCCGGGTGGATGGCCTGAGAGCCTACCAGATCTGCCGGAAGGGGATCGGCTTTGTCCCCGAAGATCGGCGCTGTTTCGCGGACCTGACCGTGCGTGAAAATCTCGAGGTGGCGGCGAGACGCGAGAAACTGGTGTCCTCGCCCTGGACGGTGCAGAAGATTTACACCCTGTTTCCGCGCCTGCAGGAACGGGAGAATAACCTCGGCTCGCAGCTCTCGGGGGGCGAGCAACAGATGCTTACCATCGCCCGCACGCTCATGACCAACCCCGAGCTGCTGTTGCTGGACGAACCCTCCGAGGGGCTGGCGCCGTTGATCGTCAGCCTGTTGGCCGAAATGATCCTCGAGATCCGCCAGGAGGGCGTCACCGTCCTGCTGGCCGAACAGAACCTCCACTTTTGCGCCAAGGTGTCCGACCGCGGTTATGTGATCGATAAAGGTTTTATGAAATACTCCGGGAAGATGTCGAATTTGTTGGCCGACGAAGAGGTCAAGGCAAAATATCTCGCGGTCTGAGAGGATGAGCGGCATGGAAGAGCAAGGTTATTTTGGGTGGTCCGACGACTTGTTTGCGGCTGCCAAGGTCTTCAGCAAACCCGAGGCCTTGAAAGGGGTGCGGGTGCTGGAATTATGCACCCGGGTCTTTGGCCCGGTGACCGCGGATCTGTTGGCCGATTTTGGGGCGGAGGTCATCAAGATAGAACTGCCCGGGGTGGGTGACCTGATGCGCTACGTGGCGCCCCGGGGCTTTTACTGGCAAAACATCTCCCCGGCCTTCACCCATATGAACCACAATAAGTATCATGTGGCCATCGACATTCGCACCCCGGAGGGGGGTGACCTGCTCCGGGCCCTGGTGGCTAAATCGGACGTCTTGATCGAAAATTTCCGCGCCGGCTCCATGGATCGCTGGGGGGTCGGCTACCGCGAGCTGAGCGGCGTCAACCCGGCTCTGATTTACCAGGCCAATAGCGGCTTCGGCCAGTGGAGCAAATACAAAGACCGGCCTTCATATGACGCCACTTCCCAGGCCATGAGCGGCTTTTCGGCCATCACCGGGTTTCCGGGCCGGGCTCCCCTCAAGACGGGCATCTGGATCGGGGATTGCACCGGGGCCCTCTTTGCCGCCATCGGCATCCTGGCTGCCCTCCACCATCGCAAGAAAACGGGGCAGGGACAACTTCTGGACGTCTCTCAGGCCGAGGGGCTGATCCGCATTCTCGACTGGACCTGGCTTTATCAAACCCAAACGAAACAAGAGCGCGGCCTTTGTGGTAATCGCGATATTTCCTGCTCGCCCTCGGGAGTTTTTCGCTGCCAGGACGGTTTTATCGCCATCGCCGCCCTGGATGATGAGCAGTTTAGCAGGCTTTGCCTGGCCATGAACCGCACTGAGCTGGCGGCGGACCGCCGGTTTAAGACCGTTTCCGCCCGCCTGGTGGCCGAAAATAATCTGGCCTTATATGAAACGGTGGCAAATTGGGCCGCATTAAATAAGGCCGCGGAGATCGAAACGCTGGCCGATACCCACGGGTTCGCAGCTCACCGGGTGGTCAACGCCCGGGACCACTACCATGATGAACACTTACGCCACCGGGGAGCGGTTTGCGAGTTCGAAGATCCCCTGTATGGGAAGGTGGTGGAATACGGCCCGGGCCCAAAACTCTCGGAAAGCCCGGGACGCATGCGTTGGATTGCCAAACCGGTGGGATTTCACAACTCCCATGTCTTTCGAACCTTGCTCAACTTAAAAGATGATCAGATGCAGGAATTGACGGAAAAGCAGGTCATCGGCACCTGGGTCGATCGGATCGGGGCCAAGCCGCCGGACGATTGGAATGGCCGGGACGGAGTCATCCGGTGAGGCGGGATTGGAGCAGGCCATCTCAGGTATTACTCTCGAAGAGGACGCGGTTATGAAAGATACCAAAGACACCAAGAGTTCCTGGTATGACTGGGCCCAGGAACAGACCGATCCCGAAAAAGCCGCCCAGAAACCGGAAGCCCTGGATGACCTCCTGGTCCTGGATGTCAGTTATGGGAATGTGGGGGGGCTGGCGTGCTCCTCGATGCTCGCCGAACTGGGCGCCAAGGTCATCCGCATCGAGCCCCCCGGCGGCGATGTCGCCAGGCAATATAGCCCCTTCGGCATCATGCATCAGGGCACCGGGTTGGGGTATCTGGCGGAAGGGCGAAATAAATATCAGGTCACCCTGGACCTAAAAAAACCGGAATCCCGGGAGATTTTCACCACGTTGGCGAAACATGCGGACGTGATTATCGAAACCTTTCAGCCCGGAGTAATGGACAGTTGGGGGATAGGATATCGACAACTGCAGGAAGTCAATCCGCGCCTGATCTATGCCGCCTTATGCACTTATGGGCAATTTGGACCGCAGGCCGGCAGCGGCCGGCCGGGGTCCGAAATTACCAACCAGGCTTACTCGGGCCTAGTGTACATCAACGGCGAACCTGAGCATCTGGAGCCCACGGAACACGGCGTCCCCACCAAGGTGGGCAGTTGGTACGGCTGGTACGCCGAGGGCCTGTTTGCGGCTTACGGGATACTTTTGGCCCTCAACTTCCGGACGGACACGGGGAAAGGCCAGTTGGTGGACGTCTCCGGGGCTGAATGCATCATGAAATTCATCGATTACAACCTCGGCTGGTTCCACATGGACGGCAAGGTCAAAAGCCGCTTGGGCAATTACGACATCGCGGTCTTCCCTTATACCTTTATCCGCTGCAAAGAGGGCTACACTTTTTTGGCGGCTTATAACGACGAAGCGTTTGAGACGCTCATGGAAATTATCGAACGCCCGGAAATGGCCAAGGACCCGAGGTTTTCCTCCTTCATGAACCGCACCTCGGTGGAAAATGAAGAGGCGCTCCAGTTTCTTTTGGAAGAATGGAGCGGGCGCTATCCGGTGGATGAGGTAATCCAGCGGGTTCAAGAGGCAATTTCAAAGAAGGAGGGCAGGGCCGCCGCAGTGGTCACCGGTAAGGTCACCCAACCGGCAGAGGTGCTCCAGGAACAGAATTGGTGGAAGCGCGGCGTCTTTCAGAAGATTCAGGATCCTGACTATGGCGAACTCACCCTCCAAGGGCCAACTTGGAAAATGAGTGAAACCCCGCCTCGTTTAAAATGGGTTTGCCGACCCAGCGGCGCCGATAACGAATTCATCTACCTGAAATATCTGGGACTGGGGAGATCGCAGTTGGCTGATTTGCACAAGGCGGGAGTCATCTAGAATGCGCCAGGTAGTAATCGCCAGTGCAGTGCGGACCGCCATCGGCAGTTTCGGCGGCACCTTGAAGGACCTGCCGGCCGCAAAGCTGGGAGGCGTGGTCATTAAAGAAGTTTTGCGTCGCGCCCGGATTCGCTCGGAAAGAGTGGACCAGGTAATTATGGGCAACGTGCTGCAGGCCGGCCAGGGCCAGAACCCGGCCCGACAGGCGGCCGCCATTGCCGGCCTCTCCCAATACACCCCGGCGGTGACCGTGAATGTGCTCTGCGGCTCCGGCCTGGAATCAGTGATTATGGCCACTCAGGCCATCCGGGCGGGAGATGCGGAGATCATCGTAGCCGGCGGGATGGAGTCCATGAGCCAGGCGCCCTATGTGCTGCCCCAAACCCGCTGGGGCCAGCGCATAGGCCATGGTGAGCTCCTCGACCTGCTGATCCACGACGGCCTCTGGTGCTGCTTCGGCGACACCCACATGGGGGTCACGGCGGAAAATGTGGCGGATAAATTCAACCTCAGCCGGGAAGAGCAGGACGCCTTTGCCCTGGCAAGCCAACGTAAAGCGGAGCAGGCCATCAGAACCGGGCGCTTCCAGGATGAGATCGTCCCGGTGGAGGTGCCCCAAAAGAAAGGGGCGCCAATCGGCTTCGATACCGACGAATTCCCCAGGCTCGGCACCACCATGGAAAAACTGGCCAAACTCCGTCCGACCTTTCGCAAAAACGGCACCGTCACTGCGGGCAACTCTTCGGGGATTAACGATGCGGCCGCGGCTTTGCTGGTCATGTCCGAGACCAAGGCCCTGAAGATGGGCATCCGGCCCCTGGCCAGGATCGTCTCCTATGACTGCCAGGGCTGCGAGCCGGAATTGATGGGTATGGGGCCTATTTACGCGGTGCGTAATGCCCTCGCCAAGGTGAGGGCAGAGTTCGGGAAAAAGATCGATCTGGTGGAACTCAACGAGGCCTTTGCGGCCCAGAGCATTGCCTGCCTGAGGGAATTAAACCTGGACCCCGAAATCGTCAACGTCAATGGCGGGGCCATCGCCCTGGGGCACCCCATCGGCTGCAGCGGCGCCAGAATTATGGTCACCCTGCTCTACGAGATGCAGAAGCGCCGGGTCCAGGTGGGGTTGGCCGCGCTCTGCGTGGGGGGTGGCATGGGCTTTACCATGATCGTCGAACGCGGCTGGTATTTCTAAACGAGGCCAGAAGATGCTGGAAATCAAGGATGCGGTGGCGGTGATTACCGGAGGGACCGGGGGCATCGGCGCAGAACTCGCCAAATATTGGGTCCGCCAGGGCGGTAAAGTGGTGTTGGGGGATGTCAGTCTGGAGGGGTTAAAACGGGTCGAAAATGACCTAAAAGCCTTGGGCGGCAGGGTCGCGGCCTTTCCCTGTGATGTCACCCGGGAGGCCGATTGCGCCAAACTTGCCGAAGCCGCCATCGAGACCTTCGGCCAGATAAATCTGGTGGCTCCTTGCGCCGGAATCATTCAAGACAGTCTGCTGGTGGCGCCGGATCGGGAAACTGGCCAGGTGGCCAAAAAAATGAGCCTGGAACAATTTCAATCAGTCCTCGACATCAACCTGACGGGCGTGTTCCTGACGGTGCGCGAATGCGCCGAAAGGATGATTAATCAACGCTGCCGGGGATTGATCTGCCTGTTCTCTTCCACCGGGTCCCTGGGAACGGCGGGCCAGCTAAATTACTCTTCCTCTAAGGCTGCCATGTCGGTCTTCCCCAAGGTGATTACGGCCGAGTTTTTCCGACGCGGTCTGGCCGACCGGATTCGCTGCGTGGCCATTGCCCCCGGCTATGTGGCCACCCCCATGGTGCAGGGCATGAATCAAAAGGCCATGGAAAAGATCCTGACCGAGGTGCCCATCGGCCGCTTGATTGAGCCGGCGGAAGTCGCCTCTTTGGTTGGCGAACTTTATCGCAACGAGGCCATCGCCGGAGAAACCTTCTTCATTCACGGTGGACTGCGCTTAGGTTCTAAGGGGTAAATCCAGGCGCAGGAAGTTGTGGCCGCCTGACCGGCACTCCCCACCACCAGGACGGCTCGCCAGGTCGCGGCGCTCTTAAAAAAAGTCGGCCTGATGCGGGGGAGGTGCACCAGGCCGATAAAGGTGTCAAACATGAGGCGAACCTCATTAAATTTAATTTAATCATGCCTCAGAGAAAAGCAAGAGTCCCGGGGTACCTTAATCCAGCCCGTATCCTCCCATTGGCAGCTGCAAGTCTAATCGTGACGCTGGTCGGATAGCAAAGAAGATGTTTCAATGGGCTGGGCCTGTTTATAGGCGCGGAGGACCTCACGCTCATAAGCTGGGGTGCAGGTGGCATTATACACGTGCAAAACTCTCCTGATATCCCCGTGGTATTTCCCCAACAGCCTGGCCAAAACCGCCGCCCCGCCCATAATATTTTCCCGGGGGTTGAGCGGGTTAACCCCATACTCCCTGGCGGTGTCTACGTGCAATTGCATCAGGCCAAAGCATCTCCCGGAATGCGCATACGGGTCATATCTCGATTCGATGGCGCATACCGCCTGGATGAGATAGGGTGAAATTTGGTAGCGCTGGGCCGCTTCCTTGATGTAGTTCCAGTACTCCTGCTTCAGTTCCAGTCTCCCGATCCTGGGAGGGACTTGGGGCCAGGGTTGGGCCCAGGCGGCAGTAGTGCAGCAAAAAAATATCAAAACCATCATAAGAGTTTTCATGGCTGGATTACCTCCTGCGGAGCTTACCGGAACTAGATGGTGGTTCAATCAGGCACTAGTTGAGAACGAGAGCTGGTGGCGTTCCGAAAGGCGAGTCGGCAGGTTGCCCCGCGTGGTTAGATTGTGAATACTATAACAAGGCATGGCTGGAAAGGCAAAGTAAATCGACAATTACCAGTTATTCCAGTGAGATGTAGATATCGATAGACACCTATTTGTAGGTCAGGCGCCTATTGGCAGGGATTTTGGATTTTGCCTGCGGAGAATTCAGGAGCCAGGGTGGCGGCGGCCAGGGGCGCAATAGCCGGTCCCAGCTCGTCGAAGAGTTTGGCTGACGGCACGATCTTACTGACTTTGCCGGCCGCGTAGATCACCACGGTCTGGGAGAGGATGGCCGCATCGTCGGGGTCATGGGTGATGACGATCACCGGAATCTGAAAACTGGCTTGAATCTTCAGCAGTTCCTGGCGCATCCGGGCCCTGAGCAGGGTATCCAGGGCCGCAAAGGGTTCATCCAGGAGCAGCAGTCGGGGGTTGCGGATGAGGGCCCGGGCCAGGGCGACTCGCTGCTGCTGACCGCCGGAAAGCTCCCGGGGCAGACTGGCGCGGCAAGCGCTGAGTTCAAAGATTTCCAGGAATTCCGCCACCCGGCGCCGGTCATTTTTCTCCCGGCCGAAGGGCCAGCTTCCCGGCAATCCGAAACCGACGTTGTCGGCGACGTTCAGGTGTGGAAAAAGGGCATAATTCTGGGGCACGTAGCCGATGGCGCGGCGCCGCGCCAGGACATTGACGTTGTTGGCTTTATCGAAAAGGACCCGGTCACCGACGATGATCCTACCGGAGTCCGGCGTCACCACTCCCGCCAGAATCTGCAACGTCAGGGTCTTGCCGGACCCGGAGGGGCCGAAGAGCACCAGGCGCTCACTTGCGGAGGCAAATTCGACTTCCAGGGAAAATCTCCGGCCCTGGGCGGTCAGTCGCTTTTTAACCTCAACTTGGATAAGCATTTAAGGCCCCTAAACCCTTAAAAGATTCCGCCGGCGGCGACTTGCCACGCGGGCAAGCCTGCCGCCGGGTCTTGCCCCTGGAAAATTAACGAATATCCTTGGCGACCATGACGCTGGTGGCTTTGATGAGAACGGCCAATTCCTCATCCACTTTGACGCCTAATTCTTTCAAGGCCTCGTCGGTGATAATCGTGGTGACGATATTGCCGCCGCCGATGTCAACCTTCACCTTGGCCATGATCATGCCTTCTTTCACCTCCAACTACCTTGCCCTTAAAGATATTCCTGGTGCTCAGCTTCATGATAACTTTTTCCTCCTTGGCGGTTTGATGGGCAAAACCGTTAAGGTTTGCCGAAGCCGTATTTGCTGAAAATTGCCACACTTTCAGGGGCAAAAAGGAAGTTCAGGAATTCTTGGGCCAAGGCTTGCTTCGGCTGGCCGCAACCAGGGCCACCGGATAGACGATGGGCTGGTGCCCCTGGACCTCGGCCACGGGTTTCACCTTCCCTCTGGCAATGGCGGCATCGGTGGCAGTAGACCAAGCCCGCCTCCACCTCGCCCCGGCTGACGTAGTCCAGAACCTGGCGCACCGATTCCCCGAGAATAAACTTGGGCGCAATTTCTCCCACAACCCCGCCTTTGCCAGGGCTTCCTGGGTATAGCGCCCCACCGGCACACTGACGGGATCGCCCACCGCCACCCTTTTGACCGCGGGCTGAGGTCAGGTCTTGAGGGCCGGTCAGGGTGAGCTTGGAGTCCTGGGGCACGATGAGCACCAGGGTATTGCTCACAAAATTTTTCCGGCTGGCCGGGACGATGAGCCCCTTCTCTTGGGCCTGGTTCATGGTCTTTTGATCCGCCGAAGCAAAGACGTCCACCGGGGCGCCTTGAGCGATTTGTTGGAGCAAGGGGCCGGAGGCGGCAAAATTGAAGATGACCTTGGCTGCCGGGATGCTGTTTTTCAAAACGCTTCCCGATTTCCGGAAAGGCGTTGGTCAAACTGGCGGCGGCGGACACCGTCAACTCCTGGGCCGCCAGCGACCGGCGCCTGGCACAGAGCCACGCGCCCCCAGGACCAAAAGCCCCAGGACCATAATTCCAGGCCATTTCATAACTGTCTCCTTTTTATCGGATTATTTAAGGCTGAGCCTTAATATTTTGCCGGAAGTCACCAGAATCAGGATACAGGCGCCGGAAGTGAGCACCACCAAGGCCAGGGCCAGGGTATCATTGCCGGCCTGCACCGCATCATAAATCGCCAGGGACAGGGTCTGGGTCTTGCCGGGGAGATTGCCGGCCACCATCAGGGTGGCGCCAAACTCCCCCATGGCCCGGGCAAAGGCCAGCATGGCCCCGGCCAGAATGCCCCGCAGCGCCAGGGGCAGCGACACCCGCCGGAACACCGCCCATTCCGACAAGCCCAGGGTCCGGGCGACGTTTTCCAGGCTGCGGTCCACCTCTTCGAAGGCGGCCCGGGCCGACTTATAGACCAGGGGAAAGGAGACCAGGGCCGAGGCCAGGACCGCGCCCTGCCAGGTAAACATCAAGGAAATGCCCCAGATCTCCTGCAGCCAGTGCCCCAGCCAGCCGTTGCGGCCCCAGACCACGATGAGATAATACCCCAAGACCGTGGGCGGCAGCACCAGGGGCAGGGTGCAGAAGGCATCCAGCCACTCCCGGCCCCAAAATTGCCGGCGGCCAGGGACACGATTGTGGTGGGGACCGTCGGATGCCTGCATCCTACCAAGCCGGACTTTCAAGAGCATCTGGGACGCCTGCACAAGAACCCGCTGTTTCGGGGGATCCGGTTCGACTATCACTTTGGCTTGAATCTCAGCGAAGAGATACCTAAGCCCGAATTTATTGCCAACATGAAAGCACTGGCCGAGGCGCATCTGGTGTTGGATGGCGCGGGTCAAGCCAGCTTGCTAACAGACTTCATACGAATCACCGACAAGGTTCCCGATCTCAAAGTTGTGATCGATCACCTGCCGAACACCCAAACCCCGCAGGAACCGGCGGCGCGCGCCGCTTACGAGGAAGCGAGGCGGGAACTTGGAAAGCGCCCTGGGGTGTACGTCAAGGTTTCCGAAATCTTCCAACGCGTCGATGAGGACGGCGGGAAGGTGAAATCGGGTGGTCGAATCCCACGCGACCTGAATTTCTACCGCCCAACGCTGGATGCGATATATGAAGCTTTCGGCCCGAACCGGGTGCTGTTCGGCAGTGACTGGACCAACAGCGAGCCGATGGGGACGTTCGCGGAAACATTCAACCTTGTCCGGGAGTATTTCACCAGCAAGGGACCGGACGTGGTGGAGAAGTTCTTCTGGAAGAACTCAGTGGCGGCATACCACTGGGTCAGGCGCCAATCGAACCAGCCGCAACCGGGCGCAGCCTGACCAACCGCCAGAACGGTGGCTCGGCCGAGCAGGCCGGGTGGTTGCAGACCGAAGGGCGGCTGACGGGGCCGAGTAAGGACGCGTGCGGGTGGCGACGCGGGAGCGGCCCGGGACGCGGCCGAGCAGTCAGGTAAGTGGTATTAGTGCGCACTAAGCAGGTGATAGCAGTTAACCGAAAGCTGATTAAGGGAGGTTAGAGATGAGGGAAGCAGATTTCTCATTGGCAACTACACGCCGTCAGGTGTTGGCAGGATCGCTGGCACTGGCCGGAGGCACCATGAGCGGGCAGTCGAAGAAGTACGCGCCGCGGATCGTCTGCAACATGTATTATTACGTGCAGCTTTTCGCAACGCCGTTCCGGTTCATTTTCTCGAAACCAGACCCCTTAAAGGTCCCGCCGGCAGCCCCACGGACGGGCCAGCGGCCGGGCGGGCAGGCGCCGCCTGACGGTATCGTATGGACCAGGGAACAATGGTATACAGCCCTCTCGGACGCGGCAGATGCCGGCTACAGGCGGCTGGAGGTGATGTCGGGAACGGTGCGGGCCAAGCCGATCGGGGAGGTACAAGCGCTGCTGGACCAGTACGGCCTGGTGATCAATCATCTGTGGCACAGTGGGCTGCTGTACCCCGCGGAAGCGGCAGATAAGACCATTACCAGCACGATCGAGCTGCTGGACTATGTCAAGCCGCTGAAGTCGCCGGACTTCTTCTTCGATCCCTTCCAGGACCGGGGCCCGATCTCAGAGGAGAAGCGCAAGAGCTCCAGAATCGTGGTTTGGACCGTATAGGACGGGAAGTGAAAGACCGCGGAATGAAGATGTGCGTTCACAATCACGAGGGTCCCATGCGCTACGGCGCCAAAGAGTGGATCGGCGTGGTGAACAACACCGACCCGGCCCTGGTGACGATGTGCCTGGACCTGGATTGGACCTGGCACGCCGGAACAGACCCATTTCCGCTGCTGTACATGGCCGGCGACAAGGGCCGCCTGGGGGCGCTCCACATGCGCACGCAGCACAAGCTGATCACGGACCAGACCATGGAGGACGGGGGCGACATCGATTTCAATAAAGCCGCGGCCTACTTAAGGAAGATACAGTTTGACGGGGCCGTGGTGGAGGAAACGGAGTGGATGAAGGAAACCAAGGTCACGCGGTCGGCGCGCGAGAACAAGAAGCTGGCCCGCGATCTGGTGCGAGAAAACTTTTGGCGTATCGGCGAAGACGTAGCGCGTGAGGGCGCGGCTCCGCTCGTCATGATGGCGGCCCGGACCGGAGTGATGGCGTCAGGGCCGGCCTAGTGGAGGCGCTCAACGGGGCGGATTGGACGCGGCTGGGCCGAGTGCGCGGTTGGGCGCGACCGAGGCGCGCGCGGCGATCAGTTCGACGTGCCGGCACCGGTGCGGGCCCACTTCTGCACGCGCCAGTTCTTAATCTCAGCGACGTAGATGCTGCCTTCGGAATCGACGGCGATATCATGGGCAAAATCAAGTTTGCCGGGCGCCTTGCCCCAGGAGCTCAAGACTCCCAGAACCTTCCCTTGCAAACTTAGTTTGCAGATGCGGTTGTACATACCGTCGCACATGTAAATGGCGTCTTCCCTCGCGTTGTAGTAGAGCCCCCATGGCTGACCCACGTCGGTCCACTTAGCGATGAACTTACCGGTGGCATCAAAGACCTGCACGCGCGAGTTAGTCCGGTCGGCGACATAGACTAGCCCCTTGGAGTCAACCGTAACGGCGTGCGGCAGGTTGAACTCGCCATCCCCAGCGCCGTGACGGCCCCAGTGACGCACGTACTCGCCGTCGTAAGTGAACTCGACTACGCGCGCGTTGCCATAACCGTCCGAGACGTAGAAATGACGGTTGGGCAGGAACCAGAGGTTGGTCGGGCGGTAGAAACCCGTTTGACTGTCGTTGTTGTTAGGGACGCCCTGACGGCCGCCCAGGGTCATGAGAAGGCGCCCCAAGGGGCTGAACTTGAAGATGATGTGGCCGTCAACGTCCACCAGCCAGATGTTGCCATCGGGGTCCACCCGAATGCCGTGGGTACCTTTGCCGACCCCTGGGAAGAGGCGAACGGTGTCGGTGTTCCAGGCCTGCAGCAGTTTGCCATTGCGGTCGAATTGCATGACGGGCCAGGCGCCGCGGTTGGCCACCCAGACGTTACCCTGTTTATCCACATCGACGCCGGAGGACTCGCCAAAGTTGTAGCCCTTAGGCAGGTTTGGCCAGTCGGCGACGAAACGGTAGGGCAAGGACGGACCGGACTGGTGCTTGCTTGCGAGTTCTTCCGCAAGGCGTGACGGGACAAAGCCCAGGTCGGGCTGAGGCGGAGCGGCGGCCGGCGGCTGTCCCGCCAGTGCCGGCTGCGCTGTCGTGGGCGGCCGCGAGCACGATAATGCGAAGACTAACAACAGCGTCAAAACGACAATCGAGAATCGTGTTTTCATAGGCACCTGCCATGGCGGGAGAACGAATCGGGCCAGGCCCGCACATCGGCCCACTGTACCACGAAAAACGCCAAGCGGCGGTTGATTCCCGCACGGGCGGGGTGGCGCCGGATGCCGCTGGTTCCCGTGCGCGCAGGGCGCCGGATGTCGCTGACTCCCGCACGCGCAGGGCGGCGCCGGATGTCGCCGGACGCGGTTCCGGCGGGCCCGGTGCGCAGGCGATTGAAGGCGGCCGAATAGCACCGCGTTCGCGGTGGAAATCCACCACCGGGCGGCACGGCGATGCGCGGAGGCGGGCGTTTTCAAGGGCTTGCGGTTTGGCAAGGGTCTTGCGATGAGAAGGGTGTAAGGAGGGCAAGACGATGAAAAAGACAATGGTTGCGATGATGCTGCTGGCGGGCGGATTGCTGGCGACTCCGCGGGTGACGGTTGGGATTGGCTTTGGCGCTCCTGCGCCGGTGGCGGTGGTGCGTCCGGTTTGTCCGGGTCCCGGATATGTCTGGATGAACGGCTACTATGCTCCGAATGGCGTTTGGGTGGCTGGGTACTGGGCGCCGCCGGCGGTGGTGCGGGTGGCTCCGCGATATGAGCATGCACGGCTAGGGGACCGCCGCTTCGAACATTTTCGCCGCTAAGCTCGGAGGGGCCCGCCTGGCGTGGAGGCACCGGGCGGGCTTTTTCGCGCGGGGCGCGACCTGCGGCAGGCCGGGGGGCGTAAGGCCCACAGTGGCGCGGTGAGCCGTCCAGCCGGGGGGTGACGGCGGCGATCGCGTTTGGTGAAACGGGAGGTGATTTCGAGGCGGGCGCCTCATCCAGGCAGCACAAAGGATTTTCGGGTATACTACTAGGGTCTGGGCGCTGGAGGTATCGTCCATGGCCGCCAGGATCGTGATTGGATTGTCCGCGCGAAGCATCGTCCCCATGGCGTTGCTCTGCGCCGTCACGTATGCTCAACCTTCTGAACAGGGTCTGGCGAGCTGGTACCGCGGACCGCTCGACGGGCAATCGGCGGCCAGCGGCGAAACCTACCATCAGGAGCAGCTCACCGCGGCGCATCGAACGCTGCCATTGGGCACGACGGTCCGCATCCGGCGTCTCGATACCGGCGCCAGCGTGGTGGTGCTGATCAACGGTCGCGGACCGTTCGTCGGATCACGACTGATCGATCTCTCATTCGCGGCGGCGCGGAAGTTGGACATGTTTGAACGGGGCGTGGTGCCGGTGGCGCTGGAGATCCTGCACGCCGCTGCCGCCGATACCGGCCTGCGCTTCGCCGTCCAGGCCGGCACATTCCGCATCCTGGCGAATGCCGAGCACATGCGCGCGCTCATGGAGCGGCTCTACGGGCTGGCGCGCATCGTAGCAGGCGGGCCCAATAGCGAAGTCTGGAGCGTCCTGGTTGGGGGCGCGCCGACACAGGCTGAGGCGGAGACGCTGGCGACGGCGATGCGCAAGCGCGACAGCGGACTGCAGTCGGCCTTCGTGGTGAGGCTTGCCGGGCTAGCCCTGCCGGTCACGGAGTGAGGCGCAGCGGGATGCCGTGCGCTTACCGGCGATCGAGACAGGCGGTATACGCCAGATTCAAGGGCAGGGTCCACCATATCTGAACGGGCGAGCGCGACAGACGTTTCACGATACTTGGCAGAGAGTAGAAACGCTTATTGGCGTATCGGAACCCGGCCAGCAGTTCCGCCACGCTCATCTGCCTGGGTTGATAGACCACCTCGGTACGGCTGTTATACTTTCGCCAGTCTCGAGTTAATATGCGCCCTTCAGCTTCCAAACGGCGGAAGAGCGGCGTACCAGGGAATGGCGTCAGAATGTTGAAAGTCGCATTCTGAACCCCGGTTGCCTCCAAGAAATCGACGGAGTCCTTGAATATCTCCGGCGTGTCATGGTCGAAACCAAAGACGATCCCCAGCTGCACGGCGATCCCGTGGGCGTGGATGCGTTCAATAATCCGGGCATACTCTTCGACCCGATTGAACCCTTTATGGACTTCAGCCATGCTGGGCTGGGAGACGGACTCAAGCCCCAGGAACAACTGCTTACATCCGCTACGAGCCGCTGCTTTTAGAAACTCATCGTCGCCACCGGCGTGAACACTTGCCTGGCTGCTCCACCACTTACGGTACGGAGCAATGGCACGAAACAAGTCACGAGCGTAGTCCATATCACCGGCGATATTGTCGTCCCAAAAGATGATGACTTTTCCCTTGAAGGAAGCATATTCGGCGGCGACCTGGGCAACGGGGCGCATACGGAATCTCTGCCGATACATTACGGCAACGCTGCAGAAGTCGCAGCGGTTGGGACAGCCTCGGGTGGCAAACAGAACGCCAGCGGTGTGGTCGTGCCGGTGAAACAAAGACTTCGAAGCCATGGGAGTGTCTTCCAGAGACGGCACGCCAGTCTGACGATATACGGGAAGGTGCACGCCGGCTTCAAAGCTCCTCAAGAATTCTTCCCACAGGCCTTCGGCTTCGCCAATGAAGATCACGTCAGCATGTTGGCGAGCCTCGTCGGGCAACAGCGTCACATGGGGACCGCCCATGACTACGCACGTTCCCCGCAGCCTGAAATACGCGGCAATGTCATAGGCATGGTAAGAACTGGGCGTGTGAAACGTAATACCAACCACATCCGCTTTACTACTCCAGTCGATGTCCTCGGCTTCTTCGTCGATATGACTTACCTGCCAGCCGGGAGGGACCATGGCGGCCAGGTAAGGCATAGTAATCTGCTGGAAGTTGAGAACCCGCGACCGGCGCACCCGCCGAATGCCCGGGGAAGAGGCGGTGATCAACAGGAGGGTTGGCATCCATTAGCCTTGTGCGGGCCGGGTGTTGCGGAACCGGCGGCGGCCTCCGGACGTTCCGAGGGTTGCATTCAGCTAATTGTAATGACAATTACATACCGTCTGCGCAGCTTCTTGCCGCCCCGCCGCGACACGGGCCGTTACTGAGACGGGCTGTCAGGCCTGTTGGCGGTGGCTCACCGGGGAGTAAGGCGTCGCTGTTTTCCGCTGGCCTGGGCCGGCGCGGTGCGGACGGTGAGGCAGGTGCCCGTTCGCACCACGCACGGTGAGGAGGGCAGCGAAGGAGATTCACTACCAGTACAATTTGAGCGCCACCTGCATCTGCCGGGGGTTGTTAGCCTGGCTGGTCACTTTACCGAAGGCGGTGTCATTCAAGTTCAAGTCGGGGTTTGAGAACCTGGTCCGGTTGAATAAGTTGAACGCCTCCGCACGAAAATCGAGCCGCTTGCTTTCGGTGAAGGGAAACGACTTAGCCAAGCTGATGTTCTCGTTGAAATTCGGGAAAGCCCGCAACTTCGGGTTAAACCGGGTCTCGTTGCCGAACTGGGCGCGGGCTGGAGCGGGAAAGACGCTGGGATTCAGGAACAGGTCTACGTTCGGATCAAAGCTACTGCCCTTGGTCTGCGCCCGCCAGTTATCGTATGTGGTGATCAGAGGGCGCGTGGGTCCGTTGAATATCGGCAAGGGGTTATTGCGAGTGACGGCGATTGGGAAACCGCTGGAGTACATCTGAATGCCGCTGAGCCGCCAGCCGCCGAGCACATAACCGACCGGACCTTTCTTGGTTAGGTACCTCCTTCCAGGGCCGAAGGGCAGTTCATAGACGGTGCTCATTTTCAGGTCATGGGTTTGATCATACTGGCCGATCGACTTTTCGATTCGACGGTTGTACTGATCCTGGGCCGAATTGCCGGTGAAGTAGTTGTCGGAATCCGTGAACAGCTTGGACAGCACGTAATTCCACTCAAACGTCAATCCGCTGGAGTACCGCCGCTCAGCCTTGAGCACCAGGGCGTGATACGTCGAGTGACCGCTCTTGTCGCCGCCTTGCGCTCCGGTGACAACGGACTGATACTGCGGGAACGGCCGCAGGGCCTGATTCACCGTCTCGGAATTGCTGTATCGCAGGATTGGTAAAATTCGGGTATGGGATGGGGATATTAGCGGCGCGGGCCTGCGGCGAATTGATATCGGCCCGCAACAGGTTCAACGCGGCAGTGGCGCCATACTGCTGGACGAACTGATTCAAGTACATGGTAGGCGTCTGATTGATATTCAACATGCCGCTTTGAAGGTGAGAGCCCGTGACGCCGTTATAAGCTGCCTCGAGGACAGTATTGGGTGAAACCTGGCGCTGGATAGAGAAAGTCCAGAACAGGTTCTCGGGCGCGCGCGAGGCATCGTGATCCTGCCCCCAATAATCGACCGTGTTGTTATTGGAGAACGACGGATCTATGAGCGGCGGCAGCGGGTGGGCCGGAAATCCCTGGTCCCAATTGTAAGCCGGCGTCACGCCCTGGTTGGAAGAAGTGTATACGCCTTCGTAAACGAAACCGGCAAAATGGCCGCTCCCGCTGACCACGGCGACCTTGCTGAACGATTGGCCGAACGCGGCGCGGAACGCCGTCTTAGTATCTGGCGAATAAGCCATACCGATACGTGGTCCGACTGCCCCGAACCAGCCAGGCACCAGGGAACGGGTGTTTTCCCGTCCCGGCCCGAAGCCCGCAAATACCACCGCTCCCGGGTAGTTGTTGGCCGCCGGGTTGGGACGGGTTGGGTCGAAGTTGGAGTACTCGTTGTCTTGCAGGTTGATGGGTGGCAGGGTGAACTCATACCGCAGGCCGATGTTGAGGGTGAACTTGGGCGTGACGCGCCAGTCGTCCTGAGCGTAGAAACCGTTATAGCGGTAAAGCTGCTGGACATATTTGTAGGACCCGGTTTGGCCGCTGTCCGCGTTGCCCAGTAAAAAAGAAGCAAATGAGCTTCCGCTGTTGAAGGACGTGGCGCCGGGTACGGCGGTCTCCAGGAAACTGAAATTATTCAGGCCGGAGATTCTTTCTTCACCCCACCCATTGGCGCGCTGGCTCTGGAAGTCGTAGCCGAACTTCAGCGTGTGCTTGTTATGAATGTAATTGAAGTCATCTTTCAGAGTCCATAACGGCTGGTCGGTCCCGTCCCAGGAAGTGCCGTTCCAAGTACTGAACTCCGTAAAGTTAACTATGGGCATGTTGATATCACAATCGATGGCGTTAATGATGCAAATACCCTGGCTTTTCCACCCGCCGGAGAGGGTGCCATGCCGGAACTGGTCGGCGGAGCCTTCGTACTTGAGGAAGATGTTGCCGCCGGCGGAGATGTGGTTGAGCATATGAGGAGTAATCGTCCAGTCATGGCTCAGGCGGTAACCCTCAGTGTTGAACCAGGGGTTGAGTCCATCGAACAGGGGAAAAGGCAGTCCCGGAGGCCCGCCGGGGCCATTTTCGGTTCGGAAGCGGGTGATGTTGAAAACGAAAGCCAGGCGCTGTTTGGTGCCCAACGATTGGTCCACCCTGAAGCTGCCTTTGTCGTCGGGTGTTTCAGTGGTTCCGGAGGTGTTGATCCAATTGTTGGAGATGTAGCCGTAGGTGCCCGGCACCAGGCCTGGGCGGTTGGGAAGAACCGGGTTCGCAAAGGGTATCAATTTCTGGCTCAGCGGGCTGAATTGTGAAACGGGAATACGGTTGTTGGGAAAGGGGTCGCGAATGTATCCCGCGCCACTCGGATCGGGCCGCGTTGTCGACGGATCGTAGATCAACAGCAATTTGTTGGATCGTCCACCCAGTTGGAAAAGTCGCCGTTGTACATTTCCGGGGTGGGGACCGTTTTGATCAGGCCGTTGGCGCCGACGCGGTTGCGGAAACCCTCGTAAGAGAGGAAGAAGAAGGTACGGTTCTGGCCGTGGTAAATTTTCGGGAGGTAGACCGGCCCGCCCAGGGTGGCGCCGAAATCGTTCTGCTTGTAAACCGATCTGGTGAGCGCGAAAAAGCCACGGGCATCCAGGTCATCGTTGCGCAGGAAGTCGTAGGCGGAACCGTGGACCTGGTTGGAGCCGGATTTGGAGACGAAGGTCATGACGCCGCCGCCGGCCTGCCCGAACTCGGCCTTGAAACCGTTGGCGTCGACGGTGAACTCCGTGATGGCTTCGACGGAGGGCGTGTTATAGGCGATCTCATCGGTATTGGCCGAGCGGTTGGTGGTGACCGACAGGCCGTCGAGGGTGGCATTCCAGGCTGCCGCCTGGCCGCCGCCCACCGCCAGGGCATTGCTCGAACCGCGGGCCTCCGGCGTAATAGCCACCAAGTCGAACGGGCTGCGCAGCGCCCCTCCCACGACGAGTGGCAGATCGTCCACCATGCGGTTCTGGACGGCGGTTGATACCTTGGCATTCTCCAGTTGGATCTGCGTCACCGCGGTAGATACCTCCACGGTCTCGGTCAATTGCCCGAGTTGGAGCCGGGCATCCAGCCGGACTGTGCCAGAGGCGGTCAGGGTAATGTTCTCCTGCAGGAAACGTTTGAAACCCGTGGCGGATATTTCCACCCGGTATTCGCCTGGCGGCAGGTTCGACACATTGTAGTCACCAGCCGCAGTTGTCCTGGCGTTGGCGGCGGTGTTGGTGGCAGGTTGGTCACCGTTACCGCGGCGTCGCTGATGACAGCTCCGGTCGGGTCAGAAACACTTCCAGTGATATTTCCCCGCTCGGTTTGGGCGAACAAGCAGCGTCGCCAGCAGGGGCAACAAAAGAACATTTTTACACATGGCAACGTCCTCCTAACTGCCTTTTTTGGTGAAAAACTCCGATTTTGCCCAAAAGCTCACCCGATTTGTGGCAACAGTATAATCGAAGTCAAACCGCCAGGTCAAGAAAAAACGAACGGGAAAAAACGAACGGGATAAACGACAGCCAAAGAATCGCCGGCGCGCTGGCGTGGGTGCAGCGTGTGGGGGACGCGACCGGGCCGGTATCGATCCGGCAGACGGCTTGCGCGGTGAAGCCTGTCAGCTGCCGCTAGATGGCGCCGGCTCACGCAGCTGCGCCTCGCTTGCCGCGCAAAGTCCCGCCTCGCTGATATCTAGATGCTGCATCTTAAGGATGGCCACCCAGGCACGATTGTTTTCGGCGTCCATGGGCAGATTCCAGCGCAGCAGGGCGCTCGACGGCGAAGGCGCCCGCGGCTACGACAGGCGTGAACAGCGCGGGGCGCGGCGCCCGGTCACTCCGCCGGCTGCTGCTGCGTCAGGCAGTGCAGCGTGCCGAAGCCCAGCACCAGATCGACGGCGTGAATGCCCACCACGGGGCGGTCCCGGAAGAGTTCGCCCAGGATGCCCAGGGCGACGCGGTCGTTGGGATCGTTGAAAGTCGGGACGAGCACGGCCGCGTTGGAGATATAGAAGTTGGCGTAGCTGGCCGGCAGACGGTCGCCGACGAAGAAGAGCGGCGCGGGCATGGGCAGCGGCACCACCTCGGGCTTGGAGCCGTCTTCCAGCCGCAGGTCCTGCGATGCGCTCCCAGTTCTCGGCCAGCGGGCGGTAGTTGATGTCCTCGGGGTTGTCTTCCCGGATCAGCACCACGGTCCGGGCGTTGACGAAACGGCAGATGTCGTCGATGTGGCCGTGGGTGTCGTCGCCCGCCGGGCCGCCGGCCAGCCAGAAGACGTTGGTGACGCCCAGGTAGTCGCGCAAGGCGGCCTCGAACTCGTCGCGGCCCAGGCCGGGGTTGCGCACCTGGATCTTGGGGTCGAGGTAGCACTCCTCGGTGGTGAGCAGCGTGCCGCGGCCGTTGACCTCGATGCCGCCGCCTTCGAGGACGAACGGGCGTCCGCCGGCTGGGCGTCGAACAGCCGCTTGCCGAGATGCCTGGCCGCGGTCTCGGGCACGCGGCGGTCCTTCTGCCAATCGGCATACTTGGCCCAGGCGTTGAAATGGAAATGCACGATGGCGGTTTCGAGCTTGCGGCCGGCGCAGCGGCGGACGAAGACCGGGCCGCTGTCGCGCGTCCAGCCGCGGTTGGTGGGATGGACGATGAACTCGACGGCCGGACGTGCCGGCGCCCGCGCGCTCCAGATAGCGCGCGGCGGCTTGGGCCTCCTGCTTCGGAGCGGACCAGCATGCGGACCGTCTCGCCGGGAGCGATCTTGCGCACGATCTCGCCATAGACCCAGCGGATGGTGTCGAGCTTGTCCGGCCAGTCGGTGGGGTTGTGCGGCCAGGCCAGCCAGGTGGCCTCGTGCGTCTCCCACTCGGCGGGCATGGAAAAACCGAGAGAGGCGGGGCTCTGCGGCATGCCGATGCGGAGCGCGATGTCGGGTCATATGAGTCGAGGATAATCGGAAGCGCGCGGATGTGTCCGATTTCGGCCACAAGGCTGGTAGAATCGTGGGGAACTCAAATCATGGCCAAGAAGACTACGTCACACATCCAAGTCACACGCACCGCTATCGCGAAGACCTGTCCGAAATGCCGGACTGGATGAAGAAGAAGAATTGCCCGAACCGCGACAAATTCCTGTCCGGCAAGCGCATTCTGCCCAAGAACCTGACCGGCAGGGAGAAGCTTGCCGACCTCATCGACGACGCCTTCCTGGCCTACAACGGCGCGCGTCTGCAGGAAGGCTGCCAGCTCTTCGCGCGAGAAGATGCTGGAGCCGGACGTGACCATCGGCATGAGCCTTTCGGGCGCGCTGACGCCGGCCGGCCTGGGCTGCTCCTCCATCGTTCCGCTGATCAAGGCGGGATTTGTGGACTGGATCGTCTCCACCGGCGCCAATCTGTACCACGACATGCACTTCGCGCTGAACTACCCGGTGCGCGTGGGCAACTTCAAGATGGACGACACCGAACTGCGCGACAACGATATCGTGCGCGTCTACGACGTGCTGCTGGGCTACAGCGATTGCCTGATGGCCACCGACGAGATCCTGCGCGACATCCTGATTCAGCCGGAATTCCAGAAGGAAATGGGCACCGCCGAGCTGCACTACCTGCTGGGCAAGTACGCCGCCGAGTGGGAGCGCAAGGCCGGGCTCAAGGATGTCTCGGTGCTGGCCGCGGCCTATCGCGCCGGCGTGCCCTGCTACACCTCGTCGCCGGGCGACTCCACCATCGGCATGAACGTGGCCGGCGTGGAACTGCGCGGCAACAAGCTGCGCCTGAATCCCTCCATCGACGTGAACGAGACCACGGCCTTCGTGCTGGCGGCCAAACGTCGCGGCG
The DNA here is from genome assembly GCA_963701845.1 of uncultured delta proteobacterium. GTDB lineage: Bacteria > Desulfobacterota > Desulfobaccia > Desulfobaccales > 0-14-0-80-60-11 > JAPLJC01. The sequence goes on along the minus strand of CAVPBF010000008.1, from coordinate 65,140 downwards.
GCAGGAGCGGCGTGGTGCTGTGGGGCGGCGGCAGCCCGAAGAACTTCATGCTGCAGACCGAGCCGCAGATCCAGGAAGTGCTGCGCATCAAGGAATTCGGCCAGGATTACTTCCTGCAGGTGACCGACGCGCGCCCCGACACCGGCGGCCTGAGCGGCGCCACGCCGAGCGAAGCCGTGAGCTGGGGCAAGGTGGACCCGGACCGCCTGCCCGACGCCGTGGTTTGCTACACCGACACCACCATCGCCATGCCGCTGCTCACGCACTACGCGCTGGCCCGGCACAAGCCGCGCAAGCTGCGGCGGCTTTACGACCAGCGCGGCAAGATGATGAAGGCGCTGACGAAAGAATACTTCACGCACAACAAAGTGAAGATGATCGACGGCTCGGACCCGGTGCTCGACTGATCCATGACCAAGAGGGAACTGCTCGCCGTCGCGCGGCAAGCACGGCACGCCCGTGGTGGTGATCGACCACGAGGTGATCCGCCGCAACTACGCCAACTTCCGGCGGCACCTGCCGAAGGTGCAGGCGTATTACGCCGTGAAGGCCAATCCGGCGCCGGAAATCGTGCGCACGCTCTACAAGGCCGGCGCCAGCTTCGATGTGGCGTCGCTGCCGGAGTTCATGCTGGTGCACGAAAACATCAAGCACCTGCCGGCCAAGGAACGGCAGGACTTCATCTGGGACAAGATCATCTACGCCAACCCGATCAAGCCGAAGGAAACGCTGCAGGCGCTCGACCAGTACAAGCCGCTGATCACCTACGACAACCTCGACGAGCTGCGCAAGATCAAGCGCTACGCTCCGCATGCCGGGCTGGTGCTGCGCCTGCGCGTTCCCAACACCGGGTCGATGGTGGAGCTGTCGTCCAAATTCGGCTGCGACGCGGGCGAAGCCGTGGACCTGATCCTGGAAGCCTTCCGCATCGGCCTGGTGGTGGAGGGACTGAGCTTTCACGTGGGCAGCCAGTGCACCAACTTCGACAACTTCGTGCAGGCCCTGAACATCGCGGCGGCGGTGCGGCAGGAGGCGCTCTCGCGCGCGGCCACGAGATCAAGATCCTCGATATCGGCGGCGGATTCCCGGTGCCCTATGACGCGCACGTGAAGCCGTTGCGGCCGCTGGCCCAGAAGATCAACGCCGAGATCGACCGGCTGTTTCCGCAGGACATCGAGATCCTGGCCGAGCCGGGGCGGTACCTGGTGGCCACGGCCGCCACCGCGGTCGCGCGGATCATCGGCAAGGCGTTCCGCGACGGCAAGACGTGCTACTACATCGACGACAGCGTCTACCACACGTATTCCGGCATCGTGTTCGACCACTGCCAGTACCGCCTCAAGGCGTTCAAGAACGGCGAGACGGAGACTGTCGACGGTGTTCGGGCAGACCTGCGACGGCATGGACACCATCTCGCAGTCCGAGGAACTGCCGAAGCTGGAGATCGACGACCTGGTCTATTCGGAGAACATCGGCGCCTACAGCAACGCCTCGGCGACCTGGTTCAACGGCTTCGCGCCGGCGAAAGTGGTGCACGTGAACGAGTGATGGCGCACGACGGGCGGGCGGCCGGTGGCCGGCGGGCGAGAAACTAGTGGCACGACCGGCGGGGGCGCCGGCGGCATGGCCGGCGGGGGCACCTGGTGGCCGGCGGGCGAGAAGCGGGTGGCATGGGCGGCAAGCCGCCGGGTGGCCAGCGGGCGAGAAACGGGTGTTTTTCGGCGGCATTCCGATGGAGGCTATGGTTATAATGCGTATGTCCATGGGGCGAACCGGCCGGTCCGGTGATTCGCCAGAAGCCAGTGCTGTGACAAAATAATACGGAGACAGGCAACGCCCGGCGCGAAAGGTGTCGACGGCTGCCAGCGGATTATCTTGCCACAAAACCAGCGGTATTGCGGAGAGACTTATGAAAACTGAACAACCGGCAGCAGCCGGGGTTACATTCAACTCGATGAAAGAAGTGGAAGCCAACCAGAAGACCCGGATGGAGAAGGCCATCACGGACCTGCAGCACGAGATGGCCTCGATCCGCACCGGGCGCGCCTCACTGGGGATTCTGGACCATATCCGGGTGGACTACTACGGGACGCCCACGCCGCTGAACCAGGTCGCCAACCTGCACGTTCCCGAGCCTGTCGCTGATCACCATCCAGCCGTGGGACGTTTCGCAGATCGGGCCGATCGAAAAGGCCATCCGAATTTCCGACCTGGGCCTGAACCCATCCAACGACGGAAAGATCATCCGCCTGCCGATTCCGCCGCTGACCGAAGAGCGCCGCAAGGAGCTGGTGAAGAAGCTGCACGCGCGCCGCCGAGCACCATCGCGTTTCGGTGCGCAACATCCGGCGCGACGGCAACGAAGCCGTCAAGAAGCTGCTGAAGGACAAGAAGATCACCGAGGACGACGACAAGAAGGCGCTACGACGAGATCCAGAAGCTGACCGACGCCTACATGGAGAAGATCGACCAGGCGTCCAAGATCAAAGAAAAAGAGATCCTGGAGATCAAGTAGGCCGGCATGCTATGGCCTTGGTTTACCGTCCGGGTGCCGGCATCGAGCGCCAATCTGGGGCCGGGTTCGACGCACTCGGGCTGGCCCTGGGCGTGTACCTGACCTGCCGTTTCCGGCAGAGCGACGACCCTGGCCATTCGCGCCGAAGGGCGCGACGCCGCGCAGATTCCCACCGGGCCGGAGAACCTGATCTGGCAGACCGCCGCTGGCGGTGGCGGCGAGCCTGGGCATGCCGATGCCGCCGATCGAGCTGGAGATCCGCAACGAGATCCCGATCGGCAAAGGCATGGGCTCGAGCGCGGCGGCGCTGACGGCGGGCGTGGTGATCGCCGACCAGTTGCTGGACCTGGGCTGGAAGCCGCTGCGCATTCTGGACGAAGCCGCGCGCCTGGAAGGGCCATCCCGATAACGTGGCGCCGTGCACGCTGGGTTCGATCGTGGCCAGCGCGATCGATTCCGGCGGGGTGGCGCGCGCCGTGCGGCTGGATCTGCCGCAGCGTTTCGGCATCGGCAGTGGTGGTGCCGGATTTCGATCTGCCGACGTCGCTGGCGCGGGCGGTGCTGCCCGAGTCTACAGCCGCGGCAGGACGCGGTCTTCAACGTGCAGCGGGCGGCGCTGCTGATCGCCGCGCTGGCCACGGGGTCCACCTGGGCGTTTCCGGCGGCGCTGGAAGACCGGCTTCCACCAGCCCTACCGGGTGCCGCTGGTGCCCGGGCTGGACGAGATTCTGAAGCTGCGCGCGCCCGGGCTGCTGGGCTGCGCGCTGAGCGGCGCGGGTCCGTCGATCCTGGTGTTCTACGAGCGCGGCTACGAGTGCGTGTGCGACCTGGTGCGGCAGATCTTCCGGCTGCACGGACACGAATCGGAGGTGCTGCACACGGGAATCGCAGACCGGGGGTTCGAACTGGCGAAGGAGTGAGCGGGGGCGGGCTAGCGCGCCAAGGCCTGATTAGACTCTGGTAAATGCGCAGATCGCCGTTGGAAAAGACCAGCTTCACCTGGGCTTCGATGGCCGGGGTGATGGAGGGAATTCGACCGTACACAATGAAGTAGTCGTAGATGCGGCCGGCGCCCCGCAGATCGGCGCTGCGGTAGCCGCCGGGTGAAAATTTGTAGGCGTGCAGAGCCGGATATTCGAACTGCAGCAAGGGCGCGCCGGTGCGCACGCCTTCGAGCGATTTCAGGTCCAAGGACGGATCGGGCGGCGGATCGGAGGGCTTGGCACGCCAGGGCGCGGCGAACACGTAGGGGTTGCTGCCGCCGCGGGAGATATTGTACATATCTTCGATGCCGCTGAAGGGCAGAATATATTGATTGCCGCCGAGCGCCAGGTCCTGGACGATGGGCAGCACCTTCGAGCCGTAGGGGATGACCGATAGGCCGGAGAGGAACTCGTCGTACTTGGGCTGGACGGCCATCGAGGCGCGGGTGTTGACGATGGAACTGACCAGCAGCAGGGCCATGGAAACGGCGGTGGCGATATGCCAGCCTTTCGGCCGCAGATTCAGGCTGGCCACGGTGGCGATCAAGGCGAAGGGAAGGGTCCGGGACCCGACCAGAAACCAACCGTCGATCTGGTAGGGCAGGGCAGAGCCGATCACGATCAGAAGCCCTGCCAGCAATGCCGGCAGCCAGAGGGCGCGCCGGCGGCGGAACTGGACGAAGAGAGCGGCCATCAGCAGCGCGATGGCCAACAGAAAGAGAACAGCGCTTATCCGCGACAGGGTCCAAACGTTGTATCCCCAATAGGACTTCAAGTGGGCTAGTAAGTGGAAGTAGTACAGGCGGCCGTGGCCGGAACCTTTCTGAAAGATGTAATAGACGCACAACGCGATGGCGGGGAGCAGCGCCGCAAAATCGCGCCAGGCGATCAGCCATTTACCCTTTTCATGCCTGACGGCAAAGACGACCAGCGCCAGGCAGCCAATGGCGGCGCCGGCGATGTGAAAAGCGTAAAGAAGGAGAAGCCAGGCGGCGAAGGCGGCGGCGCGGGCGGGATGCGCCGGGGATCCATGAGAGCAGCCAGCAGAAGGGAAACAGGGCGATGCTGACGACATAAGGCAGGAGCCCGGAAAAAACGGAGAACGTGTGGGCGAGCGGCAGGAGAACGAGAGCGGCGGAGAACGGCGCGCCCAAGCGCTTCATCAGCCGCCAACCGGCAGCCCAAAGCAAGACCACAAAGGCGACCATGAAGACTTTCAAGGCGCCGAGCGGCGGGACCAGCCGTTCCAGGCCGGCGAGGAAGATCTCGGAGAGCGCGGTGGAGCGGGCGCGGACCAGCAATTCAAAGGACTGGTCGTAGCGCAACATAGGGTCGTGATAGCGATCGAGCACGCGCGCCACCATGACGTGCTTGAGCAGGTCCGTGCCTACGGGAATGCGCGGGAGGACGAAGGGAGTCACTGCCAGAAGCAGCCCCACCACGGTGATGGCGACACTCCAGGAAGCAGGGCGCGGTGGTTGGGCCTGAGACATTTACAGTAGTTTAGCAAGAGCAGGGGCGCCGATAACGCAGGAGGGGCCGAAATAGCAGGAGGCGCCGATATGCCGCAGTCGCACCAAATATCGGGAGTACAACTCCTCTTCATCCTCGTCCGCACCGGGAGACGGATCGGCACAAGGCGAATCCGCGTCAGCCGGATCGCACAAGCGATAACCGACCCACGGCTCCGTCAAAATGTGCCCGGGCCGGCCAGGGTCGTCTTCAATTTTTGCGAAGGGTCTTGATGTAGGATCTGACACAGTCAGGTTCGTTGCCGAACTCGTCGCCCCACACGGCGCGCAAGAGCTTCGCGTGCGTGACGCGCTGGAGGGCGGCGCGCGGCGGCGACACCGGGGGGAAATTAATCCAGGCCCATCTGGGTAAGGCGGTAGCGGAGGGCGTTGCGGGTGAGGCCGAGCAGGCGGGCGGCCTGGCTCTTGTTGCCGTCGGCGCGGCGGAGGGCTTCGCGGATGATCTCCTGCTCGTATTGATCGAGGGTCATGCCTTCGGGCAGGAAGTGAGCGTCACCGGCGGGGCGTGGACGCGGGGCGTTTTCGAGCTTGATGTCGGCGGCATCGAGCTCGGTGGCCGGTGCACATCACCAGGCTGCGCTCGATGACGTTTTCCAGCTCGCGCACGTTGCCGGGCCAATGGTAGGCCATCAGCTTTTCCATGGCGGCATCGGTGATGGATTCGACGCGGCAGCCGGTGTCGGGCGCCAGCTTGTGAACGAAATGGCTGGCCAGGAAGGGAATGTCCTGCTTGCGCGCGCGCAGGGGCGGGATGTTGATGGGCACGACGTTGAGGCGGTAGTAGAGGTCTTCGCGGAAGGTGCCCTGCTCGAGGGCGGCGCGCAGGTCCTGGTTGGTGGCGGCGATGACGCGGACGTCGATGTGGCGGGTGACGTTGCTGCCGAGGCGTTCGAATTCGCGCTCCTGCAGGATGCGCAGCAGCTTGACCTGGATGGCGGCGGGGACGTCGCCGATCTCGTCGAGGAAGACGGTGCCGGTGTCGGCCTGCTCGAACTTGCCGGGCTTGGCGGTCTGGCGCCGGTGAAAGCGCCCTTTTCGTAGCCGAACAGCTCGCTCTCCATCAGGTTTTCGGGGATGGCGGTGCAGTTGATCTTGACCAGCGGGCGGTCGCGGCGGGGCGAGTGGAAATGAATGGCGCGGGCGATCAGATCCTTGCCGACGCCGCTTTCGCCGGCCAGCAGGACGGTGGCGCGGGTGGGCGCCGACGCGCTCGATGGTGGCGAAAATCTCCTGCATGGCGCGGGCTGCGGCCGATGATGTTGTCGAATTCGTAGCGGCGGCCGAGCTCGGCCTTGAGCTGGCGGTTTTCGTCGCGCAGGGCGCGCATTTCGAGCGCCTTGTGGACCACCTGCATGAGGTGATCGAGGGAGAACGGCTTGAGCAGGAAATCGGTGGCGCCGGCCTTCATGGCCTCGACGGCGGTTTCGACGCTGCCGAAAGCGGTCATCATGATGACCGGCACCTGGGTGTTCTGGCGGCGGATGAGGGCCAGAAACTGCAGGCCATCCATGGCGGGGAGCTTGAGATCGGTGAGGACCAGGTCGGCGCGGTCGACGACCTTGAGGCCCAGTTCGGCGGTGGCGGCCTTATCGACGTCGAAGCCGGCGGAGGTGAGCTGCAGCTCGATGACGCGGCGGAGCTTGTCTTCGTCTTCGACGATCAGGATGCGCTTTTTCATGGCGGGGTGGCGCGGGGGCTAATGCGGTGACAGGGGCAATTTGGCGACGGGGCGGGGCGGGGACAGGCTTAGGACGGTGACAGGCGACGACACTCCGCGCCAAACTGCGGCGCGGAGGCTAATACGGTGCAGGCAAGAAATTCCGCGGCAAAGAGCCCGCGGAAGGTTTCGTAGCCTGTCACCGGATTAGCGCGCGTGGTGGTCACCGGATTTGATGAACGGGCAGGAGCACGCGAAAGGTGCTGCCTTTGCCGGGTTCGCTCTCCACTACTATCTTACCGCCGTGTTCATCGACGATTTTCGAAACAATGGCCAGGCCGAGACCGACGCCCTCGGGCTTGGTGGTGAAGAAAGGGTTGAAGATGCTGTCGAGCTGGGCGGGTTCGATGCCTACGCCGCGGTCGATACGGCGATTTCCACGGTATCGCCGGAGGCGCGGGTCTTGACGGTGACGGCGCCGCCGGCGGGGGTGGCTTGAACGGCGTTGAGGACCAGGTTGTAAAAGACGCGCTCGAGCAGCTCGGAGTCGAAGGGGAAGGGCGGAATGGCGGGCTCGTAGTTTTTGTAGATGGCGATGGCGGGAGTCTCGCGCTCGACCAGGGCGATGGCGCGGTCGAGGGTGGGAGCGAGATCGGCGGTGTCGAGGCGCAAGCGGAGGGGACGGGCGAATTCGAGGAAGCGGGTGATGAGGGAGTTGGCGCGATCGACCTCGGAGCCGATGAAGCCGGCGACTTCGCGGGCGACTTCGTTTTCAGCGCTGAGGCTGCGGTTGAGCATCTCGGAGGAGGCGCGGATGGTGCCGAGGGGGTTGCGGAGCTCGTGGGCGAGGCCGGCGGAAAGCTGGCCGAGGGCGGCGAGGCGGTCGGAGCGGCGGGCGGCTTCTTCGGCTTCCTGAATCTGGCGGTTGGCTGCAATGAGCTGCTCGGCGCTGCGGCGCTGTTTGGCGAGCTGGACGCGCAGCTCTTCAGCGAGAATGTTGGCGAGGTTGCCGATCATGGCGAGGAAGGCGATGCGAACCACGAGATCGGCCGTGACCTGGGACATTTCCTGGACCCAGAAGAGAAAAGCGAGATAGGCGGCGCCGGCGAGGAGGGTGAAGACGAGCGAGCCGGCCACGCCGAAAGTGGTGGCGGCGGAGACCACGGGCAGGAGCAGGACGAGCCAATAGGGGCTGTTGATGCTGCCGGTGTAACCGATGAGGATGAATCCCAGGACGAGCTTGAGAGTGATCCAGAAGATGCGGCCGCGGGTGGCATGGAGCGCGGGGATTTTGGGTTCCAGGATCTGGACAATGCCGAGAGTGACGAGCGGGAGGATTTCGGGCGCGTCGCCGACGGGAAGGGTAACGACGAGAACGCCGAAGACCAGCAGCCAGACGAGATCCTGAGGGCGGACGAGGCGGATGGAGCGCAGGAGGGCAGGAGCAGGCACGAGTGATATCCCAGTCGGGATTATGGCACAATGGGAAAGTACCTCTCATGCCCAACCCAAGCACGCTGGACGAGGGCCGCACTATGGGTCCGCAACAGCCAACCAAGAACGACTCGAACGAGTCATTCGCCGACATCCTCTCGCAATACGAGCAGGCGCACTCGCACAAATTGGAAGACGGCGGCGAAGGCCGCGAGGGCACGGTGGTGGCCGTGACGGCGGAATCGGTGTTGGTGGATATCGGTTTCAAGACGGAAGGCATCATTTCGCTGGCGGATTTTGCGGCTTCGGCCCCGGAGGGCGCCCCGGCGGTGCAGCGGGGCGACAAGCTCACGGTGTCGATCAAGGGCCGCGACCCGGAAGGCTACTACGAGCTTTCGCGCGTGAAGGTGGCGAGACCGAAGGACTGGTCGTCGCTGGAGAAGGCGTTCGCGGACAAGGCGGCGATTGCGGGCGTGGTGTCGGGGGTGGTGAAGGGCGGGCTGAGCGTGGACGTGGGAGTGCGGGCGTTCATGCCGGCGTCGCGCAGCGGAGCCAAGGATCCGGCGGAGATGGAAAAGCTGGTGGGCCAGGAGATCCGCTGCCGCATCATCAAGCTGGACGTAGCCGACGAAGACGTGGTGGTGGACCGGCGGGCGGTGCTGGAAGACGAAGAACGAGCCACGCGCGACAAGCGGTACACGGAGATCCACGAAGGCGAGACGGTGCAGGGCACGGTGCGGGGGCTGACGGACTTCGGTGCGTTCGTGGACATCGGCGGGGTGGACGCGCTGCTGCACGTGGCGGACATTTCGTGGGCGCGGGTGAACAAGCCATCGGACCTGCTGACGGCGGGACAGCAGGTGGAGGCGCGGGTGCTGAAGGTGGACGCCGCCAAGCGGCGCATCGCCATCGGGCTGAAGCAACTGCTGCCGCATCCGTGGGACCTGGTGAGCGAGAAGTACAAGGCCGGCGACCGGGTGCGGGGCGCGGTGACGCGGGTGACCGATTTCGGGGCATTCGTGGAACTGGAAAAAGGCGTGGAAGGACTGATCCACCTGTCGGAGATGTCGTGGTCGAAGAAGGCGCGCAAGCCGTCGGACGTGGTGAAGCCGGGCGACCAGGTGGACGTGGTGATACTGGGGGTGAACCAGGGCGAGCGGCGGATCTCGCTGGGTTTGAAGCAGGCGCTGGGCGACCCCTGGGCGGATGCCGCGGAGAAATATCCGGTGGGCGCGGTGGTGGAAGCCACGGTGATCAGCCTGCAGAAATTCGGGGCGTTCGTGCAGGTCGCCGAAGGCGTGGAGGGCATGATCCACGTGGGCGACATGACGGCGGAGAAGCGCATCAATCATCCGCAGGACGTGCTGAAAATGGGCCAGAAGGTGAAGGCGCAGGTGCTGGAAGTGGAAAGCGCCAAGCGCCGGCTGCGCCTGGGCATGAAGCAACTGGTTCCGACGAGCCTGGACGAGTACATAGCGGAACACAAAGAAGGCGACGTGGTGACCGGGCGGATGACGGAGGTTCGGGGGCGGCAAAGCGCGGGTGGAACTGGGCGAAGGGATACAGGCGGCGTGCCGGCTGGGCGCGGAAGGCGCGGAAGCGGCCGGTGGCGAGGCCGCCGCGGCTGCGGGAAGCGACGTTTCGTCGCTCAGCACTATGCTGGCGGCCAAGTGGAAGGGCGGAGCGGCGGCGGGCGTGGCCAAGCGCGAGCCGGCGCGAGCCGGGCAGATTCGCAGCTTCCGCATTACACGGCTGGATGCCGGAGCCAAGCGCATTGAAGTGGAACTGGCGTAGGCTAATGCGGAGATGGGGAGCGAAATTCCGCGCTCAGCGCGGGGCTAATGCGGAGACAGGCAACGAAATTCCGCGCAAAGACGGCGCGGAAGGTTTCGTAGCCTGTCACGGGCCGAGGATTAGCCCCGTGGAAGATAGGAATGAAAGCGGCCCAGTAGCGCGCCGTAGATGAGGTGTCCGAAAATAGTGGACTGGGTGGGTTGGAGGAAGAACACCAGCGGCGCGGCGATCTTCCAAAGCCCCTGGAAGGACGCGAAATACCAGGCCAAGCCAAACAGGATGGCGAGCAGGTTCAGACGCAGTTGAGACAGCGGGCGGAGGGTGACGGCCACGGCGAAAGCGGCGCCGAGAGCGCTGTAAAGCAACAAATACAGGGCCATGCCGGAGAGAGTGGAAAAGCCAAAGCCGGTGAGGCCGGCGTCCGCGATGGAAGGCTGTGGCGAACAGGTTTTCGGGAGTCCAAAAGCTGCGGCGATCGAAAGTCGAAGCGACGCCCATCCAGGCCAGCATCCAAAGAACGCCCAACATACCGGCCTGCAGGCCGGCGAGAAGGCGGTCGAGCGAAGCGGGCGGCGCGGGATTGGCGGCGGCTTCCATCCATTTCAGCCTATACTGGGCGGACAACGAAAGGCAAAACATTTACGATGCATCGGGTAGCGGTCACCGGAATCGGGGCGGTGAGCCCCAACGGTATAGGGCGCGAACGGTTCTGGCAGGCGACGCGCAATGGCGAAAGCGGAGTGCGCCGGATTACGCGCTTCGATCCCACGGGGTACGTGGTCCAAGTGGCGGGCGAGGTGCCCGACGAGTTCGATGAAAAACGATATGTGGAGGTGAAAGACCGGCCGCACGTTTCACGGGCGGTTCCGCTGGCGGCGGCCAGCGTGGCGGAGGCGTTCCAAGATGCCGGGCTGGACCCGCACGCGCATGACGCGCGACGAGCTGCGCGGCATCGGGGTGATGGTGGGATCGGGCGGCGGAAGCCAGGACTTCACCGAAGAGCAGTACCGGCTGTATTACACGGGCCACCTGAAACAATGCAGCGTATACACCATTCCAACGGGAACCATCGGGACGCTGGCGAGCGAAGTTTCGATGCGGTTCGGGTTGCGCGGGCTGAGCCACATCATTTCGACGGGCTGCACGTCGTCGACCGATGCGATCGGCTATGCCTTCCACCACATCAAGACCGGGATGTTGAAGACCGATGATCGCGGGCGGGGTGGATTCGCCGATTGCGCCGCTGATTCTGCGGGGATTTCAACTGATGCGGATCATGAGCACGCGGTGGAACCACGAGCCGCAGCGGGCGTCGCGGCCTTTTTCGCGAGACCGGGACGGATTCGTGATTGCCGAAGGGGCGTGGTTTTTCGTGATGGAGGAATGGGAGCAGGCACGGGAGCGGGGCGCGCACATTTACGGGGAGGTGGCGGGGTACGGCTCGACCTGCGAAGCGTATCACCGGGTGCGGCTGGAGGAATGCGGGGAGGAGCCGGCGCGGGCCATAGGGATGGCGCTGGAGGAGGCGGGCGTGCCGCCGTCGGCGGTGCAGTACATCAACTATCACGGCACTTCCACGGAACTGAACGACCGGATCGAGACGCGGGCGATCAAGCTGGCGTTTGACGGGCATGCGTACAAACTGCCGGGGTCGTCGCTGAAGAGCCTGATCGGACATCCGCAAGGCGCATGCGGGGCGGCGGGGGTGGCGGCGACGCTGCTGGGAATGCGCGACGGGGTGGCGCATCCGACGATCAACGTGGATGAGCCGGACCCGGAATGCGACTTGGATTACATTCCCGAAGCGGGACGGAAGCTGGATATTGAATATGCGGTGGCCAACTGCATCGCGTTCGGGAGCAAGAATTCGGCGCTGGTGTTGAAGCGGGCGGACTAGGCGCAATACTGAGTGGACGGCGAATAGCCCTCCGGCTTGCGCGTGGAACTTCAGCGGCGGGTTCGTTTGAAAGGGCTGGTTTTCCGGAAGCGGTACCTCCGTGGCCCGTCGGCCGGCGCACATCCGCGAGACGGGTGATACTCTTTATGCGACCGTACCGTTTTCGCCGGTCTCATCGGGCACGATGACTGTGTCGATCATCTGCCGGTTGATCGCGTTCGTGTTCTCCCAGTATTCCGCCAGCGCGAGGGTGAGCTGTGCTCGACGGCCGAGATTGAACTTCCGGAGATAGACCCGAACAACGGGGAGGCTAATACAGTGACAGGCAACGAAATTCCGCGCTAAACAGCAGCGCGGAAAGTTGCGTAGCCTGTCACCGGATTAGCCCCGGAGTCGAAATGAGCTACCGGTCCGATGTCGGAATGGAGGTGAATGCCCTGCCATTGAACCTAAGCCCGAGCGCGGCGAGATTCCCGATACTGGCGGTGAAATCCACGGAACCCAGCGCGCCGGAAACCCCCGCGAGACCCGGAAGGTCTCTTAGCACCACCGCTGTTTTGGCATGGGGCGCCAGCGGAATATAGGACGTCCCGATGGAATTGCCTTGAGTATCACGCGCAAGCACCGAGATCGTCGTGCTTACTGAAGCGAGGTTGACCACCGCGACGCCGGTGACGTATTTGGTGTCGTCAAATTCCAAAGTGCTGGTGGTCGTCGTGGTCCCCGACAGCGGCACAACTGCCTCTTGATCGTTCACGCCGGGAACGCTCTGGCGGAAAACGCCGTAGCCAGTGACTCCGGCAGGCAATGCCGCTGAGACATATCCCTGCACCAGCGGACCGGTGTTGGGGATTTCTGTGATGGCCGAACCTCGGGCGGCCAGATTCACCGTGACGGACGAACCGTTCAGGGCAGGGATGGTAAGCGGGTTGCCGTCGTTGCCGATGAAGCTGAGGGTGAACGAGACTGGAGTGTTGGTGGTGTTTGTGAAATACAGAGCGGTGTACCAGCCGCCGCCGAACGCAAGTTGTGGAAGGATTTTGGCGGAAGTCTGAGATTGTCTGCACTTGCCGGCACGCCCAGCGGTCACGATGGTTTGGAGTTCAGCCTGAGACAAAGCACGATTATAGATGGTGAGCTCATCTAGAAGACCAGGCATGAATCCCAGGCTTTCAGCCTGGCCGATATTTAAGGGGGCATTCGCATTGGGAATGACATCGGTGCTAGCCTGCGAGCCCGAAGGAATGCCGTTGATGTAAATCGTGTACGTACCGGCGTTTCTCGTGACCGCCAGATGATACCACTGCCCGACGGTAGGAGAGAACGGAACCCATGCGAAGGACTTCGAGCCGACACTGGGACCGTTAATAGCGAATTGTAAGTTCCCTGCCGCCAGGGTAAAGAACCACTTATTTCGAATGCCGGGGCCTTCGTCGGTCCCGACAAATATGGCCGTATAGACCGAGCCAGGCGCCAGCGAACTGAAGTTTGCCCACAGCTCAATGGTAAAGTCCCTTGCGCCGAGCGCCCAAAGGTCGTTATCGGCTACGGTTACATAGCTGGTTGAGCCATTAAACCTAAGAGCCTCGCCCACGATTCCAGGTGTCTGGATAGGGCCATTGACAAGGGAACCTACCTGATTACCGACAATATCCGCGGCAGTCGTGCCAGAGGTCTCGTCAAAAGGCCACCAGCTAATAATTCCTGAAGGGGGCAACGCACAGGTCTGCGCGGGAACAGCCCACGTAATGACAAGAGCGCAGGCAATGATGCGGATGTAGAATGCGGCACGCCGTATGACCGACATCGGAACACCTCCGGACTGAACTAATGAGAATCATCGGTGTCAACTGGAGCTACGAATATATCCGCGCTGGTGTGTTGAGAGCCTCAATCGTCATCATCTCCGAAAGGGGGCATGATGGCGTTTTCCACACCCCGGCTTCGTGCTCCGTAGAAAACCGGACTCCATTTTGGATTTTCAGGTCCCTTTGAGTATAAACCAAAGGGCATTCTTTGATCGTGCGAGTTGTATTTTTTCTTGGGGAGCCATCTTCGCTCCCGCGAGGCGGGGCTGTCGCCCTGCCCGGGAAATACAGGAACCGGAATCTGCTGTTTTTCACCGCATTCCGCTAACGCCTCTACGGCTTTCACATCCTGGTCGCCCTGATTTCGCAGTGCCCATCGCTTCCGTCTATCCCGCCGCCACCGCTGAGGCAAGCGATCCGCCGTACCAGGCTCACAAACAGCCGCCGCGTTAGATGGCTCTCGGCCAGCATCAGCCAGTAGTACCGGGAATGCTGTGCCTTCCGTATCTCCAGGAAACCGGCGGTATCGAACGATTCTCCGTGACAGGCAACAAAACCAACCGGGAGAAACGGAAAAACAGCTCTGATGAGATGTTTTCGAGAGTATAATGCTGACGATGGATGGTATCGAATTTGACTGACTCCAGCGACGGCTTCCCCATTGAGGTCAACGCTGTGGATCCCGTTCGAGGCTACCCAGAGGCCATTGCTGTAATCGACGCTGCCCACGGCGGGGGCGGCCTCACGGGCCTCTGGTTACGGTGCAGCCCCTTCGGAACTTTCACATCGGTCCCGTCGATCCTGGCTCAGTGAGAAAAGCGGCCGCAAAGAGTCGATAAACCGTCACGGCGTCGAGTGCCGCCGCCTGAAGGGAGGTGCAGCGATGTTTCCTGTTCGTATCGCCCTGGCAGTACTCGCCCTGCATGGCGCCATTCTGGGGCAAACGTACACGTTGTCAGCGGTGGCCGGAAGTCCCTCCATCATCACTACCGTCGCCGGAACCGGTGTTGCCGGCTATTCGGGAGACGGCGGCCCAGCAACCAGCGCTCAAATGTCCTATCCGACCGGGCTGGCCGTGGATGGGTCGGGCAACCTCTATATCGCCGATTATCGGAACCACCGGATTCGCAAGGTCTCGCCCAGCGGCATCATCACCACTGTCGCCGGGACGGGAATAGTGGGCTTCTCGGGCGATGGCGGCCCGGCCACCAGCGCGCAGCTCTACTACCCCTATGGCGTGGCCGTGGATGGCGTCGGGCAACCTCTACATCGCCGATACGTCCAACAACTGCATTCGCAAGGTGTCCGCCCAGCGGGATCATCATGACGGTCGCCGGTAGCGGCGCCGCGGCTACTCGGGCGACGGTGGGCCGGCCGCGAATGCGCAGTTGCATTGGCCCATGGACTTAGCCGTAGACTGCGGCGGCAACCTGTACATCGCCGACAACGTCAACAACCGGATCCGGAAGGTGTCGCCCAGTGGCGTCATCACCACTGTGGCCGGGACTGGAACAGGCGGGCTATTCGGGCGACGGCGGGCCCGCCACCAGCGCGTCAACTGTACCGAACCGAAGGGCGTGGCCGTGGATGCGGTCGGGCAACCTCTACATCGCCGACCTTGGCAACCACCGGATTCGCAAGGTGTCGGCCGGTGGCGTCATCACTACTGTGGCCGGGACTGGAACAGGCGGGCTACTCGGGCGACGGCGGGCCGGCCACCAGCGCTCAACTGTACGCTCCGACCGGGGTGGCCGTGGATGCGCCCGGCAACCTCTACATCGCCGACGTTCTCACCAACCGCATTCGCAAGGTATCGTCCGGTGGCGTCATCACCACGGTGGCCGGAAACGGCTCTTCCGGCTTTTCGGGCGACGGCGGGCCGGCCACTAGCGCGCAGTTCTATGACCCCTACCACGTGACCGTGGATGGGTCGGGTAACCTCTACGTCAGCGACGAACTCAACAACCGCATTCGCCTTGTTCGGATGGGCACCGCGGCTGCCCTGTCCATCGTAACCACCTCGCCGCTGCCGCAGGGCACGGTGGGAGTGGCCTATTCGCAAACGCTCAACGCTACCGGCGGCGTCCCTCCCTATACCTGGGCGTTCACTTCGTCGGGCCTTCCCGGCGGCGGTCTGACATTCGCGAGCAGCGGCGCCATTTCCGGCACGCCGGCCACCGTCGGCACGTACAGCGTCAAGGTTCAGGTCTGGGACAGCGCTTCGGCGACCGCTACCAAGGATTTCAGTCTGACGATAAACAGCCAGACCGTCAACGCGGCGACGATTTTCGCCGGGGGCATAGTTAATGCCGCCAGCAATGCCACCGGACAGCCGATTGCGGCGGGGTCTCTGGTCTCGATCTACGGCTCGAATCTCGCCGCCGGCACGGCGCAGGCCGGCTCCATACCGCTGCCCACCTCGCTCAACAATGTGAGCGTGACTTTCAATAACATTCCCGCGCCGCTGTTCTTCGTCGCTCCCGGGCAGATCAACGCGCAGGTGCCGTGGAACGTCCTTCCCGGCGGAAGTCAGAGCGGCGAGGTCGCGGTTGTGGTGACGTCCCAAGGCGTTGCCTCGGCGCCCGCAACCGTGTCCGTAGGGCCGCTCTCGCCAGGTATCTTCGCGGTCAACTTCGGCGTCGGCAACGCTATCGCCATCAACCCCGACGGCAGTCTCGCGGCCCCGTCCGGCTCTATTCCCGGCATCGCAGCCCACCCCGCCAAAGCTGGAGACCCTAACGGCCTGACCATCCTGGCGACAGGACTGGGCGCCATGGATTCGTATCCGGCGAACGGCAATAACTCCCCCGACAAGCTGAGGAAAACTCTGACCACGCCGGAAGTGTTAGTTGGGGGCATTGGGGTTCCCGTGGTCTTTTCAGGCGCGTCGCCGCAATTTGTCGCCGTGAATCAAATCAATATCACGATCCCGGACGGAGCGCCCACTGGAGACACGGTGCCGCTCGAACTGCGGTCGGGAGGAATTACTACCACGAACCGGGTGACGATCGCTGTGAGCGGCTGCTGTGATCCCATTACCATGACGCCCCCCGACTCCCTAAAGGTGACTGGACAGGCTGGCCAGCTAAACCCCTCCAGCTATACGATTACCTATACGCTACAGAATAACCTGGCGTCGGCGATCCCCTATACACTGGTCTCTTCCGCGGCCTGGGTAACGGTCTCCAGAACAACTGGAACACTGGCTCCGAATGGGAAGGACTCATTCACGGTTTCCCTCAACTCCAATGCCAACTCGTTGGCCGCCGGTTCCTATGCGGCGACCGTGACTCTCACCGACAAGCTGTTCGGGACCACCATCACCAGGACTTTAGATCTGGACCTGTCCGCCGGGGCTTGCGTGAACATCGCTGGACAATGGGTGGGTAGCGAGAAGGGGACGTTGAGATGCACGTTGACCGTGAATGGCGAATCGGACACGGAGACGGATCCGATTAGTGGCGGCGACTTCATCACCATCTCCCAGCAGGGATGCCAAGTGTCCTACACATCCTCGAGCATAACAGCGGCGTTCGGGTCGGGGCAATCACTGCGACAGGGACAGGTCGAGGGGACGAACGTCACGTTCTCAGGCATCATGGGCCTGCTCGCGACCGGGTTCACTTATCAGAAGAACCTCGTCGAGGAGTCCGGCACGATACAGAACAATGTCATCAATCTCAACGGCACTGGCACACTCATTGCGAGCGGAGTGTGGCAGGGTATGAACACGACGTTCTCATGCACGGCAACAACGACGGCCACCATGACGAAGTGGCAGTGAAGGGCCAGCCCCGCCGGCGCAGAGCCGGCTGCTCGGGCTGTTATCGGCAAGCCTGTAATCGGCCACAACCATCGGCCGCGGACCAAGGCAGCAGCAAGTAACTTCGTTACAGCAGGGTAAAGGAGGTCCGGGCTGGATTTGGTCTTTGCACCGGATGGTCTCGCAGGTTTCGAGGATTTGGGAGGCTCAGGAGGTTGGCGGGTTGGCGGTCTCCGGCTGACCCAAGGATCGGGAAAGTCTGGTCGGGAATCCGGGAGTGGCTGAAGAGCAGCAAACGCAAAAACCGGCGGACGCTCGGAGGAAGACGCCCGCCGGTTGGACCCACGGGAGACCGAAATTCCCCGCGGAGCCATCTGTAAGAACCTTGCAATTTATTGACGCGTTTAGGATACAAAAAGTTGCAAACCGAATACAACAGCGGCGGTGCGAAATGTTACAGCGTGGGCTTCGGCGGTGAGGGATATAGGGTTGGCATAGCCGCCACCTAATGTCACCACAATGGGTATTCGCCATTCCTTTGTGGCAATAAATACTATGCGGTCGCGCGCGGCCAGCCCGGCGGGCGAAAGCCGGAGGCGGCCGAGGCGGTCGCCAGCCAGAGCATCGACGCCGGATTGATAAAAGACGATCTCGGGATGGAAGGCAGCGACTTGCGGTAACACTGCAGCGAGGCGATCAAGGTACTGTTCATCACCTACGCCATCAGGAAAAGCGATATCGATGCGGCTGCGGCGTTTGCGAAAGGGAAAGTTGTGAGCGCCATGCAGCGAAACGGTGAAAACGTCGTCGTCATCTTCGAAGATGGCGGCAGTGCCATCACCCTGGTGTACGTCGAGGTCGATGACGGCGGCGCGGCGGCGGAGCGAGCGGATGGCCACGGCGAGATCGTTGAAGACGCAGAAGCCGGAGCCTTCGCCATAGAAAGCGTGGTGGGTCCCGCCGGCCAGATTGCCGCCGAAGCCGGTGGCCAGGGCATCGCGGGCGGCAGCCAGAGTGCCGCCGACGGAGGCCAGGGTGCGGCGGACCAAGGCTTCAGACCAAGGGAAGCCGATGCGGCGCATGGCGCGCGGGTCCAGGGCGCCAGAGATAAAGGCATCGACGTAGGCGGGGTCATGGGCCAAGCGGATGTCGGCGGGGCTGGCGGGCGGGGCTTGCTCGAAAGTAAAGCGGCCGTCAGCGGCTAGAAGGCGGCGCACGAGAGAGTACTTTTCGGCGGGGAATTTGTGGCCGCGGGGCAGGGGGATGGGGATATGGTCACAGTAGAAGAGGCGCACGGTCAGACGCCGATTTCGCGGCGGATGGCGTCGGCGATGCGGGCCGTGCCGGTGTCGACGAGTTCCTGTTCGGAAGCCTCGACCATGACGCGGGCCAGCAGCTCAGTGCCGGAGTAGCGCACCAGCACGCGGCCGGCGGAACCCATACGCTGCTCCAGGAGGCTGATTTCGCGGGCTACATCGGGCATGTCGGCGAAATCCTTTTTCTGGCGCACGGGTATGTTGACCAGCTTTTGCGGGAAAGACTGGAAATCGGCGGTGAGCTCATCGAGGCTCATGCCGCAGCAGCGGGCGATTTCGAAGAGGCGGAGGGCGGTGAGCATGCCGTCGCCGGTGGTGGCGAATTCGCGGAAGATGACGTGGCCGGATTGCTCACCGCCGAGCATGGCGCCGGTGCGCACCATTTCCTCAAGCACGTACTTGTCGCCGACGGCGGCGCGCAGCAGGCGGATGCCATGGCGCTCGAGGGCCCGCTCGAGGCCGAGGTTGGACATGACGGTGGCGACGACGGTATCGCCGGGCAGGCGGCCGGCGGACTGGAGAGCGCGGCCGGCGGCGAGCAGGACAGCATCGCCATCGACGATGCGGCCGCTAGGGGCGACGAAGATGGCGCGGTCGGCGTCGCCGTCGAAGGCGACTCCGAAATCGGCGGGCGCCCCGGAGGACGCCCCGGCGGCCAGCACGGCGCGTTCCAGCCGGCGAGGTGCATGGCGCCGCAGTTCAGGTTGATGTTGCGGCCGTTGGGCGCGGCCTCGATGGCGGTGACCTGGGCGCCGAGGCGGCGGAACAGACTCGGGGGCCAGGCGGTAGGACGCTCCATTGCCGCAATCGACCATGAGGCGGACGCCGTCGAAGCGGACGGTAACAGTGGAGAGCAGGTACTCGAGATATTGGCTTTCCAGGCTTTCATCGACGGTGAGGGGCGCGGGGATGGGCGAGACACCGGCTTCGAGGAGGGAGAACATTTCCCGCTCGACGGCGTGCTCTTCGGCATCGGGCAACTTGAAGCCGCTATGGCCGAAAACCTTGAGGCCGTTGTCCTGGTAAGGATTATGCGAAGCGGAAATCATGACGCCGGCGATGAAGGGTCCGGAGCGGGTAAGATAAGCGACGCCGGGGGTGGTGATGACACCGGCATAGCGCACGGCTGCGCCGCCGCGGGCGAGGCCGCCGGCCACCATTTCGGCGATCCAGGAGCTGGATTCGCGGGTGTCGGCGCCGATGAGGATTTCGGGATCGGCATGGGCGTGGCGGGCGTCGTCGGCGAGGGCCAGCCGAAGGCGAAGACGGTGGCGGCATCGAGGGGATACTCGCCCGCCACGCCGCGTATGCCGTCCGTGCCGAAGAGTTGTTTTTGCATGTTCCTCCGATGGGCTAGGGTCGGTGCATGGTGACTGTCACGCTGACTCGTGGCGGCGAAACCAGCCGCACGAAAGGATCCTGCACGAAGGCGTTCACCTGGACTTTCAAAACACCGGTAGCCGCGGAGACATCCACGGGATCGGTGGTGACGGCCGAGACACGCGCCACGTGGTTTTTGGGGCCGGTGATTTCTATTTCATCCGGTTCGACGACGGCGCCGGCCACGGTGTAGCCGTGGGCGCCTTCGCCGGTGAGACGGACCTTGACGGGTACCGCCCGGATGAGCCGCGGCTCGAATTCGAAGCGGATCTCAGAAGGGATGGCGCGCACGATGCGGACGCCGCGCGAGAGCCTGACGTCGCCGGCGCCCACGGGGAAGGTGCGCTGGCCGATGGTGACGCCGGACATATCCAAAATGACGGCGGGATGCGGGCCGCCATCGCCGAGGTTGCGGAGCTCACTGGGAGGGCCCTGGAGCTCGAGGGAGACGATGCTGACGGGGTCGGAGGCGATCTCGAGATCGTCGGGGAGCCCCCGGTACTCGACGCGCGCGGTGGCGAAGGTGGACAACTGGGGCTCGCTGGCGACCAAAATCCAGATGAGAAAGGCGATGGCCAGCGACAGCAGCTTCCAAGCGGCGTTCCGGGTGAGCAGTTGGGCGGCGAAGCGGAGCGGGTTCTTCACGGCTGGTTGACCCTTTCCGACGAGCCGGCGGCAGGGCTCATCGGGGTGTTTTCCAGCGGGATGTCGGCCGGATATTGGTCGATGGCGACGGCCCCGGGCCGCTCGACGCCGAAGTGGAGGTTGATGCGCTCCATGGCTTCGGCAGTGGAAATGCCCTGGGTCAGCTCACCGAAGGCGGCGATGGAGATGCGTCCGGTTTCCTCGGAGACCACCAGCGAGAGGCAGTCGGTTTCCTCGGTGATGCCGATAGCGGCGCGGTGGCGGGTTCCGAGCTTGCGGGAGAGGCTGGGGTTGACGGTGAGCGGCAGGAAGCAAGCGGCGGCGGACGATGCGCTCCTTCTGGATGATGACGGCGCCATCGTGCAGCGGGAGGCCGGGTTGAAAAATGGAGAGCAGGAGATCGCGCGAGATGAGCGCGTCCAGTTGGACGCCGCTCTCGATGAAGGTGCGCAGGCCGATGTCGCGCTCGAGCACGATGAGGGCGCCGATTTTCTGCTGGGCGAGCTGTTCGACGGCCATCAGGATTTCGGCGGCGGCCTCGGGGGCGCGGAAGCCGCCGGCCAAGCCGAACAAGCGCTTGCGTCCGATGCGCGCCAGGGTGCGGCGGATCTCGGACTGAAACAGCACGATGACGGCCAGGCCGATGTAGGGCACGATGAACGAAAGCAGCGAGCGGAGGGCCTCGAAGCCGGCCCAGACGGCGGTGAGGTAGAGGACCACCATCACCAGGATGCCCAACAGGATATGCCCCGCGCGGGTTCCCCGCACCACCATGAGGCACTGGTAGATGAGAGCGGCGACCACCAGGATGTCAATGACCCCAGTGAGGTCGAGCCCGGGAAGCGCCGGCAAGGATCCGAAAATGTGGGGCATGCCCGGCTTTCATCTTAACGTAGGCAGGGATAAGCAGCTGAGGCCGGCGCTGGGCACGGCCGGCGTTGGCGGCCGGTCCGGCGTTCGTTTTCCATCGGGGCCGGTGACGAACAGCGCGGGTGCGGACGCCGGCTCACGCCCCGCTTTCGGGCTACTGCGAACGGTCTGCCGAGTGGCTCCGAAGCACGTCAAGCCCAAACTTCGGATCCGATTTCGTGCCGCTGATCGATACCGGAATCTCGGCTCCTCCGCCCTTTCTCCTGAAGAACGGGGAGGCCGCCTTCAGCAGCAAGGAGAGCCACGGAGAATCGACCATGTGCGACAACGACGCCTCGGTCAGGCACCTTGCCATGGAAGTCGAACTGTTGGCCATCCAAAGAATATGCTCCTTCCAGATTCACCCGGGCACCTGGCAGAACGTACGCGAGATTGCTGAATTTGATGCACGCCTTCATTCAATGAGAACGTTCCCTTCATCCGGGAGTTTACGTCCGCCGCTCCGGGCCTGGCTTTCCTCGGCTCGCCTTGCGCGCGCAGGCTCAGCATGTCGACCTTATCCTGCACGCTTGGATTGGTGAAGTGAATGCCCGACAGCGTGAAATTGCCCTGCAAGCTCAGCTTTTCCACGGTTCTTTCTTTGCCGGGACGGATACCGAGCTTCGCCTTGGTGGCGATAGTTCCCGTCATAACCGCCGGCTGCGTGTTTACGGCGAGATCGAGAAAGTCTTGAATCTGGCCCTGGGGAACATCGATATCCAGATCGATGGCGTGGCCCACACCTTTGATGTCGATCACGGCGCCGCTGGTTGTGAAGCTGGAATTTCGCAGTTGGGCACTCACCGGTTGCAGATAAGTATCGCCGCTGATGCCGTCCACGATGGCGTGATAACGGGTGTGAAGAGGAACCGGGTGGTTGGCGGTATCCAGGCGAGAAGTCCGGTGTCTCGGTCGTTCCGTCTACGACAATTCTGTCGAGCTGGCCTTTGAAGTTCCCGGTGGAAGAGAGCATGCCGCCGATACCTTTGATGGTACTCGAGGTCGGCATGGTCGAACGTGTAGTGGCCGGCCACCGGAGAGTCGCCCGGGCTGTCTGTCTGCCACGGTCCGAAGGTGCCGGCGGCGTGGATCTCGCCGCGCGGGATGGCGTTGGTGAGCGTCGCATCATACCGCCACGGCGCGTTGGGGCCAACATCGTGCAATCGATATGTTTCAGTTCGAAGTCCTTCGGGTCTTTATCGGGATTGGAGGTATCAATGATCAGCCGCGAGTTGTCGCAGACGATTTCATCGACGACAATCTTGATTTTGCCGCGATGTTTCGGGAATGTGTCCGCATGCCTGCGGCCGCATTTCGCGGGGAGGGATGTTGATCTGGAGACCGTTCACCCGCACCATAGCGACATGCATTGGCTCGACGAAAAGCCCGGTCAGTCCCGAGTGAAAGGAGAAGTGATCGAGCGCGATCAGCGGCTGAGGTTGTCCCGGCGGCGACCATATCGTCGGGCGGGAAGATGCGCAGGCGGTCCCCCGAGACTTCGAGTCCGCGCAGGAAAGAGACGTTCAGGCTGTCCAACTCAACGCGACTGTGGAATCGGGCGCCCAATGTTTCGTGATACGACCCTTCAGAATGGGGCCGGCGCGAGGGATGGTCACGGCGGCGGCGATCGCGAGAACCAACACAACAACGAGTGCGCCGATAGCGATCCTGGTCCGCATGTCCCCCCAATTACAAGCTTAGCGAAGGAAGATCTTGTCGCGGGAACGAGTTTAGGAACGGCTGTGATGATCCATCCTTTGTGTGCCCGGCGCGGCTCCGCACCCGATTTCTGAGCCGCGGCCAAAGCGAGCGGCGTTCGAGAAGATTCGGGCGGGGCGCATGCTAGTGGTGGTGGACGAGGATCGCGAAAACGAAAGCGACCTGACCGTCTCATGGCCGCGGCTTGATCTGCTGAGCGTGACGCCGGAGCGGTGCGATGTGTCAGAGACGGGCGTTGGATAGCTTCATTGTTCCCCAACCTGTGCCTCGATCGGGAGGCTTTGGGTGTGAGAGGATTTTCGGCGGGTCCGATGGCTTTTCTGGATACGAACGGCCTTCCCGTAATCGAGCGCTTACCGGGTTGGAATGGACGATATTCCCACTCGCAGAACATGACATTCGCGCACTACGATTTTACGCACGGGTCACGAGCACTTCCATCGCGGGGAAGAAGTCTATGAAGTGATCGAGGGCGAACTGGAGGTGACCATCGACGGCGTGGCTGGTATCGCGAGAGACGGTTTGGTGGCGAACTGGACCAGGCGTGGGGCACACACGCGGGGTGAACGCGCGGAGGCGAGCACGCGGTGGGCGGACATGCGGGGCGGACGCACCGGGCGGCGAGCACGGCGGAGCGAGCACGGAGGGGCGAGGAGGCGGCGAACACGCGCGGGGCCAACACGCGGTGGGCGAGCGCGAACGTGCGGCTAGCGACGCAATTCGGGCGTCCTGGTATTTTATAAAAGAAAGGGAAAAACATGTCTGGGCGGGCTTGGGTTGCGATGGTTCTCCAACTGTTGGCGTTTTCATGCCTCTGGGCACAAGAGGCCTCGCTGGCAGTAGTGGAGAAAGTGGCGGGAACGGTCGGCTTCTACAGCGCCGATGGCCGGCGTGTGACCGGCGCCCGGGTGGGTTCGCACCCGCATGAAATGTGCTTTTCGGGCGATCGAAAACGGCTGTATGTGACGGACAACGGCGTGCTCTGGATGACCGATGCGGGAGCCGGCGGCAATACCATCTCGATTATCGACGTAGCTGCCAAGCAGCGCATCGGCGTCATCGATCTGGGTAACCACCGGCGCCCGCACGGCATCGATCTGGATCGCAAGACCGGCTATCTGGTGGTTACCACAGAAGGGCCGGATGCGCTGCTGCTGGTCGATCCGGTGGCGCGCAAAACGCTCAAGGCCTACGACGTGCGGGGTAAGTCGCCGCACATGGTGATCCTCGATCCGGGCGGGGAGTGGGCTTACGTGAGTGATTCGGGCTCCGGCAATGTGGCCGCGGTGCGCCTTTCCACGGGCGAGGTGAAGCTGATCCCATGTGGCGCCAACCCTCAGGGCGGCGCCTTTTCCGAGGACGGCAAGACGCTCTACATGACTGACTCCGAAAGCGACGACATCGCGATTATCGACGCCGAGAAAAAACAGCGCACGGGCACGATTCCCACGGGCAAGCAGCCGGTGCGCATCGAGATCGCCGGCCGACGGCCACACCCTGGTCTATGCTCTCGAGAATGGCGAAGCTGTCGGCTTCGCCGACGCCCGACTACGCCAAGAGACAGGCCGGGTCGTCCTGGGTGGCAAGCCAATGTCGCTGACCCTCTCAAGCGACCGCCGCACGGCTTACACGGGCGTTCAGGACAAGGACAAGATCTACGTGATCGACGTGGCGGGCCGCAAGATCGCGCAGGTGATCGATACGCCCAAGGGTTCCGGCCCGGATCCGGTGTTGCCGATGCGCTAGCCGAACCCTGGGTTAGCGGCCGGCACAGGTGCGCACAGATCGGCTTTTGCAGCCTCGGGCAGGGGAAGCGGTGGCCAGGGCGCCAGAACCGCGGGCGGCCCAGGCGGCGCAATTGGGGCGAAACGCACAGTCCTTTTCGACTGTAGTATAATTCCTTAATTTCATGAGCCCGGCAGTCACTCCCGCCACCACGGAACGCAGGGCCGCGACTGAACGCCTGCAGAAAGCGGAGGCGGTGGCCTGGATGGCGTCGTGGATCGCAGTAGCTATTTTCTTCGGACTGGGGCCGGTTACCGTTTCGATCGGAGATTTGAGATGGTTGTCGGGATGCGTGGCCGTTGGAGTTCTGATGACGGTTGTCCAGGCGGCCCGCGTAGGTAGCGTGGCCCGCTCGCAGCACGATCGGTTGAACAGCCTGGTGGCTGGAGTGGCGGCCTTCTATCCACTGACGGTGCTGGGCCTGATGTGGCATCTGGCATATGGCTTCTTATACTGGATTTTCAATTTCAGCTTGCCGTGGTTCATGCGACCAGGGACAGAAGTTCCGGTCTTCCGGTACGCCTCTCTGGTATCTTTGGTGGTCCCTGTTGTCCTGGGATGGGGATTTGTCCACGTTGCCGTGGTCTCAATGGCGGACCGGTTGTATGGCGGGGAAAGGCCCGAACGTTCGGCAGCGTTCCGGGAAGCCGTCAGGAATAACCGGCTCTTGGTAGCAGCCTCAGTTTTCGGGATTGTCATCACGCTGGCCGTCCTGGTTTATATCGTTCTCTATGCTCATAGCCTCAGAAATCTGATGTTGGTTCAGTTCGGCGTGCTGGTTGTGAGTTCGCAACTCTGGGCGCTCGGCAAGAACGAGGAGCGGGCGGCTGTGGGGGCGGCGGAGGCTCCGGCTACCCGGGCGGACGCCCTGAAAGCCTTGGCCAAACTGCTGGAAGCGGCGCAATATGAGGTGGTTTCTCTGGCGAATTCGGTGGATCCGTTCTCGGCTGGAGTCGATCTGATCGGGCTGCTGAAACCCGCGGCGATAGCCATCGTGGCGATCGGTCCGGAAAAGTCAGACAGTGCGGCTCACATCAAAACGGCCGCCGCCCTGCGCCCTTTCGCCTGGGAGTATATCCGCCGCTACTTTCCCCGCAGCGTCTCCAGTGTGGATGCAGTCCTGGTGTTTGTCGAATTGGAACCGGATGCGGCCCTGGTGGATTATGCCGGCCAGGAACTGCTTCGCGTGATCAGGCTTTCCGGCGCGCGTATCAACAGCATCCTCGAACTCCAGGATAACGATACGCTTCGCCAAGCCGCCGGCAACCTCCTCAATCTGAACCCGGATGGTCTGGGCCGGGTCGAGAGTCACGCAGATAAGTGAGAAACGGCTAATGTCTCTGCAACCGAATCTCACGCCGCTTTTCCTCAGAGCTGTCGTAAGCGCCTACGATATCGCTACCAAGGGTGTCAGCGCATCGATTCCTAATGTACGTGTGCCCACGGGGCAAGTCCCAGCAGCCGGCCAGGCCGCTCCGGCGCCTTCCGCCGTAACTCAAAGCGCGCAGCAGGAGCCGAAGGCTTCCATGGAGGATCTGCGTGTGCCAGCCGAGGTGTTGGCGACGGTCACCCGGTACTGGACGCCAGGTTCGTTCAGCGTCGGCCAAGTGGGATATTGGAACCCGCGTTTTCAGGTCACACATTCCTACTCCACGCTGGTATACCGAGGCGTTCGCAGGGCTCTGCTATATGTCGATCCCACATTTGTGGACCGGCCGGCGGGGGAACTTCTCAAGGCTACCCTGAAAGACCTTTCATCCTGGCTGGACACACTCGAACAAAAGCGGGAGGAAAGCGTGTGTGTCATCAGCAAGTCCGTGGATGCACCGGCGCTCTATATCCGCACGCTCCTAGGGTCGTGTAATCACGGCCTCAGCATTCGATTCGTGCCCTGGCGGGACCTGGATGCGATCGAGTCTCTGGCCGAAGAACGCGAGAGACGCTCGTGGGTCAAGCAAATGCTCGGTCTGGTTGCTATAGCGGTCCCCAAGACGGTCGAGTTCGAGATCCCCGATTTACGAAGGCTGACTAATATCCTGGCAAGCACCGCGGACTTCGTGGACGGCCCGCAGGGAAGGAAGAATCTGTTGATTCAAGCCGGGCTGGGGCAGTTTGCGCAAGGCGATCTTCTGGGACCCATGAACCCCAACATCGCCGCGGGTGTTTACCTCGACACTCTTGCCAAGGCCGGCCTGGTAGGAAAACAAGGAACACTGGCAGTTGGGGCGCTGCTGGCCTATGTGCGCGACATTCCCAGCCTGCCCTCGAATGACAAGAGCTACATTGAGGGGATCATCGACCGTTATGTTCTGGTGCCTATGGACGACGGCGAGGAGGGTTGAGGGGTGGCGTATTTCCTGGAAACGGAGGAAAGACAACAAATCACCAGAATCATCGCCAATCTGTACCAGGTTACGGACGGTGGTGCGCAAGGGCGAAGGGTACTGCTATGGCAGGCGGGACTGCAGAAATTTGTAGCCAGCCAGAGCTTGAGTCAGACGGCGGAGTTGTTTGCCGCGGGCGTGGTGGCGACGCTCGAGAATCACGGAAATCTGGAGGAACGCCCGGCTTACCATGCTCTGGGAGCGCTGCTCGGTACGGTGCTCGAGTTGCCCGAGCTTTCGGCTGGGAACCGCAAGTACATCGCGGCGGTGATCGTGAAATACTCCCTGGTGGCAGACCCGGTTTACCTGGAACGGAAACGCGTGGAATTCGGCCTGGCGGAAGCGGCGCCCGGATTCGCCGCTGTCGACGCTCCCCCGCCGCCGGCCGCCGTCCCCCGGACGGAACCATCGTTCCCGGTCGACAAACCCGGCCTGGAGCGAATCATTCACAGCGAAGACAATTTCCTGAACATCGATTTGCTGGCTAGTGCAGTGCTGGCCGCGCAAGCCGTGTGCCGCATCGAGGTTCCGGAGGGACAGCCCCGCGGCACGGGATTCCTGATCGGGCCCAATCTGGTTTTGACGAACCAGCACGTGATCACTTCGAAGGACAACGTCCCCAGCATGGTGGCGCGTTTCGAATACTGGGAGGATGCACGTGGAGTGGCGCAAAAGGGAAGCACCTTCACCTGTGATGCAACCTTTCCGTATGCCGGCAGTCCGCCCGAGAAACTGGACTACGCTCTCGTGCGATTGACCAAAGCTCCCCTGGAGGAATTCGTGCCCTCCGTGGCATGGGAGGACCTGCCGCCGATCGAGTTGATCCGCAAACGCAGGCACCGAGGTTATCTGATTCTCTCGCCGCGCCGGGTAACCAACAACGAGCGGGTCAACATCATCCAGCATCCGCTGGGGCACCCACTAAAAGCCGTGGTGACCGAGAACCGGGTAACCGCGGTGACCGACACCCGCCTGCAATACGTGGCGGATACAGATGAGGGAAGCTCCGGCTCGCCGGTTTTCGACCAGAACTGGAGCGTGGTGGCGCTGCATCACAGCGGGCAGCCATTCCCGCCTTCGAACCCCGGCGCGGCGATCAAGCGCTACTGGAAAGGGGATTTTAGGGTGAACGAGGGCATTCCCGTTTCGGCTATTCTCAAAGACTTTGCGCAGCAGGGACTGGCCGCGCTGCTGCCGCGATAGCGAGGGCGAGATTCCGCCGGCCGAGGTTCCGCCGATGTTGCCGCAGTTTGGAATGCAGTGATAGTATTTTCACTACGAAGAGGAGAAACTCTGTGCCGGGATCCTTAAGAATTCGCAGCAAACCGCTGGAAGGCATGGCGCCACCACCTGCTGGAACCCCTAATGCAGACAGCTACTTGTCGAAACTCGCCAAGATGATTCCGGGCGAGGCTCAGAGCCTTTACATCATCGGTGGAAGCCTGATCAAAGGCGACGGCACCCGGCCTTACCTGCTGGCGTGGCAGTTGGGTGTTTGTGGCCTTGTGGTGTTGGTGGTGCGCTGGATTGGCACGGCGGACGATCGAATTAAGAATCCCGATTTCATGCATATCTTCTGGTCGCTGGTGGCTTTTTACGTCTGGGTCTATGCCGCGTCGGAGACATTCAAAAACTGGCCTTCGCCGGCGGTTTACAGCTTCCTGCCGACACTGCTGGTGTTACTAGCAACTTTCGCGATCCCTTATTTCTACTCTGGCCGAAGCGTGGGAGCGTGATATTTGCCGCCCCGCTTCCGGGGGACCGGTCCTTCAAACGAAACCGCCGCTGAAGGTCCGCGGGCAGGCCAAGGGGGGCCACGCGGACGGCCCTGGAGCGGCCACCGTGCGTTCCTCTGGGATAATGGTATTTCAGAGGTGATGGTATTGTTATGCCTCCCGCTGGCGGGAAGCATCGTGTCGGGCGGAAGGTGGCGATGCTGGCGGCTCCGGTGTTGTGGATCGCGGCGCTCTTCGCGGGGGCTGGCCGCCTTAACTGGACGCGCGGCTGGTGGTGCGTGGGGTTGTATGCCGTCGGGATGTCCCTGATCGGTGTGATGGTGAGGCGAGCGAATCCGTCGCTCGTAGAGGCTCGGGCGAAGTGGCGCAAGAAGGGCACGAAGGGTTTCGACAAGGTCTTCCTGGGCGTCATGCCCCCGCTAGTGTTCGTTCAGGCAGGGGTCGCGGGGGTGGATGCGGCCCGGTACAGGTGGTCGTCAATGCCGGTGGGCCTGGCGTATGTTGGCGCAATGCTCCTGGCCCTGGCAATCGGCTTGATCGGGTGGACCTTGCGCGTTAACCGATTCGCGGAGGCATCCGTGCGGATTCAGGAGGAACGTGGGCACACAGTGGTGTCGTCGGGCCCGTATCAGTTCGTGCGCCATCCGATGTACGCCGGGGCGATCACCATGTACATGGCCACCAGTTTCGTTTTGGGCTCGGTGTGGGCGTTGGCCATAGCCGCCGTTCTCGCGGCACTGTATTTCTGGCGCACCGTCATGGAGGATGACACGTTGCGCCGTGAACTCCCCGGATACGAGGAATATGCGGCGCACACACGGTACCGCCTGATCCCACGCGTTTGGTGAGCCAATGATAATGGCGCGGTCGCGGTGGTGGCGCTGAGGAAAGGCGGGGCAGTGGGATGCGGTATGCTTGACATCGTGAAAACGGAGTACCGAATAGCAGCGCTTCCGGGCGATGGAATCGGGCCGGAAGTGACGGCGGAGGCAATCAGGGTTTTGAATGCGCTGGGCGCGCCGCGCCTGGCGTTCACGGAACTGCCGGTAGGGGCAGGGGAGTACCTGCGGAGCGGGGACCCGCTGCGGGCGGAGACGTTTGGGCAGCTCTCCGAGTATGACGCGGTGCTGCTGGGCGCCATGGGCTTGCCGAATGTGCGCTGGCCGCACGGGGTGGAGATGACGCCGCAGCTCGACTTGCGCGAGCGACTCGAGCTGTACAGCGGGCTGCGGCCGATTTACCTGTTCCATGGAGACGATTCGCCGCTGCGGAACAGGCGCGCCGGGGACATCGATATGATGATCGTCCGGGAGAGCACGGAAGGCCTGTTTTCCTGGAGAACGCGGCCCTGCGACCTGGCGGCCGACGCGGCCGAAGACCGCATGCTGATTACACGAAAAGGAGCGGAGCGGGTGATCCGCGCGGCTTTCGAGCAGGCGCGGCGGCGCCGGAAGCATCTGACCCTGGTCGATAAGGCCAATGTGCTGCCCTCGATGGCGTATTTCCGGGCGGTGTTCGACGGACTGGCCGAGGAATACCCGGATGTCGAGACCAACCGGACGTATGTGGACGCCGCCGCGCTGTACCTGGTACGTACGCCGGAGATGTTCGACGTGATGGTGACGGAGAACATGTTTGGGGACATTCTGTCGGACCTGGCGGCGGGGCTGGTGGGCGGGATGGGAATGGCGCCATCGGCGGATATCGGCGACCAATACGGGGTATTCCAGCCGTCGCACGGAACGGCGCCGGACATTGCCGGACGGGGCATCGCCAACCCGGTGGCCACGATTCTTTCGGCCGCCATGATGCTGGACTGGCTGGGCGAGGGCGAGGGCGCGGAGAGGATCAGGACCGCGGTGCGGACGGTGTTCGCCGACCGCGGGGCGCGTACGAGCGACATGGGCGGTTCCCTCAGCACCACGCAAATGACGGATTGCATCATAGCGGCGCTGCCGTCGAGGGGCCGGCCGGAGGGTTGAATGTCGGAGCGGGATGGAGCTTTGGAAATTCAGGCCGCGGCGCGGTCGCTCTACGGGCGCGGCTATAGCTTCGGGACAGCCGGAAATATGAGCGTGCGATGCGGCGATGTGATCCTGATTACTCCCACCAACTCGTCTTTCGGCAGCCTGGACGCGGATGGGATGGCGCGGGTGGACATGGAGGGCCGGAGACTGGGGGACAGGGTTCCCAGCAAGGAGGCGCCTTTCCATCTGGCTGCCTATCGGGCCGATTCGGAAACGCGGGCGGTGGTGCATCTGCACTCCACCTATGCCACGGCGGCGGCGTGCCTACGCGAACTGCCGATGGATGACGCTCTGGCCATATTCACGCCATACTTCGCCATGCGGCTGCCACGGCTGCCGGTGGTGCCATACTACCCGCCGGGAGACCCGGCGCTGGCGGTGGAGGTGCGCAAGAGCATAGCCGGTACGAAAGCGGTTCTGCTGCGCAATCACGGGTCGATCACGGTTGGCAAGACGCTGTTCGAGGCGGTGGCGTTGGCGGAGGAACTGGAGGAACAGGCGAAGCTCTTCTTCGTGCTGGATGGGCGCGGCCTGGAACTGAGCAGCGAGCAGGTTCAGGAACTTCGCAGGAGGTTTCAGTGAACGAAGGACGTTCGATTTTCGCGGCGGTGGCCGACGACGACACCGGCGCCACCGACCTGGCAGGCATGCTGGCGGACGGGGGACTGCGGACGGTACTGCTGATCGATATTCCGGAGGCGGAAGACTACGATCGCTGGACGGCCGGGCAGGATGCCGTGATCGTGGGGGTGGGGACACGGGCGATCGCGCCGGCGGAGGCCTATGAGCGGACGCGGGCGGCGGTAAGGCTGCTGAACGGTGGCGATCCGGCGATGTTGGAGGTGAAGTATTGCAGCACCTTCGATTCCACGGCGGAAGGGAACATCGGGTGCACGATTGAGGCCGCCATGGACGAGATGGGGCAAGGGTTCACGATTGCGCTGCCGGCGCTGCCGGTGAATGGGCGCACGACATACATGGGGTATCACTTCGTGCACCAGCAGCTTCTTTCCGAATCGCCGATGCGGAACCATCCGCTGAATCCGATGCGCGAGCCGCACCTGGTGCGCCACTTGCAGAAGCAGACGCGGCGCAAGGTGGGATTGGCGGCGCATCCGTTGGTGGGCGCCGGGATCGAGGCTCTGCGCGACGAATTCGCCCGGCTGCGGGGCGATGGCGTCGAGATCGCGGTGGTGGATTGCATCTCGGACGGGGACCTGGCGACGATCTCGGAGGCAGCGGCCGAGATGCGGCTGATCACGGGCAGCTCGGCGCCGGCCATGAAGCTGCCGGAGATCTGGCGGCGGCGCGGCCTGTGGGAGCAGCGGCGGACCAAGGCGGACAATCGGCGCGGCGCGCCGGCGGGCAGCGGTTTCCTGATTGTCGCGGGGAGTTGCTCGGAAGCGACCCGGCGGCAAAACCAGTGCGCCGAAAGCACTGGCGCACGGGTTTACCACGTGGATGCAGAGGCATTGTTGAGCGGCTATGACGACACGCGCCTGCTGGAGAAAGTGACCGACGACCTTCGGGCCGACCGTACTTGCCTGGTGACGACTTCCGAGGATGCGGAGGGCGTGCGGCGAGTGCAGGCGGCAGGGAGAGAGGCGGGACTTTCGACGATCGAGGCCGGGCTTAAGATTACAGGGGCGCTGGCCGGGGCGGCGCTGCGGATGGTGACGGCGCAGCAGCCGAAAGCCCTGCTGGTGGCCGGCGGCGAGACGGCGGGCGCCATCTGCCGGCAGCTTGGGTTGGGGGCGCTGCGGGTGGGGCGAAGCATTCAACCGGGCGTGCCACTGTGCTGGTCGATGGGGCGGTTTCAGATGCCGGTGATTCTGAAATCCGGCAATTTCGGCGGCCCGGATTTTTACGAGCGGGCGCGGCGGGCGGCGATCGGCTGATGAGTTTGGGCAAGCGGGATGAGCGCGGCGGCGATCGGCGGGAGAGCTTGGGCGGGCGGGATTATGGCGGAGGCGGA
This sequence comes from uncultured delta proteobacterium, assembly GCA_963701845.1. GTDB lineage: Bacteria > Desulfobacterota > Desulfobaccia > Desulfobaccales > 0-14-0-80-60-11 > JAPLJC01. The sequence continues at coordinate 31,881 of CAVPBF010000008.1, read as the reverse complement.
CCGGCTGACTCGGCCGGGGGCTATGGGGTACAACGGAATGAACCGAGGGCATCGAGGCGCGGGACTTTTGGCGCTGGCAACGGCGTTGGGCGGCGGATGGCCGGCTTGGGCGCAGTCGACGTTGGTGGGCATCCGAGGCTCAGAGTTCACGATCAACGGTCGGCCGACGTACACACCTGGGGCCGGATTTCCCCACGCCGATGCGAACGTGGTGGGCACGCTGCTGAACGTGCGGGCAGTGCAGGCAGTTTTTGACGACGCCAACTATCCGGGGCAAGGCTCGGCGAGCCATCCCTATGCTTCGAACACCATGGGCGCGGTGGCGTTCGATTATCCGGGCGGCAAATGGGACCCTGAACGGCAGACCGATGAGTTCGTCAAAGCGCTGCCCCTGTGGCGCCGCTCGGGAGTGCTGGGGTTCACGGTGAATCTCCAAGGCGGTGGGCCTACGGACGGGAATTACGGCGAGACCGGCCCGATGCAGCCGCACGACAACTCGGCGTTCGACTCTCACGGCGAACTCAAGCCAGCCTATGCCGCGCGGCTGGCGAAGGTGCTGACCGAGGCCGACCGGTTGGGAATGGTGGTGATCGTTGGACTCTTTTACCAGGGAGAGGATGAGCGCGTGGAGGTCACGCCGGATGAACGCTACATCAAGCGCGCCATCGAGAACGCCATCGAGTATCTGAAGAAACTGGGGCACCGAAACATCCTGATCGAGGTCGATAACGAGGTCAACGCAGGCGGTTACAGCCACCGAATGTTGCAGCCGGACGGCGTGCTGGAAGCTCTGCGGACGGCCAAGGCGGCAGCGGCCGGACGGTTCCCGGTTTCGACAAGCTGGGCCGGCGGGTTGCAGGCGCGCAGCCAGCGGGCCGAGGCGGCGGTCAAGGAGATGGACTACATCCTGATCCACACCAACGGGAAGACGCCGGAACAAGTGCGGGAGACCATCGCGGCATCGCGGCGGCTGGGTGGAACCGACAGGCCGCTGCTCATCAACGAAGACGGCGTCAGCGGGTTCAATCTCCAGGCCGCGGTGGAGGAGCGGGTGGGGTGGGGTTACTACGATCAGGGGTGGAACAATTATCGCGACGGGTTCCAGTCGCCGCCCACGAATTGGGGCATCAACACGCCGGTGAAATGGCTATTCTTCGAGCAGGTAGCCAGGCTGACAGGCTCACCGGCACCGCCCGGCCCGAGATATGAAGCGGACGATTCCCCGGTGATCCAGGTAATCGGGCTGACCGCCGGGCAAGTGGTGAAGGACCGCATTTGGATAGAGGCGGTGGTGGAAGACCGGCATCCGCGATGGCCGATCAAGCGAGTGGAATTCTACCTGGACAACAAGCCGTACAGTTATAGCCGGAATGCGCCCTGGCGGCCGGGCAACTCGGAGTGGTGGGACACGGCGCGCCTGACGCCCGGGCCACACATGCTGCGGGTGGCGGCGTTCGACATGCGCGGGCCACGCTTTACGGAATCGGCGAGCCTGGTGGAGATTCCGTTTGTGGTGGCGCGATAGCGGACAGCAGGTTCCGAAGATTCGCAATGGAGGTCGCGAGCCAGCGCGCGTCGGCGGCAATATCCTTTGGCAGATCGCCGGTGGAGGGCGTCCAGGTTTCGAGATAGATGGCGGGAGCGGAGGTTTTGGCAAAGATGCGCCGCAGGATGGCGGAGGCATCGATATGGCCTTCGCCAAAGGGCGCACCGCTGACGGAGAAGCCGACGTTGGAACCGTCGATCCGATAGTCTTTTAAGTGATAGCAGAGGGCGCGATCTCCCAGGAGGTCGAAGACTTTCTCCCAATTCTCGAAGTTGCGCAGCGAATTCGCCACATCGAGACAAAAACCGACGGTTTCCACCGGATAAGAGGCAGCGGCTTCGGCCAGCGTTCGGGAGGGAATGGCGAAGTGATTCTCGATGGCGAGGCGTATGCGGCGGGATGCGAGCGCGGGCACGACCTGGTCGAGAAAGGCGCGAATTTGGCCGGAGGACAGCGGAGCCTCAGTGGGGCTCTCTAAGACGACGCGCAGATCGGAGCCGCCCAAGGCTTCGGTGCGGTCGAGATACTGGTGAAGGATGTCCGGGGACAGGGTCATACAACCGAGGCTGATTTCGAGACCGAGGGCGGCGGCGGCGCGGTGAAGCCCGGTCCATTCGGAAGGGGTGGCGTCCAGGGGGCGGGCGTTCTCGCAGATTTGCAGCCGGTCGAGGCCGGCGGCGCGCGCTAAGCGCAGCAGATTGGGGAGCGAGGGGGCGGTTGAGGGGTCACTCAGCAGATAGCGGAAAACGTAACTGGTAGCGCCGATCATTTGGTGGGCGGCCGGGTCACGAGGCTTCATTGTGACGCCTCATGGCCAGCCAGAGCAAGGCGGCGATTAAGTTGATAGCGGCGGCGCAGTAGAAGTAAGTGTCGGAGCTGGCGGTCCAGCGCAGCAGCAGCGGGAAGGCGATGGAGCTGACGAACGAGCCGATATTGCCGAACATGTTCATGGCGCCGGTGAGGGTGCCGGTGCGGTCGCCGGCGATGTCGATGCACAAGGTCCAACTGGGGCTGAGGGTGAGGTCCACGCCGAAGGTGGCGACCGCAAAACAGGCTACCGCGCCGGCCACGGTGGCGGCGTGAATGGCGCCGACGAGGGCGGCTGCGCCGAGGAGAAAACCGGATGCGGCGGGCAGGATTCTGGACTGGCGGCCCCAGTTGCGGCGGTAGAGGGCATCGACCGCGGCCCCGCTCAGCCAGTTGGCGGCGGCGCCGCAATAGAGCGGCATGGCGGCATACAGGCCGGCGGCGGGCACGCTCAAATGGTAGCGATCCCGCAGATACGGGAGCAGCCAGGAAAAGCAGAGGAATTGAGTGAAATTCGAAGCGAAATACTGGAGGAGCAAGGGGACGGTCTCAGAGTGTCCGAAAGCGCTCCGCCATCCCGCGCCGGGCGGCTGCGGAGGGTCGGCGCGGCCGGCCCGAATGTAAGCGCGCTCGGCGTCGGAAACGGCTTTGGCTTGTTCGGGGGTATCGCGAAACCAGAACAGCCAGGCGGTCACCCAGGCGATTCCAACGGCGCCCAGGATCAAGAACGGAACGCGCCAACTCAGCAACGCCACCAGCCAGGACACCAGGGTGAGGCCGAAGGCTGCGCCCAGCCGCGATCCGCTGAAGAGGATGCCTTGGGCGAAACCGGTCTCGCGCGCCGGCAGCCACGACCGGATGGCGCGGGCGGAAGCGGGAAAGGCGCCGGCTTCGGCCGCTCCGAACACGAAGCGGACGCCGATCAACAGCGGCGCGGCCGAAATCACGGCGGTCATGGCGGTGAGAATCGACCAACCGGCTACCACCGCCGCCACCAGACGGCGCGGGCCGAAACGGTCGGTGAAATAGCCAGCAGGGATCTGAAACAGGGCGTAACCGAGGGCGAACGAGCCGAAAATCAGTCCGAAGGCGACGTCGGACAACCCCAGGTCGCGGGACATGTCCGCCTTGGCCGCGGAGATGGCTACGCGATCGACGATGGTCAGCATGGACAGCGAGAAGAGCACGGCGACCACGGCCCAGCGCCGCAGGGGTACGGCCCTGGCGTCTGGCTTGGCGGCCGTGGCGGCTGCGGCTTCTGGCGTTGTCCATGGGATCCGTCAGACGCAGCCAGCGCCCACGTTGACGCCGGAAAAGAGCGCCGATTCCAGCATCTTCAGAATCGGCATGCATTCATGGCGGTCCAGATGGCGCCGGATGAGGTCGCGATCCACCTGGTCCAGCCAGTTCCAGATACGGTTGGTGATTCTGACATTGAAGGCGAACATTTCGACGGCGTCCTGGCGGACGGGCGAGCTGTCGGAGGTGATCCAGCCGTCGTAGCCGAAGCTCTTTCAAGTAGTAAAGGAACTCGACGTAGGCCCACAGGTTGCAGGTCCCGGCCATGAGGTCCCAATCCCATTTGCCGTTGTTGTCGTTGATGTGCACGTAGTAGGGGAACCCGCTCGACGGCGACGTGGGCGAGGGCTTCGGCCGGGGTTTCGCCGCCATAAATCGAATGGCCAATATCGATGGTGACGCCCAAGTGCGGGCTGCCCACGGCCTGGCAGAGCATGAGGGTCTTGGCGGCCGAATCGAGGGTGCAATGGACACGCGTCTCGGAAGGCTTGTACTCCATGAAGAGGGGAATCGCGGGCAGATAGTCGGCCGCCTCGCGGACCACTTCGACCATGCGGCTCCAGGCTTTCCGGTAATCGGTGTGGAAGGGATAATCGTAGCCGTCGCTCAAGGGACAGCAAGTCACCTTGTCGGCGCCCAGGGCCTGGGCATAGTCCTTGGCGGCTTTGATCATCTCGCAGGCTTTGCGCCGAACGAGCGGATCCGGGGAGGTGAGCGATCCGTAGGCGAAGACCGGGTCGGCCTTGATGTTCACGTTGATGGCGGCAATGTCCAGCTTGAGGCGCTGAAGATGGGACCGCATGATCTCGGCGGTATCGACTTCGTAGGGATGGACCACCTCGGCGCCGCTGACGCCGGGGATGTGCGTCATGCGTTCGAGTTTCTGCTCGATGGATAGCGGCTCCTGGTACTCGCAGAAGCGGTCCCGCAGCTTTCCGAGGAACGATGTAATGATGGCTTGCTTCATAGTGCGCTCGTTTCGCGGACACGAACGGAGCGGCAGGTTGGAGGCTCTCCGTCAATCGCGGCCTTGATGGCCGTATGCTAGCATGCTGAGGGCGGGCTTGCCGGCTGGTGGTGACCGGCGCTTCGCTCAGCGAGGCTAGGTTCGGACATGCAAAACTCGTCTCTTCCGGCGGTGGAACTGGTGGTTCGGACGATCGCGGAAACGGCCATTGCCAACGAGTCCTACTTCTGCCAGTTGGATTCGGTGGTGGGCGACGGCGATTTCGGCTATTCCCTGGCGCGGGGCTTCGAAAAGATTCTGGATGGCTTCGAAAGCTTCGACCGTTCGAGCGCCGGAGCGTTCTTGAAGAAAGTCGGCTTCACCATCGCCAGCCGGGTGGGCGGAACATCCGGCCCGATATGGGGAACGGCGTTCCTGCGCGCGGCGAGCGCGGCGGGAAACAAGACCACGCTCTCGGGCGAAGACGTGATAGCCATGCTTCGCGCGGCGGTGGAAGGAATCCAGGCCCGGGGAGGCGCGAGCCTGGGCGAGAAAACCTTGTTGGACGCGCTGGTCCCGGCGATCGATTCGCTGGAGGCCGATCTCAAAGGCAGCGCCAGCGACCGGGGAGTGGAGGCGCTGGCGAACGCGGCGCGGGTGGCCAACCGGGCCGCCGCGGAGACGACCGGCATGATTGCCAAACGGGGCCGGGCTGCCTATACGGGAGAGCGAAGTATCGGATCTCCGGATCCGGGCGCGGTGGCGATCGGGGTGATCGCCGACCGCATCAGCGCCGCCTGGCGCGAATATTGTGAAGCGGAAGGAGCGAGCGAGGATGAGAAAGTTCGTCAATGACCCGAAGCAGTTCGTCCCCGAGATGCTAAAAGGGATCGCCAAGGCGAACCCGGAAACAATACGGTACGTGCCGGCATACAACCTGATCATGCGCACCGACGCGCCGAATGACGGCAAGGTATCGATCGTGCAAGGGCTCCGGTTCGGGGCATGAGCCGGCGCATGTGATGCTGGTGGGCAAAGGGATGCTGGACGCGGCTTGTCCGGGGGACGTTTTCTCGGCGCCGCCGGTGGAGTACGTGTATGAGACCACCAAGCTGCTCGAATCGAAGAAGGGCGTGCTGCACCTGGTGAACAACTACACCGGCGACCGGCTGGCCTTCGAGATGGCCCGAGAAATGGCCGAGGCCGATGGGATTCGGGTAGAGACCCTGATCATCGACGACGACGTGGCGGTGACGAATTCGACCCACACCGTAGGCCGGAGTGGCGTGGCAGGGAATTTCTTCGTGATGAAAGCGGTGGGGGCGGCGGCCGAACGCGGCGCGGAGTTGGACGCGCTGATGGCGCTGGGAAAGCGGGTCAACAGCGTCACCCGGAGCATGGGCATAGCTCTTAGCTCGTGCACGCCGCCGGCCAAGGGAACGACGCTCTTCCAGATCGGGGAGGACGAGATGGAAGTGGGCGTGGGTATCCACGGGGAACCAGGGCGGCGGCGCGCCAAACAGGCCACGGCCAACGAAGTGGTATCGATGCTGATGGAGGCGGTGGTTCCGGACCTGCCGTTTCAATCGGGGGACGCGGTAGCGCTGATGATCAACGGCCTGGGAGGCACGCCGATCAGCGAGTTGTACCTGCTCTACGGAATCGCGCACGAGCAATTGGAGGCACGCGGCATCCGGGTGGCCAGGAGCTATGTGGGCGAGTACTGCACTTCGCTGGAGATGGCCGGCGCGTCGCTCACGCTGGCCAAGGTGGATGACGAGCTGATGGATCTGCTGATGGCGCCGGCGGCGATTCCGTACCGGGTGTTCTGATCGGGCGCGGGGAATCGCGCGGGGAATGCGCGGCTGTTGGCGCGGCTAACTCCTACTAACTACCCGGCTCCGGATCGTGTGTTATAGTCAACTCAAATCCATCGGAGAATGGATTCCGAAACGGGGATTTACCGTAGATGTGTGGAATAGCTGGGTTTACCCGTCTGGGGCGAACGGGCGATCGGGATGTAGCGCAGCGCATCACCGAAGCGCTGTATCATCGCGGGCCCGACCAGCAGGGCGTTTTCGAAGGCAGCGAAGCGACGCTTTGCGCCGTTCGGCTGAAGATCATCGACCTGGACGGCGGCGATCAGCCGATCGTCAGCGACGACGGCGACACGGCGATCGCGTTCAACGGCGAGATCTACAATCACCGGGAAATCCGGCGCGAACTGGAGCGGCTGGGGCACCGCTTCCGCTCGCACTGCGATACGGAAACGGTGCTGCGGGCGTTCCTGGAGTGGGACACGGAGTGCTTCGCGCGGATGCGGGGCATGTTCGCGGTGGCGCTGTGGACGGAGTCGCGCAAGCGGCTGGTGCTGGTGCGCGACCGGATGGGGATCAAGCCGCTGTACTACTACCGCAGCGGCGACGACGTTGTATTTCGGCAGCGAGCTGAAGGCGATCCTGGAGCACCCGGACGTGCCGCGGCGGCTGGACCTGGAGGCGCTGGATCTCCTACCTTTCGGTGAACTATGTGCCGGGACCGCGCACGCTGATCGAAGGCATCCGGAAAGTGCCGCCGGGGCACTTGCTGGAATGGCGGCGCGGCAAGGTGCGGATGGAGCGCGTGGTGGACGCCGCCGGCGCGGCGAGACGCGGCAGGATGTCGCTGGAGGCGGCCAAAGAAGAACTGGACGGGCTGCTGCGCGACTCGGTGCGGGAGCACCTGGTGTCGGACGTTCCGCTGGGAGTGTGGGCGTCGGGCGGGCTGGATTCGTCGGCGATCCTGCACTACGCGGCGCAGCAGAGCGGCGGGGCGGCTGAAGACGTTTTCGGTTTCGTTCGCGGGGCGCAGTTTCGACGAGAGCCGGTATTTCCGGGAGATCGCGCAGATCTACGGGACGGACCATCACGAGTTCGATTTGAATCCGGAAGTGGAACTGCAGAGCGCGATTCGAGGACTTCGCCTATTACTCGGATGAGCCGAGCGCGGACGCGGGGGCGCTGCCGGTGTGGTTCCTGTCGCGGATGAGCCGGCAGCACGTGACGGTGGCGCTCTCGGGCGAAGGCGCGGACGAGTTGTTCGGCGGATACCTGACCTATCATGGCGGACCGGCTGGCGCGGCCGTTCCGGCATGGTGCCGGGCGGACTGCGGCGGCTGATGCGGGGCGCGCTGGACCGGTACCTGCCGGTTTCGGACGACAAGATCAGCCTGGAGTACAAGCTGAAGCGCTGGATCGAGGGGAGCTGGCTGGATCCGGACGAGGCGCACTTCTTCTGGAACGGCACGTTTTCCGGCGGAGCAGCGGCGAGCAGATCCGGCCGGGATCGAACGGCAACGGGTTGCAGGCGCTGGTGGAGCGGCTGGGACTGGCGAACGCGCGGCGTGGTGGACCGGTATCTGCGGGTGGATCAGAACTATTACCTGCCGGACGATATTCTGTACAAGACGGACCGGATGAGCATGGCGCATTCGCTGGAGGTGCGGCCGCCGTTTCTGGATCACCGGATTGTGGAGTTCGCGGCTTCGCTGCCGCAGCGGTTGAAGATCCGCGGGTTCCAGCAGAAGTACATCCTGCGAGGAACTGATGCGCGGGAAACTGCCGGAGGCGGTGCTGAACCGGAAGAAGACGGGCTTCGACATTCCGACTCACGACTGGTTCCGGGGGCCGCTGCGGGGGCTGCTGATGGACACGCTGACGGCCGAGGCGATCGAGGCGACGGGCATCTTCGACGCGCGAGCGATCGAGGCGCTGATACGCGATCATATGGAGAGGCGCATCAATGCCGGATATCACTTATGGGGCCTGCTGACGCTTTTCCTGTGGATGAAGAGATGGAAGGTGGAGGTCTCCCGGCCGGCGGAAGCGGCTACCGGAGCGCGGCAGGTGCTCGTGGCTATCAGATAATCGTCGCGCTGGTGGCGGCGCTGATTTTCTTCGGGCTGCATGGTCAGTCCGCCATCGCTGATGGATGACGTGGACGCGGTGCAGGCGCAGATTGCGCGCAACATGCTGCAATCGGGCGACTGGGTGACGGCGCGGCTGGACGGCATCGCGTACCTGGAAAAATCTCCTCTGAAATACTGGATGATCGCGGTGTCGTTTCCGGATTTTCGGGGTGCACGACTGGGCGGCGCGGATCCCGATGGCGCTGGCGACGGTGCTGCTGTGCTGGGTGACGGCGCAGATTCGGGCATTGGGCGTTCGGGCGGCGGAGCGGGGCTGTACGCGGGCCTGGTGCTGGCGACGTCGGTGGGGCTGTTTCTGTTCACGCGCATTCTGATTCCGGATGTGATTCTGACGCTGACGATCACGCTGGCGCTGTGGGGCCTGCTGCGCGCGCTGGAGGAAGAGGAACGGCATCCGACGTGGTGGGCGCATGGGGATGTGGGCGGCGATGGGGACGGGACTGCTGCTGAAGGGGCTGATCGCGGCGGTGTTTCCCGGTGGCGGCGGGGCTGCTGTATCTGCAGTCTGACGAAGCAGTTGTTCGAGCGGAGGACGTGGCAGCGGCTGCAGCCGTTTCGGGGATGGCTGCTGTTGCTGGCTGATCGCCGCGCCGTGGCACGTGCTGGCGACGCTGCGCAATCCGCCGTATCTCGATTTCACGATGCACAGCGAGCGGGGGTCGTATCACGGGTTCTTCTGGTTCTACTTCATCAACGAGCACGTGCTGCGGTTTCTGAACCTGCGGTATCCGCGGGACTACAACACGGTGCCGCGGCTGTACTTCTGGCTGTTTCACCTGCTGTGGCTGTTTCCGTGGAGCGTGTATTTTCCGGCGGCGTTGAGGCTGAGTTACCGGAAGCCGGACCGGGCATCGCGGACGCGGCTGATGGCGTTGTGCTGGGCGGGATTCATCCTGGTGTTCTTCACGTTTTCGACCACGCAGGAGTATTACTCGATGCCGTGCTATCCGGCGCTGGCGCTGCTGCTGGGCTCGGCGATGGCGAGCGGGCACGCGGTGGCTGCGGTGGGGAACGAAAGCGATCGGCGGTGGTGACGACGCTGGCGGCGGCGGCGATCGCGGCGATTCTGTGGATGGTGCGCGGGCTGGCGGCGCCGGGAGATATCGCGGCGGCGCTGACAGTCAGAATCCGGAGGTGTACACGCTGTCGCTGGGACACATGACGGACCTGACGCTGCGGGCGTTCGCTTATCTGAGGCTGCCGCTGGCGGTGGCGGGGGTGGCATTCGCGGTGGGGGCGGTGGGGGCGTGGCGGCGAAGCGGCGGCGCGAGGCGTGCCGGTGGCGGCGCTGGCGGCCATGATGGTGCTGTTCTTCCATGCGGCGCGGCTGGCGCTGGTGGTGTTCGACCCGTACATGTCGTCGCGGCCGCTGGCGGAGGCGCTGATGAGGGCGCCGCCGGGCAAGTTGATCGTGGACGACCAGTATTACACGTTCTCGTCGGTTTTCTTCTACACGAACCGGCGGGCGCTGCTGTTGAACGGGCGGGTGAACAACCTGGACTACGGGTCGTACGCGCCGGACGCGCCGCAAGACGTGTTCATCGACGATCGCGATTTCAGCAGCTGATGGCCGCAAGACGCAGCGGTATTACCTTGTTGCGGAAGGTCCGGAAGTGCCGCGGCTGGAGCAACTGGTGGGCAAAACGCGCTTGCACGTAGTGGCTGCGAGCGGCGGAAAATTCCTGTTCACCAATCATTAAAGATTTTGTACTTCTCTGTTTTCAACTACTTAGCAACTTATCGCCGGGCTGCACGGAATAGCCGGATGCTATTTTGAAATCGGGAAGAGGTTGCGCGGCCTCGCGAGGATTCGCGAGGCCGTTTTTTTTTGGAGGAGCACGGATGGCGGCGAAGGTAAAACAGACAAGAGAAGGCATCCCGAAGATCCTGTCAAGGAATGCGAGCACTGGGACTGAAGTGAGAACAAGGCGTGAGGGTGCGAGTCCGATGTTGCTCACATCGGTCGATCGACGAAGATGAAAGGCAGATTCAGAGGCGAGAATTCAAACCGACGGTGGCGGATTACTCTGAAGCTAGTGCAGATGGAGAAGGAGATGGAACAGGATCGAGACGCCAAAGGAGATCAAGGTCACATGGGTCGAACCGGCGACGTCCAGACTCCGAGAAATAGCCTACGACCCGCTGCCGTCGCAGAAGGCGTTTCACGATCTGACGAGCGCGGTTCAAGGGATTTTCGGGGCCGATCGGCAGCGGCAAGAGCCAGGCGCTGTGCCAGGAAGCGATCCGGCTGAGTTATATGAACCCGGGGCGGATGGGACTGCTGGGAGCGCCGACTTATCCGATGTTGCGGGATGCGACGCAGGCGACGCTGTTCGAGATTCTGGACAGCAACGAGATTCCGTACGAGCACAACAAGGCGGAGAACACGCTGGTGATGAAGGACACGCGGTCGAGGATCCTGTTCCGGGCGGTGGATGAGTTCGAGCGGCTGCGCGGCACGAACCTGGCATGGTTCGGGCTGGACGAACTGACCTACACGCAGGAAGAAGCGTGGCTGCGGCTGGAAGGCCGGCTGCGGGATCCGAAGGCGACGCGGCTGTGCGGCTTCGCGGTGTGGACGCCGAAGGGTTTCGACTGGGTCTACCGGAAGTTCATTGTCGGACCGGCGAACGGGTACGAGGCGGTGCTGGCGGAGCCGTTCGAGAACCGGTACCTGCTGGACAAGGTGCCGGACTTCTACGAGCGGCTGAAGGACAGCTACGACGAGAAGTTCTACCAGCAGGAAGTGCTGGGAGAGTACCTGAGCCTGGACGGAGGCACGGGTGTACACGCGCGTTCGACGCGGAGACGCACGTGACAGGAACTGACGGTCGATCCGCGGCGTGCCGCTGCTGTGGGCGCTGGATTTCAACGTGGACCCGATGAGTTCGGTGGTCGTGCAGATCGGGCGGCGGCAAGGTGCAGGTGCTGGACGAGATCGTGATGCGGCAACGGACGACGCAGGCAGGCGTGCGAGGAGTTCCTGAAGCGGTATCCGAAGCACGATGCCGGGGTGGTGGTCTACGGCGACGCATCGGGATACCACGCAGCAGACGACGGGGGCGTCGGACTACGAGATGATCCGGGAGTATTTCGCGGTGCACTCGACGATGACGGTGAAGTACCGGGTGCCGAAGGCGAACCCGAGCGTGCGGGAGCGGATCAACCTGACGAACGCGAAGCTGCGATCGGCGGCGGGAGACAGTCGGGCTGCTGGTGGACCCGAAGTGCAAGGAACTGATCAAGGATTTCGAGCAGGTGGCTTACAAGACGGATATCGACCAGATCGATAAAGACCGGGACCGGATGCGGACGCACCTTTCGGACGCGTTGGGATACCTGCTGTGGCAGGAATGCGGGCCGATCGCGAAGATCGGGGAGCGCGGGAGGACGATTGTTTTAGATGCATGCAAACGATCAACCGGGAACATCCGGAGTACATCGCGCGGAAGGCGATGTGGAAGCAGTACAAGGATCTGTACGCGGGCGGCGAACAATTGCGGGAGCGCGCGTCGGAATACCTGGTGCGGCGGCACAAGGAGCCGAGCGAAGTCTACCAGGAGCGGCTGAGCCGGGTGTTCTACGAGAACTACATCGGCTCGATCATCGACTGGTACGCGGCGACGCTGATGCGGCGCGAGCCGGCGCTGCTGCTGGAAGGGAACGACGCGGCGGCGAAGAAGTTCTACAGCGCTGCTGGCGGACGACTGCGACCTGAAGGGCACCAGCCTGAGCGAGTTCTTCCGGCAGCGATTCGTGGAGGCGCTGGTATGCGGGAGCAGTTACGTGGTGGTGGATTTTCCGCGGGCGAGCGGGGCGGCGCTGACGCGGGCGGAAGAAGATGCGCGCGGGAGCAGTCGCGAGCGTACCTGGTGGACTACGGCGCGGACGAGGTCATCAACTGGAACTACGACCAGACGGGCGGGCTGGACTGGGTGGTGATCCGGACGTCGTGCCTGCAGCAGTCGAAGGTGACGGATGCGAAGTGGGAGAGGGAGACGCGGTGGATTTACTACGACCGCGAGAACTTCCAGATCTTCCGCAAGGCGGGCGAGGCGCAGCGCGATCGAACTGGTCGACGAAGGGCGGCACGGGCTGGCGGCGCTGCGCCGGGTGCCGGTGTTCCAGATGAAGGTGATCGGAGGGGCTGTGGCTGATGAACAAGGCGGCGCTGCTGCAGCTGGAGCACTTCAATAAGTCGAACGCGCTGTCGTGGGCGCTGACGATGGGGCTGTTTGCGATGCCGGTGGTGTACTCGGACCGGGAATGGAACCAGATGGTGGGGGAGTCCTATTACATCCAGCTCGGGCCGAGAGACCGGTTCGGATGGACGGAGCCGGAGGGCAAGGTTTACCAGATTGCGGCGGACAACCTGGTGCAGTTGAAGGACGAGATCTACCGGGTGTGCTACCTGATGAACCAGGCGGGGGAGGCGCGAGCGCGGCGCGGCAATCGGGGCTGAGCAAGCAGCTGGACTTCGCGACGACGGAGGAAGTGCTGCGGGCGTACGGCGACGACGGTGAAGGAAGCCATGAAGCAGGTGCTGTGGGCGATCGCGGCGGCGCGGCAGGACGGGGTGACGATCGATGTCGCGGGGATGGACGAGTTCGACATCGACGATTTCAGCACGGAGCTGGACGATGCGAAGAAGCTGCTGGATCTGGGGATCGGCTCGGCGACGTTGAAGAAGCAGGTGTTCAAGAAGCTGGCGTTGAAGTATCTGTGCGACGCGCGGCAGGAGGTCAAGAACCAGGTGGCGGAGGAGATCGAGGAGGCGGAGTAGGACGCGGAGCGCGGGGGTTCGGGCAGGGAGGCAGAGCGATTGCCGGAGCTCAGGGATAGGAGGTGTATGGAAGGAATCGACGTTCAGGCGATTGTGCGGCAGGCGGTGCAGGAGTTCGTGAACAACGAACAGGCGAAGAGCGAGCCGGCGTACAAGGCGGAACTGCAGGAGGAGCGGAAGCGGAGGGAGCAACTGGAGCGCCGGCTGAACGAACTGGTGGAGGAGAACAAGCGCAGCCGCAAGGTGGCGGAGGAAGCGGAGCGCAGCTCGGCGGTGCGAGCCGAACTGCAGCGGCTGGGAGTGGCCAAGATCGATCTGGCGTTCAAAGCGGTGCAGGACGGGATCGTGCGGACGCGAGGACGGGCGGCTGGTGGCCCGCGGCGAAGCCGGCGAGGTGCCGGTGAAGGACTACCTGACCGGCTTTCGTGAACGAGAATCCGGAGTTTCTGCCGGCGCGGATTCCGGGGGAACCGGGATGACGGCGACCCTGAAGGCTCCGGCGAGCGGGCAGCGAGACGGTGACGCATCGAGCGGATCCGCCCGGGGATGAGCGCGGAAGAGATGCAGCGGGTACGAGAGGAAATCGTGCGCGTGGCGTCGCAGACCCTACGGGGGCTGTAGTAGACAGGCCCGGCCAGACAGGAGCCGGCCGGCAAGAACAGACAAGCAAGGAGAAAGAATGGCAGCAATTACTTCAACTAATGTCGCAAACGCGATTGTGAAACTGGTGGCGGCGGACGCATTGCCGGTGCTGGTCGGGAACCTCGTGATGGGGAACCTGGTGAATCGCGATTACGAGCCGGTGCTGGCACAAGCCGGCGACACGGTCAACGTGCCGATTCCGCCGACGATGGTGGCGAACAACATCGCTGGAAGGCGGAACGGTGACAGCCGCAGAATCCGAGTCTGGGGAACGCGCAGATCGTGCTGAACACGCACGCGGAAGCGACCTTCCAGATTCCGGACGTGACCAAGGTGCTGGCGGTGCCGGACCTGCTGAAGATCTACATGCAGCCGGCGGTGGCGGCGATCGCGCAGAAGATCGAGAGCGACCTGCTGAACCTGTACGCGGGCTTCACGGCGAACACTCCGGTGGGAACGCCGGGTACGCCGATCACGGAAGCGACGATCGACGCGGCGGAAACGGCGCTGTTCCTGGCGAAGGTGCCGCCCAGCGAGCAGAAGTACATGGTGGTGGACGCGGCGACCTATTCGGCGTGGCGGCAGATTCCGCGGTTCAGCGAATTCCAGACGGCGGGCGACGCCGGCCTGCGCGCGCTGATCGACGGGCACGATCGGGAAGATCAAGGACTTCTTCGTGTTCCGTTCGCAGTTCGTGCAGAAGACGGGCAGCAACCCGGTGACCACGCACAACCTGGCGTTCACGCAAGGACGCCATCGGCCTGGTGATCCGCCGGCTGCCGCAGCCGCTGCCGGGAACGGGCGCCATCGCGGAGTACGCCGAGCTGGGCAACTTCGGGATGCGCGTGGTGATGAGCTACCAGCCGAACACGCTGGCGCAGCAGTTCACGGTGGATGTGCTGTACGGCTGCGGCGTGCTGCGGAACTACGTCGGGCGTGCAGGTCAACACCTAGGAGGCGTTACCGCACGAACCGGCGCATCGCGGGGCGGATGCCGACAGGGCGGCCCCGCATCTGACGAAGTACAGAACGAAGAGGAGAACAGGAATGGATCTGAGAGCTGTATTACCAGAAGATTCGCGAGACGGAAGCGAAGATCGCGGACGCAGTTTCCGGTGCGTGGTGAGCCTGGAAACGCCGGACGGCGGCAAGAGCGGGAGTGCTGACGGAAGTGCCGCGCCGGCTGGCCGCCAAGATGCTGGTGGAGGGCACGGTCGCGGCTGGCGACGGCGGAGGAAGCGAAGGCGTTCCGCGAGGCGCAGGCCGAGGCCAAGCGGCTGGCCGAGCGAGGCGGCGGCGGCGGCGAAGGTGCAGTTGACGGTGCTGTCCGACGACGAGCTGAGACAGGCTGACGGAGCGACGCAAGGGCAGCCAAGGACTAGGCGATAACGATGGCACTGTTCACGGACGGCCCGCTTCCGAGCATCGAAGATCTGACGGCGCAGGACTCGCAGCTACTCGAACGTGGCCAGCGTCGAGGGGATCGACGTGACGCAGAAGCTGGCGCTGGCACAGGAAGAACTCGGCATGGAGCTGTACGCGCTGCTGAGCCGGTTGAGCAGCGTGGACCAGACTTCTGTGCGGCGGCCGCAGGCCCGAATCTGGCAGACGTGGTGGTGACGCCGCCGCTGAAGCTCTGGCACACCTTCCGGACGCTGGAGATGGTCTACGCGGACGCCTACAACAGCCAATTGAACGACCGGTACGCGGGGAAGCGGGACCAGTTCCACGAGCGGGCGAAGTGGGCGTACGAGAAGCTGATGCAGATCGGGCTGGGGATGGTCACGGCTGCCGGTGCCGCAGGCGGCGACGCCGGCACGTGACGGCGGCGGCCGGGCGGCCTGCCGGACGGCACGTACTACGTCGACCATGGCGTGGGTGAACCGGCAGGCGAGGAAGGGGCGAGCGCGGCTGCCGGCGGCGATTCACGACGTCGGCCAGCACGCTTCTCGGTGCAGCCGGGGACGGCGCCGGCGAACGCCACGGGCTGGAACGTCTACGTGGGCACGGCCCCGGCGGCGATGACGCTGCAGAACGCGGCGCCGATCGCGCCGGGGCAGACCTGGCTGCAACCGGACAGCCTGTCGACGACGGGACGGACGGCCGGGCAGCGGGCAGATGCCCAACTACCTGCTAGCCGGTGCCGCGGATGATACAGAGGGGCTGATGACGAGCAACAATCGGAAGCGCGGCGACGGCGCAAGGTGATGCAGCGGATCACGGGGCCGAGCGGGGTGAATGCGGGCCTGGGCGCGCTCTGACGCAGGGCGGCAGCGGCGGTCGCGGGCCTGCTGGACGCGGCACAGGTGCGCGCGCAGAACGTGGCGGCGGACCTGGCGGAGCGCAGCACCGCGGTGAAGTACCCGGCGGTGAATGTGTACTGCGAAAAGATCGTGAACAACCTGACGGAGAAGTTCCGGACGTTTTCCGGGCACGTGCAGATGGCGATCGAGGTGCGGCATTCGCAGGACCGGCTGGACGGGCTGCAGGACGCGCTGGAGCTCTACACGGACGCGGTGATGCAGGTGCTGGACGCGAGCCGCGGCGATTGGGGCGACGGCATGTTCTACGCGCGGCGGATACCAGGTGGTGTTCGGAGCCGTGAAGCACGGCGGGAAGAACTTCATACAGGTGGCGAAGGTCACATTCGAGATTGGAGTGAGCAGGAACTAGTATGGCATCATATATTTCCTCTAACGCAAACCGGTTCTACACGGCGCTGGAGAGCGCGTACGGCAGTGTGGCGAGCGATCACGGCGAGCAACCGGATTCCGGCAGTGAAGCTGACGGTCCAGCAGCAGCTCGAGGTCGGCGAGCCGGAAGGACAAGACGGGCAGCCGGACGTTCGCGGGCCTGCCGGCGGGCGGGCAGGCGGCGCACGAATTTCGAGCTGCAGACCTACCTGACGAGCTGGCAGCAAGACGGCGGCGGGCCCGGGATACGGGCCGCTGTTTCAGGCGGCGCTGGGCGGCGACGCCGCTGCAGTTCGCCGGCGGGACGGTGGCGTCCAGCACGGCGGCGGGACGCTGGGATTCGCGGCGCCGCACGGGCTGGCGGCGGGGCAGGCGGTGTCGTGCGGGGGCGAGATCCGGTTCGTGGCGGCGATTGTGGACGCGCAGACGGTGCAACTGAACGCGCCGTTTACGGTGCTGCCGGCGGCGGGCGCGGCGGTCGGCGCCGCGGTGACCTACGCGCCGGCGACGGAACTGCCGAGCGTGAGCATCTTCGATTACTGGAGTCCGGCGACGGCGGTGCAGAGGCTGCTGTGCGGAGCGGCGGTGGACCAGATGGAGATCGAGGTGAACGGCGACTATCACGAGTTCCACTTCAGCGGGCTGGCGCAGGACGTGGTGGACAGCGCAGCTTCGCGGCGGGCGCGGCGCAATTGCAGAGCTTTCCGGCGGAGCCGGCGCTGGGCGCGTTCGACTACTCGATCGTGCCGGGAAACATGGGGCAGGCGTGGCTGGGGACGACGCCGTCGCAGTTCTTCACGATCACGAGCGCGTCGATCGTGCTGAAGAACGACCTGGACACGCGGACGCAGGAATTCGGATCGAGCCTGCCGCGTGCGATCTCGCCGGGAGAGCGCACGGTGACGGCGGCATTCGACCTCTACAGCCAGGACGACGGCGCCACAACGGGGCTGTACCAGGCGGCGCGGCAGCAATCGCCGATCAGCGTGATGTTTCAGCTGGGCCAGACGGACGGGCCAGTTGATGGGCGTGTACCTGAAGAGCGTGATTCCGGAGGTGCCGGAGTTCGACGACGGCAAGAACCGGCTGCAGTGGCAGTTCCGGCCATCGCGGGCGCAGGGCACGGTGGACGACGAAATCGCGGTGGCGTTCGGATAGGACGCGATGACACTACGAAAGCGTGACGGTGGTGGAATCGCGAGGTGGCGCGCGGGAGTGACTTTCACGGTTGCGAAGATGTCGTTCGGGCGGCGCGTGGAACTGATGCGGCAGGTGCGGGAACTGGCGCGGCGGATGGAGTTTCTGGAGGCCGGCACAGGAGCCGGGCGACAAGATGGACGCGGCGCTGCTGCAGGCGGAGATCGACCGGCTGTACCTGACGTGGGGCCTGCGGGCGGTGTCGGGGCTGGACGTGGACGGCGCGGCGGCGACGCCGGAACTGCTGGCGGAGGCGGGGCCGGAGGACCTGTTCCGGGAGGCGCTGGCGGCGGTGCGGGCAGAGACGGGGCTGAGCGAAGCAGAACGAAAAAACTGATTGTCGCCTTCCACTTTCAATTTTCCAACCAGGCCGGTTGGAAGTGCGACGCGTGCCGGAGGTCCGGCCTGGAGATGCAAGCGCCGGTGCGGGTGGCTGGCGGCTGCCGATGACGGCAGAGCGGCCGCCGGTGTGGGCGCGGAAGGACGTGGCGCTCGGAGACCTGCCCGAAGTCGTACATCACGGCGGAGAGCCAGAGCGCTGGTGGAGGAGTTTCTGGTGCGGCGGCGGCTCGGCGGGATGAATTTCGAGGAGCTGAGCGCGCGGCAGGTGGAAGCGTTCGTGATTCTGGAGAAGGCGCTTGCGGCGGAGATGAGACGATGGCCAGCACAACACAAGAGCAGGCTTCTTGAGACAGTTCCGGAGGTCGTCGGGCGGAACCGCGACGGGCCGCGGACGTCGCGAGCGCGCGACCGAGTCGGCGAACGGCGATGCGCGGATGCAGGCAGCCGCCGAGCGAGACGGCTGGCAACGCGGCCGCAGGGCGAGATGCGATGACGGCAGCGGACGAGTCGACGCCTCGGATCGGCAGCAGCGTCAGCCGGAGACGCACGGCGAGCTGGCCAATGTATCGCGCAGTGCGAGCTGCGAGCAAAGCACCGCGGCGCAGAACGCGAGCGGCGACGGCGAGCACGGTGGAATCGGTGCGTCCACGGTTCTGGAGAGCGGACTTGGGTGGTTCCGCTGATCAGCGGGCTGGTGGGGCTCTTTAGCGGCGGAGACGTCGAGCGCCGCCGCCGCTGGTGAAATACGCGATGCCGGCATCGATCGATTTCGAGGCGCGGAGACGGCCAGCGGGCGTGAGCGGCGCGGATTACGACCAGACGGGAATGCCGCGGACTTACGGCGCCGGCGACGGCGAGCGCGGCAGCGAGCGGCGACGCGGCGGCGGCGCGGCAGCGGCGCCGGCGAGCGGCGGCGGCGCCGCAGATCACGGTGAACGTGCAGGCGATGGACGCGCAATCGTTTATGGACCGCAGCAGCGACATTGCGCAGGCGGTGCGCGACGCGATGTTGAATCTGAACTCGATCAACGATGTAGTGAACGACCTCTGATATGGCGACCTTTCCCAAACTGAAAACCAATGCAGTGGCGCAGTACCCGGCGACCAAGGCGCGTGCAGTTTCAGAACCAGGCGGTGCGGTTCGTGGATGGCAGCGAACAGCGATATCGGGATTCGCGCCGGGCGCGCTGCATCGCTGGGAGATCCAGCTGAGCGAACTGGACGAAGGCGAAATGGCGGCGATGGAGCAGTTCTTTCCGGCGAACCAGGGAGCGTTCGGCAGCTTCGCCTTCACCGACCCATGGGACGGAACGGTATACGCCAACTGCAGCGTGGCGAGCGGACGAGCTGGACGCTGACTGCGATGGGGGAGATGCGCGGGAGCACGTCGCTCACCGTGGTGCGAGAACCGGGGATAGCCATGCCGGTATACCCACAACTCGCAACCGGGGCGCTGAGCCAGTTTCCGGTGCAGAAGACAGCGGCGCGCGGACGGTGGTGAACACGCCGCCGACGGCAGCACGATCAAGCTGGCGGACCCGGCAGGGGCGATGTACGGAATGGGAACTGACAGTACACGGATCTGAGCGACGCGGAAGCTGGCTGCGCTGCAGCAGTTCTTCGCGGCGGTGGAAGGCACGCTGAACGGTTTCACGTTTCTGGATCCGGCGGCGAATCTTCTGGCCTGGAGCGACGACCTGAACAACGCCGTCTGGGCAGACAGGCCCGCTGCTCAGTCTGACCGGCGGTGTCGCGGACCCGCTGGGCGGGACACGCTGGCGTGGCAGCTGACCAACACCGGCGGCGGCGCCGCAGAGCGCTGACGCAGACGCTGGACGCGCCGGCGGGATACCTGTACTGCCTCAGCGTGTACGTGCGAGCCGGCGCAGGCAGCGACGGTGACGCTGCTGATCGGCAGCCAGGCGACGCAGCGCGGCGGTGACCAGCGACTGGACCCGGATCGCGCTGGACGGCCAGCGGCGACGCCGACGGCGACCTCGATCGCGTTCGGGATTGAACTGCCGGCGGGCGCCGCGGTGGATGTGTTCGGGCTCCAGGTGGAGGCGCAGGCCGCGGCGTCGCGTATATAAAGCCAGCACTACGGGCGGCGTTTACGAGAACGCGCGCTTGCGCGACGATGCGCTTCACGATTCACGACTACGGACGTGAATCGCCATTCGGCAAGGTGAACATCATTCTATGCAAACCATCTCTGATCTGAAGGAACAAGCGGTCACAGATACGCCGCTGCTGGTGTTCGACTGCGTGCTGTCGAACGGGCAGACGGAACACTGGAGCACGCACGCGGTGACGGTGGGCGGCGACGCTTACGCGCGCGCGAGTGCTGCAGCACAGCGCATTCGACATCCAGACAGCGTCCGACCAGGGCGTGGACGGCAGTCCGAAGATTTCGATTGGTGCTGGCGAACGCGGATTCGCACTTTTCGGAGATCGAACGCGCGACCGGATGGAAGGGCGCGCGGCTGACGGTCGGCTTGCTGTTTTACGATCTGCGAAACGACGTGCCGCTGACGGACACGGCGGTGGTGTTCCAGGGGATCTGCAACCCGCCGGATGCAGATCAAGGAAGCGACGTTCCGCCTGACGGCGACCAACCGGATGAACCTGCAGCGGCTGCTGCTGCCGCAGGTGCGGATCCAGCGCCGGTGTCCGTGGGAATTTCCGGCGACGCCGAGCGCAGCAGCACGGAAGCGGTGGACGGCGGCGCGAACGGCAAGTACTCGCTGTATTACCGCTGCGGCTACTCGGCCGGGCGTAGCGGGCGGCACGGGCAATCTGAACGGCAGCGCGCCGTTCACCTCGTGCGGCTACACGCGGACGGACTGCCAGGCGCGCGGGATGTTCACGCGGTTCGGCGGCCTCGAGTTCGTTCCGCCGGCGATCGCGGTGCGGGCCTACGGCAAGAGACTGGCACGACTTCGGCCGTGTCGGTGAACCAGGCCGGTACAACGACTTTGTCCCGATGGTGTACGGCACGGCGTGGTACGACGCCGCCGGTGGTGTTCGCGCGCAACGACGGCAACCTGACGCGCATGGAAGTGCTGCTGGGGATCGGCGCAGATGCAGGGCGTGCTGACGGTGCTGGTGAACGACGTCGAGATCCCGCTGGGCGTATCGGGCACGAACATGACCGGCACGGGCTGGTACAACATGCCGACGCTGGGGACGCGCGACGGGCGCTTCGACACGAATTTCGTGGATGCGCAGCGGGCAGCCGGCGGGAGATCCTTATGGCAGCATGGCGTACCTTTCGGTGGTGGTGCCGAACCAGATCAACAACGGGAACGTCTCTGCCCACGGTAAAGGTGCTGGTGCAGGGCCTGCAGGTGCCGGTCTATGCGGCGGACGGGACGCTACCTCAGCGACCAGTTCTCGAGCAATCCGGCGTGGATTCTGCTGGACATCCTGCGGCGGAGCGGGTGGAGCGCTGGCGGAGATCGACGTGACCAGCTTCGCGGCGGCGGCGGCGTACTGCGACGAGCCGATCGACGCGACTGGATCTTAACGGCAACGCGATCACGTTGCCGCGATTCCAGTGCAACCTGGTGCTGCAGAACCGGCGCAGCGCGGGCGACGTGGTCCGGGGAGTCCGCAACTGCGCACGGCTGTATCTGACTTACGGGCCGGGCGGAGTGCTGCAGTTGCAAGTGGAGAACACGCTGGCGCTGGAGCAGCCGGCCAAGCCGGCGTGGTCCAACAGCACGCGAACCGCTGAACGGCGGCTGGCCGAGCTACGAATTCGGCGACGGCAGCAACGGGTTTTCGGGGATCCTGCGGAAGCCGAACGGCGAGCCGAGCGTGACGGTGTCTATCGCGCAGCATCGCGGACACGCCGAACCTGCTTACGGTGGAGTTTCAGGACGCGCTGAACGGATACCAGCAGGACAGTTACTCGCTGGTGGATCCGGACGACGTGGCGCGCTGCGGGCAGGAAGTGACGCAGACGCTGATGGCGCTGGGGATCCCGAACTACGACCAGGCGGCGCGGATCCTGAAGTTCAACCTGGATAAGTCGGTCCGCGGCAACACGTACGTCGAGTTCGAGACGAGCGTGAGGGCCTTCGGAATCCGGCCGGGCGATCTGATCACCGTAACCTACCTGAAGGAAGGGTTCAACCGGCAGCCGTTTCGGGTGCTGAAGATCTCGCCGGCGACGAACTACCGGACCACGACGATCACGGCGCAGATTCATGACGATGCGTGGTACGCGGACACGAACGGGCAGGTGACGTCGGCAGCGGGGGCCGGCGCAGCAGGGCAACGCCGGCAGTCGGCGTTCCGAGGCCGCTGCTCGGCAGCGTGCTGGATGCCAAGGCAACATCCAGTTCGGCGTCGTGGAGTCGGACACCACGAGCAGCGACGGCACGGTGCAGACGAGCCGTGTCGGTGAGCTTCATCGCGCCGGCCGTCGCCAGCGTCGGCGGGACCGGGCATGCCGCTGGTGAGCCTGGCGGCGACGATCGGGACCGGGCGGGACGCTGAGCGGCGGCGCAGACGCTTTACTACGCGGTTTCGGGGGTGGACAGCGTCGGGAAACGAGAGCGGGCTCTCGTTCATCGTGCCGGCGTTGATCACTGAGCGATGGGAGCAGCGTGACGCTTGGCGGCCTGAGCTTTGCGCCGGGCACGGCTGCGCTTCAACGTGTATCGCGGGAGCACGCCGGCGCAACTGTTCCGGATCGCGTCGAACCAGGCGATCGCCGCGCAGTTCACGGACACCGGGCTCAGCAACCAGTTGATTGCGCCGCCGGACCCCAACTTCGATCATGCGAATTTCTATTGGCGGATGGAACTGCAGCCGGAGATGCGCGGTGACGATTCACTCGCCGACGACGGTGGGAAACGGCACGCTGCAGATGACGGCCAACCGGTACCGCGGCATGACGGTGCGGATCACGCGGGGACACGGGGCGGGGCAGGAGCAGGCGATCGCGGCCAACGACGGCGACCGACTTGACGGTATCGCCGGCGTGGGCCGTGGAGCCGGACGCGACCAGTTTCTTCGTGGTGGCGGAGAGCGGGTGGCATTTCGGCGCGCTGGCTAAGAGCAGCCCGGTGCAGTTCGCGATTCCGAACCGGGCGGGCGAAACGGTGCAGATGACGGGACGCGCGGCCAACGTCAACGACCTGGAGTGCGCGCCGGCAGCTATCGACGGTGACGCGGTGGCAGATCGGCGGCAGCGGGATGCACGGACGCGGCAGCGCCGCCGGCGCCGTTCTTCGGGCTTGGGAGCCGGGCAAGGCGGCGGAACGGTGGAACTGAGCGGCGTTTCGTTCACCGACCTGACAAACACGGCGACGATTTCGGCGGGCACGCTGACGATGCTACTACTGGGACGAACTGCAGGGCGCGCCGGCGACCGTGCTGGCAAACGCGATGGCAGCGGGCGACACGACGCTGACACTGAACGTCGCGGGGACGGCGCAGGCGGGGAGCATGATGCAGATCGATGCGGAAGTGATCCAGGTGACGGCGGTGGCGAACAACGGGACGCAGTACACGGTGACGCGCGGGATGCACGGCAGACAGCGGCGGCGCATGCCGCGCAAGCGGCGGTTTATACGCTGGCGAGCAAGACGGTGATTGCGCCGTTTCCGGCGGATTTCTTCGGCAGCCCCTACAGCGGGAGTTGGAGCTTATCCGATGTCGCTGCCGGACGTGCGGGTGGCGAGCGCGCGAGTTGTTCGTCACCAACGAGAAGGGCAACAGCCCGGCGGCGGCGATCTGCCTGACGCAGTCAGTGGACAACGGGCTGCGGACGCTGTCGGGCGGGCAGTACTCGATTCAGGTGGACGGGTTCCTGGCGGTGGATCAGTCGGTGGCGCCGGCGCTGGTGGTGGAGGCGGCGCATTCGGTGCGGGATGTGTTCGCCGTGCTGGGGACGGCGGCGGATGCGGCGGTGCAACTCCAGGTGAACGTGAACGGATCGCGCGTATTGCCAGCTGACGTTTCGCGGCGGGGCATGATCGTTTCCAACAGCGTGGCGGGGTTCAGCGCTGCCGCCGCTCGCAGCCGAGCGCGCAGGTCACGCTGGCGGTGCTGTCGGTGGGACAGACCTATCCAGGAGCGGACCTCACGGTGCTGATTCGACTCTGATGGCGGAACAACTTTCCAAACTGCGGCCGGACCGGGACCTGCAGTGCTACTTTCTAGCAGCCGTCGGCAGTGGCGGCTCTGAGCGCAGACCAGCGCAACGGGATTCACGGTTTCGGGATGCTGGCGGCAGCAGTTCGATTGGGCGGTGGTGGAGTGGAACCGCGACAATGTGTTCGAACATCCGGCGCTGCGCAATCTGCCGGACGGCGACTTGAGCGGCCTGCAGCTCAGTTACCAGGAGACGCGCACGAATTGCATCCCCTTGGATTCGACGCTTATGCCGACGGTGGACTGGCCGTATCTGCGGATCTGGGCGGATTCCGGTGGAACAGAGACGATTTATCAAGGTGCCGCTGATGAACTACGCGACGCCGGTCGGCAGTTACACGCACGCGACGGTGCAGTTCGAGTTGCAGGGCACGGCGACAGCGGGGGACTACATCGAACTCGCCTGGCTGGATCAGCACTTCAACTACCAGATTGCCGCCGGCGACACGCTGGCCAGCGCGGTCAGCGCGCTGGCGGCGACGATCACGGCGAATCAGGCGACCGGGCAGGTGAGCGCCACGTCCAGCGGAACGCAAATTACGCTGACTTACCTGGGACAGGGATGCGTCCGGGATCGAACGGAAACCGGATCGGAGTATACGGAACGGTGCACGGGGCGGGGACGGAATCGTGGACGGCCCGGCGGCGATGGGGGCTGTTCGACGGCGGGGTATCGCCCGCAGACCTGGCAGGTGAACCTGAATTTCAGCAGCCTGACGGATGTCAACGGCGGCACACGGTGCCGACGAACAATGTGCGGAAGCTGCGATGGACGTGGGCGGCGGATCTTGCAGACCTGGCAATTTTGCGCGAAGCGAGTTCTCGGTGGCGGTGGCAACTGGACCGTCAGCGGAACGAAGCTGCAGTATACAGCGTGGCGGGACCGGGCAGCAGGCGTATCGAGGATGACGACCTGGCAGTTTCGTACCAGGGCACCTGGAGCCGAGGAGCAGGGGCAACTACTCGGGCGGATCGATTCATTGGACGACGTCGCCGGGATCGAAGATCGAGTGCAGTTACTCGTTGGCCAGCGCACACACGCTGTACCTGGGGACACGGATGATTGGCTCCGGCGGCCAGATTTCGGTGCAGGTGGACGGCGAGTGCGCCGCGGTTTCGATCAATCTGGCAGCTGGCCTTGGAAGATGTGCTGGTACGGATGCCGCTGGGGCAGATGGCGGGGCAGGCGCAGCATACCGTCACGGTCACGCATACGGGACGCGCCGGGACGCTGCTTCTATTTCGATTTTCTGGAAATTGCGGTGCCGAGCGTCCACCTGCCGGTGTTCAATCCGGCAGCCACGACCTCGCTGGCGACGGACTGGGACACGCTGCATTCGCAGGCGATCGCGCCGGAACGGACGGCGTGGCTGATCAACACGCTGGGTTTTCACGGCCGGGCCAATCACTATGCCGGCGCGTTGTGGTTTTACGAATTGTGTCTGCCCGGGGAATCACGTATGCCACGGCAACGATCACTTTCGCGGGAGCGCCGGAATTCGGCAAAATCACATCGGTCTGGCTAGGCCCGACGGACATTGACCACGAAATTGACCACCTGAATCTGATCGGCGACACGGCGGAGAGCATCGCGACGTGTTTCGCGCTGCTGATCAATGCCGGCTCCACGGGCGTTTGGGCGCAGGCCAACGGCGCGGTCCTGACGATCACCTCGCGGGCCATGGGTTCGGCCGGCAACGGGATGAGTATCACCGTCAACACTAACACCACGGACACCACCGGGCTCAGCGCCCAGGTGAGCGGCACGCTGGCAGGCGGCGCGGACGGCAAGTGGCTCACGGACCTGACGGCAACTCCGCGGATGAACCGCGCCGCGCGCGACTGGAGCCTGAGCTTCTTTGCAGGCGCTGAAGGGCTACGGGATCGGGGTGACGGCGTCGTTCAGCATGGAATTAGGCAACGGCGACGACACCGTCGCTACGGGATCGCGCAACGTTATCCGGACGGCAGCGCGGCCTGGCTGAACACGCCGGCTTTGCAGACCAACTTCGGGCCGGCCAGCACGGCATTCTGGCAGCAGGTCTACGCGGACATGGCGGGACTCATGGCTGCAGGCGGGAGTGGCACCCTATCTGCAGTTCGGCGAAGTCCAATGGTGGTACTTCGCGGGGGCGCAGGAGTTCCGGGGCATGCCATTTTACGACGCCTACACGACTTCGGCGTTTCAGGCGGCGTATGGGCGGGCGATGGCGGTGATTGCGAGCCAGAATGCCGAGCCCGCAGCGCGTATCCGGACGAATGCGCGTTTCTGCCGGGCCTGATCGGCACGTTCACGCAGGCAGTGATGGCGTTTGTGCGGCAGTCGCAGGCCGGCTACGCGGTTCGAAGTGCTGTATCCGCCGGACGTGAACGACACGCGCGCTGAACCAGATCGATCAACTATCCGGCCGCGGAGTGGACGCCGGCCAATCTGGCGTGTCTGAAGACCGAAAACTTCACTTACACGGGCGACCGCGATCTGAACCAGGCGCGGCAATCGATCGAGCTGCCGGCGAGCTGGGATTCCCCGCCTCGCAAAGCAGCCACCTGGTGGGCATCAGCGACTACACGACGCCGTGGGACAAGGAGCGGCAACCTGGCGCTGGCAGCCGGCGTGGAATCGGTGGTGCTGTTCGCGCTGGATCAATTCTGCCTGATTGGATATGGCCTGCCCCTGCGCGCCGGTCCGCGACGTTCTCAGTTCCAGGGGACTAGGTTACAGCGGATCCTCGGACGGCTCGGCTTCTCCAGGGCCAGATATCCGCAAGCCACTACGACCAGGAACATGGTGAGCACCTCGCTGTCGCCCAGATTGTACTCCACGAAACCTTCCGCCAGCGTCGCCAGCACCACGGCAATTCCGCCGTGCAGCAGGAACCGGCGGTCGCTGCGGCCCGGCGGCAAAGAGCGAAGGCCGCGCCAGAAATCGACCAGGATCTGGACCAGCAGCCACATCATCACCAGCATGGTGGGAATGCCGCGCTCGGCGGCGTATTGCAGATAGATGTTGTGCAGATGGCCATACCAGCCCGCGGGCAGCGGCCGGGGAACGTCGGGTGGGACCCAATCGTCGAAGTGATACTTGACGCCTTCGGGCCCGATGCCCAGCCAGGGATGCGCCTCGATCATACGGAATGCCGGTGCGCCAGGCGACCAGGCGAAACGCGTTGGAGTCGACATCGCGGGGCTTGACCAGGGATTCGACGCGTTCGCGAATGGGGCGGCGAGACCAGAATGGCGGCCAGAGCCACGGCCGGCACCAGCAGCACCATCTTGCGATTCCAGAACCACAGCAGGTAAAGTCCCCCCACGGCGGTGGCGATCCAGATGCCCCGCGTTTCGGTCAGCAGCACGGCCAGCAGCATCAGGAAGGCGCA
The DNA here is from genome assembly GCA_963701845.1 of uncultured delta proteobacterium. GTDB lineage: Bacteria > Desulfobacterota > Desulfobaccia > Desulfobaccales > 0-14-0-80-60-11 > JAPLJC01. Next base: position 4,117 of record CAVPBF010000008.1, on the reverse strand, counting down.
CAGCACCCAGACCCAGAGCCGCTTCCGGCACGACGGGCGCGAAAAACAGAAACGCGCCCAACATGATCAGCGCGAACATCTCTTCGGCGGAAAACGTGTTCCAGTGGCTGGTGAAGCCGGTGATTCGCTCGCCGACGTAGTAGTCATAAAAGTTTTGGCCCAGCGCGTGGGCCTGCTGCACCTTGCCCGCAAACTGCGCGAAGCCGCGAATGGCGGTGATGCTGGAGAAGCCCGCCCAGGTGAGAAACAGCCATCGCGGCATGTCGGGCGCGCGCAAACAGGAAAACACCACCAGCAGCTCGGAAAAGACGTAGAACTTGCGAATCTGCGGCAAGCCGGCGGCCGGATCCGCGGAGAACGCCAGGGAGATGACCGTGCCCAGCATGAATAGGGCGAGAGGCCACTTGATCCGCGGCAGGCGCAGTTTGTCGCCGGACAGCAGCAGAGCCGCAAGGGCCAGCGCCAACAGGATCTGCGACGCGGCAATCGAGAAAAGAATGCAGGCCGCCGAAGCAAAGGTCAGCCAGCGCGCGGCACGCGACAGGAATGGTTCGGAAGGGCTCATGGGAATCAGATGGACAACTGCGCGACGGTCTCCAGATGAAAGGTTTGCGGGAACAGGTCGACGATGGTCAACTTGTCGAGACGGTAGCCCCCCGCCAACAGGCCGCCCAAGTCGCGGGCCAGGGTCGCCGGGTCGCACGCCACCAAGGTCAAACGCGGGGCTTTGATGGCGCACAGCCGCTCGACTCCGGTCTTGCCCAAACCGGAGCGCGGCGGATCGACCAGGATGAAATCGGGCCGCCGCATCGGCTTCTGCAGAAAGACTTCGGCGGCCGCCTGCTCGGCATGCACGCCGCGGAGCGAGGCGCGCTCCACGTTGAAACGCAGGTCGCGCACCGCACCGCCGCCGGACTCGACCGCGGTCACCCGCTGGAAGCGGCGCGCCAGAGCCATGGAAAACAGGCCGACGCCGGCATAGAGATCCAAAGCTGATTCCCCCTGCGCGCCGGCGATGGCCGTTTCCACCAGGCGATCGATCAGAAACCGGTTCACCTGGAAAAAAGAATTGCTGCTGACGCGGAATTCGCTGCGGTAGTCCAGGGCGCCTTCCACCAGGCCAGGGATCCTTTCGCGCACCAGTCGAAGAACCGGCGGGCCACCGGCCGGTCGGTCTCGAGCACGTTGACCTGGACCTGCTGCTCGTCGGTGAAGACCTCCAGAGTCTGTACGAAACGCGGCCAGCGCGGGTCGCGGATCATCTCATTGAGCGCGGCGATGGCTTGATTGACGCGCGGCGAGGAGATGGGGCAGCGGGCGATTCCCCAGACACGGTGCGAGCGGCTCTCCCGGTATCCGATGCGGCCACCCGCAATATGAAGCTGCACGCGGTTGCGATAGCCCCAGGGCTGGGCGGCGACCACGGCGATTTCGTCCGGCGGGCTGATCTTACCGACGCGGCGCAGCCCTTCCTCCAGAATCGCGCGCTTGGCGGCGAGCTGGTACTGGTAAGGCGCGTGCTGGTAATGGCAGCCCCCGCAGCGCCCGAAGGCTTCGCAATCGGCGGCGACGCGCTCGGGCGCGGCCTCCAGCACTTCCAGGGTGCGGGCGCGCACCATGCCCGGTTTCTCGCTGTCCGCGCGCAGCCCGGATGCGCTCGCCCGGCAGCACGAACGGCGCAAAGACCACGCGCCCGTCCAGGCGCGCCAGACCGTCGCCGCCGTAAACCAGCTTCTCCACCCGGACTTCGAAATTCCCAGTGATACGTTTGCCCCCGTGTCTCCTACCATGTAAGCACGAGTTCACTCCGCCGCGGGCGGGGCCTGCCTCGCGCCATTGTATCGAAATCCCTTACGATAAGGTTACTCTCGGCCCTCTACCATGAAAACGCGCGTCTTTTCCGGCATGCAGCCGTCCGGAAATCTCCATATCGGCAACTACCTGGGCGCCCTCAAGAACTGGGTGCGCATCCAGCACGATTACGAGTGCATCTTCTGCATCGTCGATCTTCATGCGGTCACGCTCTTCCAGGAGCCCGCGGAGCTGCGGGCCAAAATCAAGGAGATAGCCGCGCTCTACCTGGCGGCGGGCATCGACCCCAAGGTCTGCTCCATCATGGTGCAGTCGGCGGTGCCGGCCCATGCCGAACTGGCGTGGATGCTGACCTGCGTAACGCCGGTGGGGTGGCTGGAACGCATGACGCAGTACAAAGCCAAGGCCGCCAGGCAGGAATCGGTGGGCGATGGGCTGCTGCAATATCCCGTGCTGATGGCCGCCGATATCCTGCTCTATCAAGCGGGCATCGTTCCGGTGGGCGAAGACCAGGCCCAGCACCTGGAACTGACGCGCGACATCGCGCAGCGCTTCAACTCGCTGTACGGCGACACCTTCGTGGTTCCGGGCACCAGCCTTCCGGCGGTCGGCGCGCGGGTGATGGGGCTGGACGATCCGGCGCAAAAGATGAGCAAGTCGGCCACCGGCGCCAACCACGCGGTGGCGCTGCTGGACCCGCCGGACAGAATTCGCAAGACGATCATGCGCGCCACCACCGATTCGAACCCCGCGGTGGATTTCGAAACCGCCGGGCCGGGCGTGCTGAACCTGCTCACCATCTACCAGGCTTTTTCGGGCGCGAGCGACGACGAAATGAAACCGCGCTTCACCGGCATGCGCTACGGCGATCTGAAAAAGCAGGTGGCGGACATGGTGATCGCCCAGCTCGAGCCTTTCCAGCAACGCTACCGCGAGATTATCGCCGAGCCTGGTTATCTGGCCGGGCGTTTTGCGCGAAGGCGCCGAACGCGTCTCCGGTATCGCCAACGATACCGTCCGGCTGGTGAAACAACGCATGGGCCTGTACATCTGACCCATGCTGGCCACCTATCGCCAGATCCTCCGCAACCGCAATTACCGTCTGCTTTGGACGGCGCAGATCATCAGCGAGCTGGGGGATTGGTTTTACGCCCTGGCGGTGTACCACCTGCTGCTGGAGTTGACCGGCAACCGCGCGGAATCGGTGGGGCTGGCGGTGGTGTTGCAAGTGCTGCCGCAAACCTTCGTCGCGCCCACGGCCGGAGTGTTCAACGACCGCATCAGCCGCCGGCGGATTATGATTGTCGCGGATATCGGGCGCTTCTTCATCGTGCTGGGCATGCTGCTGGTGCGCACGCCGGGGATGGTGTGGCTGGTCTATCCGCTGCTGCTGCTGGAGACGGTGGGCGCGGCGTTCTTCGAGCCGGCGCACAGCGCGGTGATTCCGAACATCGTCGCCGAAAACGAGATTCTGGCGGCCAATGCGCTGGCTTCCATCACCTGGTCGTTCTGCCTGGCGGCCGGCGCTTCCCTGGGCGGCGTGACGGCCGTGCTGTTGGGCCGCGACGCGGTCTTCGTGCTGAATGCGGTGTCGTTCCTGGCCTCGGCGTGGCTGATCCGGCGGATGAATTTCCGCGAGCCGCACACCGCCGGTCTGGCTCCGCTGCGCGTCCGCGACTGCCTGGATTTCACCCCGGTGTTGGCGGGCTTCCGCTATATCCGCGCCGACCCACGCCTGTTTGCCACGGTGTTCGTGAAGTGCGGCGGCGGCCTGCTGGGCGCCAATAACGTTCTGCTGCCGATTCTGGGCGAGCGCGTCTTCGCCGTGAAGATTCCGGGCTTCGACGCCGCCCGCGGCGCCATGCTGGGCATGAGCCTGCTGATGGGCGCGCGCGGGGTCGGCGCGCTGTTAGGACCGTTGATCAGCGGGCGCTGGGCCGCCAACCGGCATGCGCGGCTGCGCAGCGGCATCCTGTACGGGTTCCTGCTGGCTTCGGCCGGCTATCTCTGCCTGGGCCGGGTGACATCGGCGGGGTTGGCCATGGCAGCGGTGATCGTGGCCCATGCCGGCTCATCCAGCAACTGGGTATTCTCCAGCACGCTGTTGCAGATGCATACCGAGGACCGTTTTCGCGGCCGGGTCTTCGCGGCCGAACTGGGCTTGTTGATGGTGACGATTTCGGCCAGCAGTTATGCCGCGGGGGTAGCGCTCGACCTGGGACTGCCGGTCCGCCCGTTAGCCACGATTCTGGGCGTTGTGATGTTGCTGCCGGCCGCCGCCTGGGCTTTGACGCTGCGGCTCACG
>CAVPBF010000007.1:0-3868 GCA_963701845.1 uncultured delta proteobacterium | reverse complement strand
GAGATCGCCGCCCTGGCCAAAAAATACCAGCTCCTGCTGGTTTCCATCCACGTCGGCGCCGAGGGCCGCGGCGCCCAGCACGTGGCCGATGCCACGGAATGGTTCCTGGACGAGGACCGGGGCAACTCGGTTAAATTCGCCCACGACGCCATCGACCGGGGCGCCGCCCTGATCCTGTGTCATGGGCCCCATGTCGCCCGGGCCCTGGAAGTCTATGAAGGCCGGCTGATTGCCTACAGTCTGGGGAATTTTTGCACCTACAAAGGCATGAACCTCACCGGGGAGTTGGGCTACGCCCCCATCCTCCGGGTGGAGCTGAACGGCCGGGGGGAATTTCTCCGGGGCCGGATTTATTCCTATCTCCAGGAGCGGCCGGGGGGACCCAAGCCGGATGAGCAGGCCCGGGCTTATAAAAGCATCAAGGACCTGTCCCTGGAGGACTTTCCCGAGTCCTGCCCGCTCTTTCCCGGCGCCGGGGTCATCCTGCCCCTGGCCTGCCAGGAGGAATCCACACCTTAGATTATGATGAACGACCAGCCCCCAGTCAAAATCCGCATCGAGGCATTGTCCTTTTTTTATGGCGATTTTCAGGCCCTGGACCGGGTCACTGGACGTTCGGCCCCGGGAGATCTTCGGCCTCATGGGTCCGGCCCAGAGCGGCAAAAGCACGCTCCTCAAGGTTTTAAACCGCCTGTCCGATCTGGTTAACGGCATCCGGGTTACGGGCGGGACCCGGTGGACGAGGAAGATATTTTGGCCCCGGTCGGCGACCTGGTGTGCCTGCGCTGCCGGGTGGGCCTGGTGTTGAGCAGGCCGGCCCCTGCCCCGCACTATTTACGAAAACCTGGCCCTGGCCCCCCGCCTGTCCGGCAAGAGAGTCGGTCCCGAGTTTGACGAGACCTGGTGGAAAACCAGCCTCAGGGCCGCCCGGTTGTGGGACGAAGTCAAAGACCGCCTCCACGATTCGGCCTTGAACCTTTCCGGCGGCCAGCAGCAGCGTCTCTGTCTGGCCCGCACCCTGGCCATGCAGCCCGAAGTTATCCTCCTGGACGAGCCCACCAGCGGCCTCGATCCCATTTCCACCGCCAAAATCGAACAGACCTTGTTTCAACTGAAAAAGCATTATACTATCGTTCTGGTGAGCAACAATACCAAGCAGATTGCCCGGGCCACCGACCGGGTGGCTTTTCTGTTGATGAGCAATCTCATCGAAATCGGGGAAACCAAGCAGGTCTTCACCGTCCCGATAGACAAACGCACTGATGACTATATCTCCGGCCGCTTCGGATAACGCCCCTCCAGTGCTGCCTCACCGGACATTATCATCCTCCGGCGCCTCAATCTCTTCTACGAAGCCTTTCATGCCCTGAAAGATATCGACGCCTGCTTCCGCGACAGACCATCACCGCCCCATCGGCCCCTCGGGCTGCGGCAAATCCACCCTCCTGCGTACCCTCAACCGCATGAACGACCTCATCGACGGGGTGCGGATCACCGGCCAGGTCCTTATCGACGGCCAGGACATCTTCGGCCCCGAGGTCGTTCTCACCCAGCTGCGCCAAAGTGTGGGCATGGTCTTCCAACGGCCCAACCCCTTTCCCCTGTCCATCTACGACAACGTGGCCTTTGGACCCCGGCTCCACGGCGGGCCCAGGAAAGCCGAGTTGGACGAAATCCTGGAGCGCTCCCTTAATGCGGTGGAGATGTGGGACGAAGTTAAGGACCGGCTTAAGGCCTCGGCGCTGGGACTCACCGAAGAACAGCAGCAGCGGCTCTGCATCGCCCGGGTCCTGGCGGTGGAGCCGGAAATCCTGCTGATGGACGAGCCCTGCTCGGCCCTGGATCCCATGGCCACCCTGCGGATCGAGGAGCTTATGCAGGAACTGAGGAAGGACTACACCATCATCATCGTCACCCACAATATGCAGCAGGCGGCCCGGGTCTCGGACGTGTCCGGCTTCATGTTCCTGGGCGAACTTATCGAGTTCGGCGCCACCGAGCAGATTTTCACCCGCCCCCAGGAAACCCGCACCGAGGATTATATTACCGGCAAGTATGGGTGAGTAATCAGTCTAAGTTGCTATTTAACTTGCGATTTTCTGCATTCTTGGCATAATGATCGTGGGAGGAGGAGCGCTTATATGAAGAAGTCCTTCACCATTGTGATCGAAAGAGATACCCGAGAGTAGCTGGCTGGTGGGTGAAGTGGTGGAACTACCGGGGTGTTATACCCAGGCTCCGGATTTTCCGACCCTGGAGGCCAACATGCGGGAGGCCATTGTCGCTTATTCCAAAGCTGTTGACGTTTGAATTAAGGTCTGGTGACACAGGCCCCGGCGCAGGCTAAAGCCTGCGGCTACAAATGCATCGCCATTTCGGACCAAAGGCAGGGCTATTGGCCTTGCCTTTTTCTTTTTACAATTCATGGGATTGGGGGAGAGGGTTTGGGGGAGGGGGAAAGGGCCTTCGGCCCTTTCCCCCTCCCCCAATATCTTTTTCCTTATTTCCCGCTCAGGTGCTCCATGACCCGCATGATGGCGGAGATGTCCTCGTCGCCCCAGCCCTGGGCCACGCCCAGGCGGTAGAGGTGGAGCAGCGTCAACCCGGCGGGCACCGGGGCGCCCAGCTCATAGGCCGTATCCAGGACGAACTTGGCGTCTTTGGCCAGGTGTTTCAGGGGAAAGGCCGCCGGATAGTTCTTGGCCTTAAAATTCGCGGCCTTGACCTGGAACATCGGGGCGTTCATGGCGCCGGAGGCGACCACGTCCAGCATGGCCTCCAGGTCGAGGCCGCCCAGCCGCCCGAAGTTGAGGGACTCGGCGAAGCCTTCCATCATCAAGCCCAGCAGCAGGTTGATGAACATCTTCATCATCGAGCCCTGGCCGGTCTTGCCGCAGTAAACCACCTTCTTGCCCATGGTCAGGAACAGGGGCTCCAGCTCCTGGACCCGCTGCCGGTTGCCGCCGGCCAGGATGACGAGTTGGGCGTCCTCGGCGGGCTTCTTGGTGCCCGAGACCGGGGCGTCCACGAACCGGATGGCGGTCGGGGCGAGTTCTTTCCCCAATTCCAGGGTGAAGCTGGGCGCCACCGAACTCATGTTGATGAACACCTGCTCCGGGCCGAAGGCCGCGGCCGCGCCCTCCGGGCCGAAGAGCAGTTCGTAAATGGCCTCGGGCCCGGTGACCATGACGATGATGATCGCCGCGTCCTCGGCCAGGGCCCTGGGGGTGGCGGCCACCCGGGCCCCCAGTCTGGCTAAAGGTTCGGTCTTGTCAGGGGTGCGATTATAGACCATTAAGGGGTAGCCGGCCTTGAGGATATTGGCGGCCATGGCGGAGCCCATGATGCCCAGTCCCATAAATCCCACTTTTGGTTTCATTCTTCCTCTCTTTCCGGACCGGCAAAATCCCGGCCCGCTGGCTTTCTTTCGATAAGCATAATAACTATAGGAGGAATTGACCAGAAATGGTTCAAATATTTTTCGGCAAAATGGATTTCGGGGGTAGGAATGAACAGGGGCGGGATTAAAACCCGCCCCTGCTGATCACTGACCACTGATCACTGACAACTAGCCTAATGCGCCTCCCCACTAAGCTCCGATTTGTAGATGGGCAGGTATTTCCGGCCCAGGTCGAAGATGACGATGCCCAGGGCCAACAGGGACAGGGTGATGATGATCTCGATGAAGGACGGGAAGTAGCTGAATTGCCGGTAGCCCCCGTAGCTGGTGAGGCTGACGTTGAAGCGGTTCAGCACCACCCCGAAGGCTGAGAGGCCCGCGGCCCAGAAGAGTCCCTTTTCGCTGGTTCGCACCTCCTTGAAGGTCAGGAGCAGAGCCGGCAGGGCCACGGTGCCGAAGATCTCGACG
>CAVPBF010000006.1:367500-671351 GCA_963701845.1 uncultured delta proteobacterium | reverse complement strand
CACCGCCTCGCCGCCGGGCAAAAGCAAAGGCGCCGCCGGTCAGGGCGATGACCTCGGCGTGTTCCCGGCAATATTCTTCGAGGTTCGCCAGCAACCCGGGATGATGCCGGTAGAGGCCGCGGTCCACCACGGCCAGCACCTTTTTGGGCAGGTCGCCGCCGCCGGCCCGGATGACCTCCTGAAACAGGGGATTCTCCAAATCGAACAGGCCGGTGGTGAAGTGTACCGGGTAGCGAAAGCTTACCTGGAAGTCCTGTTGGATGGTCTTAACAGTGCTCTTCATTGTCTATTTCCATTAAGAATTTTTTGCCGGAACGATCCAATGCCCGTCCGGCGGAAGCCTATCGTGACGTTTTACAAGTTAAGTCTGGGATTGAGGAATTGCCAGTTTTTGAGAGAAAAATCTGGAGTAGCGAGGCGGGCTGTTCAGAACTGGCCCGTCAGGGCCTTCGCCAGCCGGTCGACCAGGTCGAACAGGACCGACGGCGCCAGGCCCAGCCAGAGCAACAGCAGCAGGATCACGCCGCCGGCCAGGCCCGCCGCCGGATCGCCCCTGGGCGCCGCCGACCCGGCCCCGGCCGGTTGCATGTAGAGCGAGACCGTTACTTTAAAATAATAATAAAGGGAGATGATGGCGGTCAGGATGCCGATAACCGCCAGGACTACGTAATCGGAGTGCAGCACCGCCCGGAACAGGGCGAATTTTCCCATGAAGCCGGCCGTGGGCGGCAGCCCCGCCAGGGAGACGAGGCAGAGGGCCAGGAGGCCCGCCCGCCAGGGCTGGGAATAACCCAACCCCTGGTAGTCGGTCAAATCGTCCCGGTCGGACTGCTTCTCAGCCGGCGACAAGCTGCCGATCAACCCGAAGGCCCCCAGGTCCATGACCGCATAGACCGCCAGGTAAAACATCAGGGCCGGCAGACCACCCTGTTTGACCGCCAGCAGGGTCATGAAGAGATAGCCCATCTGGCCGATGGAGGAGTAAGCCAGCAGGCGTTTGATTTGCGTCTGATAGAGGGCGGTGACGTTGCCCACTATCAGGGTGAGGGCCGCCAGGACCCAAAGGGCCGGCAGGCAATAAGCCCACACCGGTGGGGCCGCCAGCCAGGAAAAGCGCAGCAGGGCGGCAAACAAGGCCACCTTGGAGCCGGTGGACAGAAAGGCGGTCACCGGGGCCGGGGCCCCCTGGTAGACATCCGGGGTCCAGAGGTGAAAGGGCGCCAGGGAGGTCTTGAAGCCGATCCCCACCAGGATCAGGGCCAGGGCCAGGAGGACCACCGGCAGGTCGTCGGGATTAGCCAGAGCCGCCAGGGAGCCGGCCACCTGGAGGGTGCCGCTCGCGGCGTAGAGCAAAGCAATGCCGAAGGTGAGGAAGGCCGAGGCCACGGCGCTCATGATGAAATATTTCAGCCCCGCCTCGTTGGAAGCGGCCTCACCCTTGCGCACCGCGATCAGCACATACAAAGACAGGGAGATGAGCTGAAACCCCAAAAAGAAGACGACCCAGTTCAAGGCCCCGGCCACCAGCACCATGCCCAGGGCGGCAAAGAGGACCAGGCCGTAAAGTTCATCGCCGGCAAAGCCCCGGGCCCGGGCATACTGCCGCAGGAACAGGCAGGTCAGAAGGGTGATCAGCATGAACAGGCAGGTGAAAAACCGGGCGTAGCCCCCCAGGTCCAGCATGCCTTCGAAGGTGGGGTTAGCCGGGGTTAGCCGGAGGGCCGCGGCCCCGGCGGCCGCGGCGCTAAGCAAGGCCAGGGCGAAGAGCGCCCCCTCGGGCAGACGCCGCCAGAAGGCCCCGGCGCAGAAGATGATCGTGCCGCCGCCGGCCAGGATAACCACCGGGAGCAGCCCCGGCCAATCAGTGGGCATGGTTCGTTACCATTGCTTGGTCACTTAATTAAAGAGATCGGGGATCGAAGTTATGCTCCTGTCCTCCGTCTCCCGTCTATTTTCGCTCCCGGCTGGGCGGCGCCATGAACTCCGGCCCCACCGGGTCCTTAATGGTTTCCGCCAGTATCTGGTCAATGGCGTCCAGGGCGGCCTGATCCAGGCGCCAGCCGCTGATCTCGGGCACCGGGTCCAGTTGCTCCGGCTGCCGGCCGCCCCACAGGGCGATCTCGACGCCCTGGTCCAGGACCCAACGCACCGCCAGGTGGAGCACCCGCCGCTCAAACCGTTTCCGGGCGAACTCGTCCAGCCGTTTCACGGCCGCCAGATACTGCGAAAGCCGCGGCGGCTTGAACTTCGGGTCGATCTTCCGCAGATCGTCACCCTGATATTGCCGGTCCGCCGTGACCCGGCCCGACAGCAGGCCGCGGCACAAGGCGCCGTAAGCCATCACCGCCACCTGATTTTTCTGGCAGAAGGGCATCAGCTCCGACTCGATGGCCCGCTCGAAGAGGTTATAAGGCGGCTGGGCCAGATGCACCGGACCGCCTTTTTGGAAGGCCTGGATCTGCTCCGGCGAATAATTGCTCACCCCGATGGCCCGGATCTTCCCCTCTTGCAGCAACTGCGCCATGACCTTGCCGGTCTCCTCAAAAGGTTCCAGCGGGTCGGGCCAGTGGACGAACAGGATGTCCAGGTAGTCGGTTTGCAGATTTTTGAGAGACTCGGCCACGTTGCGGCGGATAAACTCCGGCGCACAGTTGCGGAAGACCTTGCCGTCCTGCCAGTCCAGGCCGGTCTTGGTGGAGATGCAGACCTGCTCCCGGCATTTTTTGAGGGCCAGGGCCTTACCGACGATCTGCTCCGAACGGCCGAAACCGTACACCGGCGCGGTGTCGATCAGGTTGATGCCCTTATCGATGGCGGTATGGATGGTGGCGATGGCCTGAGCCTCGTCGGTGCCGCCCCACATCCAGCCGCCCATAGCCCAGGTGCCCAGGGCGATGCGAGATACCTTCAGATCGGTTCCAGGAATTTGAGTGTATTCCACGATGTTCTCCCTTTTAATCAGAAACGGTGGACGGGAGACCGGGGACCGGAGCAAGAATCTCCGGTCTCCGGTCCTTTATTCCGTAGTCAGCACGACCCGGAACCGGGCCTGGCCGCTCATCATCCGTTCATAAGCCTCCGCGGCGCGCTCCAGCGGAAAGACCTCGGTCATGGCCCGCACTCCGGTCAGCACGCTGAAGGCGAGGGTATCCTGCGAATCCATCGACGTCCCGGACGCCCAGCCCACGATCGACAGGTTTCGCATAATCAATGAAATTGGCGGAATGTCGAGCGGTTCCATAGTGGCGCCGATAATCAGCAGCTTGCCGTTGGCGCCCAAACCACCGGCGACGGCGCTCATGGCCTTGCTGCTGGTGGCGGTGGCCAGGATGGCCTGGGCCCCGCCCAATTTGGTCAACTCCACCGCCGGGTCCTGGGATAGGCTATCAAGGTAATGATGGGCGCCCAACTGCTTCGCCAGCGGCTCCTTATCCCGGCCGCGGGCGATGGCCACCGTCTTGAAACCCATCTTGACGGCGTACTGGACGCCGAGATGGCCCAGGCCGCCGATGCCGAGAACGGCGACCAGATCGCCCGGCCGCGCCCCGCTGTGCCGCAGGGCATTGAAGGTGGTGACGCCGGCGCACATCAGCGGTCCCGCCTCCGCCGGCGTAAGCTCGTCGGGGATCAAGGCGAGCGCCGCCGCGGCTGCAATCATGTAGTCGGCGTAGCCGCCGTCGTAAGTGACCCCGGTTATCTGGCCGTTTTGACAGGTGATGAAGTCGCCGCGGCGGCAAGAATCGCAATACCCGCAGTGTCCGCCATACCAGCCGACCCCGACCCGTTGCCCGATTTCCCAGCTCATAACTCCCGGCCCCAATTGATCAATCACGCCGGCAACTTCGTGCCCCGGAACTCGAGGATATTGGATGTTCGGAAAGATCCCTTCCTTGGTAACCAAGTCGCTGTGGCAGACGCCGCAGGCCTGCACCCTGAGGCGCACCATTCCGGGACCGGGCTCCGGAAGGTCGCGCTCCACCAGCTCCAAAGGTCCATTGGGATGCGGCACCTGCACCACTCGTATACGCTCACTTTTCATACTCTTACCTCCCGTCTTGTGCCGCAACCTACATGCGCATTGAGGCCAATTGAGTGGTTTGTTGCAGCATGGTTTGGATGGGTTGATCCAGCCATTGCAGCACCGGCCCCGGGTGCAGGCCGATAAAGAGCACCGCCGCAGCCAGGACGCCCAGGATGACGACCTCCCGGGAATTGACGTCCCAAAGGACGTGCTCGGCCCGCGGCTCGCCGAAAAGCGAATCCTGCACCATCCGCAGGATATAGATCACCCCGAAGACGATGCCGACGAAGCCCGAAACCGCGGCCAGCCAGTTGGCCTTGAAAGCGCCCACCAGGATGAGCATCTCCCCCACGAAATTATTGAGGCCGGGCAGGCCCAGGGACGACAAGGCAAACAGCAGGAAAAAGGCGCTGAATACCGGCATTTTGCTCCACAGACCCCCCAGCACGGCGAAGTTCCGGGAATGGACGCGTTCGTCCAACATGCCGACCATGATGAACAGGGCCGAAGTGGACAGGCCGTGGTTGATCATCTGCAGGACGGCCCCGCTCAGGGTTACGGCGTTCCAGATGACGATGCCGATGATAATCATGCCCATGTGGGCGATGCTGGAGTAGGCCACCAGACGCTTGATGTCGGCCTGCGCCAAAGCAACCCAACCGCCATAGAAGAGGCCGCCAATCCCCAGGACTAATAAGAGCGGTGCCAGGTATTGCGCCCCATGGGGAAAAAACGGGATAGCAAACCGAAAGATGGCGTAAACCCCGGTCTTCAGGAGGAGCCCGGCCAGGACCACGCTGCCGGCTGTGGGGGCCTCGGTATGGGTGTCGGGCAGCCAGGTATGCACCGGCAACAGTGGGACCTTGATGCCGAAGGCCAGCAAAAAGGCGGCGAACAAGAGGATTTCGGTGGTGCGCCCCAGCGGACCGTGCTGCGTCAACTGGTACACCGAGAAGGTGTAAACCCCGGTCTCCTGCCCATGGAGGATGTAGAGGACCAGGAGGGCGATGAGCATCACCAGGCTGCCGGCCAGGGTGTACAGCAGGAACTTGATGGCCGCCTGGATACGGTTCTCGTGCCCCCAGATGCCCACCAGGAAGAACATGGGGATGATCTGGATCTCCCAAAAGAGGTAAAAGAGCAGTAGATCGGCGGCCAGGAAGAGGCCGGCCAGGGTGCCCTCCAGGAACAGGATGAAAAAATAGAAGGAGCCGTGCTTAAAATCGATGGCTCGCCAGGAGACCAGCACGCAAAAGATATTCAGAAAGGCCACCAGCGCCAGGAGCAGAAGGCTGATGCCGTCCAGGCCCAGGCTGTAGCGCGCCCCCAGCCAGGGAATCCAGGCATAGTCCTCCAACAGTAACCAGGTGCCCTGGGATGTGGCATGGGGCTGGAGGTGGAGAAAGAAGAGCGCCGCCACCAGGGCCATTTCCACCAGGGTGACGAGCAGGCTGATCCCGCGGCACCAGGTCCGGACGCCGATAAACCGCCAGAACGACAAAACTGCCCAGGATCGGCCAGAAGATAATGACGGTAAGTATGGGAAATTGAAGCATATTCATGCCTCCATGATTACCACAGGTACCAGCTCAGGCCCACCGCGGCAAACAAGATGGTCAGGCCCAGGAACAACATCTTCAGATAGGTGGACAGCCGCCCCGTGGTCCAATACCCCAGGCCGCGGGAAGACGGTCACCAGGCCGTCGGCGGCCTTGACCACCCCGTCATCGATGACGAGTTCGTCTATCTTTCGCCAGCAGAATTGCGCCAGGGCCCGGTAAGGCCGAAAGAGGGCCCGGGCGCCGCCGACGATGACCTGCTGATCGTAACGGTCATCCACCTGCCGCCAGAGGAATCCGGCCAACACCTGATAAGGCCGGACGAAGATCAGGTGATAGAACCGGTCCAGGTAAAACCCGGCAAACAGGAGGCCCCAATAGCCTGTCAGCGCCGGCTCCCGGGCCGGCCGGCGGCGGTACAGCCAATAAGCCAGGCCAATGGAGACCACCACGAGGGCGGCGCTGCTAATTCCCATGGCCCATTCCGTCCCCAGGGGAGCCCCCAGGTCCGGCCGGGCCCCGGGGACGACGGCCAGATAATTGCCCAAAAAGTTTTTGCCGATGCCCCCTGGCAGGTTGAGCAGGCCGTCGCCCAGGGCGCAGACCGCCAGGGGCCACAGGACCCAAGCCATGAACCGGGGGCTGGGCCGGATCGGTTCGGCCCCGCGGCCGTCGGGCCGCTCCGGAAAGGCCACGAAGAACATGCGGAAGGTATAGAGCGGCGTAAGAAAGGCCGCCGCCAGGCCGAGGGCCCAGAAGATTTTGTAAACTCGCTCCTGGATGGATAAGGTGGCCAGTAGGATGCGGTCCTTGCTGAAAAAGCCGCCCAGCATGCGGAAAGGCGCTCAGGCAGATGGCGCCGATCAGAAAGAGCCAATAAACCGCGGGCAGACGGCGGCGCAGGTTGCCCATGCGGAAGATGTTGTGCTCCTCGGCCAGGGCCTGGATGATGATGCCCGCGGCCAAAAACAGCAGGGACTTGAAGAAGGCGTGGGACACCAGGTGGAACATGCCGCCGATGATGTCGCCGGCCCCCACCGCCAGGAACATGTAGCCCACCTGGCTGATGGTGGAGTAGGCCAGCATCTTTTTGATGTCCCATTGGGCCAGGGCGGCGAACGAGGCGTACAGCGCGGTGACCGCGCCCACCCCGGCGATGATCAGCATGGCCAGTGGGCGAGAGCGCCACCAGCGGAAAGAGCCGCATGAGCAGGTAGGTGCCGGCGGTGACCATGGTGGCGGCATGGATCAGGGCCGAAACCGGGGTGGGTCCGGCCATGGCGTCCGGCAGCCACACCGTCAGGGGCAGTTGCGCCGATTTACCCATGGCCGCCCAGAGCAGCAGCAGGCCCAGGATGGTGGCCAGGCTCGGGCTGAGCCCGGCGGCGTGGCCATTGATGTAAGTGATGGAGAAGTTGCCGAAATGAGACGAAGAACAGGGCCAGGGCCACGCCGAAGGCCATGTCGCCGATGCGGGTGCAGATAAACGCCTTGCGGCCGGCGTTGGCGTTGGCTTCACTCCTCAGTACCAGAAACCGATCAGGGCGTAGGAGCAGAAGCCCACCCCTTCCCAGCCCAGGTAGACGAAAATGAGGTTGTCCGCCGTGGTAATTACCAGCATGGCGAAGACGAAGAAGTTTAAATAGCAGAAAAAGCGGACGTAATCGGCGTCCTCCCGCATGAAGGCGGCGGAGTACAGATGGATGATGCTGGAGACAAAGGTGACCATCAGCGCCATGATCGCGGCCAGGGGATCGAAATGGACGTTCATGGCCGTCGCAAAATCCCCGGCCCCGAACCACTGGCAGAAGGTGAGGTCGTGGGCCCGGTCGCCCGCCAGGACCAGGGCGACCGCGGCACAGCCAGGGCCCCCAGGACCGCGGCGCAGGCCACCGCCTCCACCGCCCGCCGGGGCAAGAAGCGCCCCACGACGGCGTTGATCACGAAGCCGCCCAGGGGCAAAACCAGCAGCAGCAGGAGAACGGTTTCCATTTTACCTTTGTAGGGGCGGCTCTCGAGCCGCCCTGTCTTTATCCTCGGGACTGGCCGACCTTGGCCATCAATCTTTAACCCTTCATCAGGTTATAGCGGTCGGCATCCAGGGTGCCGGTGCGCCTCTGGGAATAGACGATCAGGGCCAGGCCCACTGCCACTTCGGCCGCGGCCACGGCACATGATGAAGATCACCAGCGCCTGGCCGTCCAACTGCTGCCAGCGCAGGGAGGCGGCCACCAGGGCCACCCCGGCGGCATTCAGCATCACCTCCACGCCGATAAGGATCATCACCAGATTGCGCCGGGCCACGGCACCGGCCGCACCCAGGAAGAACACGGCCCCGGCCAGAACCAACACGTGACTATAAGAGACGATGTGTTCATAATTTTTCTAGTGGCACAGGCCTCCGGCCTGTGATCGTAGGGGCGAACCTTGTGTTCGCCCTTAGTCCCTAACTCCCTTATTTTTCCCGCCGGCCCAAATACAGCGCCCCCACCAAAGCCACAAACAGCAGAAAAGAGACGATCTCCACCGAAAACCAGTACCTCTGGAATAGAAAGCGGCCGAACTCCAGGGGTGAAGCCGCAGCCAACGGCAGGGGCAGGGGCCGGCCGGACTTGCAGACGAGCACCAGGCAGGCCGCGGCCAGACACAGGCCCCCCAGGACCGCGGCGGGCAACCACCTGCGCAGATAGGCGCCGATCGGCTGCTCCGAGGCCCGGACCTCCAGCATCATGACGATGAACAGAAAGAGCACCATGATGGCCCCGGCGTAGATGATCACCTCCAGGACCGCCAGAAACGGCGCCCCCAGCAGATAAAAGAGCAGCGCCGTGGCAAAAAAAGACAGCACCAGATAGACGATGGCGTGCATCAGATTACGCCGGGTCACGGCCAGGGCGGTGCTCACCAGGATGATGCCGGCTAATAGGTAAAAGATGGCGCCGTATAAATTCAAGTCTAGTTCCTTACGGGCGATTGACCCACCCACAAACTGGGTCTTTTGCCCTCTCACCCCAAACCTCTTGGTTTTTAACTGACTACTGACCACTGGCAACTGACTACTGCCTTTAAGGCAGATTGCTCTTCAGGTCCACCGGGGCCGCTTCGTCGATATGGCTGCCCTTGCCGCCCACCATAGCCACGCCGGCAAAGCGGTAAAAGTTGTATTCGTGGTTCTTGCCGCCGTGATCCACCAGCAGGTCTTTCTTCTCCGCCACCATGGCCAGGATGTCGGGCTCGCAAAACTCGTAAAAAGGCGTGAGCTGGATGGCCAGGGTGGGGCAGGCCTCCTCGCACAGGCCGCAATAAATGCAGCGGGCGAAATTGATCCGGAACCAGGGGGCGAAGCGCCGGCCATCCTGTTCGCCGCAGACCATGGAGATGCAACTGGTGGGGCAGACCGCGGAGCACAGGAAGCAGGCCACACAACGCTCCCCGCCATCCGGGTCCCGGGTGAGGATGATCCGGGCCCGGGCCCGCTCCGGCAAAAAGCGCTTATACTCGGGATATTGCTCGGTGACCGGCCGCCGTCCCAGGTGCCGCAGCACCATCGTGAGCCCCTGCCACAGCCCGGCAACGCCCCGGGCCACCACACTCAAAATATTCGTCCGGCTCCGCCCGGGGTCTTTAACTTCCGGCATGAGAGACTCCACAATTCAGCATGAGGTTAAAATCAGCCAAGCTTGCGCCAGACCTGTGATTTATCCCCCCCTTTTCTAACGGGTTGTTATATTTGACAAACCCGTGAAAAGGGGGTAAAGTGATTAGTATAGAGTATCTTGAGCACCTATGGTTCGTTATGCATCATTCTAACGACCCCCAAAAGATAGCTATGGCCTTAACATGCTACCTCGATGAAAGCGGAACAGATAAACATAGCCCTCAAGCTGTTCTTGCTGGCTTAATAATGCACCGTGACTCTTTTCTCATTTTTGATACTCTTTGGAATGATATACTTATACGTCATGGTATTACCCCACCATTACATATGAAAGAGTTTGGTCAACACGGAAGACATGGTAACTTAACTTACGATCAAAGGTATGCATTATTTAATGATTTAGCCAATTTTATAAATGCTCATAAGACTATTAGTATAGCAGTGACATTGAAACATGAACAGTTTGAAAAGAATATACATGATGATATAAAAAAAGATATTGGACTTTACGGTGCATGTTTTATGTTATGTGGTTATTTATGTTTCCAATCAGCATATGATAATTTTTATACTGGCAACATTGCATTTGTTATGGAAGCAGGCAATAGATACGCAGAATATGTAAGGCGTGCACATCGAACCATGATAGCACTAAAAAAAACAAAACCATATATTAATGCTGGTTCGCTCACATTTTCTTCCAAGGAATTATCAGTCATTCAAGCCGCTGATATCATTGCTTGGGGTATCAATAGACGTGATAATCTTAATAAAGGACTTGGAAAAGGGTTTCAACCAATTTCTAAGATATTTAATAATAAAAAATCACATCTTGAGGCTCCATATCCAGACGAATTATTGAGTAAATGGAGTAATGCCATTATGGAATGCTGCAATCCGACTTTGGGCGTCTTTTCTTTTTGACAATCTTACTCATAGCTTCTTCAAAGGCTTCCTGGGGATTGTCCTTTAGGTCTATCTGCCCGGCTGTCTCAATGAACCGGTTAAACTGCTCTTTGTCATCGGGTTCAGGTTTCTTCTTTCTTGGCATCCTTGGCCCCTTTAATGAGTCGTTTGATAAGTGAGCCTCTTACCTACAACACCTGCAAGGAGTTTTTCAGCCCGCTCAGCATCATCAATGCCCTTGGCGATGCGCTTGCTATAGCGGAAATCAAACTCAGCCAGATAACGGTGAAGATGAGGTTTTTTGCAATGCTGATAGACACCCTTCATACCACGTTTGAAGATGGAGAAAAAGCCCTCCACGGTGTTAGTATGAATGGTGGGGTCGGACAGAGAAACATACTCGCCCTGGCTATGCTGAACAGACCCATGCTCCGCAAAATGCTCATGCAGATATTTATATTGACCGGCATCATCGGTCATTATTCTGGCTTCTTTGGCGATATTCTCTTTCAAGATCGGCATAATGGTTTTGGAGTTGACGTTATCAATCACCAAACTCCGGGCTTCGCCGGATTCCCGGTCAACAAGGGAAAGAACTTTGCGCTTGTGAGCATAGCCACGGCGCTTTGGCATATTATCCTCTTTGCCGATAAAGGTTTCGTCAACCTCAACTGTGCCGCCATTGGAGCCGAAAGGAGCTAAGTCGCCCTCTCTCATGGCCTCACGGATACGATGGCCCATGAACAGGGCGGTCTTGAGAGTAACCCCAAGGGTTCTATGAAGCTGATGAGAACTAAAGCCTTTCTTGGAAGCAGACAGCAGGTAGATGGCCTGGAGCCAAAGATGCATAGGAACGTGACTATCTTCAAAGATAGTGCCAATCTTGACGGTGAATTGCTTCCGGCAGACATAGCACTTATAGAGGCCGATCCGGGTAGCCTTGCCACCCATTTTCCCGATTCTCTCTTTGCTTCCGCAATGAGGGCAAACCGGGCCATCGGGCCAAATTATGGTCTCAATAAAGGTGTAGGCGGCTTCTTCGTTTTGCAGGTGAGGGGTTGAAATGATTGACTTACTCATGGCTATCTCCTTGTTAGATATACTATAACCATGGTATTTGGGTTTGTAAAGTATAAAATTACGTTTTCTAAAGGGGGGCTAGGGGGGATTTTGCTCAAGCTATTAAAATCCCCCTAAATACCCCTTTTGCAAAGGGGGACTTAAAGCCTAAAAATCTATCTCTTTCCGAGACAGATTAAGCCTTTGCTTTAGTGAATAAAATCAAATAATTATATGGCCCAACCCGGACCGTCCGGGTCTTTTGAAAGCCATAAGGCACGACCAGATGTTCCACTTCCTCCGGCGCCAGCCGGATTCGCATCGGCGGCCCCGGCGGGCCTTCGACCTTGTCGAACTCCACCACGGCCAGGGTGCCGCCGGGCTTCAAGACCCGGCGGGCTTCCTGCAAAGCGCCCTCGGCCAGGGCGAATTCCGCCAGGTCATGGAGCACCGTGGCCAGCAGGCAGACGTCAACACTGTGATCGCCCAGGGGGACGAGCTTGCTGATATCCGCCAGCACCGCCCGGATATTCCGGCGGCCGGCGGCCGCGGCCCGCTCTTCCAGGGCCTCGATTCCCGGAGGCCACAGGTCCAGGGCCACGACCACCCCGTGAGCCCCGATGACCTCGGCCACCGCCAGGGTGTAGTTGCCGGCGCCGCAGCCCAGGTCCAGGAAGGTGATGCCCGGTCTGAGCGGCAGCTCGCTCAGGAGCCTGGCCGGCTCGATGAGCTCGAAGCTGCTTTTCCCGGCCCCGGGGGGCCTGGCTGCAGAGACCTCAGGAGTATGGACCATCTCCTTCTCCTTCGCGGCCAAAGGGCCGGCGCCGCCTAAAGCCTGCGGCTACCTCACCTCATGGCCAATATGACACCGCCGGTAATGATGATGTTCAGCAGCGCCAGGGGGATCAACACCTTCCAGCCGAAGGCCATCAACTGGTCGAAACGTAGCCGGGGATAGGTGGCCCGAAGCCAGATGATGGTGAAGACCACCAGCAAGACCTTGATCAAGAACCAGATTAGGGGCGGCAGCCACGGCCCCCGCCAGCCGCCCAGGAAGAAGACCGCCACCAGGGCCCCCAGGATCACCATGGTGACGTACTCTCCCAAAAAATAGAGCCCGAAGCGCATACCGCTGTATTCCATGTGATAGCCGGCCACCAACTCGTTTTCCGCTTCCGGGATGTCGAAGGGGATGCGTTTCATTTCGGCCACGGCGCTGATGAAAAAGATGAGGAAGGCCAGGGGCTGCAAGATGATGAACGGCAACCGGGCCTGCGCCTGGACGATGTCCACCAGGCTGAAAGAGCGGGCCAGCATCACCATGGGCACCAGGGACAGGCCCAGGGAGAGCTCATAGCTGATCATCTGGGCCGCAGCCCGGATGGCCCCCAACAGGGCAAACTTGGAGTTGGAGGCCCAGCCTCCCAGGGCCACCCCGTAGACCCCGAGGGACGAGAGCGCCAGGACGAAGAGCAGGCCGACGTTGAGATCGCTGACCACCCCGGGGATGTCCTGGCCCCGGAAGGTCCAGCCCTGGGCGAAGGGCACCACCGCAAAGATGAGCAGCGCCGTGCCCGCCACCACCGCCGGGGCATAGAGGAAGATGACCCGGTCGGCCCCGGCCGGGATGAAATCTTCTTTGGTCAGCAATTTCACCGCGTCGGCGAGGGGTTGCAGCAAGCCCTGAGGTCCGCACCGGTTGGGGCCCAGACGCAGTTGCATGAAGCCCAGAAGCCGGCGCTCCACGTAAACCAGGTAGGCGGCCACCAACAGCAGGACCACCAGCACCACCAGGAGCTTGACCAGCAACAAGATGACCCCGACCACCCAGACCGACATTATCTTTCCACCTTGACGAGGTCGCCCCAGGCGACCAAAACCTGATAATCCGGCGCCAGCCGCCAGTTCAGTTGCCGATGCCGGGGCAGGACCATGACCCCGCGAGCCATATTTTCCGCCACCTGGAGCCGCCACCCTCAGTTCGCCCCCCGGGAGCCGCAAGGCCACCTGGTCCCCGTCCTCCAGGCCCAGTTTAGCTGCATCTTCAGGATGCATGCACAGCCGGGCCGGTTCTTCCACCTGCTGGATGATATCTGGAATAACTGGCCAGTTCTTCGCGTCCCGAAGGTCGAGTCCACCAACAGCAGTTCCAGGTGGTCCGGCGGGGGCGACTCCGCGGACTCAGCGCGGCCGGGGCATAGGCCCCAGCCGGAAGGGCCTCGGGCAGCAGTCGCGCTCCCGGCGGCGGCGAGAACAAATTCACCATATTGGCGAAAACGGCCTGCTCACGGCCCAGCCAATCCCAGAGGTCGGCGACCGGCAGCGCCGCCGGCGGGGACATGGCCGCGGCCAACTCCGTTAAAATCTCCCCCGGCGTCCGGGGCTCGCCCCCGGGGACGTGGCTCAGGAAGGTCCGGGGCGGATGCAACTCCGGGCTGATCTGGGGCAGGGGACTGCCCCCCAGGTGCACCGGCGGCGCCAGTTGCAGGCGGCCCTCCTGGTTGACGAAGCTGGAGGGACTCCGCTCAAACACGGTGAGCGTAGGCAAAACGATATCCGCCCGCTGCACCAGGGGTGAAGGCAGGTAGTCCAGGACCACCAGCAACTCCAGCTTTTTCAGGGCCCGGGCCAGGCGCTCCCGGTCCGGGTAGTCCCAGAAGGGGTCACATTCTACCGCCAGCAGGGCCTTGATGGCGCCGGCTTCCAGGGCTTCCACCAGCGGCGTCGGCCCGGTGTCGGCCCGAGACATTAGCGCCGCCCCGAAGGCGTTGGCCCCGGGAAGCAGGTAAAATAGCCCGGCATTCAAACCGGCCTCCCGGAGCAGCCGGACCAGGTCCGCGGCCAGGGCCGGGGTGGACTCCCGGACCACGTCAGTGCCGCAAATGATCACCGGCCGCCGGGCCACGCCCAGTTTTTGCCCGATGGCGGTTAACCGTTCCCCGATCTGCCGGTCAAGCCCATAATCCCGAGGCAAGGTCTGCAAAAACTGTTGCGCTCCGGGGTCAAAATCCTCCGGATTTTTATCCTGCAACGCTGCGGCCGCCACCACGCTCATGGCCGCGTCGATTTGCCCCGGGGCCACGGGCAGATGCTCAAACTCAAAGGGCAGCGAGACCGGCCGCGGGTCCAGCACCACCACTTTCCCCTCCTTCCGCCAGGCCTGGCGCAGGGCCAGGGCCAGCATGGGGGCCTCATTTAAGGGTCGGCCCCGGCCACCAGGATAAAATCCGCCGCTTCCAGCTCTCGCAGGGATACGGCCAGGCCCGCGTCCAGCCGGGAGACCGCGGCCCTGACCTTGCGCTCCGTGCGAGGGCACGGAGAAATAGCGGGGCTCGGTCCAACCCAGGGTCCGGCAAAACCGCTTGAGCTCGCCTGACTCTCCAGGCTGCTCCGGCTCGAACCCAGGCCGGCGACGGCCCCGAGGCCGGAGGCTGCCGCGAGGTGGCCAAGTCTTTCTGCGGCCGCCTGGATCGCCTCCGGCCAGCTCCACTTCCACCCCGGCAATCCTGGCCCGGCGGGGCCGCTCCGGGTGGCTTGCATAAGCAAACCCGAAGCGCCCCCGGTCGCAAATGAAGTAGCCGTTCACCATTTCATTGAAGCGCCCTTCCATGCGCCACATCTGGCGGTAACGGGCGCTGCCCATGGTGTTGCAGCCCAGAGAGCAATGGAGGCACAGGGAAGGCGCCCGCTCGAAATCCCAGCGCCGCCCGATGAAGCGGGCCGGTTTGTCGGTGAGCACTCCGGTGGGGCAGACGTCGATGAGGTTGCCGGCAAAGGGGCTCTCCAGCGGCCCGTTCTCGTAGCGGCCGAAGTACATGCGGTTGGCGATCTGCATGGCCCCGTAATCCCGGTAGCCGGCAAATTCCTGGTAAAAACTGCGGCAGCGCCAGCAGTGGATGCAGCGGTTCATTTCGTGCTGGACGAAGGCCCCCAGGTACTGGTCCTGGTAGGTGCGCTTGGGCCCCAGGTAGCGCCGGATGCCGTGGCCGCCGGAAACGGTCTCGTCCTGCAGCAGGCAGTGGCCGCCTTCGTCGCACACCGGGCAGTCCAGGGGGTGGTGCATCATCAGCCACTCGATGACGTACCGGCGGAACTCCATGGCCTCGGGGTCGGTGGTGGAGACCACCATGCCGTCCTGGGCGTCTTCCATGCAGCTCATCTCGATGCCTTTGACCGGCCCTTCCAGGAACTTGACGGCGCACATCCGGCAGGCCCCGAAGGAGCCCAGGCCGGGGTGGTAGCAGAACCGGGGGATCATGATCCCCAACTGCTCGGCGGCGTGCAATGACCTTGGTCCCGGCCGGGACTTCGATGGACCGCTGATCGATGGTCAGTTTGGGCATATTGTCTCTGTAGGGGCGGACCTATGTGTCCGCCCTGGAGGATGCACACGCAGGTGCACCCCTATGGTTCATTTTACTCCGCCGGGTACCAAACTTCCGGTGCGGCCGGTAGGCCTCGGTAAAGGGACACTTCTGCTGGCTGATGTGCTCCCGGATCTCGTCCTCAAAATAGTTCAACAGGCCCAGGACCGGCTCCGCCGCCCCGGGGGCGAAGCCGCAGTAGGCGCTGTCCATATGCCGGGCCATCTGCTGGAGCATGGGGATAAACTCCTCCCGCCCTCCCCGGCCTCGATCCGCCACAGCAGGTCCCGGATATACGGCAGCCCTTCCCGGCAGGGGGTGCAAAACCGCAGGATTCCCGGGCGAAATATTCGATCAGGTTCAGGGTGGCGGCCACCAGACAGGTGTTTTGGTCAAAGACCATGATGGCCGCCGGTGCCCAGGCGGTGGCCCACCGTCTTCAGGGGTTCGAAGTCCATGGCCACGTCAGTAATATTTGGCGGGCATGAAGCTGGTGGAAGCCCCGCCGGGCATGAAGGCCTTGAGCTCGGAGCCCGGCAACATGCCCCCCGGCCGACTCTTCCATGATTTCCCTGAAAGGTATGCCCATGGGCAGCTCATAGCAGCCGGGCTTATTGACCTTGCCGCTGACGCAGAAAAGCTTGGTGCCGGCCGCCGGTCTTAGTCCGGGCCAGGCCTTTGAACCACTCCGCCGCCATTCCGCAAAATGATGCGGCACGCAGGCCAGGGTCTCGGCGTTGTTGACGATGGTGGGCCGGTCCCAGAGGCCGTCGGTCGGCCATGTGGCGGTCCTTCGATCGGGTGGGCCCGGTTGCCCATGATGGCCTTGACCTGGGCCGTGGCCTCGCCGCAGATGTAACGCCCGGCGCTGCGATGCACCATCATGTCGAAAGAAAAATCGCTCCCCAGGATATTCTTCCCCAAAAAGCCGGCCTCCCGGGCCACCGCCACTTCCCGCTCAATGAGCTGGGCGTCCAGTCTCGTAGGAAGGCCGGATAAAGAAATAGCCTGTCTGGGCGCTGCATGGCATAGCCGCCAGGATGATCCCTTCGATGACCAGGTGGGGGTCGAGTGTTCACCAGCACCCGGTCCTTGAAGGTGCCGGGCTCCATTTCGTCGGTGTTGGGCACCATGTAACGGGGGAAGCCGGCATCGGCAGGGATAAAGCTACCATTTGCGGCCGGTGGGGAAGCCGGCCCCGCCCCGGCCCCGCAGGCCGGAGTCCAGCACCGTTGCCGGACCTCCTCGGGCGTCCGTTTCTTGCACGGCCTCGGATCAGGGCCTCATAGCCGCCGCTCGGCCGGTACTCCTCGATCGTGGCGGGGCGGTCGGGCCGGCGATTTTTGAACAAGACTTCTTCAAACATAAAGGTCCATTTTGAGCCTGCAGCTCAGCCATAAATTCCGCAAAGCTGTGGGGCGGGCGTCTCGCCCGCCATGCGGGTGCGCCGGGGACCGAGGTTTTGCTCCCGTCCTCCGTCCTTTTTCTTCATTTGCAGATCACCAGGTCACAGTATTCGGTCTTCAATTTCTCCAGAATCTCGTCGATCCGCTCCGGGGTGAGCGGGCCGTACATCTTGCCGTTGATCAGCATGGCCGGGGCGTGGTCGCAGTAGCCGATGCAGGCCGTGGGGAGCACGGTGAACCAGCCGTCCGCCGAAACCTCCCCGGCGCATACTCCCAGTTTCTGGCTGAGATAATCGAACACGCGAGTTCTCGTGGAACATCCAGCAGACCACCCCGTCGCACACGTGGATGACAAATTTACCCACCGGCTCCCGGTAGATGAAGTCGTAAAAAGTGGCCAGCTCCTCCAACTCCAGCGGCGTCAGCCCGAGAAGGTCCGCCGCCTCCACCAGACCCTCGTCGGTCAGGTAGCCGTAATGCCCCTGGACCGCGTACATGACGTTGATCGCCTGCTCCCGGGGATATTCCGCCCGGCAATGGCGGCCTGCAATTTTGCTTGTAATTCCTGTGGGATCATCGCACCTGAACTCTATCCGCAGGCTTCAGCCTGCGCTTCTCGAAACTCGAAACTCGGAACTCAAACCTCACCGGTCAATATCCGGCAAAACGAAATCAATGGAGCCGATGATGGCGATCAAATCCGACAACAGGTGGCCCTGCCGCCATCAGGGGCAGGGCCTGGACGTTGGCAAAGCCGGGCGACCGGAAGCGCAGCCGGTAAGCCATGTTGCAGGCCGTCGCTGACCACGTAGACGCCCTGCTCGCCCCGGGGATGCTCGGTGGCCACGTAGGCCTCGCCCCGGGGGATCTTGGGCCCCCGGGTGACGTTGATGAAATGGTGAATCAGGGTCTCGATGTCCGTCAGGGTTTCCGCTTTGCGGGGAATGATGTAGCGGTAGTCGTCGCTGAGCCAGCGCCCCGGCGGCATCCGGTTGGCCGCCTGTTCGATGATCCGGACGCTCTGGCGCATCTCCTCCACCCGCACCAGGTAACGGGCATAGCAGTCCCCGTCGGTGGCGTAGGGAATGTCGAAGTCGAAGGCCTCATAGCCCGAATAGGGCGATCTTTTTCCTGAGGTCCCACTCCAGGCCGCTGGCCCTGAGGTTGGCCCCGGTGACCCCCCACTCCATGGCGTCCTGCTGGGAGAGATAACCCACGTCCCGGGTCCGGGCCTCGAAGATGGGGTTCCTGGTGATCAGGCCTTCGAACTCCTTGATGCGCCTGGGGAAAAGCTTGACGAAATCGTCCACCAGCTCCTTCCAGCCCTCGGGCAGGTCCATGGCCACGCCCCCCAGCCGGAACCAGGAGGGGTGCAGCCGCCCGCCGGTGATCAGCTCGACGATGTCCATGATCTTTTCCCGCTCCGGCAAAGCAGTAGAAGGTGGGGGTCATGGCCCCGGTGTCCTGGGTATAGGTGGAAAACCAGACCAGGTGGTTGCTTAAGCCGGAAAAACTCGGTGAGCATCACCCGGATGAACTGGGCCCGGTCCGGCACCTTGATGCCGGCCAGGGTTGCTCCACCGCCAGGAGATAGGTGAGATTGTTGGCCACCCCGGTCAGATAATCCACCCGGTCGGTGTAGGGGATGTACTGGTGCCAGGACTGGCGCTCGCCGATCTTCTCCGCCGCCCGGTGGTGGTAGCCGATGTCCGTGTCCAGCGTCGTGATCTCTTCGCCGTCGCAGGGCCAGGATAAACCGGATCAGGCCGTGGGTGCTGGTGTGGTGCGGGCCGATATTGAGGACGTACTGGTCTTCCGGCCAGCCTGCCCCGCCATGTACTCCCCGGCGTCCCGGGGCTGGTGCTTCTGGCGTCCTCATGGGTGTAGGGCGGCATGGTCGGTGGCCCGGTCCGGGTAGCTCTTCCTGAGGGGGTGCCCCTCCCAGTCGTGGGGCATGAGGAGGCGCCATAGCCGGGGGTGGCCCGTAAAAAGGATGCCGAACATGTCGTAGACTTCGCGCTCGTACCAGTTGGCCGACGGCCAGATGTCGGTGATGCTGCGGATCGCCGGCTCCGGGCCCCGTGAGCGGCACCTTGAGGCGCACCCGGCGGGGCGGATCAAAGGAAAGGAGCTGGTAGACCAGGGTGTAATCCGGGTAATGCTCCCGCTCCCGGCGGGCCGATTCGTCCACCGCGGTCAGGTCGTCCAGGCGGCGGAATCGGGGCTCGGACTCGGTCTTGAGAAAGCGCAGCACTTCTTTGACCCGCGCCGGCGCCACCTGAAAGGTGGGCATGTCCGAGGTCTCTTCCGCCTGGACCACCGCCTCCCCGAATTTTTCCGTCAGGATCTAGGCCAGCGATCTGGTCGGTCTCGCTCAGTTCGATGCGGTCGGGCGGCGGGGTCCACATCAGGTCGGACCGGGCCTCCCAAAACCGCGGCGGCGTCTACCTCGCTGCCCCGGGGCGGAGTGCCGTAATAGCCGGGCCCCCGGGGGTCCCGGGTCTTGGTCACGCCGTCCACCAGGATGGGGGTCTGGGTGCCCTGGGTGCCGCCGGGCAGGTGCAGGATCTTGCGCAGCGGCCGCTCGGCCATGACCTTCTCCTGGAGCAGCACGATGGACTGCATCACCGCCTCGGGCCGGGGCGGGCAGCCGGGAATGTAGATATCCACCGGCAGGATCTGGTCGATGCCCTGGACCACGCTGTAGCAGTCGTACATGCCGCCGCAGTTGGCGCAGGAGCCCATGGAGATGACCCATTTGGGTTCGGTCATCTGCTCATAGAGCCTGAGCACCACCGGGGCGATCTTTTTAAAGACGCGTGCCGGAAACGATCAGCAGGTCCGCCTGCCGGGGCGAGCCCCTGATGACCTCGGCCCCGAACCGGGAGATGTCGAAGCGCGGCGTCCAGGCGGTGATCTCTTCGATGAAACAGCAGGACAGCCCGAAGAACAGCGGCCAGAAGCTGTAGGCCCGGCACCAGTTGACCACCAGGTCCAGGGCGCGCTCCATTCCCCGGCTGGTAGGGCCGCTGCCCTCAAAACGCGGCCGGTTCAGGTATTCCAGACCGCGGATCAACTCCGGGGTGGTGACGCCTTTCGAAGTAACTGGGGCCGCCAATCCAGCCCTCCTTTTTTCCAAAGATAAATCAGGCTGACGAGCAGGACGATGATGAAAAAGGAGATCTGCAGCCAGCCGCGCCAGCCGAGTTCTTCGATGGCCACCGCCCAGGCAAAGATCAAGGCGGCCTCCACGTCGAAGATGAGAAAGAAGACCGCCACCAGGTAGAAGGGCACCGGATAGCGGAAACGGGCCGTGCCGGTGGGGATCACCCCGCATTCGTAAGGCCTGGCCTTTTCGAAGTCGGGCTTCTGTTCGCCCAGCCAGCGGGTCAGGACCAACAGCAGCCCCAGCAGGCCCAGGACGACGCCGGTATACAGGACGAGGCTGAGCCCGCCGGGAGACCAGGGGCTCCAAGAGGTGAGACTTACCGGCTGCATAAAGCCCCCCTGAAAAAAACTCCGTAAATGCCTCGAGCGGGAGAGGTTAATTTAAAAAAAGGTAATCATTAAGCATGGTTATTCTCACGGCTTGCGTGCTAACCACCTACTAAACCTAAGAACCGCGCCCCCACCTGTCAAGCCGGAGCCGGGGGAGCCGCCCTTGCACTTCCTCATGGGCTTTCGGCCTCCCCTGACTTATCAACCGGTTGGTGGGGCGGGAAACAGGTTGGTGGGGCGGGCCTCTCGCCCGCCTGCATTGTTGCGCCTTGGCTTTGCGCCTTGGCGTGAGGTCAATTTTTTCGGAGCCGACCCGGCAGGAATAACCGAATAAGCCCCGCCGCCCAGAGCAATCCCAGAAAATAAGAGATGAGCACATCGCTCGGCCAGTGCGCCCCCAGTGCAACCCGGGCCGCCCAGCACAGGACGAGCAGGACGCTCGTGCCCACCATCACCGCCAGGCGCAGCTTGCCGGAACTCTGCACCGCCGCCAGAACCGCCAGAAAGCCGCAGGTGGCGGCATAGCCCAGGGCAGAAAGGGAAGGAAAGCTATAACCCGAAAGCGGCCGCCAGACCCGCACCAGTTCCGGGGCAGGCCGCGGCCGGGCCACCAGCGGGCTTAACCAGGATCCCAGGGCCAACATTCCCGCCAGGCTGATCACGGAGAGCACCGCGGCGCGCCAACCGGCCAGGGTCCAGGAAAGCGCCAAAATTAATGCGGCGACCAGGAGGATCCAGGGAAATTCGGCCGCCCGCGAGACGCCTTGCGCCCAACGCAGGTCGCCCGGCGCCAGGGATTGCACCCACCTGGCCACCGCCACATCTCCGGGGAAGTAGGGGAAATGATGCGCCGCCAGGATGAGTAAGACGGCAATGACCCCTAATCCGGTCCACCAGGCATAGTTGGGACGCATGGCTCTCTCGCTGCGGTTATTTGGACATATATATCAGCACTCCCGGGGGAACTATCAAGAGGACCCGGCCCGGATCAGGCGGCGGTCCGGGGGACGCTTGACAGCCCCGCCCCCAGCCTTATCTTAAGTGAGCCTTAGCAAAGATTTGCTGGCCGTAGGCTTTTCTAGGCAAATGTGGCGCCGGCGCCCTCGCCGGCGTAGGAACTAACCTGCTCGAAGCGCCGGAGCCATGCGCGATCAATCTTTATTCAAAGCTGCAATTGCCGCGCCGCCCCTGGACCTGGGACTCTCCCGGCTCAAGCTCTTCCTGGCCCTGTCCCGCACCCCCCACGGCCTGCTGGACCTGGCTGCCCCGGCCCTGGCGGCCCTGCTCTGGCTGGGGCGTTTCCCGCCGCTGGGAGTCATCGCCCTGGGGCTCCTCACCGTCTTTGCCGGCTATACCGCGGTCTACGCCTTGAACGACGTGGTGGACTGCCGGGTGGACCGGGAAAAACTCCTCCTGCCGGGTGGCCCCCAAGCCGACCCTTACCTGGACGCCGTCTTCGTGCGCCATCCCCTGGCCGCCGGAAAGATGAGCTTCCGCGCCGGCCTGGCCTGGACCGGCGCCTGGGCTTTGGTGGCCTTCCTGGGCGCCTACACCCTCAATCCGGTGTGCGCCCTGATCTTTCTGTTGGGCTGCGGGCTGGAGGCCGTCTATTGTCTGCTCCTCAAGGTCAGCCATCTGCGCCTGCTGGTGGCCGGAGTGGTGAAGAGCCTGGGGGCCGCGGCCGCGGTCTTTGCCGTAGACCCCAGGCCCGCGCCTGTCTTCCTGGCGGTGCTCTTTCTCTGGCTTTTTCTCTGGGAAGTGGGCGGCCAAAACATCCCGGCCGACTGGCACGACGTCGAACCGGACCGCCTTCTTGCCGCCAAGACCATTCCGGTGGTCTTCGGCCTGAAGCGGGCCGGGGTCCTGGCCCTGGCTGCCTTGGCCGGCAGCCTCGTCCTTAGCCTGGCCATCCTGCATTTGGCCCCGATCCCCTTCCCCCTCTCTCAGCAGTTGCTGATCCTGGGGTTGGGGGCTTACCTGTTGCTGCTGCCCGCCTGGCGGCTTTGCCGGCGCCATGATCACGCCGCGGCCCTTTTCAACCGGGCCAGTTGCTATCCCCTGGCGGTGCTGGCCGTGGTCCTGGTGAACCTGGCGGCTCGGGCGGTTCTGCCGGTGTGGTGGTGATGGCCGCCAAACCTCTGCCGGGACGGGAAGAACCGGACGGCAACGGACCGCGCCCCCGCTGGTTGGCCGGATTGGTGGCCCGCTGCCCCTATCTGCAACGCCACCCCCATCCGGCCTTGTCCCATTTTCCCATCGTCTTCATGCTGGCCGCCAGTTTTTTCAGCGTGCTTTTTCTGCTGACCGGGGTGGGGTCCTTTGAGACCACGGCCTTTCATTGCCTGGGGGGCGGGGTGCTGACCACCCCGGTGGCCATCGCCACCGGCGTCTTCACCCAAAGGTTGAACTATCCTCAACCCGACCCCACCCTGACCCTGGAAAAACGGCTGTCGTTTCTGTTGTGGGCCCTGGTCGCCGCCGCCTTTGTCTGGCGGCTGCTCAATCCGACCGTGCTCCGGGACCTGCATGGCCTGAACTTTGTTTATCTCCTGCTGGTTCTGGCGGTGACGCCGTTGGTGACGGTGATCAGCTATTTTGGCGGCATGTTGACCTTTCCCCTGGAGCCGGGAACTAATTCTGGTGGGGCGGCCGTCCCTGGCCGCCCGCGGCCCAGGGCCGGCGAGGGCGCCGGCGCCCGTAATCATTGAGGAAAAGCCTTTGCCCGCAGACCTGAAAGAATTTACTCTGGAAGACCTGGCCGCCTGCAACGGCGCCGGCGGCCGGCCAACCTGCATCGCCTACCGGGGCCGGGTCTATGACGTCAGCGCCAGCGGCCTGTGGGCCGGGGGCGAACACATGGCCGGCCACTTCGCCGGGGCCGACCTCAGCGCCGAGTTCCCCGAGGCTCCCCACGGGGAAGAAGTCTTGGCGCGCTACCCCCAGGTGGGGGTGTTGATCCTGAGCCCCGAGGTCGCCGCCCCTAAGACCGCGGCCTCCGGGCCGCCGCGGCCGGGATTGTGGGCGCGCTTTCTCAGGCGCTTTCCCCTGTTCCGGCGCCACCCCCATCCCATGGTGGTGCATTTCCCTCTCGTTTTTTTTATTTCCACTCCGATCTTTGCCCTCATCTATCTGCTCACCGGCGTTACTTCCTTTGAGACCACGGCCTGGCACTGCCTGGGGGGCGGGGTGCTGTTCACCCCGGTGGCCCTGGTCACCGGACTGCTCACCTGGTGGCTCAACTACGAGTGGCGCCCCTTGCGGCCGATCCTTATCAAGCTGATCCTGACCCCCATCTTGCTGGCCGTGGGGACCGGGACCTTTGTCTGGCGCTGGCTGGACCCGGGAATCCTCGCGGCCCTGGACCACTGGACCGGCCAGGTCTACCTGGCCCTGATCATCTCACTAGCGCCCCTGGTGAGCCTCATCGGCTGGTACGGCGCCAGCCTGACCTTTCCCCTGCACGAAGAACACGAAGAATAAACACCTGGGGGCGCACCGGGGTTCGCCCTGCAACTTGCAAACCTGACTTTAGTTCTTAGTTTTAGATTTTAAGCCATTGTCCCGGAGGACCAGGTTTATGTCAGTTACCGAGCAGCTGGAAAAATTGGCCAGGATCGCCGTCTGGATGCGCTACTACATCCTCAATATGACCACACAGGCCGGCTCCGGCCACCCCACTTCGTCGCTTTCGGGGGTGGAGTTGATGGCTGCCCTCTTCTTTGGCGGCATCTTCCGCTACGACCTGAACAACCCCAGGCACCCCAATAACGACCGCCTGATCTTCTCCAAGGGCCACGCCTCACCGCTGTTTTATACCCTGTGGGCCGCGGCGGGCGGGCTGACCGCGGCGGACCTCATGACCTACCGCCATTTCGGCAGCCCCCTGGAAGGGCACCCCACCGTGACCTTCCGCTTCTGCGAGGCGGCCACCGGTTCCCTGGGCCAGGGCCTCTCCATCGGCCTGGGCCAGGCCCTGAACGCCAAATACCTGGATAAGCTGCCCTATATGACTTACGTGCTCCTGGGCGACAGCGAAATGGCCGAAGGCTCCCAATGGGAGGCCCTGCAGCTCGCGGCCCACTATAAACTGGATAACCTGGTGGGCATCCTCGACGTCAACCGCCTAGGCCAGCGGGGCGAAACCATGTATGGTTGGGACCTGATGGCCTATGAGGACCGGATCGCCTCCTTCGGTTGGGAGACCATCCTGGTCAGCGACGGCCACTCCTTCCCCGAGGTCCTGGAGGCTTATCGCCGGGCCGCCCTGGTGGCCGACAAGCCCGTCATGATCATCGCCAAGACGATCAAGGGCAAAGGCGTCTCCTTCATAGAGAACCAAAACGGCTGGCACGGCAAGCCCCTGGATCAGGACCTGTTGACCAAGGCCCTGCTCGAACTGGGCCCGGTGGATAAGGCGGTCCGTGGCGCCCTGGCGCCGCCGGAAGACCTCAAGCCGGTCAGGCCCCAGTCTCAGCCCGCCCCGCCACCCGCCTATCCGCCGGATAAGCCCGTGGCCACCCGCAAGGCCTACGGCAACGCCCTGAAGCGCCTCTACCCGGAGTTTCCCCAAATAGTGGCCGTGGACGGCGAGGTGAGCAACTCCACCTACGCCGAAATCCTCCGGGACGCTCATCCGGACCGCTTTTTCGAGATGTACATCGCTGAGCAGAATATGGTGGGCGCCGCCCTGGGCCTCCAGGCCCGGGGCCAGATCCCCTTCGCCTCCACCTTTGCGGCCTTCTTCACCCGGGCCTATGACCAGATCCGCATGAGCCGGTATTCCGACCCCAACCTCAAGTTCTGCGGCTCCCACGCCGGAGTCTCCATCGGCGAGGACGGCCCCTCCCAGATGGGCCTGGAGGACCTGGCCATGTTCCGGGCCATCCTGGATAGCGTGGTCCTCTACCCCTGCGACGCCGTCTCCACCGAACGCCTGGTGGAGGCCATGGCCCGCCAGGTGGGCATCTCGTATCTGCGCACCACCCGTATGGCCACCCCCATCGTTTATGGATTGGAGGAAAAGTTCACCATCGGCGGCTGTAAGGTGCTGCGCCAGAGTCAGCAGGATGTGGTCACGGTCGTCGGGGCCGGAGTCACGGTCTTCGAGGCCCTCAAGGCCCATGACGAGTTGCAGAATAAAGGCTTTGCCATCCGGGTCATCGACCTCTACAGCGTCAAGCCGGTTGATGAGCAGACCCTGAAAGCGGCGGCCGCGGCCACCCGGGCCGTCATTACCGTGGAGGATCACTATCCGGAAGGAGGGATTGGTGACGCGGTGCGCACCGCCCTGGCCGCCAGCCCGACCCCGGTCTATTCCCTGGCGGTGCACCTGAAGCCCCGGACCGGCAAGCCCGCCGAACTCCTGGATTTCGAGGGCATCTCCAAGAACGGCATCATCGAGAAGGTGCTGGCCCTGCTGCATGAGTTCAAGTTGGCGGCGTCGTAGGGGCGAACCTTGTGTTCGCCCGTAAAGGGCAACCCATATTTGGGGGCGAACACATGGTTCGCCCCTACGGAGAATGAACATGCGCGTCGGTCTGGCTGCCGACCACGGCGGCTTTGAGCTGAAGGAGAAGATGCTGGAGGAACTCCGGGGGGCCGGCTACGAGGTCGTGGACTTCGGCGCCCGGGAATATCACGCCCAGGACGATTACCCCGATTTTGTCGTGTCCCTGGCCCGGGCCGTGGCCCAGGGCGTGGTGGACCGGGGCATCGCCATCTGCGGCAGCGGCGTGGGCGCCTCGGTGGCCGCCAACAAAATCCGGGGCGTCCGGGCCGCCCTCATCACCGACGCCTACTCCGCCCACCAGGGGGTCGAGGACGACGACATGAACATCATGTGCCTGGGCGGCCGGGTCACCTGCTACGCCCTGGCCTGGGACCTGATCCAGACCTTCTTGAAGTCCCGCTACAAGGAGGCGGAGCGCTTCCGGCGCCGCCTGGACAAGGTGGCGGCCCTGGAAAAACAGTAAGACAGGTTTTTGTAGCCGCAGGCTTTAGCCTGCGCCGCAACGGCAGGAAAGCCGGCGCCACCAATTTTGCCTAATTTATCCAAGGCGGAGTTAATAGCCATGCCAGAGAACCCGCTACTCAAACTGACCGGCCTCGGCCAATCTATCTGGCTGGACTATATCAGCCGGCAGCTGATCGACTCCGGAGAACTCCAGCGGCTCATCGACGAAGATGGCCTGCGCGGTATGACCTCCAACCCTGCCATCTTCGAGAAGGCCATCGCCGGCAGCCGGGATTATGACGACGATATCCGCTCCCTGGCCCGCAAGGGTAAAAGCATCCAGGAGATTTATGAGGCCCTGACCGTGGCGGACGTGCAGCGGGCCGCCGACGTCTTCCGGCCGCGCTTTGAGCAGCTTCAGGGGGCTGACGGCTTCGTCAGCCTGGAGGTCAACCCCCACCTGGCCCAGGACACCCCCGGCACCATCGCCGAGGCCCGGCGGCTGTGGGCCAAACTGGACCGGCCCAACGTCTTCATCAAGGTGCCGGCCACCCAGGCGGGCCTGCCGGCCATCCGGCAGCTCATCAGCGAAGGGATCAACGTCAACGTCACCCTGCTCTTCGGCCTGCCCCGCTACCGGCAGGTGGCCGAGGCCTACCTCGGCGGCCTGGAGGAGCGCGCCGCCCAGGGCCTGCACCTGAACGTCGCCTCGGTGGCCAGCTTCTTCCTGAGCCGCATCGACGTCCTGCTCGACCCCCAACTGGAGAAGCTGGCCCGGACCGGCGGGCCTCTGGCCGCGGCCGCGGCCTCTCTCCAGGGCGAGGCGGCCATCGCCAGCGCCAAGGTGGCCTATTCCATCTATCAGCACATCTTTGGCAGCCAAAATTTTAAGGCCCTGGCTGGCAAAGGCGCCCGGAGCCAGCGCCTGCTTTGGGCCAGCACCAGCACCAAAAACCCGGCCTACCCCGACGTCAAGTACGTCGAGCCTCTCATCGGCCCCGATACCGTCAACACGCTGCCCGTGGAGACCCTGAAGGCCTACCGGGACCACGGCCAGCCCGCCCCGCGCCTGGCCGCGGACCTGGAGAAGGCTGCCGCGGTCCTGCAACGTCTGCCGGAGCTGGGCCTCGACCTCGACCAGGCCACCCAGCGGCTGGAAGACGAAGGCGTGGAAAAATTTAATCAGCCCTACGATAGCCTGTTGTGCACCCTGGAGGGCAAGCGCCGGGAGGCCCTTTAACGGTGAGCGGTGAGCGGTGAGCATTTGACTCATTTATAGAATACGAGATTCGTGGCACAGGCCTTTAAGCCTGGGCTCGTTTCCTTCAACATCCGAGATTGAGGCCGAAATGCAGGACGGGCAAGAGCCAACCAAAACCAAGAGAGCCAACCGCGCCTGGTTTTACTGCTCACTGCTCACTGCTTACTGCTCACTGGAGATTTTCTATGCCCAAACCGGGATGTGAGATCGGGGTCTTCGGCCTGGGAACCATGGGTCGCAACCTGGCCCTGAATTTTGCCGACCACGGCTTTCCCGTCGCCGTCTACAACCGCACCGCCGCCAGGACCCGGGAATTCATGGCCCAGGAGGTGGGATCCCGGGATATCCGCCCCGGCTCTGATCTGAAAGAATTCACCCGGTTCCTGCGCCGGCCTCGGGCCATTCTGATCATGGTGGCGGCCGGAGAGGCGGTGGACACCGTCATCAGGGAACTCTTTCCGCTCCTCGCCCACGGCGATCTGCTCATCGACGGCGGCAATTCACATTTCATCGACACCAGCCGCCGGGCCCGGGCCCTGGCGGCTAAAGGCATCTGGTTCATGGGCCTGGGCGTTTCCGGCGGCGAAGCCGGGGCCCGCTACGGTCCCAGCCTGATGCCCGGGTGCGCCCGGGAGGCCTACGATCGGGTCGCTCCCCTCTTGGAGGCTGCGGCGGCCCAGGTCGATGGCGACCCTTGCGTCGCCTGCCTGGGACCGGGCTCCGCCGGCCACTACGTCAAGATGGTCCACAACGGTATCGAATACGGCCTCATCCAGCTCATCGCCGAAACCTACGACCTGATGCACCGCGGTTTGGGCCTGACCCCGGAAGAACTGCACGGGGTCTTTGCCGCCTGGAACGCCACGGAGCTGAACTCCTTCCTGGTCGAGATCACCGCCCGCATCTTCTTAAAGAAGGACGATAAGACCGGCCGGCCACTCGTCGACCTGATCCGGGACGAAGCCAGGCAAAAGGGCACCGGCATGTGGACCTCCTGGGAGGCCATGGACCTGCAGGTCGGCACCCCCACCATCGATATCGCTGTGGTGCTCCGCGACCTGTCCGGCTACAAGGCCGAGCGCCAGGCCGCGGCCCAGGTCTTGAAAGGCCCGGAAATTACCTTCGGCGGTGACCGGGCCCGCTTGCTGGAAAAATTGCAAAACGCCCTTTACGCCGGGATGATCGCCACTTACGCTCAGGGTCTGGCCCTGCTCAAGAAGGCCTCCGCCACGTATGATTATCACCTTGATCTCGAGACGGTGGCCCGTATCTGGCGCGGCGGCTGCATCATCCGGGCCGCCTTGCTGGAGGAGATCCGGGCGGCCTTCCGGGTCAGGCCCGACCTGAACAACCTGCTCCTGGACCCCAAGCTGGCCCGGGAGTTCCAGGCCCGGCAGCAGGACCTCCGGGACGTGGTCACCCTCGCGGCCGAATTGGGCCTGCCTGCCCCGGGCCTGATGATGACCCTGGCCTATTTCGACGCCTACCGCAGCGCCCGGTTGCCGGCCAACCTGATTCAAGCGCAGCGGGATTACTTCGGCGCCCACACCTATGAACGCCTGGACGGCCCCGGCGCCTTCCACGCCCAATGGGACCAGGACTGAGAGCCCACCGGTCAACCAAAAACCGGCCGGAGCCCTCGCCGCCTCCTGCACCGCGGCGGGCGGCGCTTCTACAGGTTAATTCTTCAATCGAGCCGGGCCTTGGCCTGAGCGCCCATGATTTCTATCCCCGGGCAGGCTCAACGTTCTTGGCCAATATTGGCCACCCGCCGGGTGGCAATTCCCCCGGCCCTCTTTTTTCAGCGGGGCTGTGAAGTCCCCCTTTGAAAAAGGGGGATTTAGGCAGTAGTGTCCGGCAAGGTTATTGCGTAAAGTTGTGTATTTTATCCAGGAACAAAAATAAGTCGGGGCAATTTTTATATATCATGGAGATTTCAAGATTTTCCCCCTCTCCCCCTTGGGGGGAGAGGGCTGGGGTGAGGGGGGGAGTCGCCGATGATGCCACTCCTCACTCTAACCCTCTCCCCTCGCAGGGGAGAGGGAATTTTCCGGGCTTGCTATAACGTCTCAATATCATGGTAATAGGCGATTGATTTGTAATCAAAGCAATCCCCAAGCTTCCCCTATGCAATTTTACTGCCGGACACTACTGGGATTTAGGGGGATTTGAAGTTTTCACGGTAACGCCAAAACCATATGTCAACCGGAAAAAAATGGCTTCTCTTGCTCCTGGCCAGCCTCGCCATCAGCCTGGCCGCGCCCCTGGTCCTGGGCGGCCTCGCCCAGTTCAGGCTGCTGCACCACCTCACCCTCGGCGCCATCCTGCTGCTGGTCTTCCTCAAGGTCGTCAGCTGGGCCTTTAACGCCCTCCGGGCCCAATTCCTCCTGGGCTTCGCCGGCCGGGAGGTGGGCTTTCGGGACGCGGCCCTCATCACCATCTCCGCCGAATTCGCCGGAGTCACCACCCCCGGGGCGGTGGGCATGGCCGCCACCTATGCCTTCCTGTTTAATCGTCTGGGGTTGAGGCTGGGCCGGGCCGCGGGCATGGTGGGACTCATCATGGTAACGGACCTGGCCCTTTACGCCTTTATCATGTCCGCCGCCGCCTGCATCCAGGTATTCCAGGGCGGCTGGACCTACCACAACCTGCGCCTGGTGGGTCTGAGCCTGTCGGTGGTGGCGACTGGAATTTATGCATTTTGGGCCTTGGTGCGTCACCAGCGCCAGATGCGCGGTTTTATCGGACGCCTGCTGTTGAGAGTCCCCTGGCTGGCCCAGCGCCGTTGGCGACTGGGCCGGGCCACGGTGGATTTCCTCCGGGCCGTCCGCCTCCTGGGCCAGATGTCCTGGCCCCAGCGGCTGGCCCTTTTCCTGATTACCTTTAATTTCTGGTTGCCCCGCTACTTGATTCTGACCCTGGTGATCGACATGGTGCATCAAAGCGTGCCCGCCGCCTACCTGGTGCTGGCCCAGGGCTTGCTGCACCTGGCGGGCCAGGCGTCCTTCATCCCCGGCGGCGCCGGCATCGAAGACGGGGGCTATGCCGCCTTCATGAGCCCCTTCATGGGCGCCCAGGCCATTGCCTTTACCCTGTTGGTCTGGCGCACCTTCAATCTTTATTGGTACCTGGTCGTGGGCGGCCCCATTTTCGTTTATAAGGCCGGGCGGGCCGCCCGGGACCTGCTAAGCAAACCGACGGCCAAGCCGCGGACCTAGCGGAGCCGGCTGCCGGCGATCTGCCTCCGGCCTAACTTCCTGCTTGATTTTTGCCGGGCACTGGGGGTAACTTCTCCATATCGCCGAACCCGGAGACCCGACTATATGAAAAGTATGAAAAAACTTTCTGCCTCCATTCTTTCCGCCGATTTCGGCCGCCTGGCAGAGCAGGTCCACCTGGCGGAGCAGGCCGGGGTGGACTGGATTCACGTGGATGTCATGGACGGCCATTTCGTCCCCAATATTACCATCGGGCCCGCGGTGACCGAGGCCATCCGGAAAGCCACTAAACTTCCCCTGGACGTCCACCTGATGATCGAGAACCCGGAGCGCTACGTCCAGGATTTCGTGGACGCCGGCGCCGACTGGCTGGGCATTCACGTGGAGGCCACCGTCCACCTGGAGCGCCTGATCCAGAATATCAAGGAGCTGGGGGCTAAGGCCACCGTGACCCTGAATCCGGCTACGCCCCTGGACCACCTGGAATACGTGCTCTCGGAAGTCGACATGGTCCTCTTGATGACGGTGAACCCCGGCTTCTCCGGCCAGAAGTTCATTCCCGGGGTTCTCCCCAAAATCCGGAGGCTCCGGGAACTGATCGACCGGCAGAAATTGCCGGTGCTCATCGAGGTGGACGGCGGGGTGTCCACCCAAACCGTGGCCGCCATCGCGGCCGCCGGGGCCGACGTCCTGGTTTCCGGCTCCGGCATCTACGGCGGGGATGGCGATGTCGCCGCCAACGTTCGCCGGCTGCGGGAATTGATGAAGTAGGGGATTTAGAAAATGTAGAACCGCCGCCCCCGGCGGTTCGTTCGTCGGCGAGGGCGCCGGCGCTACCTCTCGCCGAAATGGAAATAGGAGACTCAGATGGCCGCGAAGCCTCAGACTGGCGCCTCAACTCAAGCGCAAGAGGATTATCTGCTGGGCAACGAAAGCCGGTTCCGGGAAGAGCGCCGGGCCTATCAACCCCAGCTTTGCCCGGCCCTGGCCGCGGGCCCTGGGCTCACCCGGCCGCTGGACGGCTTCGAGCTTGAGGTCCTCAAGGTAGCCCGGGAGCAACTGCCCTTCGTGAGCCGGAACCGGCTGCTGGAAATCATCCCCGGGGGCCTGCCGGCCCCCCAGCCCCGGCGCCTGGGCATCGTCCTCTCCGGCGGCCCGGCCCCGGGCGGCCACAACGTCATCGCCGGGCTCTTCGAGGCGGCCCAAAAGGACCATCCCGACAGCGTCCTCATCGGCTTCCAGGCCGGACCCAAAGGCATCATCACCAATAAGCACCTGGAAGTGACCGGCGAGATGGTGGCCCATTACCGAAACTCCGGCGGCTTTCACATGCTGGGCACCGGCCGGGACAAGATCGACACCCCCCAGAAGATGGAGCAGTGCCGGCAGACCTGCGCCGCCCTGAAACTGGACGGCCTGGTGGTGGTGGGCGGCGACGACTCCAACACCAATGCCGCCTTCCTGGCCGAAAATCTGCGCCAGTCGGGCATCCAGGTCATCGGCATCCCCAAGACCATCGACGGCGACCTCCAGGTGCCGGGGCTGTTGCAGGCGCCCTTCGGCTACCACTCCGCCTGCATGGCCTTTGCCACCGAGATCGGCAACCTCAATTCCGACTGCAAGTCGGATCTCAAATACTGGCACTTCAACCGCCTCATGGGCCGCAGCGCCTCCCACATCGCCCTGGAGGTGGCCTTCCAGACCCATCCCAACGTCATCCTCATCGGCGAGGAGATTGAAGAGAAGGAGCTGACCATCCACCAGGTGGTGCGTCTCATCGCCGACGTCATCGTGGAACGGGGCCGGCGGGGCATGAATTACGGCACCATCCTGATCCCCGAAGGCATCCTGGAGTTTATCCACGAAATCAACGTCTTGATCATCAAGATCAGCTACATCATTGCGGCCTACGACCGGGAGGCCCACGGAAGAGGAGTCCTTCCACACGCTCTCCTACGAAGACCAGGTGCAGCTCATCGACAACAACGATATCTGGCGGGACTACGACAGCCGGGTCTTCCTGGGCTTCCCCTCCCTGCTCCAGAAGGGCCTGCTGCTGCCCCGGGACAGCCACGGCAACTTCCCAGTTCGCCCTGGTGAACACCGAGCGCATCCTGCTGGAGATGGTGGCCACCTACCTGCGCAAACAGCGGGCCAAAGGCCTCTATAAGGGCGTCTTCAAAACCCAGAACCACTACTACGGCTATGACGGCCGGGGCACCTTCCCCACCAAGTTCGACTGCGATTACGGTTACAACCTGGGCCACGCCGCCTACGCCCTCCTGGCCAACGGCGCCACCGGCTACATGGCGGCGATCAAGGACCTGCATAAACCGGCGGCGGACTGGCAGCCCATCGGCATCCCCCTGCCTCCCCTGATGCACCTGGAGGAGCGCAAGGGCCGCCTGGAGCTGGTCATCGCCAAGCAGAAGGTGGACCTGGAGCTCCATGCCTTTCGCCTCCTGGCCCGGGAACGGGAGAAATGGGCCCAGGAGGACCATTATCGCTTCCCGGGGCCCATCCAGTTCAGCGGCCCCGCGGCTGACACCAAGCCCATCACCCTGCAACTCAACGCCCTGAAGTGATTTAAGGAAGGGAAAAAGGGAAAAAGGGAAAAAGGGGAAGTGGGGAAGAGGGGAAAGGGATGAGAACTTCAGAAGGGTTTGGCATTAACCTTTTCCCCTTTTACCCCTTTCCCCCTATTTTTTAGACCGACCTGACCTGCCCGCGCTGCTCCTTGATGAGTTTCTCCAGGCCGAACTGTTTGACCCGGTAACCGATCTGCCGCAGGGTCAGGCCCAGGTCCATGGCCGCCTGGGATTGAATCCAGCGGTTGCGCTCCAGGGCCGCCAGGATCTCCCGCTTTTCCATCTCCTTCAAGCGCGACAGGAAGGCCTGGTCCGCGGCCTGTCCCATTTTCGTCACCGGGGCCAGATAGGAGGGCAGGTCCTTGACGCCGATCTCGGCCCCTTCCACCACGATGCACAGGCGTTCCACCAGATTCTCCATTTCCCGGACATTGCCGGGCCAGGCGTAATCCTGCAGAACTTCCAGGGACTTTTGGGTTAGATAAAACCGGCGGCCGTATTCCTTGGAAACCTTGTCCAGGAAGTGGTCCAGCAGCAAGGCGATATCCTGACGCCGCTCGCGCAGGGGCGGCACCCGCACCGGCGTATGGCCCAACAGATAATAGAGGTCCTCCCGGAAGGCGCCCGACTTGACTATTTCGGCCAGATCCCTCGCTGGTGTCGGCGATCAGGCGGACGTCCACCTTCCGGGGTCGGCTGCTGCCCAAACGCCGAAATTCCATCCCTTGCAGGAAGCGCACCAGCCTGGCCTGCAGGTTGAGGGACAGCTCCCCG
Organism: uncultured delta proteobacterium; assembly: GCA_963701845.1. Classification (GTDB taxonomy): domain Bacteria; phylum Desulfobacterota; class Desulfobaccia; order Desulfobaccales; family 0-14-0-80-60-11; genus JAPLJC01. The sequence goes on along the minus strand of CAVPBF010000006.1, from coordinate 637,086 downwards.
ATTTCCTCCAGGACCATGGTGCCGCCGTCCGCTTCTTCCAGGCGGCCGGGCCGGGCCTTCACGGTCCCGGGAAGGGCGTCCTTCTCATAACCGAAAAGCTCGGCGGCCAACAGGTTTTCCGGCAGCGAGCCGCAGTTGATTTTCAGGAACGGGTAGCGGGCCCGGGAACTTAGTTCGTGGATCACCCGGGCAATCAGGCCCTTGCCCGTGCCGGATTCTCCCGTCACCAGGACCGGGGCGCGTCCCGGGGCCACCTTTTTGAGGAGTTGCTGCACCTCCAGGATGGCGGGGCTTTGACCCACGATGAAGAAATTCCGGGAATCCTCCGATAGTTCCGGATTCAAGGGGAGATTTCCGGGGAGCGGACCCTCTTCCCAGAGGCGGCCCTGCCGCTCCAAGCCGACAAATTGCCCCATGAGCGCGGCCACGATGCCCAGAAGCCGGAGGTCTTCCTCCAGCGAGACCTCTTCCCCGAAGAGGCGATCCACGCTCAGGACCCCCAGGGGGGAGCCGTGCAGTATAATGGGGACGCCGATAAAGGCGATTTGCTCCTTGTGGAGATGCCGGGCCCGGGCCTGATTGAGGAAGATGGGCTCCTGGCCCATGACCGGCATGATGAATGGCTGGGCGGTCCCCAGAATCAGCCCGGTAATCCCCTCCCCCGGCCGGCAATCGGGCCGCGGCTGGCCCTCCGGGACGAGGTCCCGGGAGGCCCGGCAGCGCAGTTCGCCGGTTTCGGGGTCCTTCAGGGTGACCCCGGCATATTTCAGGGACAGGGACTTGGACAGCGCCCCGAGGATAAACTCCAGGGCCTGATCCAGATTCTGGGCCTGGCCGAGAATCTGGCCAATTTCAAAGATGACTTGGTATCTGGAGTTCTTTAAGGTCAGCATCCATGCCCTAAACTAAAAGCAAGAAATATGCCTGTCAGGGTCTTGGTGATTAACTTACGATTATTACTTAGTTATTAGGTGCAATCTCGGTCGCAAGTTTACAGCCCCGGTCCGCGGGACACCTAAATAATACAATGATGTAATAAAGACAGCTACGTTGCGGACAATTTTGTCAGTTTTGTCAGAGGAGAACTGAAAACTGCCAACTCGAAACTAAAAAACGGGTGGCCCGGCTACCCGGACCACCCGCCAGTTTGCCGGGCAATTAAGTCCGCCTCAGCCCTTAACGACCTGCTTGAAACGCTGGGTCCGCTCGGCCTCGGCCGGCGTCGCTGCCTTCTCTTTGCCGCCTTCGGCCCGAACCTTGGCCAGGCGCTCGCTGGTGGGCGGATGGGTCTTATAGATGCCGCTGGGAGCGCCCGGTTTCTCCTTGGCCAGCATCTTCTTCAACATGGACGCCAGAGCCCCGGGGTCGTAGCCGGCCCGGCTCAGGGTCGTCACGGCCCCGGCGTCGGCGGCCTCTTCGGCGGTGCGGCTGTAGCCGTTGACCACCAAGGTCTTAAAGACGTCGTCGATGGAGCCTTCAAACAGGGTTACGAGATTGCCCCCTACGCCGCCGTATTGCCGGGCGGCTTCGGCCCCCATGGCGGTCCACACCTGGGTCCAGCGGGCCTTGCTGATGGAGTTGATGCCGTCCTTGTTGGCCACGTGGGAGCATTCATGGGCCAGGACCGCGGCCAGTTCGTCTTCATTGGCGCAGGTAACCAGCAGGCCCCGGGTGATGAAAATGGTGCCCCCGGGACAGGCAAAGGCATTGAGTTCGTTGGTATCCAGCACCGCGAAATGGTAGCCCTTAAAGGTGTTGGGCCGAGCCGACTTCCGGGCCACCGTCTGGCCCACTTCGTTGACGTACGCGGTGACCTTGGCGTCCTGGTAAAGCGGATACTGGCTCAGGACGCGGGCCGCCACCGCCCGGCCGATGTAGTATTCCTCGGAATCGGTGATTTCATGGGAAGCCTTGGCCGCCTTGCTTGCCCCCGTGGACGCAATACTGACGGCTCCCGGCAACATCGCCACGGAGCCGGCGACGCAGCCCCAGACGCCGGGCAAGGCCACCAGCAGAATAATGGCTATCAAGCGCCTCTGGCTCTTCATGGCTTCAGCCCTCCTTCCTTGATGAAGGCCTGGAGCGTGGCGGCATCCACCTTATAAGACTCCACCTTGTCCACCTCGGCGAACTTCATCTCCGGGTGCTTCTGCTGGTAGGAAGATTCGACTTCCGAGGTGAAGCCCTTGCCGGCTAGGGCCGCTTCGTCGCTGCTGGTCTCCTTCACCGGGGACCCGAACAGCATCGCGGGAAGACCGAACTTGGAGCCCTTCTGCGGGGCGGGAAAGGCCTGCCGGTTGATCCAGCCTTCCTTACCCTGGTACTCCACTTTGTACCAGTCGCCGTTCTGGCTCACCACGTTGACTTGGGCGCCCTCCGGCACCGTCATCATGGGCGTGCCCGCAAAGTCCGGGTCCGGATAGAGACACTGGTTCGGTTGGCAGACTACTAAATTTTCGCCCCGGGCGATCCCGGGGGCCAACCACAGCATCAGCAGGGCCAACCCCAGGAAGCACCATCCGTGGCGCTTAAAAATTACTGGCCGTCTCACGTCCGCCTCCTTTGCATTCGTTTTTCCGTTTTCAGGTTCAGGTAAACAGGAAGTGCCCGAGAGGTTCAGGTGAACCGGGTGCATTGATTTACCCGTCACCGGCGATTGCCAAACAAATCATGCTTACCCTATTAGATTTTTTCCGATTTGGCAAGGGAGGCGGCGCCTCATTTCGAATCCGGCCGGAAGACCGGGTCCCGGGGCAGGGTGGGATCGTCCTGGAAGCGCCGGCAACGGCCTAAAAAGGTCTCGGCCGGCCCGTCTGCCGGGAACTTCTCCAGGAGGGCGGCAAAGCCCGCCGCGGCCGCGGGAAAATCGCCCTGGCGATACAGCTCCAGGGCCTGGGCGAACTCACGGTTCCGGGTCTCCAACTCTAAAGTCAGGTCCTCTTTGAGGGCCACGACCTCGAAGACCCTGACCGGCGTCTCCCGGCCCTTCACCGCCACCAGGTCCAGTTCCCTGAAGGCCACGGCCTCGTTGCACTCCGCCGCCGTCTCCTCGCTGGCCATGATGGCGGTCTGATAAAACTTGTTGAGCCCCTCCAGGCGGGAGGCCAGGTTCACCGTGTCGCCGATAACCGTATAGTCGAAGCGTTTGGCGGAACCCAGGTTGCCGACGATGGCCTCGCCGGTGTTCAGGCCGATACGCATGGACAGCGGCGGTAACTTCATCCCGGCAAAACGCCGGTTCAGGTCCGCCAGCGCCGACCGCTGGCGCAGCGCCGCCCGGCAGGCCCGCACCGCCTGGTCCTCCTGGTCCAGGGGAGCGCCCCACAGGGCCATGATGGCGTCGCCTTCGAATTTATCCACCGTGCCCTCCTCCTCCAGGATGATCTCGGTCATGGCGGACAGGTAGTCGTTGAGCAGGGCCACCACCGTCTCGGCATCCAGGCGCTCGGAAATGGTGGTGAAGCCGGCCAGGTCGGAGAAAAACAGGGTTACCCGGCGACGCTCGCCCCCCAGCTTCAGCTTTTCCGGGTGCGCCAGCACATGGCTGATGACCGTCTCGGACATGTACTGCGCAAAGGTGCGGCGGATGTAAAGCTTCTGGCGGCCCTCGGTGGCATAACTGTAGGCCGTGGCCAGCCCGAAGCTCAGGGCCAGGGCCGTTCCCGGCAGGACCGGGTCGTTCCACCAGCCCTGCCAAAAGGCCAGGACCGCCAGGGACAGGCAGAGAAAGGCGGCCAGGCCGAAGGCGGCCAGGGTGACGCTGAGGCGGGGGGAAAAGAGGACCGCGGCGGCGATCCCCGCCACCAGCGCCAGGGCCCAGGCCCACAAGGCCCAGCCGGGCAGGGTCTGGAGAAAATCCCCCTGGAGCAGGTTGTCCAGCAGGGTGGCGTGGACCTCCACCCCGGGATAGACCCCCCCCATGGGGGAGGCCTTGAGGTCCAACAAACCCGGCGCGGTGAGACCAACCAGGACCCACTTGCCGGCAAAGGCCTCCGGCGGGTAGATGGGCGGGAGCTGGTGGCGCAGCCTGGCCTCGGAGGAGATGACGTTGGCTGCGGAAAATCGCCTATGGCTGCGGCTGGGGCCGCGATACTTGAGGAGCAGGTTGCCCCGTTCGTCCAGGGGAATCCTCAGGTTCCCCACGACCAGCCCACCCGCCACGAATTTCAGGGGCTCGCTCCGGCCGAAACGCTGAAACGCCGCAAAGGGCAGCATCGGCAGCCAGCGATCCTTGAAGGGCAAGACCAGGGGGACGCGACGGTAGATGCCGTCGGCGTCTGGGCTGGACTCCACGTTTCCCAAGGCCCCGGCTCCAGCCAGCAGGGCCCCGACCGGGGTGACTATGGAGCGGTAAACCACCGGTTCCTGAGGCCTGGGGCCGGGGATGGTTAAACCGGCCTTGTCCAGCAAGGCCGCTTCCTGCGGGTTGGCCCCCTTTTCCTCCCGGCTCAGGAAGAAGGGCAGGGCTACGTTGCCCGCCGCCGCCGCGGCCTGGGCCAGGCGGTTGTCGTCTTCGGGGCCGTAGGACGAGGCCTCGGTGAACAGGACGTCGAAGATCACGGCCTTGGCCCCGGCCTGTTTGCAGTAATCGATGATGTGGGCGTATAGCTGGCGGGGCCAGGGCCAGACCACCCCCTGCTGCTTAAAGAAATCCAGGTCGGGCTGGTCCACGGTGACCACTACCACCTCGGGCGAGGCCTTGGCCAGGGGCACGTGGCGGAACAGCAGGTCCAGGGTCTTCAGACGGAAGGGGGCGATGACCCCGAAGCTTTCCAGGCAGAAGGTGAAGAGCAGCACTGCCAGGGTGATGAGGGCCGCAGCCCCCAGCTTGGGCAGCGGGGTAGATCTGGAATGGTCCGTCACGCATGACCTCGTATATCTGGGTTTGGCCGGAAGTCCAGATTACCCGGCGCCAGGTGCTAGCTTAAGCCCGAGAAAGATCATTTACCCAACGTAATTTTATCTATCCTAAAATTAGTTGACGTCAATTATTTTTATATCATAGCAAAAATTTCTTCAAATTATCAGTGACTTGACATCTTTTTAATCACCCCCCGGCCGGTCAGTGGCGCCATCATCCCCGTTGACGCAAAGCGCCGATCCTCCCGCCCCCCGGCCGGAGTCCAGCGCTTTGCGGATCCCCTTTCCTGCCCCTCATGTCATGTCTAGATCTTTATCTCCCCAGCCCACGAATTTTTTAATGTGAATATTCAATAATCCCGATCCCGAAAATCATGACTATTTTTGGTCAAAATTTCCCCGTGGGCCTTAGAATTATTTGTATCTGGATTCTTTTGTGCCTAAATTAAAATTGTGATAAATTGAATAATTAAAACCATGGCGGGGAGCCAGGGGAGCCAACCCGGACAGGTCTTAGCCGGATTGGCAGGATAGGGGGATGTTGAATTCCATGTGCCACCTCTGGGCCGGCGTGACCGGCCTTCCCGCCCATTTTTACCCTGAGGAACTCTAGTGCCGCAACCCGGGCCCAAAGACATCTTAAATAACGCTTACCGGGGTTGGATGAGGGTGCTGCGGTTGTGCGCCTGGCCCATCATCGCCCTTTCGGTGCTGACCGCAGTAGGCGCGGTCTATTATACCTTTGCCCATCTGAAGATCGATACCAGCCGCAATGCCCTGGTGGGCAGCAGCAAACACCTGGTCAAGCTGAGCGACCATATGAGCCGGGAATTCGGCGGCCGGGATGGCCTGGTGGTGGTGGTGGAAAACGGCCACCCCCGGGAAACCACCAGGTTTGCCGAGGCCCTGGCCGCGGAACTCCGCCGCTATCCGGACCGCTTCCCCGAGCTCTTCTATCGGTTCGATCCCGAGATTCTCAAGCCTTGGGCCCTGCTCTATCTGGATCAGAAAGACCTCCTGAAGATCAAGAGCAACCTGGTGGACCAACGGCAGCTGCTGACCAGGCTGGCGGCCGCTCCCGGTTTGCTCACCTTTTACCAGGGGGTGAACGACCAGATCGCCCGGGCCATGATCGGCCAGGTATTCACCGGTTTTCTGGACGACAAGCCGGCCGCGGCAGCGCTGCCGGATGTCACCCTCTTGAACGCCACGCTCCAGCAGATGCTCTTGAGTCTGGAAGGGGAACGGCCTTACGTCTCCCCCTTTAACGCCTTTTTCCCCAAAGAACTGAGCGACCTCAGCCAGGCGGGCTATTTCTTCACCGAAAATGACAAGTTCCTGCTCTTCCTGGTGACGCCGCAGCCGGATGGCTATGCTACCAGAAATCGAGACGTCGCCCTGTTGCGGGAGATAGTGGGCCGGGTCGAGACCCGCTTTCCCGGAGTCAAGGCTGGAGTGACCGGACCGGATGCCCTGGAATCAGACGAGATGGGCAGTTCCCTGGCCGATATCTCCCTGGCCACCTGGCTGTCCCTGGCAGGCCAGATGGCCCTGCTCTTCCTCTTCCTCCGCAGCCTGCGGCGTCCTTTGGTGCAGACCCTGGCCCTGGTCATCGGCCTCTGCTGGACCTTCGGCCTGGTGACCCTGGTGGTGGGGCGCCTGAATCTCCTCTCCATGATCTTTGCCCCGCTGATGCTGGGCCTCACCATCGACTACGGCATCCATTATTTCTGCCGCCTGGAGGAAGAGCAAAACGGGGGAAAGTCCTGCACCATTGCCATCCTGACCTGCACTTACCAGCGCACCGCCCCCGGCATCTTCTATGCCGGCATGGCCGCGGCCCTGTCCTTCGTGCCCTTGATCTTTATGGGCTTTCAGGGCCTGGCGGAATTGGGCCTGATCCTCACCATGGGCATCCTGGTGATGCTGGTGGCCACCATGGTATTGGTGCCGGCCCTGGTCAGCGTCACCGAACGGTGCACGATCGGCCCCGAGGTCGAGGAATGCTCTCCCCAGCCGTTCCTGCACCTGCATTGGACCCAGCCCTGGCTCATTGTGGGCCTGGGTCTGGCCATTGTGGGCCTGGGCGCCGTTGCCGCCTGGCGTTTTGTTCCCTTTGATTTGAACCCCCTGCACTTGCAGAATCAAAGGGTCGAATCGGTGGTCTGGGAATACAAACTCATCCAGGATTCGAAGTATTCCACTTCTTATGGGGCCGTGGCCACCTCCTCCCTCGATGAACTGCAGGACCGCATCACGGCCTTGAAACAGCTGCCCACGGTATCCCACGTGGAGTCTATTCTGTCCTTTCTTCCCTCCGAGGTCGACGCCAAGCGGCCCATTTTGGAGAAACTCCGGCCGGTTCTGAGTTCCATCAAGTTCTCCGGGGAACCGGCTTCGGTCTCCGGTCCAGTGGATCTGGCGGCGATTCTGAGCCGCATCAATTTTAAGATCGGTGAGGCGGCCCGGAGTCTTCAAGAAGAAAAAGCGGCCTCCGCCGGGCAGATTGAAGAGACCCATAGCCTCATCAACCGGATCATCCCGCTGTTGAATGGCAACCAACCGGCACTGATTGCCGCCCGCCTGGCGAATTTTGAACGACAGTTCAGCACCGACCTGCAAGCAAAGTGGGGACTGCTGGCAGGTTATGTCAAATCGGCGCTGGATACCCCGGCCCCCACCCAGGCGGACCTGCCCCAGGCGGTGCGCCAGCGCTTCATCAGCGACCAGGGGACCTTCCTCCTCCGGGTCTTCCCCTCCCAGGATATCTGGAATTTTGCTCCTTTGAAGCTCTTCGTCAAGAGCCTCTGGGGCGTCGATCCCAACGCCGTCGGGGACCCGGTGCTGCTGTACGTCTTTACCCTGGGTTTCCGCAATGCCTGCCTCAAGGCCGCGGCCGTCGCCATGCTGGCCATTGCCGCCATGCTTTTGGTCCTGTTCCGCAGTTGGAAGATGACCCTGCTGACCTTTCTGCCGTTGATCGTCGGCACCGGCCTCACCTTGAACCTGATGTGGCTGTTGGGCATTTCCTTCAATCAGGCCAACGTCTTGTTCGTGCCGCTGATCCTGGGAGAGGGGATCGAATTCGGTATCATCATCTTGATGCGCTGGCGCTTGGAAGAGTCGGCCCGGTCCATCACCCTCCCGGCCAGCACCGCCAAGGGCGTGGCCCTGGCAGCCCTGACCACCACGGTAGGCTTCGGCAGTCTGATGGTTTCCGGCCACCAGGGGGTCTTCAGTCTGGGTCTGCTGGCTACGGTGGGCAGTCTCAGCGTCCTGGTGGCTTCTTTAAGCTTTCTCCCGGCCTTTATCCGGGTAATGGAAAGAAAATACCAACCCCGAGAGCCTTCGCTCCATCCTTCCCTGGGTATGGTCCATTGGTTCAACCACATGGTGAGGAAAAAGAACCATGAAAAGATTACGTTGTCTGGCGAGTCTCGTCCTGATGGTATGGTGCTGGTCGGTTATTCCGGCCCTGGCCGAGAGCCCCAAGGGGTTTGTGAAGGGCATACTGGACCGGGTGATGGCCATCCAGACAGACCCGGCCCTGGCGGGGGAGGCGCATGAAGCCCAGCGGGCCCGGCAAATCCATCAGATAATCGCCGGGAGCTTTGACTTTCCCTTCATGGCCAAAGATGCCCTGGGGTCCGCCTCTGGTCATTTGAACCAGGAATTCGCCACCACCTTCAGCTACCTCTTCCAGGACTCCTATACCCGTATGGTCGTCCAGTTTCTCCTGAAAGAGAACATTACCTACAACCGGGAGAAGCTGGAGGGCAACAAGGCCCGGGTGGACACCACCATTGTCCGGCCCAATGAGTCCATTCCGGTCACCTATCTTATGCACCAGGCGGGCGGGGGCTGGTTGCTTTACGACGTCATCGTGGACGGCGTCAGCATCCTGCAGAATTATCGGACCCAGTTCGCCCAGGCGATCCGGACCAAGGGCTTCGGGTTCCTGTTGGAACGTATGAAGACCCAGCGCCAGGCCATTAAATGACGGTTTGCTAAGCCGGGCCTTCTGAAAAAGCCACCGATTGCCATGCTGAGCAAACGGCGGGCGCGCCGCTTCTTAATGGGTCTTAGGTTATGCAGGTATCATTGGGGAAAACTGGCTCGCCACCTTTACTTACTGGCCGGATTGGTGGCGGGTTGAGTGGCCGGCTGGCTCGCCGGTTGACTGGCCGCTTGGCTGCCCACCTGCCTGTCTGACACACCGGGCGGCAAGCCAACCGGCCGGCTTGGGGTCATCTGCCGATCCGTGCGGGTAGTTGAGGGCATCCCGAAGAGGTCATAATGCGGGTATACCATTCGGTCGGAGTCGGAGGTGGCGGGCGCCTGGGGATAGTCGGTTTGAGACCAGCAGGGACTTACCAGGCTCAAAAGAAAAAATATCCCCATTAAGCAGCTTGCTTGTTTGACCATAAAATTATTTCCACATTAATTATATAATCAGCAAAATGAATGTCAACTTCTATCAACTGGCCGGCTTGATCTCTTAACCGGCGCTTAACCAGAAGTTATGCGGCAGACTTACCTCCAGATTTATCCCTTCGCGAGTTATTCTCCGACTCCGTTCACTTTTATTGACATCGCCAATTCACGCCTTAACTTTAAATAAAGCCGGACTGTGAAGATTCACGACCGTAGCACCCGGTCAACCTTGAGAGGAGAAAAACGGTATGATCATTTATGTGTCAGAAAATGGCTCCGACCGGCTTGAACTCATCGAGGTCCTGGTGAAGGAAGGCGTCACCTATCAGGAATGCAAGGCCGCCACCGAGCGGGAGGCGGGGATTTCCGCCGTCCGGATGGTGGAGATCCAGGCCAATGTGCCTGAAGTGGTCCCGGTCCCCCCGGAATTAACCCAGGGCGACAGTGAGGTCCGGGCCTGGCGCCTGCCTTCGGGGAAACTGGTCATCAGCGACATGGATGGCAACCTGGAGCAGATTACCCGGCCCATACCGCACTAGCCCGATCTCCTGATTACCCCCCTGCCCCCGGAGCCGGGTTAGCGGCTCAGCTGGTTGCCGGGCGCTGTCCGTTCCCATCCTTGGCCCGCCGGGTTATTTTGACCGAAGCGCAGGTTAATGATTTCTCGGCACCGCCACTACCTTTCCCACCGGATGACCGGCATTTGGCCTTTATCAAGGATGTCCACCTTCCAACCAAGTCAATATACTGGTTAATATTTATAGATATCCAATTAAATAACTGATAACCCCATTATTTACGGGGAATCGGCCAATTTTTGCCTTCCACTTGGCAGAAAGTTTGCATATAGCCTACGATGAGGGAAATTTAAGCCTTTAGCGGGTGTGGATGCCTTGGAGATTTTTTGCAAGTCTATTGATGATAATTATTGCTTGAATATTGAAAATATTTGAGGCATTATTTCGATAAAAAATAATAAACTCAAATCAATCGGGATTTCTCTTTTCAAAAACCTAAAGGGACTGAAGATTATGCGACTGCACTGGCAAAGAGTAATGTCTCTGGGATTGGGTCTGATGGCGATCTGGGGGTGCTCTCCCCAGTATACCCCGAGCAACCCCGAAGCTGAGGCGGCCTTGGTGGCGAAGGTGGCCCAGGAAACTTATCAATTGGGGCCGGAGGACGCCATCGAAATTTCGGTCTGGAAAGAGCCGGATTTGACCAAACAACTGGTGGTCCGTCCCGACGGCAAGATTTCCTATCCATTGGTAGGTGAAATCCAGGCCGCCGGGATGACGGTCAAGCAACTGCAAGATGAGATCTCCAAACGGCTGGGGAAGTTTGTCACCGATGCCAACGTGACCGTGATCCTGCTGAAGACTCAGTATTATAAAGTCTTTGTGACCGGAAAGGTGAACAAGCCGGGGGACTTCGTGGTGGGCCGGCCCACCGACGTCATGCAGGCTATTTCCATAGCCGGGGGCCTCACTCCCTTCGCCTCACCTCAATCGATTGTGGTGCTACGGAAGACGGGGGGCAAGGATGAGGTTTTTCCCTTTAATTATAATGACGTGAGTCAAGGTAGATCACTGGACCAGAACCGCACTCTCCTGCCGGGAGATGTGGTTGTGGTGCCTTAAGGTCCGCCTATGCGTCCTGCCGCGGGACTGGTCCTGGGATTGCTCTGGGTGAGCCTGACGCTCAGCGTCGGGAACGCCGCGGATTGGGCCGTCGTCCCTTCCGTCACGGCCCGATCCGAATTCAACAGCAACTTGAATTACGACTTTACGGCGCAGAAAAGTGATTATATCTTTACCGTGGCGCCGGCAGCGGAATTTAACTATACTACAGATATAGGCCAACTCCAGGGCAGGCTGGGGCTTACCGGATTACATTACTTGAGTAACGGCCAATTGGACCATATCGACCAAAACTTCCAGATAAACGGCCGCTACCAGGCGTCGCCGCGGTTGAATCTTACCTTGAATACCGCCTATATATCCGATACCACCTTAACCCAGGAGTTGCTCACCTCGGGGTTAATCATGACCCGCACCCCCCGGCAATCGATACAGGCGGCTCCGGGCATTACCTATGCCCTGACCGAACGCCTGGCTGCCACGGTGAATTATAATTTCAATAAGGTTGACTACCAATCTCAGCAGTTTCAGAATTACACCACCCAGCAGGTGGGCTTGAAGTTGGTGCAGCAACTCAAGAACGAGAAGACTTCGCTGATCGGTAATATCGTGGCGAACTACACCCAGTACCCGGCTGACGATAATTTCCGGTCCATCGGGCTTTATCTGGGAGCGAATCATAAATTTTCCCCGGATTGGGAGGCCAATCTGTTGGGCGGCATTAATCGAACCTACATCAATTTTCAAACCGCGGTGCAGAATCTGGCTCCCGTGGGTCCGATAGGGTTCCAATCATTTTTTATTCAGACGCAGCAAACAAAAGTCAAAAAAACCGAAAATGATCCTTATGTTGATCTTTCCGTCACCCGCCGCTGGACCAATCTTAGCGTTACCGGCGGCTATACCCGGAATCAATCGCCCTCGGCTTTTGCGACTATTTCTGACAACAATCGCATCTATTTATCTCTGAATTACAACTTCACCGAAAGATTATCCGGCAGCTTAAATGGCGATTATTTTCTCACCAACCAAATTTCCACCGGTAATTCCGTGCAAACCAATTATTTTAATATCGGCCCTCAGTTGACTTATCGAATTACCGAAGAATTATCCCTGTCGCCGGGATATCGCTGCGGTTTATATCAGGAGAGTGGAAACGGTGTCAGGAGCACCAACGCCCAGATAGTCTGGCTGATGCTGAATTACACCAAACTAGCCGTCACCAGTGAAAAGCCGCCGACTCCTGCTGGCACTAAACCGGCCTCCACCACCGGGATAGAAAAACCGATTACCGCGGGCCGGTACCTTACCTTTTAATTTTCTTCTGGCATATAAATTGCAGAAATAAATCGCTGAAGGCCAATTTAACGGAGCGGGTTTAAAAAGTCATGGCAGAACAGATTAAAGATATTTGGGACTATTTAGCCATCTTTAAAAAGAGAATAAGGTATTTTATTATTCCTTTTCTGGCCTTATTTATTGCCACATGCGCCATCGCATTTTTATTGCCATCCATCTATGAGTCGATCTCTACCATTCTCATCGAAGAACAGCAGATTCCTGAGGAGTTCGTCCGGTCTACGGTAACCGGCTTTGCGGATGAGCGTATTCAAAGTCTGACCCAGCAGATCCTGTCCCGTTCTAAGCTCTGGGAAATCATTGAGCAATTCAAGCTCTACCCGGAATTACAAGAAAAATATACCCGGGAAGAGATTATCGCAAAGATGCGGAATGACATTAAATTAGACACGATCAGTGCTGAGATCGCCGGCCAAGGTTCCAAAAAGCGTTCCCTGGCTACTCGCCAGCCCGGCCAGGCGATAACCATCGCCTTTTCCGTCGCTTATCGCGGTAAGAGTCCTGATACGGTCCAAAAGGTCGCGGGCACCCTGGCCTCGTCATATTTAGAGCAGAATCTAAAGATTCGCGAGGCTCAGGCCAAGACCACCACCCAATTCCTGGAAGCCGAATCCAGGGAATTGAGAGAGCGCATTCAAACCATAGGCGGCAAGATCGCCACCTTCAAAAACGAGCACGAAGGCATTCAGCCCGAACTCCAGCAGTTTAACATGACGCAGGCGGACCGTCTCGACCAAGAGACTAAACAAATTGACAATCAAATCAGGGCTGCCGAAGATCGGCGCATATACCTGGAAGGCCAGTTGGCTACGGTTAAGCCGGATTCTCCCATTATCAGCTCTTCGGGAGAGCGGGTTATGGACCCTCAGACTCGCCTCCGTGCCTTGCAAGTCTCCCTGGCAGACCTCCAATCCAAGTTCTCCGATGACTACCCGGATATTCGCAAGGTTAAGCGGGAGATGGCAGAACTTGAGAAAATGGTGGGTCAGCAGGGCGGGGGTGCCTCCCTGAAGCGGCAAAAGCTGACCCAACTTAAAGCTGAACTGGCGCAAAAAAAGGGGAAGTATTCCGACGAGCATCCGGATATCCGCAAGCTCAAAAATGAGATCTCTCGCCTGGAGCAACAACCGGAAAAAGCGGAACCGGTTAAACCGGTAACCGAGGCCGAAAACCCCGCCTACGTCACCCTGACTTCTCAAGTTGAAAGCGCCAAAAATGAAGTAGCTTCCTTGCAAAGGCAGCGGGAGTCCTTGAAAGAAAGGGCCAGGATGTTCAACCAACGTCTGGAGGAAACCCCCAAACTGGAGCAGGAATATCTGGCCTTGCAGCGCGATTACACCAATGCTACTGCTAAGTATCAGGAAGTGATGAACAAAATCATGGAGGCGCGGATCTCCGAGGGCATGGAAGAGCACCAAAAAGGCGAAAAGTTCACCCTCATCGACCCGGCCAGCTTTCCCGAAAAACCGGTCTCACCCAAAAGATTGCTCATCCTCCTAACCGGCTTCATCTTGAGTATGGGCGTCAGCCTGGGCACGGTGGCTCTGGTCGAACAGATGGACCACTCGTTGAACAGTGCCAATGAGCTCGCTTCTTTCACCGGCCAGCCGGTATTGGGGAGCATAACTCGAATGGAGACCACGGAAGATGCAGTCTCAGATAGGCGTAAACGGCGACTTATCTGGACGGCAACCGGCCTTGTTTTGCTTCTGGGAATATCCCTGTTCCATTTCTTATACATGGATCTTTGGGTGTTTACTGCCAAGTTTCTGCGTTTGATTAATAAATACACTTGATTTGGGGCAGACGGACCGTTGACTCTTTAATCACCTCGAGGTAATCACTTTGGGTTTTATCGATAAAGCACTGGAAAAAGCCAAAGGCGTTCGGAAAAAGGAATCTGAGCCGAAATCTCCTTCCCGATCTGCCGAACCTGCGGCTCTCCCGCCTTTCTCCGCGGATGCAAGTCTGACCGAAGAACTGATAGTTCCGGAGGAAATCAACTATTCCGTCACCCGCACGGTGGCGGTGGACCCTGAGGTTTTGCGCCGGAACCGGATCATCGCCGGAGGCTGGGAAGCAGGCTCTACGGTGATCGAAGAGTATAAGGTATTGCGGACCCACATCCTGCAGCGCACTGGCGAAGCAGACCATAATACTCTGATGGTTACCGGGGCCCTGCCGGGAGAAGGAAAGACCCTGACCGCCATCAATCTGGCCATTATTCTGTCCCAGGAACTGAACCATACGGTGCTCCTGGTGGATGCCGATTTGCGCTCCCCCTCCATAACCCGTTATTTAGGTTTAAGGGACGAGCCGGGTATGATGGATTATCTGACCAACGGGGTCCCCCTCAGCGAAATCCTGATCCATCCCCAGGGCCTCGGCAAGCTGGTTATTTTGCCCGCGGGACGGCCGGCAACCCAGGCCGCGGAATTGCTGAATTCACCCGTAATGCGGGAATTGGTCCAGGAGTTGAAGCATTTCTACACCAATCGCTATGTTATTTTTGACCTGCCGCCGCTATTGGTTTATGCGGATGCCCTGGCCTTCGCGCCCCTGGCGGACGGCATCGTGGTGGTCGCTGAAGCCGGCAAGACTCCCAAGGAAAGTATCCAGCGCTGCCAGGAGATGCTCAAGAAATTCAAGGTGCTCGGTTTCGTGCTTAATAAAGCGGGAGAGACTTCGGAGTCAGGGCACTACCAGAGCTATTACTATCCGCAAAAGCCGGAGCCCGGAGTGAAAAAAAGATTCAAACTACCACTGTTTAAATAGTTAAACAATATGTATGAAGAATTCTACAATTTGCGGGAACGCCCTTTTAATCTGGTGCCCGGACCCCGAATTTTTGTATCTCAGCCCCCAACACAAACTGGCCAGGGCCTACCTGGAGTACGGCATCAAGCAGCGGGTGGGGTTTGTGGTGCTGACCGGGGAGGTGGGTACCGGCAAGACCACCTTACTCAAATCGATCTTAAAATCCCGGGAAAAAAACCAAAGGCTGGGGGTGCTTTACCAGACAGCCATGGCTGCCGGGGACCTGCTGGAAGTATTGCTGCAGGAATTCGAGGTGCGGGGTCACTACGCCAGCCGCACCGCCAGACTGTCAGCCTTTAACCAGTTCTTGCTCAACGCCTATGGCCGGGGCGAACACGTCGTCCTACTGGTGGATGAAGCCCAGAATCTGAGCCCGGAGGCCTTGGAAGAAATCCGCCTTTTATCTAACCTCCAGACCGAAAAGGAACCACTTTTGCAAGTAATCCTGGTGGGCCAGCCGGGATTGCGGGACCGCCTGCGCCACCCGACTTTGCGGCAGTTGGCCCAGCGGGTGTCGGTGCACTATCATCTGAATCCCTTGAATGTGCAGGAGACCAAAGAATATATCAACTTTCGCCTGGCCCGGGCCGGGGGCAGCGGCATCTTTACGGAATCGGCCCAGGACAAATTATTTGAATCTACCCAAGGGGTGCCCCGACGCCTCAATGCCTGGTGCGACCTGGCCCTGGTGGCCGGCTTCGCCGAAGGCCGCCAGGAGATCGACGGAGAATTCATCGACACGGTAATCGCCGCCCAGGGCGGCAGCCTGGAAGGCCCGGAACAAACGGATGCCGCTACCCAGGAACAACCGCCGCCCTTGCCCGAGGCTATGAGTAGCGGGATTTCGACCCCCGATAACGGGTTGCGGAGCTCTGTGGACGAGTTGGGGGGGCGACTATCCCGGCTGGAAGGCATGGTCCTGGAGATGACCAGCCAGTTGGTACCGTTATTGACAAAAATCCTGGAAAAACAACCACTTGACTCAATCCAGCCAATGCAGGATAACCGTATGCGCCCCAATTCCAAACCATTCGAGAAACCCGACCTCGAAAATCTCCCCCCTGCCCGGAAAAGATGGTGGACCAGGTTAATAAAGACGTAGGACCCGTCTGAAGGCTCTCATCGGAAATAATTGGCCGTCTAGAGTAATGCACATATCTGCGAAAGAAAATCTATCCGAAGATTATTATAGGGATGTCTTCTGGTAGGACCGGAAAAATACAGGGTCGTTTTATGTAAGAGAATTAGCTTTATATCTTTTTTAGCAACTTCCAGGCCTTACTATTCAACTGGATGGGTGTAAATTATACTAACGGGGTTAGATGGTCGGCCTTTCAAATTGGACTTTTTTGCTCAACGTAAGCATAATTAGGGAAAAAATCTGGAAAACAAATGTTATGGCCGCAATTCACAGCCGCGATTTTTTCACATCGGCTGATTGCTGAGAATAGCACCATGCTGCGGGCACTGAAGTTTTGGAAGCCATTCTGAAAGCAAGGGCCGAGCCATGGATGGCCTTCTAACCCGGCGGGTGGAGGCACTACTCCACTTGACAAGCATCGCTTCAAACTGCTGTGCTATTTGAACACGAGGGCTCTCTGGGAAGCAGGGCCCTGCGTTATCGGCCCAGGCAGCCCCGTATTAATTGTGTTTCTGGTGAAATTTTCAGGCGCTGAATTGTAATCAGCATGATCAATAAAGTGCGAGTTGTAGAGGAAGCTTGAATTATGAGGAGTGATTCTCGGTCCCGGCCTTTGGTTTACTTCATTCTGATGGCCTTGATAGTTTTAGGAATCTCTCTAATCTACGCGCCGATTCTCTTGAATCTGGTAAGACGGTTGGCCAGCGATGAGGATTACTCTTATGGATTGTTGCTGCCTCTAGTGAGTGCCTACATTATTTACCTGAAATGGCCCCGAATCCGACACTATCAATGGGAACCTTCCTGGTGGGGGATTCCGCTGGTAATTTTGGGTTTTAGCTTACTCAGTCTGGCTAAACTGGTGGCAGACCCTTATACCCCGCCGTTTTCCTTTACCGTGGTGGTCAGCGGTCTTCTTGTACTTCTGGGCGGTTGGGGCATCATCGGCATTTTATGGTTTCCCCTGCTTTTGCTGATTTTGATGTTACCGCTCCCTGGCATAATTACCAACACGTTGACTTTTCCCTTACAGCTAATATCTTCCCAACTGGCTGCCGGTTTCTTGCGGGCTTTGGGCATTCCCCTGCTACTTCAAGGTAATGTGATTGATTTGGGAGCACGACAACTCCAGGTAGTCTCGGCTTGCAGCGGGTTGCGTTACATCCTGGCGCTTTTGGCCCTGGGTATTATCTTCTGTTATTTTTATCAGCGCCAGTTTTGGAAGGCTGTGGTACTAATGATCGTCCTGGTGCCGGCGGCCATTCTGGCCAACGCGACCCGAGTTGCCGCCATGGGTCTGTTCCCAGCCTTGCAGGAAGGCTTTTGGCACTCATTTTCGGGGTGGCTCATCTTTCTGGTTTGCTTTGCATTCCTGGGGTTAGTCAACTGGCTGCTGGACTACTTGCGACCCGCGACCCAGGCGGCGGTGGATGAGGTGCTCGAACAGACGCAGCCGAAAGAGCCTTCAGTCACCTCACGGAGGTCTTATTATCCTTATTTTCTGGCTGCCCTGGTTCTGGTGGCCGGGGGGGGCTTGCTTAATGAGAAAATTACCGATCTGCCCCCCGTTCCGCTACTCCAGAGCTTCGATCATTTTCCCTTGCAACTAGGCCCCTGGCAAGGGCGCCGCAGTTATATGGACCAGGAGATTTTCGAGAAGACTGAAGCAGACTCCTATATTGAAGCCGATTTTGCTTCAGCCGGTCAAGAACCGGTTTCCCTCTACATTGCACATCAAGAAATTCAGCATGCTCAAGGTGCATTGGCTCATAACCCCGGGGTTTGCATGACGGGACATGGTTGGACTACCGAGGATACTGGGGTTACAGAAATTGCTCCCGGCTTCCCAGTAAATTATCTCTTGTTAGAACACTTGGGCCGGCGCCTGTTGGTCTATTACTGGAATATCCATCAAGGGGAATGGCTGGCGCTAAGCAGCGCCAGATGGTATCGGCTTTATACCATTTATAAGGCTTTGCAAGCCCATCGCACCGATTGGGCCCTGGTCCGCCTCATTACCCCGGTCAACCAGGGTCTCGGCCCCGCCAAAGAAACCCTATCCACTTTTGGTCGGCTGCTGATCCCAGTATTGCCCCAGTTTATTTCCAGTAATATCTGTATTCCGCAATGGGGCAATAAACCATGAGAGCATTTTGCAGGCTAAGAGATTTAATCCTTGCCGTCAGGACTGACCCAAAGGGAGCCTTATGAAATCGCTAATCTGCGTTGCCTTTGGCGTAACTCTTTCCTGCTGGTGCCTGCTGGGGTCCGGTTTCGCTTTACCAATGAGTCCGAAAGGGGCGCCTGAACCTGCGACTGACCTGTCCGCTCGTTATCGGACTTATGTGGTCAACCCGGTATCACATGTAGAAATATTGCCGACCGGTTCTCTCCAGGGGACGCCAAATAACACCATCAAGCTGCATGCCTGCAGAGACCAGTACCAATCAGCGTCGTTCGTCATTCGGGCTGAGCAGAATTTAACTAATTTTCTGGCATTACCGGGAAACTTGTCGGACGGGCTCCATGCCATACCAGCCAGCGCCGTGGATATAAGGGTAGTGAAATGCTGGTACCAATCCGGACCGAGAGAGGAAATAACCCGGGAGCAAGGTAGGTACTTCACTCCGGAATTGCTGTTGAAGGACGATGGATTAGTCCGGGTTAATGTGATAACGCAGCAGAATTATCTGCGGATAGAGGGCGGCGATGAATTGTGTATCAGTGGAGAGACTCAAAATAGTCCAGAACTGATACGTCCTTCTGATGCTCAGATCCTTCAGCCTGTTAGCATCCCAGCCAACACCAATAAGCAATTCTGGGTAACCTTGCATGTCCCCCATGACGCCATGGCAGGAACTTATAAAGGCAAGATCTTTCTGACCTCTGAAACCTCCCCGCCAGCTTGTATTGACTTGGAACTATTGGTGCACCCCTTTCCCCTGGAGCAGCCAAGCATAATCTATGGCATGTTTTATAGTGGGGAAATAAATAGCAAATACCCAAACGGCACCATAGGTGATGGTTGGAAGAGCCCGGTGCAATACTCTGCCGAATTGGCCAATATGCTCCAGCATGGTATTCGCTATCCTGGCCTTTCTCATTATGTTGGCGATCCTCATTGTAGCTTGGATGCTAATTTAGACATAAGAGATATTTTACATTTTCCCAAGGATTGTTTGTTTTATGCAGAGGGAATGGGTGCCATCCCACTAATATCCCCAGCACAACTAGATGGGTGGCGGCGCAAGGTACGGGAAATTAAGGCGGCTTCAAAAAAACACGGCTACGCCAAGGTGTATTGTTTTGGTGTTGATGAGGGGGAAGATGAAATACTTAAGCAGGAGATTCCCGCTTTTCGAATAACCCATCAAGATGGTTGTTTTGTTTTTATTACTACTAACATTAATCATCACCCTTTTGAACTTGTGGGCAATTATGTTGACGTGGCCGCCTATGCCTGGAAATTAAATACTGCTGAGGCCGCCAAGTGGCACAGCGTGGGGGCCAAGATTTTCAGTTATGCGAATCCACAGACTGCCAGTGAAGACCCATACATTCATAGGCGCAACTACGGCTGGCTTTTGTTTAAAAATAACTATAATGGTACCTTAATATACGCTTATCAAGGAAATCATGGCCAACACATCTGGAACGACTTTGCCGGGGTTTCGGTTGGCAAGGGATACCGGGGGCACAATTTAACATATCCCACCACTAATGGAGTAATTGATACAGTACAGTATGAGGGTTTGCGCGAAGGAATTAACGACATGAGGTATCTTGCCACGCTGCAGAAGGCTATTAAGGATTATAAAGAGAGCAAGCCTGTTCTGGCCGCGAAAGCAGAGACCTGGATCAATGACGTCAATCCAGATGATGATCTTGATGCCTTGCGCCTCAAGATGGTAGATTGGATCAATATGCTTAAGAAGTAGTAGTCAGGAGTTAATGGTTGAGAGGCTGAAATTTCAAAGCAAATAATTCGCTAAAAACCGGTGCCTGAGTTCAATTTATTGATGATAACGCTATCATATCAATCATTAGCCTGGCAATATATTATAATATGGATACGATAAACCAACGACCTCAAGTAAGCTTATTTTATTTTATTCTTTTTTTGATGTCCGTATCGACGGTGATTATTATTTATATATTGCCTTTCTCCGAATATACATATATTAGATTAGACCATATTATATGGCTATTATTATTTATGAGTTCATTTTTTAGCGGGGCGTTATCTTTTAAGCAGTGGTCAAAATATCCCAGCTCTTCTATATTGATAGTATTTTGTTTAATTTGTTTGGCTTCAACATTGAGTATTTTTGCAACCAAGATTACAAAGATGAACTTATATAGCTCATTATGGTATCAGCTGGCAATGTATCAGTGCGCTATAGTTTATTTAATAAGTTTATCAGGTTTTCCCATCGAAAAAAGGGGGACTATCATTAAATGGGTTATTCTTTTTGGAGTGATATTATCAATAATCGGCTTACTACAATTCTTGTATATTTTACCGTCTTATGAATATATTGCAGGGGCGGCAAACATGGATAATCGAGCTACATCCCTGCTATCATTTAACAGCATTCATCTGGCTACATATTTGGTGACCTCAATATTGTTGGGTTATGGAGTTTTTTTGCAACAGAAAGGCTTCATTAGCAAAGTTATTTTATCTGTGGGTTTATTATTGATGATTATCGTTCTTATTATGACTAAATCAAGGTCGGCATGGATTGGTTTCCTTGTTGGGAACGTCATTTTTGCTTTGATTACATCAAGAATGACTCATGGTAAAAGTATAATCATGATTATAATCACATTTGGTATTCTTTCAATAAACATTTACTACATGGCCAATATTAATAAAGTAGTATATGAAGCAGTAGATAAAAGGGATTCATCAGCCATCCATCGACTCATTACTTATGATCTATTTTTTGATTATATAAAAAATCATCCTTCCGTTCTGGTCACCGGGGTTGGTTTTATGAACTGGCGGTATGCCCTTACCCGAGAGACGGCAGCATCGGCAGGTCATGATGTTTATTTGCAAATATTAGGTGACTTGGGAATCGGGGGGTTGCTTCTGTTTCTCTGGTTTTGGTACCGCAATTTAAAAATGGCCGCAAAGTTGGCCAGGGACGGTGACTTTTGGGGGCGGATGCTTATTCCTATTATAGGGGCTTACCTGACCATTTGTCTGACAAGTGACATATTGTACCCGGTCGCGAGTTTGGAAAATTGTTTCTTGTTCATTATGCTGATCACCGGGGTGCTCCTGAGCGCCTACGATGCCCATGACGTTAATGCCCTGGCCCCCGGGGCTGATTCGTGATTATTCGGGAGAACATTAAAAACACTGTCTTATTTGCCTACCTTACCTCTTTATTGGCTCAGGCTTGTGAGCTGGGCCTCAATATCTTGGTATTTGGACAATTATCCGTGGGAGATGTGGGGACCTACGGATTGATCATGTCTGTTGTGACCTTCTTCATTTTTGCCTTGGACCTGGGCCTGGACCCAGTTATACTCCGGGGGTTCAGCCAGCAAAAGATTGCTTTCCGCGAGGCCTTACTGGGGTCCGCCGCTCTGCGAATCCCGATGGCAATCCTTGGAATAATCATCATTTCCGCTTGGGTTCATTATTCGTCGGCCGTGTCAGCCCAGGAGTGGCTGCCCCTTGCTCTGGCCATGGCAACCTCGACTTTACTGATCCAGCGGACCCTGGCCATCTCCTGGCTACGTGCCCACGACAAACAGACCATTGCAAATGCCATTTTATTGTTATATCCTCTGGGGAAATTTGTCAGCGGCCTCTTGCTGATCAAGCTGCATAGATTTAATCTGGTCTATTTTTTCGGAGCCATTCTGCTAACTGAAGGGCTCATAACGATACTTGCATATTGGTCCACTGGTAAGTTGAAGTCGCAGGGGATAGCAGTCCAGCCATTTTCCCGCAACTTTATCAAGCATGCGGTGAAGGCGTTATGGAGACCAGGAGTATTTTTTTCCCTAATCGGCCTCTGCACGGTACTTCAGAACCGCCTCGACTGGATGTTGGTATATGCCTATGTTTCAAAAACAGAATTGGCTTATTACTCCCTGGCCAATAAAATATACGAGATATTTAATTCCTATATAGGCATTGCTACTGCCACCTTATTCCCCTGGCTGTGCAAGATTGTTCAGGCCGAAGATAATAATCCAATGTTAGTTATAGGTGTCAAGGGACTTACTTTTGCCAGTGTACTAGCTGCTGGAGTTGTCGCTTTTTACGCCCCCGTGGCATTAAAGTTTATCTGGGGGAATAAGTTTGAGCCGGCTAACCATTTGATTTATTTGATTATGTGCGGTGGTTGTCTGTGTCCCATTTGTGCATTAACCTACTATCATTTAATCGCCCTTAACCATGAAAATTACCTCTTGGTAACAGTAGTAATAGCAACAATAGCGCAATTTATCGTTAATCTCTTGATAATTCCCAAGATAGGCGGTTTAGGTGCCACCTTAGGAATGATTACCATGGTATCGGTGACTCTAACCAGCTTCATAATCATTTGTATAAAATTGAAGATCATACAAAGTATCGGATTTCAAAGAATTCTTTTCTTTTCTGTTATGATGTTAGGCACTTTAGTTATGCTCAAATGGCAAGTAACTAATGAATTATCCTGTCTAATCTTTTATATTATATTCAATATTTTCTTTGGAATTATGATATTATTTAAAAAAGATGAACTCTTTTACTGTATTCATAAATTACGCCTTTTAAATACATAAAAAGGGGATAATAATCATGGCAGACTTTCATAATTATGATTTACACTACGCTCGCATGGGCAATGATCCAACCGATTATAAATCGATCTCCGACAATATTGAAGAATATATTTGCCACGAAGCATGGCTGCCAGAAGATAAAGAGATTGCTATTTTGGATGTTGGTTGTGGCTGGGGAACCCTATTGTTAAGATTGTGGGCTACAGGGTATCGCCGTTTGACGGGTATCGATATTAGCCAAGGTCAATGTGACATTGCAATAAAAAGATTGCCACCAGACGTAACGGTTTATTGTGGGAATACCATTGAATTCCTGAAGAATAATGTAGGTAGTTATGATCTAATTACAATTTTAGATGTCATAGAACATTTATCAGTTGATAATGCCATTGAACTATTACAGAACTGCAATTTGGCTTTGAGGGAAAATGGCATGATTGTTGTTAAGGTTCCTAACATGTCTAATATACTTTCTAATTATAGCCGTTATCTTGATATTACCCACTTAACCGGGTATACCGAATGGAGTCTATTCCAATTACTTGATTGTGGTGGTTTTCATCAACATGAAGTTATCAAACCTTCTTTTGGTTCTTTTGAAATTTGGAAGAGAACTCGAAGCTGGAAAGCACCATTGGCTGGATTAGGGTTCAGGGAAGCTTTAAATGGCTGGATTCACCAGATTTTTTATGCCCTCCGGGGGATGCGTCCCAAGCCTTCTGTTTTTGGTGGCAATTTAACCATCCGCAGCTTCCGAAAATAGAGCTTATGAAGCCACTTAAGAATTACCTCGCCATTCAGGAGATATGTGGCCAATGAGAATCGGTTTCCTTTCCTTTGAATACCCTCCCGGAATTTCGGGAGGGATCGGTTCATACATTTATTTGGCTGCCAGAGCCCTGGCCCAGTCCGGGCACGAAATCACCGTTATTTGCGGGAAATTTCCGGGGCAATCTCTAATAGAGGAAGAATATCCGGGCGTTAGGGTGGTTCGTTTGGAATGGCAGCCAGATGGAAAATATTTGAATCTCGGTCCTACAATGGGGAACCTGCAAAAGATTGCCGAAACTGTCAGACAACTGCACCGGGACCGAAATTTCAACATCATCGAAGGTCCCGATTACCAGTTTGAAGCTTATCGACTGCTGAAAGATGGCTTTGATTGTCCCATCGTAACGAAACTGCATAGTACCAATGATCTAGTCGCAGAAATAACTTCTCGTATAGTCCGCTACCTACCGCGGCGGTTTTTGGCACATTGTCTGACGATTTACCCTAGAAGAAGGTTAGCGCGTCTGGTACTGGAGCGGTCAACTCGTCTCCACGCCCCTTCCCAGGCAATTGCCAGGGTGACTGCCAAGCGCTATGACATCGACTCCCAAAAGATTGATCATGTCCCCAACCTGGTAATCCCTGCCGTAAGCCCGACCTCTGCTCAAAAGCGGGACTCGTTCACCGTTCTTTTTGTGGGACGACTGGAGCCACTTAAAGGGGCGCAGCTTTTTGCCAAGATTATTCCAAAGGTTATCGCACAAGTTCCCAAGGCCAGGTTCGTATTCCTTGGCAGGGACGGCGCTTACGGCAAACACCTTTCAATGCAACGCTGGCTAATCGACCAACTGGGACCTGCAGCTCCTAACTGTGAATTTATGGGGCGGGTCTCCCATAGTCAGGTTCAGGACTATATGCGGCAGGCTGCTGTGTGCGTATTTCCTTCTTTTTGGGAAAGTTTCCCCTATGTCTGCCTGGAAGCCATGACCGCCGGAGCTGCGGTGGTGGGAAGTATGCGGGGAGGGATGGCAGAAATGATTGAAGATGGGGTGAGCGGGTTTCTGGGAAACCCGGAAGAGCCCGTAACTTTTGCTGAAAAGATTATCCTGGCCCTGGGCGATGAAAAATTGCGGAAGTCACTGGGCCAGGCAGCACGCCAACGGGTCTTTGAACGCTACCGGCCCGAAGTGATTATTCCCCAGCAAATAGCTGCCTACCAGAAGGCCATCGAGCAATATTACCACTCCCATTAATGTTAAGAGGCTTTTACGGGATCGGAAAAAATGGCAGGATATAGAGTCACCGTAGGAATTACCACTAGAAACCGCCCCCAACAATTACGGCAGGCCTTGGCCTCTGTTTTTGAGCAAACCCTCCGCCCACTCGAGGTGCTGGTGGTGGATGATGCTTCCGAACCTCCGCTGGAGCCGGTTTCAGCCCCGCCAGATATTTCTTTGCGCTGGTGGCGCAATGAGAGAAATCAGGGGTTGGTGGTCAATCGCAATGAACTCATGTTCAAGGCGCGGGGAAAGTATTTTGCCAGTTTGGATGATGATGCCTATTTTACCACGCCAGAAGATCTAGGCACCGCCGCCAATTTCTTGGAGACACATCCAGAGGTAGCGGTTTTAAGCTTTCGAACCATCGAGCCCCCTGACTTGCCCAGCGCGGCTATGCAAAGAAATCCTGCCAGCCCCAAGCCATGTTTCAAGTTCAGAGGCGGGGCTCATTTGCTGCGCCTCTCCGTGCTCTCCAAGAGCGGCCATTATCGAGGTTTTTTTTATTACGTGAGTGAAGAAGGTGATTTAGCATATCGCCTTTGGGAGGAAGGATACCAAGTAAACTATTTTCCCCAGGTGCAATTGGTGCACGACCATCCCTACGCCGGCGGACCAAGTGTGCAGTGGGCCTATTTCTTCGCCAGGAATGGGGTTCTCACCATTTTGCTTAACCATCCCTGGCTTTTTCAACTTATATCTCTCCCGAATTTCATTATTAGGACTCTTATTGCCTATAGGCGCAAACATCTTTTGGTCCCCTTTTTCAAAGGCTGTATCCGGGCCTTTGGAGAGACTTCCTATATTAGAAAAAATAGGCGCCCAGTCAGCTATCGGACCATGTTTACTGTGCTGGATCTGAAAAGAAAATATGGTGCAAATCCGTGGGACTGAAATTTTATTATGATAAGAAAATATTATCAGGGTGTATACTTCAAAATCATTTTTGCCGCATCATTTAGATTAAATCAGGACAGTGTCTACGGGACAAAGGTATTATAATATGCCAAAATTCCAGGATATTTCCTTAAATAACTTTAATAATATCGTAGCCGGGATTGAAGGCTGGATTTCTACTTATTTTCTTCCGCCATTCGATGGCTCAGGGGGGATCGGTGGGCCTATCGCAACCTACTGGGCCTCTTCCCCTTACATGTCCGGGCCGTATGTGATGAATTCCTATGGACTAATCAGGGGGCTCTGCGCTCGAGCCGGGGATGATGAGTCGGGCGAGGCCAGATTGCGGGCAGAAAATTTGGCCAGTTATTATTTGAGGAGCCAGGACCCTACTACAGGCATCGTAGTTTGTTGCGGGGGAGAAAAGCCCTTTGAGGGCAATGGCTTGATCCAGCAAGCCTCGGTGGTAGCCGCCTTGTGGGACCTGCATCGGGTCTGGCCCAACCCTGAGGTGGACCAAGTCGCCCAGAAATGCTGGCAGGCGTGTCTTAGGCACCCTCTGATGCGCTTCCATTGGACGGTTCACAACCAAGCGCTGCGGGCCACTGAAGCGCTTATGCTCGGCATCCAGGCCCGAAGGGGAGACGAAGCCAACAGGAGCTAGAACGGACCCTGCTGCAGCGCATTGGCAAACTGGTGGTCCAGGCTCAGTGGAAGCCGCCAAGTCAGGTCGCCGGAGGCATTGCTCAGTCCCTGAGCAATGGCAGTCTCATTATGCCGTATCAAGGCAAGTGCCTTGTCCCCCTGGTGATGCTGGCTGAGTTTCTCAAGGAGCCGATCTATCTGGAGGTGGCCAGGAACCTGGCTAATTTTATCAGGCACAACCAAGAGGGAGGCGGTGACCAGCAGCTGATTCACGGCGAATTTGCTGCCGAGGGGCCAGATATTCACTTTGACCGCCGTCTATATCGTCTGCGGCGCCTTTTACCGGTCCTGGAACCTCATCTGAGGCGACATCGGCAAAAAAAGGTTACTGGCTGGTCTTTCAAGCCATGGCCGGTATGGATTGCCCGGGGTATAGATACCGCCCGTGGGCTGCACCATCTCGGTCACGCCATAGGAGAAGAGAGCTATGTCAAGGCGGCGGAGCGCCTCGTTGGAGAAACCCTGAACCACCAAACGGCCATCGGTGGCCTCCGCAATACCCAAGGGTTTTTTGGGGTAGCCCCTGAGGTCCAAGGAGGCTTAGTTTGGCAGGATGCAGCCGCCATTCCCCGTTGGAATTCGTATGCCATACAGTTTTTTCACGAGCTGGCGGCCGGGACGCCGGTTATTCAACCGCGCCGACCTGTGACGGAAGGTGTAGACGAAATAAAGTTGGCGGGGCAACAGATGCTGATAGAGACGCCTGAGGAACTTCGGCTGGAGACCCCTGAGGGCACGGTGAGCTGGCGACTGCGCAAGGGGCTACGCTGGGGGCGACCATTCCGGCAGTTTGCCCTTTGGAACGAAGGGAGCTGCTATTCGGGGCCCCAGGGTTGGTCAGCGCCAGTGATAACCTGGGATCAAGAAACCAACTGTTTGAAGGAATTACAGGTGCCGGGTTGGCCCCAGCCGCTACGATTTACCGGTTGGGGGTGTGAACTGGGAAATATTTTTGGCCTTTTCTTCCAGGAACGTCTGGGGGGCAGAAGATTTCAGGTGGAGAGTCGGGAGCTGGAGCCGACTACGGCAACCAGCCTGGGAAGCACCTGGCAAATCAGGCTGCCGAAGGGTAAATTTCGTCTCAGCACCCTGGATGAATTTCCCTCACCCACCAGAATTATCAGGCACATCAAGGTGGCTAACGCCGACCAGACAAAGGTTGCATGGCTCTTTGACGCGGTACTGCGATTAGCTGTACCCTGGGAAGAAGGCTTAGTGGCTGAAGTGGAAAACCGTGAGCTGGTCCACCGCAGTTCGAACATGTACTATGACACGGAAGAACCCCAGGTGGCCTTGCGCTGGCCCGATGGCCGGCGTCTGACAGTGCGGTGGTTGGGCAGACCCGTATCTCCACCAGCTATGACGCCCTACCTCTATGTCCGCGACCAGCCCGCCAGACCCCATGCTGGCGAGGCTCACAGCGCCACCCCGGGCTGGGTCATACATGCCCGCCTGCTGGTGGACTATCCTGCAGCCTTTGTCTTTCCGGTGTACCGTGCCCTGGTCATGTGGAGCCGGGGCCCAATCGGGAGATACCTATTGTCCCGGGAGTCCTGGCTGGGGCGGTGGAGAATTGGTGAATGGCAGCCGGGCCATAAACGGTCTTTATTTGGATTATGGCCGTTTTTGCCGGGGCAGACCTTAAATTTCAGCATCCAGATCGATATCAGCTAGTCTACAAATCTGGGAAGGTTAACCTCTCTGGAGGGGCCAGGGTTGCCGCATAATCTCGGTTGACAGACCAACACTTAATAATAGAGCCCATGATATCTAAAGACGTCAAAATTTTTATAAAAACGCTCATTTCTAAACGTCATTATTTGGCGTTAAAGAAATTATATCGGTATTGTTTATCTTTATTTTATTTAGGTTCTAAATTAGAATGCCCTTTTTGTAAAATTAAACTTAATAAATTTCTGCCCAATAATGTTAGCAAAGAGGTTACTAACTTTGTTGAGAATAATTCTATAATAGGATATGGTTTCCGGGAAAATTGCTGGGGTCCGCGCTGGCTTTCAACGGAAAGAGAGCGGTTGATTTATCTCTATTTATTAAATTTTACCAATGTATTTACAGCAAGTATTAAGCTTTTACATTTTGCCCCCGAGCCTAATTTGGAAATTATTTTGAAAAATGCCTCGAATATATCTTATGTATCCACAGATCTTTTTTCAGATTCTGTAATGATAACAATGGATACTTGTGACATTCTTTTTAAAGATAACGTCTTTGAGGTTATCCTTTGTAGTTATGTTCTGGACCATGTTTTCAGAGATCAGCAGGCAATATCAGAATTGTACCGGGTGCTTAAACCTGGCGGGTGGGCGCTTTTGGCGGTGCCAATTTCCCGAACTCTAATAAACCCCTGTGAATTACCCACCACGGCGAACAAGGAAGAGCGACTAAAATCTTTTGGAGATGGTGATCTGGTCAGGGTTTACGGTGGCGACTTCAACGGGCGACTCCGGCAGAGTGGCTTCCTGGTGGAAGAATTCAATTGGGAAAATTATCAGGATAAATTTGGCGGAGATTCCAATAGATTTGGATTGATGAAAGAACAAACATTATTTATCGCTAAGAAGCCGCAGTAATTTAATCAAATAATACGCGGAATAGCACCCAATGTAACTATGGAAAAATAAGTCAGCGCATCAGATTGATAAGTAATTCATGGAGAAATTCCGGTAATGGGCAAAATTATTTTAATAGTTGAAGATGACTGGGAAATAATGGGGAATGGTTTGGGGAACGTAGCACATCTGCAATATTTGCCCTGTCTTTACTTGCTCGAACTGGCGAAAAAGTTAAACATCAAAATCAACTTTATGGTAGAAGTTTTGCAGCAACTGGCTTTCAGAAAGTTTTCTTGCCAAGACCGAAACCTCGAGATTCAAGCACGTCTCTGGGATGAATGCATTCTCTTGATGAAGGAAAGAGGACATGATGTGCAATTGCATATTCATCCCCAATGGTATCAATGCACTTATCAGCAAGGGTATTTTCTGTTGAGTAGAAACTGGAATATTGCAACCTACCCCAGGCCAGAGCGCCATGACATGATCGCCGAGGCAATTTCCTATTTGACTAGCTTAATAAGACCCGTTGATCCGCAATACCAAGTAATTGGGTTTAAAGCGGGGGCTTGGGCGCTGCAGCCTTCACAGGGCATCCTGGAAGATATGGCCAGCCAAGGTATCCGAATAGTGATGGCAGGGGGCCGGGGCATCCACTATAGTACCAACGAAATACTTATTGACTACTTAGATATGGAAGAAGATACCTTGCCCTACTATCCTGATTTTCAGGATATTCGGCGCATTTCCAACAAGAAGGAAGATATTATAGTATTGCCGTTGCCTTTTTATAAAGCGACGCCAGTATCAATGTTTGGCAGGGCGAAGCGCTACTTTTTTAAGACCAAAAGAGACATATTTTATCATTTTGATATACCCCCTAAATCCATAGAGAGCGGGCCATTAGCTTCTAAGAAATCTGTTATTCAGAGAATCGCCCACTATTTTGCTATCGAATCATTCGATATTTCTGCAACTTCTTTTGAAGAAATGAAAACTGGCATCGATCAGATTATAAATAGGGCTTTGAAAATGGAAGCTGACCTAGTGCCAATAGTGTTACAGAGCCATACTAAGGCATATATCTCCAATTATCAGCTTATTACTCGCTTTTTTGATTATGTAACCGAGAGCTATGGAAAATATATCGAGTTTATGACTTTATCTGAAATCATGCCGATTCTTCAGAACGTGGCTATCCAAAGAGGAGAGATGCGCAGATGACAGACGACCCCAAGACCTCCTGCGTAAAGGTGGGGGGCCCGTCCCAACTTACTGATAATTACCCTGCCGATGGCGGACTACCAACATTTCGTCTGCCTAGCCGTCGACCCTCTGAGAGTTCCATGAAACGAGCCTTGATCATTACCTATTATTTCCCCCCTGCACCCCTGGCCTATTCCCAACGCATTGGCAAACTCTGCAAGTATCTGCCTGAGGTCACAGATTGGCTCCCGGCGGTAATGTGTGGAGAACTGCCCTGGGACCTCCTGCCGGGACGCGACGACGCCCTTATGGCTGAAATCCCTGCCGGCGTCACCGTTGATCCGGTCCGGAACTTTCTGGCCTCAGCTTTGGCCAGCAGGCTGCGAAAGTTGCATCTGTACCGGCCAGTTAACCTGATCAGAAAAGTACTCTTGTTGCCTGACGACTTCGCCGATTGGAGCGGCCGGGTGGCGAAGGCGGCAGATCTTAAATTTCCCGGAGGCCAGGGTATTCAGGCCATCTTCTGCTGTGGTCCTCCGAACAGCATCTATGTGGCGGGACTCAGGCTCAGCAGGATGTGGCGGAAGCCGCTGGTTATTGACATGCGGGACCCTTGGACGCCCCTGTATGCCGACCAACATCAGTTCCTCCGTTGGCTGGCACGCCGAACTCTAAACCAGGAAAGGGCGGTGTACCAGGAAGCCCAGGGTATCATCGTCAATACGGATAGCGCAGCCAATGAGCTTAAGCGCCGTTATCCTGAATTGGCAGCCAAGCTGGTGATTATTCCTAATGGTTTTGATCCCGAAGACCTGAATTGGCAACACGGTCCCGCTTTACGCAGGCCAGGAGAAGCTGTAGAGACGGTTCATATCCTGAACCTGGGAGGCTTTCGCGGCACCATAGAGGAAGCCTTCTTGAAAATTTTGGCAGCCTATCTACAGGACAAACCTGAGGAGCGCCGGACTATCAAAATGCATTTTGTCGGCGCTAACCATGATAAGATAAAAAAGATAGTCACAGAATTGGGCCTTGCTGATATTTGCTCTGCCCATGGAGTAGTGCCCACTAACGCGGTGGGTCGCCCTCTGGCCGAGGCCGATATCTATACCCTGCTGCAGCCGGAGCAACATGCTCATAGTATTCCATCGAAATTTTACTACTATTTGGCCGGCGGCGGCCAGATCTTTGCCATGGTTCCCGAGCGGCTGGCCACAGAATTGGGGGAAATTCTTGGCCACCACGACATCCTTGCGCCAGCCAATCCGGACAATGGCAAGGCGGTGCTGGCCGGTCTGCTGGAACGGGCTCGCCAAAACAAACGGCTGGCTGCCGGTACCGCCATCCCGGACTACGCCCAACGCTTTGACCGCCGTGCCATCGCTCGCCAGGTTGGTACAGTGCTGGATCGAGCTGCCGGGCCAGAGAACCTTAAATAGCCTTGAGCCCAAACCATTACCTTTTTGGGATTATGGCAAGGAGCGATTCAGCTTTTTTTAGAGGGAAAGAAATATTTTTGATCGACTGTATGATGCCTTAACTCTTGGAAATGGCAACGGTTAACTGAACCGAACCTTTAGCGCCAAATCCAAGCACGATAAGAGAGGGAAGGAAAATTACTGATCAAGTAATTTTGAGATGCATATGGCGAATCCATTCACCCTGGTCATCCTCCACAATAATTTTGGCCCATATCATGTGGCGCGGCTGGCGGCAATTACCAAGTACGGCAGAGAGCACGGTACCAATGTCATGGGGATCGAAACTTGCCTCTCAAGAAAAGAAGTATCCTTGGACTGTGAGGGAAGCTGCCGAGGCGTGGAAAAAAGTTACCCTATTTCCTGACAAAGCTTATGAAGAAGTTCCTATCAGAAAAATGATGCGGGCCGTTTGGTCTGCGCTAAATGAAATAAACCCTCAGGTACTGGCTATCGGTGGTTACAAACAATGGGATATGTTGACTGCTTTGGCCTGGGCCAGGATCAAAATGCGCCTGGCCATTCTCCTAATGGACAGCAAACACCATGATTATGTTCGCCACAAGGTGAAAGAATGGGTTAAGAGAAAGGTCGTATCATTGTTTGACGCCGCTATGGTTAGTGGCACTTACAGCCAGGAATATGCAATAAATCTGGGGATGCCGACGGAACGGGTATTCACCGGATGTGATGTCGTGGATAATGACTATTTTTTCCAAAAGGCAGATTGGGTCCGAGAAAATGCTTGCTCATTAAGGAAGAAATACCGGTTGCCGGAAGCTTTTTTTCTTTGTGTGAGCCGATTAGTGGAAGGGAAAGGTATCTCCAGGCTGTTGCAAGCTTATGCTCAATATGTAAGGAAATCTCCGGAGCAGGCCTGGAGTTTGGTCTTTTGCGGTTCCGGCCCCCTGGAAGATCAGTTAAAACAAGAAAGCAAGAAATTGGGAATTAATCAAGTTCATTTCGCCGGGTTCCGGCCGATCGAAGAGTTACCGATCTATTACGGTCTGGCCCGATGCCTGATCATCCCTAGTATGAGAGACACTTGGAGTCTGGTAGTAAACGAAGCCATGGCCTCGGGATTGCCGGTACTCGTCAGCAAAGCCTGCGGCTGCACCCCGGGATCTAGTTCTGGAAGGGGAGAACGGGTACACGTTCGACCCCTATGACGTGGAGGCCATGACCCAACTAATGGTTCGGATGTCTTCGGACCGAGCTGACTTAGAGTCCATGGGGCTGGCCTCCCGGCGCATCATCGCGGGCTGGTCCTTAGAGACCTATTCCGAGAATCTCTTAAGAACGGTCAAAGCAGCGATGCTCCATAGGAAGCGCTCCCCTGGCGCCTAAAGGTTCTATCTTTAAGCTTTACATTTAGATCTGGGTCGCAACAATAGCTTTTGTTAATGGTTAAATAATATATGATGAAAATATTATATTTTGCCGAGACTTTTCGCCCAGCCACACGTGGCGGGGTGGCTGCCGCTTCTTTTCATTTATGCCGCGAACTCGCTCTCCGAGGGGTAGATATTCGAGTCATTACTACAGACCGGGACGGCAAGGATGGCAGATTTCATGTTAATAAACCTTTAAATACATGGATAACACATGATAATCTACCTGTTGTTTATTGTAAGACTTGGCCTGGACTTTACTTATTTTCCCCAAGC
The DNA here is from genome assembly GCA_963701845.1 of uncultured delta proteobacterium. Lineage (GTDB taxonomy): Bacteria > Desulfobacterota > Desulfobaccia > Desulfobaccales > 0-14-0-80-60-11 > JAPLJC01. The sequence goes on along the minus strand of CAVPBF010000006.1, from coordinate 603,469 downwards.
ATGATGGCCTTAGCTGAGGTTGAAGCACAAAAATGTGATGTAATTATCAGCTCAGCAACCTGTTGGGATTATGCCGGGTGGCTGGCCAATAGGTTGGCCTTGAAATATAAAAAGCCTCATGTAGTATATCCACATGGAGTTTTTGCCCCTTGGGGCTTAAGGTTTAAAAAATATCGTAAACAATTATATTGGCACCTAATCGGCAAAAACCTAATGGCAAAGGCGTCAAGGATCATTGCCCTAACGGATATTGAGCAAAATGCCCTCAGGCAATTAGGGATAAAAACTCCCATTACGATTATCCCCAATGGAATTGACCCGGGGTATTTCTTAGACAATATGTCCAGAAAAGACTTAGAAGAAATTTATCCTCAATTAAAGGGCCACCCATTTCTGCTGTATATGAGCCGACTCCATGCAGTAAAGGGATTGGACATACTTCTTCCGGCCTTTGAGAAGGCGGTCTCTGATGCGGATGATGATCTATGCTTGGTGATTGCCGGCTACCTCGAAGATATCTACCAACATGAGTTCGGAAAACTTCTAAGAAGCTGTCGATCTCAAAATATTTTGCTGGTTGGTCATGTTACAGGAAAGTTGAAAAATAGTCTATTACGATACGCTTTGGGGTTTATTCTAACTAGTTATACTGAAGGATTGTCAGTTGCTGTATTGGAAGCTCTGTCGCTTGGCTGTCCGGTTATAATCAGCCAGCAATGCAACCTTCCTGAAGTAGGGCAGGCAAATGCAGGTTGGGTGGTGCCTACCAGCATAGAAGAAGTATCACAAGCCATTGTTGAACTCAGCACTGATAAAGAAACAACCAAGATAAAAGGAAAGAATGCAAAAAATCTCGTTAAAGAAAGATTTTCTTGGGATATTATTGCAAAGTCGACAATAGAGGCATTAAATTTATCAATAGCTGAGCACGGTAGCAAATAATGGTGATATGAATTCTCCAAAATCGTAAAACAGTAGCATGAGTTACTGTAGTTACTTGCCATTATTATGAGTTAGGCTATCTGATATGGACGATCCACCATCAGACTTTTTATTGAAACTGGTAGATGCTGTTGTAATGCTAACAAAGATCACCCAGTAGAAAAAGGCTGTTTGCAAACTGACCAATAAGATGCGTATTATAATAAATGCTGATGACCTTGGATACAATAGCGACGTTAATAATGCTATTTTTGGATTGATGGAGCGCCGCCTTATTACTTCGGCTACACTTATGTCGAATGGTTTGGCCTTCGAGGATGCCATCAATAGAATTCCTCGTTACCCCTGGTGTTCTTTTGGCATGCATCTTAACTTAACAGAGTTTCAACCACTGACCAGAAATAAAGCCTTCAAAAATATAACTGGACCTGATGAGAGCTTCAACGGGAATATCCGTAAGATTAATATAAGTTATGATCTATCACAGGCAATTTACGAAGAATGGTGCGCACAAATTAAGAGGGTAATATCTTCTGGTTTAACTATTAGTCACATTGATTCGCATCATCATGTGCACACAATTTGGCAGTTATTTATCGTCCTGAAAAAAATTCAAAAACAGTTTAACATTCGAAAAGTTAGATTGAGCAGGAACATTTATCCACCGGCAGCATCCATTTCTCGGAAGCTTTTGATTAAAAAATGGCTGTGGAATTTATCATTAAAAAGATATTTCGCTACAAAAACAACGGATGGGGTTCACAGATTTTACCTGTTTCTTAGATAATTTTAGAATTAAGGAAATATCCTGTAAGACAGTCGAATTAATGGTACATCCTGGAAGGGATGCGTATACAAAAGAGATCGGTTATCTAGAGAGTCCTTGGATCGAGACAATTCCCATTAGTGTTAGATTAATAAACTTTAATGATTTATGAAACGGGAAACAAAATATAGTTTGGGCTATCTAATAATTTTAACCAAATAATGAGTGGCGAGATAAGACGCAATGAAACAAGTCCTCCAAAATCTCAAAACTGGGAAAACTGAACTGCTGGACGTCCCGTGTCCTGGGGTGAGGTCCGGAAAGATGTTGATCCGTACCACCACGAGTCTGATTTCCGCCGGAACCGAGCGGATGCTGATTGATTTCGGCAAGGCGGGCTGGTTAGATAAAGCTAGGCAGCAACCTGATAAGGTGAAGCAGGTCATAGACAAAATTAAGACCGATGGGCCGCTGCCCACCCTTGAAGCGGTGCACGCCAAATTAGATCAGCCCCTCCCCCTGGGATATTGTAATGTCGGGATTGTGGAGGAGCTTGGCGGGTCTTCTGAAATCCTGGGTTTCAAAAAAGGGGAACGGGTGGTGAGTAACGGGCCCCATGCCGGAATGGTTTGCGTCCCCAAAAATCTGTGCGCCCGCATCCCGGATGGAGTCTCTGACGAAGAGGCGGCTTTTACGGTTTTGGGAGCCATCGGTCTCCAGGGAGTGCGGCTGGCCCAACCGACCTTGGGCGAATGTTTCGTGGTTATAGGCTTAGGCTTGATCGGCCAGTTAACCGTCCAGATCCTGCGAGCCAACGGCTGCCGCGTCTTAGGGATAGACCTGGACTCTTCCAAGTGCGCCCTGGCCCGGAAGTTCAGCGCCGAGACTGCGGATGTCTCCAAAGGGGAAGACCCATTGCTGGCGGCTAACTCCTTTTCTCGAGGGCGCGGAGTTGACGGCATCTTGGTTACCGTGGCCACGAAGAGTAACGAGCCGATGCATCAAGCTGCGGAGATGTGCCGTAAGGGCGGCAGAATCGTGTTGGTTGGAGTGACAGGCTTAGACCTGAGACGCGACGATTTTTTTAAGAAGGAGATCCTCTTTTCAAGTATCGTGTTCCTATGGACCGGGCCGCTATGACCCGGAATATGAAGAAAAGGGGCATGACTATCCGCTGGGTTTCGTGCGCTGGACGGAACAGAGAAACTTTGAAGCGGTGCTGGATTTACTGGCCCAGGGGAAGGTCGACGTCAAGCCGCTCATCAGCCACCGCTTTACGATTGAAGAAGCGGCGAGCGCCTATGAACTTGTCTCCACCGGGAAAGATCCCTATGTCGGCATAATCCTTACTTATGGGCCCGACAGTCAGCTCGCGCCAGACACCGGGTTAGGAGCATTAAAGGATGTTGCTTCTGTAAGAGCCACGACCATAAATCTGGAAGTTAAGGCGGATAAGGCCTTGGCGCCCTTTATCCCCACCATCGGCTTTATCGGTGCGGGCAATTTTTCGGGTCAGGTGATTCTCCCGGCGTTGAAGAAGACCGGGGCCAGACTCAAAACCATTGCCTCCAGCGGTGGCGTGAGCGGGACTCACCTGGGGAAAAAGTTTGGTTTCGAAGCCAGCACCACAGACACTGACCAGATATTTGCTGATCCGGAGATCAACACGGTTTTTATAACGACCCGGCACAATACCCACGGAACTTTGGTGCAGCAAGCACTCGCCTCTGGGAAAAACGTCTTTGTGGAAAAACCACTATGTTTAAAATTCGAGGAATTACAGCAAATAAAATCAGCTTTAGGTGAGAATGGAGGAAGTGGCAGCCCAATTTTAATGGTGGGTTTCAATCGGCGCTTTGCGCCGCAGGTTCAAAAGGTGAAGTCCCTGCTGGCCGGCAGCCAAGATCATAAGGCCATGATCATGACCGTGAACGCCGGGATGATCCCGCCCGAACATTGGACCCAAGATCCAGAAGTCGGTGGTGGCCGCATCATTGGGGAGGCCTGCCATTTTATCGACCTGCTCCTCTTCCTTGCCGGTCAACCCATTAAAGCAGTGACGCTAAATCCCTTGAAGAAGACCGGACCTCAGGATATCGTAACTTTTACCCTGAGTTTTGCCGATGGATCGATTGGCACCATTCACTATTTTGCCAATGGCAGTAAAGGCTTTCCTAAGGAAAGACTGGAGGTTTTTTGCGCAGGCAGGATTCTGCAATTGGATAATTTTATTAAGCTAAGAGGATTCGGCTGGCCTGACTTTAAGAAGATGAATATATGGCGGCAAGATAAGGGACACAACGCAGAAATTAAGGCCTTTGTAGAGGCAGTAAAAACTGGTGCGCCTTCCCCCATCCCATTTGGGGAAATTGAGGATGTGACCAGGGCTACCTTTGACATAGTCTCTAGATAGTATTTGCTTGACTACAGCATGCTAAGCCAATTTATCATGAAAACTTGACCAGATTTTAACCACCTTCATTGTCTTGTTCCTGGATTATGCGCAAAAATTGTTTGAAATAAGATGATATAATGAGCAACAATAGGCAATTTCAGGGGAGGCAAAATGGTGGATCCCTACATTGGCACCACCAAGAACTTGGGGATAAATGCCTGTTTAATTAATAATATTGGAGGATAATAAAATATCTATGCTTACAAATGGGAAGACTTCTTTATGCGTAACGACGACAGGATGCATCGACTGTTTTGTTGATGTTTGCATGATTAAAGATTATTTTGTCGAGAAATATCATTTTATCATTAATGATGATTTTAGATCTGCTGATATTATTATAATATTAGGATGTGCAGCTACTCAATACACGGAAGAGGATTCACGGCTATTTATAAATTATGTGGAGAATAGTAAAAGAGAAGATGCACTCCTCATCGTCTCAGGCTGTATTGCTAAAGTTTATCCTGATTTTGGAAAAGTTGATGATCAATCACATCCTTATATTGAAGACATAGCACAAGTTATGTCGAACTCAAGAATGAAAAATGATATCGTCTTATATGGTAATTACGATTTTCAAAATATTAACTTTAAACGTGCTAAGAAGATTAGAAAGGCCTCCTTGTTTGATTCTGGTCTGAAAAATAAATATTCAATAGTTAACAATATTTTTATGCCTTTTAAACAATGCGGTTTCTTTATGTTTAACGCACTTACTGACTTTATTTTTAATAGTATATCTTGTTATAATAAAAAGACAGCCATTTTGCGCTGCTGTCTCGGATGCCTGAATAATTGCAGCTATTGTTCAATAAAAAAGTCAAGGGGACGGGTGAAAAGTAAATCTATTGAAACAATTATGGAAGAATTTAAGGACATTTTAAATTCTGGCTATACTGATATCGTTTTGACAGGTACTAACTTGGGGGATTACGGCAAAGACATAAGTATTGATTTAATAAACTTGCTCGATGAGATGGTCAAAATTGATGGTGATTACAGGTTGCGCTTGCGAGATGTCCATCCCAACTGGGTTATTAAAAATATCAATAAATTTATGGAGATCCTGAATAGTGGCAAGATAGTTTACATCTTATCTCCCATTCAATCAGGAAATAATAGGATTTTAAAACTCATGAATCGAGGATATAGAAGTGAAGATATTATCAACTGTATGGAAAAAATTAAACGTACTTATCCTAGAATAGTGTTGGAGACCCATCTTTTGATTGGTTTCCCCGGTGAAACTGAGAGCGAATTCTTAGATTCCTATAGGATCATCGACCGCAAGGTTTTCGATAAGATTAGGATAAATAGATATACCGACAGGCCGGGAACGAAGTCGGCTGCTATGATGCCAAAAACTCCAGAATTAGCCATCATAAAGCGTTATAAAAAAACCTTAATTCGGGAACTTTTGGACCAACCATGCAAAAAAGCCCGCGCCATGTATCTGTTGAGGTCCAGATAGATAGGTTAACGATCTTGAGGAAAACAGCCTGCATTATTGGTCATAACTCATATAACTCTTAGGTTACCGCTTTATCCTGTCCCCGTTTCGCTCGGCTGAAATTGTTTTAAAGCTGCATCACCCAGAACATCATTATCCAGCTTAATTCCTCAGCCCGCGCAAGCTGCGCCCGGCTTAGTGGGGTCCCGTGGCGCCGGCCAATCTCCCTTTTAAGCTGAGGGGATTTGGCTGGCCTGGATTTAAAAATATGAATTTGTGGCTCCAATATATGGTACACTGGACTGAGATCCAAGCCTTCATTGATGCCGCAAAAAATGGGAGCCAGCCCTTATCCGCTTCGAAGAGACAGAGAAGATAACTAAAACTAAGTTTAAAAGAGTATATGATAATTAGAATGTCGTTATCTAATCCTTCTCCAGTACGACGCCTTTGGCATACGGTTCGTTTTCTCCAGCCTGCACAGGTTTACCACCAAATTCGCCGGCGGATCCTGACTCCGCGATTGATAAAAAGCCTTAATATTCGCCCCATTGTCAAGGGCATCCCGCTGGTCTCTATGATAACATCACCCCGACAATATTTCGGTGAAGGGCAGTTTATGTTTCTTAACAAGAAAATAGATCTAGGAAAGGAAATAAATTGGCAAGCGCCTGGCCAAGAGCGCTTATGGCAATATAATCTTCATTATTTCGATTACCTAAATCAACAAGAGATGGACCTGGACTCAGGCCTGTCCCTGATAATGCATTGGATCAATAACAATCCGGCCCAGCATAACTCTACTGGTTGGGAACCGTACCCCTTGTCTTTGAGAATAGTCAATTGGATTAAATTCTGCACCAAGTGGGACCATATCCCTAGTTACGTTGTGGAGAGTTTATTATTGCAAGCCATCAATCTTAAGAAGCAACTAGAATACCATATTGGTGGAAACCACCTCTGGTCGAATGCCAAGGCCCTCTGGTTTGCCGGGGTTTTCCTGGGGGAAGACAACCTGGCCACTTTGGGAAAAAAAATCATATTTAAAGAGATTAATCGACAATTTCTTCGTGATGGGGGTCATTTTGAGCTTAGCCCCATGTATCATGCTATCATTACAGGTGATTCATTGGATTTGATTAATCTCTGCCGGTCGGTTAAAATAGCTGCGTCCAATGCGGAATTGAATATCTTATATGGTACGGCCAGTATAGCCTTAGGTTGGCTGTCTGCCTTGATTGGCGAACAAGGGGAGTTCCCTTTACTGAATGATTCTACCTATGGCGTGGCGCCGACATACAGAGAGTTACGGGAATATGGTAAAAATCTGGGAGTAACACCGGGGCTTAAGGATGTCACCAAGATTGCCGTCGGCCAATGGTCAGGGGAGAGCCTATCGGGATACTGGGTATTGAATAATGGCCCATTTAGGGTAATATGGGATACAGCCCGGCTTGGGCCGGACCACTTGCTGGGGCATGCCCATTGTGACATGCTGAGTGTGCTGTTAGATTTTGAGGGACAAAAAATCTTAACCGATACCGGGGTCTCCCAATATGAGGAGGGAAAGCAACGCCAGTATGAGCGGGGGACGTCGGCGCATAATACCGTTGTCTTGGATGGGCTGGAACAGGCTGAGCTATGGAAGAGCTTCAGAGTGGGGCGGCGCGGATATCCCAAGAATTTTTCCCGAGAGGGTCGGACCCTACGGTGTAGCCATACTGGGTTTGAGATTTGGCAATCAGGATTGAGTCACGAGCGCATGCTGACTTTATTCGATGACGGGTTTGAATTGGTCGATAACCTAAAAGGCCCTGGCCATCACCGGTTTAAAGCTTCTTTCCATTTTGCCCCGGAAGTTTGTTTGGAACCATGCGGCGATGACAGCTATCTTATAAATAAGCGTCTTCTTCTGAAGGTTTGGGGAGCTGAGCCGATAATCACCACCAGCGTCTATTGTCCTGAATTTGGAAAGGTTTTGAAACGACCATGCTTGACCCTGAATGGGGAATTTAGGCAGCAACACTCCTGTGGGCTGAAATGCACATACTTTTCTTAAGCCATTATTTCCCGCCGGAAACTAACGCGCCCGCTTCGAGAACTTATGAGCACACCTCTCGCTGGGTTCGGGAACCTGACGTCAAGGTCACAGTCATAACCAATCACCCAAATCATCCCAATGGTATACTTTTCCCGGGATTCGTTAATCGTTGCCTTACGCGGGAAAGAATGGACGGCATTGAAATTTATCGGGTTTGGAGCTTTCTGGCCGCAAACGCCGGATTCTCTCTTCGCACCTTGAATTATCTGGTTTTTATGATGGCCTCGATTTTGGCGGCTTTGAGGATGCCGAAACCCGATGTCGTCGTCGCAACCTCACCACAATTTTTCTGTGCGGTAGCAGGATACATAATAAGTCGAATTAAAGGCTCTCCTTTTGTCTTCGAATTACGCGATATCTGGCCGGAATCCATTGTGACCGTGGGGGCAATGCGTAAGAGTTTTTTGATCGGGCTGTTAGAAAAACTTGAGATTTTCTTGTATCAGAAATCAGCTAAAATTGTGGCGCTTACTAGTGCCTTCCGTGATTATCTGATAAATAAAGGAATCCCGGCTGATAAGGTTGTGGTGATCAAGAATGGAGTTGATCTAAGATTTTTTTCACCCAAACAAGGTTCTGAGAAATTAAGGCAGGAATTGGGAGGGCAAAATAAATTCATTATATCTTATATAGGGACAGTGGGTATGGCCCACGCGGTTGATAATATAGTTGAAGTAGCAGCAAAACTGCAGGATAGGCCAGGATTCCTATTCTTAATTGTGGGAGAAGGGGCTCGAAAGAAACACATTGTTGAGATGGCTAGTGAAATGGGCTTAGACAATATTAAGATACTACCTGGAGTTTCTAGAGACCAAGTTAGAGACTATTATGCTATTAGCGACCTCGTCCTGGTGACTCTTAAGGACTCGCCTCTCTTCCGAAAGGTAATTCCATCCAAGATCTTTGAAATCATGGCCATGGCACGCCCCATTCTCTGTGCTGTAGATGGGGAATGTTGGGACATTATTGAACAGGCGCAGAGTGGAATATTTGTGGAACCGGAAAATGTCATTGAAATGACTGAGAGAATAAAGGCCCTTAAAGGTCAAACAGAAATTCTTCACGACATGGGGCAAAGGGGACGCAACTTTGTCGAGAATTTTTTTGACCGTAACAAATTGGCAGTTAGATATCTCAATAATTTAAGGAGTATAGCTCAGGGTTATCCTGGCTATTAATTAAATTTTATGATAAACAAAATTATACTAGTTGCTGGGGCAAGACCAAATTTCATGAAAATTGCCCCCATTATGCGCATCATTGTTAACCACTACTCGAGCAGGCTCGAAGCCATCTTGGTTCACACCGGTCAGCATTATGATCATGAAATGTCCCAGGGCTTTTTCGATGACCTCGATATTAGACGGCCTCACTATTTTTTAGGAGTAGGATCGGGGAGTCATGCACGGCAGACCGCTAAAATAATGGTGGGATTTGAAGATGTATGTTTAAAAGAACAGCCTCAGATGATAGTGGTAGTAGGAGATGTGAATTCTACTGTGGCATGTGCCTTGGTTGCCAAGAAACTTGGTATTTCTGTGGCACACGTGGAAGCCGGATTGCGCAGTCACGATCTAACCATGCCGGAGGAAATTAACCGGATGGTCACAGATGTTCTCTCTGACCTCCTTTTTGTTTCCGAACGTAGCGGGATTGATAATTTGAGAAAAGAAGGCAAACCGGCAGAATCTATCCATCTGGTGGGTAATGTCATGATCGATACCCTTTATTTTCAACTCTCTCGATTGGACAAGATGAAAAGTGTAGTAGAGCAGGCGCCAACAGGGCCCTTTGCAGTTCTAACCCTGCATCGGCCGAGTAATGTCGATGATGGGAAGAAATTACGAGAGATCATGGGGGCCTTAGCCGTAATTGCCGAAGAGTTGCCGATTTATTTCCCTGTCCATCCTCGTACACGTGAACGACTGGAGGCCAATGGCCTTATCAGTGAGTTGAGCAATGGAAATCTAGTCTTTTTGCCTCCCTTGACGTATACAACTTTTTTGCGACTCTGGAGGGATGCCTCTCTAGTTTTGACCGATAGTGGGGGTTTGCAAGAAGAAACCACGGCCTTGGGGATTCCTTGTATAACCATTCGCGAGAACACCGAGCGGCCCATAACCATAGAAGAAGGTACTAATACCTTGGCTGGAACCAGTGCGGCAGGGATTTTATTAGCATTTAACTCATTCAAAGAAAGCAAAGGCAGGAGGGGTAAGATTCCTGAACTCTGGGATGGAAAGGCTTCTGAAAGGATTGTAAAAGCGTTAGTAAAATAATATTTATCTTTAAGTCAACCTTACGGCACAGGTAACTTAATGATCAATTTCCTCGGTCTGCGGATTTCTAAATGGGCGCTATTGTTATTTACAGGCGATATGCTGGCCTTTGTCCTGGCAGTGCCGGTGGGAATGCTCATGACTCCCAAACCCGTCGAGGATCCCTGGTTTGTGGTGGAGTTATATGGGATTCCGATATTGTTGGTGGCGCTGATCTATTTCTTAGTGCTTTATGTCGCTAATCTTTACGATCATTACCAGGATTTTCGCCGACGAGAGAATATCAGCAGGGTGATTTTATCGTGTTTGATCGGGACCGGAGTGGCTGTATTGCTGTTCTGTTTTCCATCGTGGCGCATCATTCCCCAAAACTTTGTGGAATGGCACGCGGTGGCTTTTGTGTGGCTGACGACTTTGTGGCGTTACAGCTTTTCAGCCATTGCTTTACCCACAAGATTGCAAAGGCGCCTATTGATCATGGGGGCCGGCGAGGCAGGACGCTGGATTGCTGAGGTCATCGCCCAGCGCCCCAACTGCGGTCTGGCCGTAACAGGATTCGTGGATGACGATCCCCACAAGATGGGCACCGATATTGATGGCGTGACAGTTTTGGGGGCCTCGATTAACCTGACCGAGTTAGTAAAACAATATAAAGTAAATTTAGTGGTGGTTGCCATAACCCACCAGAAATCCTCTCCCTTGTTGATGATTTTAAATCGTGTTTTTATGGATGGCTGTGAATTAATCGATACTCCCACGCTGTATGAATTTTTGACCGGGAAGATACCCATCGACCATATTTCGGATATGTGGCTATATTTCAATAATATCAATTATCATAAATTATATTACCCCCGAGTTAAGCAAGTCATTGAATTGGCCCTATCCGCTTTAGGCCTGATATTAACTTGGCCGCTATTTATTTTAATCGCCTTGGCGATCAAGTCGGACAGTAGCGGTCAGGTTTTTTACCGGCAAATTCGCCAGGGACATAATGGTAAGCCATTCCAAATTTTGAAATTCCGAACTATGTTTGCACATAGTGGTAATGAAGGTAAAGCGAGATGGGCTTTAGCCAACGATCAGCGTATAACCAGAGTCGGGCGGATTTTAAGAAAAATTCATTTAGACGAATTACCTCAACTGGTCAATATTATAAGAGGCCAGATGAGCCTGATTGGGCCAAGGGCGGAATGGCAGGTATTTGCCCAGAAATCCCAGGAAGTGGTAGGAGATTGGCAACCAGGACGACGGGCCACTGACCCCGAAGGCTTCAAAGTTCTCGTGAGGCATCGCGAGCAGATACCTTTTTATAGTTACCGGTTTTTGGTAAGACCTGGATTGAGTGGCTGGGCGCAGGTAATGTTTCCCTATGCCGGCTCTTCCATGGAAGACCTTAAAGAGAAACTCCAATATGACCTGTATTATGTGAAGAATATGGGGCTGCTCCTCGATCTCGCCATATTGATGAAAACCATACGCATAGTTCTCTTCGGTCACGGGAAATAATACTCCTATCAGTTTTAAATTTCCGGTTAAATTAAATAATAACGTAAACAGGTACTTTTAGTATCGCGACGTTCTGTCGTGGTGCGGCAAATGGTAAACCAGGGAAAAGTACTGCTGCCTGGCGCGCTAATTGAATAGTAAGGGTTGACGGTGTCAAGTGGCGATGGGCACAACATAGCCCAAAGGTTACAACATTCCAGCAGAATGGTTTGGGCCAGACGGGTTTCCAGGAGTCCCAATCCGATCTTGCACTTAAATTTGAGCCAGACCAGGATCAGGTAGGCGATCAAGGCGGCCCAGATTTGGATGAGCACAGCATTCTTGGAAGTGCCGTAAAAGACCTTGATCATCTGGTTTTGTTTAATCCATTTGAAAAAGAGTTCAATCTGCCAACGACGGCAGTAAAGTTCGGCCAGCTCCAAGGCGGACAGGCAGGCGGTTGGTCAAAAAGACATATTCCTCACCGGTTTCCGGCTCTCGGTAGTGGACGCGACGCGGGAATTCAGGATAACAAGTCTGCCCTTGGGGGACCTCAACCGGATCATCTGATCGGCCAGGACCGGGCCAGAGGCCGCTCGGCTCTGGATCACAAACCAGACGCCACTTTGGTGCAATTGGTAGAGCCAAGCCTAATCCAGGTAGGCCCGGTCAAAGGTCAACAGATCGCCCGCCTCGAAGTACAGGTCTTGAGCCAGCCGGTCATGGGGCTTGCCATCGGCGATGAGGACGCACAGAGGCAGCATCTCGGTGAGGACAGTGTGTGTGGGCTGATGGCCTCTTTGCGGGTCCGGAATTTGGCCCAGGGAAAGACGCTGGGGCAAAGGTCAATGTCAGCCCGAAGAAGGACTTCATTTGACAATGCCATAAACATAGAAGCATATGTTGTTGCTAGCCTCTGACGTCCAGGTCGTCGGGATGTAATATGAGTCGTTGCCGGCGAAGGCGTTGTAGGTATTCTGGTTGGCTTGAATATAATTGTTGTCGTCGCCTGTCCCATCCGCCTCAATGGAGATTATGTAGTGTTGGTTTGCCGTGGTAGTCCAAGGCGTAGAGAATGTAAATGTAGTCAACGTATATACTGAATTATTGACCGAACTTGCAGCAATTGGATTAGAGGTCGCCCTCAGCGTGCCAGGCACGCCCGTCGAACCCCAGTTGCCGGAGAGGTCGTACAGCTTCGCCACCAAGTTGCCAGTCGGGTTGCCAATCCGCAATAGGGACCAGTCCACCCGAGTTATCTGGTAGGCGTTGGTGTTCGACGTGAACGATTGCGCGAGGGCGGTGATGCCTGCGGCCAGGATCGGGGCATAATCGCTCCCGGGAGTCATGTAAAAGGAGTCGACAAGGGTCGGGTCGCCCGACGGGCTTTGCACGGTGATACTGATGGTCTTGCTACCGGTTAAGCCCCCCGGGTCGGTGACCGAGGCCGTGATCGTATGAGTGCCGGAGCTCAAGGTCTTGGAGAAACTGCCGCCGCTCCCTATGGGGCCGTCGATACTGGAAGTCCAGGTGAGACCGGAGGTCAGGTTGCCGCTCTCCGTGTCTGTGGCTGTGCCACTAAAACTGATGACGGCTCCGGAGGCAAAGGTCGCACCATTCGCCGGATTGGTGATGGTGACCACCGGCGCCGTATTCGGCTGAGACACAGTGATACTGATGGTCTTGCTACCGGTTGAGCCCCCCGGGTCGGTGACCGAGGCCGTGATCGTATGAGTGCCGGAACTCAAGGTCTTGGAGAAACTGCCGCCACTCCCTATGGGGCCGTCGATACTGGAAGTCCAGGTGAGACCGGAGGTCAGGTTGCCGCTCTCCGTGTCTGTGGCTGTGCCACTAAAACTGATGACGGCTCCGGAGGCAAAGGTCGCACCATTCGCCGGATTGGTGATGGTGACCACCGGGGCGGTGTTGCCCGACACGGTGATACTGATGGTCTTGCTACCGGTTGAGCCCCCCGGGTCGGTGACCGAGGCCGTGATCGTATGAGTGCCGGAACTCAAGGTCTTGGAGAAACTGCCGCCACTCCCTATGGGGCCGTCGATACTGGAAGTCCAGGTGAGACCGGAGGTCAGGTTGCCGCTCTCCGTGTCTGTGGCTGTGCCACTAAAACTGATGACGGCTCCCGAGGCAAAGGTCGCACCATTCGCCGGATTGGTGATGGTGACCACCGGGGCGGTGTTGCCCGACACGGTGATACTGATGGTCTTGCTGCCGGTTAAGCCCCCCGGGTCGGTGACCGAGGCCGTGATCGTATGAGTGCCGGAGCTCAAGGTCTTGGAGAAACTGCCGCCACTCCCTATGGGGCCGTCGATACTGGAAGTCCAGGTGAGACTGCCGGTCAGATCGCCGCTTTCCGCGTCTATTGCCGTCCCGCTAAATACTATTGCAGTTCCGGCGGGAACCGTGGAACCATTGGCCGGGCCGTTTATGGTGACTACAGGCGCGGTGTTGTTTTGTACCGTGAGAGTGATAGTGGCGGTGCCAGTCAACCCCCCTGGGTCGGTCACGGACGCCGTAATCGTATGGGTTCCGGGACTGAGGACCCGGGAGAAGCCGCCTCCTGTACCCAGATTGCCATCGATATTGGAGGTCCAGGCCAGAATGGAGCTCAAGTCCCCGTTCTGTGCGTCTATTGCCGTGCCGCTAAAATTGATGCTGGATCCGTTGGAAAAGGTGGAACCACTGGCTGGACTGGTGATGGTTACCACAGGTGAAGTGTTTGTTGATCCTTGAAACTCGAATGCCCCAATATCTGGCATTCCAATGATAGGGTTACCCTGAATGTCCTGAGTCAACCCCACATTCATGCCGGCGTCGATGCAGGCATCACCTGAAAAAAGCCCCCAATCCGGCACCCGAACCGTTCCCGAGGCCACGGTGGTCGCCGCATCCATTGGCGTCAAGCCGGCCAGATAGGTGCCCATCTCGTCTAACTGCGTCAGCCCCCCCACACTCAGGATGCCGTCCAGGATGGCCCCCATTTCGGTTTGGGTGAGCTGAGTGGGATGGTGCCACAGGACATAGGGTTGTCCCCAAAGCATAGACTTATACATCACGGAGGCGCCCAGGCCTTTAAGCCAGGCGGTACTTTGACCGGAACAGGTGTTCATCGCAAAATTTCCTTGTAAGTTCATCCGGTCTACGCCGCTTGACGGCAAAGGCATGGTTCCACCCGGCTGACTGGCAGTAGAAAGATTTAGAGTGCAACCTGAGCCTCCGCCACTCAGGGTCACGGTGTTATTGACTCCTGAGGGGCAGCCTGCACCCTTATAGGGTATAGTCACAGTCGCCACCGCCGAGCCGGAGAGTGTCGCCACTCGGAACAATGACCAGGTGCCTACCGTGGAGAGGGTGAGATAATCTCCCACCGCATAACCGCTTCCCCCTGCCGAGACTGTGGCGGCAATGGCTTCGCCCGCCTGACCATATTCGACGCCCCGACAAGCCAGGTAACCAGCGCTATTGGCATATCCCTCGGTCACCGCATCGGTGATGGTGCCAGGAAAGACATAACTCCTGCAGTTACCGGAACCAATCACGCCTTCAATTACCGACTTGCTGGTCGTCATCTCATCCTGTACCAGGCGGCTCTTATCAGTGCAGCACTTATAAGCGCCCGTGCTAACATTCACCGCCGTTACATCAGCCAGGGTCTTGGCATGAGTATATTTGGTGGAGGGCGGGGCACTATTGTCGGTGATCACGGCGGCAGTATATTTCCTGCCCCCGCCAAAATTGGTGATGTAGGTGGCCAATCCATCGACGGTGCTGTAAGCATCACCTGGAATCGCAGTCAGGTCGATACTGAGGTTGTTGGCAGGAGTGGCGCAACTGGTGGTCAAGGTGTTGCCGCTGATGGTCATGGTGCAAGATTCGGCCACCAGATAACGGATGCTCAAAATTGCCGGTAAGGACCAAAAGTTGTGCGAATACGAGTGCGAGATGATGCTATGCCCGGCATTGAACCAGGATAGCAGTTGCGCCGGAAAGTTCGCCATGTGGTCTACGGCTTGGGCCTTGACCGCCAAACCACACTTCACGCCCCGACTCGAAAACGCCTGCAATTCGTCGTTCACCGCCGCCACATCCGTGTCTGTAGAAGCATCCGTGCCCACGCCTTGGCTATCCACGTCATCAATCACAATCGCCACTTTAGGTGGATAGGGGTTGGGGATTTTCCAGTTAGGCTTGCCGGTATTGGTCCAGCGTGAGCCAAGACCCTGTAGCGATCCTAGGTTATGCGTCCCCCAGGTCAAAGTACCATCATAAAGAAAGTCGTTCAGATAAGCCCCGTTAGCATAAACGTAACAATAATCTACGTTGTTATTAGTGCCATCGCCATAGAGTCCAGCGGTTAAACACCCGACAAACCTGTCGTTTCTAAAAACATGCCCGCCAGCCGCCGGATTAACCGCGTAAGCTCCATAAAGACACCTTAATAGATCAGTATTAAAAATTTTAATATCGGTAGCATTTGTATTCATTAAGTATATTCCGAAGTTATAGGCTCCGCCCATCGTCGCGCCATCAAACTGACAATAGTCAATTTGAATATGATCCGAACTTGGGCCGCAGATTAATCCTGAGCTAGAGAAATTAACCGCACGGATTCCAGTAAATCTAATATAGTTGTTGCGGTAGGTACTTAACAGATAGCCGCCGCCTCTGCCGCCAACATTAACCGGGTAAATGCCCCCATATCTGATTACCGGATTAACTGGATTGCCACCAGCATCAGCCGAATAAACATATATAGTGTCATTTGACCCGGAAAAAAACTGGTAGTTGCCTACTAGCTGAGCCAGGGACCCCATCGGCTGGCCCCAAAGTCCGCCGTAGAAGGTGGCTCCACCATTGCTATAGGTTCCTCCAAAGGCACAGGCATCTATATAAGAGGTGTTGATGAAGTATTGCCAGACATTGCCGCTGCCTCCAACTTGAGTCCAGCCGCCAGAAGTTGTGGAAGTTATGCCGGTAATGGTTGGCGGGGCGCCGGTGCCATAGGCCTGGATGGTAAGCAGGTTGGTGGTGCCGTCAGTGCGGTTGACATAAAAACTCTCGTTCCACACCGAACCTCGTTTCAGGTTGATATTGGTTGGACCAGAGGCTAGGCCCCCTCCACCCGAAACATTGCTCCAGTTGACATTAGACAGTAGTTTCCAAGGCGACCCGATGGTTCCGTTGCCATTAACTGCTACAGTGCTGTCAACGTAGAAGTCTGCTCCCCACCCCACCGCCGTTAGAGCCAGGAGGAGGACAACGGATAAGCAAAACAAAATTATTTTTTGTACGTGCATGATCTGCCTCTTATTTGGAATATTTTGTAATGTCCCAACTGTGTGGGTTACGCCGCTAAGGCTCCGATCAGCGTGTTGCCGATCACAAATTCAGGACTAACATCGGTATTTGGATAACTACTTTCCACAAGCCAGATGCATCCCTTAGGCGCTACTGCCTGCTGGGCTGATGGTGTTGTTAGCTGACGGTTCGCGCCCTGCCCTGTAGCAGTGCCAGCCTGGACGTACTTGGTATAGATGCATAGCCTGACTTTACTCAGGCTATGCCGCTCCACCATGCATTTACTCGGATAGGGCAGGTTGCTCCCCGTGGCGTAGCCGATTGCTTCATTGTCAGTAATATGGATGTTTGCTATCATCGCCCCCGCCTGGCTGCCATCAAACCAAGTGCCAATGGCTTGGCTTCACCCAGCCAATCCGCCGGAGTACCTTGTGGCCGAGGGGTTGCTCTTCGTCCACCACCTCATGCTAAACATCTTTGATGGGCTTCCCGGTTTTTTGATAAAAAAAACCGGCCCGCCCGAATCTTCATCCAAGGCAACCGGTCTCTTCCCTAAGACCTATCCTCACGTCCCCGTCTCGACGGTTTTGACTTTGGCTATTAATTATGATTTTGTTATCATTGTGTTATTAATAATCTCTACAAAAAAGGATGTCAATAGGTATTTTTACTCAAATTGAGATTAACCAGGTCCAACTGAAGATGGGATTCTGGCCTGGGGTTCTTAAGCTCCATCGCCGTGAGGTATCCGGGGTCTGAGGCTTGCCCCCCACGAATGTGGGACAGGCATGTGGGCAGCCAGCCGGCCAGTCAACTGGCGAGCCAGCCAGCCACTCAACCCGCCAGCTATCAGGCCATTTCCCGGGCCCGCAACCCTTACGCGACGCCCGAGCGGCGGAGAGAATCGTCCAGGTCATAGCCCCGGGAGATCGGTGGGCAGGAGCAATCGGTCCTCAATAACGGTCTTAAAATTCCCCTAAATTCCCTCTTTCAAAGGAAGTCCTATGCTTGCAAAACCGGGCGTTCTGGCCTGATTTTGCCAAAGTGGAATATACTTGCCAGGGCGTCAATAAGCACTTGGTTGGTCACCAATATGGACCGCATGGCCCAGTTCATCTATGATGATACCTACAGCGCGACGTGGAAAATCGCCTCCAGGAGTTGAACCTGTCCCATTTGCCCTGAATCGGCTGTTCCATCCCTTGAGAATAAGAGCCTTAATAGGAAATCGTCTCCGTTTTCTTTCGGTTCCCGCCTCTAAAAAATCATAAAAAACCAGGGAATTGGAGGCCTAAAATCGGGTATCCCCTGATTTACTAGAGCAATCCAAATGGAGTAAAAACAAGAAACCGAGAACATATTAAAATTTAAGTCCTGAATCATAATAACCGATTCATAGAAACAGGATAAATTTTCTGAGCAACAGTGGTCCCATTTGAAAGGGGGAAGAAATACTTTTCTCCCAAAAATCGATGAAATCATAGTGACTTAATGAATATAAAAAAGATAGGCATGATTCTTGATAAATCAATGAACAAGGAGGATCAATTGGATTAATCCGAAACTCAGACTGAAAACGGCAAACCATTCGCAAGAATGGGACGCAAAGCCACGGGTCTTGCCGAAGAAGCAAGATAGCCGGGTTACCAAATCTGAGGCTAGACCTAAAAACATTATTACTCCTAATAATGTTACTTTTCTTGGCAGCCTCGGAAATTAAAAGGGGAACTGCCGTGAAAAAGGTTAAATCATCATTAATTTTAAGTTTAATCCTGCTTCTAATCCCATTTATCTGTACAGAAGCCTGGGGAGCCTGGTACTCGGCAAGAACTCCGAGTATTAGTTCCATCTCCCCATCAACCGTGGTTGCCGGGACCGTTCAAGAAACTATAAATGGAGCAAATTTCAATTATATACGGAATGTATCCGTATATAATGCGGTTACGAATAGCTTGGTTGGAACTGCCAGTGTGACTGCAGCCAGCAGTAGTCAAATTACCATTCAAACCACACTTCAAGCCGGGACCTACTACTTCAGAGTAATAACATCCTGGGGGACTTCGAACAGTAGCCCGGCGCTAACATTGACTGCAGCGGTGGCCTCTTCCCCTGCCCCTGCCCCTGCTCCTGCTCCTGCTCCTGCCCCGAACACGGCGCCGGTGGTCACTATCGTCAGTCCGGCGACTGGCGCGAGCTTTGCCTCCGGAACCGCCATCAGCTTTAGTGGCACGGCCACAGACACACAAAGCGGGAACCTGACCTCCAGTCTCACCTGGACTTCCAGTATCTCCGGCAACCTGGGCACTGGCGGCAGCTTCTCCAAGACCCTGACCTCCGGGCACCCATACGATCACGGCCTCGGTCACCGACCCGGGGGGCTTAACCGGAAGCAAGACCGTCAGTATCACCGTTGCTGCTGCTCCGGCCCCTGCTCCAGCTCCCGCTCCTGCTCCTACTCCTGGTCCTACAAGCTCGAACTCTTTCGGTATAACGGTAGTGAATCCGATAACGGATACCGTACTGCCGACTGCGGTGCAGAGCACACAGCCCAGCAGTTCGTTGAGCCTGGCCGGTTGCGCCGATCAGTACATCTCCGCTTCGTTTGTGATTACCGCCAAAACGGGGTTGACCAATTTTCTGGCGACTGCAGGCGTACTGTCGGATTCGGCAGGAGATTCTATTCCCGCCAGTGCCCTCGACATCCGGACAGTCAAGTGCTGGTACCAAAGCGCCGTGCCCCCCGATAACAGCAGAGAGTCTGGGGTCAGGAACCTGATACCGGAACTGTTGCTGCACAACGACAATTTGATCCGGGTGGACACCACCGCCAAGAATAACTATCTGGAACAGGCCGCAGGCGGCGAACTCTGTATCAGTGCCGATACCCAAGCTACTCCTAATCTGATCCAACCTACCGATGCTGCCACACTTCAACCCCTGAGCATTCCGGTCAACATCAACAAGCAGTTTTGGGTCACTTTACACGTTCCGGCTAATGCCGTATCTGGTATTTATAACGGGGCGATCGCTTTATCTGCTGATGGAGTTACTACAGTTTATCTTCCCTTGCAACTCCAGGTTTACAAGTTTACTTTGGAGCAATCCAACCTTTTATATGGAATTTATTATGATGGGGCCAGTAGCACTCTGTTCCCAAATTATATATCATCTTGTTGGAAAAGCACTGCTCAATACACAGCAGATTTGAAGAGCATGCTCCAGCATGGGATTAAATATCCAGCAGTTAACATCGACTTAACAGCTCCAAATTACTACAGCACCGGCGATTTGGCGATAAGAGCCTCGTTAGGCTTTCCCCGAGATGCCTTGTTTTGGGAAACTCCTGGTATCCCTTATCCTCCGCCAACTAGTGCTGCGGACCTGAATAGCTACCAAACGCTGTTGCAGAAGTATCCTAGTACTGCTACATCGTCTGGTTTTAATAACGTAGTAATTTTTGGTATGGATGAAGCCACTCCATCCAATATGCTTCTGGAGGAACCAGCCCTTGATGTTATCCATGCAACGGGAGCAAAGACAATTATCACGACGAGTGTCAGTAGCTCCCCCTTCTCGGTGGCAGGACTTCCATCCAGGATTAATTATGTGAATTACTCTTCTGTTCCAGATAAAACGCAAGCTGCCAATTGGCACAGCGTCGGAGCCAAAGTAATCAACTATGCCGATCCCCAGACCACCAGCGAAGTACCTTCGAGTTTTCGGCGTGACTATGGTTGGCTTCTTTTCTCGAATAACTACGATGGGGCATTTCTTTATACATTCCAGGATTGCAAGATCGACGGTTCTGGCGTGATTTGGAATGACTTCTGCATGCCGGTAGGACAATATCGAAACCATTGCATCACCTACCCCGCTACCAATGGTCCAATCGACACGGTGGCATATGAGGGACTGCGGGAAGGCATCAACGACATGCGCTACCTGGCCACCTTGCAAAAGGCCATCAATGCCCATCCGGGACCCACGGCGAACGCGGCCCAGGTCTGGATCAGCCAGGTTAGCCCGGATGGCGACCTGGACGCGGTGCGAGCGCAGATGGCTTCTTGGATCAATCAGGTTTTGGGGTATTAATAATAAGTTTGGAGTCTGAACAAGGAATCCAGACCGGAAAAGAAGGGCGGGGGCGGTTCTCGAATCGCCCCCGCTGCCTTTCCAAAAAGGGTAGACCGCAGGAAGCCGTCAATCATCTGGGGGGAACCTTCCTCCACTAACTTTTCACGCTATAGTGGCTCACTAAATAATCCAAGCAAGGTAGTTTCCCAGTCGGTAACGATGATCGACCTGACCATGCGACTGTGGGTCTCTTTCGGGCAATCCCAACATTTCCCGAGGCTGGCCGTCCCACCCTGGTGATTTGGACCCAGCCCTATGAGCAGCCCCCCGCCAGCGGAGTACGCCGCCGGCTAGCCGGGGGTCGCCTTTTCGGAGCGGCGCTCCACCGTCATCGGCCCCACAAGAGCCTAAATTATCTTTCCTGCCCGGCGGCCCGGCGGTATGTCCTGGACCGGGGGTCCCGGGAGGATATCATCCTGGAGGCGGACTGGTGTCGGAAGGATCTGCCGCCAACCTGGTTTATTTCAAACACGAGAAGTATTTCACCCCGGCCGCGCCAGCGCCTTACCGGGGTGACGGCGGCGGCCCTGTCCGTGGATTGAGACTTCGCGCCCTTTCCTTGGAGGCGGTGTCCACCACCTTGGCACTGCTCCAAAATGCCGACGGCGTCTGGCTGGCCAACGCCCTCATGAGCCTGATGCCGGTAACCGCCAGCGGCGCCCGGAAAATTAATCCCGGCAAATTAAGCTTGAGGATGAAACCAAGGTCTGGTACGATCATGCGGGAAGGTATCTATGGTGGCACAGAGACTGCTGGAAGTGTCCAACCACTGCCCTTCGGAAAAAGGATTTCAGTAAAGTTCCTGTGAACGCTGGACCTGGAGACAAAGACGAAGCGCTCCACCTGGAACCTTTTGTTCGTCAAGGCTCAGGAGGAACTTCTCCCATACAGGCGGGGACGTCCCGGCCACCTTTCCCGGCATTGAACGGGTCCGGGAAGATCTGGGGTTTTAGCCGCTTACCCCCATTGCTGAGGGCGTATTGCGCTTCATCATCTGGTATCTGGATTGCCACGGGTTGTTGCCGACAAAGCTAGCAAAAAAATCATAAGGTGGTTGAATTCATGGATCTGCTGACAAAAATTAAAAACCGGCAAGCTCTGGTGGGCATAATTGGACTGGGATATGTGGGCCTGCCGCTGGTGCTGCGTTTCTGTGAAGTGGGATTCCCGGTGCTGGGGTTCGATACCGATCCCCGTAAAGTGGAGCTTCTGAACCGGGGCGAGTCCTATATTGAACATATCCCTTCCGAACTCCTGGCCGCAGCGCGGCAATCCAGGGAGGGGAAGGGGAAGTTCTCGGCTACTGACGACATGGGCCGCCTGAAGGAGCCCGATGTTCTGATTATCTGCGTGCCTACTCCCCTAACTCCAAAAAGAGAACCGGATTTGCGCTATGTGGAAAATACGGCTCACCAGATTGCCGCCACCCTGCGCCCTGGCCAGATGGTTTCCCTGGAATCCACCACCTATCCCGGCACCACTGCGGAGCTGTTCTGCCGGTTCTCAGCGCAAGACTGAAGGTTGGCCAGGACTTTTTCCTGGTCTTCTCTCCGGAGCGGGAAGACCCGGGCAACCACCGGTTCCACGTGAGCACCATCCCCAAGGTGGTGGGCGGCATTACTCCGGCCTGCCTGGAACACGGGGTGGCCCTTTACTCCCAGGTGATCGAGCGGGTCATCCCCGTGTCCTCCACCCAGGCGGCGGAGATGAGCAAGCTCCTGGAGAACATCTATCGGTCGGTAAACATCGCCCTGGTTAATGAACTCAAAATGCTATGCCTGCGGATGGGAGTCGATATCTTCGAGGTCATTGAGGCCTCCAAGACCAAGCCCTTCGGCTTCCAGGCCTTTTATCCCGGACCGGGCCTGGGGGGCCACTGCATCCCCATCGACCCCTTTTATCTGACCTGGAAGGCCCGGGAATATGATTTCTCCACCCGCTTCATCGAACTGGCCGGGGACATCAATAGCAACATGCCTTACTTTGTGGTGCAGCGGCTGACCGAGGCCCTGAGCGACCACAGCAAGCCGTTGAAAGGCGCCAAGCATCCTGGTCCTGGGGCTTGCCTATAAGAAGGACGTGGATGACAAGCGGGAATCCCCAGCCTTAAAGATCATCCAGCTCTTGCAACGGAGTGGCGCCCAGGTGCAGTATAACGACCCGCATATTCCTAAGTGCACGGGATTGCGCCTCTATCCCCAATTCGATCTGGTCTCCACGCCCTTGACCTCCGAGGCCTTGCAGGAGGCCGACCTGGTCCTCTGGTGACAGACCATTCGGCATATGATTACTCTTGGATTGCCTCTCAGGCGAAATTGATTGTCGATACCCGTAACGCCTTTAAAGGAATTACCGGAGACCATATTTATCTAGCCTGAAAGGGGTTCGATTCAGCCCAACCTACAAATGCGCTTACCCCAAGTTTTTTGTATTAAACTCCGATGTTGAAATAATTGGGGATGTTTTGGATTCTCGGTATGGCAAATGGTAACTCCGGAAAAAGCGTGATGCCTCTGCGGTCCAGGACAATTAGAAGTTGAATGTTACCGTCTTGATGGTGGGCAAGACCCGGGAGGGCTTCATCCGGCAGGGGCTGGAGTTTTATCAGAAGCGCCTAAAGCCTCTGGTGCAGCTCAGTTTGACGAGTGTCCGGGAGGAAAAGGAAAGCGCTGGCTTAACGCCGGAAACCATAAAACTTAAGGAAGGCGAACGCCTTCAGGCCCGGATTCCGCCTAAATCTTACGTCGTGGCCCTGGACCCCCAGGGCCGGGAAGGCACCACCGAGGAATTCGCCGCCTGGCTCAGCCGGCGGGAAGAGCTCGGCCGACCCCTGGCCTTCCTCATCGGCGGCCATTGGGGTTTAGCGGCGACCGTGCTGGCCGCGGCCGATGCATGCCTGGCTCTCTCCCGTCTCACCCTGACCCACGAACTGGCCCGCCTGATCCTCCTGGAGCAGCTCTACCGGGGCCTGACCATCAAAATGGGCCATCCGTATCATGTTTAGGGCGGACACCCAGGTCCGCCCCTGCACGGTCTACTCGATCCATTGCACAAATTTCTCCAACGGTTCCCGCTCGGTGCGAAAGGCGTTGGCCGGGTGGTCCGGATCCGGGTAGCCCAGGGCGAGGCCCACCACGATCTTGTGGGACTTGCCCAGACCCAGGTGCCGCCGGATGATATCCGGGTACAGGGCCAGTTGCGCCTCGATGCAGGTCCCCAGGCCCAGGTCGTGGGCCATCAGGCAGATGGACTGGGTGATGAGCCCCAGGTCGAACATGGAATAAGGCTCGAGTAGGTCGGCATTGAAAATGACGTAGATGATCGCCGGGGCCCCGAAGCCCCCGGTCATGCTCACCATGTGGGCCATCCGGCGGGCCTTGTCGTCCCGGGCCACTCCCATACTGCCGAACAACCCGGCGGCGCAGGCCATGTAGCGCTCTTTATAAACGTCCGGGAAGGTCCCCGGCATGGCCACATCGGGGTTCGCCGCCATTCTCTGCTGGAAGGCGGCCACCAGCTCACCGGTCAGCTCCCGGGCCTTGTTGCCTTGCACCACCACCAGCTCCCAGGGTTGGGTATTCCCCCAGGAGGGTGACCAGCGGGCGGCTTCCAGAATTTGGGTGATGACTTCCTTGGGCACGGCATCGGTTTTAAAGGCGCGAATGCTCCTGCGGTTCTTCAGGGCTGCCAAAAGTTCCATGCTCCCCTCCTTGTATCTGCGCTGCTCTTGGGATATTAATAGATAGTGCGGAGAAAGCCAATTTTTTAAATCAATTTCAGCGAACCAAGGTGGTTATTAAATGGCCTCGGACTGGCACATCGTAGCCTTTCCTGTGATCCTGCCGTGGCGGGAGGATTTTTGGACCTTGCCGCTCTATTTTCCCGCTCTCAAGGTGGGGGTAGTCCAGGGATGGCCGGCCCAATTGCCGTATCAAGGGCTGCCCTTGCCCCCGGAGGCCCAGGCTCAGCCCCGCGAACTCAAGCATTATAACCCCGGCGAGTTGCGCCAATGGCAGGCCTTCGGGGAATATCAGGAAGCCCGGGCGGAATCGGCTGATTTACTGCAGGACGTGCGCCATTATGGCCAGGCAAAGGCGCCGGCGC
This sequence comes from uncultured delta proteobacterium, assembly GCA_963701845.1. GTDB lineage: Bacteria > Desulfobacterota > Desulfobaccia > Desulfobaccales > 0-14-0-80-60-11 > JAPLJC01. The sequence continues at coordinate 578,431 of CAVPBF010000006.1, read as the reverse complement.
CGGATGCCGCCCCGCAGGTCTGGTCCCTGGCCTGGCAGCTGGAGAAGCTCCAGGCCGACCAGGAGGCCCAGCTGGGGCTGGTAGACCGGGGCCAGGAGTGGCTCAAGGACATCCTGACCCCGGAAACCTGGGAGGAGCGTCCCAGCTTCACCCCGGTGTCCGGGATCCCGGAGATGGTGGATCCGGACCTGGCCCATCTGCGCTACGCCCTCTGGCGGCGAGTCATGGCCCCGCACCTACAGGACCCCTGGGCCCCTTTTTTATTGGGCCGCACCGCCCGCTCCCTGTTTCTCACCTTGAAGGGCTGGCCGGAATGGACCGGACTGCAAAGGGTGCAGTTTACCCTGCCCGGCGTACATACCGCCGCAGAGTGGCTCACGGTCTGTCCCGATGGGGCGCCGCCGCCGTGGCAGGCGCAGGCGGTGGCCCTGCTGGGGGCCCTGCTGGAGGAGGCGCACGACCTGGATAGCCTGGAGGCCGCTGCTCAGGAACTGGGTGCCTTCGTCGCCGACGAGGTGCTGGGCCACTGGCCTTTCCCGGTAATCGGCAACTTTGATCTGGAGGTCTGGGTCCCGGATGTCGAAGGCCAGCCCCCCGTCCTCTGTTGGTCCGGGGCCGGGGGCGGCAACCTGCCGGGATGAGGCGGGAGCCCCTAGTCAGTTGCCGGTTTTACCGGCCCTGGCCCCGAAGGCCCAATTAACCTTGGCCACTGGCTACAGGCTACTGACTACTCTTCTGAAGTCTCCGGGAGGAGTTTTTCTTCGGACGGCTTGTGCATGAAGGCCGGCAAAGGCTTGGAGGGCACGATCTTGCCGGCGGCGATTTCCCGCATGGCCATGACGATCTCTTTGTTGTCCCCCCGCACCAGCACCGGGGCGCCCCGGTAAAGCTGGCGCACCCTTTTCGCGGCCAAGTGAACCAGGCCGAAGCGGGTCGGCACCTGCTGCAAACAATCTTCAATCGTGACGCGAGCCATAGATCACTTCTCCATTCTAGACCGAACGATTTTTCAACCAACCCATTATAACCCATGGATCAATGGGGCGCCAGTAGCGCCGCCATTTATCGTCCCTTTTCCCCGGCCAGGCGCACGAACTCCAGTTGGTCGCCCGCCTTCAGGACATAGGCGGCGGCCACGTCCCGGCCGTTGACCAGGGCCAGGGCCCGGGGGTCGATGTTCAGGGGCTCCTTCAGGGCCTGGCGCACCTCGCCCACCGCCTTGCCGGCGATGGCGGCCTCCAGGCTGTGCACCCCATAGCTGATCTTCACCAGGCCGGTAGCGGCCTGGCCCGGCGCTTTCTGGCGAGTCAGGTCCTTTAGCTGGGCGCTCAATGCTTGGCTTCTTGAGGGCGCTCAGGCCCCGGGGCCGCCTCCTGTTCCAGGCGCGCCTTCAGCTCTTTGAACTCTTCGGGCGTATAGTTATAGCCGCAGTCCCCGCAGCTAATCTCCAGCCCGCATCAGGTGGGACGGAGGACGATGGTGCCGGTCTCACAGTAAATGCAGTTCATAAGTTATTTATCCCTTCTTAATCCAATTAGCCATCTTTTCAACAAATTCTTCCTTTTTCTGATACTGTGGGTGTGATGTTCTCAGCACCCTCATTACTAATTTATCTCCTTTATAAAAATGCCTATCCCACCATAAAATTCTTTTTGCGCCATTTTGTTTTGAAAAATTTTTGTCTTGAATTTCTTTTATAGTAAATTTATTTAAGTTAAAAAAGGCATCATCATTAAGAAAATTGTCATAATAGTAGTGCGTAAAAAAGATTACATGCTTTGGTTTCAATATATTCAATTCATTCCAGAATACTCCAATCTTATTAAGGCAATTTTTCATCATGGTGTCTGTAGTATAGTCATTGTAGGTACCATCACAATTTTTGCCATCTTCATCCATGGCATTATTACATTTAATTAGGTTAGTAATGCAAATTCTTTCTAATGCTTCCTTGGGATCTTTCTCTAAAACTCGACAAGAAATTGCTTTAATATAAGTCCAAAAAGCCCTAGAGTAATTTAAAAAATATTCTCTACCAGCTTTTCGTGCATCTATTATTTTAGATATACCTTCATTATTATAAAGTGTCCCTCGCGCATTTTTACCGACAAATAATATTCTAAAGTTATTATCTTCGTAGTGTTTGCCTACATAATAGGGGGTTATTGGCTTAGAAATACCGCAATCAATATTTATTTTTTCGTTTTTACAGATATTACATATTTTATTCTTTCCAAGATTTTTCCACGTTTATCCCCTTGACACAAGTAAATTCATGTGCTATCTTATGAGCAAGTAAAGGAGATAGCCATGAAATACACTTTTAAGCAGTTCCAAGCCGAATACCCGGATGACCGCGCTTGCTTAGCCAAGATCATGCGGGAGAAATTTGGCGGCACTGAGTTCATTTGCCCTTCCTGCAAGGTGCTTTCTAAGTTCCATGCCATGACCAAGCGCCGGGCTTATGCCTGTGATCGTTGCGGCCACCATATCTATCCTTGTGTTGGGACCATTTTTGAGAAATCCCGTACCAAACTAACCCACTGGTTTTTCGCCATGTATTTGATGACCAGCACCCGCCACGGTGTAGCCGCCAAAGAATTAGAACGGCAAATCGGTTGCACTTATAAGACAGCCTGGCGCATGGCTCACGAATTAAGAAAGCTCATGGCCCAAGCCGATAACAAGGGTGCTCTTTCGGGCCATATCGAAATTGATGAAACGCGTATTGGTGGTCATCAAACCCGCCAAGAAACCAAAGAAAAAGGAACTAACAAAACCATCGTTATGGGTATGGTAGAGCGCGATGGTATCTTGCGCGCTGCCCCTATCAAGGATACTAAAAGCACTACCTTGGAACCGATAGTTTTTAACAATGTAGATTTTGGAAGCACCATAAGCACCGATGAATGGGGTGGCTATAATAACCTAAAATATGGCTATGAACATGGTCAAGTTAATCATCTCGCTAAAGAGTATGTCAACGGTAAGCACCATGTAAACACCATTGAAGGACATTGGAGCTTGTTAAAGCGTTCAATCAAAGGTACTCACGTTCATGTTTCCGGTAAGCACCTATGGAAATATGTTAGTGAGTTTAGCTATCGTCACAATATGCGGAAGTCACACTCTGCTATGTTTAATCGTCTTGTGGCTTCTTTTTCGCTGCCGCGCTTACAAGAGAGTTGAAATCCTCTGCATGTTGCAGGTTTTCGGTATTTGAAATAATATCTTTTTTGGGCTGGTTTATTTCAGCCTCTGCCGGGAATCCCTCTTTAAGATGGCGTTTGAACATTATGGCATCCTTTTCTCTGCGTTGTTCTTGGAGACGTGGTAGATTAAGAAGGTTCAATATTCTTTGAGCGGGTATAACACAGGTCATTCCACTCAATCCCTTAACATATTTTCCGTTAGTTATTAAGTCCTGCTTCTCAGATTTTATTGATTTATTTTCTGAAACAATTTCCCATAGTTCTGGAAATTGACCCCAATGAATACCAAGTAAAAACAAAAATGCGCCTGGAATTTTCTTAAATTCTTCTGGGTATAATCTTTGTTCAAGATCGCTTTCGTGAGTACGATAAACACACACAGGTGAACCAGAAAAACCCGTACGCGAATGAAAGACTACACAATAACTTTCCCCCGTATATCCATTTCGTTGTTTTATTGGGGATGGCATTACACTAATATTACCGAAACGAACCGCCGGTGAATTGGTGGGACCACCGTCATAATTAATAAAACGTCCAACCATAAATACATCATCACCAATACCTATTCTGAAGTTTTTAACTATTTCATCAGTAGCAAACGTATTAGTATGGATATATGTAATATCATGTAATTTCTCATTGTAATGTATGATAGGAGAGACTGCTATGTCGTCTTTCCCGGCTATCCATTCCCACTCAATAGGATCAAAATCGAGTATGTCAACTCCACCATCTAATGTGTTTAGCCTGATAACGGAATAGCCTCCCTCAAGGGCAACATGCCAATTTGTCACGCCGTAACAATAGGCCAAATGAGGAAACTTTTTTGATGGAACCCCTACCAAAAAACCCGTACCCCCATATTCTACGCCTTTTTCGGCATCTTCACGATTCCGATATAAATAAAAAGCAAATCTTAAAACTTTTTCAGAAATTTTAGGCATTCCAAAATCTATCCATCTTGTCCATTTAGTGCCCCGCGATGATTCCATGGTAGTTGGAATCTGCTTAAACTGCAAGTCGCGATAAGAGATTCCCGGAACAAAAATATTTGGCCCGTTCACCGAATACCCCCGATGACAAACTAACCTTTTAATTATCTAATATAATTAGATGGTTAGCCGATGATATCGGGGTTTTCCAAATCGTTTACTTGTCCTGATGGAATAAACCCGGATTTTTCGCCTTGTACATATTTAATACCTTTTCAAACATAATTTGATACTTAGGTTATCTTTTAATTTAAATGCTCTTAATTGATTAACTTAAAAATAGCGCGACAACCGCGGCAGCGAGTCGTCCACCTGCCGGCAGGCCCGCAGCAAGGCGTTCAGATAGAGCCAGGAGAAGCTGGTGAGAAATTCCGGCCCATATTTCCGGGCGCCAAAGCTGTCGAAGGCCATCTCGCTGACGCCGCCGAGCATCCGGAAGCGGTAGGCCAGGTCGCCCAGGATGGGCCAAACCACCTGCCAACCGCCGTCGAGGCCGGTAAAAGTGCCGCAATCCAGGCGCCGCAGGGCCACCTCCACCACCTCCGGCGTCAAAAGCGGCAGCAATTCCTCCCGGGCCCCCAGGGAGACGTCTTGCATGGGACCGGCCGCGGGGGCGGCAAAATCAGCGAAATTCAGCCATTCCCGGCCGGGACCGGCCTCCTCCAGGGCGTAGGCCCCCCGCCCATAGCGGGCCAGCAGGGCCACGAAGTTCCAGGCGAAGACGTAGGCGTCCTCGGTGGGCACCGCCAGGCTTTTGCGGGCGTAAAAGACCCGCAGGTCGGCGCCGAATTCCACGTCCAGGTCGAACAACAGGTACAGCTCCAGGGGGCGAAAGGGCTTAAGAAGCAAGACCCACTGGACGCTGGCGTACGGCCGGCCGGCCAAAACCTCGCCACCGAGCAGCCGGGCCAGGGCCGCGGCCTCCAGCTTAGCCAATCCCGCCAGGTCCTGGCGATACTTTTTCCGGACATACTGGCGGACCTGGGCTTCCCAGCCCCAGCCGGTCTCGAACTGGCCCAGGGTCACCAGGTCATAGGGAAAATCGAGAGAAGGGGCGTTGCTGCTCAGCTCTTCTTCGCCTCCAGCCGTTGGTTGAATTTCTCTCCGTTAATTATAAACCGTTCGTGCACTGCCTCGCCAATCTTTTCCTTGGCGTCGAAGCCTTCCAGCTTGAAGGTGATCTTCCGGCCGTCCACCGAGGTAACTTCGGAGACGGCCCTGACCTCCATACCCAGGGGCGTGGGGGCGGTGTGCCTCAGGTTCATGGTAACGCCCACCGATAGTTCCCCGGGGGCCAGGTGCGGGGCCATGAGTTCGGCGCTGGTCCCTTCGAACAACCCCCCGAGAAACGGGGTGCCGAAGACGTCGGGAACCCCCTGGAAAAACTTCCGGGCCGAATGCTCCGGGCCGGTCTTCAGCCGCTTTTCATGCTTCAGGCCTACCTCGATTGCCATATCGCCTCCTTTGGGTAGTAGCCAGTAGTCAGTAGCCAGTAGCCAGTTTAGTTTTCAGTTTTCGGTTTTCGGAGAACCATTTTTGATTTTTTCTTAAATGATTCTTTTTCCTGGAAAGGTGCAGGGGAATTATCTAATTCTTCGGCCGGTTCAGACTCCTCCCGACCACAATGGATGCAACGCACCGGATAAAGGAAGAGGGCCGGCAGCCAGAGACCGCAAGTAAATAGGCAGGCAATCAGGGTGCCCATACCCAATGCGCGCTTATGGGCGGTTTCCTTGCCGCATTGAGAGCAATAGGAAAAATTCATCTTATTCCTCCATAATAAAAATATGTGCACGGAAAAATATGCGCGCGCTGCATGTAACCCTCTTGTTTAAAAACTGATTACTGACTACTGGCTACTGGGAACTGACTACTGCTCTCAAACCGCCAGCGGGTCCAGCTTGATGGGGCCGAACTTCTCGCCCCGGGCCAGGCGGCGGCCCAGGTCCCGGGCCCGTTCCAGGGTTTCCGGTTGTTCTAAGATGGCGCCCTGGTCATCGGTGCCCCGCACCAGGATTTCCGCGGCGTAGCTGACATTGAGCGCGTCAAAGAAGTATTTGGCCGTAAGCCGGGTGCCCACAAACAGCAGCCTGCCCTTGGTGGCCCCTACGGCCAGCAAAATCCCCTGACGGCCGGGAGGAAATTCCTTTTTCAGAATATAACGCCGGGCCCACAGGGCCTGGGTGCGGTCGATCATGGCCTTGGCCTGGGCCGAGACGTTGTAAAAGAAGATCGGCGAGGCCAGGGCCACCACGTCCGCGGCCACCAGCTTGTCGTAGAGCCCCGCCATATCGTCCTTGATGGGGCAGGTGCCGTCTTTAAAACAATGGTAGATTTCCAGGCACGGGGAAATCTTCAGCTCCCGCAGGCGAATCTCCTCCACTGCCGCGCCGCCGGCGGCGGCCCCCTCCAAAAAAGCCTTCAGCAGGATTTCCGTGTTGCCGTCCCGCCGGGGGCTGCCCAGGATGCCCAGCACTTTCATGGCGCTCTCCTTTCGGTGATGCCTTACAATATGGAACCGCCTGAGGAGATGTCAAGCGATTAAGGTTGACAGACGCAGCTCTGCCGGGATATGATTGCTCATCCGAGGCACCCTTCGGGGTTTAATTGGGAAGACGGCCAAGCCGTCGCGGTCCCGCCGCTGTGACCGGGGACGAACCCTGCACGAAGCCACTGCTCCACTGAAGTGGGATGGGAAGGCGCAGGCAGTAGGATGATCCGGGAGCCAGAAGACCTGCCTGGAGGTCTGGCCTGTAGGGACGGTTCTCGAACCGCCCGAGCAATCGGCCAGACATTGGAGACGCCCTGGACAAGCGCCTCTCTACCTTGAGGATAAGAAGCTGGGTGCATCCTTAAGTCCATCGGGACTTAAGGATTTTTTTATTTTGGGGGCTATCATGGTCAGAAATTTTCTGCGCTGCTGGCTGCCGGTTCTCTGCTTGGTCCTGGGACTCCAGGCCGTGGCCTGGGCCCGGCAACCCGCCATCGTCCTCACGGCCTTCGGCACCACCACCAACGCTTTCGCCACTTACCAAAATATCGAAAATCGGGTCAAGGAACGTTTTCCCGGCCATGAAATCAGGTGGGCCTATACTTCCAAAATGGTGCGCCACCAGGTGCAGGCAGAGCAGCATAAAGCCTTAAAAAGCCTGCCTGAGGCCCTGCAGGAACTGAAAGCCGCGGGTTTTACCAGGATAGTGGTGCAATCCCTCCTGCTGGCGCCGGGCAAGGAATGGGAAGGCATCGTCAAGCAGAGCCGGGAAGTTCCCGGATTGACCGTGGCGCTGGGCAAACCTTTGCTCAGCAATAATGCTGATATGGTCGGGACCATTAAGGCCCTGGGCCCGGAATTCCCCGCCGATTTGCAGAAAACCGCCGTGGTGTTGGTGGGGCATGGCAGTCCCGACCCCCAGGGCCAGGCCGCCAATAATACCTTCGCCCAGCTATTGCGCCGCCGTTATCCTGAGCATGTCTTTTTCGGCCTGGTGGAATTTCAAAAACCGGGCAAGGAGGAGGTGCTGCAGGAAGTGAAACAGTCCGGCGTCACCTCCGTGGTTTTTGTCCCCTTTCTCCTGGTGGCCGGGGATCACGTGCAGCATGATATTCTCGGGAATGGCCCGGAGAGCTGGAAGTCCGGGCTGTTGAAAATGGGTAACTATCGGGTCGAGGGTATTAGCCGGGGGCTTGGCTACCAGCAAGAGATAGTGGATATCTACCTGGACCATCTGCAGGTAGCCTTGAAGGAATTACCGGATTGAAAGAATCCCCCCTGGCCGCCCACGCCGCCACCCCCCTGGACCTGGCCACCATCAGGAGCCGCCGCCAGGCCGGCACGCGCCGTTTTGTCGCAGCGATCCTGGCCCTGAGCCTGGGGCTGCTGGTTTCCGTGGCCCTGGCCACCGGCATCGGCCGCATGGATATCGGCTGGCAGACCGTGGCGGAGGTTATCCTGGGCAAACTGGGCTTCCACACCCCTGCCCTGGATCGGACCACCGAGGTGGTCATCTGGGGCATCAGGCTCTCCCGGGTGGTCCTGGCCGGCCTGGTGGGGGCGTCGCTCGCCACCGCCGGGGTGGTCTTCCAGGGGCTGCTCCTGAACCCCCTGGCCGACCCCTTCACCCTGGGGGTCTCCACCGGCGCCGCCTTTGGCGTGGCCCTGCTGGTGATGCTGGGGGTGGGCGGCAGCTTCCTGGGCCTGAGCCCCCTGCCCCTGGCGGCCCTGGTGGGCGCCCTGGGGGCCATGGCCGCGGTCCTGGTCCTGTCCCGGGAGTCGGGGGGCCGCCTCCGCAAGGAGACCCTGATCCTGGCCGGGCATCGTGGTGAGCACCTTTCTCTCCGCCCTCATCAGCCTGGTGAAGAGTCTGGACGAAGAGTCTCTGTCGCCATCGTCTTCTGGATCATGGGCAGCTTCTCCGGCCGGGGCTGGATCCACGTGGGCTTCCTGGTGCCCTACCTGGCCGTCGGCCTGGTCCTGGCGGCCGGCCATCACCGGGAACTGGACATCCTGGCCCTGGGGGAAGAGCAATCCCATCACCTGGGGGTGGCCGTCTCCAGGGTCAGGCTGCAACTGCTGCTGGGCGCGTCGCTGCTCACCGCCGGGGCGGTGGCGGTCTCCGGCGTCATCGGCTTTGTGGGCCTGGTGGTGCCCCACCTGGTGCGGGTGCTGGCCGGCCCTTCCCATGGCCGGCTGTTGGCGCTCTCCGCCTTGGCCGGCGCCCTGATCCTGATCTGGGCCGACGTCCTGGCCCGGGTCCTCCTGGCCAGCGGCCAGGAACTGCCGGTGGGCGTGGTCACCGCCCTGTTGGGCGGGCCGTTTTTCTTCTACCTGCTGAAATCCCGGCGGTCCAGGGGGATGTGGTGATCCGGGTTGAGGCGCCTGGACTCTGGGCTATGAGGACCGCCTGGTCCTCTCTGGCCTGAATTTCCAGGTGAACCGGCCGGGGAATTCGTCGGCATTCTGGGCCCCAACGGCAGCGGCAAATCCACCCTGCTCCACGCCCTCTCGGGCCTGCTGAGCCGCCCACGGGCGGCATTGTCATCAAGTCCGAGCCGCCTTGGGCGGCTCTGGCCAGCCGCCTGCGGGCCCAGATCCTGGCGGTGGTGCCCCAGTCCACCGATGTGCGCTTTCCCGTTCGCTGCCTGGAGATCGTGCTCATGGGGCGCTATCCCCACCGCCGCCGCCTGGGGTCGCTCTGACGGACGAAGACCTGGTCTGGGCCTTGAAGTCCATGCGCCGCACCACCACGGATCACCTCAAGGAGCGCACCATCACCGAGGTCTCCGGCGGGGAATGCCAGCGGGTGGTGATCGCCCGGGCCCTGGCCCAGGACCCGCAAATTTTGTTCTTGGATGAGGCCACCTCGTCCCTGGACGTGCGCAAGAAGCTGGAGATTTTCGAGATTCTCGAAATATTTGAACGAAACCAGGGGCCTGACGGTGCTCTGCGCCATGCACGACCTGAACCTGGCGGCCCTCTATTGCCGGCGCCTGATGTTCATCAAAGACGGCGGGATCGTCGCGGACGGCCCCACCGCATCAGGTCTTTACCCCGGAGGTCCTGGCCCAGGTCTACGAGACCCCCATGGAGGTCGTTCAGCACCCGGCGCATCAACGGCCCTATGCGGTGATGCTGCCGTTAACCTCAGGGATACAGGAAGATGAGGTTTTGGAGACGCTTCAATGAAAGGCAAACCTTTACTCGACCGACTCAATTCCCCCCCTCCCCTGGTGGGAGGGGGCTGGGGGGAGGGGGGCAAAATCTTTTCGCCACTACCCCCTGACCCTCCCCCTCAAGGGGCCGCGAATTTTCGCGTCTTTCGGCGGTTGTCCCTGATTTGTGCTTTTCTCCTAATCATCTTGATAGCTAGCACCAACCTATCTGCCGCCCAGATTCAAGACGACCTGGGCCAGCCGGTCTCTCTGCAGGCGCCGCCCCAGCGGATCGTCTCCCTATACGGCGGCCTGACAGAGATCTTGATTGCCTTGGGAGTAAAGGACCGGATTGTGGCCCACATTCAGGGGGATGAATCCCTGACCGACATCCCCACGGTGGGCACCCATCTCCAGCCCAACGTCGAGATGATTCTGGCCCTGAAGCCCGACCTGGTGGTCCAGGGCGGCGTCTCCAAGGGCATGCCGGCCCTGAAGAAGCTGGAGGCGGAAGGGGTGCCCGTGGCCATGTTTGCGCCCCATGATTTCGCCGGCCTGTTCAGCACCATCCAGCGCCTGGGGGCCCTCACCGGCCAAGAGGCGGCCGCGGCGGCGCTCAACCAGTCTGCAAGACCGCCTGAAAAGATAGCCGCGCGCCTCGCAGGGACGGAAACCGGTCCGGGTCTTCTTCGAGGTGCGCTCTCAGAACCTGCTGGCCGCAGGGCGGGGCTCCATGGTGAACGACATCATTACCCGGGCCGGCGGCGACAATGTGGTGGAGACCGCCAAAAACTGACGCCCTTCAGCCTGGAGGCCCTCCTCCAGGCGAAGCCGGACGTCTACCTCATTCAGCAGGGGCCCATGAACCGAAGCCCCGAAGACATCTATTCCCGGCCTTACTTCCAGGAGTTGCGGGCGGTGCAGGCAAAAAGGGTGCTGGTGGTGGACGAAGGCCTCTTTTCCCACCCCGGCCCCCGGTCCGCCGAGGCGGTAGAACAACTGGCCCGGTTTCTCCATCCGGACGCCTGGCAAAAGCAGTGATCAGTGAACGGTGAAGGACCTAACGCCTGAGAAACGATAAAGATGTAGGGTGGGCACTGCCCACCAATTCCTTTGAAAAGATCTTTTATGCAGCCAACACGGGGAATAGTCATCGCCGGCACCCAGAGCGGGGTGGGCAAAACCACCGTCACCCTTGGGCTCTTGTATGCCCTGCGCCGGCGGGGTCTCTCGGTCCAGCCCTTCAAGGTGGGGCCGGACTTCATCGACCCCGGCCACCACACGCAAGCCGCGGCGCGGGTGAGCCGCAACCTGGACGGCTGGATGCTGAGCCGGGACGAGAACCTGGCCATCTTCCGGCGTCATGCCGGTCCGGCCCAGGTGGCGGTGGTGGAAGGCGTCATGGGCCTGTTCGACGGCTATGACGGCTTAAGCGAGGCCGGCTCCACCGCCCAAATGGCCAAGTGGCTGGGGCTGCCGGTCCTGTTGGTGGTGGACGCCCGGGCCATGGCCCGGAGCGCCGCGGCCCTGGTGCACGGTTTCGCCAGTCCTTCGACCCGGACCTGACCCTGGCCGGGGTGGTCTTCAACCGCATCGGCGGGGCCGGCCATCTGGACTATCTGGAGCAGGCCCTGAGCGGCCTGCACGGCGTCAAGTGCCTCGGCGGCCTGCCCCGGGAGGCGAAATTGGCCATCCCCGAGCGGCACCTGGGCCTGACCACCGCCGAGGACCACCCTTTGGCCGCGGCGTATCTGGAGCCCCTGGCCGATTTGATGGAAGCGCACCTGGACCTGGACGGCCTCCTGGCGGCGCTGCCGGTGCTGTCGATCCCCCCGGAAACCCCGGTGGAGTCGGTCGCCCCCACGGTGCGCCTCGGGGTGGCCCGGGACCGGGCCTTTTGCTTCTATTATCCGGAAAATCTGGAATGGCTGGCTAGGTGTGGGGCCGAACTGGTGCCCTTTTCACCCTTGACGGACCGGGAACTGCCTCCAAACCTCCACGGCCTCTACCTGGGCGGCGGCTACCCCGAACTTTTTGCCGCCCAACTGGCGGCCAACGAGGGTTTGAAGCGCCAGATAGCGCAGCAGGCCGCGGCCGGCCTGCCCATTTATGCCGAATGCGGCGGGCTGATGTACCTGTCCCGGGAGATTCAGGACCTGGAGGGCCAGTGCCACGCCATGGCGGGGGTGCTGCCCTTACAGGTGCGCATGCTCAAAAGGCTCAAGGCCCTGGGCTACCGGGAGATCACCCTGAGGGCGGACGGCCTGTTGGGACCGGCGGGCACCAAGGCCCGGGGGCATGAATTTCACTATTCGGAAATCGCCGCGGAAACCGGCGACCTGCCCCGGCTCTACCACCTCACGGCCCGGCAGGGCGCCGCGCCGCCGCCGGAGGGCTACTACCGAAACCACGTCCTGGCCAGCTACGTGCACCTCCATTTCGGCAGCAACCCCGAAGTGGCCCGGCATCTGGTGGACCACTGTCTGAAATACAGGCAAATAAACGACTTTGCAGCAGGCACCCCAAGATGAAAAATCCCCCCCAGCCCCCTTTCAGAAAAGGGGGGAGTCTTAAGTCCCCCTTTGAAAAAGGGGGATTTAGGGGGATTTTGGTGTTGGCGGCCTGATAACAGGAGCAACTATGAACTGGCAACCCCGGCTTCCCCAGGATATCGAGGCGGAGAGCTTCCGCCGCATCGAGGCCCAGGTGGGGGCCCACGATTTGCCGCCCGAGGTTTGGCAGGTGGTGCGGCGCATGATCCACACCAGCGCCGACCTGGACTACCTGAAGACTGCCCGGGTCCATCCCGGAGCCATCGTTGCCGGGGTTGCAGCCCTGCGCCGGGGGCGCCCGCTGGTCACCGACACCCGCATGTTGCTGGCGGGGATCGGCACCGGCCGCCTGGGCCGCCTGGGGGTGGAGCCCTTCTGCCTGATGGACGACCCGGAGGTGGCGAAGAAGCGCGGCCCGGCAAGGGACCACCCGGGCCGCGGCGGCCATGGAGGCGGCCCTGCCCCGTCTGGCCGGCGGCATCGTGGCCATCGGCAATGCCCCCACGGCCCTGCTGCGCCTGCTGGAACTGCTGGCGGCCGGAGCCCCGCCCCCGGCCCTGGTGGTGGGGCTGCCGGTGGGCTTTGTCAACGCCGCCGAATCCAAGGAGCTCTTGAGTCGGCAGCATTGCCCCTTCATCACTGCCCTCGGCCCCAAGGGCGGCTCGGCAGTGGCCGCCGCGGTGATCAATGCCCTGGCCATCATGGCCCTGGAGGAGATACCCTCATGACCACGAAAATCGGGACCCTTTACGGGATCGGCGTGGGACCGGGCGATCCGGATTTGATCACCCTGAAGGCCGTGCAGGTGCTGAAGCGCGTGCCCCACGTCTTTGCCTCGTGCTCCACCAAGAACAATTACAGCCTGGCCCTGAACATCGTGCGCGGCCATCTGAACGGCGCCGGCCTCGAGCATCTCCCCTTCCCCATGACCAAAGACCCCGAGGTCCTGCAAGCGGCCTGGGAGAAAAACGCCGGCCGGGTGCTGGAAGTCCTGAGTGCCGGAGCCGACGCCGCCTTTGTCACCCTGGGCGACCCCCTGACCTACTCCACCTTCGGCTATCTCTTGAAGACCCTGAAGCGCCTGAACCCGGAGGTGAGGGTGGTCACCATCCCCGGCATCACCTCCTATGCCGCCGCGGCCGCCCACACCCAGATACCGCTCACCGAAGGCGAGGAATCCTTCGTAGTGGTCTCCGGGGCCCAGGGCGCCGCCAAGCTGCGGGAAGTGGCGGGCCAGAGCGACAATATCGTCATGCTGAAGACCTACCGCAATTTTGAAGAGATTTATCAGGCCCTGGAGGAGCTGGACCTCCTGGACCGGGCCGTCTGCATCAGCCGCTGCGGCCTGGACGGCGAGACGGTGGTGGAAAACCTCCGGGACCTGCAGGGGCGGCCTCTGCCCTATCTCTCCATGATCATCATCAAAAAGAAAGGCAAGGGCTATTGAAGGCAACAAGCCAAACCTCGGGCGGCTGGGGCCGCTGGCTGGTGCTCCTGATCTTCGGCCTGCTGTTTGCCAGTTACTGGCTGGGCCTGTGGCCCGGAGCCCATCACCTCACTGCCAGAAAGGTCTATCACCAGATGGCCTGGCCGCTGCTGCGGCTGCTGATTTACCTCGGGTTAGGCCTGCTGCTGGGGCAGGCCATCGAGTCCCTGGGCTGGGCCGCCAGGCTGGGAAGCTGGGCCGCGCCGCTCCTGCGCTGGGGGCATCTGCATAAGGAGAGCGGGGCCAGCTTCACGGCCGCCTTTTTCTCCGGCATCATGGCCAACACCATGCTGGTCACCCTCTACCAGGAAGGCAGAATCAGCCGCCGGGAGCTGACCATCACCTATCTGTTCAACAACGCCATGCCGGTGTTTTTGTTGCACCTGCCCACCACCTTTTTCATCATCTTTCCCCTGACCCGGCAGGCGGGCTTGATCTACCTGGGGCTCACCCTCTCCGCGGCCCTGCTCCGGAGCGTATTCTTACTGATTTATGGCCGCCTGCGGCTCCCGGCGGATACGACTGGCGCGGGCGAGATCGCCGCGCTGGCCCCCAAAAGGCAGGAAGGCCTGGCCCAGGAGATCTGGCAGAAGTTCCATCGCCGTTTTTCCCGGGTGGTCTTCTTCACCCTGCCCATCTATTTTTTTATCTTTGTGCTCAACGATTGGGGCTTTTTTAAATGGCTCCGGGACGCCGCGGCCTCTCACGTCTCCCTGACCTTTCTGCCCATGGAGGCGGCCAGCGTCGTGATCTTCAGCGTGGCCACGGAATTTACCTCCGGCATCGCCGCGGCGGGCGCCTTTTTGCAGGCCGGGGCCCTGACGGTTCCCCAGACGGTGCTGGCCCTGGTCCTGGGTAACATCGTGGCCACCCCGGTCCGGGCCTTACGGCACCAGTTGGCCGCCAATGTGGGAATCTTTTCCCCCAAACTGGGGACCGAACTGCTGCTGTGGAGCCAGGGCCTGCGGCTCCTGAGCCTGCTGCTGGTGGCCGTGCCCTACGCCGTCTGGGGCGCCGGGGCCTAACTCGGTGGTGTAGGACAGCCGCCCCCGGCTGTCCCGGGACAGGCCCGCCATGTAGGGTGCGCACTGCGCACCTTGCGTTTTGGCATCTTTTATTCTGGTTCCCAAGTTGCACTTGGGAACCCACTGATTTGCAAAGCTTTGCTTTGCTTAATGACCTACAAACTGCTCGCAGCTTGGGCCATAATGGCGTTTCTAAATGCATCATGTGCACGAGTGGGAAAAAAAGGCCTCTTAGCCATGTAGGGTGCGCACTGCGCACCTTGCGTTTTGGCGCCTTTGCGTGAGATATATTTTTGAAAAACCAGGACCCCGATAATTTAGACCTGGAACAGCCGCCCCGCCCCCGGAAAGAGCTGCGCCAGGGCTTTTCCACCGGCACCGCGGCCGCGGCCGCGGCCCAGGGGGCCTTATGGGAGTTGCTGGACTTGCCTTGCCCCGAGCAGGTCGAGGTTCCTCTGCCCGGCGGTGGGGCACTGACCATCCCACTGCATTATCATCGACGCCGCGGGTCGCGGGGCGAGGCCGCGGTGATCAAGGACGCCGGCGACGACCCGGACGTCACCAACCGGGCCGAGATCGGCGCCAGCGTCTGGCGGCTGGACGGTGGCGGGACCAAAGCCGAGATTGAATTCCACGGCGGTGCCGGGGTCGGCCGGGTGACCAAACCCGGGCTGGCCCTCTCCGTGGGCGAGCCGGCCATTAACCCGGTGCCCCGGCGGATGATCCGCCGCAGCCTCGAATTAGTCTGGGAGCAGGTTTTTCCCGGCCAACCCCTGCGCCTGGGGGTGGAAGTCTTCGTGCCCCGGGGCGAGGAACTGGCCCGCCACACCCTGAACCCGCGGCTGGGAATTCTGGGCGGCATCTCGATTTTGGGCACCACCGGCCTGGTGAAGCCTTTTTCGCATGCGGCCTACCGGGCCACCATCGTGGCCGGACTCAAGGTCGCCCGGGCCGTGGGGCTGAGGCGGATCGTCTTCAGCACCGGGGGCAAGAGCGAGTCGCATCTGCGGACCCTGCTGCCGGAACTGCCGGAGGAAGCCTTCGTGCAGATGGGCGATTACGTCCGTTTTGCCCTGAAGACGGCCGGCAACCTGGAATTTGCCGAGATCACCGTCGGGGCCTTTTTCGGCAAGGCCGTGAAGATCGCCCAGGGTAAGGGACATACCCACGCCTCCCGGGGGCTGGCCGACCTGAAGGCCTTGGGCCGTCTGGTATTGGAGCAAACCGGGGATAGCCATTTGTCCCGGGAAGTCTCCGGGGCCAACACCGGCCGCCAGGTCCTGGGAATGCTCTTGGCGGCCCGGGCGCGGCCGGCGGTGGCCGCAGTGGGGAGGCAAATGCTGGCGGCCTTGCGCGCCTATGCCGGCCCCGGCCCCAAACTGGCTGCGGTCATCCTGGATTTTGCCGGCTTGCCCCTCTGGCGTGGGGAAAATCGTGAAAAAACGTAGCCGCAGGCTTTAGCCTGCGCTGACCGCTGAGAGCTAAAAAATGATTCCAGTACAGGTAGTGGGTTGGGGCATGTCGCCGGAAGACCTGACTCCCAAGGTCAGGGAGATCCTCCGCGAGGCCCAGGTTCTGGTGGGCGGGCGGCGCCTGCTCGATTATTTCCCGGATCATCCGGCGCAACAAATCCTCCTGGGCAAGGACCCGGAAGCCGCCCTGGCCCAACTCCCTGCCCTGGCCGCCAGACTGCGGGTGGTGGTGCTGGCCTCCGGCGACCCCAATTTTTATGGCATCGGTCCCCTGGTGGTCAAGGTCATGGGGGCCGACCGGGTGATCATCCATCCCAACGTCACCGCCGTGCAGGCGGCCTGCGCCCGCCTGAAGCTGCCCTGGCAGGACGCGGTGGTCACCAGCCTGCACGGCCGCACCTGGGCGCCTCTGGCGGCGGCCCTGAACCGGGCGGCCGGGAAGTTGATCGTTTATACCGACCCGGAGCATAACCCGGCTGCCATCGCCCGGTTTTTGTTAGCCAGGGGCGACAGCGAGGCTCGGCTCTGCGTCCTGGAAGACCTGGGCCGGAAGACGGAGCGCCTCACCTGGCTCAGCCCGGCCGAGGCTCAGGCCCGGGAATTTTCGCCTTTGAATCTGGTAGTGATCCTGCCGGCGGCCGGGGACAAGCCCGCGCCGGCGCGACTCCATCTGGGACTTCCGGAAGCAGCCCTGGTCCACCAGGGCGGCCTCATCACCAAGACCGAGGTGCGGGCCGTAGCCCTGGCGAAGCTCGAGCTGTTCCCCGGCCTGACCCTGTGGGACGTGGGTGCCGGTTGCGGCTCGGTGGGCCTGGAAGCGAGCCTGTTGCTGCCCGGCGGCCAAATCTTCGCAGTTGAGCAAGACCAAGCAAGGGCTGACCAGATCCGGGTGAATGCCGAAAAATTCGGGGTCATGAACCTTCAGGCGGTCTGCGGTCATGCCCCTGAGTGCCTGGCGCCATTACCCGACCCCCACCGGGTCTTCCTCGGCGGCGGCGGCCGGGATTTGCCGGAGATTTTGCAGGAAGTCACCGGACGCCTGACTGCCGGCGGCCGGTTGGTGCTTACCGCCACCCTGCTGGAGACCCTCGAGACGGCCCGGACGGTGTTGGCCGCGGCCGCCTGGCAAATCGACCTCACCCAGCTCCAGGTGAGCCGCTCCCGCCCGCTGGCCGGGGGCAATTATCTGCAGGCCCTGAACCCGGTGTGGATCGTCGCGGGAATTAAGAGTTAGTGCCGGATTTCCATTCAGCAGCTTGTTTGGCAAACCGGCAGTTAAAGTCCCCCTTTGCAAAAGGGGGATTTAGGGGGATTTAAAAATGCGACCCATCCCTTTACCCCCCTTTGGAAAAGAGGGATAAAAAAAATGAGCAGGCAAACATGACTGAACGCCATCCCGTCATCTTTCTGGGGGCCGGGCCGGGAGACCCGGAGTTGATCACGGTCAAAGGGCAAAAGGCCCTGGCCGAAGCCGACGTCGTCCTTTACGCCGGTTCCCTGGTGTCGCCGGCGGTGCTGGGCTGGGCCCGGCCCGCAGCCGAACTGATCGACACCGCGCCCCTGAACCTGGAGCAGATCGTCGCCGGCCTCATTAAGGCCCATCGGGCCGGCCGGCGGGCGCTCCGGGTCCATTCCGGCGACACCGCCCTGTTCAGCGCCATTCAGGAGCAACTGGAAATCCTGGAACGGGAGCAGATCCCCTGCCTGGTGATCCCCGGAGTCACCGCCGCCGCGGCCGCGGCCGCCGCCCTGGCCCAGGAACTCACCCTGCCGGAGGTCACCCAAACCCTGATTTTGACCCGGGCCCCGGGGCGCACCCCGGTGCCGGAACGGGAGGCCCTGGGCGAGCTGGCCCGGCATGGGGCCAGTATGGTCATCTATCTCAGCATCAAGCTCATCGATCGGGTGGTGGCCGAACTGAGCGCCGCCTACGGCCCGGAGACCCCGGCGGTGGTGGCCTACCGGGTGAGCTGGCCGGACCAGCAGCTCATCCGCGGCACCCTGGCCGACATCGGCGCTAAAGTAAAAGAGGCCGGCATCGAACGCCAGGCCCTGATCCTGGTGGGGCCGGCCCTGGCGGCGCGGCAGGGACCCCTCAAGGCCGTTTCCAAACTCTATGACCAGACCTTTGCCCATGGTTTCCGGCCTGGGATTGATACTGAGGCGATTCGCCAAAGCTTTAAGCCGGACAAAATACGTCTAATGCTAATCGGGGAATCTCCCCCCGCGAGCGGCCGGTTCTTCTATCTAAGTAGCGGTATGACCAAATTTACCTCTCTTGCCTTCGAAAAGGCTCACAGAGTGAAATTTACGAATAACTCAGATTTTCTCAAATATTTCAAGGCATGTGGATGTCATTTAGATGATTTGAGTCATATCCCGGTAAATAACTTGGATCGACCCAAACGAGAAAAGCAACTAGGAGATAGTGTTGAGGCACTATCCCAAAGAATAAGGGAAGCTAATCCCCCTGTGATTGTGATATGCCTCAGAAAAATTGAGGGATATGTCCAAGAGGCTATAAATAAATCTGGATGCAGCCCAGAAGTTTTTACACTTCCGTATCCAGGCCACGGGCATCAAGAGAAATATATTGAAGGGTTGGCAGCAATAATTGGTCAGTATATCCCCAATACTCTGGTGATTGAATGAGTGAACCGGCACGCCGCACGCGGGTGGTGGCCCTGACCCCCCGGGGCGGCGCCCTGGCCCGGGATCTGGCTCAGGCGCTGCCCCGGGCCGGCTGCTGGCTGCCGCGCCCCCTGGCCGCCGGCGACCCCAAGGTCCAAACCTTCGACCGGGTCGCCACGGTTTTTCAGGAGGCCTTCCAGCGGGGTGAAAATCTGGTCTGCATCATGGCCGCGGGCCTTGTGGTCCGCGGCATTGCCCCGCATCTCCAGGGGAAGGATCAAGATCCCGGCGGTGGTGGTGGTGGACGAGGCCGGCCGGTTTGCCGTCAGCCTGCTTTCCGGTCATCTGGGCGGGGCCAATGACTTGGCCCGGCAGGTGGCCCAAATCCTCAAGGCCACCCCGGTTATCACCACGGCCTCCGATGTCCAGGGGCTGCCGGCCCTGGATCTGGCGGCCAAGCGGGCCGGGCTGGCCATCGAGGACCTGACCGCGGTCAGCCAGGCGCAAATGGCGCTGTTATCCGGCCTGAAACTGTGGCTGGTTGACCCGGATGGCTATCTGGCCGACGTCGCCGCGGCCTATCCCGGACTATTTATTCGTGAAAACCACCTGGATACCGCCCTGGCCGGAGGCTGGCCCGGGGTCTACGTGGGTTTTCGTGAGCGCGCCTGGCCCAAACACTGGCTGGTGCTCCGCCCCAGGAACCTGGTGGCGGGGATCGGGTGCCATAAGGGCACACCGGCGGCGGAGATCCTGGATTTCATCAAAGAAACCTTTAAAAAAGAGCGACTTTCCCTGGCGTCCTTGAAGGCGGTGGCCACCATCGAGCTGAAAAAGGCGGAGCCGGGCCTCAAGGAAGCAGCCGCCAGGCTGGGAGTGGAATTTCTATGGTTTACCAAGGAAGAATTGCAGGACGTCAGGGTCCCCAATCCCTCGCCGCAGCTGGTGCGGCTGGTGGGAGTGGTCAGCGTCAGCGAAGCCGCGGCCCTGAAGGCCGGGGGGCTGGAGCTGATCCTGACCAAACGCAAGGGGGCCAACGCCACCCTGGCGGTGGCCAAGGTCGCCTGAGCATCGTCAGCCTGGGGCCCGGCTTCCCGGACTATATCATCCCCCGGGCCCGGGCGGCCCTGGACCAGGCCAAGGTGGTGGCGGGGTACCGCACCTACGTTGAGCTGATCGAGCCCCTGCTGACCCACCAGGAGGTGGTGGCCACCGGCATGAAGGCGGAAGTGCAGCGCTGCCAGGCCGCCATTGACCGGGCCCTGGCCGGCGACCGGGTGGCCCTGGTCTCCAGCGGCGACGCCGGTATTTACGGCATGGCCGGGCTGGTGCTGGAGATCTGCGCCGCCCGCAAGCTGAAAGTGAGTCCGCCGGAGGTGGCGGGCGAGGTGGATTTTCACCTGGAGGTGATCCCCGGGGTGCCGGCCCTGGCCGCGGGCGCCGCCCTCCTCGGAGCGCCGCTGATGCACGATTTCGCCTCCATTTCCCTGAGCGACCTGCTGACCCCTTGGGAGACCATTCAGCAACGCCTGGAACTGGCGGCCCAGGGGGATTTCGTCATCGTGCTCTACAATCCCAAAAGCAAAAAGCGCGACTGGCAACTGGGCGCGGTCCAGGAGCTGCTGCTGCGCCATAAAGCCCCGGAAACCCCGGTGGGCATCGTCTCCCGGGCCATGCGCCGGGACCAGACCGTGACGCTCACCACCCTCAAGGACCTGACGGCCAACCCGGTGGACATGCAGACCGTGGTCATCGTGGGCAATTCCCAGACCTTCGCCTACGGTCCTTACCTGGTCACCCCGAGGGGTTATTTGAGCAAATATCAGGTAACGGTAGACGCTGCTGCTAGGCCGGTTAAACGTCCATGAACCACGACCGTCTCGCTCGCGGCAATAAAAAATCCCCCCTGCCCCCCTTTTTCCAAGGGGGGTCAAAGTCCCCCTTTGAAAAAGGGGGATTTAGGCAGTAGTGTCCAGCAAGGTTATTGCATAAAGCTGTGTACTTTATCCAGGAACAAAAATAAGTCGGGGCAATTTTTATATATCATGGAGATTTCAAGATTTTCCCCCTCTCCCCCTTGGGGGGAGAGGGCTGGGGTGAGGGGGGAGACGCCGATGATGCCACCCCTCGCCCTAACCCTCTCCCCTCGCAGGGGAGAGGGAATTTTCCGGGCTTGCTATAACGTCTCAATATTATGAAATACCGCCCCTTAATGATCCTCGGCTCCGGCTCCGACGTGGGCAAGAGCCTCGTGGTGGCCGGCCTCTGCCGCATCTTCCGCCAGGAGGGTATCCGGGTCGCGCCCTTCAAGGCCCAGAACATGGCCCTGAACAGCTTCATCACCCCGGAGGGCGGCGAGATGGGCCGGGCCCAGGTGACCCAGGCCCAGGCCGCCGGCCTGGCCCCCCACGTGGACATGAACCCCATCCTGCTGAAGCCCAGCAGCGAAGTGGGCTCCCAGGTGATCGTCCACGGCCGGGTCTACGGCAACTTCTCGGCCCAGGAATACTACCGGCACAAGCCGCGGCTCACCCGCAAGGTGATGGAGAGCTTCCGCCGCCTGAGCCGGGACTATGAACTCATCGTCCTGGAAGGGGCCGGCAGCGCCGTGGAGCTGAATCTCAAGCAGAACGACCTGGTCAACTTCAGCATGGCCAAAAGGGCCGGGGCCGCGGTCCTCCTGGTGGCCGACATCGACCGGGGCGGGGTCTTCGCCGCCACCATCGGCTCCTTCCACCTGCTCACCCCGACGGAGCGCCGGCTGCTGGCTGGCTTCATCATCAACAAGTTCCGGGGTGACGCGGCCCTGTTCAAAGAGGGAGAGCGCCTCATCGAGCGCCGCACCCGGCGGCCGGTCCTGGGGGTGCTGCCCTATGCGCCGGACCTGGTCCTGCCCGAAGAGGACAGCGTCGCCCTGGGGCGCAAGCCTGACGCCGGGTCCTGGGACGCGGCCGGTGGCCTCCGCATCGGGGTGCTGCGCCTGCCCCACATCTCCAACTACACCGACTTCGACCCCCTGGAGCAGGAGCCGGGGGTGGCTCTGCGCTATCTGGATCAGCGCCAGGGACTGGCTGGCGCCGACCTGGTCATCCTGCCCGGGACCAAAAACACCATCAGCGATCTGCTCTATCTCAAGGAGACCGGGCTGTTTCAGCAGATCCAGGCCCACGTCCGGGGCGGCGGCCATCTGCTGGGCATCTGCGGCGGTTACCAGATGCTGGGGCAGGAGGTCCGGGACCCTCTGGGCATGGAAGGGCCGCCCCGGACGGAGATCGGCCTGGGGCTGCTGCCGGTCGTCACCACCATGGCCGGCGCCAAGACCACCACCCAGGTGCAGGCCCGGGTGCCCGGAAGCAATGGGACGCTGATCGAGGCCTATGAAATCCACATGGGAGAGACCGTCCCTTCTTTCCCCTCCCCCGGTGGGAGGGGATTAAGGGGAGGGGGAAGTGACGGCCGGCCGGCCTTCCAGATCATCAGCCGCAACGGCCGGCCCGTGCAGGTGGGGGACGGCTGGGTCAGCCCCGACCGCCGTCTCTGGGGCACCTATCTGCACGGCCTCTTCGAGGGCGACGAATTTCGCCGGGATTTTTTGGCCGAGATCACCCGGGCCTGTTGCCGAGCCGGGTCGGCGGCCCCGGCCAGGTCTTTCCGGGATTTTCAGGAAGCCCAACTGGACCGCCTGGCCGACCTGCTGCGCACCCATCTCGATCTGGCCCGGATTCGGTCCTTGATTCAACCGTAGGGCGGGAAAGCGCAGCGCATCCCGCCATTTGCCCAATGTTTCGGAGTAGCATTTTGGAAATGAGAACCAAAAACCAGATACCGGCAACCACTCCCCCCCACGGGGGCGACGTCTACCAGCTGGCCCGCAGCCTGGGGCTCGAACTCGCCGACCTCCTGGATTTTTCCGCCAATATCAATCCCCTGGGATTTCCGGCGGGAATTGATCAGGCCGTCCAGGCAAGCCCTGGGGGAAATCGTCCATTACCCGGATCGCCGCTGCCTGGAATTGCGCCGGGACCTGGCGGCCTATCACGGCCTCAGCGTCGAGCAGATCCTGGTGGGCAACGGTTCCACCGAACTCCTCTACCTGGTGGCCCGGGCTTTCGCGCCCCGGCAGGCGCTGATCGTGGCCCCGGCCTTCAGCGAATACGAGCACGCCCTCAAGGCCGCCCAGGTGCCGGTTGCCTTTCAGATCACTACTGAAGCCGACAATTTCACCCTGTCGGAACCCCTGGACCCCCAGGGCGCCGACCTGGTCTTCCTGGCCAACCCGGCCAGCCCCAGCGGGGTTCTGCTGCCGCCGGAGCTGCTGCTGGAGGTGGCGGCCCATCTGGACGCCGCCGGGGTCTATCTGCTTCTGGATGAGGCCTTCGTGGATTTCGTGGAAGAGGCCTCTCTGAAGACCCAGCTGGCCCGGTTTCCACGCTTGCTGATCCTGCGCTCCTTCACCAAGTTCTTTGCCATCCCCGGGATGCGCCTGGGCTGCCTGCTGGCGGCCCCGGAACTGATCCGGCGCCTGGCCGCGGCGCAGGAGCCCTGGTCGGTGAACACCCTGGCCCAGGCCATGGGACGGGCCTGCCTCCAGGATCTGGATTATATGGCCCGCTCCCGGGCCTTGGTCCGTCAGGAGCGGGCCTTCCTCCTGGATGGCCTCGGCTCTCTGCCGGGGCTGCAGCCCTTTCCCAGCGCGGTGAATTATCTCTTAGTGAAGCTTACCCAGCCGGACTGGAGCGCCGCCAGCCTGCGCACCGCCCTGCTTTCCGCCAAGATCATCATCCGCGATGCCGGCAATTTCCGGGGGCTGGATGAACGTTTCATCCGTCTGGCGGTGCGGGGGCGGGAGGAAAACCAACAACTTTTGAGAGCACTGAGGAAATTCTTGGTGTAGAGACGGGAGACGGGGGACGGAAGACCGGGGCAGATTCACGGTTTGCCTCGGTCTCCGGTCTCCCGTCCCCGGTCATTTCAGGAGCAGACCTTGAGATTGGCCTACCTCTTTCTTGCCGCTTATCTGCTGGACCTGGCGCTGGGCGACCCGCCCAGCTGGCCCCATCCCGTGCGGCTCCTCGGCCGCGCCGTCACCTACTGGGAAAACGTCCTCTATCAGCCTGCGGTGCTGGCGGGGGCTTTGTTTTGGCTGGCGGTGATGGGCACCGCCTTAACCGGAGTCATTGCCGTGTTGTCTGTGGCGGCGCTGCTGCCGTCGGTGGCTGGGATCATCCTGATCACTTACTGCCTTTATGCCGGCCTGGCGACCCGCAGCCTGCACCAGGAGAGCCGGCAGGTGGAAGCGGCCCTGTCTCGGGGCGATCTCGCCGGAGCCAGGAGGATGTTGTCCATGATCGTGGGCCGGGAAACCACACAGTTGGGGCCGGAGGAGATTCGCCGGGCGGTCATCGAAACCGTGGCGGAAAATCTGGCCGACGGGGTGGTGGCCCCCATGTTTTTCACCCTGCTCCTGGGCCTGCCCGGCCTCGTGCTTTATAAGGCCGCCAACACCATGGACAGCATGGTCGGCTACAAGAATTTGCGCTATGGCAAATTCGGCAAGGTGGCGGCCCGGGCCGACGACGTCCTCAACTTCCTGCCGGCCCGCCTGGCCGCTCTCCTGATGGTGCCGGCCGCGGCCCTGGCCGGCCTGAATTGGCGCCGCTGCTGGGCCATGCTGCGCCGGGACGCGGGCCGGGCGTCCAGCCCCAATGCCGGCTGGCCCGAGGCGGCCATGGCCGGAGCCCTGGGAGTGCGCCTGGGCGGGGCCAGCACCTACTTCGGCCATCTGGTGGACAAGCCCTTTATCGGCGAACCCGACGTCCCGCTGTCCGCCGCCAAATATCGCCAGGCCATCCGCCTCTTATACGCCACCTCCGTGCTTATGGCCGCCTTCACCTTCCTCGCCCTTCTGGCCGGCGGCGCCGGCGTTTGGGGGTTATCATCCTTGCTACGATAAAGGCCGCCGGGTAGATCATCTCTGCAATTATTTGGGATTTTAGCAAAATTTCCATCGTGAAAGTTAGTTGCTATGCTTGCTGGACCTCACTTCGAAGCAGCAATGCTTAAGGGGCCGGGTCGGGCTCCTTAATCTCCCGGCCAAGATGTCCCGGGTTCTGTGGGATTGGTGTACCCGAATTCAAGAAAAAAACTATTTTTATAGCGAAATTTATGGTAATATCACATCTCTAAGTAGAGTAGGCTTAAAGAATGGCGCCTTGGGGAGATGCTTACGGCAGCACCCGCGGTCCCCAAAACCATTGCTCGAGCTTAAGAATTTTTCTCACGGGTAAGATGGCAGCCGGAAAGCCGTTGCCGCCCCTGCCAAAAGGTGAGGATATCCTTGCGATTCAATGATCTCCTGAGAGTTAGTGTACGCCAGGTGGTGAGGCACCACCGCCGCTATCTGGGGGTGGTGCTGGCCATTGCTTTAGGCGTTGCCGGCTTCATCAACATCATCACCATGAGCCGGGAGGTGAAACAGAATTTCAACGAAAACCTCGACCTGATCGGCGGGGTTAATATTATCCGCATATACTTTGACAACACCCGCTCTTACCGGCCCCAGTGGTTCCGGAATAACACCCTGGCTGCCTTGAACCGGCTTCAGGGCATCAAGGAACTGAGCCTCACCGCAGGCGCGGCGGGCGCCACCAACTGGCGTGGGCAGCAATTTGGCTATGTCGTGCTCGCGGTGGACGAGAACTTCTGGCAAGTAAACAATTTTTGGGCCCAGACGGGTAATCTCTTCGGGGCCGCCTCCGTGGCCGGGCACAAGCGGGAAGTGGTCCTGGGGGCTGAACTGGCCCGCAAGATCTTTGGCACCGAAGATGTCCGGGGCCGATTAATTCAGATCAATAACGATAATTATTGGATCTCCGCCGTCCTGGGAGGCGTCACCAGCAGCAGCATAGCCAATGCCGCCTTTCTCCCCCTGACCACCGCCACGGACCGCCTGCCCAGTCGCTTCCTGCCGGATCATCTCTACCTCCGCTGCCAGACCTGGGACGATGTCGCCCGGGTCGCCCGGGCCATCCCGGCGGTCGTCCAGGCCAACCAGTCCCCGGAAGAACTCCACATGGACGTTTCCTGGGAAGCGCTTAAACGGGTCCAGCAACTGGCCTGGTGGATCGAATTCCTGATTTATCTGGCCATCAGCGCCACCTTCCTCTTGGGTGGCGTGGGCATCTGGAACGTCATGATGGCCGCCGTGGTGACCCGCACCCGGGAGATCGGCCTGAAGAAGGCCATGGGAGCCGAAGACAAGGACATCCTCACCCAATTTTTGTCGGAGGCCCTGTGCGTCAGTGTCGGGGCCGCCTTGCTGGGAGGCTTGGTGGGCCGAATCATGATGGAGATCCTGGGCCGGGTAATCGGCAGCCATCCCTCCGAGAACCTCTTCCTCCTGGGATTGTCCTTGGGGTTCCTCTTCGCGGTGCTCCTGGGGGTGGGGGCCGGTCTTTATCCCTCCCTTCGGGCCAGCCGCATGGAAGTAGTGACCGCCATCCGCTATGAATAGTTTGGTTGCCTATCGGCAAATACCTGCCTCCAGGCCCGGAAAGTATAACTAAACCAGAGTCTCGCCCGCTAGTGGATTATCCAATGCCAGGTAACCGCCTTTGGGCTTCGGGGCAGGTGTGGCCACTCTTTCCAGGCTTCCTGTTGCTTTTTCTATCCTGCCTCTTTCCGAGCTTCAAAGATGCGGCCTGCCACCCGGCAGTGTGGCCGCCTTCAGCCTGCTGAGCATTGGCGGCCCTTATTTCGTCCATCGGGGGTGATTTCCTCTGGATAAAACCTTGGCTCAACCTGGAAAGAAGTTTTTCCTGATCCTGATTTTTCTCTGCATATATTTAATAGGTGCGTCTATCCAGGCTTTTAACGTCAACACCGATATGGCCAAGGCGGATCAAATGGATTATATGCAGAGGGCGATCGACCTAAAAATTACTCATTATGCACGTCTTACCGACGGAAATCGCATGCCGCTTTATCCGGTTATTCTTTCCTTGCTCTATCATCCCGGTTTATCACCTGCAGAATATTTTCAAAGAGGCAAGATCCTTAATATAATATTATCTGTAATTTTACTTATTGCTCTTTTTATTATATTCAGAATATATCTAAATGCCCTGGAATCGCAGGTGCTTATTCTTGTTACCGCCTTCACATTATTTATGCCTCGAGCCGGCTATCTTCAAAGTGAATTGCTTTTTTACTTCTTGAACTTCTGTGCTTTTCTGCTTTTTTGGGGTTGTTTAAAGACCACCCGCTTATGGATTGCCGCAGCCGCAGGTGTGCTTGCCGGTCTCACTTATTTAACGAAGTCTTCAGTGGTCCCCGCCGTAGTTTGGTTTATCTTTTTTTATATAATAATCCATATTGCAGTTCCAATTATTAAAAAAATTGGGAATAAAATTAACGCCAAGATGGCCCTGCCGCCATTTTATATTTTGAAAAATATTGCCTTCCTCTTGGTCTTTATCGTGATTTTCTTATTAACGGTATACCCATATATTTCGGTGAATAAACAAGTTTTTGGCCACTATTTTTATAATGTGAATTCCAATTTCTATATCTGGTGTGACTCCTGGGAACAGGCCAAAGTGACCAGGGAGCATGGCGATCGAGTCGGTTGGCCCAAAATGCCCCCGGAAGCAATACCTTCCTGCGGAAAGTACTTGCATGAGCATAGCTCATCACAAATTCTGGGCCGCCTGGCTTCTGGTTTGGTTATCGTTGCCGGAAATGCGCTTGGAGGATTCGGTTATGCTCAATACCTGTGTATTTATCTCTTCATTTGTATTTTGGCTATAACCAAACAATATGGAGCCTTCGTTGAATATCTTAAACGTGGTAACAATTATGCAATACTAATAAGTTTAATTTTATACTTTTTATTATACTATTTATTGTATGCTTTCGGGGCTACAATTTTCAAAGGCCCTCGCCATCTCTTGGCACAATATTTACCAGCAATGTTTATAATGAGTTATTTTTTATCGAACTTCAGATTTGAGTATTATTCTCAAGCGCTAAGTTGTCAATTTGACCTGAGAAAAATCAACATTATAATAATTGGTCTTTTAGTACTAGACTTAATTTTCCATATGCCCTATATGATTTCGCAAGTTTTTAATGGTTATTGATCTTTAATTAATCCAATTATCAATTCAGACCGAGTTGCGGTCAAAAAAGTAATATTGTCATTCTGAGCGAAGCGAAGAATCTAGATTCTTCACTTCGCTTCGCTCCGTTCAGAATGACAGTGCTAATAATACCTGTTTGAACGCAACTTGGTATTAGACCAGCCTTTCCGGACTAGCCCCCGCCGGATGGGCGCGGCTGCAGCTCTATGCTCAGTTAATGCCGAGGAATTTGCCGCTGGTCAACTCAAGCCTGGTTTATTAAAAAAAACCTTGTCCTGGCCGAAATGCCACTCCTGCTACCACTCGATCCCGCCTCGCGCCTTGACTCCCGCCTGGTAATAATGCTTCACCGGCCACATTTCCGTGACCAGGTCCGCCAGAGCCACCAGTTCCGGCGGGGCCTGGCGGCCGGTGAGCACCACCTCCACCCCGGGCGGCCGCCGGCGCAAGGCCTCCAGGGCCTCCTCCACGGGGACGAGCTTATGAGTCAGGGCCAGGTTGATTTCATCTAGGATCACCAGGTCATGCTCCCCTGCGGTCAGCACTTGCTTAGCCAAAGCCCAGGCCTCCTGCACCAGGGCCAGGTCTTCCGGAGCCGGGGCCCGCAGATTGACCAGATTGCCACGGCCGAAGTAGCGCAGGGTCACCTCCGGAGCCAAGCGGGCCACCGCGACGGATTCGCCGGTTTTTCGCCCTTTCATAAACTGGATGATATAAACCTTGAATCCCCAGCCCGCGGCCCTCAGGGCCAGCCCCAGGGCGCAGGTGGTCTTGCCCTTGCCGTCGCCGGTATAAACCTGGACTAAACCTGGCTCGAAGCGTTCCTTGGGCATATGAAAAATTTGCCGTTTATTTCACGAAAAAGACGCAAAGCCACATAACTAGAGCTTGCGTCTTTGCGCCTTTGCGTGAGATATTAAGCTTTTCGTATTGGCTGAAAGCTGACCGCTGCAAGCTAAAAGCTCCGCCCTATTTCGCCAGCACGAATTTACCGCCCTTCACCTGGACCATCACCATGGAATCCACCCCCAGGCCGTTGTGGTCCTCCGGGGTCAGGTTATAAATCCCGGAAACCCCCACGTAGCCCTTGGTCTGTTCGATGGCCTCCCTGAGCTTCTTGGGGTCGGTGCCCGCCTTTTTCATGGCATTGGTGACGATGTAGACCGCGTCCCAGGCGTAGCCCGAATGGGTGTTGATGGGGAACTGCTTATCAAAGTGATATTGATCTGTATAGAGCTTGATGAATTTCTGGATCACCGGCTTCTGAGGGTCTTTGTCGGAGAGCTGGGCCGCGGCCATCAGCTTGGTGGCGGGCATGCGGTCCCCTTCGGCCGCCTTGCCGGCCAGTTGGATATACTCCGGACCGGGCTGGCCATGACACTGGAACAGGGGAATCGCGATGCCCAACTGGGCCTTGTTCTTGGCGACGATGGCCCCGGCCGGACCGATGGTCCAGACGATGATGGCCTGAGGCGCGGCGTTTTTAATCTTGGTCAACTGCGGGGTCATGTCGGTGTCCTTGGGGCCGAAGGATTCCTCCGCCACCAGGGTGATCCCGAAGTCCGGGGCCAGCTTCTTCAGCCAGACGACGCCGTCCTTGCCGAAGGGGTCCGAGGCGGTGAGCAGGGCCACCTTGGTCAGCTGCTTCTCCTTCAGGTAGCCATAGAGCTTCTTAATCGCAGTGGAAGAGCGCTGGGGCGACTTGAAGACGTAAGTGAAGGCCCCGAATTTGCCGCCCTCGATGACCGGATCGCCGCCTACGGTCATGAAAGTGGGAATGCCCGCCTCCTCCACGATCTTCTTTACCTGCATGCCCTCTCCGGTGGTGGTGGGCCCGATGATGGCCGCCACCTTGTCGGCGAAGATGAACTTTTTGGCGATGCTGGCCGCCTTGGCCGGGTCGCTCTCGGTGTCGCCCACCACCAGCTCAATGGGCCGGCCGTTGATGCCGCCGGCCTGGTTGATCTGGTCCACCACCATCTCCGCCACCAGTTTGGTGGGGGTGCCGATGGGGGCCGCCGGCCCGGAGAGGGCGAAAAAGGCGCCGATCTTGATGGGTTCGGCCGCCGGGGCCGCCACCGCCAGGGCGCCCACCAGAGCCACCGCCAGCATTATTGCCAGTTTGCCTCTCATGAATTTAGTCCTCCTCTATAATACCGCAGCGAATTATACTCATTTACCACAGAGGCACAAAGTTCACAAAGGAAAGGACACCAAAAAATGATTGCGCCCCTTCGAGGCGCAATCATTTTTCTCCGTGTCTCGGTGGTGAGCTTTTTTTAGGCGCTCTTCCGCCCCGCCATTACGATGATGGGATAGGCGAAATGAATCTGGTCTCCCTCCCAGTGCGCCTCCAGCCCCAGGTTATCCTTGCCGATATCTTCCCGGAACAGCCGTCTGACTTTCTCCGCGTCGCCGGGGTGGGGAAAGGAGGCCTTCAGATGGGCCTTCAGATTCCTTTCCGACTTGACGAACCGGGTCTGGATTTCCTGGAGCTTCAGTTCTGCCGCCATCTGCAAAAACTCCGCCGGCGTCAGGGTCCGGGTATGGGAGGGGTCGCGCAGCTTCTCCTCCACGTCGTAGAACTCCCGCTTCTCCGGTGCCATGACGGTATCGGAGACCAGGACCCGGCCCCCCGGGCGGCAGACCCGGACCATTTCGGCCAGCACCGCCCCGGGGTCGAGGAAATGGTGAAAGGTATAGCGCGTCACCACCAGGGAAAACGAACCGTCCGGAAAGGGCAGGGGCAGGACGTTGCCGATCTGCCAGGTCAGGTTGGTGAGCCCTTGTTCCCGCTGAATCTCTTGCGCCCGCGCGATCATGGCCGGGGTGAGGTCGATGCCGGTGACGTGCTTGGCCCGGGCCGCCAAGGCGCAGGCCACCAGGCCGGGGCCGCAGGCCACGTCCAGGACGTCATCTTCCGGCCCGACCCCGGACATCTCCAGCAGCAGATTCAGGAAGGACTCCTTGGAGTGGGCCTGCTGCTGCGAAAACGGCACCGCCTGCCGGCTGAACTGGTCGACGATGGCGGCTTGATGGTCTTTGGTTTTGCTGTTCTTCATTAGTTGTCCTTAGGATGAATAATGAGCCTTGAGCAGCAAGCGGTAAAGACCGCCGGGTATTTTCTGCTAACTGCTAACTGCTAACTGCTCACTATTCATCAAATCACCGAATCCTCCATCCGGTTGTCAAAAACCCGCTGGCTCTTGCGCTCGGTGCGGGGCAGTTCGCCGTAGCCCACCACCTCCACCTCCGGGGTCACCATGAGCTTGCGCTTCAGCCGGTAGACCACTTCCCGGCCCAGTTCGTCGCTGCGGCCCGCCTCCACCCCTTCGCCCCGTTCCACCTTGAGGAGCATGTGAGTCCCGGCCGTGGTCGTCCCGGGTCAGGTGGATCTGGTACTCCGAGCCCAGCCCCGGTACCTCCGAAAGGATCCGGTCGATGCTGGAGGGATAGATGTTCACCGCCCGGAATTTGAACATATCGTCGGTGCGGCCGCTCAGCCGGGAGTGCCGCGGCAGCAGCGACGCCGCAGGTGCACGGCCCGGGGATGATGCGGGTGATGTCCCGGGTGCGGTAGCGGATCAGGGGCGCGGCCTCCTTGGCACAGGGTGGTCACCACCATCTCGCCCCACTCGCCCGTCCGGCACCGGCCTCAGGGTCTCCGGGTCCAGGATCTCCAGGATGTAGTAATCGGCCCAGTAGTGGATGCAGTCGTGGTCCGGGCACTCGATGCCGGTGCCGGGTCCGTAAAGCTCGGTCATGCCGGCGATGTCGAAGAGCTCCACCCCGCCAAAGAGTTCCGAAATCTTGCGCCGCATGGAGACCGAGGAGCGCTCCGAGCCGTAGATCATCTTCTTCAGGTTGATCTTGTCGGCGATGCCCCGCTTGTTGCACCTCTTCGGCCATCAGCAGGCCCATGGACGCGGTGCAGCACAGCACCGTGCTCTGTAGGTCCACCAGGAATTCGCAGTGCATGTCCACGTTGCCCGGCCCCACCGGCATGGCCATGGCGCCCAAGCCCTCGCAGCCCGCCTGGAAGCCCACCCCCGCGGTCCAGACCCCGTAGCCCACCGCGATCTGCACCCGGTCCAGGGGGGTGACGCCCGGCCATCTCGTAGCAGCGGGCGAAGAAATCCCGCCAGTCGTCCATGTCCTTCTGGGTATAGCCCAGGATCTTGCGTTTGCCGGTGGTGCCGCTGGAGGCGTGGATGCGCACGATCTGCTCATAAGGGCACCGCCCGGAACGGGAAGGGGTAGCCGTCCCGCAGGTCTTCCGCCGTGGTCAGGGGCAGTTTTTGCAAGTCGGCCAAGGTGCGGATGTCGTCGGGGCCGATCCCGGCCTCGTCCAGCTGGGCCCGGTAAAAGCTGGAGCCCTCATAGGCGTGGCGCACCGTCCACTGCAACCCCTGCTAGCTGGTGGGCCTTAAGTTCGTCCTCGGTCTTAAAAGGCGGCATAAAGGTCTGCTGGCTCAAATTCGGCTTCTCCAGTCTGATATTGGTGAATCCCGCGGCGCCGAGGCGGGAGGCCGCCGGGTTGTTCTCCGAACCCGCCCCCAGGAAGGCCCGGCGCAGTTCCGGGTCCACCAGCAGTTGCGTCGCTTCGCCCTGGCCGACGATCCGGCCGTTGGCCAACAGATAGGCGGACTTCGAGGCGGCCAGGGCCCGGGCGGCGTTCTGCTCCACCAAGAGGATCGTCACCCCGGCCCGGGTCAGCTGATGAATAATATCGAAAACCTCGTCGGCGATCAAGGGGCGCCAGCCCCAGGCGGGCTCATCCAGCAGCAAGAGCCGCGGCCTGGCCATCAAGGCCCGGCCCATGGCCACCATCTGCTGCTCGCCGCCGGACAGGGTGTTGGTTCGCTGGCCTGACCGTTCCGCCAGTTTCGGGAAGCGGGCCAGGACCTCCTCCAGGCGCCGATCCATTTCGCCCTGGCCCACCTTCAAAGCCAACGCCCCCAGCTCCAGGTTCTCCCTGACCGTGAGGTCGCCGAACATCTCCCGGCCCTCGGGGCACAGGGCCACGCCCCGGGCGGCCATGGCCGCGGCCGATCTGCCGGTGACGTCTTTACCGTCCAGCCAGATTTGCCCGCCGCGACGGCGGCACCAACCCCATGATGGCCTTGAGCAGACTGCTCTTCCCCGCGCCGTTGGCCCCCACCAAGGCCACGGTCTCACCCTGCCCCACCGCCAAATCCACCCCAAACAGCGCCTGGGCCGCCCCATAGTGCACGGTGAGGTTGGAGATGCGGAGTAAGGAATCTCGGGAAAATTCCGCCATTAGCGTTTATTCAGAACCTGCTCCAGGCTTACGCTTATCACCCCAAATATTTTTCCAGCATCTTCATAGGCTCGCTGCGCCTCTGCAACCTCAGGCGTCCCGCCGGGCAAGACCCCCGAATCCGTGGGGTAGCGGCTATCGAGATAAATATCATTGAGAAACATCAAGGCTTCGGTATCGATCTCCAAAGAAAGGCCGAGGGTGTCTTCCACCAGCCGCCGCAGCCGGATCAGATTGTGGATACGGGGAATGGGTTGGGCCGCCGCGGCCAACAAGGCTTTTAATCCCTTTTCCACGGCCTGCTGGGCATGAAAGCAAACCATGCCGTAAATCTTTACGGCCAAAAGGACCTCGGCGCTTTTAAGATCGTCCCCGGCTTGCCGGAGCCAGGCGTCAGCGATTTTCCTGGTCATAAATGGTGACTCCGGTATTTAAAATTTGCCGTAAGAAAGAGGACGGCTCATCCGTCAATAACGCCGCTTCCTCCGGAGTATAGAAGAATATGTCCAGCCCGAGGCGTTCATCCAATTCCCGGAGCAGGCGGCGCACCTTTAATCTGCGTTCCACCGGGCGGTCCTGGGAAGGGGCGATGATTAGTAAATCCAGGTCGCTGCCAGCATCGGCGTTCCCCGACACCCGCGAGCCGAACAGGACCAGCCGTTGCGGCTCAATTTGACCTTGCAGCCCTTGCAGGATGCTCTGAATTATGCCGGTAAGCTGTTCATTCATCTTATTTGCCGCCTTTAAATCGGTCAGGTTTCAGCGATATCGGCCCCACCAGGGCCACGGTCTCGCTCTGCCCCACCGCCAGATCGACCCCAAACAACGCCTGCTCCGCCCCGTAGTGGACGGTGAGGTTGGAGATTTGCAGTAAAATCTCTTTTTTTTTCAGAGGTCATAGCCACTTCACATTAAATTGTTAATAAGTATATCAACTTATGAGAACCTTCACTTTATGGATTCCTCCAATAAACATGTCCTAAAGTAACTGGAAGTGCCCTAATTATTTCTCTTAATGCATCTAACTCATTTTTGGGTTCCTTCCAAACATATCTTTTCAATAGTTCAGGGACACTCCCTTTATCACCATTATAATTGAAAACAATTGTTATGATGGCGAAATGCTCATTCTTTTTACGCTTCTCAGCGATTGCATAGTCAACCTCTGAAGCTAAATAACCTTCGTCCTTGAAGTTAGCGGTAATAAAAAATACAGCGGCGCAAGATTCTGTAAAACCTCGCAAAATTCCCCTCTCAAGCTCTGTTCCCGCTGTCATGGCATCTTCATCCAACCATGGATCGAAACCGAGTTCGGCAAAGGTTTTCTTAAATTCTCTTACCATAACCTTATCAGCGCCTTTATGACTAAGAAAAATCTTCATTGGTATCAGCCCCATTACATATTCATGTTTCTGCAATATTATTTCTAGTTCATTTCCTAAATGTCCATCTGGATCAACAAACACTACAGCATCGTTTGGCTTAATATTAAAATGCTTTTCTATCCTTCTACGAATTGATTGTTTATTAGAGTTATCTATTGTGTCAACTCCGAAAAGAGCACGAGGTAGTTCTCCTAAACCACTAGAAGTCCTAAACGCACGGTGTCCTGTATGCTCAAAAACTATAATTAACCAGGAATTATATTCACCTACCTTTGAATTATACCCCGAAATCACTGGCCAGAAACTTAATAAATCTGAATGCTTCTCTGCAACCATGGGCTTATAAATATCGATGATTTGTTCCTCGATACTTTTTCTGTTATCTGTCATAATCCATTTCTCCAAAGTAGTGCATTCGCACAAAGCCCACCATCAGTAGTACAGCGGTTAAGACAGCCCTACTCTGATTTTGTATAAGCGACTTCCACCTCCACCATAGAAAAGCGCAAGGCGCTGAAAGTAACTAATTGCGCCTGACGCCGGGTTGCCGCGGCTGCCGCGGCGGCCATTGGCCCCGGCCGCCCCCGTGGCCGGAGCCCTAGTTGAATACCGTGTATAAAACTCCCCCTCCCTGCGATGGGAGGGGGTTGGGGGGAGGGTGGTGACTCGTTGGCCAAACTCCCCAGACGATTCCACCCTCCCCAGCCCTCCACCCTTCACGCGGGCGGAAGAATCATTGTCCTATCAACAGCTTCCCAGAGCGCCCCAAGGAAGTCAATCATATTTTCTTTGCTGGCTTTTTCTCGCTCTCCGGGTAACGATGTGCCCATGTGG
This sequence comes from uncultured delta proteobacterium, assembly GCA_963701845.1. GTDB lineage: Bacteria > Desulfobacterota > Desulfobaccia > Desulfobaccales > 0-14-0-80-60-11 > JAPLJC01. Next base: position 542,769 of record CAVPBF010000006.1, on the reverse strand, counting down.
AACGTCGCCTCGATTTCTCCCCGGACCAGCGCCGGAAGCTGTTTTTGTTCCGCATCAACCGCGGCCCTCGGGCGGATATCCCTGAGATTAAAGCGACTTGCCGCAAAAACGCCCCCGGCCCCTAGCGGCACTGAAGCGGCACAATTTCCGCAAAATCCAGGGGTCGCCGCGACGCCCTCAGTGCCGACTGTCCCAACGTCACCAAAAACAGGGGGTAAAATTACACTTAGAAGGGCATTTTTTAAGATTTACTGGTAGCGCAGGCATCCTGCCTGTGTCTTTATTGGTTTTCACTGGCTACTCACTACTGACTGGACTGGAGAGGTCAAGTCCCCCTTTGCAAAAGGGGGATTTAGGGGGATTTTCAAGGCTTCTAAAATCCCCCGGCCCCCTTTAAGAAAGGAAGGAAAAATTAAATATCTTTCAGCAGTTTCGCCGCGGCTTCCAGGTGCCCCAGGGCATCGTGGAGCGGTTCGCACTCCAGGCAGTTGACGATATTATCCCGGCCCCGGGCGGTGAACACGGCTTCCCGGGTGCCTTCGCATTTGGGGCAGTTTTTCGCGGCCCGCTTCAGGTCCGCCACCAGCTGCGGGAGGGTCAGTTTATCGATATCCATTGTTTTTCTCCTCAGTGGACTTAAATTATGGTTTAGAAGTTATTACTGAATTGCCGCTTTTCAAGGGCAGCAGCCGGATATAGTGGGCCGGGCGCCCCTGCGGCGGCTGCGGCGCCCAACGCCAAATGGCCCCGCCGAGGCGCCGCGGACGCCGGGCCACGGGAGTTCGAAATATGGATAATTTGACCGATCCCTTCAATATCGTGGAGGCCGAAACGGAGGTGCTGGTCAGCGCGGTCCTGGCCCACCCGCTGCACGGGCGGCTGGTGGACAAGCTGATCTTTTACGTGCGGCCTGACCTGGAGTTCGAGGGCCAACGCTATAAATTGACTTGGTGGGGGGGCGGAGTGGCCTATTATCAAGCAGTTGCCGCTAGTCAGTAGCCAGCCGGGATTGAGGCCGGATGGTTAAGTCGATCTTCTGCCGACCTCCCGGGGGGTGGAGAATCCCAGACCCACCAGCGAGGCCTCCGGCTTCTCGGGATGGGGTAGAACCCAGACCACGTGCCCCTGGCGGCTAATTTCTTTCTTCATTTCGGGGAGGACGAAACTGAAATCCACCGGGTCGCCGGCGGCATACTTGCGGTGGGTCTGAATCTTGGCCCCGGAATCACTGATATTCAGGAGAAAGGTACTGCCGCTGGGCTTATGATTGATCTCTTTAATTTCCAAAAAGACCGAGATTCGTTTGGCCTTGCGCCGCTCTTCCATTTCTCGCCTCCCACCGGTTGGTCAGGCTGACCGGGGTCATGGACTGACCTGGGCTGGGGCGCGCCCGCGCCGCCCCGACAACTAAGCCGCACTCGAGAGCCTGGACCGATAAGCACCACCAGAACCGGGGAGAGGCGGGAACGGCGGGCCCAAAGTGGGCCTCGGCGGCCCCAGAAAAGATTGAGCGTCCCAACTGCACAGACGGACGCCCGCGCTAGCTTATGCAACCCCGGTCCTGCCCTTAGTCGACCTGGGCGACTCGCCGCAGTTCCTCCGGATCGCCGGCCACTGGCGAGACCGCCACGAAATTGACGTCGACAAAGAGCACTTCAAAGTAGGTCCAGTCCTCCGGGATGGTTTCATCACAGATGCAGACCCGACCGCCGGTCTCTTCCCAGGAGACTACCTGCCACCCCGAAAGCGGGGCGGCAGCCGGTTTGGCCCGGACCATGGTGGTGCCGTCGTCGTCGAAATATTGTCTGGACGGGGTGTCCATGATTAATGACGAGCCCGTCGCCAACGCCTGGAGGTGGAACGGGCGGTAAATTCTAGTCCCCACCTGTAGGTCATCGGTCATTTTGTTTACAACTTAAGGGATTTCAAGCTTCGGGTTGCAAGTTTTTAGTCTGACGAGCGCCTTGGGAGCCTGGGCGCCCCGGCTGGGCGAGCGCGCCGGCCATCTCCCGGAGCGTCCCGGATAGAAACGCAGCTTGTTCTTCATGGCTCAGTTACCGTAAAGCCAGCATTCTGGCGTGGACTAATTTGAAGGCGTCGGCAGTGACCGCCACGTAACCCGAAAAGGGGGTATCGATGTCGTAAATGAAGTAAATGCAGCAGAGGACCACGAAGATCACCATGAAATCGAAGCAGAGGCGCACCGGATTCTGTTGCAGGTGGTTGTAATAAAGGCCATAGAGCAGGGTAAAGAAACCGAAGATGATGATCACCCAGACGGGAGGGTAGAGGTTGCCCCGGGTGAGGAGAGCCCGTGAAAGCCTCTGCTGGGTTGCGGTACTCAAGCGGTTGCCGACTTCCAGGTAGAGGTCATTGTCGTTTTTATCCGCGGGTTTGAGCAGGATAAAGCTATCCCACAATTTTTCCAGGAATTTCTCGGTCTGCTCGCTCATGGCGTCGGTCGCCGCCATGGCGGGCCATTCATCATCCACCACACTCTGGACGTAGTAGGACAGATTCCGGCGAAAGTCCTCGGACTTGGTCAGGGTCTTGGAGAGGCGGTAGGCCATCTGGAGAGTGTCGGCCTCCCGGCTGACATTGGCCTGGGCGGTGAGGAAGGCGGACCAGAGGGTGACGATGGCGAAGCCCAGGAAAAAGGCGTAGATGGTGGAGAAAAACGAGAAGACCGAGGGGTGCAGGTGCTCGATGGCCAGGCCGGCGGCCACGAAGCGGCGCCGCAGGAAATAGAGCAGGCCAGTGAAGAGCAGACTAATGGCCAGAATGGTGCAAAAGATCAGAAAAAACATTTTCATCTTGCCGCCTCACCCGTGCAGGCCTGGTCATCATCTTAACCATCGAGAGGGACCGTGTCCAGCCGGACCCGGAAGGTCCCAACCAGCCTGGCTGAGCCTGGGAATGGCTTGACAATTTGCTTAAGGGTCTTATTTTTGAGGTTTGAGCCAGGAATTAATCATCCAAACAGGAGAAAGGACGGAAAAATGCACACCAACCGAATTCTCTTGAGTCTGGCAATGGTTATGATGCTTCTGGTGTTCGCGGCTCCGGGGCAGACCCAGCCGGGGACCTTTTCGGGCACGGTGTCCATTGATTTGACCAGTGTCGCCGCCGGGATTGGGACCAGTTGGGGCAGCGGGGTGTTGAGGTACCAGGGGGGGACCTACCGCTTCGACCTGACGGGGCTCACTGTGGGTGACGTGGGGATCTCCACCATCAGCGCCGTGGGCAACGTCTACAACCTATACCGGGCCTCCGATCTGGGCGGTAATTATGCCGCGGTGGGGGCTGGTATCGCCGTGGCCGGCGGGGTGGGCGGCGTCAGCATGCAGAACCAGAAGGGGGTCATCATCCAGCTCTACACCGTCCAACAGGGCCTCCAGCTGACCATTGGGCCCCAGGGGTTCAACATTGAGATGAGGTAGGTGAAAGCCTTGAGCACTTAACCTCAGGTCCTGAGGTCTTATTTCCCCCAAAAATGATTACCCACTTTGAGAGAGAGGACACAGCGGATGCGCAAAAAAATGATTTTGATGAGCTTGGCCGTGGCGGCAGTCCTGATGTTCAGCGTGGTCATGGTGGCGGCCCAACCCCAGGAACCTTACCCCGTCGGCGAGGTAACCATCAATGCCACCCAGGTGGCGGCCGGGGTCGGTTGGACCTGGGGTGGAGGCAACCTGAAGTTCAAAGGGAAAACCTACTCATTCAAGATCCAGGGCCTGAATGTGGCCGCGGTGGGCGTCGCGACGCTCAATGCCAAAGGAGACGTTTACAATTTGACTGGCCCCACCGACCTGGCGGGAACCTATGTGACGGCTACGGCCGGCGCCGCGGTGATAAAAGGCAAGGCCGGCCTGTTAATGCGCAATGACAAGGGCGTGGTCATCAATCTGGTTTCGGAGCAGACCGGGGTGCAACTGAGCCTGGGGAGCGACGGGCTGACGATCTCCATGAAATAACGCCCTTCTCCAAGGCGGATTTGAGCTGTCTTTTTTTCAGGGCGCACCTGGTGCGCCCTGTCGTTTTTTCAGGACTATCCTGTCTCAGGCTTAAGCGGTGGCGCTCAGCCGGCCCAGATAGGCCTCCAGCACCAGGGGGTTGGTGCGGACTGCCGCGGGGCTCCCCGAGGCGATGCGGTTGCCGCCGTCCAGGACCACCACGTGGTCCGAGACCCCCATCACCAGTTCCATGTCGTGCTCCACCAGGACCATGGTCTTGCCGGACAGGCGCATCTGGCGGATGAGACCGGCAATCTGGGCGGTCTCTTCGGGGTTGAGGCCGGCCACCGGCTCATCCAACAGGGTGAGCCGCGGCTGGGAGGCGAAGGCCCGGGCCAGCTCCAGGCGCTTCTTGTCGCCGTAAGGCAGGATCGCCGCCGGCAGCCCCGCCTGGTCGGCCAGGCCGAAGGTATCCAGGGCCTCCAGGGCGGTGAGCCTGAGGCGGCGCTCCCGGTGGCGCAAACCGGGAAGGCGCAGCAAGGCCTGCCACAGGGAGTCGCCGGCCAGGGTGGTCAGGCCGCAGAGGACGTTGTCCAGAACCGAGAGGCGGGGAAAGAGGCGCAGGTTCTGGAAGGTGCGGGTAACCCCCAGACGGGCGATATGGTGAGCCGGCCGGCCGGCGATATTGACGCCGTCAAAGAAAATCTCACCGCCATCGGGCCGGATAACCCCGGTGAGGCAGTTGATCAGGGTGGTCTTGCCGGCGCCGTTCGGACCGATCAGGGCCGTGACCTGGCCCGGCGCGACCCGGAAGCTCACCTCCGAGAGGGCTGGCAGACCCCCGAAATGCTTGCTGAGGCGGGTGATTTGCAGAAGCGGGTCCATAATTAGTTAACCGGCAAGCCAGGAACACCAAAGATCGGGGCAAAGTAATTGTGCCCTTGGGGCGCAATTATCTTTCCTGGTGCTCTTGGGGTCCCGGTGGTTCATCTTTTTATACATCATCTATTTATCAGTCGCGGCCGCTAACCGCCGCCGGGCCAGGCGGAGCCTGGCATAATCCAGCAGTCCGGTGACCAGGCCCTGGGGCAGAAACAGCAGGATCAGCACCAGGATGGTCCCGTGGATAATATCAGAGTAGGTCTCGAACCAATCCACCAGGTGGGGGAGCATCGTGATGAAGGCCACGCCGAAGAGGGTGCCCCAGATAGAGCCCAGGCCGCCTACGACCACCATGATGACCAGGTCCAGGGACTTGAAGATGCTGAAGCCGTCCGGGTTGACATAGCCGAAATAGTGGGCGTAAAGGCTGCCGGCCACCGAGGCGAAGACCGCCGAGAGCACGAAGACCCCCACCTTGGCCCGGCTGACGTCCACTCCCAGGGCCGAGGCGGCCACTTCGTCCTGGGCCAGGGCCGCCAGGCCGCGGCCCACGCCGCTGCGCACCAGGTTGAGGCAAAGGGTCAGGGCCACCAGGGCAAAGGTCCAGACCAGATAATGGAACTTGACGTCATTGTCGAAGGCCAGGCCGAAGAGGGAGAGGGGAGGGATCCCGGAGAGGCCGCTGGGGCCGCCGGTGACCGCGTCCCACTGCACAAAGAGGCTGTGGACCACGTAATTGAAGCCCAGGGTGGCCATGGCCAGGTAGTGGCCGGTGAGCCGCAGGGTGGGAACCCCGATGATCAGCGCCACCACCGCTAGAGCCGCGGCCGTGAGCAGCATGGCGGGCCAGGGCGGGAGATTATAAGTGGTGGTGAGGATGGCGGAGCCGTAAGCCCCCAAGCCGAAGAAGGCGGCGTGCCCCAAAGAAATCTGGCCGGCGTAGCCGATAAAGAGGTTGAGCCCCAGGACGGCGATGACGTAGACGCCGATGAGGTTGAGAATCCCCAGGCTATAAGGGTTGTTGAGCACCAGGGGCGTGACCAGCAAGACGGCCGAGAGGCCGCAGACCGTCAGCCCGGTGTGGTGGCGGAGGATGTAGGCCCTGGTTTTGCGGCGGGATTTCATCCGGGTTTTTCTGTGCCTCTGCGGTGAAATTTTTGCTTATTCTGCTGCCGCAGCCGCGCCGCGGCGGAGGGCCTGGAGGTTGGCCTCCCGGAAGCGGGGGGGAATCTTATCCATGATGACCTGCTCCAGGAGTTCTACCCCGCAGAAGAGCCCGCCTTTGGCCGCGGCGAAGCCCAGCAGAATAAGGTTGGCGGCCACCGGTACGCCCATCTCTGCCGCCAGCTTGCGGGCCTCCACCCGGAAGTAATCGCCGGGAGTGGCGGAATTGACAAAAACCTGGGCCTCGGGCGCCAGAAAGCCCCGGTGCACCCCCAGGTTTGCCTCCGCCAGGAAGAGCCCCACGTCCGCAGCCCCGGCCGGGATCAAGGGACCCCGAAAGGGCCCCACCTTGACCATGGAGATGACCGTGCCGCCCCGCTGGGCCATGCCGTGAGTTTCGGAGGTAATCACCTCCAGACCCAGGGCCGCGGCGGCTTCGGCTAATAAGCGGGTTACGGTGAGGGCCCCCTGCCCCCCCAGGCCGCTGACAATGATCTGCTGCTTCAAGGTAGCTCCTTCATTGAGGGGAGGGCAGGGGCCCCTCGGCCCCTGGCTCCCTCCCTCAAGGTTCACTCTTTAATCTCGCCTCAATGGCCCCGGCCGGGCAGACGTGGACGCAGACGCCGCAGCCGACGCAGCGCACCCCGTCGATGCTCACCTGGTCGGTCGCCTCATCCAGGGTAAGGGCCGGGCATTCGAAATTTTCCAGGCAATGATGGCAGCCGACGCAGTCGGTGACGCACATCTCATAGACCGCCTGGGACTTGCGGGCCTCCCGGTCCAGCAGGCAGGCATGTTTGGCGATGACCACCGCCGGGCCGCCCGCCTCGCCGCGGCAATAGCCGTCGGCCTCCTGCAATACCTGCATGAACTCCAGGACCTCGTAAGGATCGCACTCCTTCAGGAAGCCGACCCCGCAGGCCCGCACCAGTTCAGGGATAGAGACCGCCTGGCCCGGGGCGCCGCTGGCGGTCAACCCCACCTGGGGCGTGGGCTGGTGCCCGGTCATGGCGGTGGTGGAGTTGTCCAAAATGACCAGAATGATGCGGGCCCCATGAAACACCGCGTTGATCAGGGCCGGGATCCCGGCGTGGAAAAAGGTGGAGTCGCCGATGGTGGCCACGATGGTGGGGACCGGTTCTCCCGACGGCGGCAAAGGCGTGGTAAAAGCCCGCGGCCTGGCTTAAGCCCGGCGCCCATACAGTGGCAGGTGTCCACCGCCCCCAGGTTCATGCCCAGGGTGTAGCAGCCGATGTCGCCGGGAAAGATCCCTGCCGGGAAGGTCTCCCGAATGGCGTAAAACGCGGCGCGGTGGGCGCAGCCGGCGCACAGGGTGGGACGGGTGGCCTCCCCCTGGGGGCCGGCGGCTACAGCCTGAGCCGGCAGATCGAGAAATTTCTCCAGTATAGGGCGGAGGACGTCCGGGGTCAGCTCCCCTACATTGGGCACCATCCGGGAGCGCCGGCCCTGGACCCGGCCGTTGGCCAGTTGCAGCTCGATGACCGGATAGGTCTCTTCGATGACCAGGACCTGATGATAGACGCGGTTGACCTCTCTGACGAAATCGCGGTTGAGGGGATAGGGCATGGTCACCTGGTAGAAATCGACTTGGCCCAGCAGGCCCAGGTCGTCTAACAGGTCCCAGGTGTGGGCGAAGGCCACCCCCGAGGCGATGATACAGGTCCCGGGATGGGAGCCGTCGCCCGGCGTGAGCGCCGGATAAAAATCTAGCATCGGCGGCGATGCGGTCGAGCTTGGCGTTGAGTTCCCGGTGCAGCTCCCGCAGGAATTGGGGGGTGGCGCACCAGCGCCGGGCGTTTTTCTCGAAAAAGGCTGGCCTATCTAAAGGCTGGAAAGGCTCTAACAAAATATTCTGCCGGGCGTGGCAGACCCGGGTGGTGGGCCGCAGCATCACCGGCAGTTCATACTGCTCCGAGAGTTCCAGGGCGGTGCGCACCATTTCTTTGGCCTCCCGGGGGCTGGCCGGGTCCAGGACCGGCAGCTTGGCGAACATGGCAAAGAAGCGGGAGTCCTGCTCGGTCTGAGAGGAGTGCGGCCCGGGGTCGTCGGCCGCGATGACGATGAGGCCGCCCTTGACCCCCAGATAGGCGGAACGCATGAAGGGGTCCGAGGCGACATTCAGCCCCACCTGCTTCATGGCTACCGCAGACCTGCGGCCGGTGTAACTGTTGGCCAGGGCGGTCTCGTAGGCCACCTTTTCGTTCACCGACCACTCGGCATGGAGCGCGGCGCAGGTCTCCTTGGCATGAACCACTACTGCCTGAAGGATTTCCGAGGCCGGGGTGCCGGGATAGGACGCGGCCAGACTGACCCCGGCCTCCACCAGCCCCCGGCCGATGGCCTCGTTGCCCATGAGGATGCGTGTGATTTCTTTAGTCATAGCTTAATCTTGCTTATTGTTCCTTTGTGCCAAAATTTGTTCCAATTCCTCCAAAAAGCCCGCCTGCCCCGGGATGATTCTGGCTTTGGCTTCGTCCAGGGTGAACCAACCCGCCCGGTCGACTTCCGGAAACTCCAGCTGCCGGCCGGAGCCGGGAGGCCATTCCAGGGAGAAGGTATTGCTCCGGCTGGCCCCGGCGTCGCAGTCCCCCTCAAAGGCCCACGCCGCGATGACCTTGCCGCTGGGCTGCTTAAGGGGCGTCAGCGGAATCAGGTCCCCCGCGGACGGACAGGCCGTCTCCTCGCCGAACTCGCGCCGGGCCGCTTCCATTGGGGTTTCGTCCGGTCCATACTCCCCCTTGGGAATGGTCCAGGCGCCTTCGTCCTTTTTGGCCCAAAACGGCCCGCCGGGATGCGCCAGGAAAACCTCCGGGACTCCGTCCCGCCACCGGTACATCAAGAGGCCGGCGCTTTTTTTGGCCATGTCGCCTACCAATTCCAGGTGCCGTCGGGGTTCCAGCGGCTGGGCAAGGGCGGCAGCATGCCCAGGCGCTCCATCAGTTTTCCGCTCAAGGAACGGCTGTCCTGGCTGAAGCCGGTTTTCTGCTGGCAAGCTTTATCCGGCGCATATTTTAACCGGTGCGCCTCGGCGGCCGTAGCCGGGCGCAGTTTCTTCTGCTCCGGATCGGCGCAGCTCGGGGAGAAATACGTCCGGTTCTGATCATCCAGGAAGATAATGGCATTATCGGGCATGGCGCGGGTGGGGACAATATAAAAGCCAGCCAAAAAAGTGAACATGAGTATGAGGACGACGAACCTGATGGTGTCGGACATGGAACTTGCCCTTTTTTTACCGACCCGAGCCGGCGCCACACCGGCGGGACGCCTAGGCTATCGTTTAAATGCTGCATGGAACGCACCCTGCGTCGGGCCCAACCAGCTGTGCCCTAGGTTCTTTCTCCGCCTAATAACCCCCGGGGCCGGATGAACAGCACCAAAAGCAGGACCACGAAGGCGATGACGTCCTTGTAGGCGCTGCTGATATAAGCGGCGCCCAGGCTTTCCAGCAGGCCCAGGATGAGGCCGCCCAGGATGGCTCCGGGGAAGGAGCCGAAGCCACCCAGGATGGCGGCGGCGAAGCCCTTGAGGCCCAGGAGCACCCCCACGTCGTAAGACAGGGTGGTAATGGGGGTCACCAGACAGCCGGCCAGGCCCCCCAGGGCCCCGGCCAGGGCGAAGCTGGCGGCCTTGACCCGCCAGACCCTGAGGCCCACCACCGCCGCCGCGGCCTCGTTGGTCGCCACCGCCCGCATGGCCAGACCCAGGTTGGTCCGGCGGAAGAAGAGCATCAGCAGGACGATGGCCAGGGCGGTGAGGCCCAGGATCCACAGGGTCTGGGGCAGGATGGCGGCGCCCAGCAGGTGTAAGGGATTATCCCCGGAAAGGGAGGGCACGGCCAGGCGGTTTTTGCCCCAGACGAGCTTCATGAGCCCCCGGAGGATGATAGAGAGGCCGATGGTGAGAAAGATCAGCACCAAATGGCTCTGGGAACGGGAGGGCCGCACCCCCAGTTCCTCCACCGCAATGGCCGCCAGGGTCACCCCGAGAATGGCCGCGGCCAGGGCTGCTGGCATAGGCAGCCCGGCGGCGAACAGGGCGCTGTAAAGCACCATGCCGCCCAGGGAGACAAAGTCCACCTGGGTGAAGTTGACGATGCCCATGGTGTTGTGGACCACCCCGAAGCCCAGGGCCACCAGGGCATAGATCGCCCCGCCGGTCAGGCCGGCAAAGATGAATTGGATCAAGTCCTGGAGGTTGCCCACGTCGCTCCCGAGAAAGACAGGTAGCACCGCCGCCCTCGGCGGTACTTGAGCCGGCGAGGACTCCGGCTCCACACCACGCAGGCGAGACGCCTGCGCCACCAAACATTGCGGGCCAGGAGACCCGCCCCACCGCCGCGCCTAAGAGCCTTAAAATAGTAAAGATATCTGAAGGGGCCCGGGGCTGTCAACCATCCAGGCGCCGGAGATGCCTGGGGATCGGGCGACCCTTGCCATCCTTGGGCCAATTGGATAGAATCTCGCTATGAATGGCGTGTTTGCCTTTTTCCTCCGGCTGTTCATCTGCTTTGTGGCCGCCAAGCTGGTGGTGCTGGCCGCCGACCTGAACAGCCGGACTTACCTGCTGAGCCTGACGGCCGTGCTCCTGGTCAATGTGTACCTCCTCGATTACCTGGTTTTCCGCGACCGTCGCCCCGGCCACGGGAGCGCCCGGGAAGCGGCCCCGCCACCGGACGCCGGGGAGCCGCCGGCGGATCGAGACTCCTGACCTGAACCGCCCTGGTCCGGCGCCAGATATTTAGATCGTCGCCCTCCCCCGAACCGCGCCGACTGATGCCTCCGGCCACCTCAACGGGAATCGGGCCAGGGCTCGAAGGTTTCCGCATTTTTTCCTTGACACCAAATTTGTGAATGTTTTAACATTCTCCCAAGCTAAAAAGGATAACTATGAAACTGCTAAGTCTCTTGGCGGAAAGAAAAACCAGCCTGACGGAGCGCTGGCGGCAGCGCCTCTTTGAAAGCTATCCTCCTGAAACTGCTATCTTTTTAAAGAAAGAAAAGAACCGTTTCGACAATCCGATGGGCCACCAGCTCTCCCAGGGACTGGCGGGTATTCTGGAAACGCTCGTTCAGGAGCTTGACCGGGAGCAAATTCTCGCCGCCCTGGACGAAGTGATTCGTGTCCGGGCCCTCCAAAATTTTACTCCCTCCCAGGCCTTGGCCTTCATCTTTTTGCTGAAGAACGTCATCCGCGAGGAACTGGCCCAGGAGTTGAAGGACGGCCAATTCTCCCCAGAGCTCCGGGAAGTGGAATCCCGCATCGACGGGATGGCCCTGTTGGGCTTTGATGTCTATACAGAGCGGCGGGAGAAGCTCTACGAGATTCGGGTGACCGAAGTAAGGAAGCGCGTCAGCGGCTTTTTGCGCAGTAAAGGGATGGATGTCAACAGCTTTTAATCGGTATCGGCAGACCAACGGAAACGAGGTGACAGTATATGGATTTTTTTAAGCGTCATTTCTCTGTGGCCCTGTTCGCAGTGCTTGGGCTCGTCCTGGTGGCCTACATCGGAGCCCGGGGAAACTTGCAGATTATCTTCGGGGTGGTGGTGCCCTATCTGGCCATTCTCCTTTTTGTGGAAGGCTTTATTTATCGCCTCATCACCTGGGCCCGCTCTCCCGTACCCTTCCGGATTCCCACCACCGGCGCCCAGGGCCGGACCCTCCCCTGGATCGAAAGGGACCTGGGAACCCGATTCGACAACCCGGCGACCTTTAAAGACCTCGTGGGCCGCATGGCCCTGGAAGTCTTCGCCTTCCGGAGCCTCTTCCGTAACCTGCGCACCGAACTGCGCAAAGACCCGGATAACCCCGAAGGCGCCCGGCTGATCCACTGGTCCTACAAGTGGCTCTGGCTAGGGGCCATCGCCTTTCATTACGCCTTCCTGGTTGTCCTGCTCAGGCACCTGCGCTTCTTCACCGAGCCGGTGCCCGGCTTCCTCCACCTGCATCGACAATGTGGACGGCTTCATGCAGTTCTTCATCCCCGTCGTCTATCTGAGCGGCGTGGTGCTGGTAGTGGCCGTGACCTACCTGCTGGCCCGGCGGATCACCAACCCCAGCTGCGTTACATCTCCCTGGCGGCGGATTATTTCCCCCTGTTGTTGATCCTGGCCATCGCCACTTACCGGGATCTTCATGCGCTACGTTTACAAGATGGACGTCGTGGCGGTGAAAGAGCTGGTCATGGGCCTGGTGGCCTTGCATCCCAAGGTGCCGGCGGGCATCGGCCCCATCTTCTTCGTCCATCTTTTCCTGGTGAGCGTGCTCTTCGCCTACTTCCCCTTCAGCAAGCTGATGCATGCGCCGGGGGTCTTCCTGAGCCCCTCCCGGAACATGGCCAGCAATAACCGCTGGGTCCTGCACGTCAACCCCTGGAACTATCCTGTCAAGTTCCATCACTATGACGAATACGAAGATAAGTTTCAGGGAAGCCATGATCGAAGCCGGGATCCCGGTGGAAATTCCATGGAGCCTAAGTGGAGTAGTAATGGCTAAGGCTAAGGGTCCGACACCACAGATTTACCGAGGGTTAAGCTACCAGCCGCCGGCGAAAGGCTGGATGGACGTCAAGCCGGACTTCCGGCCGGGCACCTATTGTCAACGCCGCCCAACCCAAGTGGATGGAGATGGCTCAACTATCCCTTACCCGCGGGCCTGTCGATGTGGTCGACGAGGATTGGAAGCTGCCCAAGGATTGGAAGGAAATCATCCTCCAGGGCATGGAAGACCGGCTTGAACCGCTTCCGGTCCCTGAAGGTCTTTTTCGATATCTGCGTGCGCTGCGGGGCCTGCGCCGACAAGTGCCATTTCTTCCTGGGCACCGGCGACCCCAAAAACATGCCGGTCTTGCGGGCGGAGCTCCTGCGGTCGGTCTACAAGCGCTACTTCAAGCCCATCGGCAAATTCCTGGGCGAGATCGCCGGGGCCCGGGACCTGACCGAGGACGTCCTCAAGGAGTGGTTCTTCTACCTCCATCAGTGCACCATCTGCCGGCGCTGCTCGCTGTTCTGCCCCTACGGCATCGACATGGCGGAGATGACCCTCCTGGGCCGGGAGTTGTTGTCCTCAGTGGGCGTGAACATCGACTGGGCCATGGCCTCGGTGGCCCAGTGCTACGACAAGGGCAGCCACATCGGCGCCACGCCCCAGGCCTTCAAGGACATGGTGGACTTCCTGGCCGAGGAAAACGAGCGCATCACCGGCATCAACACCATGCCCTCCATTAACCGCAAGGGCGCCGAGGTCCTCTTCGTCATGCCCTCCGGCGACTACTTCGCCGACCCCGGCACCTTCACCATGATGGGCTACATGCTGCTGTTCGAGCATATCGGCCTGGACTACACGCTGAGCACCTATGCCGCCGAGGGCGGCAACTTCGGCTGGTTCGTCTCCCACGAGATGGGCAAGCGCCTCAACGCCAAGATCTACCACGAAGCCAAGCGCCTGGGGGTGAAGTGGATCCTGGGCGGCGAGTGCGGCCACATGTGGCGGGTATGCAACCAGTACATGCCCACCTGGTGGGGTCCGGTGGACTTCCTGGAGCAGCCGAAATCCCCCATCACCGGCACGGTGTTCGAGAACGCCGCGGTCCACAAGATGGTGCACATCTCCGAATTCACCGCCGACCTGATCCAGAACAATAAGCTGAAGCTGGACCCCCAGCGCAACGCCCACATCAAGCTGACCTTCCACGACTCCTGCAACCCCGCCCGGGGCATGGGCATCTTCGAGGAGCCCCGCTACATCATCAACAATGTCATGCCGGAAGGTCACTTCGTCGAGATGCCCCCCAACACCATCCGGGAGAAGGCCTTCTGCTGCGGCAGTTCCAGCGGCATCAACGCCAACGAGAACATGGAAATCCGGATGCAAGGCGGCTTCGCCCGGGCCAACGCCGTGAAGTACGTGGCCGAAAAATACGGGGTGAACCACCTCGGCTGCATCTGCGCCCTGGACCGGGCCACCCTGCCCACCCTGATGGATTACTGGGTTCCGGGTATGGAGGTCACCGGCATCACCGAACTGGTGGGCAACGCCCTGGTCTTCCCTGACGAGTTGGAGCGCACCACCGACCTCCGGGACCGTGACCTGGTGGGCTTCGGGGAGTCTGAGGAAGGGGAGGAAGCGGAATAGCCATGGAAGATAAAAATATCAAAAACGAATTCGGGCAATTTTGCCCCGAAGCCGGAAGTTCCCAAGAAGTTATATGACTTCAAATATATCGCCTTGGGGCTGGTTGATCTTCTTCGGTCTGACCACTTCTCCGCTGTCCTGCCCAACCTGGGGAAGACCGTGGCGGCGCCCGACCCGAAGCTGGATACGCCGGCCATCCAGAAGCTGGCGGCCAAGGACCGCAAGTGCGTCATGCCCACGGACTACATGCGGGCCAACCACATGCAGATGCTGGTCGACTGGCGGGAAAACGTCGTTCGCAGCAAGGGCATCGGCGGTGGTCCGGTGGACGCCCGGATGTTCGTCAATCCCGAGGGCAAGAAGTACCTGGCCAGCCTTTCCAAGACCTGCCTGGATTGCCACTCCAACAAGGATAAATTTTGCGATCAGTGCCACAATTACGCTGCAGTGACGCCGAACTGCTTTGGTTGCCATCTGGATAAGCAGCAGAAGGTGGCAAAGGCGGAGGCTAAGTGATGGGTATCGATAGAAGAGATTTTATCAAACTAGCCGGGCTCTCCACGTTCTTGGGGCTTGGAGGCAAATCCGCCTTTGAATTGCTCCGGCCGGGGCAGGTCGAGGCCGCCATGGGGGCCGAGCCGCAGGCCCTGAACGCCCAGCGCTGGTCCATGGTGATCGATATGCGCAAGCTCGACGAGCCGACCGCCAAGAAGTGCATTGCCGCCTGCCATCAGGTCCATAACGTCCCCGATTTCAAGCATCCCATCGATCCCAAGCTGAAGATCTCCGCGAGGACCGGGTCACGCTGGGAGATCAAGTGGATCTGGACCGACCATTATCACAATGCCTTCCCCGGCGACGAACATGCCGCACATGGATGAGCAGGTGGAGCACATGCAGTTCCTGCTGCTCTGCAACCACTGCGACAATCCGCCCTGCGTCCGGGTCTGCCCCACCAAGGCCACCTTCCGCCGGGATGACGGCATCGTCATGATGGACATGCACCGCTGCATCGGCTGCCGCTTCTGCATGGCGGGCTGCCCCTTCGGGGCCCGGAGCTTCAACTGGCGGGACCCCCGGCCTTATATCAAGGAAGAGCTTCCCCGACTATCCCACCCGGGAAATCGGGCGTGGTGGAGAAAGTGCACCTTCTGCGCCGAGCGGCTGGCCCAGGGCCTGATGCCCGCCTGCGTGGTGGCGTCCAAGGGCGCCCTGATCTTCGGCGACCTGAACGACGAAAAGTCCAAGGTGCGGGAGCTGCTGCGGGAGAATTTCACCATCCGGCGTAAACCATTCCTCGGCACCAACCCTCAAGTCTACTATATCGTGTGAGGTAGCCATGCTCGAAAATGCCTTTACCGGAACCAAAAGATACTATGGATTGCTGGCGGCGCTGCGGCGCCCTGGTGCTCATAGGCGCCGCCTTCTATTCCGCGGCAATTCATGAACGGCTTGGTGCATCACCGGCCTGGGCCGGGACGTCTCCTGGGGCTTTTATATCGCCCAATTTACCTACCTGGTCGGCGTGGCGGCCTCGGCCGTGATGGTAGTTTTGCCTTACTACCTGCACAATTATAAAGCCTTCGGCCGGGTCACCATCCTGGGAGAATTCCTGGCGGTGGCCGCGGTGACCATGTGCCTGCTGTTCATCGTGGTGGACATGGGCCGTCCCGACCGGGCGCTCAACGTCATCAAGTACCCCACCCCCCACTCCATCCTGTTCTGGGACATGATCGTCCTGAACGGCTATCTGCTCCTGAACATCCTGATCGGCTGGAACGTGCTGGAGAGCGAGCGCCATGACGTGCCGCCGCCCCATTGGGTGAAGACGCTGTCCTATGTCTCCATCCCCTGGGCCGTCAGCATTCACACGGTGACGGCCTTCCTGTACGCCGGTCTCCCCGGCCGGGGCTACTGGCTCACCGCGGTCATGGCTCCCCGCTTCCTCGCTTCGGCCTTTGCGCCGGGCCGGCCCTGCTCATTCTCCTGTGCCTGCTGGTCCGCAAGATCAGCAAATTCGACCCGGGCAAGGAACAGATCCAGAGCCTGGCCAAGATCGTCACCTACGCTATTCTGATCAACGTCTTCCTCTTCTTCTGCGAAGTCTTCACGGTGTTCTACAGCCAGATCCCGGACCATATGCTGCACTTCAAATACCTCTTCTTCGGCCTGGAGGGCAAGGATCGGCTGGTGCCCCTCATGTGGTTCGCCATCGTCGGCATGACCGTGGCGGGGTTGCTCATGGTTAACCCGAAGATCCGCAAAAACGAAAACACCCTGGCCTGGGTCTGCGGCCTGATCATCATCACCACTTACATCGACAAGGGCCTGGGTCTGATGACCGGCGGCTTTGTGCCCAACCCACTGGAGCAGGTGAGGGAGTACTGGCCTACGGTCCCGGAGGCTATCATCACCCTGGGTATCTGGGCCCTGGGCTTCTTTATCCTGACCGTCCTCTATAAGGTGGCGATTTCCGTCAAGGAAGAAGTCAGGGCTTAAAGGCGGTTAATCGGGGCTGCGGCCTCAGCAGAGCCTAAAACGTCGCCTTCGGATCGACGTTTATAGACTATCCTAAAGGGAGGTAAGTTCAATGGCCTGGCAGGTGGAAGTCGATACCGACAAGTGCACTGGCGACGAAGAGTGCGTCAATGTTTGCCCCGTGGGCGTGTTCGAGATGAAGGAAGGCAAAGCGGTCCCGGTGAATGAAGAAGAATGCCTGGGTTGCGAGAGCTGCGTCGAGGTCTGCCCGTCTTCGGCAATTACTGTCACCGAAATTTAGCAGTGGCACAGGCCTCCGGCCTGTGAATAGCAAAAAAACGCCGGCCTGGCTTCAGGGCGGCGTTTTTATTTCTTTGGTAGCACAGGCGTCTCGCCTGTGCCTTCGGCCTGCTATAAGCGGCACCGGCCCGACTTTCAGCCGTGATCACCAGGGTAGGGGCGAACCTTGTGTTCGCCCGGGAATTGGGGCGAATACCAGATTCGCTCCTACTGCCACGGATTCACCAGGTGCACCGGCACCGGTGAGTTGGCCATGACCTTCTTGGCGACGCTGCCGAAGTCGGCGCTCTTCTGATCCAACTCGTCATGGCCGCGACCGTGGCTGGTGAGCACCACCATGTCGGCCTTCTCCTCTTTGACGGACTTGAGGATCTCGGCCGCTGGGTCGCCCTGCACCAGGCGCATCTCGATCTTGGGGCAGGCCTTCAACTCCTTTTCACAGACCAGCTCTAATTGTTTCTTGGCGTGCTGCAATTCCCAGTCCTGGAAATGCTTGACGTGCTCCGGGCTGGGGTAACTATAGGCCCCGAAATGAGTCATCAGATCCACCCCGACGTAGAGCAGGACGACTTTGGCCTGATACTTGTCCGCCAGCGATTCCACGTGCTTGGCGGCCTTGATCGAATTTTTGGAAAGATCGGTGGGCCAGAGGATGGTGTGCACTTCCATGGAAAACCTCCTATCAAATATTCCTGTATTCACGTGAGCTTCAAGACGTGACACCATCTTTAAAAATATGGACGCCGGGGCCGATGTCAAGGTTTGAGTTTTGAGTTTTTAGTTTTTAGAATGGGATATGCAGCAGTTGCGGCGGCCAGCTCCAGGCGCCGGGGCCGGTTCTCGACCGCCCCGGGTTCGGATCGGACTCATCCCGGCAGCCTCTCCTGAAAGACCTATCCTGCAGATCAGCCAATTCTAGCCCACCGTTGTAATTTCCAACAGATGAAATTCATATAATTATTCATAAGTTAACAGCTAAAGGATCTTAATTGTTGGATTATCAGACATGAGACCTTAAGGGAGGTATTCTCTGCCTGTTGGAGGTTATATGCAGAATTATCAGCTATATATGTCAATATATCCAGGCTGGCACATCCTTTGCTTCGTTAGAAGTTGACTCTTGCCCCCAAACCCTGGCAACAACCACAAAAGGAGAGACCGATAATGTCTAATAAAAATATCGATCCGGTGGAACGCCCTCAAATGACGGAGGTCTTCGGCTTCCAAGTGCCTACCAGTATCTATTATTTGCATCGGGGCCACGCCTGGGCAGTGCCGGAAAGCGGCGGCCGGGTCCGGGTGGGGTTGGATGACTTCTCTCAGAAGATCCTGGGGCCGGCGGACGGCCTCAAGTTACCTGACGTCGGCAAGACTTATTTTCAGGACCACATCTTCATGGCCCAGATCAGGCAGGGACACAAGGCTCCGTTCCTGGCGCCGGTTGATGGCACTATTGAGGTAGTCAACCCCAAGGTATGCCAAAAGCCCGGCCTGATCCACGAAGATCCTTACGGCGAGGGCTGGCTGTTTTTGGTTAACCCGGCCAATCTCGAGCGCAATCTGGCCAACTTGTTATCCGGAGAGGCCAGTGCCGCCTGGATCGATCAAGAGTCCCACCGGTTGCTGAGTCTCATGGACACCGCCATCGGTGTTACCCTGCCGGACGGCGGCGCCATCGTCGACGATGTCTACGGCCATTATCCGGATTTGGGCTGGCGACCCCTGGTCCAGGATTTTTTCCTACCCATCTTGACCAGAACCTGGCGGAGAAAGGGCGCGACAGCCTCAGCTGTGGAGCCCCGGGAAAGCTCGGGGGTGGATCATGAAGCGTTGAAGCGGGAAGTCTTTCGGGTGCTGAATCGCACCTCCGAAGATCAGGAGTTTCGGCGGACCTTGGTCGAGATGCAGACCGAGGCCCTGGACGCCTATAAGCTGTCCCCCGAGGCCGTAACCGCCATCCTTTCGGGCGATTTGCCGTGGTTGAATGAGCACATCGGGGATCTCACCCAAAAACAGCTCAGGTTTGTCCGTTCCTGTCTGCTGCCGTTTACTGCCGCACAGAGTTAGGGGATTCAGCATGTTGGGAGCTAACCGCCTGGCCCGGGGCCATGGGCCTCGGTAACCTGAGTTCAGAAGAGGAGAATTGTATGTTGCCGGTCCAACCCCTTGAGGAGAAACGTGGTTCAGTCATGGTGGTCGGCGGTGGCATCGCCGGCATGCAAGCTGCGCTGGATGCTGCCAATTCAGGGTTTTATGTCCACCTGGTGGAAAAAGGTCCCAGCATCGGCGGCACCATGGCGCAGATCGACAAGACCTTTCCCACCAACGACTGCGCCATGTGAATTATCTCGCCCAAGCTGGTCGAGGTCGGCCGGCACACCAACATCGAGCTGCACACCCTCACCGAACTCCAGGAGGTTTCCGGCGAGGAAGGTAAGTTTACCGTTACCCTGAAAAAGGAGCCGCGCTACGTCGACGCCTCCAAGTGCACCGGCTGCGGCGACTGCGCCCGGGCCTGTCCGGTGAGCACCCCGGACGTCTTCAATCTGGGGCTCGACGATTGCAAGGCCATTTACCGCGCCTATCCCCAGGCCATTCCCGCCACCTTTGCCATCAAGAAATACGACCGGGCTCCCTGCATCCGCGCCTGCCCGGCCAACGTCAATGCCCAGGGTTATATCCAGTTGATCAAGGCGGGCAAATTTCAGGAAGCCCTCAGCCTCATCATGGAAAGACTACCCCTGCCCGGCACCCTGGGGCGCATCTGCCCCCACCCCTGCGAAGTCAACTGCCGGAGGCAGGACCTGGACGAACCGCTGTCGATCTGCGCCTTAAAGCGTTTCGTGGCCGACCAGGTGGATTGGGATACCCTGCCGGTCCCGGAGATCGACAAGCGGGATGAAGAGGTGGCTATCATCGGTTCCGGGCCGGGCGGCCTCAGTTGCGCCTATCACCTGGCCCTGATGGGCTACCGGCCGGTGATCCTCGAGGCCGCGGCCGAGCCCGGCGGCTGGCTGCGCTACGGGGTGCCGGAATACCGGTTGCCCCGGGCCGTCCTGCAGCGGGAAATCGACTACATCCGGCGGCTGGGAGTGGATATTCGCTGCAATTCGCCCATCACCCCGGACCGCAGCGTCGGCGACCTCATCGTCCGGGACGGCTATCCCGCGGTCTTCATTAGCGTCGGCTGTCAGGAATCCGTTCATATCCGGGTGCCCGGCATCGAGACCGAGGGGGTGGTCTGGGCGGCGGACTATCTCAAGGAAGTAGCCGCCACGGGTATCGCCCCCACCGCCGGGAAAAAGGTGGTGGTGGTCGGCGGCGGTAACGTCGGCATCGACGCGGCCCGCATCGCCCTCAGGAAAGGCGCCACCCAGGTGACCATTGTCTGCCTGGAAGGCCCCGACGAGATGCCGGCCTCTCCCTGGGAACTGGAAGAGACTGTCAAGGAAGGCATCGAAATCCGCTACCGCTGGGGCATCAAGCAGATTCTCCCCAACGGCGGCCAGGTGAAGGGCGTCTGGCTGAAGAAGGTGGATCAGATCTTTGACGAGCAAGGACGCTTCGCCCCCAAGTATTTTGAAGACCAGCTGGAAACCCTGGACGCCGATATCGTCATCATGTCCATCGGCCAGCGGAGTTCCAACCTGCGCTTTCTCACCGTATCCGACGGCATTGAGCTGACCCCCCGGGGCCTGATCAAAGCCGATCCCGACACCCTGGCCACCACCCGCAAAGGGGTGTTCGCCGGCGGTGACGTCGTTACCGGCCCTTATATCGCCATCGCCGCCATCGCCGGCGGCCGGGAGGCGGCCATCTCCATTGACCGTTACCTGCGCGGTCAGGACTTAAAAGACGGACGGCAGTTCCCGCTGAGGCTGCCGGCGGGTGGGAAATGGCAGCCGATCCCCAAAGACCAGCCCAAACAAACCCGAGCCTCTATGCCTTCCATCCCTCTGGAGGAGTGGGTGCAGGGCTTCCAGGAGATCTGCCTGGGATTGACGCCGGAAGCGGCCCAGGCCGAGGCCGGCCGCTGCCTCAATTGCGGGGTCTGCTCCGAATGTTGGGAGTGCGTGCGGGCCTGCCTGCCCGGCGCCTTGAACCACCGCCAGATCCCGGAAACCACGCAGTTGGAGGTCGGCTCCGTCATCCTGGCCACCGGTTTTCAGCCCTTCGATCCCCGGGGTCTCAACTATCTTTACGGCGTCCACCCCAATGTGGTCACCACCCTGGAATTCGAACGCTTCTTGAGCCCCGGCGGGCCGTTTCAGGGCCATGTCCGGAGGCGGTCTGACAACCGGGAGCCCCAAAAGATCGCCTGGATTTTGTGCGTGGGGTCGCGCAGCGACCGGGAAGGCTCCCAGGCGTACTGCTCGTCGGTCTGCTGCATGACCTCCCTCAAGCAGACCCTCATCGCCCGGGAACACGTCGGCCCGCAGTTGGACATGACGATCTTTTATATGGACATGCGGACGCCCCGCAAGGACTTTGAGAAATATTTCCAGCGGGCCAAGAGCCAGGGCACGCGCCTGATCCGTTCCCGGATTCAGGGCGTGGAAGCCCTGGGGGACAGCGGGGACCTGCGGATTGCCTATGTCACCGAGGCGGGGGAGCGCACCGCTGAAACCTTCGACCTGGTGGTGCTGGCCACCGGCATGGTGATTCCTCCGGCGACCCGGGAGTTGGCCGAAACCCTGGGGGTGCAGCTGAGCCGCTTCAATTTTGCGGAGCACAGCTGCTTCGACCCCGTGGCCACTTCCCGGCCCGGCATCTATGCCTGCGGCGTCTTTACCGGTCCCAAGGATATCCCCCAATCGGTGCGGGAAGGCAGCGCCGCCGCGGCTGCGGCCACCCGGCAACTGGCTCCGGCCCGGGGCAGCCTGCTGAAACAGACCGTCTACCCTCCCGAGCGGGACGTGACCGCAGAGACGCCCCGGATCGGCGTTTTCATCTGCAATTGCGGCATCAATATCGGCGGGATTGCCGATGTGCCGGCGGTGGCGGCCTATGCCCGGGACATCCCCGAGGTCGCCTACGTTCAGGAAAATCTCTTTACCTGTTCGGAAGACGCCCAAAACCTCATGATCCAAATGATCCGGGAGCATAACCTTAATCGCGTGGTGGTGGCGGCCTGCAGTCCTACCACCCATCAGCCCATCTTCCAAGACATGCTCCGCAACGCCGGCTTGAATAAGTATCTCTTTGAAATGGCCAATATCCGCAATCAGTGCACCTGGGTGCACCAGGGCCAGCGGGAGGCGGCTACCCAAAAATGCATGGACCTGGTGAACATGGCGGTGGCCAAGGCCCGGTTGATCCAGCCTCTGGAATATCTCTCGGTGGGGGTCAATCACCAGGCCCTGGTGGTGGGGGGCGGCGTCTCCGGCATCACCACGGCCCTGGCCCTGGCGGATCAGGGCTATCGGGTGGAATTGGCGGAAAGCACCGACCGCCTGGGCGGCCATGCCCTCAAGCTGCACACCACCTGGCGGGGCGAGCAGGTTAAACCCCATCTGGATGAACTCATCGATCGAGTCCAGGAACACGACCGGATCCATGTGCACTTCGAGTCCACCGTCAGCGAGGCCGGCGGCGCCGTCGGCAACTTCACTTCCCGCCTGAGCAACGGCGCCCTCATCCGCCACGGCGTGGTGGTGCTGGCCACCGGCGCCGAACCCTACCGCCCCGACGGGCAATACCTGTACCGGCAAAACCCCAACGTTTTTCTCTCCCTGGATATGGACCGGGAGATCGCTACCAATAGCCGCCGCATCAGGAAGGCCCAGGCTGCGGCCTTCATTCAATGCGTCGGCTCCCGGATTCCGGAGCGGCCTTACTGCAGTCGGGTCTGCTGCACCAGTTCCGTGGACAACGCCCTCAAGTTCAAAGAGATCAATCCCGATATGGAGGTCTATATTCTTTACCGGGATATGCGGACCTATGGCGAACGCGAGTTTCTTTATCACCAGGCGCTCCAGAAAGGGGTGATCTTCATCCGCTACCAACTGGATGACCTGCCCCAGGTGGAGGAGGCCGACGGCAGAATCCGCATCCGGGTACAGGATCACATCCTGCAACGGCCGGTGGAGTTGACCGTGGATCTTTTGACCCTGGCCAGCGCCATCGTACCCCGGGATAATAGCCAGCTGGCTGAAATGTACAAAGTGGCCTTGAACGAGGAAGGCTTCTTCAGCGAGGCCCACGCCAAGATCCGGCCGGTGGACTGCGCCACCGAGGGTATCTTCCTGGCCGGCCTCTGCCACAACCCCAAGCCGCTGGAAGATTCGGTCAGGTTGGGACTGGCTGCCGCGGCCCGTGCTGCTACCATCTTATCCAAAGATTATCTGGAACTGGGCGCCAACATCGCCACCCCCATGGATGAAAATTGCGATGGTTGCGCCTTTTGTGTGGATGGCTGTCCCTTCCAGGCCATCACCCTGCTGGAATACATGAAACAGGGCCAGGTCAAAAAAACGGTGGAAATTAGTGAAACCCTCTGCAAGGGTTGCGGCTCCTGCATGGCCACCTGTCCGAAACAGGGGATCCAGGTCGCCGGCTATTCTCTGCCGCAGATCGGGGCCCAGGTCGAAGCCGCCTTGGGCTTGCTTTAGACGGGCAGGCGAGCCCCTGAATTAGTTGCGATATTTCGAAACTTATTTTATAATTAAGCATGGCGACAGCAGAGAACGCCTGATGCCCATCCCGGATATTGCTGGGTTGGGACATTTTCCCTGTTCCCCTAAGCCGCCAGGGAGCTGATTTTGTAGATCTGGCCTGGGGATTGCTGGAGAGACCGATTGGAGGAAGGTTCCATGAGTGAAGCCCTTTTCCCGGGACAGAAATTGGGTGCGGTGTTGGTGGTCGGCGGCGGTATTGCCGGGATGCAGGCGGCGCTGGATTTGGCCGATTCCGGCTTCTACGTTTATCTGGTGGAAAAAAGTGCCGGCATCGGCGGCAGCATGGCGCAGTTGGACAAGACCTTCCCCACCAATGACTGCGCCATGTGAATCATCTCGCCCAAATTGGTTGAGTGCGGTCGGCACTTAAACATCGAACTATTGACGCTTACCGAGTTGGAAAGTCTTTCCGGCGAGGCCGGCAATTTTACGGCCATCCTCAAGCAAAAGCCCCGCTATGTGGATATGTCCAAGTGCATCGGCTGCGGGATCTGCGCCCAGAAATGCCCCAAGAAGGTGACCGATGAATACAATGTGGGTCTGGCCAAGCGCAAGGCGATTTATCTCAAGTACAGCCAGACCGTGCCCCTGAAGTACGCCATCGATCAAGATAATTGCATCTATTTCAAGAAGGGCACCTGCAAGGCCTGCGAAAAGCATTGCCCCAGCGGCGCCATTAACCTGGCCGACTCTGAGAAAATCCTGACGAAACAGGTGGGCGCGGTGGTCCTGGCGGCCGGTTTCCAGCCTTTCGACCCGAAAATCCTGGGTGGGTTTGGCTATGGCAAGCACCCCGCGGTAGTCACCAGCCTGGAATTTGAACGCATCCTGAGCGCCTCCGGGCCCTTCGGCGGCCACCTGGTGCGGCCGGCGGACCAGGCCTCGCCTCAACGGGTTGCCTGGCTGCAGTGCGTCGGCTCCCGGGACACCAAGCCCGGTACGCATTCCTATTGCTCCGGCGTCTGCTGCATGTATGCCCTCAAACAGGCGATCATCGCCAAGGAGCATGCCGGGGATGATCTGGAAACCACCATCTTCTTCATGGACATGCGCACCTACGGCAAGGATTTCGAGCGCTATTACGAGAAGGCGAAACACGAAGGGGTGCGCTTTGTGCGCTCCCGGGTGCATTCCCTTTTGCCTCCGGACCCGGAAACCAAACAGGTCCAGATCGCCTACGTGGACGAAAGCGGCGTCATGCAGCAGGAACCCTACGACCTGGTGGTCCTGTCCATCGGCCTGGAGGCGCCCAAAGATTTCCGGGCCCTGGCTGAAAAGTTGGGTGTGGAGGTGGATCGGCACGGCTTCGTCGACGCCACCTCCTTTGCCCCGGTGGCTACCTCAAAGCCCGGCATTTACGTGTGCGGCGCCCTGGCCGGCCCCAAAGACATCCCCTATTCGGTCATGGAGGCTTCGGCCGCGGCCGGGGCCGTGGCCAGTGAACTGAGTGACCAGCGTTTTACCCTGGTGCAGGCCAAGACCTATCCGCCGGAGCGCCGCGTAGCTCAGGAGCCGCCGCGTATCGGCGTCTTCGTCTGCAATTGCGGCATCAATATCGGCGGGGTCATCAAGGTCCCGGAAGTGGCGGAGTATGCCCGCACCCTTCCCCACGTGGTCCATGTGGAAGAGAACCTCTATACCTGCTCCCAGGACACCCAGGACCGGATGAGCGAAATCATCGCCGAGCAGGGACTGAACCGGGTAGTGGTGGCCGCCTGTTCACCCCGCACCCACGAGCCGCTGTTTCAGGAAACCCTGATTAACGCCAGTCTAAACAAGTATCTGTTCGAGATGGCCAACATCCGTAATCAGGACTCCTGGGTCCATGCCCGGGAGCCGGAGGTGGCCACGGAGAAGGCCAAGGACCTGGTGCGGATGGCGGTGGCCAAAAGCGCCCTCCTGGCCCCGCTCGACGAGGAGGAATTGCCGGTGACCCCCACCGCCCTGGTGGTGGGCGGGGGTGTGGCCGGGATGACCGCCGCCCTGAATCTGGCTCGGCAAGGCTATCCGGTGGATTTGGTGGAGCGGAGCGCTGGGCTCGGCGGCGCCGCCAGGCGGCTCCTCCATACCTATAAGGGAGAGGATGTCGGCAGCTTCCTCGAGAAGTTGACGCAAGAAGTCGAAACTGAGCCGAAGGTGTCGGTGCATCTCAATACCTCCATCGCCGAAGTGCAGGGCTTTATCGGTAATTTTCAAACCAAGGTGCGAACCTCTGGCTCGTCCCGACTCATCGAGCACGGCGTCGCCGTTCTGGCCACCGGCGCCAAGGAATATCAGCCGCAAGAATATCTCTACGGTGAACACCCGGCGGTGGTGACCCAGCTCGAGTTGGACGAACTGTTGCGCCGCCGGGACCAGCGCCTGGAAAAGGTTGAAAATATTGCCTTTATTCAATGCGTCGGCTCTCGAGACGAAACTCATCATTATTGCTCCAAGGTCTGCTGCACCCACTCGGTGCAAGCGGCCCTGGTGTTGAAGCGTCGCCGCCCGGAGGCCAACGTCATCGTCCTCTACCGGGATCTGCGCACCTATGGCCCCCGGGAAGACCTCTACGCCGCCGCCCGGAATGAAGGGGTGCTGTTCGCCCGCTATTCCCGGCAGGACAAACCCGTGGTGACTGGTGGCGATGGACGTCTCACCCTGAGTTTTGTCGATCCTATCCTGGGTCGCCCGGTGGAGATGGACCTGGACCTCCTCTGCCTGGCAGCCGCCATCGAATCCCACCGGGATCATCAGCTGGCGCAGATGTTCCGGGTGCCGCTGGATGGCGACGGCTGGTTCCTCGAGGCCCATCAGAAGCTGCGGCCGGTGGATTTTGCCAACGACGGCATCTTTCTCTGCGGCATGGCCCATTATCCGAAACCGCTGGAAGAGAGCATCGCCCAGGCGCAGGCCGCCGCGGCCCGGGCCGCCACCGTCCTGGCCCGGGGCAGCATCAAGGTGAGCGGCCTGGTCTCGCGCATCGCCTCGGAGCTTTGCTGCGGTTGCCAGATCTGCGTCAATGTCTGCCCTTATCAGGCCATCAGGTTTGATGCAGCGCGGGGGATAGCCCTGGTTAATGAGGCCCTCTGCAAGGGTTGCGGGGCCTGCGCCGCCGCCTGTCCGTGCGAAGCGCCCATGCTGATGGGGTTCAATAACCGGCAAATGTATGCCCAGATCAAGACTGCTTTAGCGCGCTAATGACTCGCCAAGGAGAAGCCATGGACGTGGAAACTTTTGAGCCCAGACTGCTGGCCTTCGTCTGCAACTGGTGCGCTTACGGGGCCGCCGATCTGGCCGGGGTCAGCCGCCTGCAGTATCCGGCCAATATCCGGCTGCTCCGGGTCATGTGCTCCGCCACGGTCTCGCCGCATCACATCCTGAGGGCCTTGCAGAGCGGGGCCGACGGTATCCTGGTGGCCGGCTGACACCTGGGAGACTGCCATTACCTGTACGGTAATCACATGACTAAAAAGCGGATGTCCTTCTTGCAGGAATTATTGCCCTTTGTCGGCCTGGGGGGCAGATTACGCCTGGAATGGATTTCCTCCGCCGAAGCCAACAAGTTTGTCCAGGTGGTGACTGAATTCACCCAACAGATTCGGGACCTGGGGCCCAACCCCCTGGCCCGGAACTATGAGCGGCCTTTGGAGAGCCTGGATTTAGCCCCGCCGCCCCTGGCCGGGCAGGGAGGCGGCTGTGGCTGCGGCCGGCCTGCCGGGCAGATGTAGGGTGCGCACTGCGCACCAACTTGTTCAAATCAAAGATTGAAAATGGTGCGCGGCGCGCACCCTGCATGGGATAACTGATATGGCTGATATAACAGAAACGGTGCGCCAGTGGCTGGATACCGGCAAGGTAGACCTCTTCCTGGGCTATAAACTGGTTGAGGGGCATCCCTTGCCGTACGCCTTTGATCGCGACAACCTCGGAGAATTGGCTGAGTTAATGGTCAGTGAGGCCCGCTATCCCCTGGAAAAGCTGGCAGTCGAGATCCTGGCGGAGCAGCCGGGCCTCAAACTCGGCATTTTGGGCCGCGACTGCAACCAACGGGCCCTGAATGTCCTGGCGGTGCATCAACAAATCACTCCCGGCCAGATCGAGGTCCTGGGGGTCAATTGCTGTCCTTCGCCGCTCAAGAAACACGCGGATTGCTCCACTCTTGCGCCCCGGACCTATGGGAAAGTGAAGCTGGAGCTGGGGATCGACAACAATATGTCAGTAGC
This sequence comes from uncultured delta proteobacterium, assembly GCA_963701845.1. Taxonomy (GTDB): domain Bacteria; phylum Desulfobacterota; class Desulfobaccia; order Desulfobaccales; family 0-14-0-80-60-11; genus JAPLJC01. The sequence continues at coordinate 514,957 of CAVPBF010000006.1, read as the reverse complement.
CCGCTTGGAAGAATTTGCGGAAGGGACGCGGTTTGATAAGTGGATGTATGAATTCCAAAAATGCCTGAAATGTTATGGCTGCCGGGACATCTGTCCGGTGTGCTTCTGCAAGGAATGCTCCCTGGAACACGGGGATCTGGTGGAAACCGGCGGGGTGCCGCCGGAGGTGCCATTGTTCCATCTCATCCGGGCCGTGCATATGGCGGGCCGCTGCATTGACTGCGGCTTGTGCGAAGATGCCTGTCCGGTGGACATCCCCTTGCGGCTGTTGTACCGCAAGAGCAACGAAATCGTCCAAGACCTGTTTGGTTACGAAACCGGCCTCAGCCGGGAGCAACCGCCCTTCAGCCTGCTGGGCGAGAGTGCTCCCGCGCCCGCCGAAGCCCATCGGGAAGCGGTCTGATGGGGCGTCGCAGCCTGGAGAGAAGTCATGTATAAACTTGTTCCATCGGTATGTTCTTATTGCGGCACGGGCTGTGGGGTGCTCTTCAAGGTGCTGGACGGCCGGCTCCTGGGCACCCTGCCTCTCAAGACCCACCCCGTGAATCAGGGAAAATTGTGTATCAAGGGTTGGAACCTGCATGAGTACGTCAACAGCGGCATGCGCCTGCAGTCGCCCCGCTTGAGGATCAGCGGCCGCCTCCACCAGGTCACCTGGGAGCGGACCTTCAAGTTTACCGCCGAAAAGCTCAAGGCCGTGATCGCCAAGCACGGCCCGGACAGCGTCGGGGTGCTGGCTTCGGCCAAGGTGACCAATGAAGAAAATTATCTCCTGCAAAAATTCGCCCGCGCCGTGGTCGGCACCAACAATGTCGACCACTGCGCCCGTCTCTGACACTCCTCGACGGTGGTAGGTCTTACCGCCGCCTTTGGGAGTGGGGCCATGACCAACTCCATCGCCGAGATCGAAGAGGCCGGCTGCATCTTCATCATCGGTTCCAATACCTCGGCTTGCCATCCCCTCATCGCCCGGCGGATTTTGCGCGCCAAAGAAAGAGGGGCCAAATTGGTCGTGGCCGATCCCCGCCGGATTCAGTTGGGCCTCTTTGCCGACGTGGCCGTCAACCAGAGGCTGGGCAGCGACGTGGCCCTGCTCAACGGCATGATGCACCTGATTCTAACCAACGGCTGGGAGGCGAAGGACTATATCGCTGGCCGCACCGAAGGGTTCGAGGAGCTGCGGGAATCCCTGGCGGCTTATACGCCGGAGCGGGTTCAGCAGATCACCGGCGTCAACCCCCGGGACCTGGAAAAGATGAGCGAGCTGTACGCCACGCACCGGCCGGCCGCGCTGTTGTATGCCATGGGCATCACTCAGCACACCACGGGGGTGGACAACGTCAAGGCGGTCTGCAACCTGGCCATGCTCACCGGCAACGTGGGCATCGCCAGCGCCGGGGTCAACCCCCTGCGCGGTCAGAACAACGTCCAGGGCGCCTGTGATATGGGCGGACTGCCCAACGTCTTTTCCGGCTATCAGCCGGTGGCCAATCCCGACCTCAACGCCAAATTTTCCCAGGCCTGGGGCCGGCCGCTGCCCGACAAACCCGGGCTGACCATCCCGGATATGGTGAAGGCCATTGACGCGGGCCAACTCAAGGCCCTCTATGTGGTGGGCGAAAATCCGAAATTGAGTGATCCCGACATGAATCACCTTCGCCATGCCATGAAAAAGCTCGATCTCTTGATCGTCCAGGACCTGTTCCTGTCGGAAACGGCCCAAGGGGCCGATGTGGTCCTGGCCGCGGCGGCCTCGGCGGAGAAAGACGGCACCTTCACCAACACCGAACGGCGCTGCCTGCGTCTCAATAAGGCCGTCGAGCCGGTGGGCCACAGCCTGCCCGATTGGGAGATCATTTGCCGGCTGGCCACCGCCATGGGCTATCCCATGTCCTACGCCGGCCCGGAGGAGATCTTCCGGGAGATGGCAGCCTTGACGCCCAGTTATGCTGGCATGACTTATGCCCGGTTGGGGATCGACGGGTTGCAATGGCCCTGCCCCACCGCCGACCATCCAGGCACGAAATTTTTGCACCGAGACAGATTTACCCGGGGCTTAGGCAAGCTGCATGCGGTCCAGTACCAGGACCCGGCGGAGATGCCGGACGCCGAATACCCCTATTTCTTGACCACCGGCAGGATGTTCGCCCATTACCACACCGGCACCATGACCCGGGTGTCACCGGCCCTGGACCGGGAGCAGCCCACCGGCTACGTGGAAATCAACCCGGAAGACGCCGGCCGGCTGGCAGTAAAAAATGGCGAGATCCTGGTGATTTCCTCCTTGCGGGGCCGCATTGAGGCCCCGGCCAAAATCACTCAGTCAGTACTGCCTGGCAACCTCTTTCTCCCCATCCATTTCGGCGAGAATCCCCCGAATGTGCTGACTAACTCCGCAGCCGTGGACCCCCTGGCCAAGATTCCGGAGTTCAAGGTCGGCAAGGCTCGAGTGGAGAAATTGGTGGAAGGATGAAAACTTCCGGCGTCCATGCTATTATGTAAAGAAACCGGTTGAAATTGGAGGCGCCTGGCAGGAAATCCGGCCATCAAGTTCATCATGAGTCCCGGCAAGCCGTTCTATAATCTGGCCCTGGTGGGTGCGGGCCGTCAAGGTATGGCCATCCTGGAGGCCCTGGTGCCTCTCCGCCGGGATGACCAGCCCTTGCGCGTCGTGGGAGTAGCGGATCTGAACCCGTATGCTCGCGGCATCGTCTATGCTTACCGGCATAACCTTTTTGTCACCATCGATTTCACTGACTTATTCCAACTCCCCGAATTAGACATCATCGTCAACGCCACCGGCCACCCGGAAGTCTCTAAACAATTAGACGAACAGCGCCCCGCGAGATTGATGGTCCTCAATGTCGATCGTCCCCTTTCCTGGGAGGACTTCTGGGACCTCATCTCCATGGATCTTAGCTCTGTTCAAGAAGCTACCCCGTTGAGAATCGGCATCGTGGGGGGAGGTAAAGGCGGTCACGAGGTTCTCAAACTTATTTCCGGAGAACCGCGTTACCGGCGGAGAATCGAAATCATCTGGGTGGCCGATCCCAACCCCCAGGCCCAGGGTGTCATTCTGGCCAAAGAATTGGGTATACCGACCTTTACCGATTTAGCTCCCATCCGGGAGTCGAATCCGGATCTTATCCTGGAACTCACCGGGGACCCGGAGGTGCGGGATAAAATCATCCAGCGGAAGGGCCCGCACACTCAGATCATCGACCACATCAAGGCGCGTCTCTTCTGGGATTTATTGCACCGGGAGGAAGACCGGCTGCGCAGCAAGGTAGAGAGTGAAATCAGGTTGGCCGGCCAACGCAACCGCTTTCAGGGAATTTTCGACCACCTTCCGGATCCGGTGCTGGTACTGAAACCCAATTATCTGGTGGAAGAGGCCAATCTTCCTTTTCTGAACCGCTTCCACAAACAGGCGGATGAGGTCATCGGCAAACCTTGTTATGAAGTGTTTCATCAGTTTGATGAGCCCTGCGACCGGAAAGGCCTGCCCTGTCCCTTGCCGACCGTTTTAGAAAAATGTGAGACCGTCCAGGGTTTGCAAGGCTTCCCCAATCCCGACGGCACCATCCGGTATGATGAAATTACCATGTCGCCCCTGTGCCCGCCGGAAGGTACCAAAAAAAGAGTTATCGAGGTTATCAAAGATATCAGCCCCCGCATGCAGTTGGAAGAGGCGCTGAAAAGTTCCGAGGAAAGGGCAAAAAAGGGGAAGGACTTTCTTGAGACCATTGTCAACGGCATTGAGGATCACATGATGGTGATCGACCTGGACTATAAAATTATCGAAGTCAACCGGGCCTTGCTGAAGATGGTGGGTCTAAAATGGCAGGAAGTGGTGGGCAGACACTGTTATGAGGTGTCGCACCACTTGCAGGAACCATGCACCACTCCTGATCATCCCTGTCCTTTAAAAGAGGCGGTGGCTACGGGCAAGGCAGCCTCAGCCACGCATGTGCACTTCGACCGGGAAGGCCGCGAGCGTTATTATCACGTGGTCTGTCACCCGCTGTATGATGAAGCAGGACGGATTCATCAAGTTGTTGATCTGTCCCGGGATATCACCCAGGAGATCAACTCCCGCACGCGGCTGCTCCATGACGACAAGATGGCCTCTTTGGGGAAGCTGTCCGCCAGCGTGGTGCATGAAATCAATAACCCGCTGACCGGTATACTCAACTTCGTCAGATTGATGGAAAGCATGCTGAAGGAGGGGGCCCCGGGCGAGGAGGATTTGGCTAATATCCGCCGTTATCTCACGATGATCCATAGTGAGACCTCCCGGGTCAGCCGAACGGTTGCCAACCTTCTGGCTTTTTCCCGTAAGACCAGCCCGGATTTCGAACCGGTGGACCTCAACGCGGTAGTAGAGGAGACCTTGTCTCTTACCGGGTACCAAATGCGGCTGCAAGGCATCACCGTGAACCGCCAACTGGCTCCGGACCTGCTCCCGGTCTTGGCGGATAAGGGACAGATGAAACAGACCTTTTTGAATCTCTTCCTAAACGCCCAGGACGCTATGCCGCAGGGGGGCGCTCTCACCCTGGAGACGAAGAATTCCCGACGCCATCAAGTGGTGGTGAAGGTCTCCGACACCGGGAAAGGTATTCCTAAGGAAAATCTTTCCCAGATCTTCGAACCCTTCTTTACCACGAAAAAGACTTGCTCCGGTGCAGGCTTGGGGCTCTCCGTGGTTTATGGTATTGTCCGGGACCACAAGGGCTCCATCAAAGTGGACAGTGTCGTGGGGCACGGGACCTCCTTTACAGTCCGTCTGCCCGCCTTTAAACCGGGAGAAGAAAGTGTCGCCCCATAACAAGATCAGCATCCTGGTGGTGGATGACGAACTGAGCATCCGCGAATCTCTGAGCGCCTGGCTGAAAAGGGGCGGCTACGAGGTGGAAACCGCCGAAGACGGGGTCGCGGCATTGGCCAAGATCCGGGAAAATCGCTATGATATCCTGCTCATCGACGTCAAAATGCCGGAGATGGACGGCCTGACCCTGCTTAAGAAACTCAAGGAAAGCGAGATCGAGACCAACGTCCTCATGATGACGGCGCACGGCGATATCCATGACGCCGTGGAAGCTATTAAGCTGGGCGCTTATGACTATTTGCTCAAGCCCTTCGAATTGGAGGAACTCAGTTTTACCGTTGAAAAACTGGTCCAGATGCAAAACCTGGCGATGGAGAATCTGGTTTTAAAAGAGCGGCTGGCGACTATCACCCGCTTTGAAAACCTGGTGGGCCAGTCACCGGTTATGGTGCAGCTGTTCGAAACCATTGTCGATGTGGCGCAGAGCGATGCCACTATCTTGATCACCGGGGAAACCGGTACCGGCAAAGAACTGGTGGCCCGGGCCATCCATGCGCAGAGTCCCCGGTGTTATGCCCCCTTCATTGCCATCAACTGTGGGGCCTTTACGGAACAGCTCCTGGAAAGCGAGCTCTTTGGACACGAAAAAGGCGCCTTCACCGACGCCAAATATACCAAGAAAGGTCGCCTGGAAATGGCGCACGCCGGGACTCTCTTCCTGGATGAGGTGGGCGACATCTCCATGAAGATGCAGATCGACCTGCTCCGGGTCCTGGAGACCCGGGAATTCACCCGGGTGGGGGGAACTGTCCAGTTACGCAGCGATTTTCGGGTCATCGCCGCCACTAACCAAGACCTCCAGGAAGCCATTCGGCGCAAAACCTTTCGACAGGATCTGTTCTATCGCCTGAACGTCATTCATCTCCAGGTGCCGCCCTTGCGGGAGCGGCTGGAAGATATTCCCTTGCTGGCACAACATTTCATGCGACGCTACGCCACCGAGACCAAAAAGAAGATCGACTCCATCCATCCGAAGGCCATGGAAGCGATGCAGCGGTATTCCTGGCCGGGAAACGTCCGGGAGCTGGAAAACGCCATAGAACGGGCGGTCGTCGTGGGGAAAGGCCGGCAGATCAAATGCAGCGACCTGCCCTTTGGGGCGACCAATGAGGCGCTGGAATTCGGAGAGTTATCCCTGGAGGAACTGGAGCGCCAACATATCGCCCAGCTCCTGGCCACCAAAGGCGGCAACCTCTCCAACGTCGCCCGGGTTCTGCGCATCAACCGTTCCACGCTCTACGAGAAAATCAAGAAATACGGACTCACCCATTAAGCAGGAAATTTCGCGGCCCCGGCCGGGGCTCGGCGCGCCCCTGAGATGCCCCCAGCTTTTCGAGGCGCCGCCAGCCGCACCTGGCATTCGGTGCCTGAGGCCGGGCCCTTCCCGTCGATTAGTCAAGAGACCTTCAGATCAGGCGCTATGGAGAAACTCCTGCACCAGGCGCTTCCAGCCCAGTTGCGGATAGGCGCCGAAGACGTCATCGATGATCACTCCCCCGGAAGGCAGCGTCACGCCCGCGGCGGCTTCCAGCATGCCCAGCAGTCGGTGGGATTCGTGGTCGATCCAGGCGACATTGCACTGGCCAAACAGCATTTTTTCCAGGTCCGCTTTGAGATTGCTGGGGGTGACGACGAACAGCCAGCCTTCGCCGTAGGGGTCATCATGAGTCAAACCGGGCTTTTGCCGGATCTGGGGATTCACTGCCTCGATGACGCCGTTGAGGGGCGCCAGGACCGCGGCCTTTTTCCCGCGGCGGGATAGAACCAGAGCCACCTCATCGGAGTGAATCTCCTTCCCGACGTCAGGCAGGCTGATTTTATCCGGCGGCCCCAGGACCTTCACGGCAAAGTCGTCCAGGCCGATGCGGACCCGGCCGGCGTTCTCCAGGGCCACCCAGGTATGGCCCCGATGCAGAAAGTTGGAGGTCGGCACCGCAATGCCGAAAACCTCCTGCACCCTGGGTCTTTCCGGGGCCAGAAAGAATTCAAATTGATCCTCCAGGAGTTCATCGAAGGAACACTCGTGGCAATGCCGGGTCTGCATGAGTCGGCACTGCTGCTGCCCCTCGAAGCGTTGCCGCATTTTCCCCTCCCAGGGGGGCAGAGCAGCCGGCTGGTCTACCGGTCCACCGCCTGGGCGGCTGGCCGGATGCTGGGCCGCGGTTTCACTCATGACCCGGTCGAAATCGCAAGATAGACAATCGAAATCATGATTGCAAATCTTGAAATCGATCACCCCGGCTTCCATCCAGATGCAGGGCTTTTTCTCCTCGATACCTGGTTTTTCCATTGAATCATACCCCTTAGGTTAACGCTCTGCCACCGCAAGACAGGGCTCCGGGAGATCACCCCCCGGTCCGCTTATCTCACGGCTGTCTTAGACTTCTGCCATTTCGCCACCGGCAGGAAACCCTTTTTGGTCAGGTTTTGCAGGAAAAATTCCTGCACCAGGGGCCGCCAGCCTAACTCCTGAAAATGGCCGTAAACGTCATCGACGATGGCGCCGCCGTCCGGCAGGGTGAAACCGACCCGGGTGTCCATGAGATGCATCAACCGGTGGGACTCTGCATCGATATAGGCGACATTGGCTGCGCCGGAGGACAGGTGTTCCAGATTGCGCTGGAGATTGACCGGTTTCATTAAACAGATCCAGCCTTCCCCATAAGGGTCGTCGTGAACCAGGCTGGGGTTATCGCGCACTTTCGGGTTGACGGCCTCGATGGCGCCATCCACGGGCGCCTCAAAGGAGGCCTTCCGCCCCTGCCTCATCAGGGCCAGGCAGAGGTGATCCTGGTAATAGACCTTGCCGACTTCGGGTAACTTGATCCCGTCCGCCGGACCCAGAATTTTTTGGGAAAAGTCGTCCAGGCCCACCCGCACCTGATCCTCGCTTTCCAGCCTGGCCCAGGCATGGCCCCGGTGTAAATAATAAGTGTCGGCGGGGACTTGAAAACCGAAGACCTCAACCATTTTGGTAATTTTCGTAAAGTTGTTCATCAGCTCGCCCCTCCTTTGAGGTTTGACCTAAAAGAAAGCAATGAATGTGCCAATCACTGGCCATGCAATGTAACCACTGGAATTTTATATTAATTTTTATATTAAATCAGGATCGGCACTAATATTGCTGCCCTCGGCAGCTTGTCGGATAAATCCACAGACATTGCTGATTAGTTGGATATCATATTGAAATTATTAAGAATACTAATATGTCGCATATTCCTACGATCGGAGATGGCCTGAGGGTAAGGCCTTTTGACAGTCTGGCCCTGAATAATTCAGATAAGTATTTAAAATTAATTTAAAAGTACCAATATACCTGACGGGGGTATAGTATTATGTTGAATTGTCTGATTATCCGTCAACTTAAAAAAGTTTTAATATCAGTCAGTTAAATGGTTCTGCCCAGTTTTTGTGGGATTATCCGACAACTGAGAGAGTCTGAGCTTTAGGGCATTAATGACCATATGTTTGTAAAAATAACCACTTAGGGGTAATACGTGGGACTTGGCATATGCCTTGCTTAATTCCATTCCAAGCAGAAATGAGTATCTCTCAGTAAAGGCACCGGGATTAAGCCCTGACGGGAATAGCAGGCAATAGATGGAGATCTCTCAACAACAGGAGCCGATCTTAATGGAAATCAACCTAAATCAACCGGTGCTTCCTTCGTTTTCCTTACCGGAGCGCCTGGCCAAGGAAGCCGCCCTGCCGGTGTCCTCCTGTTTTCAATGTAAAAAGTGTTCCGCCGGCTGTCCCCTGACCTTTGCCATGGATTTGCTCCCGGACCGGGTCATCCGGCTGGCCCTCCTGGGGCAGACCGAAACGCTCCTGAATTGCCGGACCATCTGGGTCTGCGCCGCCTGCGTCACCTGCAGCACTCGCTGCCCCAATGGCATCGACATCGCCGGGGTCATGGACTGGCTCAAGGAGGAGGCGATCCGGCAGGGGAAGGCCATCTCCCAGCCGGAGGTCGCAGCCTTCCATCGCTTCTTCCTGGAAAGCCTGCGCCGGGCCGGGGGGCGCTTGTCTGAAGTGGCGTTGATGCGACGCTTTACCCTGTTTAAACTCTGGCGCCGGCCGCAAATCAAGGAACTCTGGGAAAATTCTAAGCTCGGCTGGGCCCTGTTCAGACGCGGCCGTCTGCGTCCGGTCGGCCCGCCCGCCCTCAAAGGGCGGGGGGAGATCAAAGCTATTTTTCACCGTGCGGGGCTTAAGTAAACTCATGAAAGTATCCTATTATCCGGGCTGTTCCCTGGAAGGCACCGCGGCGGATTACGCCGCTTCCATCGCCGCCGTCACTCCCTTGCTGGGTCTGGAGTTGGCGGAACTGGAAGATTGGAACTGCTGCGGCGCCAGTGCCGCGCACAGCCTCAATCATCAGCTCTCTCTCGAGCTTCCGGCCCGCAATCTGGCCCTGGCCCGAGAGCAAGGGCGGGACGTAGTGGTGCCGTGCGCCCTGTGCTTCAACCGGCTCAAGGCCGCCGAAAAGGCGCAGCAGGGCCGGGAAGAGACCCTGGGAAACATCAAGATCTGGGACCTGCTGGACTTTCTGACCCAGGAGTCATTTCTGTCCAGCCTGGGCCGGAAGCTGGTACGGCCCCTGACCGGCCTGAAAGCCGTGGGTTATTACGGCTGCCTGGCCTCCCGGCCGCCGGCGATCACGGATAAAGCGGATTGGGAAAACCCCAAAGATTTGGAGCGCTTGCTTCAGATCCTGCAGGCCGAGCCCCTCGACTGGTCCTACAAGACCGACTGCTGCGGTGCCGGTTTGTCTATGTCCCGGCCGGATATCATCGAGACGCTGGTAGGCCGTCTCTATGACCGGGCCCTGGCAGCCGGGGCGGAGTGTTTCGTGGTCGCCTGCCAGATGTGCCAGGCCAACCTCGATCTATCCCAGGCGCGTATCTCCAAGAAGTTGGGCAAAAATTATTATCTGCCGGTGTTCTATTTTACCGAGCTGATCGGCTTGGCCCTGGGGCACCCGGAGGCAGAGGGCTGGCTCGCCCGCCATTTGGTGGACCCCCGGCCGTTACTGCAGGAAAAAGGATTGCTGTAATGCCCACTGACCACACCAAAATCGGCGCCATTTCCGTGGTGGGGGGCGGCATCGCCGGCATGCAGGCCGCCCTGGACGCGGCGAATGCGGGTTTCAAGGTCTATCTGGTGGAGAAAGACATCTCCATCGGCGGGGTCATGGCCCAGTTGGACAAGACCTTCCCCACCAACGATTGCTCCACCTGCTTGATCTCCCCCAAGCTCATCGAGGTGGCCCGGCACCCGGACATCGAGATCATCACCCAGTCCGAGGTGGCCGCGGTGGCAGGCGAGGCGGGCCGTTTCACCGTCACCCTCCGCCGGGAGCCCCGTTACATCGACCGGGCCAAGTGCAACGCCTGCGGGGCCTGCGCCGAGGCCTGCCCGGTGGAACTGCCTTCGTCTTTCGATGCAGGCCTGGGCGTGCGCCATGCCGCCTACCGGCACTTCCCCCAGGCGATCCCGGCCACCTTTGCCATCAAGAAACTGGATCGGGGGCCCTGTGTGCGTGGCTGTCCGGCGAATTTGAGCGTGCAGGGCTATGTGCAGCTCATCAAGGCCGGGAAATTTCCCGAGGCCCTGTCCCTCATCCTGGACCGGCTGCCGCTCCCCGGCACCATCGGCCGCATCTGCCCCCATCCCTGCGAGACGGACTGCCGGCGCCAGGAAGTGGACGAACCCGTGGCCATCTGCAGCCTGAAGCGCTTTGTGGCCGATGCGGTGGACTGGCAGACGCTGCCGGTGCCCGAGGTGCCTGAGCGCTCCGAGGCCGTGGCCATTATCGGGTCCGGGCCGTCCGGTTTAAGTTGCGCCTATCATCTCGCCCTCCAAGGCTATCAGGCGGTGATCTTCGAGGCCGCCGCGGCGGCCGGCGGCTGGCTGCGCTACGGCATTCCGGAATACCGCCTGCCCAAGGATGTCCTGCAACGGGAAGTGGACTACATCCAGCGCCTGGGGGTGCAGATCAACTATAACTCCCCCATCGGCGGCCCCGGCCGCACCATCAACGATCTGCTCACCACCGCAGGCTTCCGGGCGGTCTTCCTGGGCGTCGGGGCGCAAGACTCCATCCGCCTGCCGGTGCCCGGCGCGGACGCCCAGGGAGTCCTCTGGGGCGTCGAATATCTCAAAGACTCGGCCTCGGGTCAAAAGTTCGATTTCCAGGGCCAAAAAGTGACGGTCGTCGGCGGCGGCAACGTGGCCATGGACGTGGCCCGCACGGCCCGGCGCCAGGGGGGCGAGGTCACCTTGATCTCGCTCGAAACCCGGGAAGAGATGCCGGCTTCCTCCTGGGAAGTGGCGGAGGCCGAGCAGGAAGGCATCGAGATCAGCCACCGGTGGGGCGTCAAGCAGATCCTGGCTCGGGAGGGCAAGGTCAGCGGCCTCGAACTCAGGGCCGTGGAACGGGTCTTTGATGCGCAAGGGCGCTTCGCTCCCACCTATCTGGAAGATCAAACCACTACTCGGAGCACCGATATCGTCATCCTGGCCATCGGCCAGCGGACCAACCTCAAATTCATCACTGACGCGGATGGCATCAAACTCACTCCCCGCGGCCTGATCGAGGCGGATCCGGACACCCTGGCCACCAGCCGGGAGGGCGTCTTTGCCGGGGGCGACGTGGTCTCCGGTCCTTACATCGCCATCGCCGCGGTGGCCGCGGGCCGGGAAGCCGCCCTCTCCATCGACCGCTATCTCCAGGGCCAGGACCTCAAAGCTGGGCGCGAACTGCCCCTGCGCCCCATTCCCCAGGCAGAGGGCAATTGGACTCCGCTGCCGGCCGACGCCATCAAAAAGCCGCGGGCCGTGATGCCGGAGTTGCCGCCGGCCGAGTGGGTCAAGGGCTTTCAGGAAATCAACCAGGGCTTTACCGAGGCAGGAGGCCCTAGCCGAAGCGGCGCGCTGCCTCAATTGCGGCGGGTGTTCCGAATGCATGCAGTGTGTGTCAGCCTGCCAAGCCGGCGCCATTAACCATCAGGAGCAGCCCCATACCCGGCAAATTGAAGTGGGGGCCATGATTCTGGCGCCGGGCTTCCGGCCTTTCGACGCCGGCCAGAAGCCCGAATACGGGTTCGGCCGCTATCCCAATGTCGTGACGTCGTTACAGTTCGAGCGAGTGCTGTCGGCTACCGGTCCGTACGGCGGGCACGTTCAACGCCCCAGCGACGGCGCCCCGCCCCGGAAAGTGGCCTGGATCCAGTGCGTGGGCTCCCGGGACGCTTCCTGCGGCCGGGAATATTGTTCCTACGTCTGCTGCATGTACGCCACCAAGCAGGCCATCATCGCCCGGGAGCACGACCATAATATTGAGCCCACCATCTTTTTCATCGATTTCCGCGCCCAGGGAAAGGGCTTTGACCGGTACTACGAGCGGGCGAAGACCGACCACGGGGTGCGCTATATCCGGGCGATGATCTCCCGGGTGGCCCAAGACCCCAGCAGCCATAATCTGGAGCTCAATTACGTCGACGAGTCCGGCCAGCTGCAAACCGAAATCTTTGACCTGGTGGTGCTGTCGGTGGGCCTGAACCCCCATCCGGCTGCCCGGGAACTGGCGGCCAACTGCGATATCGCCACGGATCGCTGGGGGTTTGCCGTGAGCCCGCCGCTGGAGATGGTGTCCACTTCCCGGGAAGGGATCTTCACCTGCGGCGTCTTCCAGTCTCCCAAAGATATCCCCGAGACCGTGACCCAGGCCTCCGGCGCGGCCGGAGCGGCGGCCTCCCTGCTCGCCGAGGCCCGGGGCACCCTGCTCACCAAGGAAGCCTACCCCCCGGAAAAGGAGACCAGCGGGGCGGCGCCCCGGATCGGCGTCTTTGTCTGCCACTGCGGCATCAACATCGCCGGGGTGGTGGACGTGGCGGCGGTGGCCGATTACGCCCGCACGCTCCCTGGCGTGGTGTACACCGATCACTATACCTTCACCTGCGCCACGGATTCTCTGGACAACATGCGCCGGGTAATCGAAACCGAAAACCTGAACCGGATCGTGGTGGCCTCCTGTAGCCCCCGGACCCATGAACCCCTGTTCCAGGAGAATCTGCGCAAGGCGGGCTTGAACAAGTACCTGTTTGAGATGGCCAACATCCGGGACCAGGACTCCTGGGTCCATCAGGGGACCCCGGAACTGGCCACCGAGAAGGCCAGGGAACTGGTGCGCATGTCGGTAGCCCGGGCCGCCATCCTCGAGCCTTTGGGCGACCTGCTCTTCCCGGTAACCCAGAAGGCGCTGGTGGTGGGGGGCGGTCTGGCCGGCCTGACGGCCGCCCTGACCATTGCCGACGGCGGCTACCAGGTCTACCTGACGGAAGCCCAGGACCGGCTGGGCGGCAGCCTGGCCCGGGAAATGCGCCGCACCCTGGAAGGCCATGCAATTCAGCCGTATCTCCAGGAGCTGGTGCGCCGGGTGGAAAACCATCCCCGTATCGATTGGTGGCCCAACACCCGGGTCCTGGACGTCTCCGGCCATATCGGCAAATTCCGGAGTACGGTGGAATCGGCGGACGGCCGCCGGGAAGTGGAATACGGCGCGGTGGTGGTCGCCACCGGGGGCGAGGAGTATAAACCGGCGGAATACCTCTATGGTCAGGATTCCCGAGTCTTGACTCAAATGGAATTGGAGAACCTGCTGGCGGACACTCCGGAGGTTGTAAACACCGCACCCAGGGTAGTGATGATCCAATGCGTCGGCTCACGTTCACCGGAGCACCAGTATTGCAGCCGCACCTGCTGCGGCGAGGCCGTCAAAAACGCCATTACCCTCAAAGAGCTCAATCCGGACGCCCAGGTCTTCATCCTCTATCGGGACATCCGCACCTATGGCCTGAAGGAGATTTACTACAAGCAGGCCCGGGACCTGGGGGTGCAGTTTGTGCGCTTTGAGCCTGACCGCCAACCCGAAGTGGCCGCGACGGCCCAGGGCCTCACGGTCTCGGTCTTCGACCAGTCGTTGCAGGCAACCCTGGCCCTTCCGGCCGATTACCTGGTCCTGTCCGCGGCCATCCGGCCTCATCCGGTGAGTCAGCAAATCGCCCAAGTATTCAAGCTGCCTTTCGATGCCGACGGCTTCTTCATGGAGGCCCACCTGAAACTGCGGCCCCTGGACTTCGCCTCCAGCGGCATCTTCCTGTGCGGCTTGGCCCACGGTCCCAAGTTCCTGGACGAAAGCCTCGCCCAGGCCCAGGGCGCCGCGGCCCGGGCCCTGGGGGTTCTGTCCCAGGAGGAGATGTACGTGGCCGGAGCGGTGGCCCAGGTGGACCCCCTCAAGTGCGCCGCCTGTCTCACCTGTGTGCGCACCTGCCCCTACGGGGTTCCCAGGATGGATGAAAGCGAAGGAGTGGTAGTCATCGACGCCGCCTCCTGCCAGGGCTGCGGCAACTGCGCCAGCGCCTGCCCCCGGAAGGCCATTGCAGTGAAGCACAACCTGGACGAGCAATTCATTGCCAAAATTGAGGCCATCGGGCTGCCCTGGCCCGCGGTCGACTTAGGCGCAAGGAGTTGAGGATAACAAATGGAATTTACTCCCAAAATACTGGCCTTGATTTGCACCTACTGCACCTACACGGCCGCGGATATGGCGGGGTCGGCCCGGATGCAGTACCCGGCCAACGTGCGCATCGTCAAGTACCTGTGCACCGGCCGGATCGACATCATCCACATCCTGAAGGGCTTTGAGGCCGGGGCCGATGGCATCATGGTGAGTGGCTGCGAGGCCGGGAGTTGCCATTTCCTGGAGGGAAATCTCCGAGCCCGGGAACGGGTGGAATACGCCCAGCATCTGCTGGAAGAGTGCGGCCTGGGGGCGGAGCGCCTGGTCATGTATGAGGTGGCCGCCTCGGACGCCCCCAAATGGGTGGCCGCAGTGAAAGAGATGACTGACAGAGTTAAAGCTCTGGGCCCTAGTCCCCTGGTGTCGATACGGGAACCAGGGGCGGTGGTCCCGGAAGAACTAGAACTGGCGGTGCAAGGATGATTATCGCGGAGCGGAAACCTTTTGCGGAAATCAAGGCGGCGGTAGCCCCCTTTGACAAGATCCTCATTGCCGGGTGCGGCACCTGTGTGGCGGTGTGCCTGGCGGGCGGCGAAAAAGAGGTGGGCCTGCTGGCCTCGCAACTGAAGCTGGCCCTGGGACAAGTTGGCAAGCACCCGAAGATCGGGGAAATCACGGTGGAGCGCCAGTGCGACCTGGAATTTATCCGGCCCTTGGGCGACGCCGCGGCTGATTATGACGCGGTTATCTCAACGGCTTGCGGCGCCGGGGTGCAGTTTCTGGCCGCGCTGCCCCAGATGAAACCGGTCTTCCCGGCCCTCAACACCACCTTCATCGGAGTCAACGAGGCCGCGGGCTATTACACTGAGCGCTGCCGGGCCTGCCACCAATGTTACCTGGGAGTGACCGGGGGGATTTGCCCGAAAACCATGTGTCCCAAGGGGCTGCTCAACGGTCCTTGCGGCGGCAACATCCAGGGGAAGTGCGAGGTCAATCCGGACCGGGCCTGCGCCTGGTGCGAGATTTATGAAAAGTTGGCCCAGGCAGGACGGCTGGGGCAGATCGAGCCGATCTTGCCGCTCCATCCTCACGCCGCGGGCACTACCCCCGGGACGGTGATCCATCCGGGTTATAAGAGGAGATATGGGGTCCATGAGTAAGCTCAGGGAAGCTTTGGAAGGCGGCCGGTTCCCCATCCTGATGGAAATTAAACCTCCCAAGGGGATCGATCTGGAGGGGATGCTGGCTCCGCTGAAAGCGCTCAATGGCAAGGTGACTGCCTTCGGGATTCCGGACAACGAGCATGCCAAGATGAAACTCTCGGCCCTGGCCGCGGCCAGGCTGGTCAAAGAAGCTGGGGGCGAACCTTTGCTTCTCATGACCTGCCGGGATCGTAACCGCCTGGCCTTGGAGAGCGATTTGCTGGGCGCCGGAGCCCTGGGTCTGGAGAATATCTTGGCGTTGAGCGGCGATTTCGTCAGCCTGGGCGATCATCCTGACGCCAAGCCGGTCTATGACGCCGATTCGGTGCAGCTGCTGCAAATTGCCCGGGGAATGATGGCAGGTCACGATAGCACCGGTCTTCCCCTGCAGGGCCACCCCAACTTCTGCCTGGGGGCGGTCCTCATCCCTGAGGCCGACCCGGTGGGTCCCCAGCAACTTAAGGTTAGGAAAAAGCTGGAGGCAGGAGCCGAATTTTTTATCACCGCGCCTGTTTTCGACCTGGAGAAGCTCCGTCAATTCCGGCAATCACTGGAGCCGCAGACGGTGAAGCTGCTGGCCTGCCTCAAGGTGCCTAAGGCCGCGGAAGTGGACCAGGCGGCCCGGGGTGAACACCGGAAGGTATATTCCCTGCCGGACCAGGTGGTCAAAGAACTGGCTGCAGATGATCAGGAAGAAATTTTAAGGAAGGGCGCGACTCTGGCCGGCCGCCTGCTCAAAAAGATCAGAGAGGAAAAACTCGCGGACGGCGTCTACGTGAAGGCCCGGGGCCGGGGCGACTTGATGGCCCTGGTTCTGGAGACGGCGGGTGCCTGAAAATAATAGGAAACTCCCATGAGAAACGCTGAAACTAATCCGGTGGTAGTTCTGGGTGGCGGCATCGCCGGGATTACCGCGGCCTTGGAGTTAAGCCGGGCGGGACTCCCGGTGGCCCTGGTGGAGAAGAGCCCCTTTTTCGGCGGGCGGGCCGCCAGCTTCGGCTGCAAGGCCACCGATGTCTGCCAGAAATGTGGGGCCTGCCGGGTTGAACAGGGTTTGCGGGACCTGCTTGCCGCACCGGAGATCTCCCTGTATGCGCACACGGAGCTGGTGGAAACCCGGTCTGACCATGGTCTACTGCACCTGACTTTGAAGTCGCAACCCCAGGTCATCGACCCCCAAAGCTGCATAAATTGCGGTCTCTGCCTGGACGAATGTCCTGCCCAGGGGGGCATATTGAGCGCGCCCTCAGCTGAGAATCATCCTCGCTTTGCCGTGAATCCGGCCGCCTGCCTCTATTTTCAGGATGGTTCCTGCCGCCGCTGCCAGGACCTCTGCCCCACCCGGGCCATCGACCTGGCCCGGCCCGGGACCGTGGCGGCCCTTTCGACCCCGAGCCTCATCCTGGCCACCGGTTATCAACCTGCCCAGGCTGCTCCCCGGGCGGTCTATGCTCACAGCCGTTCACCCCAGGTCATCACCGGCTCGGAATTGGAGGAGATGATGCGGCAGGGTGGGCCTCTGGTCCGGCCTGGCGACGGCCGGCCGGTCCGGCGTCTGGCCTTCATCCAGTGCGTGGGCAGCCGGGACCAGGAGCACCAGTATTGCTCCCGGGTCTGCTGCGCCTATGGCTTGCGCCTGGCCCGGCTGATCCGGCATCGTTGGCCGGAGTGCCAGGTGACCACTTTTTACATGGATTTGCAGAATGTTGGCCCTGATCCCCAGAATTTCGCGGCCGACGCCCGGCGGGAAGTGGAGTTGATCCGGGCCCTCCCCGGCAACCTGGACGCCACGGGGGACGGGAGTCTAAAGCTGCGTTTTTTGGACGAGGCCAGCGGCAAAGCCCTGTCCCGGGTGGTCGATCTCCTGGTCCTGGCGGTGGGCATCGCCCCTGGGCCGGACAATGCCAGGCTGGCGGCAATGCTGCACCTGTCACTGACGCCGGATGGCTTTTTGCAGGGAGGCAACGGCGAAGCCCCGGGCGTTTTCCTGGCCGGCACCGCGACCGGCCCTCAAAGCATTTTGGAATGCATCGCCCAGGCGACCCAGTCGGTCCGCCAGGTGCGCCAATATCTGGAGGCAAGGACATGAATCTCTCCGAGGCGTTGAAACCGGTGAATGTCCTGGTGCTGCATGGCCCGGAGCTGGTTAGCGCCGGCCTCGATCCCCAAGACTTTTCCCAGGCAGTGGCGAACTTGCCGAACTGCCGGGTGTTGCCGGTAGATCCGGCCCTGCCGACCGTCGAGCAAGAGGAGCTGGTGCGCCGCTTCCTGAGCCAGGACCGGGAGCTAAATCCCGTGGTCCTCGCGGCCCAAGACCCGGAGCACCGCGGGGCCGGCGTGGCCCGCCTGTTAACGGGCGAGTTGGGGCTGAACCCGGAATGCCTCATGCACGTGGACCTGACCGCGGCCCTGGGCCACCCGGACCCGGGCTCCCGGACCGCCAAAGCTCTGGAAATGGTGCGCCTGGCGGCCTCGCAAGTCAGCCGGGCCCGGCCCCAGGTCCCTCAATCTATCCCCGTTTCCCGTCAGGTCCTGGTCTGGGGTGATTCCGCCGCCGGTCTGCAAGCCGCCTGGGAATTGGCCCAGCTGGGCTACCCGGTTATTCTGGCCGGCCCCAACCCGGGACTCACTCCCCTCGCCTTGGAGGATGCTGAAGGTGCGGCTGATTCTGAGTCCATGGCCCGGCTGGTCCGGCAGGCCCGGGAACACTCTCTTATCAAGACGATTTGTGCCGCCCAAATCGTTGATCTAGGCGGCGTTACCGGCAATTTTACCCTGCGGCTGGATACCCCGCACGGCCGCGTGACCGAGCAGGTTGGCGCGCTGGTGCTGGCCCCCGAGTTGCAGCTAATGGAAGCTGCCCCCCACCGCTATCGCGTCCCCGATCATCCGGGGGTGGTCTCCCAGACCCGGCTGGAAGCGCGGTTGAGCCGCGGCTCCGAAGCGCCAATCCCGGAAACTGCCGCGCTCCTGGTGGGCCTGGCGGGGGAGAGCCATCCCCTGGCCCTGGGTCGAGCCCTCAAGGCGGCCTCCCGCCTGCTGGCGGCCGGCAGCCGGGTTTACCTGTTGGTGGGTAACACCAAGCTGGCGGGCCCGGGCCTGGCGCGGGCCCTGCGAGCCAACCAGGAAGCCGGGATGCTGCTCATCAAGCTGAGCGAGTCTCCTGCCGTCAGCGTGCTGGACGAGGGGCTGGTGGTTGGCTTCTTTGAGCCGACGATCCGCGAGGACCTGGGTCTGGCGGTTGACCTGGTGGCTTGCGATGAATCCTACCAGGCCGCCGCGGCAAACGCCGGGCTGGCCGAACGGCTCCGCCTCCCCTTAGGCTCCGGGGGCTTTCTCCAGTCCGGCAACGTGCACCACACCCCGGTGGCCACCCCCCGCCGGGGCATTTATGTCATCGGACCGGGCCGGGGGATCCTGGACCTGGAAGAGACCAACACCGATGTCAGCGCCGCGGTTAATGAGATTCAAACCCTCCTGGGCCGGGGCGAGGCGGTCGCTCCCCAGGGGTGGGCCGCGGTGGACCGCGGCCGCTGCGTCCTCTGCCTGACCTGCTACCGGCTCTGCCCTCACGGCGCCATAACTTGGGACAATCGGGCCATTATCAATGAGCTGGCCTGCCAGGGCTGCGGCATTTGCGCCAGCCAGTGCCCCAATGACGCCATCCAGGTCCGGAATTTCACCGACGAACAGCTTGCGGCTCAATTGGCGACCCTCGACCCCCTCTTGAGCCCCCGCATCGTGGCCTTCATGTGCCGCAACTCTGCCTGGGAAGCCTATCAAACCGCGGTGAAGCAGAATCAGGCCTCTCTGCCCTTGGGCTTCACTCCCATCAAGGTGCCCTGTGCCGGCAAGGTTGACCCCGATTATTTGCTGCAGGCCTTCACCGCGGGCGCCGACGGCGTGATGGTCCTTTCCTGCCCCCGGGAAAATTGCCAATCTTCCCATGGCAACCGGTTTGCCGAATGGGGGGTGGAGCAGGTGCAGACGCTTCTGGCTGAGGCCGGCATCGATCCCGGCCGGTTGTTATTTCATTCCCTGGCCGCCAACGCCCCCCGGGATTTGATCAACGCGGTGGACCAGTTGCTGGCCAACCTCAGCCAAAAGAGCGCGGCAACGGACGCCGCCTATCCTTTCTGGCTGACGACCGGAAGCAGCTTCACCCCGCATCTCACCGGCGCCGGGATGCCGCGTTACTCCGCCCTCCCCCGGGAAGACCGCGAGGTCTGCATCGAAATCAATTCCCTGGATGCCCGGGATCTGGGGATTCAGTCGGGAGAACCAATCAGGTTTAGCAGCCGCCAGGGCGCCATCACGGCCACCGCCCGGATGAGCGCTCGGGTCAGGCCGGGCGCGGCTTTCCTGCCGCGGCACTTCCTGGAGGACGTGGTTAACCGCCTCGTCAATTCGCCTCTGGACCCCATCGCCGGGATGCCGGCCTACCATGGGTGTGCCGTCAATTTAGCCAAGCTGGTCGAGCGACTTGAGGAAGTCTTCGGCCTGCAGGTCCCGACTTCCCGTTACCTCCACCGGGGTCATACCTGGGTGGCTCTGGAGCATGGCGGCAGGGTGCGCCTGGGTCTGGATGACTTTTCCCAGAAGGTCCTGGGGCCCGGCGATGAAATTCGGCTGCCGGTGATCGGGGAGGAAATTCGCCGTGATAAGGCGGCGCTGGCGCTGGGTCGCCAGGGAGGAACGGCCGCGGTCCTGGCGCCTCTGGACGGTGTCGTCGAAGCGGTGAATCCCCAGGTCCTGGCGAGACCTGAACTGGCCCATGACGACCCTTACGGTGAGGGCTGGCTGCTGGTCGTGGCCGCCACCAACCTGAAGCCGGACCTGGAAAAGCTGACCTTTGGCGAGGGCAACGCCGCCTGGATCGAAGAGGAGTCCCTCAGGCTCCTAGGAATGCTGGAACCCTCGGTGGGCGCCACTCTCCAGTCCGGCGGGGTGATCATCGACGACGTCTACGGTCAGTACCCCGAATTAGGCTGGGAGCGCCTGGCCAAAGAGTTTCTCCGGTCCGCCTGACCGGCCGTTTAACCTTGGGGCCGACCATATGGTCCAGGTGGCCAACCAAGGGCCGGTCCAGGTCGTCGAGGCCGCCGGCGCCTTCGCCCTGAAGCCCAGGTAACCTGAAGCGCCCATCAAGGCGGGCCGAAGGCGCGCCGGATGAAGTCCTTTTCTTCCTTCCGGCTCTTGACCTTCTCGTTGATCCGCGCCTCCAGCAGCCGCTCCAGCATCTCTTTGATCAGCGGCCCGGGCTGGTAACCCAGGGCCACCAGGTCCCGCCCCCGTGAGTTCCGGCTTGAGCTTCTTGAGGTGGGTGAAAAAGAGGGAGATGAACCGCCGGGAAGCCTCCTGGCGGGATTTGGCCATCATGTATAGCAGGTATTCCGTCTCCAGCGGCGCCAGCAGATGGTAAATCTGGCTGCGGTTGGGCTCCCCCAGGCGGAAGAGGCTGAGGAGGGCCTGGTCCGCCGCCTCTTTGCCCTTGACCAGGGCCCCGGCCAGTTTCGGCGACACATTGAAACCCCGCAGCATCTCCGCCAGTTCCCCGGAACTGAACGGTTCCACCAACCCCAGAAAATAGACCAACCAGCGCTGGTAGTGATCTTCCAGGTAACAGCAGGTCGTACCAGGAGAGCACCGCCTGGACCCGTTCCAGCATGGCGGCGGGCGCCCTCGTCGATAGGCCAGCCGGGGATGGACGGCCTTCAGGAGGTCCAGCTCCGCCAGGCGGGCGATGGCGGGGATGGGGTTCTCCTCCTGCAGGATCAGTTTGAGTTCCTGGAACAGCCGGGCCCCGGAGAGCCGGTCGAAGAAGTTGTTGCTTGACCGCGTTATTGATGAGGTTGGCGGTGAGTTTGCTGATCCGGAACTTGAAACGCTGCTCGAAGCGGATGGCCCGGAAGACCCGGGTGGGGTCCTCCACGAAGCTCAGGTTGTGGAGCAGGCTGATGCGCCCTTCCTTCAGGTCCCGCTGGGCCCCGAAGAAGTCCAGCAGGATGCCGAACTCCCCGGGATTGAGCTTCAGCGCCAGGGTGTTGATGGTAGAAATCCCGGCGGTAGAGGTCCATCTTGATGGAGCTGTATTCCACGATGGGCAGGGCCCCCGGGGCCTCGTAATACTCGGTGCGGGCCGTGGCCACGTCGATCTTGAAGCCGTCCGGGAAAATGATCACCGCGGTCTTGAATTTCTGGAACTCCCGGGACCGGGCCCCGTAGCGGGCGGCAAACTTCCGGGCGAACACGATGGCGTCCCCTTCGATGACGATGTCGATGTCCAGGTTCTCATGGCTGAGCAGCAGGTCCCGGACAAAGCCGCCCACCACGTAGGCCTGGAACTTCAGCTCCGCGGCCACCGCCCCACCTGTTTGAGGATTTCCAGGATGTCCTTGGGCAGCCGCTCCCGCATCAGGGAGTCGATGTTCTTGGTGCGCACGGGCTGGGACCACTGGGCCTCGTCGTCGCTCGGCGATGAGCAGGTGCAGGAGGTCGGTGCGGCTGATGATGCCGATGACCTTGCCGTTCTTCCACCACCGGCAGGATGCGCTGCTTGTTGACCACCAGCCGGTCCCGGATCTCCGGCAGCGGGGCCTCCGGGTCCACGGTGGCCACCTCGGTGGTCATATAGTCCTTCACCGGATGACTCTTCAGGCCGTGGAAAATTCCCTTTTCCACCATCTGCCGGGTGATCACCCCCAGGAGCTGGCCGTCGGCCACCACCGGCAGGGCGTTGATGCTGTACCGGTTAAGGATCAGTTCCGCCTCGCTCCAGGGTGACCTCCGGCGGTCACCGATTTCACCGGGAAGGACATGATCTCCCGGGCCCGGCGCCCGGGATGGACCCGGTCTTGCAGAATCTGGCGCAGCTTTTCCTCCACCTGGGCCAGGGGCTGGTCCTTGATGGCGGCGGAGGCGGCGTAGCTGTGGCCGCCGCCGCCCAGTTCGGCCAGAATCTCGGCCACGTCCACCTCCGGCAGCCGGCTGCGGCCCACCACGAAGACCCGGTCCTCCATCTGGGCCAGGGCAAAGAGCACCTGGATGTTCTCCATGTCCATGAGCTTATGGGCCACCACGGCAAAATCCGGCACATACTCCGGGGCTGTGGTGCGGGCCAGGACCACCTCGATGCCGCTCACGTGAAAGCTGGTGGAGTGCTCCAGCAGGTCGTTCGAGCAGGGCCACCTGCTCGGCGGTGAGTTCCCGGGTGATGATCTCGGAGACCACGTTGAGGTCGGCCCCCTGGCTCAGCAGAAAGGCGGCGGCCTCGAAATCCTGGGGCGTGGTGGAGGCGAAGGTGAAAGAGCCGGTATCCTCGAAATCCCCAGGGCCATGATGGTGGCCTCCTGGGGCGCCAGGGCGAGGCCCCGCTCCTGGATTATGCCGGGTCAGGATGGCGGTGGTGGAGCCCGCATCTCCACCACTTCCAGGCTGCCGTGGACGTCTTCGGCGGGATCGGGTGGTGGTCGTAGACGTGGATTTCCACTTCGCCGGACAGCGGCCGCCTCGGCGAATTTGCCGATGCGGGAGGACTGGCGGGTGTCCACCAGGATGAGGCGCTTGATCTCCTCCGGCGGCACGTTGCGGCTCCGGGCAAAATCCAGGAAATAAAAACTGGAGCGGATGAAAAAATCCCGCAGGTTGCGCTCCTGGGAGCCCGGAAAGACCAGGAGGCGCCTCGGATAGAGCTTCTTGGCCGCCACCATGGAGGCCATGGCGTCGAAGTCGGCGTTCAGGTGGGTGGTGATCACCTCCAGGGTGCGGGGCGAGGCGGGCGGCTCGTTATGATTATTCTGGCGGTGATTGGGATTGCGCTGGTCCATTAACTATTTTCCTGGCCCAATTTATCATCCAGAGGGTTTATTTCTATCCCCTCTCTCCCAAAAAATGGGGGAGAGGGTAGGGTGAGGGGGAAGGAATCTTTTTCCGCTCCAATTAAGTTAAGTGCCTTTATATCTTTAGAAATAACTATGTGCGTTTTAAAAATATAAATAATTGGGTAACCAATCTTGGCTTTGGTGGCACAGGCGTCTCGCCTGTGCCGTTATTGTAGGGTGGGCACTGCCCACCAATTCCTTAGCAATCAATCTTACGTTTCATGAGCGCGGATGGGCCTTCTCGTGCGCCTTTTTCAAGCGCGCCGCGTCCAGATGGGTGTAGATCTGGGTGGTGGCCAGGTCGGCATGGCCCAGCAGCAGTTGGATCACCCGCAGGTTGGCCCCCCGGGAGAGCAGATGGGTGGCCATGGAGTGGCGCAAAGTATGCGGGCTCAGGCTCCCAATTCCCTGTTTCAGGGCATAGTGCTTCAAGATCTTCCAAAAACCCTGGCGGCTCAGCTTCCCGCCCCGGACATTGACGAAGAGATAGGGACTCTGGCGGCCCTTGAGGAGCTGAACCCGGCCCTGGGCCAGGAACAGCTCGATCTTCGCCGTAGCCTGCGCCACCATGGGCACCACCCGCTCCTTGGAGCCTTTGCCCAGGGGCCGCACCACCCCTCGCCGCAAGTCCAGTTGCTTCAGGGTCAGACCCACCAACTCCGAGACCCGGAGCCCGGTGGCATAAAGCAGCTCCAGCAGGGCCGCGTCCCGCTGCCCCAGAGGGGTGCCGGGGTCCGGCCCATTCAACAAAGCCGCCACCTCATCCTCCCCCAACACCTTGGGCAACCGCCGGGGCAAACGGGGGGAGTCCAAGAGTTCCACGGGATTGGCCTTCAGCTTCTCCTCCCGCTGCAGGAACCGGAAAAACTGGCGCAGGGCCGAGAGCTTCCGGGCCCGGCTGCGGGCCGACAGGCCCCGCCCTTCCAGGTTGGCCAGGTAGTCTTGCAGATCATTCAGGGACACCGCAGTCCAGGCGGACAGCTCCCGTTCCTCGGCAAATTGCCAGAAATCCTGGAGATCACTCGCATAGGCGGCCACGGTCAGCGCCGCCAGCCCCCGTTCCACGGTCAGATGCTGATAAAATTGGTTGAGTTCCGCATCCATGAGTGTTTAGCTTGATAAATCCGAGATTCGATTATACCCTTTGTTGGATAAAAGTAATAGCTGCAGGGAGCGGCGGGAAGAGGGGAAAAAGGTAAAAGCGAAAAGGGAAAATAGCCTTGGTGGGGCGGGCGTCTCGCCCGCCATGTAGCCATGTAGGGTGCGCACTGCGCACCTGACCTTGGTGCGGGCTTGCTTTTTCCTCTCGTTCCCAAGCTCCAGCTTGGGAACGTCCCTTTATCCAAAGCTCCTGCTTTGGACTTGGGAAGCAGGAACTTAGCTTAAATTTGCGCCCCCAAGCGGAACCTTGGAACAAGCTTTATGCAGGGTGCTTTCCACGCACCATTTTTAATGCAAAAGACGCTCCCTGCGAAGGATACTTCAGAGCAGACAAAATGTAGGACAGGCGCCCTCGCCTGTCCAGGACAGCCACGTAGGGTGCGCACTGCGCACCTGACCTTGGTGTGGTCTTGCTTGGCGTATTGCTTCTTTGCGTGAGATCGAGCTTTTCGGAATAGAAAAGCAGCCAATTATCTTTTCTTTTCTGGAATTTTCTCCTTGTTTATGTGACTAAAGGATAATGTGGAACAGTTGTGTGCGATTATTCTTAAACCAGCGTCAGGGTTGGCTTTGTTCCGCAACGGCTGTGGCTCTAAGCTGGATTTTCCTGGAATTAAAGGGGCTTGCTGGTCATCCGCCTCCGGCTTCAAGCGGCACCAAAGCGGCACAATTACCGCAAAATTCAATTGGGTGGGGAACACCCGGTGTGGCCAACTGTCCCAGGTTTATCAACTTAAACGGGTTTAATTAACCATTAATCGCAAAAAGACCTTCTTTGCAGGGCATTTTTAGAGCATAAATTACCGAATATGACCGACATCATCTACGGCCGCCATCCCGTTTTAGCTGCCCTGCGCCAGCAGGAGAGCCCCCTGGAAGAGGTCATCGTGGCCCAGGGGATCGGAGGCCCCTGGCTCGATGAGGTGCGGCGCCTGGCCCGGGCCGCCAAGGTGCGCTTCCGGGTCCAGGAGCGGGCCGCCCTGGACCGCCTCTGCGGCACCCCGCACCACCAGGGGGTCATGGCCCGGCGCGGCGCCTATGTCTACCGCTCCGAGTCGGATCTGCTGGACCGCCTGCCGGAGCTGACGGAGCCCGCCCTCCTGGTGGCCGCCGACAGCCTCACCGACCCCATGAACCTGGGCAACCTCTGCCGCAGCGCCCTGAGCGCCGGGGCCCACGGGGTCATCATCCCCAAGGACCGGGCCGCGGGCGTCACCCCGGCGGTGGCCAAGGCCGCGGCCGGGGCCCTGGAATACCTGCCGGTTTATCGGGTCACCAACCTGGCGCAGTGCCTGATGCAACTCAAGGAGGCCGGCCTGTTCGTCATCGGGACCGACGCCGGCGCCCCACAAAGCCTCTACCGGGCCGACCTCACCGGGCCTTTGGTTCTGGTCATCGGCGGCGAAGAGAAGGGCCTGCGCCTCCGGGTGCGAAGCCAATGCGACCTGGTCCTGGCCATCCCCCAGGCCGCCCCGGAGATCGGCTCGCTCAACGCCGCCACCGCCGGCGCGGTGGCCCTGTTCGAGGTGCGCCGGCAAAGGCTGATACAAGGAAAGGAAAAATAAAGTGTTCCAGGAAATGAGATTGCACCAGCGGCAGGTGAGTCGTGCCGAAGCCGAGGCCATCCTGGTCCAGGGACTGTACGGCGTCCTGGCCATCAACGCCCCCGACGATTATGCTTATGGCGTGCCGTTTAGTTATGTTTATCAGGATAAAAAGCTTTATCTGCATTGCGCCCCGGAAGGCAAGAAGTTAACCCTGTTGCGTCGGAATAATCAGGTGAGCTTCTGTGTGGTCCTCGAGGCCGAGCCCCTGCCCCATAAATACAGCATGCAATACCGGAGCGCCATGGCCTTCGGGCAGGCGGTCGAGGTCCAGGATGACCGGGAAAAATTGGCCGCGCTGATCGCCCTGGTGGAAAAGTATTATACCGACCGGGCCCACATCGAAAAGGGCAAGGTTAAAGCGGCTGAATCCCTGGATAAGACCCTGGTCATTAGAATAGATCTTGATCACCTGACTGGGAAGGTGAGAAAGTAGACAGGTCAAATGGGAAACCGCCGTCCTCGGCGGCGCTCCATGATCATCTTATTTCTGCAGGAGGCTGAATTTCTTTTGCCGACCGCGGCAGGCCGACAGCTATCCGCTAATCCCTTGCCAGACGGGACCACGGTAGTTATTATGAGGCATGGCGCGCATCTGGGTTTGGCAGGAGGACCAGGCCGAAGCTTTCTTCGCCGAGGCCCGGAAGGTCCTCCGGTCCGGGGGCGTTCTGGCGCTGCCCACCGAGACCTTTTACGCCCTGGCGGTCAATCCCTTTGACCCGGCCTCCCTGGCCCGGCTTTTCGCCTTGAAGGCGCGGCCGGCGGCCAAGCCGGTCCTGGTGCTCATCGCCGGCCCGGAGATGCTTTTCCAGGTGATTCGGGAGGTGCCGGCCGCGGCCTTACCGCTGATGGCGGCCTTTTGGCCCGGTCCCTTAACCCTGATTTTGCCGGCCAGATTGGATTTGCCGCCTTTACTCACCGGCGGCACCGGCACCGTCGGGCTTCGCCAGCCCCGCCAGGGCCCGGTCTGCCGCTTGCTGGCGGCCCTGGGGTTGCCCTTGACCGGCACCAGCGCCAATCGTTCCGGGCGGGAGCCGCTGGCGACGGCCGCGGCGGTGGCCCGGGAATTGGGCAATGAGGTGGATCTGATCCTGGACGCGGGCCCTTGCCCCGGCGGCCTGCCCTCCACCATCGTGGATGTCACCGTGAGTCCCCCTCGCCTGGTGCGGGCCGGGGCTCTAGCAACCTCGGCTATCCAGGAACTTTTTCCGGAGATGAGGCCCTGATGGCAAAAGATGCGGCGGTTGTGGGCATTGATTTGGGCGGTACCAACGTCCGCCTGGCCCTGGTCTCCCCCGGCGGAGAGATCCTGGCCCGCTGGGAACGGGCCACCGCCACCATGCCCCATCAGAATGCCATAGTTTCCACCCTGGCCAAGGACTTGGGGGTTATCGGCGACGACGCCCGCTCCCGCCACGTCGAAATCAAAGCCGTGGGCTTCGGCATCCCCGGCCGGATTCTCTCCCAGGCAGGCCGGGTGGCCTTTTCCCCCAACATTCCCGCCCTGAACGACTGCCCCCTGGTGGAATATCTGCAGCCTAAGCTTCCCTGGCCGGTGTTCCTGGAAAACGACGCCAACCTGTTTGCCCTGGGTGAGCATTGGCTGGGGGCCGGCGCCGGGCACCAGAACCTGCTGGGCATTACCCTGGGAACCGGGGTGGGCGGCGGCCTCATCTTGAACGGCCGCCTCTGGCAGGGCACCCAGGGCACCACCGGTGAGATCGGCCATATTACCGTGGAGCCGGATGGCCGGAAGTGCCACTGCGGCAACCGGGGCTGCCTGGAGACCCTGGCTTCGGCCCCCTGGACCGTGGACTGGGTCAAGGAGCAATTGGCCCAAGGAGCCCCCTCCTGGCTCCAGGACCTGTATGCCACCGATCCGGACGCCATCCGGGGGGAAGCCCTGGTGGCGGCCGCCCTCAACCGCGATCCCCTGGCCCGGCGGGCCTTCGACCGGGTGGGTCGCAGCCTCGGGCTGGCCATCGCCACGGTGGTCCACCTCTTGGGCCTCTCCCGGGTGATCATCGGCGGCCGTTTCGCCGGGGCTTGGGAGGTTTTCGAACCAGCCCTGCACGAGGAACTGCACCACCGGCTCACCCTATTCCCGCCGGAAGCCGTGAGCGTCTCCCCGGCTAAACTGGGCGACGACGCCGGCCTCCTGGGCGCCGCCCGCCTCGCCTGGGATCTGGCGGCAGAAAAGTGAAGGCCTTTATGAGGGGAGGGCCGGGGCCATCCGCCCCTGGTCCCCTCCCCGATAATTAAGCAAGGAGATTATTCATGCAGCCAATCCCCGTAGCCCGGCCGACCCTGGGGGAGGAGGAGGCCGCCGCGGCCCGGCGGGCCATCCTCTCCGGTTGGGTGGTCCAGGGGCCGGAGGTGGAGGCCTTTGAAAAGGAATTTGCCGCCCTGGTGGGAGCGCCGCTGGCGGTGGCCTGCTCCAGCGGCACCGCCGCTCTGCACCTGGCCTTGCTGGCCCTGGACCTGCAGCCTGGCGACGAAGTCATCACCGTCAGCTCCTCCTTCATCGCCACGGCCAACGCCGTACGCTACGTAGGCGCTACCCCGGTCTTCGTGGACGTGGAGCTGGAAACGGGCAACCTCAATCCGGACCTACTCGAAGCCGCCGTCACCCCTCGCACTCGGGCCATCCTTGCGGTGCACCAGTTGGGGATGCCCTGCGATTTGGGGCGGATTCTGGCCCTGGCTGACCAACAGCATCTGCCCGTGGTGGAAGACGCGGCTTGCGCCATCGGTTCGGAAATCAGCCTGGACCAGGGCCTCTGGGAACCCATCGGCCGGCCCCGGGGCTGGCTCGCCACCTTTTCTTTTCATCCCCGCAAGGTCCTCACCACCGGCGACGGCGGCATGGTCACGGGGAGCGATCCTGAGGTCATGGCCCGTCTGGCCCGGCTCCGTACTCACGCCATGTCCCTGTCCACCGCCGAACGCCATGGCGCCGCCAAGGTGAGGTTCGAGCAGTACCTGGAAGTGGGCTACAATTACCGCCTCAGCGACATCCAGGGGGCCGTGGGCCGGGAGCAACTCAAGCGCCTTCCCGGCCTGGTGGCGGACCGTCGGCGCCTGGTGGCCCGCTACCGGGAGGGCTTGTCCGGCCACCCCCGACTGATCCTGCCCCGGGAGCCGGACTTCGCCCGCAGCAACTGGCAATCCTTCTGGATCATTCTAACCGGCGACTCCCGCCTGTCCCAGGTGGAACTGATACAGGCCCTGCTGGCCCGGTCCATCCATACCCGGCGAGGGGTGATGTGCGCCCACCGGGAGCCGGCTTACCGCGACCTGCCCCGGCGGCACCCCCTGCCGGTGAGCGAACTCTTGCAGGACCGCAGCATCATCCTGCCCCTCTACCCTGAGCTGACCGAGGAGGACCAGGACCGGGTAATCGCCACCCTGAGGGAAATTCTCTCCTAAAACTGCCCTGAAAAATCAGGAGGGAGGGTCAGCAGTTTCCTTCCTCCTGCGGCGGCGTCCCCCAGAACCTACCTTCCCCCTTTCATTGCTATACTTAATAGCGTATAAATTACCTGAGGATTGGGCCGCACTCCTTTCCTTGCCTTTTGGATTATCTATAATTAAAATTAATTATTAAAACTGTTGAACAAAAATGGCCCCAGGCCAGGGAAACGATGCAGCAGGGAGCACCGGTTGACATGAGATGGATTCCAGTCTTCACTCTCATTGTGGTTTTCCTTTGGAGCCCACCCGGGATAAGCGCCAAGGTCGCGCGCTTCACCGACCAAGAGGGGACCCTGCATATCTCCAATGAAGCGCCGGCAGAGCCCGGCAAGCCCGGCGGGGTCCAGGCGCCAGCCCCAATAGGGACGCCGCCCCCCCAGATAGTTCCACCAGCCACGCCCCGAGGACCGGTCCCTCCGCCGAAGTTAATGCCGCCTCCGACGGAGCCCCCGGAAATATCTGGCCACGAAGCCCCGCCGCCGGCTCCGGGGAGCGGCGGGGAGGCTCAACCGGCCCCCGCCGTCCCTCCCGCTCACGGCGCACCGGGGCAGCGGGAATGATTTTCCCGGTAAAACGCAGCCGGCGACCGGACCCAAAGGATCATGACTTATGGATATTCATCCTGCCAGTCTGAAGGATTGGGGACCCATCGAACCCTTCGAGGGCCTCTCTATCCGCTTCTTAAAGGAAAACCGCTGTCTGCCCCTGAAACGGGAAGACGGGCAGGTCGTTACGGCCATGGCCGACCCCGATGATCAGGACGCCTTTCAAGCCCTGGAGGTGGCCTTGGGCGCCAAGGTAGCAGCCGTACCCGCCGCCGAAGAAGAAATCCTGGAATACATCGATACGGTTTACCGGCCGGGGAGCGCCATGTCCCGGCTGGTGGGCGACCTGGAGCCGGAGGACATGGACCTGGCCTCGGAGGAGACCTCCGAAATCGGCCATCTCCGGGATATGGCCCGGGAGGCGCCCATCATCCAGTTAGTCAATCTCCTGGTGCTCCGGGCTATTCAGATGGGGGCCAGTGACATCCACCTGGAGCCCTACGAAGACTCCTTCCGGGTACGCTACCGCAAAGACGGCCTCCTCTACGAGGCCGAATCACCCCCCAAAGGGCTGCAGGCTGCGGTCCTCTCTCGCCTGAAAATCATGTCCCGTCTGGACATCGCCGAACGGCGGCTGCCCCAGGACGGCCGCTTCCGCCTCAAGGTCCAGGGCCACGATATCGATTTCCGGGTCTCCACCCTTCCCACGCTTGTTGGGGGAGAGCATGGTTATCCGTATCCTGGATCGGGAAAAGGTTATTCTGGACCTGAATCGCCTGGGTTTCCCAGCCCGGGAACTGAAACAGTTCGACGGGCTGATTCACAAGCCCTACGGCATGCTTCTGGTCACCGGGCCCACCGGCAGCGGCAAGACCACTACCTTGTATGGCGCCCTGGAAATCATCAATTCGCCGGACAAGAAGATCATCACCATCGAGGACCCGGTGGAGTACCGCCTGGCCGGGGTCACCCAGATGCAGGTGAAGGCCGGTATCGGCCTTACCTTTGCCCGGGCCCTGCGCCATATCGTCCGCCAGGACCCGGACGTGGTGCTGGTGGGCGAGATCCGGGACCGGGAAACCGCCGAAATTGCGGTGCACGCCGCCCTCACCGGCCACCTGGTCTTCAGCACCCTGCACACCAACGACGCGGCCGGAGCCATCTCCCGTCTGTTAGAGATGGGCGTTGAGGACTTTCTGCTGGCTTCAGCGATTATCGGCATCCTGGCTCAGCGGCTGGTGCGCGTCATTTGCCCTGAATGCCGCGTGCCCTTGCCGCCGGAAGCAGCCAAGCTGGAATTGGCTAAAAATGCGCCGAACGGCCTGCCGACCCAGGAACCGGTCCAATTGTTCGTGGGCCAGGGCTGCCCCGCCTGCGCTCATACCGGCTACCAGGGCCGCACCGGCATCTACGAACTTTTGTTGGTGGACAAGACCATTCGCCAATTGATCTTGAATAGGGCAGAGGCGGCGTCCATCCGCCAAGCCGCCATGTCTCAAGGGATGCAGACCATGGCGGAGAACGGCTGGGTCAAGGTGGCCCAGGGCCTCACCACCACGCAGGAAGTCCTCCGGGTGACCCAGGAATGAAAATTGTCAGTGGTCAGTTTCATAGGGCGGCCCGTGGCCGCCGTTATCCTGGTTCTCTCTGAAAGGCAATCAGCTTAAGGTGTAACTTAATGGCATTTCATATTTTTTTTAACCGAAAACTGAAAACCGAAAACGGTATTTAAAGATATGCCCCTTTATCATTACCGGGCTAGTGACCCGGGCGGCAACGTGGTCACCGGCACCCTGGAGGCCCGGGAGGAACGCCTGGTGGTGCAGCACCTCCAACAAGGCGGCCTTATCCCCCTGCGCATCAGCCGTAAAGAAGAGACCGCGGGCCGGAAAGGCGGCCTGGGGCGCAGCCGCGGCCCCCGGGTGCCTCTCAAGGAAGTGGTGCACTTTACCCAGGAACTGGGAGCCCTCCTGAAGGCGGGGCTCCCCCTCGATCGCAGCCTGCTGGCCCTCCAGGAAGTGACCAGCCGGTCCTCCATGAAGGAGATCCTGGCCCAGGTGCACCGGGACCTGCAAGGGGGCAAATCCTTGTCCGACTCCCTGGCTCGGCACCGGGTCTTCTCGTCGCTCTACGTCAGCCTGGTCGCGGCCGGTGAAACCGGCGGCTTCCTGGACGATGCCCTGGAGCGGCTGGGGGATTATCTCAAGACGGTGAGCGATTTTCGCAGTTATCTCATCTCGGCCTTGATCTATCCCGTCATCCTGGTGGTAGTGGCTTGCCTCCTTCTCACCCTCATGCTCCTTTTCGTGGTGCCGAGCTTCGAGGATTTTTTCAAGCAAATGGGGCCGAACCTCTATTGGAGCACCCAATTCTTGCTGGCCCTGAGCCACGCCTTCCGTTCCTACTGGTGGGCGGCGGGGCTGCTGACGGCCCTGGCGGTCATGATCGTCTCGCGCCTGGCCCGGAGCCCCCAGGGCCAGATGGCCCTGGACCGCTTCAAAATGACCGCGCCCTTCGTAGGAGATTTGAGCCGGCGGGTAGCCGCCGCCTTTTTCGCCAAAACCTTGGGCACCCTGCTCAACAATGGGGTCCCTATGGTCACCTCCCTCAAGGTGGTGATCAATTCCGTGGCCAATCGCTTTATGGCCCGTTCTCTTTCCGGGGTGCTGGCCAACGTGGAAAAAGGGCAGCAGCTTTCGGTCTTATTGAAAAAAGTGGGAATGTTCCCGGAGTTGTTCCTGCAAATGGTCGCCATCGGCGAAGAGACCGGCAATCTGGCAGACATGCTGCTGTCCGCGGCCCTATCCCTGGAAAACGACGCCCGGACCGCGGTGCAGCGGCTGATGGCCCTGCTGGAGCCGGTGTTAATCCTGGGCACCGCGGTATTGGTGGCCTTTTTCATTGTCTCCTTGATGCTGCCCATCCTGAACCTCTATGAGATTCAATTTTGATCAGGGCTAGCGCGTAACGGGAAACGGTTTTCTAGGAGGTGCAGCAGCTTTGAAAGATAAATCGCCGCGACAGGCAGGTTTCACCCTTATCGAATTGATGGTCGTCCTGTTCATCCTGGGCCTGCTGGCTATGTTGGTGGCTCCCCGCCTCATGGGGCGGGTGGCCAAGGCCAAGGTCAAGACGGCCCAGACCCAGATCCAGATGCTGGCCACGGCCCTGGACCTGTTCCACCTGGACGTGGGTCGCTATCCCACGGACGAAGAGGGGCTCAAGGTCCTGTACTCTAAGCCCGAGAGCCTGTCGTCCTGGAGCGGGCCTTACCTGGACAAGCCGGCGCCCAAGGACCCCTGGGGCCGGGAGTACGTCTATAAGTGCCCTGGCGAACATGGGCCCTATGACCTGTTCTCCTTCGGGGCCACCGGTCAACTCGGCGGAGAAGGCGACAACATCGCCATCACCAACTGGCAAACCGAGTAATCAGGACCTCTGTGAAGCAAGGATGAATTCGCATTTGTTCAGGCATCGTCTCGCTCCCACCCGGGTCGGAAAGACCGTTCCCTGGGGGGAAGGCGGCTTCACCCTCCTGGAGTTGGTGGTGGTCATGGCCCTCCTGGCCCTGCTCCTGGGCCTGGTGCTGCCTGGCCTGCTACGCGCCGTCAAAAAAGAGCAGGACCGAAGCAACTTACGTCAATTTACCACGGTCTTGAGGCTGGCCCGCAGCCAGGCGGCCACCAACCATCAGCGGGTGCGGGTCTTCCTGGATAAGGGAAACGGGCGCTACTGGCTGGAGGGCTCTAACCGCCAGGGGGTCCTGGCCGGGATGCGCCTGGGGGATGTCCGCCTGGTCTGGAAGGGAACGGACCGGCGCCAGGGGTATATTGCCTTCTACCCCGACGGCACCTCCAGCGGCGGCAAGCTGACGATGACCGACCCCACCGGCCGCGTCTATAACCTGGAGGTGGAAATCATTACCGGCAAGGTTACCCTCAAGATCGCAGAGGGACAGGCTTAGCCTGTTTGGTGCAATGGCATGACAACTATTCCACCGCGGTTTTTTGAGAGATTTTTAAAGTCCCCCTGGTCTAAAGGGGGATTTGTGGGGATTCTGAAAGGCTTATTTATGCATCCCCCCAACCGCCTTTTTAAAAAGGGGGATGCTTCTGCGCCCCCGCGGCGGGAGGCCAATTGTCAGGGATTCACCCTTCTGGAGGTGATGGTAGCCACCGCCATCATGGGGCTGGTGCTGGTGGTGCTTCTCCATGTACTCAGCGGCGCCATGATGGCTCAGGAGACCGCCCTGGGACACGCCCGAGCCCTGCAGACGGCGAATAGGGTGCTGCAAGATGGCTGCAACGCCATGGACCTGTCCGCCAGACAATACTCGGGTCAGGACGGGGCTTACAGCTACCAGGTGAAGGTCACCCCCCAATACGAAGTGGCCGCGCCCAATAGCCTGGTCAGGTGCTCCCTGATCCAGGTGACGGTATCCTGGAAGGAGCGGCGCCGGACCCCGTCCGTGTCCCTGGAAACTATCCGCGCCGCCTCCCGGCAGAGCAAGTGATGAGTTCCCACGGACAAACCGGTTTCACTTTGCTGGAGCTGATGATCGCCCTGGCCCTGACCAGCCTCCTCTCCCTGGTGGCCTACGGCTCCCTTAACCTGAGCCTGAAGGCGTTGGGCCGGGGCCGGGTGGCGGCGGAGCGGCTGCAGGAACAGCGGGTGGGCGTGGCCATCCTGGAGCGCTCCCTGACCTCCGCGGTTCTGGGGACTTTGGGCAACCCGGTCTATTTTATCGGCGAGCGCCGCCAGATGCGGTTTTTCACCCTGGTGCCCCTGGAGGCCCACAATCTGGGGGGCGTTTACCATTGGCGGCTGCTCCTGGGGGAGGATGAGGCCCACCACGGCGTCCTGGCGGTGGAACAGACCAAAAACGTCAACTGGTACCGGGACCCCGAGGGAGTTGAGATCCGCCAGATCATCCTGAGAGATGTGACCGATCTGCACTTTACCTACGGAACTGGCAATGATGAATACGAAACCTGGGACGGCAAAAAGGTCGGTGCCTTGCCGGCTTGGGTCAAGGTCTCCCTGACCCTGAACGGCCAGCCGCCCCTCGAAGTGGAAATCCCCATTCATGTGGCGGAATTTAAGATCAAATAGGAGCCGGCGCGGCCCCCGGGATGAGCAGGGCGTGGTGCTGCTGCTGGTGCTCATGATCCTGACCCTCATTAGTGTCATGGTGTTGAGCTGGGCCCAGGAATGGCGCACTGAGCTGCTGCTCGCCGCCAACTTCCGGGAAGCCAGCCAGTGCCGTCGCCTGGCGGAGGGCGGAGTCTATTACGCCATGGGCAAACTCTTGGAGGCCAAAATCCTGGAGTCCAGCCTGACCACCTCGAGCGGTTCCGCGGAGGCCGCGGCCAACCTGGCGGCCGCCTGGCGGGGGAGCCAGGAGTCTCACCTGATCCAAATGCCCGGGGGCACGGTGCAGGTGCGGGTGGAAGATGAGGGCGGCAAGCTCAATATCAACCAGGCCAGCGAAGAAAATCTGACCGGCCTCTTCACGGCCTTGGAGTTTCCCCCGGAGAAAGTTCGCACCATGGTGGACTCCATCCTGGACTGGCGCAGCGACGGGGATCAACCCCGCCCCTACGGAGCCAAGAGCAGTTATTACCTGGGTTTGGACCCACCTTACGTGGCCCGGAACGGGCCCCTGGAAGCGGTGGAAGAGCTGGGCTGGGTGCGAGGCTTCGAGAACAGCTCCATACTGCCCCGCCTCAGCGAGTGGCTGACCGTCCAGGGTGTCGGCCAGGGAGTCAATATCAACACCGCACCTATGGCAGTCTTATTGACCAGGGGGTTTCCCCCGGAGGTGGCCCAGAACATCATCATGACCAGACGGCACCAGCTCTTTCGCAATTTCCAGGATATCGCGCCATTGGGTGTGGCCGCTCAGCCGGGCCAGTTCCAGCCGGTGACCTTTGCGACATCACCTTTTTTTACAATTAAGTCAACGGGTATGGTAAATAAGAAGGGCGGGAGGCAAACCGTCAAGGCCATAGTGCGGATAGACTCGTCTTTGCAAAGTGCCTGGCAAATCCTCTCTTGGGTGGATGATTTCCCCGGATAAGGCCGGATTCCGGGTGGATGGAAGTTATGAAATTGAGCTTCAACTTTAGCGACCTGTGGCAGAGTTTCTCCTCCGCCGTTCTGACCGGCGCCGAGGGCCTGGGGGTTTATCTGGATGAGTCCGCCCTGACCCTGGCCCAGGTGGAAAAGGGCCTCAAAGGCTTCCAGGTGCAGCATATCCTGCGGCTGGAGCGGCAGGGCGAAGCCGAGGCCCTGGCGACGCGGCTCAAGGATGCTGTGGTCCAATGGGGGCTGGAAGGTTGCCCGGTAAGCCTGGCGGTGAGCCGGGACCTGGGTTTCCTGCGTCCGGCGGCCCTGCCTCGGGCCGCGGCCGAGAACCTGCCCCAGGTGGTGACCTACGAACTGGACCGGTTTCTGCCTCTGCCGGCCGAGCGCCTCTATTACGATTATCAAATCCTGGGAGAGACGGATACCGAGATCCACATTATGTTGATGGCCCTGCCCCGGGAAGCGGTGGACGGCAGCCTCAACCTCCTGTCCCAGGCCGGATTGCGGCCCATGGCCGTGGAGTTGGGTCCCGCCGCGGTGGCCACCGCCTTCTCCCAATTGGCCGCCAAACTGCCGCCTTCCTGGTTGCTGCTGCACCTGGAGTCGGGGGCCTTCGAGTTGGCCCACATCCAGGGCCAGACCATCCGGGCCTTCCGCCAGGGGCGCACCTCCCCCGGAGCCGATCTCAACCGGCTTCTGGGTGGCGAAATCGAGCGCCTCAGGGCCGCGGGACACCAGTTTAAGGCCATTTGCCTGTATGGACAGAGCGGTTCGGGGTTCCAGGCCACCGCCTTGAGCGAGTCCCAAAACCTGAATCTGGTCTACCCCAGCCACTTGGCAATCCAAAACCTGCCGCCGGAAACGGAGCAGGAAGGGGCCCTGGCCGCAGTGGGGGCCGCCCTGAGGAGCCTGGGCAAGGTCTCCCTGCTGGGCAACCTGCTGCCGGTCTCGGAGCGGGCCATGGTGCACCTGGGCCGCTTTAACTTCAATACCCTGATGCTCCTGGTCTTTCTGGGCCTTTGCTGCCTCTGGGCCGGTAGCGGCTTTATCCACGAACGCGTGGTGCTCTATCAGATGAACAGCCAACTGGCCAAGTTGGAGCCTGAGGCGCGGGGCGTCGAGCGCCAGTTGGAGGAGAGCCGGACCCTGGCCAAGCAGATGGAAAACTTCCGCAAGATGGGCAGCACTCCCGATAAGCTCAGGGTTCTGAAAGACCTGACCGAGCTAATCCCCGACAACACCTGGCTTTTCAATCTGCGCCTCAGCAGGCAGAGCCTGGATATCAGTGGGATATCCAAATCGGCTTCCGATTTAATCCCCCGGTTGGAGAAATCCGGCTGGTTGACCAATACCGAATTCGCTTCACCTATAGTGACCGATGCCACCAAACAAGAACATTTTAAGATTAAAGCAGATTTTAAGTGATTCGAGCCGGCAGTTTGAGCGGCTGAATCCCCAGCAGCGGCGCCTGGCCCTGATCGGCGGCGGCGCTTTGCTGCTGGTCCTGGTCTATCTGGCGGTGATCAGCCCCTTATGGGGTCTGCATGACAGCTGGTCCCAGGAACTGGTCCGTAAGCGCCAGTTGCTGGCCAAATACCAGAGTCTGGTGGCCAGTAAGGCCCGGATCGAACAGGGCAACAAGGCCATGAAAGCGGCCCTGGCTAAGGCGGAGAGCCAGTTTCTAACCGGTAGCAACCCGGCGGTAGCCTCAGCCGATCTCCAGGAAATTTTGAAGAAATTGGCCCAGGACAATGGGGTGCAGCTGACCAGCGCCAAGGTCCTGCAGCCCCGGGAGGCCGGCCCTTACCTGGAGGTGCCGATACAGGTGCAGTTGGCCTGTACCACTAGGCAATTACTCACCATTCTTTATCAACTGGAGCACAACCAGAAGCTCTTGTTCGTCCCGGAACTGGAAGTCAACGCCCCCCGCTGGGTAATGGGGGCCAAAGGCAGTTCCGTCTTGCAGGTCAATCTGGTGATCTCCGGGGTGATTAAAAAAAGTGTGGGGGTCTCCAGTTGATCTGGCGCCGGGGCTTCAATCTGTGGCATATTATCCTGGTGACGGTCAATTGCCTGCTGCTCCTGGCCACCGTCCGCATTTGGTGGGGCGGAACCGCAGGACCGGTAGCTACCCGGCCCGGCAAGGGGCCTGAGTTGCCCCAGAATCCCATGTTGCGGGATCAGCAGCCTCTGAGCGCCTTTCTGGTGGTGGCGGCCAAGGACCTGTTCAGCCAGAATCGCGCCGGCTCCGAGGAGCAACCCGCCAACGCCCAGGGCACCCTGGAGGGCCGGCAGCTCATGGGGATTATGGTGATCGGCTCCGACCGGTTCGCCTTGATCAGTTCCAAAGCCGCCCCAGCCCCGGGCCGCCCGGCGAACCAGACGGCCCAAGTGGATGTGGTGCGCCAGGGCGAAGACTATGAGGGCTTTAAAGTGGTGGAAATAACCAGTGAAGCAGTGGTGTTCCAAGACAAAGAAGGCAAAAAGACCCTAAACTTCCCAGAATAGAGGCTCCAGCGTGAAAATAATGCGCATTTCCTGCGGAATCGTGGAAAAACACCTCCTGGCTGAGTGGTTCCCAGTCTTTCTGTCTGTTCTCCTCGCCATGGGGCTCGCGGGTTGCGCCGGTCCATCCCAGGTGACCCCGCCCACCCCTCCCGAAGCTCGGAAGGTGCCGGTGAAGGTCTTTCAATCGCCGGTCATCCCGGAACACAAGTTCGTCAAAAAAGCGAAGCCACCTAAGGAAAAGGAAGAGGAATCCTATATTGGAGACCGAGGCCTGGAAAGCTATACTGCCCGTCTGAAAAAGCTCCCCACCTCCCGGCCGGCCCCGAAGGCAGGGGAGAAGGTCTATCCTATTGACCTCAATCTGAAAAACGCTGACCTGGTTGAGGCTGTACGTGTCCTGGCCGAAACCATGGGGCTCAATTATTCCATCGACCCCAAGGTCAAGGGCTCCGTCAATGTCCGGGCTACCGGCAAACTGAGCGAAAGTGAGCTCATGTCCATCATGGAGAGCCTGCTGAGCGTCAATGGAGCCACCATGATCAAGGGGCCGGACGGGGTCTACCGGATCGTGCCCATGGACAAGGCCTCAGCCCGGGGCCTGCCGGTTTACACCAGAGGTGCCGTGCCTCCAGGCATGCGGGCCCAGGTGGTTTTCCTGGAGCAGACTCCGGCCAAGGAGATGTTGGCGGTGTTGAAACCTCTCCTCTCCACCGCCGGTAGTATCGGGGAGGCCTCCCACAATTCCCTGATCGTGGTGGATACCCCCGAGAACATGGATAAGGTGCTGGAATTGATCCACCTGGTGGATACCCGGGCCCTGGCTCATACCAAGGTGCGCATCCTCAAGGTGCATAATAGTTCCCCCAAAGAAGTCATTAGTGAGTTGGAGACTATCTTTGCGGCTTACGGCACCCTGTCCGGCAAGGACAAGGCGCGATTCGGGGTGAGCTTCCTGCCGGTGGGCCGCCTTAACGGCG
Source organism: uncultured delta proteobacterium (assembly GCA_963701845.1). Classification (GTDB taxonomy): domain Bacteria; phylum Desulfobacterota; class Desulfobaccia; order Desulfobaccales; family 0-14-0-80-60-11; genus JAPLJC01. The sequence goes on along the minus strand of CAVPBF010000006.1, from coordinate 475,105 downwards.
TAATGGTCCTGGCCACCTCCACGGAACTGATGGAGCGGGCCCTTTACTGGGTGCGCCAGTTGGATGCCAAGACCGATATGATGGCCAACGTCCACGTCTATAACGTGGAGAATTACAAGGCCAAGAACCTGGCCAGCATCCTCACCCAGGTGTACGGCGGCACTGCCGCGGCGCCCACCGTCAAAGAGGCTAAGCCCGAGGTGGGCATCCAGGCCGGCGGCGCCGCCTTTGGTGGTACCGGCGGCACCGCCGGTGGCATGGGCGGCATGGGCGGCACCCAGCAGCAGGGCGGCATGGGTGGGACCGTGAGCGGCAGTATGGGCTTGACCGGCGCCGGCGGCGCCGGCGGGACCGGGGGCCCGGGCGGTGCCGCGGCTGGCGTCCCCGGCGGCCAGGTGGGAGGTTCGCCCCTGAAGGAGCGGGCCACCGGCGCCGGAGCCGAAGGCACCGCGCTCAAGGAAGGGGTGCGCGTCATTCCCGATGAAGAGAACAACCTCCTGGTGGTGGTGGCCCCGCCCTATGAATGGAACATTATCTCCCGGATCCTGAAGCAATTGGACATCATGCCCCGGCAGGTGCTGAACGAGGTGCTTATCGCCGAGGTCACCCTCACCGATCAGTTGAAATACGGCATCGAGTTCTTAATTGGGGGCACCCCGGCCGGGACCACCTCAAACACTGCCACCGGCACCAGCACCAGCCCCAGCGGTGTCCTGGTGGCCAGTTCGTCTAGCACCGGGACCGCCACCGCGCCCGGCAACCCTTTCGGGAGTGGACATCTCCGGCCCGGCCTCGGCAACCTTTACTGCGGCTAGTGGCTTTACCTTTGTGGCCACCGATACCTTGAACAAGCTCAAGGGTCTTGTCAATCTGCTGGCCGCCGAAGGTAAGGTGGAAATCCTGGCCTGCCCCCAGATCATGGCGGCCAATAATCAGGAGGCCCGCATTCAGATCGGCTCGGACGTGCCCACCCTTACCTCCCAGTCCGTGCCCTTGGTCAGCCAAACCACTTCGTTCCAGACCTCCACGGTGCAATACCGCAGCACCGGCATCATCCTGTCGGTAAAGCCCCAGATCAATGCCAGGGGCCTGGTGACCCTGGATATTGCCCAGGAAGTCAGCGACGTGGACACCACCACCTCCACTGTCGCCGGCAGCCCCAACTTTACGGTGCGCAGCGCCAAGACGACCCTGACCACCGCCGACAACCAGACCGTGGTCCTGGGCGGCCTCATCCGGGAGGACAAAACCCGCACCAACGCCGGGATCCCCGGCCTGCGGCGCATGCCCATCCTGGGGCCTTTGTTCGGCTCCGAAGGAGTATCCAAAACGAGGACCGAACTTTTGGTCTTGATTACCCCTCATATAATAACTAATATGCAGGAAGGGGCCCGAGTCACTCAGGATCTGAAGGAAAAGGTGGGTCTGGATGAGGTCTTGCCCCAGCAGCGCCAGCCGGCGGTCACGCCCGGCAGCAGGCCTGGCTATTGAGCGGGCTTAAACTGGCGACCTGCCATAAATTGGCAAGCAGAGTTTATTGGGTTTGACGCCCAGGGAGTGCACTCATGAAAAACAAGATATTGGTGGTTTTGCTGGCCCTAAGCCTGACGTGCGTCTTCAGCGGCGGTGCCTGGGCCGGGGTCTTGGGTTATAGCTTAGATCGAGCTGGCATGCGGAGCTTTACCGAACCGCCTCCCAAGGAGCCCCACAGCGCCGCGGTGGTCGCCGCCGATGCCTTGATTGCCAGGCCGATAGGATTGGGTCTCACCATCGCCGGCACCGGAGTCTTTCTCGTCACCCTGCCGATGAGCGCCATTTCCGGCAGTACGGATACGGCGGCCGAGGGCCTCATCGTCAAGCCGGGGGGGTATACCTTTGTCCGCCCCTTTGGCACTACCGATCCCAGGTTTGAGGAAAAGACCCTGTTCGGGCGTTAAGAGCAGGGATCAGGGTGTCAGCCTCGGTAATCAATAACTTGTCAATTTTGTCAACCAGCCGCAGGCTTCGGCCTGCGGCTTTTTTTTGTTAGCTAACTGCTTTTTTCAAAGCCAGGCAAAACAACGGACCAGTTGCTGGCCGGCAAAGAGATAGAGAAGGGCCGCGGCCGCCAGGAAGGGTCCATAGGGAATGCGGGTGGTGCGCCATTGGCCGCTGCGCCAGGCACCCCCGGCCAGCATCAGCCCCAGCCCCACCACCGTACCCAGGGTGGCACTGATGAAAATGATGAAGGGTAAGGAGCCCACTCCCAGAAACGCCCCGATCATGGCCAGCAGCTTGACGTCACCGCCCCCCAGCCCCGTTTTCCCGCTGAACCTTTCATAGACCCACCCGACCACCAAGAAAAACCCACCCCCCAGCAACGCACCCAACAGTGCCTCCCAAAAACCGGGGGACGGCAGTAACAGCGCCAGCCCCAGGCCGGCCACGATCCCGGGATAGGTGATGACATCCGGCAGCAGGAGGTGTTCCAGATCAATGGCAGTCAGAACCAAAAGGGCGGCGCCGAAGGGCCCATAAGCGATGAGACGGGGGCTCCAGGGATACTGGTGCCACAGGACCAGGAATAACAGACCTCCGGCCAGCTCCAGTAAGGGATAGCGCCAGGAGATGACCGCCCCGCAAAAGCGGCACCGGCCTCGGAGGTAAAGAAAGCTGAGCACCGGCAGGTTGTCGTGCCAGGCGAGCGTCGTGCGGCAGTGGGGACAGCGGGAGCGGCCGGCCCAGAACCGTTCCTTGACCGGCAGGCGGGTGGCCACCACATTTAGAAAGCTCCCCAGGGCCAGCCCTATCAGGAAGGCCAAAAGGTCAGCCATCAGCGAGCCACTTGGCCCAGGTGGCCTGGCGTTGCACCCGGCGCGGCCCGGGGAATGCGCCAGGATGCCGGCATCCCGCGGCTCAATCTTGTCCCATGCCCAACTGCCTGATCTTGGTAAAAGGCATGTTCCAGTAACCCACGTCGGTGGTGCCTTCGATGAGCTGGTCCGTGAAGACCTCGCCAGTGAACCGCTCCCCGGAGGTAAGGGAGATTAACGCCGGGCGGAACCGGTCTTCCTCAGGGCCGGTGAAGGTGATGACTTGAATGATGGAGAGGGGCACCCAGGTTGTGGCCCCGCCTTTTTTAAGCTTTAGTTCCTGGCTGGAGCCGGGCAGCTTCAGCCCATAGACCGAGAATTCGATGCCTTCCTCGGTGGTGACTACGCTGGGAACCTTAAGGGAGGGCGAAGGCGGAGTTGAGGGGCCGCAAGAGGAGGCGCTGAGCAGAGCCGCCGCCAGGATCAGACTGAATAACGCGGTTAGCTTTGCTACATACGAGGATGCTCTGGGTCTCCCCCAATCCATGTCCGGTCTCCTGATGGTCTCCGGTCTCCCGGCAACCTGTTTAATTCGCGGCGGGCCCGAGGTTAGGCCCCGCCACCATCAGTCTATTCATACCACAAGATGCCGCGGAGAGGGACAAAAATTAAGAGTTCCCCCAGGTTGACCACCCGGGAAACTCTTTTTCCGGCATTGACTTTTCATATAAAAAACTTACCTAGGGGAAAAACTTGCCGGCCGGCAGCCAGCCCGTAGCGCCGCAACTACTGCGACTAGGCCCTCATGGCCATCCCTCCTGCGCCCCCTTTTCTGATGAAGCCCGGCAGTCCCATTGATTTCATTTTAGTTAACAAATTTGTGATAGTTAAAACGAATTTCAAACTGTTACAAGCATTTTAATAGACATATATGTATTCAAAATTATCAAAAATAGACAATATTGTTAATGAACTAATCCTTCTATACGGCTAACCTACCGATATTAGTAGGTTTGTAAATGGCACGCACTTTGCTTAAGTATCTAGGATTTCGACCCCATTAAGGAGGATTTTGCTATATGAATGGAGCTGACACTGCCTTTGTCCTGATATCCGCCGCCCTGGTGATGCTCATGACCCCGGGGTTGGCCCTGTTTTATGGCGGCATGGTGCGCAGCAAAAACGTCCTGGGCACCATTATGCAAAATTTTATCATGCTGGCGGTGGTCGGCGTCCTCTGGGCCTTATATGGTTATAGCCTGGCCTTCGGCCCGGACGTGGGGCATTTTATCGGCGACCTGTCCTACGTGGGTTTAAACGGCGTGGGCTTTGAACCCTTCAAGGCCTACTCCGAAACCATCCCGCATCAGACCTACATGATCTATCAGGCCATGTTCGCCATTATCACCCCGGCCCTGATCACCGGCGCCTTTGCCGAGCGCATGAAATTCAGCACTTTTTTGGTCTTCATGGTCATCTGGTCCACCATCGTTTATAATCCGGTGGCCCACTGGGTCTGGGGTGACGGCGGCTGGCTGAAGAATCTGGGGGCCCTGGATTTTGCCGGCGGCACCGTGGTGCACATCAACGCCGGTGTCGCCGCCCTGGCCGCCGCCCTGGTGATGGGTCCCCGGAAAGGTTATGCCGGTTATGGCAACGGCACGGAGGCCTTCATTCCCCATAATCTGCCCATGACCATCCTGGGGGCCGGGCCTCCTGTGGTTCGGCTGGTTCGGTTTCAACGCCGGCAGCGCCCTGGCTGCCGGATGCCCTCGCCAGTTCCGCCTTCACCGCCACCCATCTGGCCACCTGCGCCGCCACGCTCTCCTGGATCGGGGCGGAGTGGATTCATCCGGGGCAAGCCCACCACCCTGGGCGCCGCCTCCGGGGCCGTGGCCGGTCTGGTGGCCATCACCCCGGCCTCGGGTTACGTCGGCCCCATGTCCGCCCTCATCATCGGCCTCGTTGCCGGAATCGTCTGCTATCTGGCGGTCCTGGCCAAGCCCAAACTGGGTTATGACGATTCCCTGGACGTGGTGGGGGTGCACTGTGTCGGCGGCATCGTCGGCGCCCTGTTGACCGGCCTCTTCGCCAGCAAGCTGGTGAATCCCGCCGGCGGCGACGGCCTCTTCTTCGGCAACCCCGGCCAGCTCGGCACCCAGGCTATCGCGGTGGGAGTCACCATAGTTTACTCCTTCGTCATCAGTTACGCCCTCTTCTGGATCCTGGATAAGACCATGGGACTCAGGGTCGATCGGGATGAGGAAGTGGCCGGTCTGGATATCAGCGAACATCAGGAAACGGGCTACAGCCTGTAACCGGGAGGAGATCAGACATGAAAAAGATCGAGGCCATCATTCAGCCTTTCAAACTGGAGCCGGTCAAGGAGGCCCTGCACGCCATCAGCGTTAAGGGCATGACGGTCAGCGAAGTCAAGGGCTTTGGCGTGCAGAAAGGCATTCGGGAGGTCTATCGGGGCATGGAATATCAGGTGGATTTCCTGCCCAAGGTGAAAATCGAGATCGTGGCCCAGGACGACAAGGTCCAGACCATCGTGGAAACCATCATCAGCAAGGCCCGCACCGGCCGGATCGGGGACGGCAAAATCTTCGTCTATCCGGTGGCCGAGGTCATCCGCATCCGCACCGGGGAAACGGGGGAGAGTGCGGTCTAAGGCAGCTCCAAGCTAAAAATAACCTGACTGAGTCTCAGGGGAAGACGGCATCTATCCAGATGCTGCCTTCCCCTTGTTTTGTCTACACACCTTTTTGCTAACAATACAAAATTGTCACCATTAAACTCCCCATATCTCCAAGAATAAAAAATTAATAGACAACTTTGAAATAAGAATAAACTACAAAAAAGTATATAGACTTTAACCATTTCGACATTTATGCATTATCTATATTAGGCGAATTATTTATAACTTATTGTATTTATTATCAATTTTAATTGGCACAGCAATTGCTATCAATTCCAGTCAGGTGAAAGGCTTCTTAATTCACTTCACTAAAACCACTTTTCGAGGGAGGATAATCACAGTGCAATCGAAAAGATTGACCGCGATTTATCTGTTGGCATTCATCCTGTTTATGCTGTTTACGCCGCTGGCGGTTGCCGCGGCAGATGAGGCGGCTCCGCCAGCTCCGGCCGCGGCTGCTCCGGAGCCCAAGCCCGACCCCGCGGGAATTGCCACGGGGGACAAGGCAAATGCTGTGGATGCGGCCGGTAATGCCTTTGTCGTTTCTGAGCCGACCGACACCAAAGCCCCTGACTTTGCGGAAAAGAAAAAGGCCTACGACGAATACCAGGCCCAGGCAGCCAAAGAGCCTTTAGCGGTCAAGCTTGCCGACACTGTCGGGCACAACCGCATTGGGATCAACTTCGACTGGACTCTCCTCACAGGGTACCTGGTGCTCTTCATGCAAGCAGGCTTCGCCCTGCTCACCTGCGGGTTGGTGCGCAGGAAGAACGCCGGCCATCTGATGATGCTTAACTTCGCCGCTTACGTCTTCGCCTTCTTGGCTTACTACGTCTGCGGGTACGCCTTCCAGTTTGGCGCCGTCGCCGTGAACGCGGCCCCAGGTAATCTCGGAGGTACGCCGACCCTGAACGAATTCCTCCTCGGCAGCGGCATGTGGGGCTTCCTGGGCGGCAAGGGCTTTTTTCTGAGCGGCCCGGGCTACGATGCCGGCAGTCTTTGCCTCACGCTCTTCCAGGTCGTGTTCATGGAGACGGCCGGGTATATCATCGTCGGCGCCATCTGTGAGCGCATCACTTTCTGGGGATTCGTCCTCTGCGAGATCTTCATGGGCGCCATCCTCTACCCCATGTCCGGTTGTTGGGCCTGGGGGGGCGGCTGGCTCTCGCAGTTGGGTACCAGTTTGAACTTAGGTCACGGCTACGTGGATTTCGCGGGCTCGTCCGTGGTCCATGCCGTGGGCGGCTTCGCCGCCATGGCGTTGGCTGTCATCCTCGGCCCGCGCCTCGGCAAGTATGGCCCGGACGGCAAACCGCGGGCCTTTCCCGCCCACAACCTTGCCTTTGTTGTGATCGGCACCTTTATTCTCCTGTTTGGCTGGATGGGTTTTAATCCGGGCTCCACCCTGGGCGCGACGGACCTGCGCATCTCGGTGGTGGCAGTGAACACTAACCTCGCCGCCTGTTCGGCTTCGGCGACGGCGTTGATCCTCTGGTACTTCATGTTCGGTAAACCCGATATCACCATGGCGTGCAACGGTATGCTCGCGGGTCTGGTTGCCATCACCGCGCCTTGTGCGTTTGTTAGCCCGAACTCAGCCATTATTATCGGCATTCTGGCCGGCGCCCTGGTCTGCCTGGGAGTTCTCTTTAACGATCGGGTGCTCAAGGTCGATGACCCGTGCGGGGCGATCTCCGTGCACGGCTATTGTGGCTGGCTGGGGGCGGTTTGCGTCGGTATCTTCGCCGATGGAACGTACGGCGCGGGCTGGAATGGTGTCGGCGCCACGACCTACCTCGGGAAGGCCGGACAGGGGGTGACCGGCCTGCTTCATGGGGACGTGACGCAGTTCTTTACGCAGCTCGGCGGAGCCACGCTCATTTCACTATACGCCTTCGGCTTCACTTTCGTGGTGTTCAAAATCGTGAACCAGTTCTTTAAGCTGCGCGTTACTGAAGAGGTGGAGAAGGAAGGCCTCGACGTTCCGGAATTCGGTTTGCCTTGCTACCCTGAAAGCGTAATCGCAAGCCACGAATGATGGCAGGACGTGCTCGGCCCTGCATAACCCTGGGGGGCAGGTCAAGCACAAATCAAGCAATCATGACCACAGGAGAATACTGATGAAGAAAATTGAGGCGATCATTCAGCCTTTCAGATTGGAACCGGTCAAGGAGGCCCTGCACGAAATCAGCGTCAAGGGCATGACGGTCACCGAAGTCAAGGGCTTCGGGGTGCAGAAAGGCATCCGGGAAGTCTACCGGGGCATGGAATATCAGGTGGATTTCCTGCCCAAGGTCAAGATCGAGATAGTGGCGACGGATGAAAAGGTGCAATCCATCATTGACACCATTATCAGCAAGGCCCGCACCGGCCGCATCGGCGACGGCAAGATCTTCATCTACCCGGTGGCGGAGGTTATCCGCATCCGCACCGGTGAGACCGGAGAAACGGCTGTCTAACTTCTGGGGCGGAGGGGGAAACTCCTCCGCCCTTTCTTGGCCCGGACCGGATTTGGACTCCTTCTGCAGAGGAATTGTTAAATCTTGATTAAGATTAACTACAAAAAAGATAATCGCCATAATATTAATTGACAAAAAAGTAAACAAAAAATGAACTACCTACAGCATAACTATTGGAAATACCAATAAATTTAATTTGGTATAATAATTGCTCAAATTATCATCAGGTGAAAGACGAATCAAAATCCGAAAAATAGGGGGAGATTAGGAATGATACATCATTTTTTGGTTAGGGGATTCACTCTGAGAACGATGCTGGCTTGGCTCTTTATGGGTTGCTTTCTGGGCGGGCTGACCCTGGCTCCGGCGGCGCCGGCGCTGGCGCAAGCCGTCGCCGGCCCCTCAGCCCTGATGGAAAAGCCTCAAGAGGTCGCCAAGCCCGAAGAGAAGCCAGAGACCGCGCCCACCACCGTCGGCCCCATCTACTGCGACACCTGCATTCCCATTGAGACCGGCCATTTCGCCTTGTCGACCACCGCGGCCCTGTCTTTCTATCCGGGGTTCTTTTCCAATAACTGGCGGACAGTGACCGCCGGCGGCAATCTTCACACCTTCTATATGCCGTGGAAATTGACCTATGGCCCCACCAAGGATCTGGAGATGTACATCGTCGCCCCGTTCATCACTAACTGGGCCGACGATGTCAATGCTCCCGCCCCCAATGGCGACACCTCTGCCAGCTATAGCGGCATCGGCGACCTGACCCTGATGGGCAAATACAATCTGCTGCCGGAAGGCGACTGTATGCCGGCGGTCACCGCCGTGGGTGGGTTTGCCAGCATCCCCACCGGTCATGCCAACCACCTCAATCCGAACAAGTTGGCCACAGATGCTATTGGCAGCGGGGCCTTGACCTTTACCTCGGGCGTCAATCTCTACAAGTGGCTAAAGCCCTTCCTGATTTATAGCAATATCTGGATGAACAATCCGATCAACATTTATAAAAATACACCTGATAACACTGCCGTCCGGTCCCGGGACTATGTCACCTTCAACCTGGCCGGGGAATATCCCATCCCCAACAGCAAGTTTGTGCTCCTGTTGGAGATGTACAGCAACTGGACCTGGAATAATCTCCAGACCGTCCAGGGTTACCAGACCCCGCAGACCGTCCTGGGCATCCTGCCGGGGATCGAGTTCCTGGCCACGGAGAAATTGTCTATGTCGGCGGGCGCCTCCTTGGACCTGGCGGGCAAAAACGGGGTCAAGAAATACACCCCCATGCTCTACATGTCCTACGCCTTTTAAGCCGCACCCGGGCGAAAACCCGGCCAACTCGGTGGGGCGGCCTGGCCGCCCTACCTGAATCAAGGGGCTCCGGCTGGAGCCCTTCAGGAGAAAACCATGATCTGGACCTTATTGTCTCTGGCCATCATCGCCCTCTTTATGGGCGGGATGATCCTGGCTGCCAAAATGCCGCCGCCTGCAGATGAGGACGAAGGCGAAAACCGCGCGGTTAGCCGGAGGTTGGAATTCATCAGAAGATCCTCCCTGTGCCGTTAACCTTAAATACCACGCGGCCGGGCGGGGCTGTTGTCCGGGCCGCTAACGACCACCCGGTCTATCGCCGTGTGGCTGTCTGGCCGGGCCCACACTACCCCAAGGGCCGGTGCCAAGGTAATCGCTCAATCTAGGGAGTGGGTATTGCCGTCTTTTCAAAGGAAGATCCAACTGGCTCTGTCTATTTCCAGCCAATTGGTTGATAACCCTTCTGGCGAAGACATTCCTCAGCATAATGTTTTTGTCCGGCATCTAAATCACTCGATCTGAAAACTCCCCGCAGCAGGCCTGCCGTGGCTCCGCCGGCAGCTCCGGCAGCCGCTCCAATTCCAGGAGCTCCGGAGATTGTCCCCGCGACTGCGCCGGCTGCCGCACCTACAGCCGCCCCTCCTGCGGTTTGGCCGGCGATTTGTTTGCCTCGCACCGCTCCTGGTCCAGCCTCGGCCGCCATCCGGAGGCATTCATCTATATCCCGCTGTACTGCCTCCGGTGCCATCTCCTGGAGATGCTCATTGGGCGCCAAAACTGGACGTTGTGCCGCACAGGCAAGGCAGGAAAAAACCATTGCCAAACTTATGGCTAATCGAAAGAGATCCTTAGGCATTTTCTAATTCTCGTCAGGTGGTGCTCATTTACCAATTAGACCGTGGTGGGCTGATTTTTGTTATATCATATCTGCTATTTTCCCCCAGCCGCGACTGTATAACTTTTGCCGGGTCCCGCCTTTGGAAAAAATTAGTGCAAATCTCTGGCAGTCATGACGCTGGCGGTCTTGAGAACCTCCAATTCGTCCCCCACTTTGGCGTCTAATTCTTTCAAGGCCGAGTCGGTGACCATCGCCGTGATGATATCGCCACCGATGTCCACCTTAATTTTGGTCATAATCCGGCCCTTTTCGATCTCCACCACCTTGCCCTTTATGCAAACCTTCCCAGTACTTACCATACGGTTTCTCCTTTCACCTGTAGCCAGCCTTTACGGCCTTCCCGGAGACCACCGGGAGGGTGACGCACCCCCTCGAGCTGAGGAGCGCCAGGATGGTGGCAATGCCAGAACAAATTTCCTATTTACCAAAGGGGCATTTTTGGGGAAAGGTGCAGACCTTGCAGTTCAGGCAGAAGGCCCCGTTGGCTAAACGCGCCAGGTCACGCCGGGTGATGGTCAGGCCCGCCAACAGCCGCGGCAGCAGGAGGTCGAAGCTGGTGGTCTTGTAATAGAGGGCGCAGGCCGGGACCCCCATGACCTGGACCGGCCCGATGTGGGCCAGCAAGGTCATGGCTCCCGGCAGAATGGGCGCGCCAAACAGCACGTCCGCCGCTCCCGCGTCCAGCAAGCCCTGCCGGGTGACGTCATCAGGGTCCACGGAGAGGCCGCCGGTGGTCACCAAAAGATCGATGCCGCAGTCCAGGAGTTCCCGCACCGCCTCAGTGATGGCCCGCCGCTCATCCGGGACAATCAGGGACTTGAGCACGCCACCGCCGAATTGCTCCACCTTGGTGGTGATGATGGGGATAAATTTGTCCTCCACCAGTCCCATGAAGACCTCGGTGCCGGTTACCAGGATGCCGACGCGGGGCTGGCGCAGGGGCAGCACCTTGAACACCGGGCCATCCTGAAGCAGGGCCAGGGCCTTGTGAAAGTCGGTCCGGGGCAGGAACAGGGGGATGGCCCGGGTGGCCCCCAAAACCCGGCCTTGGTTGAGCCGTGTGAACCCCTGCCGGCAGGCGCACATTACTCCGGGCACCAGGTTAAAGGCTTCCAGCCGGGGTTCATCCACCACTAGGAGCCCGTCCCGGGCAGCCAGCAGGTTGGCTTTACCTTCCCGGGGAGGCTCGGTGCAGGTGACGCCGTCGCCGGCCAGGGCCCGGGCGAAGGCCAGGGCGGCCTCATCTTCATGCACCCACTCCGGACCTACCTGGTTGTCCTCTAGAACAAAGAGGTGGCGCCGTCCCATCTGCTGCAAGCGGCAGAGGTCGCCCACGCCGATTACCTGGCCCTTCTCGAAGGCCGGACCCTTGCTGCCCCCCGGCACGATCATGGTCATGTCATGCAGGGCCCGGCGGCCCACGGCCTGCTCTGCCGACCGGATTTGCAGGGGCGGGGCCATGGTCCCGGTCTCTTCCTGGCATCCTTCCCTAAGGTAAAGGGGCTCCCCCTGGCAGGCCCGGCAAATACCGCCGTCCTGGGCCGGATAGGCCTCCCGGCACAAAGGGCAGATGACTATGGCGCCCCGATGGCGCTTGCCGAGAACTGCTGGTCGGACCCGGACCTCCTGCCATCCCAGGATTTCTGGTCCGGCCTCTCTGATTTGGGCCAAAAGCAAGGCGGAGTCCTGTGCTTTTTTGGGGATTAGCTTGAGATACCAATTATTAATCTCCGGCCAGTCGGCTGTTTTCAGCGGGTCCAAGAATACCCGAAATCCGGTTCCCTCGTATTTATCGTAAAGGGTTAAGGCGTAGCGGCCCACGTTGACCACCTTGAGCCAGCCGTTGCCGATGGTGCAGGGAGTGAGAAGTTGGATGGCGTCCGGCAGGCAATTCCTGGTTTCGCAGATGGCGTCGAACAACGTCTCCGAGGGTAACTGCCGCCGGGCCAGCTCGACCATGATCCCGCCGAGGACTACGCCGGGCGCTAGATTGCCATGAAATGACTTTACCAGGTGCAAAAAATCATCAAAGGAATAGGAACCGATATTCATGAGTATAACCGAGAGGACTCCCCCTCCCTTGGAGGGGAGGGGGTTGGGGGGAGGGTGGCAACTAGTGCCGCCAAAACTCCAAAGACGATGCCACCTCCGTCCTATCCCTCCCGCCTCGCAGGGGGAAGGAATTTGAGCCTTGATACGCAATCATTTATGTCATTTCTTGCCAGGCAGGCTACACAATCTAAGGAGAGACTCATTTAAGTGAGCGCACAAACTCCTGTCCGGCATTGTTTACGGGCGATATGCTCTTCGAATTCCGGCCGGAAATTTTTCAACAGGCTCAGGAGTGGCGCCGCAGCCGTTTGCCCCAGCGGACAGAACGAGGCGTCCTGCATCACCCCGGCCAGGCGCTCCAGGAAGGCCAGGTCAGCCATCCGGCCCGCCCCCTGGCAGATCCGGTTTAAGGTGCCCAGGATTTGTGGGGTGCCCTGCCGGCAGGGGGTGCACTGCCCGCAGGACTCGTGGGCGAAAAAGACCGCCACGGCGCGGGCGAAGTCCACGGCGCAGACGCTTTCATCCAGGACCAGCATGGTGCCCGAGCCCAAAGCGCCACCCACCTTGGACATGCCGAAGTCGATGGGCACGTCCAGGGCCGCGGCGGTGACCAGGCCGGCTGAGGCGCCGCCGGTCTGGCACATCTTGAATTTGCCGTCGGACCGCATGCCGCCGCCATAGGTGTCGATCAGTTCCCGCAGGGTAATCCCGGCCGGGACCTCGCAGATTTGCGGCGTCTGCACGTGGCCGATTATCTGATAGATCTTGGTGCCGGAGGTCTCGGCGGTGCCCAGCCCCTTGTACCAGGAACCGCCCCGATTGATGATGGCCGGCACCGCGGCCAGGGTCTCGACGTTATTGACGATGGTGGGTTGCTGCCACAGGCCGGCCACGCCAGGGAAAGGCGGCTTCATCCGGGGATAGCCGCGCCTGCCTTCGATGGATTCGATGAGCGCGGTCTCCTCCCCGCAGATATAGCAGCCGAACCCCGAACGCACTTCGATATCGAAGGAGAAATCGCTGCCGAAGAGCTTCTCCCCCAGATACCCCTTGGCCCTGGCCTGCTCGATGGCCCGGTTCAGCCGGTGTTTGGCCAGATAATATTCGCCCCGGCAGTAAATAAAGCCCCGGCTGGCCCCCACCGCATAACCTGCAAGGGCGATGCCCTCCAGGACCTTGTGAGGATCCCCTTCCATGATATAGCGGTCCTTGATGGTTCCCGGCTCCCCTTCATCGGCGTTGCAGATGACATACTTCGGGGTGTTGCTCAGAGGCTGGGTAAAGGACCACTTGAGCCCGGTCGGGAAACCGGCCCCGCCGCGGCCCCGGATCCCCGAGGCCTTCACTTCCTCCACCACCTGCGGCGGCGTCATGGTGGTGACCGCTTTTTGCAGGGCCCCATAACCCCCTTTGGCCACGTAGTCGTCGATGCGGGTAGGGTCGATCACCCCGACGTTCTCCAGGACGACCAGTTCGGTGGGGCTCGCTTTATAACTGCGAAAATCCTTGGTGCTGTAAGGCAAGGTTCTATAGTCCGGCGCTTTTCCCGCCCGGTAGTCGGCCACCACCTGCTTGATCTTCTCCCGGGTCAGGTGGCCGATCACCACTTCGTTGATCTGCATGGCCGGGGCGACCTCGCAGACCCCCAGACAGGCGGTCTTTTCCAGGGTAAAGCAGCCGTCCGCCGTGGTTTCACCCACGGCCACGCCCAGTTCTTCCTGCAGGGCCTCCAGCATATTTTCAGCCCCGTTCACGTGGCACGGCGGGGATTCGCAGACGCGGATGACATATTGGCCTTTGGGTTTCCAGGTGTACATGGAATAGAAACTCAGCACCCCAAAGACTTCGCTGCCCTGAATCTTCAGGCCGGCGGCGATGCGTTCCTGGACCGCCTGAGGCAGATATCCGACGATCTCCTGGACTTCTTGCAGGACCGGCATCAGAGCGCCGGGGGTCTCTCTATAGCGATCAATCGCGGCATCCACCCGCTTCCAGGTATCCGGACTGAGCTCCGCCGCCGTCGGGGCGGCGCACTGGCATTTGGCTGTCATGGTTAGGCCTCCAGAGGCAATCAGCAAGGTTAGGCTTTCTCCATCCGTACCGCGCAGGCCTTGTATTCGGCGGTTTGGCAGACCGGGTCGAACACCGGGTTGGTGAGCCAGTTGGCGCAGGCTTCCCGGAAATGGAAGGCCATCCATACCATGCCTTGGGGCACTTCCTGGGTGACCTTGGCCTTGACCTTCACCTCACCGCGCCGCGACTTTAGGGAGACCATCTCACCATGCTTGATGCCCAATCTCTCGGCGTCGAGGGGCGAGATATCGGCGGTCTCTTCGCCCAGAATGTCGTTCAGGCCCAGACAGCGGCCGGTCTGGGTCCGGCTGTGGTATTGATAGAGGCGGCGGCCGGTGCTGAGCACCAGGGGATATTCCTCATCCGGCACTTCCGCCGGCGGGGTCCAATCCACCGCGGCGAAGCGGCCCTGACCGCAGGTGAAACAGCCATCCTTATGCAGGGTGCAGGTGCCCGGATGCTCGCAATTGGGCACCGGCCATTGCAGGCCGTCGCCCTCGATCCGGTAGTACTTGATTCCCACCTGGGAGGGCGCCAGATGGGAGATCTCATTATCCCAGATTTCCTGGCCGCTGTTGGCGGCCCAGTCCTGCCCCAGACGTTTCGCCAGTTCCTTAAAGATCCACCAGTTGGGCTTGGCCTGGCCCGGCGCCTGGGAGACCTTGCGCACCCGGCTGACCCGGCGCTCGCTGTTGGTGAAAGTGCCGTCGTCCTCGCTCCAGGCCGCGGCCGGGAAGATGACATCGGCGAAGCGGGTAGTTTCGGTGGGGAAGATGTCATGGCAGACCATGAATTCCGCTGACTCCAGGCAATGCTCCACGTGCCGGATATCGGGCTCGGTGTTGGCCAGATTTTCCCCGAAGACGTAAAAGAATTTGATCTTGCCGTCCACCAGGCCGTCCATCATCTGCGGCATCATCAGGCCGTTTTTGTCCGGCAGCTTCTTCATGCCCCAGGCGGCCTCGAACTTGGCCCGGGCCGCCGGGTCTTCCACCTTTTGATAACCGGGGAAGACGTTGGGCAGCGCCCCCATGTCGCAGGCGCCCTGCACGTTGTTCTGGCCGCGCAGAGGATTGACGCCGCCGCACTCGAAACCGACGTTGCCCAGGAGCATTTGCAGATTGGCGCAGCTCATGACGTTATTGACGCCGCAGGTATGCTCGGTGATCCCCAGGGTATAGATCAGCATCAGGGGGCTGACCGCGGCCAGGCGCCGGGCGACATCAACCAACATCTCCACGCTGATGCCGGCAATGGCCGCGGCCCGCTCCGGGGGATACTCCAAGACCTTGGCCTTCAGCTCCTCGAAGCCGGTGCAGCAGGATTCGACATACTTTTGATCATAGAGGTTCTCGGTGATTAGGACGTGCATCAAGCCATTGAGGTAGGCCACGTCGGAGCCGACCTTGATGGGCACATGGACCTCGGCGAATTCGGTCAACTTGGTGCGCCGCGGGTCGGACACGATGAGCCGGGCCCCGTTGCGCACCGCGTTTTTCAAAAAGGTCGCGGCCACCGGATGGGCCTCGGTCATATTTGAGCCGATCACGAAAAACATCTTGGCCTTCGCAAAATCGGCGAAGGAATTGGTCATTGCCCCAGAACCGAAGGAAGCCGCCAGTCCGGCGACTGTGGGAGCGTGTCAGGTTCGGGCGCAGTGATCGACGTTGTTCGTCCCGATCACGGCGCGGAAAAGTTTCTGCATCTGATAAGAATCTTCGTTAATACTGCGGGCGCAACTGACGCCGGCGATAGCGTCCGGCCCGTACTTCTCGCTAGTCTCTTTGAGCTTATGAGCCACCAGGTCCAAGGCCTCATCCCAGGAGGCCTCGTGAAACTCGCCATCTTTCTTGATCAACGGCGTGGTCAGCCGTTCCGGAGAATAGATGAAGTCATAACCGAAGCGGCCCTTGACGCAGAGGCGCCCCTGATTGGGCGCGGCGCCCTCCACCCCGGTCACCTTGACGATCTTGCCGTCCTTGACGTGCAGCCATAACTGGCAGCCCACCCCGCAATAAGGACAGGTGGTGCGGACTTTTCTGGTTTCCCAGGGCCGGGCCAACCCGATGGCCTTCTGCTCCACCAGGGCGGCTACCGGGCAGTCCTGCACGCATTGGCCGCAGAAGACGCAGTCCGAATCGCTATAGGCATTATCCGAACGGGCGACGATCTTATTGTGCGCCCCCCGGTAGCCGATGCTGATGGCCTGATTCACCTGCTTCTCGTTGCAGGCCCTGACGCACCGGCCACACATGATGCACTTGGAAAAATCCCGACGGATCAAGTTCTTGTTGTCTTCCAGGTAATACTGAGTATCCGGCGGGTTGGCGAAACTGGGGGTCGGTACCTGATAACGGTACGCCAGGGCCTGCAACTCGCAGACGCCATTGGCTTCGCAAACCAGGCAGTTATGATTTCCGGACGCCAACAGCAGTTCGAGCACCGTCCGGCGGGAGGCATCCACCCTATCCGACTCGGTTTTAATCACCATCCCGGGCGCGGCCGCCGTGGCGCAGGCCGGCAGCAGAGTCCGCGCCCCTTCCGCCTCCACCATACACATGCGACATGATCCGGTAGCCGTAGTGTCTTTGAGATAACACAGGGTGGGGATGGTATAGATTCCTGCCGCCCGAGCCACTTCTAAGATGGTTTGCCCGGATTGAAATTCTACGGTCATCCCATTGATGCTTAAGGTCGGTTTGCTCATCCGTTTTCTAACCTCCATCTCACCTCAGGTCGATGACTTGCGATGTTCTCATGGGGCGCAGTACCATAATTTCCTTAGCGCTATTCGTTTGAAAGGATAGCGCCTTCCGATATAAATCCTGAGCCAACTTTATCGTCTTGATTATTTAGCCACATCTGGAAATTAGCGGTCAGTTCCCAGAATTGCGCCACCGCCGCTTCTCCCGCCGGCGTCAGCCAGGCCCGCCCCCCATTGCGGCCCCCAAAGGTTCGAGCCACCAGTTCTTCCCCGGCCAGGTCGTTTAGGTTGGCTACCAGGGACCAGGCATGGCTATAGGCCATCTTCATGACGCGGGCGGCCGCGGCGATGGAACCGGTTTCCCGGATGCGCTCTAGCAGCACCACCCGGCCCCAGCTCAAAAAGATCTCACCCTGCTTTTCAATCCAGAAGCGACCTTTGATTTGGGTCCCTTGCGATTCGAGGCTTTCTGCCAGGGCGGTTCCCCGACCGTGATTGGGTTTCTTACCTTTCATAACGATGTTTTTAAAGAAGAATAGCCAAAATCCTTCCTAAATTCAATGGAATTTTCAAAAAATTATGCATGGCTGCTTGTCGGTCTGCCAAGTCTGGCTTCCGACCTTGCTGTAATCTCATCCAGAAAATCGCTAATGGCAGGATAAAGCAGAAGAGGCCCAAACCAGAAACGGACAAAAATTGTCATGACCAGGATTTAAGCTGACACCATCAAAACCTGGAGCAGATTAAATCCGCCTTGAGGGCAAGATTTAAAAACCGGCAGATTCTGAAATGCAGTTCTGCTAAATCTATTGATTATCATTACATGGCACTGGGCCCCATGGCCTCCGGCTGCTCAGGAACTTCTTTTTTGGGCACAGCCCGCAGGGGTTTCTTTGCCGCCTTTTTCCTGATAACCGGCCGCTCGGGGTTTACCGGCGAATCCTTCAGGAAGCGGGCCTGAATCCAACCTTCGGCGCCCCCGCTCAATTCCCGCACCTTATACCATTGGGGACCGGCTTGGGAAAGTATCTCCAATTTATCGTTTAATTTAAGGATTTTGACCACCATAGAACTAATGAGGGGCAGGGCGTTGAGGTTGACATTGGGAGCAGCCACAAAGTGTAGGTTTTTCCCTGCCGCGGGCTCAGTTCTCGGCTTTGCGAAACTCTCAGAGACCATCGAGGCCTGCACCCAACCCAGGGAATTATCGATGGCCACCGTGATCCGCCACCATCCCTGAGCATTCTGGTCCACCTTCTTCACTCTGTCTCCCTGCTGTAGTTTTTTTATGACTGGACTATCAGGACTCGGACCATCACGTAGCGGCACGTCATTGGCAGTGATGTAATAATTTTCGGTAACGATTGGAGTTGGCCCTAGCAGTTCACTGCGAATCCAGCCTTGTTTGTTGCTGGGCAAAGCCCGAACCTTCTGCCAACCTCCATCTTGCTTTTCCAACACTTCCACCTGCTCACCTTTATGCACCTCGGCCACTTCTTGACAATCAGGTTTGGGACATTCTCTCAGATATGTAACTATGGGGGTCACATAAGAAAATTCAGGCTTAGGCGGAGGAGGACTGGCAGCACAAGCATGGAAGGCAAATATCAACAGAATTAAAATAACGGTTCTTAAGGTATACTGAGACATTAGGTTATCCCCCTTAACCTAAGGTTTAGTAATCAACTCTAATTTGCGGATGCGCCATTTATTTGAATCATTAGACAACATTATATTAAATTTTTGAGTAATATATTTAACGTCTTCGCTTCCCTTATTTCGATATTTTATTTTCCACGTAACGAGTGCTGAGGCATTGCCAGTAATGAGAAGTTTGACCTCATCTATTTTGTATTCAAGGTCGAGATAATCGTAAAGCTCCCAGTTTTTCGCGGTGATCTGGCGTTTCTTATCCAAGTCAGGAAAATTGGTGGAATAATAACTTAAGTACTGATCAAGATCTTTCTTTAACTGAGCTTCTCGCATGTTTTGGAGCAGTTCTTCCAATTCTTGTTTCAATACTTCACTAGTAGGCAAAGATTCTTGCTTTGGAGCTACCTGGTCAGAATTTGCCGGAACAGGGGAAGGTTGAGCTGTAGTCGGCTGGCTGTCAATTGTGGAACTCTTCAGCTCACTTTCTAAGGGGATGGGAGGCACGGCAGCGAAGCGTGGTGGGGTTTTCGACAGAAATAGCCACCAAGCCGCCAACAACACCGCCAGCGCCGATCCGCCCAGCAGGGCAATGACCCAGGATGGCGCTCGCCTGGCATTTACCGCGACTCGATGCTCCGCAGCGGTTTGAGGGGGATGCTCCAGACCATCCGGTGCCACCGGCTGTTGGCAGCTATGACAAACCCCCTGAGAGGCCTTTATCCGAGTCCCACATTCTGTACAAAAAACCCGTTCAGTCTCGGGCAGTTTCAGCGCCGCCCCACAATATCTACAAAAGGAGTATTCTTCCTGGCAGGATGCGCCGCAAGCAGGGCATTCGTTCATAATTCACCTACAAATGAGAATCAGCCCCCTGCACGAAATACTTGGATGCCTTTTACCTGAGACCGCCTTGGAAATCCACCAGGCCTTTGCCGGAGCGCGGCACATCCATCGCCGGCATCATATCAAAATCGTCGGTTACGATGCCGCCGTAGCAACAGGAGCGTGCTTTGGTCGTCCTCGCCAATCAGAGCCAGAGGCCGAGGTCGCCAGGAGAGGTTTCATCAAGATACACTCCTGGCCAGTTCCTGAGTCAGAGCATCCTGTAATTTGTCATATTCCAGGGAAAGCTCGTCAAAGATTTTCTTGGCTTTTTCCGGAGAGGTCGGGGCAGTGTCTTCCAGTTTTTTTACCAGGTTGGCCACGCTCACCGCACCGAGATTAGCGCTGGTGGACTTCAAACTGTGCGCCACTCTTTGCACCCCCTGGATATCGCCTTGATTTAAGGCCTGCTTCAGGTTTTCCAGAAACTTGGGCGTCCCACTCAAGTAGGCCTGTATTACCTTGGTCAATAAATCCGGAGCCCCCTCTCGCTGCAGGGCCCGAATGTCCTCCAGGGCCTGCGGATCCACCACCGGAGTAGTCGAGGTCGATGGGAGAGGAGAGATATTTTCCGGTGCTGGACTTTTTTCAGGCCTTGTTTCCTGAGAAAGGTCCCTGGGCAACCAGCGGCTCAACATAGTTTTCAGCTGCTCCAGGGTAAAGGGTTTGCTTAAATAATCGTCCATGCCGGCCTCCAAACATCGCTCTCGATCAGCCTGCATGGCATGCGCGGTCAGAGCAATAATTGGGGTGTGCAGCGGCCTTTGGGTTCTACCCAGGCGGGTCGTCTTTTCTGTCTCCCCCAGGAAAGTTTCCCCTGCTTCGGCTTCTCTGATCGCCCTGGTCGCCGTGTAACCATCGACCTCGGGCATTTGGCAGTCCATGAGAATCAGGTCGAAAGGTTCACGAGTGGCAACTTCGAAAGCTTCGTTGCCATCCGTCACCAGTGTAACCTTATAACCCAATAATTGCAACATATTAAAGGCAACTTCCTGGTTGATGGGATTGTCTTCCGCCAGCAAGATGTGCCTGGAAAAGTCAGGGAGGTCGGCTGTTGCCCCGGTCTCCCCCGTAGCCAGGGCCGTTTGGGGAGAGCCGGCACTCACCCCGGAGATTTTCATAACGGTCATGAGGCAATGATAAAGTTGCATTGGGCTTACCGGCTTGTAGAGAACGGCTGAGATGCCTGCCTGCTGTGCTTCGGACTCATTCACCTGACGGTTTACGGAGGCTAACACTACCAGGGGAATTTTGTCCACCGCCGGATCAGAATTAATTGCCCTGGCCAGATCTAAGCCGTCCGTGTCTTGAACGTTGAGGTTAACCACCGCCAGTTCATAGGGCTCTCCCATGGCGCTGGCGCGGTGCAGTATTTTCAGAGCCTGGAAACAATTTTCAGCACTTCCCTGGCGCATCTTCCAGGCAGCAATTTGCTGCTGGAGGATCCTCCGGTGGGCCTGGTTATCGTCGACGATGAGAATTCTCAAACCCTCCAGGAGATCGAGGCGCGGCATCTGCTGGGCCATTTCTGCAGGTTGTAATTGAAAACGGGCGTTAAACCAGAAAGTGGAGCCCTTCCCCGGCTTGCTCTCCACGCCGATGGTGCCTCCCATCAGTTCCACCAGCTGTTTGGTGATGGCCAACCCCAGACCGGTACCCCCATATTTGCGGCCCATGGACCCATCCGCTTGAGTGAAAGACTCGAATACGCGCCCCTGGGCCTCCGGGTCAATGCCGATGCCGGTATCGCTGACCTCAAATCGCAGCCACACCGCATCTTCTTCAACCTCCTCAGAGAGCTCGATGTACAGCATCACTTCTCCCTGATCCGTGAATTTAATAGCGTTATTCACGAGGTTGGTCAGGACTTGCCGGAGGCGTACGGGGTCACCCAGCAACGCCGTAGGGGTATCGGCGGACAGCCCACAGGCCAGTTCCAGACCCTTGCTTCGGGCGTTTTCCGCAAAGAGAGCCAAAAGCTCTTCGATTATCTGGTTCAAATCAACCGGGATGCTCTCCAGAGTCAATTTGCCCAGTTCCAGCTTGGAGAAATCAAGAATATCATTGAGAATGTTCAGCAAGGTTTTTCCGGACCTATGGATGGTTTCGGCAAATCGCTGCTGTAAACTGGTTAAGGGGGTGTTTAACAATAACTCCGTCATGCCCAGCACCCCGTTCATCGGCGTGCGGATTTCATGGCTCATATTTGCCAATAATTGGGACTTGGCCTGACTGGATGCCTCCGCGGCCTCACGCGCCGCGATCAACTCTTGCTGGGATTTTTGCAGAGATTCGGTCATCCGGTTAAAGGAATTGGCCAGGCTTTCCACCTCATCGCCCGTGGCTATGTCCGCCCTGGCCGCTAAGTCGCCCGCGGCCACCCGCTGGGTGATCCGATTCAGCTTACTGATGGCTACGCTCATTTTTCTGGCAAAAAGGTAAGAAACGAGCAGGCCGATAGTAATACAGATAAAGCCTATCCAACTGGTTTTCACATGGATGGATTTGATATCAGAGTGGAATCTCTCCAGGGAGAGCCCGATGTGAATCCAACCCCAGTTAGTGCCGGAGTGGTTGATGGGGTATGAATAGTGCAGGACCTCTTGCCCCACAAGATCGCTTTTCGTGAAGATGCCTTTGGTAAGTTTATTTGAATCTGGCCTCCAGAACTTATCCAGATTCTGATGGTACCATTTGTCACGTAAATGTATTAGAGAGTAGCCATCTTTGCGGGTAATTACTAAATACATAATAGACTTATTATCATTCAATATTTTCATACAATGATCAACTAGCGAACTATAATCTTCCTCCATAATCGACTTATTAGTTATTTGGCCAATTGATGTAGCCATCACCTTAGCCATTGACTGCATATTATTAATTATTAACTCTTTTTGGTATGGAATAAATGTCATTACGAACACGGCAATTGTAATAACAATAACCAGCCAGCAAAGTAATGTTGTCTTTACTAATATTCCTTGTTTTTTAAATAGATTCATTATCCACATAATTGATAATTTGCTAAAGCAATTTGATAACCATACTTTTAATTTTCTTTGGAGCGACAAAAGTGACATAAAAAAACACCTATCCTGTTATCGTCTTCGCCTTATGCCATTTACAAAAGGAACTATTTAACCATCCTCATATCCAACGTCCTTCGTTGGTGTTCAACTGCGATTATGCGGCACCTTACCTGTGGTTGCCCCATCTTGATTCTTGAAACCTATTTAAAACGGCCCCATTTCCGAGGAAACCCTTTAGGTGTAAGGTACAATAGCACAAAATTATGTGAAAAATCAATATATTTCCCAGTTCTTTCCAGCCCGGTCCATGACGGCGCAGCCTTATATTCCTGACCCGGTTACCTCAGTAGGATCGCGGCTATCTCCTATGTGCAAAGTCAAGTTAGCCAGGTTTTTCCTGCCTTGCCTGTGCCATGTTCCAGCCCCATTATCTTCAGGCAATCCCCTCCGGCTCTCACCGCTTCTCCTTGACCCCGGATAGGTCTTGCCTTATATTCTTGCATGAAAGCATACCGGTCCGCGGCCACGGCTGAGATGGCCCCCAACCCCAAGGAAATCCCCGAGATGACCACTTCCCCCGAGCCGGCGGGCGCCAAACTAATCATCGCCTCCGGAGATTTTCAGCCTCTCCTGGAAGTCCTGATCCACCTCGGCTATCAGCCGGTGGGACCGACCCTGGTGGATGGGCGCCTAATTTATGGCGACCTGGCCACCGTGGGCCAACTGCCCGTGGGTTGGACCGACGAGCAGGAGGCCGGCGCCTTCCGCCTGCAACGGAGGGACGACCAGGCCCTCTTCGGCTATGGGGTGGGCCAGCAATCCTGGAAGCAGTTCCTGTTTCCGTCCCAACACCTGCTGTGGCGCGCCGAGCGTCACGGCGACGGTTTTCAGCTGATCCCGCCGGCCGAGAACGTCCCCCGCTACGCCTTCATCGGAGTCCATGCCTGCGACCTCCACGCCATGGCGGTTCAGGACCGGGTTTTTCTTCAGGGCCGGCACCACGACCCGGTTTATCAGGCCCGGCGGGAGCAGGCCTTCATCCTGGCGGTCAACTGCGGCGGCCGCGGCTGCGGCACCGGTTTCTGCGTCTCCATGGGCAGCGGCCCCCGGGCCACTTCCGGCTTCGATCTGGCCCTCACCGAGATTTTACAGGCAGGTCAACATTATTTTCTGGTGGAAGTGGGGACCGCACGGGGCGCCGGGGTTCTCCGGTCAGTTCCCCATCGGCCCGCTGCCGCCGTGGAAATCGAGGCTGCCGATCGCGTCGTTGCGGCTATGACCGCAAATATGGGCCGGGTCCTGGACACCCAGGACCTCAAGGAACTCCTCTATCGCCATTACGAGCATCCCCGCTGGGACGAAGTCGCGGCCCGCTGCCTCAACTGCGGCAACTGCACCTGGGTCTGTCCCACCTGCTTTTGCCACACCGTCGAAGACGTCACCGACCTGACCGGCGCCGTGGCCGAAAGATGGCGGCGGCAAGACGTCTGTTTCACCGTGGACTATGCCTACATTCATGGCGGCAGCATCCGCTCCTCGCCCCGGTCCCGCTACCGCCAGTGGCTGACCCACAAACTGGCCACCTGGCATGACCAGTTCGGCTGCTCCGGCTGCGTCGGCTGCGGCCGCTGTCTCACCTGGTGTCCGGTGGGCATCGACCTCACCGAGGAGGTCCGGGCCATTCAGGATAATGAAGCCCCTCTCAAGGAGACCGAGCATGGAGACCATTGAGCCCATCGTCGCAGCCCAGCCGTTCTTCCAGGGTCTGAACCAACGGCATATCCAGGATCTGGCCGCCTGCGCCTCCCGGCTCAACTTTACCGACGGCCAGTTTCTCTGTCGGGCCGAGGAGGAGGCTACCCGTTTCTACTTGATTCTCCAGGGCCGGGTCTCAGTGGAAATCTTCAGCGCCCGGCGCGGCCCTATGACCCTGCAGACCATGGGGGCGGGAGACGTGTTGGGCTGGCTCTGGTTTAATGCTAAGCCTTACCATTGGCACTCGGATGCCCGGGCGGTGGGCCTCACCCGGGCCCTGAGCTTCGAGGTGAGCTGCCTCCGGGAAAGGTGCGAGGCCGACCACGATCTGGGCTTTGAGCTCATGAAGCGCTACGCCCATTCCCTGGCAGTGCGTTTCCGGGTGAGCAGCCTGCAACTCACCGATATGTTCCAGACTTGAACAGGATTGGTGGGGCGGGCGTCCCCGCCCGCCCGTAGCCGCAGGCTTTAGCCTGCGCCGCACAAGTTGGAGTGCCTGTGCTACCGATGGATTCCACATGAGCGCAATTACCCCGTCCCCCATGCTGCCCGAAATCTTTCAGGTCAAGCGGCTGCGACGCGAAACCGCCGACACCTTCACCCTGGACCTGACCCGGCCCGGCGGGGCGGCGGACTTTGCCTTTGCCCCCGGGCAGTTCAACATGCTTTACGCCTTCGGGATGGGCGAGGCCCCCATCTCCATCAGCGGCGACCCGACCCGCCCCGAAACCCTGATCCACACGGTCCGCAACGTCGGCAACGTCACCCGGGCTCTTTGTCAGGTTCGCCCCGGCGCCTCATTGGGAGTGCGGGGTCCCTTCGGCGCCCCCTGGCCGGTGGCCGAGATGGCGGGCCAGGACGTGATCATCGTGGCCGGCGGTCTGGGCCTGGCTCCCCTGAGGCCCGCCGTTTATCACTTCCTTAGCCATCGCCCGGACTACGGCAACTTCGAGCTGATTTACGGGGCCCGCACCCCCGCGGACCTGCTCTACCGCCGGGAACTGGAGCGCTGGCGGGGCCGCTTCGACCTCAGGGTGCACGTCTCGGTGGATACCGCCGCGGCTGACTGGCAGGGGAGCGTCGGGGTGGTGACCACCGTCATTCCCCGGGCCCGCTTCGATCCGGCCAACACCACCGCCCTGGTGTGCGGCCCCCAGTTGATGATGCGCTACACCGTCATGGAACTGCTGAGCCGGGGCCTGGCGCCCGCTCAAATCTACGTCTCCATGGAGCGCCAGATGAAATGCGGCCTGGGCCTGTGCGGCCACTGCCAGTGGGGGCCCTTTTTCGTCTGCAAGGACGGTCCGGTCTTTCGCTACGATGCGGTTAAGGATTGGTTCGAACGGCGGGAGGTGTAAATGGCCCCAAGAAAGAAACCCCGGCTCTCCGTCTGGAAATTCGCCTCCTGCGACGGCTGCCAATTGTCGCTCCTGGACTGCGAAGACGAACTCCTGGCCGTCACCAATGAGCTGGAACTGGCCTATTTCGTCGAGGCCTCCCGGGCCATGGGCCAGGGCCCCTATGACCTGACCCTGGTGGACGGCTCCATCACCACCGCCCACGACGCCGAACTCATTCAAAAGGTGCGCCGGGACTCCAAATACCTGGTGGCCATCGGCACCTGCGCCTGCTCCGGCGGCATCCAGGCCCTGCGCAACTTCCAGGACCTTAATGATTTCATTAAGGCGGTCTACGCCCATCCGGAATACATCCGGACCCTGGAGCAGTCCACCCCGCTGTCGGCCCACGTCAAGGTGGATTACCAGCTCAACGGCTGCCCCATCAATAAGCGCCAGCTCCTGGAGGTGATCAGCGCCTACCTCAATGGCCGCACCCCGCTGGTGGCGCCCCACAGCGTCTGCCTGCAATGCAAGGCTCGGGGCAACATCTGCGTGCTGGTCATGGGCACACCCTGCCTGGGGCCGGTGACCCACGGCGGCTGTGGGGCCCTCTGCCCTACCTACCATCGGGGCTGCTACGGCTGCTACGGCCCCAAGGAGACGCCCAATACCGCCTCCCTGGCGGCTTGGTTCAGCCGGCGTCTGGGGGTCTCCGAAGTGGGCTTGGTGCAGGCCTTCCGTAAGTTTTACGCCAACGCCCCGGAGTTTCGCCGGGAGAGCGAAGCCCATGAAAAGTAGAACCATCAAGGTAGATTTTCTGGCCCGGGTGGAGGGCGAAGGCGGCCTGGATATCCGCATTAAAGACGGCCGGGTGGCCGAGGTCCGTCTGAAGATCTTCGAGCCGCCCCGGTTTTTCGAGGCCTTCTTGAGAGGCCGCCAGTTCGTTGAGGCCCCGGATATCACCGCCCGCATCTGCGGCATCTGTCCGGTGGCCTACCAAATGAGCGCGGTGCACGCCCTGGAGGCCGCTTTGGGGCTCAAGGTCACCGGCCCGCTGCGGGACCTGCGCCGCCTTCTTTATTGCGGCGAGTGGATCGAATCCCATGGCCTCCATATCTTCATGCTCCACGCCCCGGATTTCTTAGGCTACCAGGATGCCATCCGGATGGCCCAGGACCACCCGGACGTGGTCAAGATGGGCCTCCGCCTCAAGAAGATCGGCAACGCAAGTGGTCACCCTGGTGGGCGGCCGGGAGATCCATCCCATCAACGTCCGGGTGGGCGGCTTCTACCGCGTCCCCACCAAACCGGAACTGGCACCCCTGGCGGAGGAACTCAAGTGGGCCCGGGAGGCGGCCCTCAAGACGGTGCGCTGGGTGGGGACTCTCCCCATGCCGGAGTTTGCAGCAGGATTACGAATTTGTCTCCCTACGCCAGGCGACGGAGTACCCCTTCAACGAAGGACGGCTGGTCTCCAGTCAGGGACTGGATATCCCGGTGCAAGACTATGAGGCCCATTTTGCCGAGGAGCAGGTCCCTTATTCCAATGCCCTGCATTCCAGGCTGCAAGACCACGGTCCCTATTTTGCCGGTCCTTTGGCGCGCTATAATTTGAATTTCGACCGCCTCTCGCCCCTGGCCCGGGAGGCGGCGACCGAGGCCGGCTTGGGCCCGGAGTGCCGCAACCCCTTCCAGAGCATCATCGTCAGGGCGGTGGAGACCCTCTACGCCGTGGACGAGGCCCTGAGGATCATCGCGGCCTACGAACGGCCGGAGCAACCGGCCGTCAAAGCGGAACCCCGAGCCGGGGTGGGCGCGGCCGCCACCGAGGCGCCCCGGGGCCTGCTCTATCACCGCTATCGCCTGGACGAATCCGGCGCCATCCTGGACGCCAAGATCGTGCCCCCCACCTCCCAAAACCAGAAGATCATCGAGCAGGACCTGGGGCGGTTCGTGGCCGGTCATCTGGATCTGCCTGACGATAAACTCACCTGGCAGTGCGAACAGATGGTGCGCAACTACGACCCCTGCATCTCCTGCGCGACCCATTTCCTGCCGGTTCGTCTGGAGCGCCGGTGAGACCCGGCCCCAGGTCATCTCCCTCCAATATTCGACTGCTGGTTATCGGGGTGGGCCAGGAGTGGCGAGGGGACGACGCCGCGGGGCTGCTGGTGGCCCGCCGCCTCAGAGAAATGCTGGCGCCGCAACGCGCCCCGGCGTCAGCCTGGCGTCAAGTGCAGGTATTGGAGAGTTCCGGTTTCATCGGCGACCTGCTGGATGTCTGGCAGGAGACTGAAGTGGTGATCCTGGCCGACGCAGTCCGGAGCGGCGGCCGCCCCGGAGAAATTTACCGGTTCCCGCTTCACGAGGGGCCACTGCCCGCGGAACTGTTCCCGGCTCCTTCCACCCATCTTTGGGGGGTAGCCCAGGCCGTGGCTTTGGCCGGCGTTCTACAGGCGCTGCCCCCTTACCTGGTGGTTTACGGCATCGAGGGCGAAGACTTCGGCCTGGGACGTCCACCCTCTGCAGAAATGGGCCGGGCCGTTTCGGAAGTGGCCCGGCGGATAATTCTGGAGATCATGGAGCATCTGGGCCCAAGCGCTCCGGACTCCCGCTGGGATATCGGGTAGTAGTGGCTATCCTAAAGCGCGACGGCAGAGTTCGGTGATCATGATGGCCTCCATCCCCGCCTCACGGGCCAGCTTCCGCAGATTCAGGTAACACATGGGGCAAAGAAAGATCATGGCGTCAGAGCCGACACTCTTGGCATCATCCAGATTCCATTTTTTAATTACCGTGGCCCTTTCCCGGTCTCTGGCCATGAGGGGGGCCCCGCAGCAGAGGGCCTGCAAGCCCTCGTACTGTCGCGCCGGTCGCTCGACTCCCAAAAGCTGGAAAATTCTGTCCAGGTAAACTTCCTTTTCTGGAGTGTAGCGTGAGGCGCAGGGTGACTGGTAGGCCACTCTGATGGGCACCTTATGAATAGACTCCCGCCTCTTTTCGAGCTCAAAGTAAAGGTACTCAAAGATGTGCACCGGCCGGAAGGGAACCTTGAGGCCGAACTGGTCGGCCAAAGTCGTGAGCAGGGTGTAGCAGTCGTCATGGAAGCAAACGACCTCTGACCCGCCTAAGGCGGCCAGGTTGTCGATGAACCTCTGGGCCTCTTGCTTGATGACGCCCGGTTTCCCCAGGTGGATATATCCCACGGTACAGAAATAGTCCGCGCCTTCGACCAGGGTCAGGCCCTCAAAAAGCGGATTGTCAAGCAGATCTCGCACCATGTCCCCCACGATACAAAGGTTCATGACGGGCTTCCCCGCCTGCCCTTTTTTCACCACTGTGGGGAGGCTGTGAAATTTCGCAAAGTTCTGCAGCGCCTGCTCCGGCACGCCCAAAGCCCCCGTTTCCTCCTGGCGCTGGTTCAATAAATCGAACGGATTTGCCTGGTTGGGGCAGATCGAGTTACAGGCAGCGCAAGTTACACAAAGCCCGGCAATGGGAGGGGCGCCGCCCGCCACCAGCTCATGCATTTCCTGCTGGGCCCTCTCCAAATCATAATCGACGTAGGGACAAAACTCCAGGCACTGGCCGCAGAGATCACATTTTTCAGGATTAAACACTGTCTGATCCTCCCATTAGCTGGACCATTAAATGGTCCATTGATGAATATGCGTCAAACCAGGGTCACCGGCCGAGCCTGTCAACCAGACTTGAGAGTCGGTCACAAAGGACCTTAAGTTCCTGGTAAGTTGTTGGATTTTCTACTCCGGATTCTCTTTTATCCTGCTGACTGGCTGAGGGCGGAGAGTCTGTCTGCTGTTCCGGTTGGTGGTTGGCCAGGTAACCGGTTTCCAGCAAGGCGATGAAATGGTCGGCAATTTCTTCAGGGGAGAACATCTCCTGATGCGGTTTATACCACTTGTAGAGCCAATTGCACATCCCCAGGATGCCATACGCCTGTAGTCTGGCATCGACGGGCTTGAAAACTCCCGCTTCGATACCCTCCTCAATAATCTCCATGACCAGTTTGGTGTATCTCTTTTTCTCGGCGCGGATCACCTGGAAATCTTTGCTGGGGAGCTGGTTTTCCTCCGCGAAGAAGACGGAAAACATGGCGATATCACTGGTGATGATATTACAAATAAGATCCCGGATGATTCGCCTGAGCTTCTCTGCAGGGGAGACCTGCGAGGCCGAGATTTCATAGATGCGGTGAAAGATCTTTTCAAAAGCCTGGCCGTAGATGATGGACAGCAGTTTGCCTTTGCTGGGAATGTAATTGTACAGGGCTGCCTTGGTTAAATGCAATTCTTTGGCCACTTCCTCCAGGGTAGCTGCTTTGAACCCCTTTTTATGAAAAAGACCGCTGGCCGCGTCAACGATCTTTTGCATCCTGATACTCCGGTCCAGGCCTTTGAAATCGGTTTGAGTCCTTGCCATTTTTTCAGCTCCTCACCCCGGAGTTATCTCGGTCCAAGCCCAGCCCCTGCGTTTTCGGCAAGACCGCAAAAACAGTTTGACAGCCGGGAAAATTTTTTCTATATATAGGTAACCAGAGGGTTACTTATTGTGACCCAATAGTCGCACAATCGACCAAAAATGTCAACCGGGTAGGCCGGCGATTAGAGCCAAACCTGCAATTTTGGGAGCCATTCCTGGCCCTTTAGCACCTTCCCGGGGAGCCGCCAGCACGTCAGGAGATGAGTATGTCGGAGCCCAAGCCGTCACCCGGAGCCCATAAGGAATCCTGGTTACAAAGCTGTTATCCCTTTCAGCTGGAGAGAAAGAAGCAGTTCCTCTCCTTATCCGGAATCCCCCTGCAGCCCCTTTATACCCAGGACGATCTGACCAATTTTGATGTCCAGAAGGAACTGGGCTTCCCCGGCGAGCCCCCTTATACCAGAGGGATTCATCCGACCATGTACCGCGGCCGTCTTTGGACGATGCGCCAACTGGCAGGGTTCGGTTCCCCGGAGGAAACCAACCAGCGCTATAAACTCCTATTGTCCCACGGAGCCACTGGCATTAACAGCGTTTTTGACTACCCTACCCTGCGGGGCTTTGATTCCGATCATCCGGAAGCGGAGGCCGATGTCGGGCGCGGTGGCGTCGCCGTTGACAGTCTCGAAGACCTGCATCTGCTGTTCGAGGGCATCCCCCTGGATAAAACCAGCGTTTCCCTGGTTACCTGTCAGCCGGTGGGGACCGTCCCCGTATTCGCCATGTATCTGGCTCTGGCCGAACAGCGGGGGATTCCTTTCGAATTGCTCCAGGGCACCACGCAGAATGATTTCCTGTTGGAAACCGCGGTCACCATCGGCCTGCACACCTTGCCGCCGCAGTACTCCTTCAAATTGAGCTGTGACGTGATTGAATACTGTGTAAAACATGTGCCTCGCTGGAACCCCATCAGCATTGCCGGCTACAACTACCGCGAAGCGGGCGCCAATGCCGTACAGGAGTTGGGACTCTGTTTGGCGCACGGGATTGCCTGCGTGGAGGAGCTGGTGCGGCGAGGGCTTGCGGTGGAAGAATTCGCCCCGCGCCTCTCCTTTTTCCTCAATGCTCATAATGATTTTTTCGAAGAGATTGCCAAATATCGCGCCGCCAGGAGACTCTGGTGCCGGATTATGACTGAAAGGTTTCAGGCGCAGGGACCCAAAGCCAAAAAGTTCCGCTTTCATGTCCAGACCGCGGGTTCAGCTTTAACGGCCCAGCAACCCTTGAATAACATCGCCCGAGCCGCCTACCATGGCCTGGCCGCCGTCCTGGGAGGGGCTCAATCGGTGCATATCGACGGCTATGACGAGGCCCTCTGCACACCCACCGAAGCCTCGGCGCTTATTGCCTTGAGGACGCAGCAGATCTTACAGCACGAGACCAACGTAACCTCCACGGTCGATCCCTTGGGCGGTTCCTATTTCGTCGAGAGCCTGACCAACGAAGTGGAGCAGCGGGTGGAAGATTTCCTCGGCAAGATAGAGAAACAGGGGGGCATCGTGGCCGCGGTGGCCAATGGCTGGGTGCACGCTGAAATCGCCGATTCCGCCGTGGCCTATCAAAGGGCGATCGAAGCCAAAGAGATGCTGGTGGTGGGAGTCAACTGTTTCAAGGTGGAAGACGAGCCGGCTGTGGAGATCTTTTGCAGCCCTGAAACCGGCCCCAGGCAGAGGTCCAAGTTACAGGAACTGAGAAACCGTCGGGATAGCACCGCGGTGCAACTGGCTTTAGAAGACGTCCGTCTGACCTGTCGTCGGCAGGGAAACCTCATGCCTGCCGTAATCCAGGCGGTCAAGACCTCTGCCACTGAAGGAGAGATCACCGACATCTTCAGGCAGGAATGGGGCATCTGGGACCCGCCTCTGGCTCTTTGAGGCCTGAAGGTGGCATCAAGGAAATTTATATGGCGAAGATCAGTAAACGGATATTGATTGCCAAGGTTGGCATGGATGCCCACTGGCGGGGAGCCTTCATCGTCGCCAAAGCCCTGTGTGATGCCGGCTTTGAAGTCGTTATGGGGCGTAATATGTCTCCTGCCGCGGTGGTAGCCACCGCCGTGCAAGAAGCCGTGGATTATATCGGCATCAGCAGCCTTTCGGGGAACCACCTGGTGACCGTTCCCCAAATTATCGAGTTACTCAAAAGACAGCAGGCTGTTGATATCAAAGTCATTGTCGGCGGTATCGTACCCGCCGCGGATAGACAGAACCTGCTGGACCACGGGGTCTTGGAGGTATTCGGCCCGGGTCAAGACACCAGAACAATTATTGAATTTTTGGAAAGTCATTAAAGTTCGATGACCTGTTCATCTCATTTTTATGATTGCCGGAACAACAGGATTGTCCCATGAAGTTTGAGCTGCGGATCAATCGTCTACAAGAAGACATCCGCGATCGTGGCTTGGCCGGGGCGATCTTATTTTACTCCCGGGATATTTACTATTACACCGGGACGTCCCAGCCCGCCTACCTGGTGGTTTTGCCGGACGATTACCGGGTTCTGATTCGCCGGGGATATGACCTGGCCCGGCGGGAGTCCGGATTGCAGGCCGAACGGATTCAGGACGCAAGGAAGCCGCTGGCCATGCTGGAGCGCCTGTTTCCCGGCCCGGGGACCGGGGAAAAGGTGGGGACTGAGCTCGATATGCTTACCGTTCCTCATGCTCAGAGCCTCTCTCGGGCCCTGGGTGGGCGCCAGCTGGTGGACCTCTCCGCGGCCGTGTTGCAACAGCGGATGGTTAAAGATGCCGGAGAGATCGAGAGTATTGCCAAGGCCTGTGGCGCCATTCAGGCCGGGCACCTGGCCACCGTTTCCTGCTTGCGTGCCGGCCTGAGCGAGCTTGAGCTGGCCGCCGCCGTGGAAAATGCTCAACGCCTGGCGGGTCACGAAGGTTGTTTTTTTATGCGGCTTACTGACTTTGTAATGAGCCGCGGCCCGTTAGCCTCGGGCCCCAACCTGCGCCACAGCAGCGGGACGCTTTTTACTCTCTCGGGTGTAGGACTGAGCAGTGCGGTGTCGACCGGACCTTCCCGCCGGATCATCCAACGCGGGGATTTGGTGCTGGTGGATATCCCTGCTTGTGTCGAAGGCTACCATGCGGACCAAAGCCGAACTTATGCCGTGGGCGTAGCGCCGGCCAGGGCCACCGACCTTTTCTGCTCTCTGAGAGAGGTCGCGGATTATCTAATCGAGCGCCTGGGTCCCGGCCTGACCTCCGGAGAGGCCTTCGCCCTGGCGCAGGCTCGGGCGGTGGAGTTGGAAATCGGGGAGGCCTTTATGGCTTTTGCCTCAGGGGCCAAGGCTCATTTTGTGGGACACGGCATCGGCTTGGAGCTCAATGAGCCTCCCTTGCTGGCGCGACATGGCGATACTGTCCTGCAGGAGGGGATGGTGCTGGCCATCGAAATGCATCTGATGGAGCCGGATGGCCTGACCTTGAAGCTGGAAGATACGGTGCGCCTTACTGTTCGAGGGACTGAGATCCTGACCATTAGTCCACGAGAACTTCAAGTGGTTGACCTGCCTTAGAGCACCCCAACCTTCAATCCCCTCTTGCCATCCTCCTATCCATAGGTTCATATTTCTTTAATTGCCTCAGTGACTGTCATCAAGGTGCCTCCCATCAAAGACCATAAATGACCCGATTGTTGATGAGTTCTTGAAAGATATAAATGGTCTTAATATCATCCCCTGCTGAAATCAAGCTGTGTTTCTGAGAGGTGAGAGATCGTGGAATTTCGATCTAGGTCCTAGATTCTCGCGCAGGTGACCGGGTCTGCCAGGAAGCGGCTTATCTTCCCGCCTTCTACCTATCTTTCCTGTAGAGATGTTGGGGATAGTGTTGGGAATAAAAAGTAAGGGGCCAGGCCTTTTGCCTGACCCCTTGAAATTCTTTGGCGGGCGATGGGCGACTCGAACGCCCGGCCTTTGGTTCCGGAGACTTAAAGGATTTGTTTACCAGTCTGTACCGTCCTGTCACGAAAGCCTTATAAATCCTGATTAATCACACCTTCACTTTTTTCTTGACTTACCGGTCCATACCCTTATATTAGTCTCAGAGGTTGGAAATACGGCTGGAAAAAATCCATTTGGGTTAGGCAGCATCGGATCAAGCGGGAAAATAAATTTCCAACCTTTTCCAACCCGGAAAGAGGCAAGCCATGAAGCGTCACAAGACCACTTATCCAGGGGTGTTCTACCGGGAGGCAGAGCGGATCGGCGGCACGGGCCTTGAGAAGGTCTTTTACATCGTGTTCAAAAAAGACGGCAAGGTCTTGGAAGAAAAGGTAGGCCGCCAGTTTGCCAATGACATGACTCCGGCCCGAGCCGCCAAGATCAGGGGGGAGCGCATAGAGGGCAAACGCCTTTCCCGGAAGGAAATCAGAGAACGCCAAGAGGCCCAAAAGAAGGCGGAGGCGGCCCGCTGGACCATCAACCGTCTATGGCAGGAGTACGCGGGCCACCGGGAGATGAAGGGATTCGCTCAGGACCGGAGCCGCTTCGAGAAGTATATTAACCCCACCTGGGGAGAAAAAGAACCCCACCAGATTCAACCCTTGGAAATGGACCGGCTACGGCTGCGAATCTTAAAGGACAAGGCCCCACAGACGGCCAAGCTCACCTTGTCCCTGCTGCGCCGCATTGTCAATTTTGGAGTAAGGCGTCAGCTATGCAGGCCCCTGTCTTTCCACCTGGAAATGCCCAAGGTGAACAACCTCAAAACAGAGGACCTCAACCCGGAGCAGCTTACCGCTCTGCTAGAAGCCATAGAAGCAGACTCGAATTATCAGGCCGCCAATTTTATGAAGATGGCCCTGTTTACCGGCATGAGGCGGGGTGAACTGTTCCGGTTGCAATGGCAGGACGTGGATTTTGACCGGGGCTTTATCCATATTCGCCAGCCCAAGGGCGGGGTTGACCAGAAGATACCCCTGAACGCTACGGCCCGAGAACTCCTAGATGGGCACATAAAGACAGACAGCCCCTTTGTCTTCCCCGGACGTGGGGGGAACCAGCGCGTCGACATTAACAAGCAAGTGACCCGCATCAAAGAGGCGGCGGGCCTACCCAAGGACTTTCGGGCGCTGCATGGCCTGAGGCACGTTTACGCCTCCATGCTGGCTTCATCGGGGAAAGTTGACCTCTATACCCTACAAAAGCTTCTGACCCACAAGAGCGCCGCTATGACGCAACGTTACGCCCATTTGAGAGACGAGGCGCTACACCGGGCCTCTGACGTGGCGGGGGATTTGCTTAATCAGGTGATGAACGGCAGCGCTCGCAAAAGGGTAAACCTGGATAGCAAATAGCGGAGTCGAGAGGGGAAACCCGGGTCGCAAGAGCACTACCCAATTCTATATCCACATCATACCTGCAATTTCTTATCGTCTGACGATAACTGTCGATCCTGGCAAGTGATCAACTATTTCTACTAACGCCCCTTTGGCGAGATCTCTGAGTTGAGCTTCAACCAGTCCTAACTCAATTCATGGATGGAGGATTAACGATTTTATACCTAGGGGCCGCTGATTGCGAAAATTTGGAGTAACCTAACTGATAAACACACCTTCAAACCCCGCAAAATTCCATTCGGGAAGAAAAAGCCATGCAGAGAGGACCGGATGGCAAGAAAAGCATATTCCCTGGGTCTTACCGGGAAAGCCCAAACAACACTTTTCCTGGCCATATTTGTCTTTCTCATGCTCATCTCTCTATCCTTTAGTCCGGCAGGCGCAACGACAATAGACTGGCAGGCCCAAGGGCCTAGTCCCTTCAACCAGGGGCAGGCGACGATAATCCCTGACAATCCCTTAGTCGGGGCGATCCAGTCCCTGCTAGTTTGGTTAGGCTCCCATACCTGAGCCTGGGGTTAAAAGGCTGGCCCCAGAAGGGGTGTACTTTAAGAATACTGAAAGAATACTGAGAAAACCTTTTCTCTGGTTGTGACGGGGAAAGAAAGCTATGAAGTCACTGGAATAATCGCTGAATTAATTGAAACTGAGGTGCCAGCCATCTATGATAAAGACGAGCCAAGTGGCCCTGAAGAGAGGTACGTGCTTATAGGGGCTGATTGGTTTTAGCCCTTTCGGCAGGCACATACCTCTCTTCCAATATCGGTATCAGGCTGGTGAGTGGGCCTTTTTTTGAAAATTGTCAATGGCCAGCGTCAAGGCCTCAGCTCCCAGATTAGAGCAGTGCATTTTATTTGCGGGCAAGCCCCCCAGGGTTTCAGCTACCAGTTTATTGGTAATCTTCTTGGCTTCCTCCAATTCCTTGCCTTTAGCCATTTCGCTCACCATGCTGGAAACAGCGATTGCGGCTACACAGCCAAAGGTCTGGAACTTTACGTCCTCCAGGCGGTTGTCTTTGACTTTGATATAAAACGTCATCATATCCCCACAGACGGGATTACCCACCTCACCAATGCCATCGGCATCTTCGATAACCCCGGCATTGCGAGGATTGTTAAAATGATCCATCACAGTTTTGCTGTACATACCAGACTCCTTATTCCGAAGAGCAGGCTTCTGCCCCGTTCATCACATCGGCCAGGGTGACGGAATACAACTTGTCGAACAGTGCCCGGACTGCTTCTTTCCAAAGCCAACGCGTTAGGCAGGTTTGGGAGCGGTCACAAACTTTATCATTATGTGAGCATTCTACTAAACTCGCGCCTTCTTCCAATAAGGCCACGATCTCTCCCACCGTAATCTCTTCCGGAGCCATGGCCAGGGTATGACCACCCTTGGGGCCGCGCACACTCCGGATATAATCGGCCTTCTTCAGGGGAATGATGATCTGCTCCAGATATTTCACCGAAATTCCCTGCCGCTGGGCAACCTGAGCCAAGTGAATGGGCCCATCCTGATAATGCTGGGCCATATCCAACATGAGTCGCGTGCCGTAGCGGCTTTTGGTGGAGAGCTTCGTCCTTACGCCCCTTCGGCCATCTTCTTCCGCCAGACCGGAGAAAAAGAACGGAGGTTTTCAACTGCCCCGGGCAGGTGCTCCAGGACATGGTGCACCTCGTCTTCTCGATTATCCCGATTCAGAGTAAAAACCAGGGAGCCCTGGGCCAATTCCGGATTGATGCCGATGGCGCCCAAAACCGGTGAGGTCTTGAGCGCCTTGGAGGCGCATGCCGAACCGGTATTGGCATAGATTCCCTGGCTACTCAATTTGAACACCAGGGCCTCGCCTTCAATGCCTTCAAAGCAGAAACTGGCATGCCCCGGCAGTCTCTTTTCCGGATGGCCGGTATAAAAAATACTTGGGACATTCTCCCGGATTCCAGTGACCAGAAGATCCCTCAGCTTTGCCAGGTGGAGGGCTTTCTCAGCCAACTCCGATAAAGCTAGCTCCGCCGCCCTTCCTAAACCCACAATGCCGGGGATATTCTCGGTGCCGCCCCGCCGGCCTTGTTCTTGAATGCCACCATTGAGTTGGGGCACCAGGCGCAGTTTGTTACGAAAATACAAAGCACCGATACCCTTGGGCGCTCCCAGCGCCGGACCTGAAATGGTTAACAGATCCACGCCCAGATCTTTGACATCCACCGGCACCTGGCCCACGGTAGCCACGGCATCGGTATGGAAAGGGACTCCTGCCGCCCGGCACACCCCCACCAACTCGGAGATATCTTGGAGGGTGCCGATCTCGTTACTGCCGTGACCGATGGATACCATGACCGTGGCTGGGGTGAGGGCCTTTTTGAGACGCTCCGGATCAACCCGACCGTACCGGTCTACGGGCAGGAAGGTTACTTCAAAATCGAAAAACTTCTCCAGGAATCTCGCCGAATTAAGCACCGAGTGGTGTTCGATGGCTGAAACGATCAGGTGTTTGCCTCGCTTCAGAAAAGTGGCCAGGGCCATGCCCTTGATGGCCAGGTTATTGGCTTCCGCCCCCGAGGAGGTGAAGATAATCTCTTCACTTCGGGCTCCGATAAGCCGGGCCACCTTCCCGCGCTGCTCTTCCATGACCTCTTTGATTTCAGATCCGAGGTCATACACGGCAGAAGGATTGCCAAAACGTTCGACAAAGAAAGGCAGCATGGCTTCCAAAACTTCGGGGCGAACCGGCGTGGCCGCCGCGTGATCCATATAGGCTCGTTTCATGGCCTTATCCTCAGGATAGCTTCCTTATGTAAAGCTTATAGCAATCATCGCAGGCATCTTCACATATGCCCATGAATTCTTGCCCATGTTTGGCACACCAGGCTGGAATGTCTTCCAGGGCGCCGTCATAATCTGTCAATATTTCCAGCACCTGGCCCGGCTTCAGGTCTTTCATTAACTCCATCGGCTCCAGGAGGTGCATCGGGCAGGCACGATAGACCAAATCAGCCGTGGCATCGGCTAGGCAATGATCCAAGAATTTCATGACCCCTCTCCAGGTTATATCCCTATTTCTACTGATTTAATCTATAATAGATATGTATAGATACTGTAACCCTTAATTAAATGAAGTCAAGAGGAGGGTGCTATCACCATCCGGATGTTTCGCTCTGCGGTCGCTGCCCCAGGAATACCCTCGCGCCTCCATGGTCCTGGATGAATCGTTCAATCAGCTATGGCAGGAAGGAATCTAAGTCCGCTGTTAATTCGAATGGTGGTCTCCTCTGGCTGCTTAATCTCGGCAATTAATTTGCGCGACGGAATGGATGATGGCCTGTATCTGGCTTAATGGAGAAATATCGATTTTATAGAAATCTTGTGTTATAGATATTTACAAAGACAATTTAGGTGACCTTCGTCCGCTGCAACACTATAGATAACCAAATTTCCACAAACATCCTCTCTGCCACAGGTTCATCTGAATAAGGACGATTCCCAGGGAAAAGTCAGCGCGGAACACCTTTTATCTGATCTGAGATAGTTTCGGGACCATTCTGACTCCGATTTTCCTTTATTTCATCACCAAGGATAATAAACGCAGATGGAGCAAAGTAAATCCCCTCGCCAATGGAGCGACTCCGACCCCTCCCGTCAGGAAGATGCGGAAGAATCGGAATTAAAATACCGCAGACTGGTGGTGGCCGCACCTTTCGGCATTTCTATTATTGGTACAGACGGCCGCTATAAATATCTCAATCCAAAGTTTGAAAAAATGTTCGGGTACACCTTAAACGATATCCCTACCGGGCGGCAGTGGTTCCCCAAAGCCTTTCCAGACTCCTCCTACCGGGAAATGGTAATTTCCGAATGGAAAGAAGAATTTAAAAAAACTCAGCTTGGAGAGGCCAATCCGAGGGCTTTCCGGGTCACGTGTAAAGACGGCACCACCAAGGTGATAAATTTCAGAGCGGTGGCACTGGTCACGGGTGACTGGTTGATGTTCTATGAAGACATCACCAAACGTGTGCAAGCCGAAGGGGCCCTGCTCAAGAGCGAAGAGCAATTCAGGCTGCTGGTCAATCAAATCCCGGCGGTGGTCGTGAAAGGATATGCCGACGGCAGAGCGGATTTCTTCGACCGTAAAATCGAGACTTTGACCGGCTATCCAAAAGAGGATTTCGACACCGGCCGTCTGAAATGGCATGACCTGGTCCTGCAGGAAGATGCTCCGGGGCTGAAGGAGACTCTGTTAGCCGCCCTGAGGGGTAACCGCATGTATGTTCGAGAGTATAGGATTCGGAAAAAAGACGGCGGTATCCTGTGGGTTCAAGGGCGAGGACAAATATTCTGCGACGACGCCGGCCGGATCAATCATATCAGCGGGGTTATTTTTGACATTACCGAGCGGAAGCGGGCCGAGGAGGCACTGACAGAAAGTGAGGCCCGCTATCGCCTGTTGGCCGAAAATCTGTCCGATGTCATCTGGACTGCAGATATGAATCTGAACCTCACCTATATCAGCCCTTCTGCCAAGGTTTTGTTTGGGTTTACTCCGCAAGAAGTTATACAGCGGGGCATCGGAGCGATTTTGACACCGGTCTCCCTGGAATTGGCCCGACAGATCTTTTCCGAAGAGATGGCGGCAGAACCAGAAGAACCACGAGATCTCAGCCGGTCCAGGATAATGGAAATGGAAATAGTTCGCCAGGACGGTACCATCATCTGGACCGAGGTGAAAGCTTCCTTTTTACGAGACGAACGAGGACGACCGCTGGGCATTCTGGGTGTTACCCGGGACATCAGCAAACGCAAAGCGGTGGAACTGGCGCTCCGACGGCGGGAGGCCATTTTGGAAGCCGTGAGTTTTGCCGCCGAGAAATTCCTGCAAACCGAATCTTGGGAGAAAGACATCGAGAATATTTTAGAGCGCCTGGGCCAGTCGGCAAACGCGAGCCGGGTTTATATTTTTGAGAATCACCTCAATGACGCGGGAGACATATTAACCAGCCAGAGGCATGAATGGGCCGCGGTTGGAATCGAGCCCCAGATAGACAACCTCAAAATGAAAAACATTTCCTGGCGGGAGGCAGGCTTTGACCCCTGGAAGGAACAGTTGTTCTCAGGGCCGGTTAATCGTGGGCCCCGCCAGGGAATTTCCTCCGCTGGAGCAGGAGTTGTTGGCCTCGCAGGACATCAAATCAATCGTAATAGTACCTATTTTCGTGGGCCAACAGTGGTGGGGGGTGATTGGCCTCGACGAGTGCCTCAATGAGCGGGAGTGGTCGCCGGTGGAACTGGAGGCCCTCAAAACTGCCGCCAGCATTCTGGGGGCCGCCATCCTCCACGGGCGCGACGAACAGGACCTGAGAAAATCCGAGCAAAAGTTGCGCTCTCTTACCGCACAGCTTCTCACCGCCCAGGAAAACGAACGGAAGCGTTTGGCGGGTGAACTGCATGATGAGCTGGGGCATGCCCTGTTGACCTTGAAGCTCTCGATCAGGTCGCTGGAGAAGCAGCTAACGCCGGAGCAAATGTCCTTAAAAAAATCGCTAAACAAGATACTCCTGAATATTGGGGGAACCGTTGATGAAGTCCGGCGTCTCTATCTCGACCTGAGCCCTGGTGATCTGGAAATTCTGGGCCTGACTACCGCCTTACAGAATATGGTGGAAGATTTTATGAGTCTTTACCCAAAAATTAAAGGGTCGGTAAACTTCGAAAATTTGGACGGTTTATTCTCCGAGCCGGTTAATACGGCTATTTATCGGATCATGCAAGAAGCCTTGACTAATATCGGCAAACACGCCAGAGCCAAAACCATATCCGTCTTGGCCAAAAGGGAAAGCCACAGGATTTCTATTACCATTGAAGATGATGGAACGGGCTTCGAGGCCGCCGAAGCTTTGGATGCTAAAAGGAGCTTGGGCTTGCTGACTATGGAAGAGCGGGTTAAGATTCTCGGCGGGACTTTTACTCTCTGGAGTCAAAAAAAACGGGGCACAATAATATCATTCACCGTTCCTTTTCCTAAGGAAGGATAGAGTGAAAAATTTTGAGATCTTGCTGGCCGATGACCACGCCATTTTCCGCAAGGGCATACGGAAAATTATCGAAGAAATAGATGGCCTGGCTATTTGCGGCGAAGCCAATGACGGCCTGGAACTATTAGAGCTTTTAAAAACGACCCATCCCGATTTGATCATTCTGGATATTTCCATGCCAAATCTCCGAGGATTGGAGGCTACTGAGGAAATTAAGAAGCTTTATCCTGAGATCAAAATCTTGCTCCTGACTATGCACAAGAAGAAAAGCTTCGTACAGCTTGGCTTAAAAGCCGGGGCTGATGGCTTCCTGCTTAAGGAGGATGCGGATACTGAGCTTTACCGGGCCATCGAGAACCTTAAGCAGGGAGAAAATTACTTTTCCCCCCTGCTGTCAACTATTATGTTTGACCTGACACGGGAGCGGCCCAAAACCGAAGCCCTTACCAGACGTGAAAGGGAAATCTTGAAATTATTGGCCGAGGGCAAGAAACCCCGGGAGATCGCTGAAATTCTGTTCGTCAGTATCCACACTGTGCGCGGCTCACCGCAACAATCTCATGCAGAAGCTAAAACTGAAAGGCGTGGCCGACCTGGTCAGATATGCCATCTCTCATGAATTTACTCCCGATTGATTCATCTAAGTTTGGCTCTAATTGCAAACCTAATCACTTTGATTAGATGAAATTAACTCATTATGCTTAGAGACTTCCCTCCTCAACTATTTTATAGTTTCCACATGCACTGCTGATTCATATCAGCAAGATCCAGAAACAACTTTCATCAAAACTCAATATTACATGCCTTCCCCGGGCCTACTCAAAATGGCGACCTGGAGGGACGGTTTGTCCCCGCCAGAAAGCAAGAACTGCCATGAGATAAGCAGCCTTTATCATGGGAGGGATAATGGTGGCAAAACTCTATAAGATGGGTGAGGTCAGAGCAAAGCAGCGGAAGCTGGCAAAATTGAAAGGAATGCTCGGTGAACTATTTCATCGTGTGGCTATCCCACCTACTGCTATATTGGATGAACAACTGAATTATATCTTTCCTAGGTCAATTATGAGACACATTGATGAACTTTCCCTCAGCGAACTAGATGATTTACTTGAAGGTCACTTGAAGTTCTTCATTCTAAAATGATTAATTCTTATTGGAGCATGACTTCACCCTTCAATGACCGTCGGAATGCTTCTGGGTCAACTCCACCCGTGGCCTAACATTCAAATTACGACGATTATTTTTCTGATAGCGCGAAGGGTTGAAACAAGCAAACCTCGGTGATGACGTTCGACCGGTTAAAGAGTCAATAACTTCAAGAACTCCCTCTTCATTCAAGTAAATGCAATGTGTAAGGAGCGAGGCCATGCTGGAAGAATATCCCAAAAAAATTACCATTCCCGATGGCGCTATTCTTACCTTGCGGCCCATGACCAGGGACGATCAATACGCTCTCTATAATTTTTTCATCTCTCTGTCCGAGGAAGACCGCCGCTTTTTAAGAAATGATGTGGTCGACCGGAAGATCATAGAAAAATGGGCCCGTAACCTCAATTATGACAAGGTGTTACCCATCCTGGCGGAATATGATGGCAAAATTGTGGCCAATGCCACGCTCCATTACCAAACCTTCGGGTGGGGACGCCATGTGGCGGAGGTGCGAATCACCATCACCCCGGAATTCCAGAGGCGCAAATTGGGTTCGGTAATGTTGCAAGAGATGTCCCGACTGGCGGCCAACAATGGGATAAAAAAGGTCCTTGCCAGGGTCGTCGCGACTCGCCCCACGGTCATCAGGGCTTTGAAGAAGGTGGGATTTGACGAAGTGACTGTCTTGAAAAACTTTGTCAAAGATATTCATAGCCAGGCCC
Organism: uncultured delta proteobacterium; assembly: GCA_963701845.1. Classification (GTDB taxonomy): domain Bacteria; phylum Desulfobacterota; class Desulfobaccia; order Desulfobaccales; family 0-14-0-80-60-11; genus JAPLJC01. The sequence goes on along the minus strand of CAVPBF010000006.1, from coordinate 431,708 downwards.
ATGTGGATATTGTGCTCATGGTCCAAGAGTTACCTTCGTCGATTAATTAGGTCTCGGGAGAAATTATGCGTGAAGTGGTGATTGCCAGCGGCGTGCGGACCGCTATCGGCAGCTTCGGCGGCGCCTTAAAGGATGTGCCCGCCGTTGAGTTGGGTGGCATTGTCATTCGGGAAGTGCTTGAAAGGGCCAAGATTCGCCGGGACAAAGTCGACAGGGTGATTATGGGCAATGCCATCCAGGCTGGCGAGCGTGCCAATCCCGCCCGCCAGGCAGCTGCCCGGGCGGACATCTCGCAATATACTCCAGCGGTAACGGTGAATGTGTTGTGCGGCTCCGGGATGGAAGCGGTGATCCAGGCAACGCAAGCCATACGGGCGGGGGACGCGGAAATCATCGTGGCTGGGGGCATGGAAAACATGAGTCAGGCCCCTTTTGTGATGCCCTCTACCAGGTGGGGCCAAAAAATGGGCCATGTACAGGTGCTGGACACCATGCTCCACGACGCCCTGTTGTGCGCCCATGACGGCTCGCATATGGGGGTCACCGCAGAAAATGTGGCGGAACGGTTTAAAATCAGCCGGGAAGAGCAAGACGCCTTTGCGGCCTGGAGCCAGCAAAAGGCGGAAGCAGCCATAACCTCCAGACGTCTTCAAGAGGAAATCGTCCCCGTGGAAATCCCCCAAAAAAGGGGTGATCCACTGATTTTCGATACCGATGAATTTCCCAGATTCGGAACCACCGTAGAAACCCTGGCCAAATTAAAACCGGCCTTTAAGAAAGGCGGCACCATTACCCCCGGCAATTCTTCCGGGATCAATGACGGGGCCGCGGCCCTGCTCGTCATGTCCGCGCAACAGGCCCTGATGATGGGAATACGGCCCTTGGCCAGAATTGTCGGCTATGATTGCCAGGGGTGCGAACCGGAATTGATGGGCACCGGTCCCATTTACGCCGTGCGGAGCGCCGTGTCCAAGTTGAGCGCGAAATTCGGTAAGAAGATCGATCTGGTAGAAATTAACGAGGCTTTTGCGGCTCAGGCCCTGGCCTGTCTTAAAGAATTGCACCTGGACCCGGACATTGTCAACGTGAACGGAGGCGCCATCGCCCTGGGACATCCCCTGGGGTGCAGTGGGGCGCGGATCCTGGTAACGCTGCTTTATGAGATGCAACGGCGGGACGCCAAGGTGGGCCTGGCCAGCCTCTGCGTCGGCGGAGGGATGGGATTTGCTACGATCGTGGAGAGAGGCTGGTATTTCTAAAATTTGGCTTAACTGTGACTGTTGCGGTTACCCAAGTTTAACTGGAGCGAGGCAATGGAAAATCTTTCGGAAATAATCATCAATAATTATCCGAAGACCATATCTCTAAACGGCAGCAGCCCGATAACGCTGCGGCCTTTATTGAAACAGGATGAAGCGGCTCTCCTGGAATATTTCCAGGCACTGCCGTTGGAGGATAGGCTTTGCCTTAAAGAAGATGTGACGGATCAAAAGGTTATTGAGAATTGGATTTTCGAGATCGATTACCTCAATTTGTTTCCCCTTATTGCCGTGCTTGATGGAAAGATTGTCGGCGATGCCACTTTGCATTTCAACTCCATCGGCTGGACCAAGCATCAAGGAGAGGTTCGCCTGACCACCTCCAGGCATTACCGGGTAAAAGGGCTGGGCACACTTCTGGTACAGAACTTAATAGACATTGCCAGCAACCTGGGCTTGGAGCAGCTCAGCATCGAGATTCCCCCCATGCTGGATAAGGCATACTATCTATTTGAAAAACTGGGATTTAAAGAAGCCGCCCATCTGAAAGGCTTTGTTAGGGACCTGGAGGGGAACGAATCGGATTTGGTCATCATGATCAAATCGTTGGTGGCGTGATGGCGTGATTTTACGTCAATGATTAACATTAAAATACTGGAACGAGGAGTGAGCCATGAAGCCTTCAAACGACGCGTCAGGAGACGCAACTCGGGCTTTGGAAACGGGTGCTGACCTTAATGAGAAAATGATGACCGCCATGTTGGAGCAGACCAAGGCCGCCCAGACCTATTGGGTGGGGCTGTGCCGGTCGGTCTCTGATTTCATGACTCCTTCAATGATGGCCCTGAACTCCTTTGCCGAGGCGGAAAGAGAAAACCTTGATGACCTTCCGCTTCAGGACGTCGGCGGCGAATATCAAGACTTTTGGCAGACCCTCCTGCTGCTGACGGAAAGGGGTTTTAACAGCGCCCTTAAAACCATGAACGATTTTCAACTCCGGCAGATGGACGAGGCCTTTAAGGCCTGGGTTAATACCATTTTCGACCGCGAGGGCGAAGATCTAGCCTCCTTTATGACCAGGCAGGCAAAAGCGCTGAAACTTTTGGTCCATGCGTTCCCCCAAGCCATTAAGGAAATCAGACCGGAATATGGGTTTCACTTCGATGACGAGCGTTATCTCAAGGTGGCGGAAACCGACCGCTTTTACCTTTACCAGGTTTTGCCCTGGGATAAAGGCGTTCAGGTCCGGAAATCGGGGAAGCCCATTATCCTCCTGCCTGCCTACGTGCTGGGGGCTAATATCATGGCCTTTCTGCCCGAAAAAGGCAAAAGCTTCGTACACTGTTTTGCCAATCAGGGGATTCCGACCTATGTCCGCATAGTGAAGGATATAGAAACCACGCCGGCGGTCCAGGTGATGACCGGGGAAGACGACTGCCGGGATACCCGAATTTTTTGTGAGCTTCTGAAAGAGAAGCACGGGAAAATGGTCACCTTATGCGGCTATTGCCAGGGCGGTTTCATTGCCGTGCTCAATCTCCTTTCCGGGGAGTTGGATAATTCGGTGGATGCCCTCATTACCTGTGCCTCCCCCATGGACGGTACCCGCAGTGGCGGACTGTCGTCCTATCTTCGCCAGTTTTCCCCCAGATTCAGGGATATGAGGTTTGCCATCAAGACCCTGCCCAATGGCAATCCCGTGGTAGACGGTAGATTAATGAGTTGGGTCTTTAAGCTCAAAAACATTGAGAATGAAAACCCGATATCCAGCTTTTTTCGGGACCTGAAGATGCTGGAAAAGGGCCAGCGATTAGCTAAGACTGCCGCGGCGATCAATTATTGGATGCTATACGACGTTACGGATCTGCCGGTGGCCATCACCAAATTGAGTTTTGAAAGCTATACCGTGCCAGTGGCTAAGGATGGGACCCTTCCCGTCCAGCTCTTCGGCCGCTCCCTTAATTTTCAGAGGATAAATGAAAAGGGAATTCCCTGGCTGATCTGCTGCGCCGACAAGGATGATCTGGTGGAAAAGGAATGTGCCCTGGCCCCTCTGGATTGGGTGAAGGCCGAAGTCTCCCTGTTTCCCAAAGGCCATGTAGCCATGGCCACCTCCTGGACCTTGCCCACCTCTGAGTGTTCCCTGACCTCCTGTTTCGGGGATAATTGTCGGGGTCCGGTGCGTTATCAGTTGGATTTGGAGACGGCGATGGAAACCCCCAAACCCTCGGCGCCCGCTGCCAAACTTCCCGAACTGGCTATGCCTAGCTGCACCGGCTAAACCTGTGGCGGCCCCTGTAAAACCGGCTAAACCCGTGGCGGCCGCTACCAAACTGCCTAAACCAAAAACACCGGCGGGCAAGGTCAATCCGAGTTGAGGCTCTCTTCCGGAGGAAAATTGCATGGACCGGCATTTCCTGGAATTCTGGGGAAATTTTCTACTACAGGTCGCCAAAGGACAAAAACAGCTGGAAGACCTGGCCAAATGGTCCAAAAGATCCTTCCTCAATCTCGGAGATTTCACTGCCCTGTTTCGACAGACATATGGCCTTGACCCACCTAAGCAGGACAGCCCCGATTATCCAGCAATCTGGAAAAAGGCCGAGGAGGATTTCCGCAACTCTTTTCAGGAATACCTGAGCCTGTTGGGCGTTGTGCCACGGAGAGAATATGCGGAATTGGCCAGGAAGTATGAGAAGCTCCAAGCGAAGTTGGCGGAACGAGAGGAAACCATCAAATATTTGCGCCAGCTTCTGTCTGATAAAGGACTCGATTATGCGGTAGTCAGTCTGGAACTCCATGAGCTGATGAAAAAGCAGGGTGAGAAGTTCCAGGAATTGATGAAGGACCTGGGCAAGACCTTCAAGGAAGGGGCAACCAATACGGATGAACCATAACCAGGCTGGCCTCCGAATATCTGTTGGTTAGGAATTTTGGACCAAATTTTTCAGGGAGAAACCGATGTTGGAAATTAAGGGTGCGGTGGCGGTAATTACCGGGAGTGCCGGGGGCATCGGCGAAGTGTTGGCCAAATATTGGGTCAGCCAAGGTGGCAAAGTGGTTTTAGGGGATGTTAGCGCCGACGGATTAAGTCGAGTCGAAGCAGAAATCAAAATCGCGGGAGGCCAGGCAGCCTCGGTAGTTTGCAACGTTACCCAAGAGGAAGATTGCGCCAAGCTGGCGGATACTGCCATCGAAAAATTCGGCCAGATCAACTTGGTGGCTCCCTGTGCCGGAATCACCAGGGATGCCCTGATGGTGGCCCCGGACCGAGAAACCGGCAAGGTTGCCAAGAAAATGTCCCTGGACGACTTTCAGGCAGTCATCAATATCAATCTCATGGGAGTCTTTCTAACGGTGCGGGAATGCACCGAGCGGATGATCAACCACCGGTGCCGCGGACTGATCTGCCTGTTTTCCTCCACCGGCTCCCTGGGGACCGCGGGTCAGATCAACTACTCTTCCTCCAAGGCCGCCATGTCGGTGATGCCCAAGGTCATTACCGCGGAGCTCTTCAGGAGGGGATTGGCCGAGAAAATCCGCTGCGTGGCCGTCGCCCCCGGTTATGTGGCCACCCCTATGGTCAGAGGGATGAATCAGAAAGCTTTGGAAAAGATTTTGGGAGAGGTGCCCATCGGTCGGCTGGTTGAACCATCAGAGGTGGCGTCGCTCATCGGCGAACTTTACCGGAACGAGGCCATTGCCGGGGATACCTTCTTCATCCACGGAGGCCTGCGCCTGGGCTCCAGAGGATAGCTCGGGGCAAGAGGCCGATGGCCTCGGCCTGGCGGGCGAACCCGCCTTGACCCTGTTCGTGCTGACCTGGGGCGGTTTACTCCGGTTTTTCCCCTTCGTTTTTCCGGGGAGGGTGAGAAAAGAGTTCCATGAAAGGATTGAGGTGCCCCACGGTCTTCTGAGTCAGGGCCGAAAAATCCATCCCCAGGTCTAGCCACTTCCGGAACTGCTCATCCACGGCGCTCTTATAAGTGAAATAGTTCTGCAGGGTTTGTTCCAGATATTTTTCGAAAAATTCACTGAGTACTGTCTCCCCGTAACGGATGATCAGGTAAAGAAGGGAGATTGGTAAGAGAACGGTTTTCCTCTTGGCCTCTTCAAAAACTATCTGGGTGAGGATAAAGGCGGTGACGTCTTCTTTGGTTTCGGCGTCCGTGATCTCCACCTCTCTGCCCCCCTTGATGAGTTCAGCTACCTGGGACAGAGTCACATAGGCGCTTTTCTCAGTGTCGTATAGGCGGCGGTTGGAGTATTTTTTGAGCAAGACCTTCTCGGCCATTTTTCTTCCTCCAGACAAATTCTAACGCGATTCTTGTTATCATGCAATAAATTAATGACTTTGATATGATCGCATATTATCTCAAAAATGATTATTACCTTTAAATTACATAACTTATAAAGTATAATGGATTATTCGGAGAGCGCACATATTTATTGTGCATTGCACAAATTTTCCTTGACATCGACGATTTTTGGTCTATATTTAGAGCATGCCTGCCGTTGGTGGGCAACAAAATTTGCAGCAATGACCGAGGAGGCCTGACATGGACCAGCAAAAAATGGCAAAACAAATGATCGATTTCTACAAGACCACTTTCGACAACACCTATACCGCCCTTTCCATCATGCAGGAGCAGACGGAACGGATGACCAACATGTTCCTGGAACAGGCCACCGGTATGCCCGCGGATGGGAAAAAAGCCTTGCAGGAGTGGATGAAGGCCTATAAAAAGGGCTGCGATGAATTTAAAAAGACTGTGGATGATAACTTCAAGAAGGCGGAGCACCAGTTCTCCGAAGCCGAAAACCCCGCCAAGACTGCCTAAGTTTTAGGGCCCTGCGAGTGGTTCCAGGTGCACCACACCGGAACCACTCCCCCCTTTTATCACCCCCTCGGTCTGGGCTGGCGGGTGCCAGATTGGCAGCCCAGGCATGTTTGGGTCAATCGTGACTTCCTGATCCCCTCTTGGTGAACCTCCCAACTTGCTAATGAAAACCTGATTCTGGCCAACATTTAGAAAAATAGGTGGGACAAGATTCCCACAATAACATTTTCATGTTATTATGAATTAAGTGCTATCGAGACATTTTTATTGTGCTCGGGGATCGTTGGGTGAGTTCTCAAGATCATCGCCGAATCCAAAGGGGGTGTTTATGTACACTTTTGGGATAGATTTTTATACAAAATGCCTTAAAACTTTCTGTGAAATATACCGGCCTGTCGCCACCCCTAAATGGACAACTGAGAACAGCATTAAACTGGAACTTCCGAATGTTATTCTCCGTGATTTTTCTACTGGTCAGGATGAAGACGCTATTTTGATAGTTTCACCGCAAGCCGGTCATCATTCTTGCATTGCTGATTTTGGTCGAGGGCAGAGTCTGGTCGGGGCGGCCTTAAAAGCCGGGAGAAAATCGGTATACGTCACTGAATGGAAAAGTGCCACCCTGGAGCGCAAGAGTGAGACCATCGATGACTTTATTTTATCGATGCGGGAATGCATTAAAGCGATCAACTCAAAAGTAACTTTAATTGGTTTGTGCCAAGGCGGCTGGCAATCCGCCATCTATGCAGCCCTCTTTCCTGAAGATGTAAATTGCCTGGTTCTGGCCGCGGCTCCGATAGATTTTCAAGCAGGAGATAGTAAAATCGGCAAGTGCACTTCCCTTTTTCCATCATCATTTTATAAATCAATGGTCATGATGGGTGGCGGTTTGTTAGATGGAAAGTTCCTTTTAACCGGCTTTAAAATGATGAATCCGATAGAAAGATTTTGTGGTGATTATTTCGATCTTTTTTTTAATGTTTCAGACGATAGTTTCTTAGAGAGAAATAGAAAATTTAGGGATTGGTATGAATTTACCCAATGTATCCCAGGTGAATTCTTTCTTCAGGTCGTAGAAGACCTTTTTATAGGTAATAAATTGGTAAAAGGAGAATTAGTTATATTGGGCAAGAAAGTTGACCTTTCAGCCATTAATCATCCGTTATTTTTGATTGCCGGCGAGAAAGATGATATAACGCCAGGTGAGCAATTGTTTAACATTGAATATTATGTAAAATCGGCAAGTATTTATAAACATACACTTCCGGCAGGACATATCGGTATATTTATGGGTAGGAAAATGCTTGATAATTATTGGCCAATAATTTTTGAACAAATTTCTAAAGAAATTAATGAAGCATAGTAATCTTTGAGCATTCCAACTTGATTCCTTGGTAGTATTAAAAATCTACTTTCCTGAATCATACCACATCATGGCCTGTTCTGGTTATTGGTTGGGTTATCTATCTTTCTGAGAAGCAATCTTTCCTGGTGGTTAATTTTATCGGATTATTGATATCAGCTATTTATTAGCGATCCTTGAGCATCAAATAACTTTTTGATATAGGTATCTTATCGACAATTACTAATTTCAATTCAAAAAGGGTAAGCAGTTTCCGCGGATAGGGTAGCTCCCGATATGGCGGCAATCCTGTTTTAAAAACGAAAGTATTTAATTGACGCGATAAGGGAAACATGGTATGCAGGAAATCGATTAGAAATTGACCCGCGGACACCCGCTACGGCGGCCCGTAAATGATCTACCGGACAACCTGAGAAGGCCCGGAACGCGGCTAAAACCGGCCCACCTGAAAAATGGTGGATAACCCTTTGGATTTAACCTTTTGGTTAATTCCGGGAGGGCCTGCCTGAAAAAGTGGCAGACACCCCACGAGGAAGAACCGCAACCTTTTGGGGAGAGTCTGCCATGTCCTCTCGTCCTACCTCTGTTTTGCCGGAACATCTCAAGGCTTTTCAGTATCTTACCGAAAAACAGGTTTCCGCTTTAACCGGTCGTTGCATCCAGACCTTGCGTAACGACCGCGCCAAAGGCCAGGGTTTCCCATATTGTAAGATCGGGGCGTCCGTCCGCTATAAATTGGCGGACATCATTACCACTCTGGATAGTCGCCGGATTGTGCCGGATGATCTGTGATGAGCCGGTCAGGAAAAGCGCCCCATGACCTGGAGAAAATTCCCCCGGAGTTAAAGGCACGGCCTCAGTGGGTTTGCTGGCGGGCTAATAAGACGCCGGTGAATCCCAAGACCGGCGGTAACGCCAAGGCAGATGACCAGGCCACTTGGGGGACCTTCGACCAAACAGTGAAATACTGGCAGACCCGCAAAGGTAACGGGATTGCGGGGAGAGGCTTTGAATTTAGCGTGAACGACCCATTCACAGGGGTTGATCTGGACAAGTGCCGGAATGCGGAAACCGGGGAAATCGAACCCTGGGCCAGAGAGATTATCACCCGGTTAAACAGCTATACGGAGATTTCCCCGAGTGGCCAGGGGGTGCATATCCTGATTCAAGGGAAATTGCCCCCAGGCCTCCGACGCAAGGGATACGTGGAAATGTATTCGGAAGGCCGGTATTTCACCATGACCGGCCTGCACCTTGGGGGGACCCCTACCACGGTTGAGGACCGACAAGCCGGACTTGAGGCTCTGCACAAAAAGGTTTTTGCCAAGACCCAAGCATACCCCCGAGACAACGATAAAGGCCCGGACCTGGAACTATCTGATCGGGAGCTAATTGAAAAGGCATGTAAGGCAGCTAATGGCGAAAAGTTTGCGAAGCTCTGGCGGGGAGACACAACCGGATTTAAATCCCCCTCCGAGGCTGACCTTGCCTTAAGTTCCATGCTGGCTTTCTGGACAAACAAGGACTGCGCCAGGATAGACCGGCTTTTCCACCAATCCGGGCTTTGCCAGGACCCCCAAAGAAGGAAAAAATGGGAGCGGCTGGCCATCAAGACCATTGAAAAAGCCATATCCAACACCCCCGAAGGATATAATCCCGGCCAGAGGCCCCCGGACCCCACCAGGCCCAAAGAAAAGCCGACTGAGGCCAGGCCCAAGCCAGCCCCCTCAAAAAATGAGCCACAAGTCAAACTTACCCTAAAAACAATTACCGCTAAGGACCTGGTGGCTAAGACCTTTGCTCCCCCCAGGTGGGCGATACCGGACTTGTTGCCAGAAGGGTTAATCATCCTGGCGGGGAAACCCAAGGCCGGGAAATCCTGGCTTGCGCTTAATGTGGCCGTGGCCGTGGCGACCGGCGGCACAGCTTTAGGGACAATCAAGGTGGAGCAAGGAGAAGTCTTATATCTGGCCCTGGAAGACTCAGAGCGCCGGTTGCAAGAGCGCCTTGAGAAGATCATCACTTTGGATTCATTCGCCGCAAATTTGCATTTCTTGACCGCCAGGGATTTCCCACCATTGCACAAAGGCGGCCTTGAGGCCCTGGACACCTGGCTAACGAATAAGCCGGAGGCCCGGCTTGTCATAGTCGACACCCTGGCGCGAGTGAAGCCGCCAAGGGGCAGGAATTCAGATGCTTATGAGCATGACACGGCGATAATTGCCGAATTGCAAACTATGGCCATTAAGCACAGCCTGGCCCTGTTGGTTGTCCATCATACCAAGAAAGCCGAAACAGATGATTTTGTGGAAGCCGTTAGCGGGACTTATGGCCTAACCGGCGCGGCTGATTGTATTGCGGTGCTCATCAGGAGAGACCGAAAGGCGGCGGATGCAGTTTTGAAGATCACGGGCCGGGATGTGCCGGATATTGAAAAGGCCCTGAAATTTCATGCTGAGATAGGTTCCTGGGAAATCTTGGGGGAGGCGCAAGAGTACGCCACGAGCCAGGAACGGCAAGAAACCCTTGGGATTTTGAGAGAAAAGGGACCACAGACACAGGAACAACTTGCAAATATACTTGGAATATCAAAAGACGCTGTTCGTATGCGGCTTAGGAGGATGAAAGACACAGGAGTAGTTAACCAAAATACCAATGGTGAATATGAAGCTTTATGAATAGCTGTTCTATCGGTTCACTTGTTCATGTTGTTCAAGCTGTCCAGCCTGTTCCGAACAGGGGTGAACAGTCAGGAGTGTTCAGGTTAGTAGCTGTTAACCATGCTGGTTAGAAGGTAGTGCGAACAGACGAATTAAACATTAAGAAATAGGTAACGAATAGTTCGCCTGGAACCAAGATGAACGCTATTGATGCCCCTTTGCTTAGTCTTTGTCCCTCTTCTCGTGATTGCACAAAAATCAGAAATTTTGTGCAAATGGGCTGAAATAAGGTCGGAATAAGGTCGGGATAGATCGGATTTTGAGGCGATGGTAAACCGAAAGGAGATGGCGCGCAAATCTTGGGCAAAGTGGGCAAACATGGCTGAATAGTGCAACAATAAGGGAATAGATTGCTTATAGCTTGCTGAAGGAGAAATAGCTTGCATCATGGGACGGCGGCGCAAGTTTACCGATTCAACATAGCAGGAATCTGCGCGAAAGGCCGGGAATAACGGCAAAATAATGACACAGTGGGAAGATTAAGGCGAAGTCGAAGGCCCATTCTCAATAGCGCATCCACTATTGAGAATTGATGGCACAATTAGCGAAAAGTGTGCAATTCCGGCGATCAAAGTTCCTTTTTAGTTCCGCCTGGAGAATAACGGCAAAATAACGTCGGAATAAGGTCGCATAGGGGTTGAAAGGAATCCGAAGCCGAAAATAGGTTGACCATAGCTTGACCTGGGGGAAATAAGTTGACCAATGCGGGGGCCAAGGAAAAGGAGACCCCGGCAAACGAGAATTTCTCTTCCTTGTGTTTTCGTCTAAAATTTGGTTTAGTGGGCCAGTTAGGTTAGCCGGAAAGCCGAATCCCGCCAATGAGGAACCTACTTGTCTGCGAAGGCAACAGTGCTGACCTTGTGGGCAGGCCCGCAATTTGGCGCGGCGAGATACCCGACTGTGTTCACCAAAACCACGTGCTCAAAGTGCGCCTTAACCAAGCAAAGGCATTGCCCGAATATGTTCTGGAATATATGCACACAGCGGCAGCCCGTAATTATTTCCGCTCACGGACAAAGTTCACTACAAATCTGGCTTCAATCAACAGCAATGACCTCCGGGAGTTGCCCCTTCCCATTCCCCCGCTGGACAGGCAAAAACACATGGTGGAGAAAGTGACAGCGGAGCGGGCGAAGATTGCAAAGCTAAAGGCTGATGCAGAGGGCAAGGCCCGAAAATCTAAAGCCGATGTTGAAGCCATGATCTTGGGCGATAAGCCGGTGTCAGGAAGCTAATCCACCTCATTACCTACCCCATTCTTCGCCAAAATCTTAGGATTGCCAGCGCAAATACAAAAGCCCAACCTTAGCTCTTTTACTCCGATATTTGCGGCCTGGGTTGGAAATAGGGTTGGAAATTGGAATTGAGGCAAAAAGAAAAGGCCCTCTCTGGGGCCTTAACTTATTGAAATTATTTGGTGGGCGATGGGCGACTCGAACGCCCGGCCTTTGGTTCCGGAGACCAACGCTCTATCCACCTGAGCTAATCGCCCGCACCCAAAAATTCTATCAAATCCCACCTGCTTGTCAAGGTTGAGACCGGGTTCCCAGTCGGCGGAAAACCGTCAACGCCACAATTTTAACACCTCGAAAGGTCCCCGATTGACCGGGGGGTCTTGCCCCCGCGCCACCCAGATGGTCTGCTCTCCCGGGGCCAAGACGGCGCAGGCCGCGGTGCCGGCATTGGCCACCCCGTCATCCGCCAGGATTTTTTGTAAGTCGGTAGGGTTAAGGCGGCGGTCGGCGGCCAACTCTTGGAGACGCCGGTTGCGGGTCGGCGCTGTACGCCTCGGTGAAATGCTCGGCGGAGAGCGCCGAGCCGGGGGGCGGAGGCGGGAAGCAGCCCTTCAGGGGCTGCATGGCGGGGCTCTGATAATGATTGGTGACGGTGAGGAGCCCATCCTGGGGGCGGCGACGCGCGCTGCTTCGGGCAGAGAGCTCCAGCACCAGCGCCTCTCCGGGGTCGCAGAGCAGGAGATTGTTGCCGATGGTCCCCGGCAGGGATTGGATGGTGGCGGCGGCCTCCAACGCCGTAGCCCCGGCTTCCAGACCCAGCCGAAAACGCATAGCCGCGGGCATCCCCTTCAGGGTACGGTCCCGGCTTATGGCGGAGAGTTGAGACAGGGCCACCCCGCTCCGGTTCAGGCCGGTGCACACCCCCACATATCCCGGCCAGCCCAGGGAGGCCAGGGGCCGGCCCTGGTGCGGTTCCAGGAGAAACAGGGTCTGGAGCGGCACCAGCACGTCGAGGAAGATCGGATAGTCCAGGTTGCGCCCCATGAGGTAAGCCCCGTCCGGAGTTCGGGCCTCGCCCACCGCCAGGGCGGAACAGCGGGGGGTATTGTTGGCCAGGTCATCGGCGACGTTGATCAGGAGCACCGTGCCCAGGCCCACCTGGGCCCCGGCAGCCACCGCCGCCATCTCCTGCTGGAGGTGGGCCGGAACGTAGGGGAGGAAACGCCGGGCCAGGATCAGCAGCCCGCCGAAGAGCGGCAAGGCCCCGGCATAAAGGCTGAGGCGGGCCAGATAGGCCAGCAGAGCCCGGCGCATCCGGCGGATTTCTTCCCCCAGGACCTGACCGTGGCGTCTACCCAGCTCCTGGGGCGATCCCGTCAATTCAATTGTCCGCAGCATCTAAATTACTCAGACAGTTCGGTCAACCTGGGCCCTTCACCAGACCAGGTCAGGCGGATTCCCTGGCGGTTTTCCACCAAAAAGCCGTAAGCAGCCCCCAGACAAAGCCGAAGAATATGACCAAGACCGGGGTGGAGTAGCCCAATTGCAGGCCCAAGAGCCCGCGGCCCATCTTGGGGAACATGACCAGCAGGGAAATGATGGATTGGGGCAGACTATACAGGATTCCCAGGCTGGAAAGCGACCAGCCGCGGACGGGTAGCAAGAAGAGCATGGCCCAGATGCCGCCCCACACCATATGGCTGTAAACCCACTGGGGACCCAGCTGCGGGGCAAACTGCGACCCCAAAATGGCATTGATGCCGCTGGCCCCGAAGAGCCAGGCCACCAGCCCTTTGGCCAAACCGCCGACACAGCCGGCGGCAAAGATCAGGCTGACATTTTTAAAGGTAATTGTCATGCAGGTTTTCTTCCTGAATTTTCTGCGTCAAATCCGGTCTAAGCGGATTTTTGTTGTAGTTTAGATTATTTTCCCTAGAAGAAGAAGTGCCCTGAACCTGGGAGAGCCTCAAATCTAATATCTCTCCGTCAATTCCAGCCACCAGCCGGTGGCCAACCCCCAAACCGCGTTGTAGAAGAGCACGAAGGCCGGGGTCAGGTAGCCCAACTGCAATCCCAGGATGCCTTTGTGGGCCTGAAACGGCAGGACGATCAAGAGGGCTACACAAGAGGGCCCCAGGCTAAAAAGCAGGGCGCGCCCCGGGAGACGCAATCTTTTGGCCGGGATGAGAAACAACCAGCCCCAGAGGCCGCCCCAGACCAGGCGCTGATACAGCCAGGGCGGGGTAAAGGTTGGGGCCAGCTGCACTCCCAGGGACGCGGTCAGCCCGATGACGCCGAACAACCAGAGAAAAACGGTGTTGGCCAAGCCTCCCAAACAGCCGGCCGTAAAGGTCAGCGAGATATTTTGTAAGGATAGTTTCATGTCAATCCTCCTCTGGGCCGCGACCTCGATGGTGGCGATTGCCTAAATCTAGTCCTGGCGGCCCGGCAGTCAATCCGAAGTTAATGAATATCATCCGGGGCCTCCTCGTCTTTCTGTTCGAGGCTGCGCAAAACCTGGCGACGCTGGCGGCCCCGACGTCCGTAGGTATAGATCAGATGAGAGACCCGGGGCCGTCCCGGGCCGAGATGAAAGGCCGCGACCTGCTCCTGCACGGCCCGGTCTTCCATGGTGATTCGTTCATGCTGCCGCAGGTGCTCCAGCCAGGTTTCCACCAGGAAGGTTTCCAGGAAACGCCCCGGATTGGCGGCGTCCTGGAACAGCCCCCAGTGGATGGCGCCGTCCCGGCGCCGGATGTGGCCCAAGGGGCGCATGGCCTGAGCAAAACGGCGCCATTCGTCCGGATCGATGAGATATTCGACCGTCACCAGAACCGGCCCTTGTTCGGGATGCGGCTCGAGGAAAACATGAGGTTCGGGCCAGTGCAAGGAAGGAGAAAGATCGGCCTGCTCATCGAGATGCAGCCGGTAGCGCAGCCCCACCAGCAGGCTGCAGAGTAAGGTCAGGGCGGAGTAGAGCAGCGCGGCCCGGATGGATTGGTGAGTGGCCACGGCGCCCCAAAGGATGCTACCGGCGCTCAGGCCGCCGGCGAAGGCCACTATATAAACCGCCAGGGCCCGGGCCCGGATCCAGGCCGGGACCGCGGTCTGCACCGCCACATTGAAATTGGAGACCACCACCAGCCAGGCGGCGCCGCTGACCAGCATCGCCCCGGCCACTATTGCCATTTGCGGCGCCAGGGCCAAAACCGCCAGCATCGCGGCGGACAACACCGTCATCGCGGCAATCAGGGCCTCGCCGGCCAAATATCTCTGGAGTCGCGGTAAGAGCGCGGCGCCGCCGACGGCCCCGGCGCCGAAACATCCCAACAGGATGCCGTAATCGGAGGGGCCACCCCCGAGTTCATAGCGGGCCACGAGGGGCAACAAGGCCCAGAGGGAACTGGAGAACAGCATGAAGAGGGTGGCCCGGATGAGCGCCGCCTTCAGTTTTGGAGCATGGCGCACATATCGGAGGCCGCTGCGCATGGCTGCCATGATGCGCTCTCCCGGCAGCGTGGTTTCGCTCACCGGCCGTTCCCAACGATAGAGCACCCACAACACCCCCAGGAAGGAAAGGGCATTCAAGATGAAGGTTGCCCCGGTCCCGGCCGCAGCGACCACGGCGCCGCCGGCCGCGGGGCCCACGGCCCGGGACAGGTTGAACCCGGCCCCATTGAGCGAGATGGCTTGGAGCAGGTGGCGGCGCGGCACCAGCTCAGGCACGATCGCCATCCAGGCCGGGCCGTTCAGGGCGGCCCCCAGACCCAACAGAAAGGTGAAGGTCAATAAAACCCAAGGCGTGGTGAGCCCCGCCAGGGTCAGGACCCCCAGGATCGCGGCGGCGGCCGCCATCCAGGCCTGGGTGAATAAGAGCAGCCGCCGACGGTCGGCAATATCGGCCAGAGCCCCGGCCGGCAGGGATAACAGGAACATGGGCAAGGTGGTGGCCACCTGCACCAACGCTACCAGCACCGGGGATTTGCTTAGCGAGGTCATGAACCAGGCCGCGCCTACACTTTGCATCCAGGTGCCGACGTTGGAAACCACGGTGGCGATCCACAGTGCCCGAAAAACCGGATTTTTAAAGGGGCTCCAGGCCGAGACGGTCTCAGCCCGGGCCTCCGGGTTGGTGGTCGGTTTATCTGCCAAATTAGGGTTCTCCGGCAATCTCCGTAAAAGATAACCATGGGTCCGCCGACAGTCCAGGTACAGGCTGGAATGTTCAGGCCCCAAAAAAAGCAGGGTCCCGTAGGACCCTGCCAGGCAGAAAATGGTGGCGGGTTCGCACCCCGGCTGCCAGCAGACTAGCCCAAAATCGCCTTCAGGTCCGCATCCGGGGTGGTGATGGGCTTGATGTCGAAGTTTTTCACCAGCACGTCCAGGACGTTGGGGGTGATGAAGGCCGGCAGCGAGCGGGCCCAGGCGGATGTTCTTGATCCCCAGGTAGAGCAGGGTGAGCAGGATGGCCACCGCCTTCTGCTCGTACCAGGAGAGCACCATGGACAGGGGCAGGTCGTTGACGCCGACCCCGAAGGCGTTGGCCAGGGCCACGGCGATCTGCACCGCCGAGTAGGCGTCGTTGCATTGCCCGATGTCCAGCAGCCGGGGAATGCCGCCGATGTCGCCCAACTGCTTATCAAAGAAGCGGAACTTGCCGCAGGCCAGGGTCAGGATCACGCAGTCCTGGGGCACCTTCTCCACGAACTCGGTGTAGTAGTTCCGGGTGGGCTTGGCGCCGTCGCAACCGCCCACCAGGAAGAAGTGCCGGATCTGCTTGTTTTTGACGGCCTCGATGACCGCCCCGGCCACCCCCAGCACGGCGGTGCGGGCAAAGCCGCTGTTCACGAAGCTGGCCGTTGCTGTCTTCAGTAAAGCCGGGCAGGGCCAGGGCCTTGTCGATCACCGGCTTGAAGTTGCGGTCCGGGATGTGCTTGATCCCCGGCCAGCCCACCAGGCCCGGGGTGAAGAGGTTGTCGGCATAGATTTCGGCAGGCCGCTGGATGCAGTTGGTGGTCATGAGATGGCCCCGGGGAACTGGGGAAATTCCTTGGCCTGGTTCTGCCAGGCGGTGCCGTAGTGGCCGTAGAAATGGGGATAATTCTTCAACTTGGGATAGCCGTGGCAGGGGAGCATCTCGCCGTGGGTGTAAACGTAGATGCCCTTGCCGGCGCTCTGTTTCAGAATCTCTTCCAGATCCAGGAGGTCGTGGCCCGGACACCAGGATGGCCTTGCCCTTTTTGTGCCCCAGGGGCACCTTGGTGGGCACCGGGTGGCCGTAACGTGCCGGTGTTGCCGGCATCCAGCAGCTCCATGGCCCGCAGGTTGATCTCGCCGCATTTCAGCACCAGGGGAATCAGGTCGGGGACAGCCAGGCCCTTGGCCAGCAGTGGCCGCCAGGCCCTCGTGGACGAAGGCGTAAACCTTATCGTCTTCCTGGCCCAGAATCTCGGCGTGATCGGCATAGGCGGCGACCCCCTTGATCCCGAAAAGCAGGGTGTGCTTCAGGGAGAGGACGTCAGGGTCCGCCGCGGGGTAGGATTTCAGGCCCACCGCCTCGGCCTGCTGCAACATGGCGGCCTGGTCGGCTCCCGGCGTAAAGCTGGCCGGGCCCGCGGGGAAATCGGCCTTGCCGCCCGCGGCCTTGACCTTGGCCTTGAGACCGTCCCGGAGCTGCACGCCTTGCTGGATGAGTTGCACGAACCTCTGGGGGTCGAAGTCCACGTTGGTCAAGGTGGCAAACGCCGCCTTGACGGTAAAGACATTGACCTCCCGGTCGCTGACGCCGACCTGGCGCCCCGCCACCGCCACCTGGGACAGCCCCTGCAGGCTGTAAATCAATAGGTCTTGCAGGGCCGCCACTTCCGGGTTCTTGCCGCATACCCCTTGCACGGTGCACCCCACGCCCTTCGCCGCTTGTTCACATTGATAGCAAAACATCTCGTTCCTCCTAAATATTGGCTAATCTTTTAATTTTTGCTCTGCCTCTCGCCGCTCTTGCCAGCCTCTTGAGAGCTAATTTAATCCCTAAAACTCATCCCCGCTTTGACTTAAGGCAAAGAAGGCAAAAATTTTGGTCCCGGGGCAGAAATTTTCGGCGTCGCCTCGTTCCGGAAAGAGGCAGGCTCCGCCGGGGAGCAGGACAAATCACCAATTAATTTAAGCACTAATACTTCCAGATCCATCCGCGCCCTAGAGCAGGTGGCCTTTGGGGCTATTCCCTGGCCTCGGCGCTAAGTAGTTAATATCATTAAAAATATATATAAATTAACTATTTCTTAGATAGTATTTGTTTTTTTATTGTTAATATGAAAAAAATATTGTTCTTTGAAAGAAATCGTATTTACTTCTCAAAAAAACTGTGTTAATCGTTCATTACAAAATTAACTTTTGGAGCTTTCTATGGAAAGAAGGCAACACATCCGGTTCTATTTCTCTTTACCCATGGAGTTTCAAGTCCAGGTGGCGGATTCGGAGGAATCCTGGGAAAGCCGGGCCATCCTGAAGAATATCAGCCAGGGCGGTCTCTATTTTGAATGCGAGACTGCCCCCCAATTGAAGCGGGGCAACGTCGGCGAGTTCACCTTCACCACCGAGCCCCCCAAATACAGCTTTATCAACAGCCCTATCAAGGCGCAGGCCGTGGTGAAACGAATCGAACCTCGGGTAGCGGGAACGGCTAATTTTGGCGTGGCGGTCCAGTTTCTGAGCGGTCCGCTCTTCGGCTAACCAAGTTGCCATGGATGGCAGATGGAGTCTAGGAGACTATACACCCGCATCTATCTCTCCCTGCCCATGGAGTTTCATGTCCAGGTAGTCGATTCTAATCAGTTTTGGGAAAGTCGGGCCACCCTGAAAAATATCAGTGAGGGTGGCCTCTATTTTGAATGCGGCACCGCACCCCAGCTGAAACGCGGGAATGTGGCCGAATTCACCTTCACCACCGACCCGGCCAAATTCGGGTTTGTTCAAAGTCCCATCAAGACCCGGGCGGTGGTGAAGCGTATCGAAGCCCGAGTGGCGGGCACGGATAATTATGGGATAGCCTTGGAGTTCCTGGGGTCGCCACTCGAAAAATGACCGCGCCTGGAACCCGGAGTTAACCGAGGCCGGCAACCACTTTGCCGGCCTCTCTCTTTTGGGGCGGAGATTGCCGCGGCTTAAAGACTGAAGACCGCTTCGCCCTTGATCCAGCGTTCCCCGGGTTCCGGCCGGCGGAAATAATCTTGCAGGGCCCGGGCCAGGTCCAAAATCCCCGACTGGCAGCCCAGGGCCCGGCAGCCGGCCTGCAACCCTTGGACGATGGCCAGCACCAGTTCCTGGCGCTCAGCATAATAATCTCCGGAGGTCAGGTCGCCGGCCCGGAGGGAGGCTTCACACGACCCGGCATCCAGGGAGTGCATGGCCCGGCAGACCAGGGGGCGGACCGGATAAGCGGTGCACCTGTGCTCCTGCAACAGGGGGCAGGGTAGTTCCCGGCGCCGACGGGCGATCTCTTCTTTGCCCTTGCCGGTCGCACCCTCCAGCCATTGGCTGATCTTCGCCAGGAGCCGGCCCATCTCCTCCGGGGCCAGCTGGCGTTCCAGAAAATGACCGATGATCAGGGCCTCCGCCGGAGTCACTTCCACTTGGTTGTAACAGCAGTGGTCGCAGCCGGCGGTGCAGGCGAGGGGCCGGGGCAAATCATTGGTCCATTCGAACTGCCGGAGGGCATGATCGGTCCAGATCTGGGCGCTTAGCCCCACTTCCCGGGCCTGCTCCCCGGTCCGGCCCGCCCGGATAATTTCCATGACCGTCTCTTTTTCCTTTTGGGAAATAGAGGTATAGAGGGGATTGGGATGTTTGAGGCCGGGACTTACGCGGTGCTTGGGACGTTTTTTTTGCTTGGCGGTAGACTTTTTCATGTAGCGGGGCTGGTTGCCGGAACGCCTCGGAGACTTAGATCAACCTCAGGTCGGCGCCGCATTGGCGGCCGCGGTCCACGGCCGGCCCCCAGACGCCGCCCCGGCGCAGTTCCTCCGGCGAGAGGCGCCGCAGGTCCTCTGCGGGAGTAGCCAGGGGCCAGAACCACAGGCGCCACCAGGGACGGTGGGTGAGACGCATCTTGTGGACCAGGCGCGGTTTGATCTTGGTGAAATCGATGACTTTGCTCATAACCGGGAAGCTCATACGGAGGCGATTATTTCCCGCCTGACGTTACTATAATTATTAAACATTAACTACGATATTTCCACCCATATAATGCGAATGTCCAAATTTTTATGACAATTCCGCCGTAATCTTTCCTCGCTGGACCAAAGTTTCGCCCTGCAACCTTCTGCGCGCCCCTTTTCCTGATACGGCTCAGTGGTTAAAATGGAAATCATGCGCCTCATCGGCCATCTGGACATGGACGCTTTTTTTGCCGCGGTGGAAGAGCGGGACCAGCCGGAATTGCGCGGCAAACCCCTGGTGGTGGGGGCCGACCCGGCGGGCGGCCGGGGCCGGGGGGTGGTGGCCACCGCCAACTATCCGGCCCGAAAATACGGCATCCATTCGGCGCAGCCCATCTCTCAGGCCTGGAAGGCCTCTGAGGCGGCCCGGCGCCGGGGTTTGCCGCCCGCGGTCTTCGTCCGGGGGCGGCACCGGCGTTACTCCGAGGTCTCGGACCGCATCATGGCCATACTGCACCGCTTTGCCCAAGTGGTGGAGGAGGCCAGCATCGACGAGGCCTATTTCGACCTGAGCTTCGCCGGCTCCGTGGAGGCGGCCCTAGAAATTTGCCGGCAAATTAAGCGGCAAATCGAAGCGGAGGAGCAGCTCACCGGCTCCATCGGGCTCGGCCCCAACAAACTGGTCGCCAAGATCGCCTCGGATTTTCAGAAGCCCGACGGCCTGACGGTGGTCAGGGAAGACGAAGCCGAGGATTTTCTGGCCCCGATGGCGGTGCGGAAGCTCCCCGGTATCGGCCCTAAGACGGAGAAGCATCTGGCCGGTCTGGGGATCAAGGTGGTGCAGGATTTAAAGAGATTTTCGGTGGCAGACCTACAAAAGTTGTTCGGCAAGTGGGGGCCGGAACTCTACGAACGCCTGCGCGGCCGCCACGAATCACCCCTGGTGACGGAGTGGGAGCCCAAGTCCGTGGGCGAGCAGGAGACCTTCGGCCAGGATACTTTGGATCTGAATTTCATCTTTACCCGCCTCTGGGTCATGTGTCATGGGGTCTTCAAGAGGATGCAGGCCGAAGGCTTCCAGACCTACCGCACCGTGGTGGTGACCGTCCGCTTCGCCGATTTCGACACCAAATCGCGCTCGCATACTTTGAGCGAGCCCACCGACTCCCCCCGCCTCCTGCGCTTTGAGGCCATGAAGCTGCTGGCGCCTTTCCTGGACCGCCGGGAAAACCCCAGGCGTAAACTGCTCCGCCTCATCGGCGTGCGGGTGGAAAAGCTGGGGAAATAATCATATTGTAGGGGCGAACCTTGTGTTCGCCCCCGAGGAAACGGTATTAAATAATCGACCGCACCACCCCGCCGTCGACCCGCACCGCGGCGCCGTTGGTGGCCGAGGCCAGGGGGCTGGCCAGGTAGGTCACCAGATGGGCCACTTCCGCGGTGCTGGCGAAGCGCTGCAAGATGGAGCTGGGGCGCACGGTCCGGAAGAATTCCTTTTCCACGGCCTCCGAAGTAATTCCCCTGGCCTGGCCCAGTTCTTCGATAAAACGGCCGACGCCCTCCGAGCGGGTGGGACCGGGGAGCACCGCGTTCACCGTGACCCCCGTGCCCGCGGTGGTCTCGGCCAGGCCCCGGCTCAGGGCCAGGTACATGGCCTTGGTGACGCCGTAATGGATCATCTCCACCGGGATGTTGACCCCGGACTCGCTGGACAGGAAGATGATGCGGCCCCAGTCGGCGGCCAGCATGCCCGGCAGGTAGTGGCGGGAGAGGCGCACCCCGCTCATGAAGTTGATCTCGATGATCCGCTGCCAATCGGCGTCGCTGATCTCTGCAAAAGACCGGTGCTCGTAGATCCCCAGGTTGTTGACCAGGATGTCCACCACCGGAAAGCGGCGAATGGTCGCGGCGGTCCCCTCGGGCTTGGCCAGGTCAGCCGCCAGGGCTTCAAGTTTCGCCTGGGGCAGCGCCTGGCGAATCTTTTCGATGGCCCCGATTACCCGAGCCTCGCTGCGGCCGTTGACGATCACCCGGCAGCCTTCGGCAGCCAATGATTTAGCAATGGCCAAGCCGATGCCGGCGGTGGAGCCGGTCACCAGGGCCAGCTTGTCTTTCAGTTTTAGGTCCATAGATACTCCAATGAGCTTTTATTTTTATTTAGCCATTGGTTCTGTGGGCGTCAAGGCAGGGGAGCGCCTTAGCCGGATGGCGCAGGCTAAAGCCTGCGGCTGCAAAATAAAAAAGGGCGACCCAATGGGTCGCCCTTACATATGGGATTGGGGATGGGGGTTTGGGGGAAGGGGAAAGGGCCCTCGGCCCTTTGCCCCTTCCCCCAAGGTTTTTCTTTCTTACCACCCCATCGTTAAGAAGTCGTGGATGGAGTTGGCGGCCAGGCGGCCGGCGCCCATGGCCAGGATGACGGTGGCGGAGCCGGTGACGATGTCGCCGCCGGCCCAGACCCTGGGTTTCATGGTTTTGCCGGTCTTGGGGTCGGCCACGATATAGCCCCACTTGTTCAGGGCCAGGCCCGGGGTGCTCTTGGTGAGCAGCGGGTTGGAGCCGGAGCCGATGGAGATGACCGCGGTGTCGATCTCCACGATGAACTCGGAGCCCGGGATCGGGCACGGGGCGCCGGCGGCCGGAGGCATCGGGTTCGCCCAGTTCCTGGCGCAGGCACTCCACCCCGGTGAGACGGCCTGTCGTCGTCGCCCAGGAAGCGCAGCGGGTTGGTGAGCAGCAGGAACTCGACGCCCTCTTCCTCGGCATGGTGGACTTCCGCGCCACGAGCCGGCAGTTCGTCATGGGAACGCCGGTAGATGATGTAGGAGTGCTCGGCGCCCAGGCGCAGGGCGGTGCGGGCGCCGTCCATGGCGACGTTGCCGCCGCCGAAGGTGGCGACATTCTTGCCCTTTGACGATGGGCGTGTCGTAATGTGGGGAAGTCGTAAGCCTTCATCAGGTTGGAGCGGGTCAGGTATTCATTGGCGGAGTAGACGCCGATGAAGTGTTCGCCGGGGATTTTCAGGAACACCGGCAGTCCGGCCCCCACGCCCAGGAAGACGGCGTCGAAGTTCTCCAGCAGTTCATCCACGGTCTCAGAGCGGCCGATGACCGCGTTGACTTCGATCTTGACGCCCATGCGCTCCAGGAAGTTGCACTCCTGGGCGACGATGGCCTTGGGCAGACGGAATTCCGGGATGCCATAGAGCAGCACGCCGCCGGGGCCGTGCAGGGCCTCGAATATGTGGACTTCATGGCCCTTCTGGATCAGGTCGCCGGCCACGGTGAGGCCGGAGGGACCGGAACCCACTACCGCCACCTTCTTGCCGGTGGGCTCGGGCTTGGGCGGCAGGATTTCCTTGCCGTGCTTGCGCTGGTAATCGGCGGCGAAGGCGCTCCAGGTTGCCGATGGCCACCGGGGCGTCTTTTTT
Source organism: uncultured delta proteobacterium (assembly GCA_963701845.1). GTDB lineage: Bacteria > Desulfobacterota > Desulfobaccia > Desulfobaccales > 0-14-0-80-60-11 > JAPLJC01. The sequence goes on along the minus strand of CAVPBF010000006.1, from coordinate 408,707 downwards.
GCCGACGATGCACATGCCTTCGCACTGGACTTCCTGGGGGCAGACCCGGCCGCAGACCGCGGGCAGGGAATTTTTCTCCCAGAGCTTACGGATGGCGCCCTCAAAATCGCCTTCCTTGATGCATTTGATGAAGGCCGGAATTTCGATTTCCACCGGGCAGCCCTGGCGGCAGCGGGGGTCTTTGCACTGGATGCAGCGCTGCGCCTCCTTCATGGCCAGTTCAGGGGTATAGCCGAGCGTCACTTCCTGGAAATTGCGGGCCCGGACCTTGGGCTCCTGCTCCGGCATTGGTTGCCTGGGGATCTTTTCTTTCGGGGGGGCTTTGACTTCTTCAGCCATTATCGTATCTCCTTCTTAACCTAAGGCCTGGGCGCGGAGCCCGGGGTGCCGCAGGAGCAGGTGGTGGCCGTGCGCCCTTGTACTCATCATAGGAGAGCTTTTCCTCGGCGCAGTAGGATTTGAGGCGCAGGGTCAGCTCTTCGAAGTCGGTGGCATGGCCGTCGAATTCCGGGCCGTCCACGCAGGCGAACTGCATCTTGCCGCCGACGCTCACCCGGCAGCAGCCGCACATGCCGGTGCCGTCCACCATGATGGGGTTGAGGCTCACCAGGGTCTTGACGCCGAATTCCTTGGTCACTTTGCAGCAGAACTTCATCATGGGCACCGGGCCGATGCACACCGCCAGCTTGATGTCCTTATCGCTCTCCAGGGTCTCCTTCAGCTTGTCGGTGACGAAGCCCTTGTGGCCGTAACTGCCGTCGTCGGTGCAGACCATCAGATTGTCGGAGGCCGCCTTCATCCGGTCTTCCATGATGAGCAGGTCTTTGTTGCGGGCGCCGATCACCGAATAAACGTAGTTGCCCACCTGCTTCAGGCCCCGGGCGATGGGGTGCAGTACGGCGATGCCGGTGCCGCCGCCGACGCAGATCACCTTGCCGACGTTTTCCAGGTGGGTGGGCTGCCCCAGGGGGCCGATGACGTCCAGGTAGCCCTGGCCGACCTGCAAGGTCTTGAATAGGGCGGTGCTTTTGCCCACCACCATGTAGATGATGTTGATCAGGCCCTTGGCCGGGTCGGTGTCCGCCATCGTCAGGGGGATGCGTTCCCCGGTCTCGTTAGCCCTGAGGATGACGAACTGCCCGGGTTTGGCCTTCTGGGCGATCTTGGGGGCCTTGATCCAGTTGCTGACGATGGTCCCCTGGGCCAATTCCTGGCGTTCCACTATCTCGAACATAGAAATCTCTCCTCATTTCGGGAAAAATTGATTGCCGCCGCTGCCTGCCGGCCTGTGGCTGGGCCAGCCTTGGTCTCTGCTAAATCCAATGTTTTTTACCACGGTTGCAGGGCAAGACGCAAGTGATAAATATCACAAAGACAGTTTTTAGTTTTCATTTTTTTTGTTTTTGTTTTTGGTTTGGGTTTGCGGAATGAGGACATGGGGGGCTGGCGATTGCGGCAAAGACAAAATTTAAGCTTAAGGTGGCGCAGGCTTTCCAGCCAATACCCTATACGAGATAACGCCGCCGCTCTTAAGAAGCTCTTTTGAACTTACTCTTAATAAGTGACCAAAAGAACTTAATAAAACTCTTAAGAAGTGACCATAAAGAGGCAATTTATGAAAAACCTAAGCCGCCCGGCCATGGGCTTCTTTGTAGGCCCGCAATACGGCGTTAATCCGGCTTTGATAGCCCTTGCCTTGCGACTTGAACCAATCGAGCACTTCCCGGTCCACGCGGATGGTTACCTGGGCCTTGGGCTCCGCCCGTTTGACCACCGCCTTTTCCCAAAACTCTTCTCCCAAAGCGCTCAGGTCAGGGATTTCGGCATAATCGATATCCTCATCCTGCATGGCGTCAATCCTGGATAAGTCGCTCTTGATAGATTTTTGTCTCTCTCGCATTGGCCTTCCTCATGGAAATGATCCTGTTGTTCTCTCCCCTGGCGACGTGCACCACAACCACTACTCGCCCCTCCAACGTTCCGAGGGTAATGAAACGATCTTCCCCATAAGCATAGCGCCGATCGGGGATGGTGACGGTGTCTCCGGCAAAGACCTGCCAGGCGTCTTCAAAAGAGAGGCCATGTTTCCTTAAATTTGCGCGGCATTTCTCCTCATCCCATTCCACCTGCATATTACATTGTAACTACATTGTGTAACTCTGTCAAACCTTCTATCATAAAAAAACCGGCTTCCTGGGCTGTCGCCTCGGGAAGCCGGTCTGACGTTCAGATAAGGTGCGCGAGGCGCACCCTACAGTTTATTTAGAACAGGCCGGTGACTTTACCGGTCTTGACATCCACGTCGACGCGGCGGTAGGCCGGGTCGGAGCCGGTGCCGGGCATCAGCGAGATGGCGCCGCACACCGGGCAGATGAACTTGGCGCCGCCGTAAATGAGGAAGTCACGGACGGGCAGCCGCCAACCCTTGGGGGTGCCTTTCTTGGTGGGATCGGCAGTCAGGGACAGGTGCGTCTTGACCATCATGGTGGCGTATTCGTTGAACTTCGGGATCCTCCTCGAAGCGTTTGGCCTTGGCCATGGCTTCGGGGGCGAAGTCGACGCCGTCGGCGCCGTACACTTCCTTGGCGATCAGCTCAACGCGCTTGCGCAGGGGCAGCTCGTTGGGATAGAGGAACTTGAAGTCGTTCTTCTCTTTGCAGGCGTCGATGACCGCGTCGGCAAATTCCAGGGCGCCTTCGCCGCCGAACTGCCAGTGCTTGGACACCGCCACCCGGGCGCCTTCGGCCTCGCAGGCCCGGCGAATCACCTCATGCTCTTCCTTGGAATCGAAATGGAAGGCGTTGATGCAGACCACCGGGTTGATGCCGGCCTTCTTGATGTTGCGGACGTGGTGCACCGCGTTCTGCACCCCCTCTTCCAGCCATTTCAAGGTCTCGGGAGAGCTTGAGAAGTACTCTTTGGGGACGGGTTTGCCCGGAGGGCACGGCAGGGCGCCGGCGTTGACCCCGTGGTGCTTCAGGCCGCGGACGGTGGCGGTAAGCACTGCGACGTTGGGTTTCAGGCCGCTGAACCGGCATTTGACGTTCCAGAACTTCTCAAAGCCGATGTCGGCGCCGAAGCCGGACTCGGTGACGTGGTAGTCAAACAGCTTCAGGCCGATCTGGTCGGCGACGATGGAGCTTTGCCCCACGGCGATGTTGGCGAAGGGGCCGGCGTGCACGAAGATGGGCTGCTTCTCCACGCTCTGCATCAGGGTGGGGTTGATGGAGGGCACCATCCAAGCCATCATGGCGTTGCCCACTTCCAGATCGCCGGTGGTCACGGGGTTGCCCTTCTTGTCGTAGGCCACCACGATTTCGTTCAAGCGTTTCTTGAAGTCCGCCAGACCGTTGAAAATGGACAGGATGGCCATGACTTCCGAGGACACGGCGATGCCGAATTTGGAATCCATCAAGAAGCCGTCCATCTTGCCGCCCCGGCCGATGGTGATATTGCGCAGGGCCTGGGCGCAGAAGTCCAGGATCCAGCCCATTTCGATGTTCTTCGGGATCGATGTTCAGGCGCTTCAGTTTCCGTTTGGCCAACTGGGCGTCGTCATAGTTGAATTCGTGCTGCATCCGGGAGGTCAACGCCACCATGGCCAGGTTGTGGGCGTTCATGATGTTGTTGATGTCGCCGGTGAGGCCCAGGGAGAACTCGGTCATGGGGATCAGCAAGCGAGATGCCGCCGCCGGCCGCGGTGCCCTTGATGTTCATGGTGGGGCCGCCGGAAGGCTGGCGCAGGGCGCCGCCCACATTGATGCCCCGCTTGCCCAGGCCCTCGATCAGGCCCAATGGAGGTGGTGGATTTGCCTTCCCCCAGGGGAGTGGGGGTGATGGCGGTGACGTCGATGTAATAGCCGTCGGGTTTGCTCTTCAGGCGCTCCAGGCACTTCATGTAATCGACGCGGCCGATTTTCTGGCCGTGGGGGATGCGCTCGTCTTTGGGGATTTCCAGCTTATCGCACATCGCGTCAAAGGGAATCATCTCCGCTTCGGCGATTTCGGCAATCTGCCAGTCAGCCTGTTTAACCGGATCGTACTTCGCCATAATAGACCTAGCCTCCTTAAGGTATTGTGTTTGCAGACTATTTCCGGACATCAAGAAATGGCCGGGGTTAATTGCAAAGTATACCCTCGGCGGATTCCCCCCTTTAGATGGAGTCACGCCAGGGCTCATACTTTTTTTCACATAGTCCCCCTTTTAAACGACCGGGTATAGGTTTGTCAATAATTTTTTTACTCAGACAAACCTAGGGGGCCGAAAATTCCGGGGGATTTTTATATTTGACAACCCCTTTGTTTCGCAATAAGATTAAGTGAATAGAAGTACAAATCTTACCCACGCCGTTCCTGATTAATTTTTCACGGTTCGGCCGGCAACTCTGACTTTTCCTGCCCCGCGCCAGCCTGGCCGCGGGGGTCCCGCCCTGAGTTTAGAAGAGGTGAAGGGAAGGCGGCAGCACTTTTTTTTTGCTCCGGATTAATGGGAGAGGAGGAACCTTATGGTTATTGCGGAATCAAAACCGCTGGCAGAAATCCTCGATATGGTCAAGGATTTTAAGAAGATAGTCGTGGCCGGCTGCAAGGGCTGCGTTACCGTTTGCAATGCGGGGGGTGAGAAGGAAGTGGCCATCCTGGCCTCCGAACTACGGATTGCCCGCAAGGCCGCCGGCAACGATTTGGAAGTGAAGGAATATACCTGCGAACGGCAGTGCGATCCGGAATACATCGAGCCCCTGGATGATTTGGTGGGCGATGCCGATGCCATAGTCTCCATCGCCTGCAGTGTCGGGCCGCAGTATTGCGCCGCCCGTTACCCCTACCTCCGGGTCTATCCCGGCCTCAACACCGTCAGCATCGGCGGCGCCGTGGAGCACGGGGTCTGGAAAGAATTCTGCCAGGCCTGCGGCAGCTGCATCATCGGTAATTTCGGCGGGCTCTGCCCCATCACCCGGTGTGCCAAGCAACTGCTCAACGGCCCCTGCGGCGGCTCAAGCCAGGGCATCTGCGAAGTGGGCAAGGGCAGCATCCCCTGCATCTGGCAGCTCATTTATGATCGCCTGAAAAACCTGGGTGAGCTACACAAGCTCACCGAAGTGCAGTTATATAAGAATTGGTCCACCAGCCGCGACGGCGGCCTGCGCACCACGACACGGGAGGAGTTGAAACAATGACCGCCGAATACTCTGCGGGAAGCAAACTGGAAAAAATCTTCAAATCCGGCCAGAAGGCCGTAACCGGCGAATGCGGTCCGCCCCGGGGCTGTGACGTCGAGCATTTCCGGCACAAGGCCGGTTTTTTGAAGGGCAACGTGGACGCGGTGAATGTCACCGATAACCAGACCGCGGTGGTGCGCTTCTGTTCCATGGCCGCGGCCAAGATCCTCCTGGAGATGGGCATGGAGCCGGTGATGCAGATGGTCACCCGGGACATGAACCGCATCGGCCTCCAGAGCAACATCCTGGGCGCCGCCGCCCTGGGAATCAAAAACCTGCTCTGCCTGACCGGCGATCACCAGTCCTTCGGCGATCATCCCCAGGCCAAGAACGTCCACGACCTGGACTCCGTCATGCTGGCCCACACGGTGAAGACCATGCGGGATGAAGGCAAGATGATTAGCGGCACCGAGCTTCAGGGCCGGCCCAAGATCTTCATCGGCGCCGCGGCCAACCCCTTCGCCGATCCCCAGGAGTTCCGGGTGGTGCGCATGGGTAAGAAGATCGCCGCCGGGGTCCAGTTCATCCAGACTCAGTGTATCTACAACATGGAGCGCTTCCAGAAGTTCATGGAGATGGCCAACGACATGGGCCTCACCGAGAAGTGCTACATCATGGCCGGCATCACCCCGCTGAAATCCGTGGGTATGGCGAACTATATGAAAAAATTCGTCCCCGGCCTGGACGTGCCCGACAGCTATATCGCCCGCCTCAAGGGCGTACCCAAAGACAAGGTGGCCGCGGAAGGCATCAAGATCGCGGTGGAGCAGATCCAGGAGTGTCTGGCGATGAAGGGCATCGCCGGCATCCACCTCATGGCCATCGAATGGGAAGACCACGTCCCGGAGATCGTTAAGGCCGCCGGCCTGCTGCCCCGGCCGGTGGTGGAGGCGGATTAAGCTAAGCAGACCATACCCAACGATTAACCAAAAGCCCGGTCCGCGCGGACCGGGCTTTTTTTTATGGGCGCAGCTATCTGGCAACCTGCGTTCATCGGCGGTTGCTCGAAGTCCCTCAACCGGATGGCGGAAAAGTCATTGACAAAAGCCCTTAAAATGAGGAAAATTTCAAAGATAGTTGCCCATTTCAACTCAGGAGGGAAAGATGTCTGAACCCCTGCAGGTGAGCGACGCTGATTTCGAAGCTGAGGTTTTAAAGTCGGATATTCCGGCCATGGTGGATTTTTGGGCGGCTTGGTGCGGCCCTTGTCGGGCCATTGCCCCAGTGGTGGAAGAGTTGGCGCGGGATTATGCCGGTAAGGTCAAAGTGGCCAAGATGAACGTCGATGAAAACGCCAAGACTCCTGCCAAATACGGTATCCGGGCCATTCCCACCCTCATCATCTTCAAAGGCGGCCAGGTGGTGGAGCAGATCACCGGCGCAGTTTCCCGTTCCATTATCGAGAATGCCCTGAAAAAAGCCCTCTAACCCAGGGGTGGCCATGCCGGATTGGCACTATGACCTGATCAGCAACGGCGAGAGCCCAGGCGGGCGCCGCTGGAATTTGCGCCAGGCGGGCCCGGCTCCACGCGGCGAGGCTGGAAAAGTTCAGGAACGGCAGGTCGAAGGCATTGGTGGTTTTGAACTCTCCGAGCGCCTCCGCCAGCAGGGCGAGCGCTCAGGTGGCTCATGGAGAACGGCGAGGTCTCGGAGATCATTCCCGGCCGGCCGTTGCACCCCGTAATCATGGATGGCCGGCGGCGACCACGCCCTCTCTACCGCCTTGGGCGACGGCCCCATTGCCTCCCTCGCGGTGGCAAGATCTCTTGAAGAACTAAAGAGGGGCTGAATAATGAATCGAAAAATTATTGCCAAATTGCTGTTGCTCGTGGTGGTCCTTACCTTCACATTTGGGTGTTCTACCGTTAAAGGTTGGTTCGCTAAAAAGCCAAAGGACGCGCCCCCCGATGTGCTGGCCGAGGAAGGCATCAAGGACCTGAAGAAGAAAAACTACGAGGATGCCATCGTCACCTTTGAAAAGGTCAAGGATCGGTATCCCTACAGCGAACAGGCCTTACTGGCCCAGATCAAGTTGGCGGACTCCTATTTCTATAAGAAGAAATACGATGAAGCCCTCCAGGCCTACAAGGATTTCGAAAAGTTGCATCCCACCAACAAGGCCGTGCCCTATTGCGTTTTTCGCCAGGGGCTGTGCTACTACCGGCAGCGTTCCACCATCGATCGGGACCAGACCTTCACCACCAAGGCGATGGAGGAATTTCGCCGGCTGAAGAAAAAGTACCCCCAAAGCGAATATATCCCCAAGGCGGACAAGTTCCTGGCCCAATGCCGCAAGGATCTGGGGGAACATGATTTCTACATCGCCGAGTTCTACTACAAGACCAAGCGCTACCAGGCGGCCCTGGATCGATACCAGTCCTTTGTCCAGGAATATCCCGAACTGCTCCAGAAGGCCGAAGCTCAAGAACGCATCGATGAATTGCAGAAGATCCTGGCCAGCGGCGATAAGAAACCCAAGGGCGGCTTCTTTTCCCCCGTCGCCAATCTCTTTGACGCCCAATGGTAAGGTAAATGCCAAGGGGAGCGGCCGCGCTCCCCTTGATGGCTCTTTTATGAGGTCTCCCGGAGATTATTCGGGGGACCTTTTTTTTAATGCAAAGTTCAAGGTTGAAAGCCTCTCGCCCTTAAACCGTGAACTTTGAACTTAGGCGATGAGACCCCGTAGATCATTCTGGCTACTGCTTCTCGGTTTTGAGGGCCTCCAGACTGCGGTAATCGGTGAGGTCGTAGTGGATGGGGGTAACGGAGACGAAGCCCGCATCCACGGCCCCGAGGTCGGTCTCCGGGTCGACGTCCCGGCGCTCGTTGATCTCGGCCAGCCAGTAATAGACGTGTTCCCGGGGGTCTACCCGGCGCTCGAAATGTTCCACCAGGCGGCCGACGTCCTGGCGGGTGAACTTGAGGCCCAGGACCTTATCCGGCGGCAGGGCCGGCAGATTGACGTTGAGACAGACCCCGTTGTTCCAGCCGGCCCAGTGCCGGAGGCGAACCAGGGTCTCCCGGGCCAGCCGGGCGGCGGCGGCGAAGTCGGCGGTGGCCTTATAGGAATTGAGCGAAAAGGCCATGCCCCGGATCCCCAGAATGCAGGCCTCGGTGGCGGCGGACACCGTGCCGGAGTACAGCACGTTGATTCCCACGTTGGGGCCCAGGTTGATGCCCGAGACCACCATTTCCGGGGCTTGGGGCAGGAGTTCGGCCATGGCGATCTTGACGCAGTCCGCCGGGGTGCCGCTCACCGCCCAGCCCTGGACGCCGCCGTCTATGGTGACTTTCTTGACCCGCAGGGGATTGATCAGGGTGATGGCGTGCCCCACGGCGCTCTGCTCGCTATCCGGGGCCACCACCGCCACCTCGCCCAACTGGCTCAGTTCTTCATACAGGGCCCAGAGGCCCGGGGCGTAAATACCGTCGTCGTTGGTCATCAGAATCATAATTATCTTATACCATTAAGTGAGTAAGCTGTCAGCTTGCCGCGGTCAGCTTTCAGCAAAAACCCAAAAAAGGGCGCACAAGTGAGTGCGCCCGTTGCTTTAAATCCGAAAACAGAAAACCTTATTTCTTCGGCTGGGGAGGGGGCGTGGTGAGGCGGGCCATCTCCTGCTGCCAGCGGCTGAAATTCTGCTGGGGGACGACCGCGGCAACTACGGTGTCGCCGGTCTTGGTGCGGACCTCTACCCCAGCCTGGCCTGGTTGGCCCAATTCTTCCAGATTGAACCTGGACTTGCCGGCCCCATCGAAGAACTCCAGGGTGAAGGTCGCGTTACCCGGGGTGCTGGCCTGGGGCAGGAGGCTCGTGTATTCCAGGTTCTGGAAGTCGACCAGGGCCATCTCCACCCGGGGAGGGGATTGCTTAATCTCGGCCTTATCCGGCCCGGTGAGCTTCCAGAAATCCATTTCTTTGGTGGCGGTCCAGGTCTTCCCTGGCGTGCCCCAGACCACCTTGTGGATCTCCCTCAGGGCGCCGGACCACAGGCGGCGGTCTTCCAGGCTGGGAATGGTGCGGGCGATCTCCTCCGGCACGGCCTGGCCCACCTGGACCACCGGACCCTGGCGGCCCACCCGGGCGTAATACCCCTCCTTGACCCTGGCGCCGATGAACAGGGTTTGGACCCCCTGGGGGGTCGCCACGCTGACCTCGGTCTGGGCCCGCGGCGCCAGGCCGGCAGCCCAAAAGTCCTGGGGCGCCGGCGGGAATCCGGTGATCCGGGCTTCCCTGAGCTGCCGCAGCAGCTGTTCCACTCGGTCGGGGCGCACCCGGAAATCGGGCCGTCCCTTCCAGCCCCAGGTGCCGTCAGTTTTCGCCAAATTCACCTCGTCCTTGGCGGTGCGGAGTTGGAGGGCTTTAACCTGGCCCGGGTCGAAGGCCAACAAAGTCTTATCCCGCAAGGCGTCCAGCGGTTGGTCCAGGGCATCCCGGACTCCCGCGGCGATGAGCAGAATATTGGGACTCTCGTCCTTCCGGGCATAGAAGCCCCGGCCGCCCGGGGCCGGGTTGCCCAGGGACAAAAGCTGCGGCTGCCCTTTGGCGGTGAAGGAGATCACCAGGCCCGGTTTATCCAATCCGAAGCCTTTCAGGTCGCCGGGGCCCAGGTCCCGCTCCTGCTTTAGTTGAGCCAGGGCCTTCACCAGCTCCCCCGCCGCCGAGGCGTCGGCCCTGGCTTTCAGTGGCTTGGTGATCTCCCAGGCGGCGCCCTGCCGGGTCAGTTGAATCTCAGCCTGACCCCGTTTCAGGTTGAGGGCGGTGATTTCGTCGGCCTTGAGCCCAAAGACCTGCTTGGCCCGCTCTTCCCGGGCCTCTTTTTGGGCCTGATGCCAACGCAGGCCCGCGTAAGTTCCCAACAGGACCAGGAAGACCACCAGGTAGGGGAGTAACCGGCGGGGGCTCACTTTCTCGCCCTCCGGGTCCGGTAAGCCCAGACCCCTGCCACCACCATGATCAACGGCCCAAAAACCAGACTGACCAGGAACAGGACCCAGTATTGGTTGCTCGACAGCGTCAGGAGTTGTGCCTTCAGGGCCTCCCGCACCATGATCTGCTGCTCTTCCGCGGCCAGGAAATTCACGGTATTCAAGAATAGGTCGCCGTTGCCGAAGAGATTGAAATAGGCGTTGGCGGCGAAGTCCATGTCGCCGTAAACCGCCAGATAGCCCTGCTTTTTTTCTTCAGGCTGCTTGGCGGCCGGGGCGGGCTCCTTTGCCGGCGCGGCTGGAGTCAGGTTGATTTCCGCCAGAGCCCCGAGGTTGAAGGGCCCCTTTTTGTCCGTTTTGGGGTCGTAACCGGCCTTCTCGGTCTCCACCCAGTCCTTGCCCAGCTTCTCGTAGCTGGAGACCATGGTGCTGACGATGGGCTGCAGGCTTACCCCTTTGGCCTCCTTGTTCAGGGTCAGGGGGCGGGACATGGGGTAGATGGTGAAGACGTTCTTAAAATCCCGGGTGATACGGGTGGGGCCGTATTGAAAGGCCAGGGGCATGACCGGGCTGACGTGCAGTGACTGGCTGAGCTGGTTGACATCCAGGATGATGCCGTCTTCCAGGGTGATGCCGTAGCCCGCCAGAAAGCCCTTCAGGCCGCCGTCCTGGTAAGCCTCCAACATCACCATGACCCGGCCGCCCCGGGCCAGGTAGGCTCTCAGGGCGTCAATCTCGTTAGTCATCAGAGGTTTGGTGGGGGACGCCACGATGACCACCGCGGCGTCCTGCGGCACCTGGGGTGAGGTCAGCAGGTTCAGGGGACCAATCTCATAGCCCTCGTTCTCCAGGGCCCGGTTGGCCACCTGCAGGCCGTCCTTCTCGCCGCTGATGAGGCTGCGTTCGCCATGCCCGGTGAGGCAATAGACCTTCTTGCTCCCGGTCCTCAGGAGGCGGCGCACGCTATTGGTGATGGCCTGCTCATCGGCCCGGTCGGCCATCTGGTGCTTGCCGTTATAGGTCAACAGGACATTGCCGGCGAAGCGGTAGCCGGCTTCCTTGGCCTTGAGGGGCTCCCGTTCCGGGTCGACAAATTTAAAACTGATCTTCGGGTTAATATAGGCATATCTCTGGAGCACGTCCTTGACGGTGTCCCGCTCCCCGGAGCCCTCCGGCAAAAAGGCCTCCATGGTCAGGGGCTTATCCACCTGTTTCAGCAGGTTCCGGGTGAGCGCGGCAAGGGATTGGGTCTGGCCCCGGGTCAGGTCCCAGCGCGCCTGGTGCCAGTTCGCCAGTAAGGCCGCCACCACGAGAATGCCTATCACCAGCAGCACCGAGACGACGGAGCCGGTGCCGTAGATTACCTTTCGGTCTTTGAAACGATTCAGCCAGTTCACGTTAGGCTCTCCAACGCCGGGATTCCAGCTGCCTCTTGGTAAGGAAGAGGAAGAAGAAGATGAAGCTGCCGCAATAAACCAGGTCCCGGGTATTGATCACCCCTTTGGTGAAATTGTCGTAGTGGTCCAGCAGTGACAAATACTGCATTACCTGGCCCACGGTGCCGGCCCCCAGTTCCTGGACCCAGCCGATGATCCAGAACAGCAGGAGCAGGGCAAAGGCCACCACCCCGGCGATGATCTGGTTCTCCGTGAGGCTGGAGGCGAACAGGCCCAGGGCCAGAAAGGCGGCCCCCAGCAGGACCAGCCCCAGGTAGCCGGCCCCCAGGGCGCCCCAGTCCAGCCGGGTCATAAAGCCGAAGACCACCGAGTAGCAGACGGTGAAGGCCAGGAAGATGAGGTAGACCAGGAGGGCCGCCCCGAATTTTCCCAGGATGATGGACCAGTCCGTCAGGGGGTAGGTGAACAAGAGTTCCGCGGTGCCGGAGCGTTTCTCTTCGGCCAGCAGGCGCATGGTCAGGAGCGGCACCAGGAAGAGCAGGATGATGGCCAGCACCGCGAACAGGGGACGGTAGATCATCATTTGGGGATTCAATTGGGCCGCCACCTGGGGATTGCCGGCCTGCTGGGCCGCCTGCAGGCTGATGATGCCGTAATAGATGGTGTTGGTGTAGATAGAAATACCCCGCCAGCAACAGGAAGAAAAAGCCGGTGATGTAAAAGATGGGACCGGCGAAATAGATGGTAAGCTCCTTGCGGAGCAAGGCCTTCAGGCCGCTGCACGATTTCATGACTCTGCCTCGGTCTCTTCCTCGGTTACCAGGTTGAGGAAGACGTCTTCCAGGGTAAATTCCTGGGCCTTCAACTCCAGGAGGTCGAAGCCCTGCTGCACCACCAGGCGGGCCAGCTCCGGGCGCAGGTCCCGGCCGTTGCCGGCCTCCACCAGGAAACGGCCCTCGCCGCGGCCCACCACCCGGGTGACGCCGGGCATATCTTGCAGGGCCGCCGTCACCTGGGCCTCCGGCCCGCTGACCGTTAAACTGATGGCGCCCCGGCCCATCTGCCGGGAAAGATTCTCCGGGGTGTCGCTGGCCACGATCTGGCCCCGGTTGATGATGATCACCCGGTGGCACAACTGGCTCACCTCCGGCAGGATGTGGCTGCTCAGGATCACCGTGTGGCCGCCTTCCAGGTTTTTGATCAGACTGCGAATCTCCACGATCTGGGAGGGGTCCAGGCCGATGGTGGGTTCGTCCAGGATGAGGACCGGGGGTTGGTGGAGCAGGGCCTGGGCCAGCCCCAGGCGTTGCCGGAAGCCCTTGGACAGGGCCTTCACCAGTTTGCCGGCCACCTCCTCCAGGCCGCAGGCGGCCATGACCCGGCCGGATTTCAGCCGGCTGGTCTTTGGACTCCACCCCCTTGGCCTGGGCGGCGAATTTCAGGAACTGGCGCCACCGTCAGCTCCGGATAGATGGAGACATTCTCCGGCAAATAGCCCAGGGAGCGACGGACCTCCAGGGACTGGCTGACACAGTCGAAGCCGTTGATCCGGGCGGTGCCGGAAGTGGGAGCCAGAAACCCCGCCAGCATCTTCAAGGTGGTGGTTTTGCCGGCGCCGTTGGGACCCAGAAAGCCCACGATCTCGCCGGCCGCCACCTCAAAATTGATCTGGTTGACGGCCTGCAGGGGACCGTAATATTTGCTCAGGTCCCGAACTTCAATCATTGTTTCCATGCGTTATCCCATCCGCGGTGGCGATGATAAACTTTAAAATTTAATCAATTTCAGCTGGATGGCAAGAATAACTGGGGTAGAGAAGTGGCAAGGTCAAGACAAATTAGGTCTGCCGCTCCCGAAAGGCCGCGGCAGTGCGGGCCAGGCCCTCGGCTAGGCTGACGCCGGGCTTCCAGCCCAGGATTTCCTGGGCCCGGGTGCTGTCCAGGGCGCTGCGGCGCTGTTCCCCCGGCAAGGCCGGTCCGTGCACCGGACCATGGCTTGAACCGAGAATCTTCTGAAGCTCCAGGTAGATGGTCAGGATATCCGTCTCCCGGCTGGTGCCGATGTTAAAGGTACCCTCCCGGGGGTAATCCAGGGCCTGGAGGTTGGCCGCCACTATATCTCCGACAAAAGTGAAGTCCCGAGTCTGGAGACCGTCGCCGTTGATCACGGGCTGCTGGCCGGCCAGAAATTTCTCGACGAAGATAGCCACCACCCCGGCCTCGCCCAGGCCGTTTTGCCGCGGCCCATAGACATTGGCGTAACGCAGGCGGACGGGAATGATGCCGTGCTCCCGCTGGTAGAAATGGAGGTAGTGCTCCACCGCCAGTTTGGCGATGCCGTAAGGGCACTCCGGTTGCGGCCGATCCTCCTCCCGGGCCGGCACCGGGGCCTGATCCCCGTACATGGCGCCGCCGGTGGAGGCGAAGATGATCTTTTCAGTCTGCGCCCGGGCCGCTGCCTGGAAGAGATTCAAGGACCCCAGAATATTCTCCTGGGCGTCCATGACCGGGTCATCCACGGAGATGCGCACGCTCATCTGGGCGGCGTGGTGCACCAGCACCTGGGGCCGCCAGCGGCAGATGAGCTCAAAGGTTTCCGGGGACTTGATATCGTAGGGAAAGAACTGGGCCGCCGCCGGCACCTGCTCCCGCCGGCCGCTGCTGAGATTATCCACGACCGTCACCTCATGGCCGTGCTGCACCAGGGCGTCGGCCACATGCGAGCCGATGAACCCTGCCCCACCGGTAACCAGAATGCGCTTGCGCTCCGTCATCTATGTTCACCTCAAGCTCATCATAACCGATACCCCCTGGCCCTGGCAATATTCTTCACTGGCCTCAGAGGCAGAAAAATAATTTCGTCTGCGGCGCCACCCCAAAAATTTACTGAATTTGGCAGAGTTCCCTGCTATTATGGGATCGTGGTGAAATTTGGGTTGACTATTTCATAGCTAGTTTCTAACCTAAACTTATCGAATATCCAAGGAGGGGGGAGCTATGTCTCGATGGGCCCGTTGGGGGGGAATGATCTTGGGCCTGGCCATCGTGCTGGCGCCGGTGGGGGCCGCGGCGGCGGGAGCTCCGGCCGCGGGAGCCCCGAAGAATGGCAATGGCGGGCCGGTGTTGACCTATGAACAGCTTACTCTAATGGCTTTGAAATTCAGTCCGGACGTCAAGGCCAGCCGCAGTGAAGTCAAGCTGGCCAAAGAACAGAAAAACGAAGTCCATGGCTACCGTTTTCCGCAATTCGACGCCACCGTCCTGGGCGGCGTGGTTCCCAGGGCCCACCTGCCGGTGCAGACTACGCCGGGACAGCCGCTTTTGCAACGCGATCCCAAGGACTCAACCCATGGGGTTTCCATCTTTGGGCATATGGATTTTACCTTCATCCAACCGCTGTACACCTTTGGCAAGATCGCCTACCGGGAAGAGGCTACTGAAAAGAACGTCAAGGTGAAAGAAGAGGGCGTGGTGGCCAAACAGGGGGAGATCATCGTCCAGGTGTCTCAGGCTTACTACGGCCTGATCCTGGCGAATCAGGGCAAGGATGCCGTGAAAGAGGCCAAATCCTACCTGAGCGACACCAAGGAGCGGATCAACCGGCTCATAGCCGTGCACTCGCCCAACGTCAAGGAAACCGACAAATACCGCCTGGCCGCCTATGAAGGGGCCGTCGAAAAAGCCGGCGCCGAGGCCGAGGAAGGCTCCAAGACGGCGTACATAGCCCTGAAGGCGCTCACCGGCTATCCGCCGAACCAGGATTTCCAGGTGGCCACCGACCTGCCCAATCCTACCTCGCCCGGGCCGATGAATAGCTACATCTCAACTGCCCTGGAAATGCGTCCGGAGTTCCGGCAATTGAAAGAGGGCCTGGTGGCTCGGCAACTGCTGGTGGACGCGGCCAAGGCCGACCGGCTGCCGTCGTTCTTCTTTGCGGTGGTGGGCCAACTGGCCGGCGCCCCGGGCCGCAAATGGAACCCGGACCCGTATGTCAACGATTGGTTTAACGACAACGGCGCCTTGCCGATGCTGGGGGCCAAATGGCACTTCGATTTCGGTATTCTGAACGCCAAGATCGGCCAAGCCAGGGCGGAACTGGAGCAGTTGCAGAACCAGCAAAGGACCGCTCTGATGGGCATCCCGGTGGAAGTAGCCAAGAACTACGGCGACGTCCAGACTAATTACAAGGGTTCCATCGGTCTGGAAAAGGCCTACGTCAACGCCCGGCGCTGGCTGGTCACCACCTTCAGCAACTTCGACATGGGCCTGGGTAGTATTTCCGATATCTTCCAGGCCTTTGAGCGCTACGGCGTCTTCCGGGGCGACTACCTGATGTCCCTGTACAATTACAACCTCGCGGTAGCTCAGTTGAGTAAATCCACCGGCGCCTACCGCCAGAAGCTGGGGCAGGAAAAGCCTGTGGAGGCGCCTTTCAGGCCTTTACCGTTTATGAAGGCAAAGCAAGAGCAAAAGGAAGTCGAGGTCAAGCCGGTCAGCCAGCCTGTTGTAAAATAGTAGGTTTCAGGCAAAATGCCACAGGGCAGGCCCGGCAGCCTGCCCTGTTTTTTCAAAGCCAAGCTTTTCTGCAATATTTGTTACTGCTCACTGCTCACCGCTCACTGCTTACTGCTCACCGCTCACTGACTTCACCAACCTATCAGAAAAAGCCGCACATAGACCACCACCGGGGCGGTAAACAGGATGCTGTCCAGACGGTCCAGCATGCCGCCGTGGCCGGGGAGCAGGTTGGAGGCGTCCTTCACCTGAACCTGGCGTTTCAGCATGGATTCGAACAGGTCCCCCAACAGTCCCACCACCGCCAGGACCAGCGCCAGGGCGGCCAGAGTCGGGACCCCCATGCCTTCCAGGAGCCATTTGCCGAACAGCACCCCCACCACCAGGCTGGCAGCCAGGCCTCCCACCACCCCGGCCCAGGTCTTGCCCGGGCTCACGGCGGGATAGAGCTTGGTCTTCCCGAAGGCCCGGCCGGCATAAAAGGCCCCGGTGTCCCCGGCAAAGATCACCAGGAGGAACCACAGGACCCACCACTCCCCGTGGACCAGGAACCGCAGCCAGATGAGATGCCCCAACAGGAATGGCAGGTACAGGAGGCCCAGGATATTGACGGCCAGGTCCTGGCTCAGGTTTTCGATATGCCCGTAGCTCAGCAGATAAAAGAGAAACAGGACGAACAGGCACCAGACCAGGACCAACAGGACGATGGAAGGATTGCAAAACATGAAGCCGCCGGGCAGACAGAACCGGCTGGCTGGACTGGCAGTGCAAAAGCTCAGGAGGAGGAGTGAGCCTATCAGGATGGCCTTGACCCGGCGGGGATGGTCCCCCCCTGCCTGGAACATGCCCAGGAACTCCCATTGAGCCAGGCCGTTCACCGCCAGGATCACCAGGACGAACAGGCACAGTCCGCCTTTGAGCAATACCAGGATCAGGAGCGGCAGGAGGATCAGGGCGGTCAGCCAGCGCTGCCAGTGCATTGTGTCCCCCTTTCCTTTCTCTGTGCCCTAGTGGCACAGGCCTCTGGCCTGTGATGGACACAGGCTGAAAGCCTGTGCCACTAACGCCTCATTTATTTTTTGGCTGCCGCCCGCCGACCGAAATAGACCAGCAGGCCCCCGCTCACCACGGCCAGACCCAGGGCAATGACCTGCGTCAGCGGCCAGTTCCAGATAATAATGGGGCCGCGATAATCCGTGGGGCTCCGGAAGAACTCCACCACGAAGCGCACCAGTCCGGCCAGGCAGAAATAGGCCAGGATCACCTGGCCGTCGTAACGTTTCCTGGTCTTCAGGACGCTGAGCACCCCGAAGACTCCCAGGCTCAGGAAGGCCTCGTAAAGCTGGGCCGGATGCAGCGGCTCCTTGAGTGGGCACAGGGTCTGGGGATTGGTGAAGGTCACCGCCCAGGGCAGGTGGCTGGGAGAGCCGTAGCAGCAGCCGGCCATGAAGCAGCCGATGCGCCCAAAAAATTGGCCCACCGGCAGGCCCAGGGCCAGGGCGTCCATGGTGGTGCGCCAGGGCAGCTTATGGCGGCGGATGTAATAGATGGCCACCGCCAGAGCCAGGAATAACCCGCCCTGAAAATCGAGGCCGCCCTCCCACATAGCGAAAATCTTTAGAGGATGTTCCAGGAAAGGCCGCGGGTCCAGAATCACGTAAAGCAGGCGAGAGCCCACCAGGGCCCCTACCACCGCGTAAAAGCAGAGGTCGTAAAATTTCTCCACCGGCAGGCCCAGGCGTTTGGCCTCCCGGCTGCCGATGAAGATGGCGCTGAGAAAGGCCACGGCCAGGAAAAACCCATAGGTAAACAGCTTAATGGGGCCGAATTCAAGCAGGATCGGATGCATTATTAGTCTTCTCTTCTGTTAAGATTACCCACACCAGGACCGCGGCGCCCAGGCATACCAGGCTGTCGGCCACGTTGAAGGCGGGCCAGTGGTAGCTCCCCCAGTAAAAGTCCAGAAAATCCACCACCTCGCCCAGACGGACTCGGTCGATCAGGTTGCCCACGGCGCCGGCCATGATCAGGTTGTAGCCCAGGGCCGCCGGCCAGTTTGCCGGCGGCAGGCGCCACCAGAGATAGCCCACCACCCCCAGCACCAGCCCGGTGGAGATAATGAAAAATGGCCGGGTGAACCCCGCTGGGATGCTGTTCAGCAGGCTGAAGGCCGCGCCTTTGTTGTGGACGTGCACCAGGTTGAAGAAGCCGGACCCGATGGGGATCTGCGACCCCAGCGCCAGGTTGTGCAGCACCAGCAGCTTGGTCACCTGGTCCAGGCCCAGACCCAGCACCAGCACGGCTATCAGTATCATCCATTTCCGGGACATTGACTAAACCGCTTTCCTTTTTAACTCACCCAAAAAACCTGGTAATGCTCACCCGTTTGTTTAAGGACTTGGTTGGCAATACCGGTGGTGTTTCAATCCCAAACTGACCACTGACCACTGACCACTGATTACTGTCTCTTCACGGCTCCAATACCTGCCGGCAGCGGCGGCACACCTGGGGATGCTCGGGGTCCTCGCCCACTCCCGGGTAACGGAACCAGCAGCGGACACATTTGGCGCAGGCGGCCGGCTCCACCAGAATCCACAAGCCGTCAATCTCCGGGCTTTCCGTGCCCGCGGGCGCCCGGGTCAGTTCCAGGTCCGCCACCTGGGCCAGGGTCCTGATTTCTTCCTGCCGCCCGGTCAGTTTATCGTGCAATTCCCCCATGGCCCCTAAGACCACCCGGGCCTCCTGAGTAGTGTTGATAATTTTGGCCTTGCGGGCTTCCTCCAACCCTCGATTAATCTCCGCTCTCACCTTCAACAAAAAGTCGTACTTGGCCAGCAGGGCCTCATCGGGAAACCCCGACGGCGCCTCGGGCCAGGCCGCCAGGTGGACGCTGGCCGCCTTATCTTTACCGGGCAGGTATTCCCAGATCTCATCGGCAGTGAAGGAGAGAATCGGCGCCATGGCCAGCGTCAGGCCGCGCAGCAGGTCCCATAGGGTGCTCTGGGCGCTCCTCCGCGCCTTGGAGTCCGCCTTGGAGACGTAAAGGCGGTCTTTCAAGATGTCCAGGTAGATGGCGCTCAGCTCCACGGCGCAGAACTGGTGCAGCTTATGGAAAGCCAGGTGGAATTCGTAGTCGGCGTAGGCCTTTTTCACCTGCTCCAGGAGCCGGGCCAGCCAGGAGAGGGCCAGGCGGTCCAGTTCCTCCCGCTCCGCCGGCGGCGCCAGGTGGGCCTCCGGGTCGAAATCGTTGAGGTTCCCCAGCATGAAGCGGGCGGTATTACGGAAGCGCCGGTAGGCATCGGCCAGTTGCTTCAGGATGTCGGGAGAGAGGCGCACGTCGTCGCGGTAGTCCTCGGCCGCCACCCAGAGCCGCATGATCTCGGCCCCGTATTGGTCCATGATCTCCTGGGGGGCGATGACGTTCCCTACGGACTTGGACATCTTGCGGCCGTCGCCATCCACCACGAAGCCGTGGGTCAGCACACTCCGGTAAGGCGCCTGCCCCCGGTTGCCCACGGAGGTCAGGAGGCTCGAATGGAACCAGCCCCGGTGCTGATCCGAGCCTTCCAGATAGAGGTCGGCGGGCAGGCCCAGGGCCGGGTCGGGGTCCAGGACCGCGGCCCAACTCACCCCGGAGTCGAACCAGACGTCCAGGATGTCGGTCTCCTTGCGAAAAATTCACAGACCACAGGAGCACTGGGTTCCAGTCGGCATCAGTTCAGTTACCGGCTCGGCGAACCAGAAATCTATCCCTTCCTGCCGCGCTCGCTCAATGATGCCCTGCATGATCTCCGGGGTGAGCAGCACCTCGCCGCACTGCTCGCAGTGGAAGGCGACGATGGGCACGCCCCAGGAGCGCTGCCGGGAGATGCACCAGTCGGGGCGGCGCTCCACCATCTGGTAGATGCGCTCCCGGCCCCAGCGGGGGATCCAGGTGACCTGATCGATGGCGGCCAGGGCCTTCTGCCGCAGGCCGTTGGTCTCCATGGAGATGAACCACTGCTCCGTGGCCCGGAAGATGATGGGCTGCTTGCAGCGCCAGCAGTGGGGATAGCTGTGGCTGGTCTCCTCCACCTTCAGGAGCGCGCCCTTTTGGCGCAGCAGTTCGATGATGCCGGGGTTGGCGGCCCCCACTTTTTGCCCGGCGAACTCCGGCACCTCCTCGGTGAAGCGGCCGCCGTCGTCCACCGGCGAGTAAGGCGGCAAACCGTAGCGGCTGCCGAAGACGTAGTCTTCCTGGCCGTGCCCCGGGGCGATGTGCACCAGGCCGGTGCCGGCCTCCAGGGTGACGTAGTCCGCCAGGATTACCTGGGAGTCCCGCTCCAGCCAGGGATGGCGGCAGATCAGCGCCTTCCAGTTTACGGCCCCGCACGGTGCGCTGCACTTCTCCCGCAAGATTCATCTGCGCCAGGAAGCCTGCCGCCAGGTCGGCGGCCACCACCAGGATTTCCTCCCCCACCCGGATCAGGGCATATTCCAGGTCCGGATGCACCGCGATGGCCAGGTTGGCCGGCAGGGTCCAGGGCGTGGTGGTCCAGATGACCAGGGAGACGTTTTTCAGTTCGCCCAACTCCGGCAACGGCCGGCGGCGGGCTCACCAGCGGAAACTTCACGTAAACCGACGGCGCCTTGTGCTCCTCGTATTCCACCTCGGCCTCGGCCAGGGCGGTGCGGCAGGTGGCGCACCAGTGGACGGGCTTCTTGCTGCGTTGAATGGCCCCGCTGAAATAGAACTCGCCGTATTCCTCCAGGATTTCCGCCACGTAGGCAAAGTTCATGGTCAGATACGGGTGGTCCCAATCCCCCAGCACCCCCAGGCGCTTAAACTCGGCCCGCTGGATGTCGATGAATTGTTTGGCATATTCCCGGCAGCGTTGCCGCACCTCCACCTGGGACAACTGGAGCTTTTGGGCCTTCAGCTCCTTGTCCACCTGGTGCTCGATGGGCAGGCCGTGGCAGTCCCAGCCGGGCACGTACGGGCAGTCAAAGCCGGTCATCTGCCGCGACTTGATGATGATGTCCTTGAGGATCTTGTTGAGGGCGTGGCCCAGATGGATGTGGCCGTTGGCGTATGGCGGGCCGTCGTGTAAAATGAAACGGGGCCGGCCGCGGCTGAACCGGCGCATCTGGCCATAGAGGTCCAGGTCGGTCCAGCGCTGCAGCCTCGCCGGCTCCCGATGGGGCAGGTCGGCCTTCATGGGAAAATCGGTTTTGGGCAGGTTCAGGGTACTTTTGTAATCCATCCACAGGCCTCCAAATTACATCCTATTAACATATCCCATCGCCCCAGAAAATCAAGCCGGACCCCACTCCGCTATTTAGGTATTTCCCCACTCCAAAAATCAGGTTTTTCCCGATTGCAGTCCCTGAACCAGGTGCTATTTTGAAGATCACCACTTAATGTCTGCCATGGAGGGCGGCACCATGAAAGAATGGGAGAATACCCTGGAATTATTGCGGCGGCGAGGTTGGGACTATGGCTACGTGAAGTGCCTTGATACTGAAACGGCAGGCGAAATTTATTCGGTGAACCTTGGACGAGGGACCAAGAGGCTGAGCGTCATCAAGGGCACCATAGAGGAAGCGGTAAACGCCATCAGCCGACTGGCCGAAGAGGTGGACGGCATGGCGTTTTCCGGCCGGAAACCGGCAGTTCGAACCATGTGGCCTCTGCCTGACTATAAAGTTATTGCCTTCTGAAATTGGCGGACCCGATGGGGGCATCTCCGCCTCTGCGTCTGCTGGCCTCCGCCATTCCCTCCCTTGACCATCCCCGGCAATTTCGGATATGATTAAGCATGCGCCACAAGATTGCCGCTTTTCTCCTGTCGGCCCTGGTCTTTCCGGGGTTGGGGCAGCTCTATAATAAAGACCGCCGCAAGGGCATCATCCTGGTGCTGGCGGCCAACGGCCTGTTGGGGCTCGTATTTCTCACTCTCGTGATCATGGTTTCCCGGGAATACACCCTGGTGTTCTTCCCCCGCCCCCTCACCGCTGATATGGTCCAGATGCTGCTGACCGACACCCTTACCCACCCCGTTTTCTGGGTGCCCTGCGGACTGCTGCTGGCCTTGTGGGGTTACGCCGCGGTGGACGCGGCCCGCCGGGCCGGGCCGCCGGTGCAGGAATAATGCTTTTAAATAAAAAATAGCTCACATCAGGACGCCTGGGGGCACAGCTTGCTGTGCCCTTCGTCGTCCTACCCTTTAGGAAGAGAGAACCATGCGACAGTATCTGCTGGACGAAATCGCCCGGAACGACATCCCCCGGGTGCGGGCCTACCTGAACGAACACGCCATTGCCGCCAGTATCCAGGACGTCTGGTGGGTGGACCTGCCGGAGGACCTGCTCAGCCCGGAGCAGTTCGAGCACCAGAACTGCCGGCCCTTCCGCTTCGCCGTGGAGCTGGGAGAGCCGCCGGTGGGGGATAGCTTCGTGCGCTTCGAATTGCTCATCCGTTCCGAGCAGACCATGCGCTGCGCCTGCATCGCCTACGCCACCCGCCAGCAGCGGGACTTCATCCTGGGCTATGCCGACCGGCTGGTGGAGGAGTTGGCCTTAAGGACTTGAGATGGATTTAAATGTAGCCGCAGGCTTCAGCCTGCGCAAGCTCAAGCCTGCGGCCTACAAATTTTTGATTTAATCTCTGGCCAAGGCTCTGATTAATCACCGGGGGCCACAAAATGGCGAAAACCTTACTCGGGATCGTAGCCTCGCCTCGGAAGTTCGGGAATTCCGAGCTGTTCATCAAAGAGCTCTTCCTGCAACTCGAAGGAACCTGGGAACTCCAGCTCATCCGGCTCCCGGACCTGGATATTCGCCCCTGCAAGGCCTGCTACCAGTGCCTCTTCGGCGAGGAGCAGTGCCCGCAGCCGGACGATTTTGCCCTGGTGCTCGAGACCCTGGCCCGGGCTGACGCCTTGGTGGTGGCCGCACCCACGTATTTGCTGGGAGCCAATGCGAGTCTGAAACGGTTTTTGGACCGGGGCCTGAGTTTTTACGCCCATCTCGACCGGCTGTGGGGCAAACCCGCCGTCGGCGTGGCCATTGCCGGCATCGCCGGCCTGGAAGGTTACACCAAATTGGTGGTGGAGAGTTTTATTAAATTGACCCTGGGGGATCTCAGGGGCTCTGACGTAGTCTATGGCGCTCTGCCCGGGGAGATCTTTCTAAAGCCGGGTGGCAAAGAGACGGCCAGGCGGCTGGCCGCGGCGCTCACCGGGGGTAAGGAGAAATTGCTGCCCTCATCGCCCACCTGTCCGATTTGCGGCGGAGACACCTTCCGTTTTCTGCCCGACGGCCAGGTGCGCTGCATGTTGTGCAGCAGCTCCGGGGCCTATGCCTGGCAGGAAGATAGGCTCCGCCTGGAGACGCAGCCGGGCGAACATGCCTTCTTCCTGAGCTACGATGCGGCCCGGCGTCATGCCGACTGGCTCAGGGGCATGAAGGAGCAGTTTCTGACCCGCCGGCAAGAGCTCAAGGCCGTTACTTTAAATTATACCAAGATCGGAACCTGGGTAGCTCCGAAAAGGCAGGAATATAAGAAATAGACCCTTCTGATTTCTTCTCAGCGTTGCCCTGGCGATATAGTGTATTTTTGCCCGCCCACTTTATGAATGGCGGGCAGGGGCGCTATAAATCGCGATATACTTGCCGACGGTGGCGGATATAATGGATTGTCACCTGCATTTCTCGTTCATCCACTTCATAAATAATTCGATAGTCGCTAACGCGGATACGATACAGGTGTTCTGCCGTAGATAGCTTTACAGCCTGGATTGGAAGGGGCTCGGCGCCCAATTTTTCAATCTTTTCCTTGATGCGTCAATAATTGCTCTGGGAAGGTTACGTAGATCTTTTTCAGCCGAGGGTTTGAAGTCAATCTTATATAATGCCATCGTCTTGAAGCCGCCGTTTCACCTTTTCCCACTCCACCGGTTCTTCCGCGCGGCGTTCGGCCACCACGGCCAAGTCGTGTAAATCTTCCAAAATTTGCTCATATTGTTTTACCGGCAAGATTACTGCGGTTTTCTTGCCGTGGCGATCAACGACATATTGCGGACGCTGGGGCTTCATGGCGACCTCCGTCCAAGCTTTCCTTAAATTTGGTCGATTTTACCATCTTACGTTACCCGGTTCAATACGGCGATATGGTGTATTTCTGCTCGCCGATCGGCACGTACCATTTGATGAAGTTATAGTCGATACCCGCCGCGGCCGGTTTGATGCCCCGGATGCGCTTGGAGATGGCGGGCAGGGCGTCGGGCACGAAGAGGAAGGTGTAGGGCTGGTCTTCGGCCAGGATTTCCTGGAACTTGAAATAGATCTGGCGACGTTTCTCCCGGTCGAAGGTATGGCGGCCTTCATCCAGCAGCCGGTCCACCTCGGCATTTTTATAATGGTTGAAATTCAGTTCCCCGGGCTTCGTCTTGGTGGATTCCCAGATGTCGTACTGGTCCGGGTCCAGGCCGGTGTTCCAGCCCAGGAGGACCGCCTCGAAGTTGCCTTTCTCGATGAACTCCTTGAGGAAGGCGGCCCATTCCACCTGGCGGATCTTCACGCTGATGCCAACCTCCCG
Organism: uncultured delta proteobacterium; assembly: GCA_963701845.1. Classification (GTDB taxonomy): domain Bacteria; phylum Desulfobacterota; class Desulfobaccia; order Desulfobaccales; family 0-14-0-80-60-11; genus JAPLJC01. The sequence continues at coordinate 384,070 of CAVPBF010000006.1, read as the reverse complement.
GAGGCGGCTTTGAATGATCTCGGCAGTCCGCACCCGGGTGTCGTTGCCTTGATTGGTCAGGATGGTGAACTCAAAGGGCCGGCCGTCCTTGGTGAGGCTGCCGTTGGCGTCCGGCCGCCAGCCGGCCTCGGCCAGCAAGGCCCTGGCCTTCTCCGGATTGTACGAGAACTTGGGGACGTTGGGATTGTAATACCAGGTGCCTGGTTTGTAAGGGCCGTAGGCCTCTTCCCCCAGGCCCATGAGCACCCCGTCGATGAGTTCCTTCTTGTTGATGGCGTAAGTCAGGGCCTGGCGCACCCGGCGGTCGGCGAACCTGGGGTCCTCCAGGTTGTAGCCCAGGTAAAGGTAGGAAAAGGGGATGTAACGGAATTTATTATAGAGCCGGTTGAACTTGGGATAGTCCGTCTGGCGGGTGTACTGAATGGCATTGAGGCCCATGCGGTCCAGGTTTCCCGCTTTGAGTTCCAGGAACATGGTGGCCGAATCGGGCTTTACTTGATAGAGGTAGCCGTTGAGATAGGGGCGGCCGTCGAAGTAGTCCGGATTGGCGGTGAGGACGATCCGTTGGCCGGTGCGCCACTCCTGGAATTTATAAGGCCCGGTGCCGATGGGGTGGCGTCCCAGGGGAGACTTGGTGATGTCCTGGCCGGCCAGTAAGTGTTTGGGCAGGATGGTGAGGCCGGCCCAGCTGCCCAGGGCCGGGGCGAAGGGCTGGGGGTAGGTGACCCGGAAGGTGTAGTCGTCCAGGACCTCGGCCTTCTTCACCTGGAGGTAGTCGCCGGAGTAGGCCGTGGGCGTCTTGGGGTCCACCATCACCTGGTAGCTGAAAAGTACGTCGTGGGCGGTGAAAGGGGCGCCGTCGTGCCATTTGACCCCGTGACGCAGCTTGAAGGTGATGGTCAGGCCGTCCGGGGAGACCTGCCAGCTCTCCGCCAACTGGCCGACCAGATTGAGGTTGCCGTCGTATTTCAACAGACTGTCGTAAATCAGACCGATGATGCCGAAAGAGGCGGCGTCGCTGGCCAGGGGAGCGAGCAAGGTGCTGGCGTCGCCGATGGAGGCGTCGATGAACCAGTCGCCGTAGGCCGGGCCGGTGTCCGGGCCGCCATAGACCTTCTCTTCGGCGGCGGGCTTGCAGCCTATGACCAGGAGGGCCAGGAGGAGCAAGGCCGGGAAAATTGAGTTTTTAGGAGTCATGCTCGGAGGAGAATTTCCTTAATTTAAGCTGCTTATTTTGGTGAATAGGGGACGATTGGCCGCACCCGGTGTTGCACCGCCCACTGGAAATTGCGAGAATTGTGCCGCCATCGTGCCGCTGAAAACCGTGGGCGTATGACTGACAACCCCCTTGATTCTCAGGAAAATCCATCAGAGCGCCGCGGCTGTTGCGGTACAAAGTCAGCTCCTGGCGCTGCTCCATCGGCACTCTCGCAAATGTTACACATTCTATCCTAGTTATATAAACAGGGAGAAAATTCCAGAAAAGAAAATATGTTTGACCGCCTTTTTCTGGTTCCCAAGAGGGAGCCTGGGGATGCACCCTTAACCATGAAAATGGAACCGCCGCACTCGGAGGCCGTCCAAGCGCAGGCTAAAGCCTGCGGCTACATTTTTAGAGCAGAAAAGTGGCACCGGCCTCTATTTTGGGTTCCCCGGCTGGCAGCCGGCGCCGCTAAAATGGCTTTTTCTCTTGCCCTAACCGCGGCTTTTGGTTAAATTTAACCAAGTCGGGACGTGGCTCAGCCTGGTAGAGCACAGCGTTCGGGACGCTGGGGTCGGAGGTTCAAATCCTCTCGTCCCGACCATGATTTGATAATTAAACCGCCTCCATGGGGCGGTTTTTATTTTTAGCCAGGTATAGAATTTTAGCGTTTACTGGCGTGCAACACGGTCAGACCGATGATTTCTTCTCCCTAGTAACGGATGATAATATCATCCTCGGTCAGTTCGCTATCCGTGGCATGGGCGGGTTTTTTAAAATTGATCTAGAGGACATCGGCTTCGGCATCGTAAGAGGACCACAAATACTTCTGGGGTGCGCCCAAAACCGCCGGAATAATCTTCAAATATTGCTCTACCATTTCCAAGGGCATAATTGTTTAGCGATAAAGCGCAGGCTAAAGCCTGCGGCTACATTTTTAGAGCACAGGCGAGACGCCTGCGCTACCAGTCTTTTTCGGGGCGACCCAACGGGTCGCCCCTACTTATGGGGATTGGGGAGGGGGTGTGGGGGAGGGGTAAGGGCCGTCGGCCCTTAGCCCCTCCCCCACGGTTTTTCTTCCTGCCCCTCTCCTTATCCCCGCCGCCAGCGCGGGCCGGCGGGGGTGTCGGTGAGGTCGATGCCCTGGTCGGCCAGTTGCCTTCTGATCTGATCGGCGGCGGTCCAATCCCGGCGCTTCCGGGCCTCTTCCCGGGCCTAGTACCTGCGCGTCGATCTCGGCGTCCGGCGCGGCCGCGGCCTGCGGCTGGTTCATGATCCCCAGGACTTCGTCCAGTTCCGCCAGGCGGCTCCCGATGGCGGCCGCCGCGGCGTGGCCCAGTTTGCCCCGGTCGAGGTCGCCGTTGAACTCGCCCACCAAGGCGAAGAGGCTGGAGAGGACCCGGGAGATATTGAGGTCGTCGTCCAGGGCGGTGACGAACTCCTTTTTCAATTGGAAGAGGCGCTCTTCAATGTCGCCGTCGCGGGCCCCGGCGCCTTCGGCCTGGGAAAGGCGCTCCAGGAAGTGGTCCAGCCGGGCCCGGGCGTGGGCCGCGGCCTTGAGGTTATCGGTGGCGAAGGCCAGGGGCTTGCGGTAGTGGGTGCTCAGCAGGAAGAAGCGCAGGTCGGCGCCGCTGAAACCCTGGCCGGTGAGGTCCCGGACCGCGCGGCCTCGTTCTTCAGGGGCCGGCCTTCCTTGAGCACCCGCTCGCAGTGGAGCCAGGCGTTGGCCAGGGGCTTGCCGGTGGCCGCGGCAAACAGGGCGTTCTCGTTTTCGTCGTGGGGGAAGAGGGACTCCACCCCGCCCACGTGAAAGTCCACCGGCTCCTTCAGGTGCTTCAGGGCCATGGCGGCGCTTTCCAGGTGCCAGCTGGGACGCACCTGGCCCCAGGGGGTGGTGTAATAGAGGCCCTTCTTCAGTTCCGAGAGCTTGGCCCGTTTCAGCAGGGTGAAGTCCCGGGGGTTCTCCTTGGCGTATTCGTCCAGGTCCACGGTCTTGCCCACCCGGATCTTGCTCAGGTCCACCCCGGAGAGGCGGCCGTAGTCCTTGAAGCGGGAGATGTCGAAATAGACGGAGCGCAGTTTTTCATAGGCAAAGCCCCGCTCCAGGAGCTTGCGGGTGAGCGCCACCATGTCGTCGACGTGGTCCGAGGCCAGCGGATAAAGCACCCCTTCCCGGACGCGCAGGGCCCGCAGGTCCTCAAAAAATTGGCGCTGGTAGCCGCCGGTGAATTCGAGCAAATCCTGGCCCGCGGCCCCGGCGCCGGCGATGGCGCGGTCGTCCAGATCGATGAGGCTGACCACCTGGCGCACCTTGAGGCCCCGGGTGGTGAGGTAGCGGTTCAGGAGGTCGGCCACCACCAGGCGCCGGGCTACGCCCAGGGAGAGGTTGGTATAGAGGGCCGGGCCGTCGGCGAAGATGGCCGCTTCCCCGGCACGTCGGGGTTGGAAGGCCTCCTTGGCCCGGGCCAGGGTATTGTAAAAGCAGAGGCTGGGGACCTCTTTTTCCACAAAAAGCGAGGTGGAAAGGTAGCGTTCGCCGCCATCCGGGGCAATGACCACAATGAGGCCTTCGCTCATTTCCCGGGCCTGGCGCAAGGCCACGGCCACTGCCGCCCCGGAACTCATGCCCAGGAAGAGGCCCTCCTGACGGGCCAGGCGGCGGGCGGTCTCATAGGCCTCTTCGTCTTCGATGTTGACGATTTCGTCGGTCTGGGACTTGTCGAAGATCCCCGGCTTATAAGACTCCTTCATATTTTTCAGGCCCTGGATGGCGTGGCCCAGGAAGGGCTCCACCGCCACCACCCGGATGGCGGGATTGAACTCCTTCAGATAACGGTACAGACCCATGACCGTGCCGCTGGTGCCCAGGGTGGCCACCAGCATGGTGACCTGGCCGCCGGTCTGCTCCCAGATCTCCCGGGCGGTGGACTGGTGCGCCGCCGGGTTGTGCGGGTTGTTGAACTGGTCCGCCAGAAAATATTTTGCCGGGTTTTCCCGGATCAGGCGGTAGACCTCTTCGATGGCGCCATCGGTGCCCAGGTGGGCCGGGGTGAGCAGCAGCTCGGCCCCCATGGCCTTGAGGATCTTTTTGCGCTCCATGGAGGCGGACTCGGGCATGGCCAGGAGCAGGCGGTAACCCTTGACGGCGCAGACCAGGGCCAGGCCGATACCGGTGTTGCCGCTGGTGGCCTCCAGCACGGTCTTATCCGGAGTGAGCTCGCCCGCGGCCTCGGCCGCCTCGATCATGGCCAGGGCCGGCCGGTCTTTGACGGAGCCGCCGGGGTTGAAGTATTCCAGCTTGACGTAGATCTTCACCCGGGGATTGGGGTTGAGCCGGTTCAGGCGCACCATGGGGGTGCGGCCGATTAATTCCAGGATGTTCGACGCCTTACCTTCCATAATCTAGATCCAGAAAATCAATGATTTGATGGAATTCAAAAATCTTCTTTGATCGAAAATTTGTCTTCGGCCTTGAGATCGCCCTGCAGTTCATCGGCCAGATAATTGTTGATCAGGTTGATCAGGGTGAGAATAAAGTGGCGCCGGGCCTCCGGGGTCTCTTTCAGCACCTCCAGCAAACGGTAGGTCAGGGACAGGACCACCATCCCGGCCTCCGCGGGCGAAGTCTGCCGCTCATTGAAGATCTCCAGGATTTCATTCACCAGGGGCCGGGTGCGCTCGGCCATATCCTCATCGGATTCGCCGGTCGGGAATTCGGTTTCCGGGTCAGTCATGGGCATCCTTGTTAAGTTCCTAAGAGTCTGGAAATATATGCAAAACGTAGCATATTCGCCATCCATTTGCAAATCGGGGCGCCGCCGGTCTTACCCGGCAAGGCTGCGGTCCGGTCCCGGAGGTCGCTGACGGCAAATTTGTTCAAATTGTTAGCATCGATGTTTATGTTTTTTAACTAGGTTTGCATTAACCTAAATTGACCAGCCGGCACAATTGTTGGTAATTATTATAGAATATGATTATGGTGGCAATCTGGTACAGACCTTGCTTAATCAGATATCAGCATAGCTTAGTCTAAATATTTTGGCAAAAAAGCCGAGTCTGCCGACTCCTTCCCGCTCCGGGCGGCAGTCTGCCGAGGTTCCAAAATGAAGGATAAACCTGGGTCCGATTTGGCCTCCCAGATGAAGGCGGCTCGAGAACTCCTGGAAACAGGCGAGGTTCGAGAAGCCCTGGTCCTGGCCATGGACGTGCTGTGGCGGGAACTGGACCAGTTGCAGGCTGCCCTCAAGACCGTGGAGGACCATCTACCTCGGGATCAGGCGGCGGCCGACAGGCTGGCGGAGCCTGGCTTGGGCGAGTTCGTCTGGCCCGAATTTCCGTCGCAGCTCTTGCACTAAAGCCGGTTTTTCAGTGAGGCCTTTGGGGTAGAGATCAGGGATCCACAACCCCCTCTTCCCCGCCCCTGGTTATTCCCCCAAAGGCCTATTTTTTCTTGCCTCGATTTCCTTGCACCCTGCCCCTTGCCAAGCCCCGGCCCCGTATTATCTTTGATAAATAATTGCTAAATTCGATCCTTTCCTCAGGAGGATATTATGGGACAGTTGATCGCTTGCGCGGCCCCGGAGGGTGTGGTGGTGGCCACGGACAGTCGGGCCGTGATGTTTGAACCATATGGGGAGGAACGGTTCATTACCCTGGACCGGGTGGTGCCGGTCTCTTCCCACGCGGTCCTGGCTTCGGCCGGGGCCATCGAGGCCCACGATCTCTGCAAGGACTTCGCCGGCTTTGCCAAGGATGAGGGCTTGACGGACCTGAACGCCCTCATCGAGGCGGCCATCCCGTTTTTCAGCGGCCGCTATGATGAAATTCTCCGGAAGATGTGCGAAAAGTGCCCACCGGATCCCATCATCAACCTGTACCTGCTTTTAGCGGGCTACTCCGGCAACGCCGGGCACCTGTTCGTCATTTGGGACCGGCCCAACCCCCCCAAGATCGAATACAACCGGGTGACCGAGGTCTTTACCCTGCCCCGGCGGCTGGGCCTGGAATTCAAGCTCAGTCAGCTGCTCAAAGAAAAGGCGCCCCTGGCCAAGCTGGCCGCCGCGGCTAAAGCTGGCATGGAGAAATTGGCCGGCCAGGACGATGCCATCGGGGCCCCCTTCCATTACGTGACCATTACCCAGGCCGGGATCTCCAAGACCTGAGCCGGTTATAGGGAGTGCCAAAAGTTTTTCCTTGATGATACATCCAAAATCCCCCTGGCCCCCTTTTTCAAAGGGGGGTGAACTCAGCGGAATTCCTTTGAAAGTCCCCCTTTGACCAAGGGGGATTTAGGGGGATTTAAAAAACCGGCCTTCAAAAGAAATTTTTGGCAAAGGCTATAACCGGATAAAATTCCGGGAAGATTGCCGCTTTCCGGCAGATTTGTTAAGCTTAGGCGCTTGCCGATTCAGGATCGGCCGGCGCCTAAATTTTTTGGGGAAACCGCGTGCCTTCTGACCTCGACCGACTCCGCATCCCGCGCTCCGAAGAAAAATACCCGGCCGGGACCTCCTTCCGGGGCCGCCTCTGGCTGGCCCTGGGCGTCGCCGTCGTGCTGACCTTGCTGGCCCTTTACCTGTGGGGACCGCTCCGTCCGGCCCGGGAAGTGACCGTGGCGGTGGTCTCCCGCCTCTACCCGGCCCAGGCCTTTACGGTCCTTAACGCCAGCGGCTACGTGGTGGCCCAGCGCAAGGCCGCGGTCTCCTCCAAGAGCACCGGCCGCCTGGCCTATCTGGGGGTGGAGGAGGGCAGCCGCGTGAAGCAAGGCGAGATCATCGCCTCCCTGGAAAACGAGGACCTGACCGCGGCCAAGAACCAGGCGGCGGCCGCGGTGCAGGAAGCCGATGCCGGCCTGGCCACCGCCCGGGCGGAGCTGGTGGACGCCGAACTGCAATATCGGCGCTATAAAACCCTGGTGGCCAAGGACCTGGTGGCCCGCCAGGACTTCGACACCGCCGAGGCCCGCTACCGGAAGGCCCAGGCCGGGGTGGCCAGCGCCCAGGCCCACATCAATGTGGCCAAGGCGGCCGAGGCCAGCGCCCAGGCCTCCCTGGAATACAGTTACATCCGCAGCCCCTTCGACGGGGTGGTGACCGCCAAGTACGCCGAAGTGGGGGAGGTGGTGGCGCCTTTTGGCGCCGCGGTCAATGCCCGGGCCGCGGTGGTCACCATGGCCGACCTCAAATCCCTGATGGTGGAGGCCGACGTGGCCGAATCCAACCTGGACAAGGTTAAGCTGCACCAGCCCTGCGAAATCAGCCTGGACGCCATCCCCGATCGGCGCTTTGCCGGCGAGGTCCACATGATCGTGCCCACCGCCGACCGCACCAAGGCCACGGTGCTCACCAAGGTGAAGTTCCTGGAGTTCGACGACCGCATCCTGCCGGAAATGAGCGCCAAGGTGGCCTTTCTCTCCCGCGCCCTTATGGCCGGCGAGCGCCAGCCCCGCCTGACCCTGCCCCAGGCCGCCCTGGTGACCCGGCAGGGCCGCACTTTTGGCTATTTGGTGCAGGATAACGCAGGCCCGGCTGGTCCAGGTCAGCGTGGGTGAGACCATGGGCGATCTGGTGGAGATCAAGGGCGGCCTCAAGGACGGCGACCGGGTGGTCCTCAAGCCCCCGCCCGCCCTGGCCGACGGCGCCCGGGTCCAGGTCAAGGAATCATAAGGGAAAATCCAGGATCAAAATCGGGACCTTTCATGAATTTGGAATCCAGATGATTCGGAAACAGGATGATTTGGAGACCGGATGGTTTGGCAACCAGATGCTGTGGCAATCAGATGCTGCGGCAACCAGCAAAGCCTTATTTCTTCCCCTCCCCTGGTGGGAGGGGGTAGGGGGAGGGGGAATTGACGAACTTTCCCCCTTTCCGGGAGTGAACCAAGTTCTCTCGATGCTGAACCGACGCCCTAATCCTCCGGTCGTGGAGATCGCCCATCTCTACAAATCCTACCGTCGGGGCAGCCAGGTCCTGCCGGTCTTACAGGACATCTCCCTGAATATCGAGGCCGGCGATTTCCTGGCCCTCATGGGCCCCTCCGGCTCCGGCAAGACCACCCTGCTCAATCTCATCGCCGGCCTGGACCGCCCCGACCAGGGCACTCTGCTGGTGCAAGGCCTCGATCTGACCGGGCTCACCGAGGCCCAACTGGCCGACTGGCGGGCCGACAACGTCGGCTTCGTCTTCCAGTTCTACCAACTGATCCCGGTGCTCACCGCCTGGGAAAACGTCGAACTGCCGCTGCTCCTCACCGACCTGTCCCGCCAGGTTCGCCGGGAGCACGTGGAACTGGCCCTGGAACTGGTGGGCCTGAGCGACCGCCAGCACCACTATCCGGCCCAGCTCTCCGGCGGCCAGCAGCAGCGGGTGGCCATCGCCCGGGCCCTGATCACCGACCCCACCCTGATCGCCGCCGACGAACCCACCGGCGACCTGGACCGGCAGTCCGCGGCCGAGGTCCTGGACCTGCTGAGCCACCTGAACCGGGAGTTTCACAAGACCATCATCATCGTCACCCACGACCCCGAGGCCGCCGGCCACGCCTCCCATATCCGCAAATTGATCAAGGGGCAGTTGCTGAATGATAATAACCGGGACAAATAGTTCTCCGGGGAGAAAAAGCTGTTTGGGGTTCATTTCCGAAAAGATTGATTTATATTTGTCATCCTGAGCGGAGCGCAGCGGAGTGAAGGATCTCGTATTTGAAGATTGCCACCTTTAAATTATTGAAGGCTTAGTTGTCGATATGCACCAATATTTCGTCTACATTATGACGAATAAATCCGGAACACTTTATGTGGGTGTAACTAATAATTTGGAAAGAAGAATATCTGAACATAAGAACTCATTAATTGAAGGATTTACTAAGAAATATAAAATAAATAGATTAGTCTATTATGAAGAAACCAATGATATTCTTGCGGCAATTCATCGGGAGAAACAGAGCAAAGGCTGGCTACGTGAAAAGAAAATTGCTCTCATTGAATCAGTCAATCCAGAGTGGAAGGACCTAAGCAAAGAATGGTTTTAAGTGGAGCTTTTCAGTAGCGAAATGGCATTCTGAGCAAAGTGAAGAATCTTAACAGGCGAGATTCTTCACTCCGCTTCGCTCCGTTCAGAATGACAGTTGCTAATAATATCTGTTTAAACGCAAATCGGTATTAGTGAGTCTTTGCCATGGCCATCGACGTCGACCTCCCCAAAAACCGCCAGGGCCGCTACTATCATATTAATTGTGGCCCCGGCGACCTGGCCCCCTACATCCTCACCTGCGGCGACCCGGATCGGGCCCGGCGCCTCGCCCGGTCTTTCGACCGGGTTGATATTCAGCGGCGCAACCGGGAATTCCTGACCTATACCGGGACCTACCACGGCCTCCCGGTCTCGGTCCTCGCCACCGGCATCGGCGCCGCCGCCAGCGCCATCGCCATCGTGGAAGCAGCCCAATGCGTCGCCCCGGCCACCTTTATCCGCCTGGGCACCACCGGCGCCCTCCAGGATTTCATCGAGCTGGGCGACCTGGTGATCACCGCGGAGGCCCGGCGGGAGGAACATACCACCCGGTGTTACGCTCCGGCTGAAGTCAAGGCCACCGCCCACCCAGAAGTCTTGGCGACCCTCCGGGAGGCGGCCGCCGGCCTGGACGTGCGTTATCACGTCGGGGTCACCTGCACCTCCCCGGATTTTTACGCCGGGCAGGGCCGGGTGGTGCCGGGCTTTCCCACCCTGGAGCCGGATAAGGTGGCGCGCCTGAGCCGGGCCGGGGTCCTCAACCTCGAGATGGAGATGTCCGCCTACCTTACCCTGGCGCAGGTCTCCACCCTCAACCTCCGGGCCGGCGGCGCCTGCGTGGTGGTGAATAACCGCGTCACCGGGGTCTTTGCCGCGGCCCGGTCCTTCCGGCAGGCGGAGCAGCGGTTGATTCAGGTGGGGTTAAGGGCGGTGGAGATTTTGGCCGCAAAAGATTAGGGCGAAAAGGCCAAAAGGCAATAAGGTAAAAAGAAATACTGGTGGGCGGTGCCCACCCTACACCACTGCGCTAACGACTAAAAACTCGAAACTCGAAACTCGAAACTAAAGTGTTCAAACTCGCCTGGCGCAATACCATCCGGCATCCCCTGCGGGCCGCCCTCACCGTCACCGGCATGGCCGTGGCGGTCCTGGCCTTCGCCCTGCTGCGCACCATGGTGGCCGCCTGGTACGCGGGGGTGGAAGGCGCCTCGCCCACCCGCCTGGTGACCCGGAACGCCATCTCCCTGATCTACCCGCTGCCCATGGCCTATCTCCCTAAGCTCCAGGCCCTGCCCGGAGTGCAGGCGGTGGTTTACGGCTACTGGTTTGGCGGCGTCTATAAAGACGAAAAGCAGTTCTTCCCCGTCTTCGCCGCGGACCCGGTGCGCCAGTATTTCGAGGTCTACCCCGAGTACGTCCTGCCCGAGGACCAGAAACAGGCCTTTTTCAAGGACCGGCGGGGCGCGGTGGCCGGCCGGGCCCTGGCCCGGCGCTACGGCTGGCGGGTAGGGGACGCCATTATCCTCAAGGGCAACGTCTATCCCGGGGAATGGCAGTTCATCCTGCGGGCCATCTATACCGGGGCGGAGGCCACCACCGACGAGGGCCGCTTCTATTTTCACTGGGAATATCTGAACGAAACCCTGAAGAAGAACGCCGACCCCCGGGCCGACCAGGCGAGTTGGTTCACCCTCAAGGTGGCCCGGCCGGAGTTGGCCCCCCAGGTGGCCGCGGCGGTGGACGCCATGTTCAAAAATTCCCTGGCCGAAACCCTCACCGAGACGGAAAAGGCCTTCTATCTGGGCTTCGTCTCCATGACCGGGGCCATACTCGTGGCCATCCAGGTGGTCTCCTGGGTGGTCATCGGGGTGATTCTGGTGGTGCTGGCCAACACCATGGCCATGAGCGCCCGGGAGCGCCGGGGGGAATACGCCGTGCTCAAGACCATGGGCTTCAAGGCGCGCCATCTGGTGGGCCTGATCCTGGGGGAATCGCTGCTGCTGGCCCTGGCGGGGGGGCTGACGGGATTGGCCCTGACCTTTCCGGCGGTCCTGGTGATCAAGGCCTCCCTGGGGCAATACTTCCGGGTCTTCCCCCTGACCCGCGCCACCCTGGGGCTGGGCCTGGCCGTGGCCCTGGCGGTAGGCCTCCTGGCCGCGCTGTTCCCCGCCTGGCGGGCCGCCAAGGTGAGTATTGCCGAGGCGCTGAGAAAAGTGGGGTAAAAGGGGAAGAGGCGAAAAGGGAAAAATTCCTGGACGGACATCTGCAGCGATCAGCACCGGCTGGAAAGCCTGTCCCACCAACTCGAAACTCGAAACTAAAAACTGGCTACTGGACCTCGCGATATCAGGTTTTTAGACCCTCGATATAGGGGTTCCCCCGATTTACTTGAGGTCCATTCTATCCTATCAATAATGCCAGGGTTTAATATCGGTCGCCTGAAACAAGCTAACTTGAATCGGGCCAAGGAGGGGGTCGACCAACCAGCTCGGGGAAGAGGCCAAGGACGGCCTCATTTTTGCTAAGGATGGCAAGCTATGGAAGAAAATCACGACGCCTTTCTGACCAGGGAAATTGGAAGATCCATGCGGTTCTTCCTAAATTTAGCCTGCTTGTTGATCATCACTTTATTTGTTCTCTCCATCCCGCATCCTTTGACTCTCGAGAGCCTGTTGATAGCTCTTATCCCGCTGGTCGTCGCCGTGCTATTTTTTCTCGCCTTCCTGCGGCTCTTGAAGAATATTGAGAGCGATGCCGCCAAGCACAGGGATATCGAGCTGACGACCAGAGTCATTGGGGAATTTAACAAGAGCTGGATAATTCGAACGGCAATAGGCAGAATTCCGACTTTTAAGATTGAAAAGAAGTCTGAGTAATGGGGGGGGGATTGAGGCTGTCATTCTGAGCGGCGTGGAGCCTGGCTCGAACCAAAATTCTTTCGCGGCGCTCAGAATGACCGGACTCATTTTTATTGCAACTCGGTATAAAACCTCAGATCAATAAATACTCCACAGTGCCCTCGCGGGACTGACTCCTCTCCGGCGTGATCAGCAAATTCGCTTTACCTCCTGCAAAAATCGCGGCGTTGGAAGGATATCCGCCAACTGCTATAATACAGCTGAACGGCAGCATTTCAGCCCATCGCCTCTATGCCCATACCCTTATCCTACGCGTTACCATAAAGATGTAGCACCGCCGCCCTCGGCGGTTAACTTCCCGGCGGGGGGGGCCGAGACTACATTGTCAGAGCAGAAATGCGGTCAATCATACCTTCCTTTCTGGAATTTTCTCCCAATCTATATATTTAAATGAAAATATGGAACAGCCGCCCGGATTATCCTTATCCCAGCGCACTGTCCCAGCTATACTATATTGAAGCGTCTAAAAAAGCGTTTTTAAAACTGACCACTGACCACTGGCTACTGCCCATGCCCATACCCTTCTCCTACAGCTACCGCAACCTCCTGGCCCGGCGGCTCACCACCCTGCTCACCGCGGTGGGCATGGCCCTGGTGGTCTTCGTCTTTGCCGCGGTGCTGATGCTCTCCGAGGGCCTGCGCCGCACCCTGGTGGCCACCGGCTCCTATGACAACGTGGTGGTGCTGCGGGCCGGGTCCGAATCCGAGGTGCAGAGCGCCGTCGACCGCGACCAGGCCGGCATCATCGCGCTCTCAGCCCGAAGTGGCCCTGGATAAAGACGGCCGCCGCCTGGTGGCCTCCGAGGCCATCGTGCTGATCAACCTGCCCAAGCGGGGCACCGGCCAGCCCGGCAACATCATCATCCGGGGCGTGCAGCCCGCCATCTCCCCGGAGTTGCGCCGGGAGGTGCATCTGGCGTCCGGGCGCTTTTAAGCCCGGCTCCACCGAGATCGTGGCGGGGGCCCAGATCGCCCGGCGCTTTCAAAACGCCGGGTTGGGGGAGGAACTCTGCATTTCGCCCTGCGCCAGTGGCGGGTGGTGGGGGTCCTGGATGCGGGCAACACCGGCTTCGCCTCCGAGTTCTGGGGCGACGTGGAGCAGCTCCTCCAGGCCTTCCGGCGCACCGGCTTCGCTTCCGTGATTATGCGCCTCCGGGACCCGGCCGCCTTCACGGCCCTGAAGGCCCGGCTGGAGAGCGACCCCCGGCTGCCCGTGCAGGTGCTCCGGGAAGTGGAGTTTTACGAGGCCCAGTCCCGGCGGCTGGCCACCTTCATCCGGATGCTGGGGTTGGTGCTCACCGCCATCTTCAGCCTCGGGGCGGTCCTGGGGGCCATGGTCACCATGTACGCCCAGGTGGGGGCCCGCACCAGCGAGATCGGCACGCTCAGGGCCCTGGGCTTCAAGCGGCATCACATCCTGGCCGCCTTCCTGCTCGAATCCATGCTCCTGGGCGCACTCGGCTGGCTCTTGGGCCTGGTGCCCGCCGTCGCTCCTGAACTTCATCACCCTGTCCACCATCAACTGGGCCAACTTTCGCCGAACTCTCCTTCAAGTTCGCCCTGACCCCGGGGATCGTCCTCAAGAGCCTGCTCTTCGGCGTGGGCATGGGCCTGGTGGGCGGCTTTCTGCCGGCCGCTCAAGGCCGCCCGCCTGCCCCTGCTGGAGGCCCTGCGGGCGGCTTGACCGGACTGCACAGGGTAGTGATAAAAATAAATGAGGAAAACTATATGGATAATACTACTAAACGGACTTTGAGCAAGGTGCCAGAGGTTACTCTGATCTTCTGGATCATCAAAATTGCCGCCACCACCCTGGGTGAAACCGGCGGCGATGCAGTGTCCATGTCGATGAACCTGGGCTACCTGGTGGGCACCGCGATTTTTGCCACCATCTTTCTCATCGCCGTAGTTGCCCAAATCAAGGCGGAGCGCTTTTACCCGTTTCTCTACTGGACCACCATTATCGCCACGACCACCGTCGGCACGACCTTGGCCGATTTTGCCGACCGCTCTCTCGGGATCGGCTATACCGGCGGCGCCTCTCTGCTGTTTTGCCTGTTGCTGCTGTCTCTGGCTGTCTGGTATTTAGCGCTGGGCTCGGTTTCGGTTGATATTGTGAGTTCTCCCAAGGCAGAAATGTTTTATTGGCTCACGATCATGTTTTCCCAGACCCTGGGTACTGCCCTGGGGGACTGGACGGCCAGCACGGCCGGGCTTGGATACCGCGGCGGGGCCATCGTCTTCAGCCTCCTTTTGGCATCGGTGGTCGCCGTCTATTACTGGACCAAACTATCCAGAACCCTGCTTTTCTGGACCGCCTTTATCCTGACTCGACCCCTGGGAGCCGTGGTGGGTGATTTTCTCGACAAGCCACTCAAGGCCGGTGGTCTCGCCTTAAGCCGCTATTCCGCCTCGGCGGCCCTCATCCTGTTCAGTATTGTCTGTATCCTGATTTTCCCGCAGCGAGCCGGGAAGACCCCCGGACATTAAGCTCAAGACCGCCGCGCCAGGCAGGCAACGCGAGCCGGCCTGGGCCTGGCGGGCGGGCTGCTGCCGGCCCTCAAGGCCGCCCGCCTGCCCCTGCTGGAGGCCCTGCGGGCGGCCTGAGGCTCAGCGCACCGCCAGTCCCAGGATGCCGGTAATGATCAGGTAGATGGCCACGATAAAATTCAGCAGCCTCGGTTGCACCAGGATCAAGATGCCGGCGATCAAGGCAACCAGCGGTCCGATGTGCAGATAGTATGCCATGGGCGACCTCCCTATAAAGGTTAGTTAACTACGATATTTTGGTCAGGACCCCGAAATCGGCCCCCCTCAGCCCGCACCGGTCCCGGTGGGCGGCTTGGCGGCTCCGGTCTGGCCGTTGACGCACTCCTCCATGACCTCCATCTGGATGCGCTGAATCTCCAGCAGCCGACGCCATTGGGAGGTGAGCAGCAGGTCCAGCTTCTCGTTCACGTGGCGGATTTCCAGTTCGGCCTTGAGGTTGAGCTGATAGTCGTGTTCGGCCCGCATCCGGTCCTTGGCGTCCTGGCGGCTCTGGCTCATCAGGATGATGGGGGCCTGGAAGCCCGCCAGGCCAGAGAGGACCAGGTTGAGAAAGATATAGGGGTAGGGATCGAAGGGCCGCGTCAAGAGCGCCACCGAGTTGATGGTTATCCAGGCGGCGATGATGCAGGCGAAGCCGATAATGAAGACCCAACTGCCGCCCAGGGCGGCCACCCGGTCGGACAGGCGCTCCCAGAAGGTCAACTCCTGCTCAAACTTTAGGTTGATGTTCTTGGAGAGGAATTCATGCTCCCGCCAGCTCTTCACCACCTGTTCCTGGAGGCTGGAGATCTTGCCGGTCTCCTCTTCCAGGACGTCCTCCACGTAGCGGGCGCGCATGCGGTTCAGGTCCGCCAGGCAGATGTAGCCGCGGTGGTCCCACTGGGGATATTGTTTCCGGATGGTCTCCTGGATGCCGCCCCGGATCAGGTCCCCGGGCCAGACCTCGCTCAGCTCCTTGGCCTGGCCGCAGATCTGGCAGGTCACGGTCTCTTTGGCAGTTGCTTCCATAAGGCGGGCCTCCTGCCTCAGACCAGAGCGCGCACCGCCTGTAAAACCGCCTCGTAGTCCGGCTCGTTGGCGACTTCTTTAACCAACTGGACGTATTGGAGCTTCCCGTTTTTATCCACCACGAACACCGCCCGGGCCAGGAGGCGCAATTCCTTGATCAACACCCCGTAGGCCAGGCCGAAGGCCGCCTCCCGGTGGTCCGAGTAGGTCTGCAGATTCTCGACCCCGGCCGCGCCGCACCAACGCTTCTGGGCAAAGGGCAGGTCCATGCTGATGGTCAGCAGCTTGACCGCGGGGCCGAACCCCGCCGCCTCATCATTGAACCGCCTGGTTTCGATATCGCAAACCGGGGTATCCAGGGAAGGCACCGCGCTGATGATGCAGACCTGCCCCCGGAGGGAGGAAAACCGGAACTCCGTCAGGTCGTTGGCCACGGCGGTAAAGTCCGGGGCCGGGTCGCCGACCTGCACTTCCTGGCCCACCAGGGTCAGGGGCTTGCCTTTCATGGTGATGCTGCCGGGGCGTTCGGTCATTGTAGGCTCCTTTAGGCTCGACGTTCGACTAACTGCTCACTGCTTACTGCTTACTGCTCACCTCATCAATAAAACATTGCGGGTCCGGGGCCAGGAAATCGGGGTTGCCCTGGGAGCAGGCGTACTCGTAGGCGATGGCCCGGCAGCCCCGGCAGTCGGCCCAGCGGGCGCAGGCGCCGCACTTGCCGGCATAGCGGCTCTTATCCCGCAGGGCCTCCAGGACCGGCGCAGTCGCCCAAATCTCCCGCAAAGAATCCTGCCCCACTTTCCCCAAGGGCAGGTTAAGCCGGCGGCAAGGGACCACGGTGCCGTCCGCCAGGAGGGTGAGCCCGGCCACCCCGGCGGAACAG
>CAVPBF010000006.1:0-362500 GCA_963701845.1 uncultured delta proteobacterium | reverse complement strand
TGGATATGCTCAGACAGCCAGGAGGTTGGCTTAGAAGCAGCCATCCTTTAAAGAAAGCGTAATAGCTCACTGGTCGAGTGGTTCTGCGCCGAAAATGTAACGGGGCTCAAGCCTAGTACCGAAGCTGCGGGTTTCAAGGTTAATCCTGAAGCGGTAGGGGAGCGTTGTCGTAGCCTGTGAAGGCGTACCGTAAGGAGCGCTGGAGGTCCGACAAGTGATTATGCTGACATGAGTAACGAAAAAAAGGGTGAGAAACCCTGTCGCCGTAAGTCTAAGGTTTCCTGGGTAAAGTTCATCCTCTCAGGGTTAGTCGATCCCTAAGCCGAGGCCGAAAGGAGTAGGTGATGGAAAACAGGTTAATATTCCTGTACCACCTGATGCGCATGAGCGAAGGGGGGACGCAGGAGGGTAGGTCATCCGGGTGTTGGACGTCCCGGTTAAGCCGGTAGGGGGGAGCGATAGGCAAATCCGTTGCTCCTTAACCCCGAGAGGTGATGAGGAGAGGCTTATGCCTCATAAACTGATTGATCCCACGCTGACAAGAAAAGCCTCTAGGGAGTTCATCAGGTGATCGTACCGCAAACCGACACAGGTAGGCGGGGAGAAAATCCTAAGGCGCTGAGAGAACCCTGATTAAGGAACTCGGCAAAATAACACCGTAACTTCGGGAGAAGGTGTGCCTCGGTTGGTGATGGGACTTGCTCCCGGAGCTCGCTGGGGTTGCAGAGAAATGGGGCTGACGACTGTTTAACAAAAACACAGGACTCTGCTAAGTCGCAAGACGACGTATAGGGTCTGACGCCTGCCCGGTGCTGGAAGGTTAAGGGGAGGGGTCAGCTGGATTCGTCAGGAGAAGCTCTGAACCGAAGCGCCGGTAAACGGCGGCCGTAACTATAACGGTCCTAAGGTAGCGAAATTCCTTGTCGGGTAAGTTCCGACCTGCACGAATGGCGTAACGATTGCCCCGCTGTCTCAACCAGGGACTCAGTGAAATTGTAGTCGCGGTGAAGATGCCGTGTACCCGCAACAAGACGGAAAGACCCCGTGCACCTTTACTATAACTTGGCATTGATTTTTGGGATAATTTGTGTAGGATAGGTGGGAGGCTTTGAACTCCGGACGCTAGTTCGGAGGGAGTCAACCTTGAAATACCACCCTGATTATTTTAGAATTCTAACCCAGACCCGTAATCCGGGCCGGGGACAGTGTCTGGTGGGTAGTTTGACTGGGGTGGTCGCCTCCTAAAATGTAACGGAGGCGCGCGAAGGTTCCCTCAGGCTGATTGGAAACCAGCCGTTGAGTGTAAAGGCATAAGGGAGCTTGACTGCGAGACAAACAAGTCGAGCAGGTACGAAAGCAGGCCTTAGTGATCCGGTGGTTCCGTATGGAAGGGCCATCGCTCAACGGATAAAAGGTACGCCGGGGATAACAGGCTGATCTTCCCCAAGAGTTCACATCGACGGGAAGGTTTGGCACCTCGATGTCGGCTCATCGCATCCTGGGGCTGAAGAAGGTCCCAAGGGTTTGGCTGTTCGCCAATTAAAGCGGTACGTGAGCTGGGTTTAAAACGTCGTGAGACAGTTTGGTCCCTATCTGTCGTGGGCGTAGGATATTTGAGAGGAGCTGTCCCTAGTACGAGAGGACCGGGATGGACGAACCTCTGGTGTTCCAGTTGTTCCGCCAGGCGCAGCGCTGGGTAGCTAAGTTCGGAAGGGATAACCGCTGAAAGCATCTAAGTGGGAAGCCGACCTCAAGATTAGATCTCCCGGATCGCAAGATCCCTAAAGGCCCCTGGTAGACCACGAGGTTGATAGGCCGGAGGTGGAAGCACAGTAATGTGTTAAGCTGACCGGTACTAATCGGCCGTGAGGCTTGACCATTTTTCTCTCTTGTCTTCGGAAACTGTTAAGGACATTCTCTATACTTCCAGATTTGCTTTGGTAGCGCAGGCGTCTCGCCTGCGTGGTTATACTAAAAGCTCGAAACTCGTAACTCGAAACTGTCATAAGAGTTTCCGGTGGCCATAGCGCAGGGGCCACACCCGATCCCATCCCGAACTCGGTAGTTAAGACCTGCAACGCCGATGGTACTACGTGGGTGACTGCGTGGGAGAGTAGGACGCCGCCGGATTTAATTTCATAGCAGTAACCCCGACTTGACAAAGGCGGGGTTTTTTTATTATGTTTGGGATTAGTGAAGCGGAGAACTTTGATCAAGCATCTGTCCGAACATGGAGCCATCTTCCTCCGGGAAGGCCGGCGGCATTCAATTTATCAAAGGGGAAATTTCAAGACCGAGGTTCCTCGGCATACCGAAATAGTCGATGAACTGGCCAGGAAGATTTGCAAAGATTTGGATATACCATGGGTGGGTGATCGATGAAATTCAGGGCCGTGATTAAAAAAAGCGGTAAATGGTGGATCGGCTGGCTGGTTGACCTCCCCGGGGTCAATGCGCAAGAAAAGACGCGGGAAGAATTGCTGGAATCCTTAAAAATCGGGGCTGAAGATATGCTAACCACCGCGGTCCCTTTTGAGGCCGAGGCCCAGATGACTACTATCGAGATTCCCGCGCCCGAATGGAGTTTGGAAAATAGGGGATAGCGTTTAGCCGTCACCTTTTCCGGCTTTTAGCTGACCTCTGCTAACAGAAAGCTGACAGCTCTACCGCCGGGGTCACACCCGGTCCCCTCCCGAACTCGGCAGTTAAGCCGGTAGCGCCGGCGTCCCGCCTGTGGCCGCTGGTACTACGCGAGTGACTGCGGCGAAGAGTAGGCCAGCGCCGGATTTAATTTCACAGCAGTAAGCCCGACTTGACAAAGTCGGGCTTTTTTTATTAATTGTCATTTGCAGGGCTTTGGAGGCGATTATGCCGATTCAATATATCACCGATGGCGAAGGCAAGAAGGTAGCCGTGGTCGTGCCGCTGGGGGAATGGGAGGCTTTGCAAGAGAAGCTGGATAAACTGACTCCGGCAGAAGCGGCGGCTGCTGATGACGCTTGGCAGGATTATCTTGGCGGCAAGACCAAGCCCTTGGCGCAAGTCATCAAAGAGCAGTTGCATGATCGAGAGGACTAAGGCGGTCTGGCGGGTAGAAATTCATGACCGCTTCGAGAAGAAGTTGGCCAGATTGGCCCGGCCGGAACGGGAAAATATTCTTAAAACGTTAGAAAAATTGCAGGACGATCCCTTTGTTTTGGATGTGAAACCACTGCGTGGCAGGACAGACTGGCGTTTAAGGGTTGGTGCCTGGCGCATCCTTTTGCGAATTGACGCGGACGCAAAAATTATAGTTGTTCATGATCTGGGTCCCAGAGGCGATATTTATAAGTGAGCAGCCATCCCGCCGGGGACACCCGAGCCATCCCGAACTCGGTAGTTAAGCCCGAAAGGCGCGCTGGTACTACGTGGGTGACTGCCTGGCAGATAGGACGCCGCCGGAGTTAATTTATCGCTGTAACCCCGCTCCTTGAAAGAAGCGGGGTTTTTTTGGGCAAATGATTAGAGATTTGCCGGGTGGCAGCTGGGTGTGGGGCTGGGACGTTCACCGCGGACTATGAACGGACCATGGCTGGCTGCCGGTCTAGCTGAAAGAAAAATTTACAATTAAAGAAATTTGTGCTATGGTGCCTTTCCTGCTGAGGCCTAAGATCAATTTTTGAAAAGGATATTAAAATGGCAAGACTCGCTAAACTAATTGCACTGATGTTATTAATTAACGTTCTTTCATGTGGGAACCCATATGCCAATACGAATATATTTAAATCTCAAATAGTATCATTAGATCAGGAAATTAACCAATTAAACGGAAAGCTTAATCAGAATAATATAATGACAGAAATTGCTGAAAAAAAGGAAAAGAGTTTAACCGGCTCAATGAAGCCAGAGGAATTGTCTATTTATGAACAATTGAAGGCATCCCGTTTACAACAAAAGGTCGTACAGTACACTCAATTGTTGGAAGTATATAAAAATTATCTTAACGCGAATTACCCACCAGCGAGGGCGACCAATCGACTCAACAATGTTATAAGTGTTCTGACTGAAATAAACGATAATTATATCAGAAAGTATAAGTTAACCACGGAATTAGAACAACGCCATCTGGAGATTGAGCGGCTTAGACGGGATATCGCCGTTAATACACCGAAATAATAACCATCGGCACGCCCACCTCCCATCCCGAACTCGGCAGTGAAGCCCTTTTAGTGGCACAGGCCTCTGGTTGTGATCCACAGGCTGGAAGCCTGTGCCACTGACTGCGTGGCAGCGCAGGACGCCGCCGGATTTAATTTCCTGGCGCCCAGCCCGCCTCTCCAGAGGCGGGCTCTTTTTAGGCGGGCGGCACCAGTTCCCGGGCCAGGGCGGCGGCCTGGGCCAGCAGCTCCGTCTGCCCGGCGAGGTCTCCCTGATCCCGGACGCCCACGGCCCGCAACAGGCGGACCGGGTGAAAACCGTAGAGTTCCAGCAAGCGCTCGTAGCGCGGGAAGATGTCGGCGAACTGGGCCGGGTCCGGGTTGGCCTGGGCCAGCACCAGCACCGCCGGTTTGCCCGCCGGCACCCGGCTGCTGAAATCGGGGTTGAGATAAGAGTAAGTGCGGTCGAAGAATAACTTCATCTGACCGGTGAGCTCGCCAAAATAGACCGGCGAGGCCAACACCAGGAGGTCAGCTGCTTTGATGGCCGCCAGGACCGGGGCCAGGTCATCTTCCAGGATGCAGGCCGCGGTTTTGGTCTTGCAGGTGCGGCAGCCCTGGCAGCCCTGGAAATTCAGCCGATTGAGCTGATATTCCTGCACTTCGGCCCCCTGTTCCCGGGCCGCGGCCAGAAATTGCCGGGCCAAACTGGCGCTATTCCCCTGGGGCCGGGGACTTCCCAAGACGGCGACGATCTGCATAGGCGCACCTCCTTTTTAGCTGTCGGCTATCAGCAGTCAGCTTTAAGGCTTCTCCTGAATTTGACCTAGAATAGACATTGTGGAGCCTCTCTGCCAGCTCCCTTGACTTTATCCAGAGGTTATCCTACTTTTTGGCAAAGCCGCAGAGGTGAAATTGCTCAGCATGAAAAACCACCAATCTTGGCTCTATGTCGGCCTCCTGGTATTGGTCCTGGGGAGCCTGGTCTCGCCGGCTGCCTTACCGGCGGGGGAAAATCCGGCGGAATTGTCGGAATACGGCAATCCCTTCACCTGGGTGACCATCGGCAAGGTCAAGGTGCAGGCGGAGGTGGTCAGTTCCATGGAGAAAATGTACCTGGGGCTGGGGAAGCGGCCGGAGTTGCCGGAAGGCCGGGGCATGCTGTTTATCATGCCGCAGCGGGAGATCCAGGAATTTTGCATGCGGGATATGCGCTTTGCCCTGGATTTCCTCTGGATAGACTCCGGCCGGGTGGTGGGCCTGACCAAAAACGTCCCCTATCAGGATCAGCAGGCCTGCTACTACTCCCCGGAGCCGGTGCAATTCGTCCTGGAAGTGCCCGCCGGTTTCTGCGACCGGCACGGCCTCCGGGTGGGGGATACGGCTGCCTGGGAATAAGCGGGCGGGCGATCCCGCGGCTCGCCCCTGCGGACTTGCCAAGGGTGGGAAATAACCGTATGTTTTCAAATTATGTTAACTGATCTGGAAAAACGGGTGATTCTGGCCCTGCAGCGGGACCTGGAGGTAGAGCCCAGGCCCTTTAAGGAACTGGCGGACCTGCTCGGCCTGGGAGAAGAGGTGGTGCTGGCCGCCATTCGGAGTTTGATGGAGAAGGGTTACATCCGGCGTTTCGGAGCTACCCTGCGGCACCAGAAGTCGGGCTTCGAGGCCAATGCTTTGGTGGCCTGGACGGTGCCCGAGGTAGAGTTGCCGCGGGTCGGCCGGGAAATGGCGGCGCAGCGGGTGGTCAGCCATTGCTACTCCCGGCGGCCGGCCCCGGCCTGGCCGTATAACCTCTATACCATGGTGCATGGCCGCTCCCGGGAGGAGTGTCTGGAGACCGCGGCGCGCATGGCCCGGGAGACCGGCCTCAGCGATTACCAGGTGCTCTTCAGCGAAAGCGAGTTGAAGAAGACCACCATGCGTTACTTCAGTGGTCAGAAATATTGATTGGATGTAGGACAGCCGCCCCCGGCTGTCCTGGACAGGCGAGGACGCCTATCCTGCATTTTCTGCCGACTTCACGAAATTATTGACTCACAGGGGTCTTTTAATGGCAAATCTGGTGGAATCGCAGCGCCTGTTTGAGCAGGCGCGGCTGCTGATGCCCGGCGGGGTGAACAGCCCGGTCCGGGCCTGGGGCGCGGTGGGCCTGACGCCGCCGCGGCTTCTGGCCAGGGGCGAGGGTTGCCGGGTCTATGACGTCGACGGCAACTCCTATCTGGACTATGTCTGCTCCTGGGGGCCGTTGATCCTGGGGCATGCCTGGCCTTCGGTGGTGGCCGCGGTGCAGGCCGCCGCGGCCCGGGGCCTCGGTTTCGGGGCCTCCACTGCCGGAGAGGTGGAACTGGCCCAACTGCTGGTGGACGCGGTGCCCTCTCTGGAGATGGTGCGCCTGGTCACCTCCGGCACCGAGGCCTGCATGAGCGCCCTGCGTCTGGCCCGTGGCGCCACCGGCCGGCCCCGGGTGCTCAAGTTTGACGGCTGCTATCACGGCCACGCCGACTCCTTCCTGGTGGCCGCGGGCAGCGGCGTCCTCACCCAGGCCATTCCCGGCAGTCCCGGGGTGCCGCCGGAGATCGCCGCGCCTGACCCTGTCCGTGCCTTACAATGATTTGGAGTCGGTCAAGGCGGCGGTGCGGCGGCACCCCGGCGAGATCGCCGCCATCTTCGTCGAGCCCATTGCCGGCAACATGGGGGTGGTCCTGCCGCGGCCGGGGTTCCTGGAAGGCTTGCGGCAGTTGTGCCACCAGGAAGACATCATCCTGATCTTCGATGAGGTGATTTCCGGCTTCCGGGCGGCCTGGGGCGGCGCCCAGGCCTTTTACGGGGTCACCCCCGACCTCACCTGCCTGGGCAAGATCATCGGCGGGGGGCTGCCGGTGGGGGCCTACGGCGGGCGCCGGGAACTCATGTCCCAGGTGGCGCCGTCCGGGCCCATCTACTCAAGCCGGGACCCTGTCCGGCAACCCCGTGGCGGTGGCCGCCGGGCTGGCCACCCTGAAGGCCTTGCAGCAGGACGGGACTTACGGGCAGCTGGAAGCCAAGGGCGCCTGGCTGGAGGCGGAGCTGGTCCGGGCCGCGGCTAAGGAAGGAGCGGAGGTCACCATCAATCGAGCCGGCTCGCTGCTTACCGTATTTTTTACCGGGCAGAAGGTGCACGATCTGGAGGACGCCAGGCGGGCCGACCTGAAGCGCTTCCAGCAATTCTTCCAGGGGATGCTGGCTAAGGGGATTTATCTGCCGCCGTCGCAGTTCGAGGCCTGGTTCATCTCTCTGTCCCATAGCAATGAGGACCTGGAGAAGACCGCGGCCGCGGCCCGGGAGGTCTTCAGCAAAATGTAGAACCTCGGTTTGTTGAACAATAAACTCAATAAAAGCGGGCCTTTCAGCCCGCTTTTTTATTGGCTGGGGAAATGTAGGACAGGCGCCCTCGCCTGTCCAGTCGACAGCCGCAGGATGTAGCTGTCTTCCGGGCGCTGCTTCAGGCAGGGGCAAGGCGGGTCATTGGGGCTCGCCTTTTTAATTGTGGCACTCAGTTCACTTGGATTGACCGGAATGAAATGTAGGACAGGCGCCCTCGCCTGTCCAGTTGACTCCACCTCCCAAAGATGGGGTGAAGCACCCCCGGCGTGGGGAGAAAAGCCCGCCAGCGGCGCGGGTCCGAAGCGAAGTCGTTTGGTCCAGGACATTGAGAAAATTTTCATAAGCGCAATGAAATCAGCTATTTTCATTGACGGACTAAATATTTCATGGCATTGATATCTTTGGCAGGACCCTTGCACTAATTAACTTGATAAAAATTTCCGGAAAAGGAGGTGGTACGTCCAGTTCGCGGTATCAATAGGCCTATTCATTAACTGTTAGGTAACAGGCTTTTTTTTAAGTCCTTATTTCAGGAGGGAGCAAATGGCAGACAAAGTTCCAGGAAAGGCGTGGGTAGTTGTCTTCGCCGGCACCGCAGTCAACCTGTGTTTGGGAATCTTATATGCTTGGAGCGTTTGGAGCGGGGCCCTGGTCAACGTTAAATTGGCAGAGGCGGGGCAGAGATTTACCGAAGGCCTCAACGCCGGATGGCCTTATCTCACCAATGCCCAGGCTGCCGATCCGTATTCATTATGCATCATTATCTTTGCTTTACTAATGATCCCCGGCGGCCGCATTCAGGATAAATTCGGCCCCAAGGTGGGGGCCATCACCGGCGGTCTGTTTCTGGCCGTGGGTTGCATCATCGCCGGCGTAATGAAGAGCTATGGCGGGTTGATCTTCGGCTTCGGCATCTTGGGTGGTATCGGCATGGGCATCGGCTACGCCGCGCCCACGCCGGCAGCCCTGAAGTGGTTCGGCCCCCACAAACGCGGCTTGATCGCCGGCCTGGTGGTGGGTGGTTACGGCGGCGCCGCCTTGTATATCGGCCCGTTGGCTGCCTATCTGATTAAGGCTGGCGGCGTTACTTACAGTTTCGTGTTCCTGGGCATCTTCTTTGCGGCGGTGGTCATCATCGCCGGCAGTCTGCTGGCCTGGCCGGAACCCGGTTATGTGCCGCCGGCGGCTCCCGTTAAGGCAGGTGTGGCGCCGGCCAAGGCGGCTGGCACCCTGGTGGATTGGGCCCCGGGAGATATGCTGAAGACCTGGCAATGCTACGCCTTGATCCTGATGTTTATCGGCACCACCCAATCGGGCCTCCTAATCATCGGCAATGCCATGGGCCTGCTGATGAAGACGGCCAAGGCACTACCTTTCTTCCAGGCCAACGCCTGGATGCTGGTTTCTTTCGGTGGTCTGGTCAATGCCTGTGGCCGGGTGGGCACGGGTCTCTACTCTGATAAAATCGGCCGCTCCAACGCTTACACCTTAAACTGCCTGGTCTCGGCCCTGGCGTTGCTCTTATTGTCGTCCATTATTTCCAGCGGCAGTATTTTCCTGCTGTTTGTGGCAGTGGGCATCGCCTTCTGGCAGTACGGCGGCGGCCTGGCCCTGATGCCCTCCTTCACGGCGGACTTCTTCGGGCCCAAGAACCTGGGCATGAACTATGGGATCGTCTTCCTCGGCTGGGGTCTCGGTGCCTTTATGCCCAGATTGGCCGGCTCCATCAAAGACTGGACCGGCTCCCTGACCTGGGCTTTCGTCCTGTCCGCTATCGTGTTGGTTATCGCGGTCGTCGTCTCCCGCGTCACCAAGCGGCCTCTCCTGGAGCACGAGAGATAAAAGGTAATCAGGGGATGGGCCAACTCGTCGGGTTGGCTTTATCCGGCAATCTGCTAAACTGAGAAGGCAGGGAGGCATCCCTGCCTTCTTCATTTTCTAAGAGGATGAAACTTATCCATGACTCTTGACCTTCCCTGGGCAGTGCCGTTTATTCTCGATCCTCAGAATTTATCCATTGCCTCCGCCACGGCTTTTGTGGTGTCGATGTTTCTGGCATTAATGATTAATGCCGAGGCTCAGGCCTTCGCGGCCACCTTTCTGGGCGACGCCCGCACCGGCGATACCAGCCGGTTCAACTTTAATTTCCTGATGCATCTCAGCTTGCTGGGAACGATTTGCTATCTGGTGGCTGGCTTCGGCTGGCCCCGCACCGTGGACGTGGATCGCAGCAAATTCAAACACCCCCGGGCTTATATGGTCATTACCCGCCTGGCCGGTCCCGTCGCCAACTTGCTCCTGGCGAGTATCGCGGGCAGCGTCGTCGCACTTATGAAAGGATTTGGCTCGAACCCCCGGGTCTTTTTGATGGTGGTCGGGGTGAATATCACCACCGCGATCTATAACCTGATTATCCTGCCGCCGTTGGCCGGGGGAGTTTTGGTGCAGGAATTGCTCCCGGACAGTTATGCCGCCGTCAAGAAGATCTTTTGGCAGGTCGGCCCTTTCCTCATCCTGGCCCTGGCGCTGCTGGACCGCCTCCAGCCCGGGGGCCTCATCAGTCCCTATCTGAACCCGCTGGTCACGGAGGTCTTCAATTTTATCCGGGGTTAGGCGGCTGGTGAAAAATGGGGGGCGCGACCGAATCGAGCCTCGGGAAAATCTTTTCTCGGTTCAAGAAGGCGGACAGAAGTTCACCAGGTCAAAATAATTGGCTTCCAGCCGACGTAATTTGATCTTTTTGTTTAAATTTAAGATCATTTTATGCTAAGATGGGTTTCGAAAAGTTGACACCCGGAGCTATGCTTGGATAACCCAGAGAAATTTGCCTCCCGGATTCCCGGGGTGGTCTGCCGGCCCCTCGAACAATATCATGATTCCCGGGGGTGGCTGGCCGAGATCTTCCGCCAGGATGAATTGCCCCGGGACCAGGTCCCGGTGATGGCCTATCTTTCGGTGACGCAGCCGGGAGTGGGCCGCGGGCCCCACGCCCACCGTGAGCAAACCGATCTGTTCTGTTTTCCGGGTCCGGGAGAGTTTCGCCTTACCCTGTGGGACCAGCGGCCGGAGAGCCCCGCCCACGGTGTGCGCCAGGAATTCATTCTGGGGGAGAATTCCCCGGGGCTGGTCATTATTCCGCCCGGGGTGGTGCACGGTTACCGGAATCTCAGCGACCACCCGGGGCTGGTGTGCAATTTCGCCAATCGGCTGTATCGTGGCCCGGGCCGCTGCGAACCGGTGGATGAGATCAGGTTCGAGGAGGATCCCGACTCCCCGTTTCGGCTGTAGGGCGAACCTGGAAGGCCCCCGGCGAGGGCGCCTCCCAGCTTCGCCCCCACGGACAGGCCGTCGTCGATGCCATGAAGAATCTTAATTGCCGGCGCTACCGGACAGTTGGGCCAGGCCCTGCTCAAGGCGGCGGCCACCCGGGGATGGGAGATGGTGGCCACCGATATGGCCGAGATGGATATCACTGATCCTCAGGCGATTGCGTCGCACCTGGCCCGCCACCGGCCGGAAGTGCTGGTGAACGCCGCCGCGGCCACCCGGGTGGATGACCTGGAACACAACGCCGACCTGGCCCTTAGGGTCAATGGGCTGGGGCCGCGCAACCTGGCGGTGGCCTGCCGGCGCCGGGGGGCCAAGTTGATTCATCTTTCCAGCGACTATGTCTTCGATGGGACCAAGGACGGCCCTTACCTGGAATGGGACGCCCCCCGACCCCTGTCGGTCTACGGCCGCAGCAAGCTTTTGGGGGAGGAACTGGTCCGGCAGCAGTGCGCCGATCATTTCATCGTGCGCACCGCCTGGCTGTACGGCCGGCCCGGCCCCAACTTCGTCACCGCCATCCTGGCCAAGGGGCGCACGGGGGCGGGGCTGCAGGTGGTGAACGACCAGCGGGGCACCCCCACCAGCGCCCAGGCGCTGGCGCCGCAGCTTTTGGAGTTGGCCCAGACCGAGGCCTTCGGAACCTATCACGCCACTTGCCAGGGAGAGACCACCTGGTATGACTTCGCCCGCCTGATCCTTGAGACCGCCAATCTTTCGACGCCGATCGCACCTTGCAGCACCGCGGCATTCCCGCGGCCGGCCCCGCGGCCGGCCAACTCGGTGTTGGCCAACCGGCTCCTGCAACTGCACGGGCTGGACTGCATGCCTCCCTGGGAGACTGCCTACCGGGAGTTTTGGGACGCCTGCGGAGGGCAGCTATGAGCGTAGTTCTGGTCACCGGCGGCGCGGGATTCATCGGCGCCAATTTTGTCCATTTTCTGCGCCGCCACCGCCCGGACTGGCGCATCCTCAATCTGGACCTGCTGACCTATGCCGGGAATCCCGGGAACCTGGCCGCACTTGCGGACGATCCCCGGCATACCTTGATCCGGGGCGACGTGGCCGATCGGGAACTGGTTACCGGCTTATTCGCCCGCTACCCCATCAGCCGGGTGGTGCACTTCGCCGCGGAGACCCACGTGGACCGGTCCATCCTGGACCCCGGGGTCTTTGTGCGCACCAACGTCCTGGGGACCCACAACCTGTTGGAGGCGGCCCGGCAGGCGTGGAAGCAGGCGGCGTTCGAGGCTCCCAGGTTCCTGCACATCAGCACCGATGAGGTTTACGGCTCTCTGGGTCCGGATGATCCCGCGGTGACCGAGGCCGCGCCCTATGCCCCCCGCAGCCCGTACGCCGCCTCCAAGGCGGGGGCCGATCACCTGGCCCGGGCCTATTTCCATACCTATGGGTTGCCGGTGCTCATCACCAATTGTTCCAATAACTACGGCCCGTACCAGTTTCCCGAAAAGCTCATCCCGTTTTGCCTGTGCCAGGCCCTGGAGGGCAAGCCCATTCCCATCTATGGCCGCGGAGACAATATCCGGGACTGGCTCTTTGTGGAGGACCATTGCCGGGCCGTACTGACGGTGCTGGAGCGGGGCGCGCCGGGGGAGACTTACAACATCGCCGGCGGCCAGGAGAAACCCAATCTGGAGCTGGTGCGCCAATTGCTGCGCCTGCTGGAGGAGATTCAGCCGGAACTCCGGGACCTGGACCGGTTGATTACCTTGGTGGCCGACCGGCCCGGCCATGACTGGCGCTATGCCCTGGACTGCGGCAAGATCGAGGCCCGGTTGGGCTGGCGCCCTGAGGTCAGCCTGGAGGAAGGGCTGCGGCGTACGGTGCGTTGGTATCTCAGCCAGGGAGAGTGGCTGGATAAGGTGCGCTCCGGGGCCTATCGCTCCTACCTGCGGCATCAGTACGGCGCCCGGGTGGCGGAAGGTTAGTTGCTATCCAGGCAAGTCGTTGGCTGCGCCTGCCCGGACGGGAAGGCCTGTGCCATCGGTTTGCCAGGCTTTTTTAAGGCAGAGGTTTCAGCCGGCTTATGCAGAATCCTAAGGATGGGGCCGTTATGAGTGAGCAACCGTTTGTTCTGGTGGTGGATGACGAGCCGCTTATTCTGAACCTGGTTAAGGAAATCCTGAGCCAGGAAGGCTATCAGGTGGAAACCGCCGGCAATGGCAAGGAAGCCTTGCAAGCCTTGCAAGCCCACCCCTTCGACGTGGTCCTCACCGACATGATGATGCCGGATATGACCGGCATGGAGCTGGTGCAGTATCTGCGGCTCCATCACCCCGACACCCTGGTCATCGTCTTCACCGGCTATGCCAATTACGAGGACGCGGTGGAGGCGGTAAGGCAGGGGGCCTTCGATTACCTCCCCAAGCCGGTGCAGACCGAAACCTTGCGGCATGCCATCCGGCAGGCCCTGGATTACCAGCGCCTGCTCCGGGCCCAGAAGGATCTCGAGACGGTCTTCCTGGGGGCGGAAGCCCTGGGAGCCCAAGCCCTGGAACTGGTGTCCAGCACCAAGGAAGCCACCATTTTAGGGGGCTTGCGGGAACGGGTGTGGACTGCTGACCTCAAGGAGGTGGGAGCGCAATTTTTGAAATCCGCCCACGAGCTGTTGCAGGTCACCAACGGCTCCATTTTCCTCTATAATCCGGTGCCGGGAGAATTTTACGGGTTGGCGGCGGTGGGCCCCAAGGCGGAAGTCAAGGTGGGGTTGCGGGTTGCCGCGGAGCGCATCATGGGTTACGTCGCCGGCCACAAACGGCCCTTGCTGGTGCCGGACTTGAGCCGGGACCGCAACTTTGCCCTGCTGGAGCGGCGGCCGAACTACCACACCAACAGCTTCATGGTCATCCCCCTCACCGGGAATAAATTCTGGGGGGTGATCAACCTGGCGGACCGGGCGGACGGCGGGCCTTTCAGCTCCCGGGACCTGTTCCTGGGGTGGCTGTTGGGCCGCTTGCTGGTGGAACTGCTGGAGTCCCGGGAGGCCCTGGATGAGGCGGCGGGCCAACCCACCTCCCCCTGGATCAGCGCCGAAATGCCGGTGGGGGTGGCCTTCCTGGACCGGAAACTCACGGTTCTCCAATCCAACCCGGCCATGATGAGGTTGGTCGACTGCAAAGAGCCCAGCCTGACTGGCCAAAAAATCTTCCCCCTGCTGGGCTTTTCGCCCCAGGATCAGGCCAAACTGGAGACGGCCTTTCACCAGACCCTGGCCAGCCAGGAAACCCAAGAGTTCTGTTCCATCAAAACCGCAGTCCGGGAAAAATCCGCGCGCTACCTGGGGGTGCGCATGGTGCCTCTGCCTCGCGGCCAGGGCAATGGCCACGGCCTCTTGCTGGTGGAGGACGTCACGGAGTTGGAGACCCTGAAACAGCGCCTCCAGTTGTACGAACATCTGGCCATCATGGGGAAGCTGACCCTGTGCGTGGCTCACGAGCTCAATAACCCGCTGGACGGCATCCGCCGCTACCTGTCCCTGGCCCTGTTGAAAAAGGCGGAACCCCTGGAGGTGGAGCGCTATCTGACGGAGGCGCAAAAAGGCTTGCAGAAGATGTCCATGAGCATCAAGAGCCTGATGTTTTCCGCCAACCCTTATAAGGCGCCGCCTCGAGCCAGCGACAGCCTCATCAACCTGCTGCAGGACGCCATCAAGATCATGATGTTCCAGGCCTCCGACCAGCGGGTGCAGGTGGGTTTTCATCCGCCGGCGGACTTCGGCGAGCTGCAGGTGGAGGCCGACCTCTACTACGTCTTCATCAATATCATCAAAAATGCCCTGCAGGCCATGCCCCAGGGCGGCGACCTGAAGGTGCACGGCCAATGTAATCCTGCCGAGGTGGAGATCGACTTCCAGGATACCGGCCCCGGCCTGTCTCCCGAGGATCTGGACCAGATCTTCCAGCCGTTTTATTCCACCAAGGAGGGCACCCAGGGGCTGGGGTTGGGTTTGCCCATCTGTCAGAAGATTCTGGACCGTTACGGGGGCCGGCTGGTGGTGGAAAGCCAGCCCGGGGATGGGAACCAAGATGCGGGTGATCCTGCCCCATCGCGAGTCAGGAGGAACAGGGGATGGCCAATAAAGATTTGCTCATCGTTGACGACGAGCCCCTGGTTTGTGAGTCCCTGAAAGAGATGCTGACCCTGGAAGGCTATCCGGGTGGACGCCGCCTTGAGTGGCCAGGCCGCCCTGGAGAAAATCAACGAGAACGGTATCAGCTGATCCTCTCCGATATCCAGATGCCGGGCCTGAACGGCATCGAACTGTTAAAAGAATTGAAAGGCCGCAGCCCTGACACGGCGATCATCTTCATTACCGGTCACGGCCACATCGACGGCGCCGTGGAGGCCATCAAACTGGGGGCCTACGACTACATCACCAAGCCCATCGACGACCTGCGCCTCAAGCTGACCATCCGCCATGCCCTGGAACAGAAAAAGCTGCTGGCCTCGTACGATTCCCTGAAAAAGCGCCTCAAACCCTGGACCCTGGATGAGACATTCGTCTTCGGCGACCGCAAGATGGACCAGCTCATGGAACTGGTGCACACCATCGCCGACACCATGGCCACGGTGCTCGATCACCGGCGAATCCGGCACCGGCAAGTCCCTGCTGGCCCATTACATCCATAAGCACTTCCTCCCGCAAGGGCAAACCCTTCGTCAAGATCAGTTGCGGCTCGCTCTCCGAGACCTTGCTGGAAAGCGAACTCTTCGGGCATGTGCGGGGCTCCTTCACCGGGGCCATCCGGGACAAAAAGGGCAAATTCGAGGAGGCCCACGGCGGCACCATTTTTCTGGACGACATCAACTACGCCTCCCCCAATCTCCAGATCAAGCTGCTCCGGGTTCTGCAGGAAAAGGTCATCGAGCGGGTGGGGGGCAACATCCCCATTCGGACGGATGTCCGGATCATCACCGCCACCAACACCCCTCTCCAGGAAGAGGTGGCGCCCAGAGAGTTCCGGGAAGACCTGTATTACCGGATCAACGTGGTGCACCTGAATATTCCGCCCCTGCGGGAACGCCTGAGCGATATCGAACCGCTGGCAATCACTTTATCAATCATTTCAACCAGATACACCACAAGAGACTCAAGGGCATCTCCAAGAGCGCCCTGCAGATCTGCCTCCGGTATCCCTGGCCCGGCAATGTCCGGGAACTGGAAAATGTCGTGGAACGGGCGGTCATCCTGAGCCCCGGGGAGTTCATCGTTCCGGAGTCGCTGCCGGCCCAAACCACGAGCAGCCCCGTCACCGGGACCATCAACGGCGCCGCCAACCTGACCCTGGACGAAGCCCTGGACCAGGCCGAAAAGCAGATCCTCCTGGAAACCCTGGAGGCCCTGAGTTGGAACCGCCAGGTCAGCGCCCGTTCCCTGGGGATCAGCCGCACCACCCTGTTCAACAAGATGCGGCGGTTTGACCTGGTGGACCCCCGGCGGGCCTCCCGGAATGGCGACTCCGGCCCGGAAGAGTGCCGGGCCGGCGGCCCGCCCCTTGGCGGCTCCGGCGCCAATTGCCGCCGCCTGCCGGGCTGAGCCTGGTGGCGCCGGCGTCCCCGCCTGTGCTGCCCCCGTTAACCTGCTGCCGTCGGGGTGAACCTGGTGTTCGCCCCCGCCTCTAAGTTCCCCCTTTGCAAAAGGGGGATTTAGGGGGATTTGATTTTTGGTTCAGGCGCCGTCAAGCCCGTAGCCCGTAGGGTGGGCACTGCCCACCAATTCCTTAGTATAGCCGCTGGCTTCAGCCTGCCCCGTAGGGGCGGACCTATGTGTCCGCCCTCGCCCCCTTCCCCTAGAGGCTTACCCCCTGCCCGCCCTTCCCGTAGTGGCGAACCTGGTGTTCGCCCTTTGCCTACCCCTCCCCAAAGTCCAGCCTCCCCGCCGGTGTTCTCATACTCCAGGACCGGGACTCCATCCCACCATCATCCCTTTGGTTATCCAGATCATATCTGGAAACCCCTCCTCACCCAGGAAAGGTACATATTGGCAAGTGAATCGCTATTTTTTCATGAATCTTTTCGGCGGACGTGCCCGTTGCCATAACCACTTGCGTTATATGCATCCCCGCCCCTGCCTCTACCGCGCCATTACCACCGGGCGTTCCAGGCCTGGGGTCCATTAGGGCCATAACATTGAAATATCTGGGTTCTTAGAGTTTAGTATAAACAATATTTAGGGAAAAATTGTTTTTGCGGTGAAATCTATGGTAGCATGTCCTCAATGAGAGGAGATGCTTCGAGAACAAAACTTCGGGGGGCTTGCCTTGCCAAGAGGGCCCAAAAAACCGGCTCTGAGGCAATCGAGGAGGTTACTATACCGATCCGCATAAAATGCCGTGATAGGGAGGCAGGTTCGATGCAAGACATTTATATCATTAAAATAATTGTCATTGGAAGACGCGATGCAATGGCAGCTTAAACGGTCAAGGAAATCTAATCTCCGCATCCTATGGGGATCAATCTAATTATTAGCTGTGTTTAATGAGGCAAGATTGTTGAACTAGACTTTTTTGGCAAATCGGAGATGGAAACCAATATTACACAGATTGATGAGCTTATGTGCATATAGGTATTTTGTTTACATGACAACAGGAGGATTCTATAATGAATCGTAGAAATTTTTTAAAGTTTCTCAGTAGCATTGCCTATGTTGTCGGTTCATTTATGACCGCCACATTCTCGTTGTTCCGGCTATTCAATCCCAGTAATGCGAGAGCAAAGGAAGTACCTATTGGAGTCTCGCTTAAGGACATTAAAATTGATAAATACGGAAGGACCGTGGTGAAGCATCCTAATAATGGGGACTTGTGCGTTGTAGCTGATGATTATGTCCAGGATAAGTGGTGCCCGCCCGAAGATCCCTCAAAATGCACCATGAAACAGTGCGGTTGTCCTGCCCCCGACAAACAGTGCAACTGTCCTCCGCCCAAACCCAATCAGAATTGCAGCTGTCCTCCACCCAAACCCGATCAGAATTGCAACTGTCCTCCGCCCAAACCCGATCAGAATTGCGGCTGTCCCCTCTTGATCTGCCCCTGTCCCCACCCACCTCCGCCGCCCTGGCCAGTGCCTGATCTAGTTTGCCCACGTAAATAAACTGGTTGGTATTGCCAGATTGATTCTTGAGAGGCTAAAGCCATGAAAGAGCTGTGCAGCATCATCCATAGTTCAATTTCAAACAAGATGCTTCACCTGACCCTTTTTCCGACAGAGGCCTGCAATTTCCGCTGTGTATATTGTTATGAGACATTCCAATACGGCCGGATGGATGCTACGACCATCGAGGGAATTAAGAAGCTTCTTGATGTCCGTGTTCCGGAATTAACATTGCTACATATTTCATGGTTTGGTGGAGAGCCGCTGCTGGCCCTGGACATCATCGAAGACATATCGACCCATATCCTCAGTGTGCTCAATGAATACCCGAAATGTCGACTTCAGGCAGACATCACGACAAACGCTTATAGGCTGACCTTGCCAATCTTTGAGAAGCTTTGCCAGTTAAAAGTGGAGCTTTACCAGATTTCGTTCGATGGCCCGAGAGAACAGCATGATAAAAAGCGAATTTTGGCCAATGGCATGGGAACCTTTGACCGGATATGGGAGAATTTATTGAATTTGAAATGTACAGATACGAAGGTCTCCTTTTTGATCCGTTTGCATCTGGATAGGGAAAACTATCCGCACATTTATCCGTTCCTGGAGGATTACAAGAAAGCATTCAGTGATGACGACCGCTTCAGGTTGTTTTTAAGGCCGCTGTCCCGGCTCGGAGGGGAACGGGATGCGGCGCTGAAAACTTTTAATGAAGAAGAGGGCAAAAAAGTGCTTGAAGAATTAGCTCGCTACACAGAAAAGAATCAAATCCAGAACAAAACGTACACCGATTTCCCGAAGATCTGCTACGCTTCAAAGCTGAACTCCTTCGCGATTCGCGCCGATGGGACTATCAGTAAATGCACGGTCGCACTTGACCGGGAATATAACAAGGTGGGAAGGATACGCAGAAACGGCACGTTAAAAATCTATAAGAGGAAATTGTTCAGATGGGTACGAGGCATTCAGTCTGGAAATGAAGGGGAATTATTTTGTCCTATGGAGAATATCTGCTCCGTTTAGCCCCGGAGCATAACTTTAGAGAGAGGCGTTCATAATTGAAAACAACATCGGTTTAGTTTGATTACTTATTTATGGAGATCAATTCCTCCAAATAACTCAAAACAACCGAAAAAACATGAGAAGGCATAGATGAAAGTGAAAGCTATGTCAATAACTGAATCCAGTTGTGCAAATTATCGAAGAAAGCCTCGCTTCTATAAGTATGGAAGAAGCGAATCGGGAAATTAGTATGAGCAAACAAATCGCTCAGGATGGACGAGGCAAAAAGCCGCCGCGCCCCTTAGCTTTATCATTCCCCTATCCCTTCCTTCGCTCCATGCCACGGAATCCTCATGCCCCTCGACTGAGTAATCCCCGATAAGATACCTGCATCAGCGGGACAGTATATTTTCATCTGATTGATCACCCTGGCTGACCTAATGACAGATCAGATTCAAGGCCAGATGTTTTAAGCAGAACCTCCAATCCCCATGGAGATAAGCAATACCCTTATAAGTTTATACCGCCCTTTTTCAGCGCCATTAATGGAGCTGCTTCCCCCCTGAAATGCGCGTATAGAGCCAGTTCTAGAGCTAAAGAAGTGAGGATGATGAGCCAAAAAGAGGGTGCTGAGGGGCGAAAAATTGGTTGCGCCAGAGGTAAAGCCCTGGATGTAGACCAGGTACCCACACAAGACCAGATCTCTTTTTTGGGCATGCGAAGAAGAACATGTGCCCAGGCAGGACCGACTTATCTGGAGCTGCTGCCTATACAGGTCCTGCCAATTAATCCAGGAACTGACCGATCTCAGACAGGACATCTGGCCTCCTAAAAAGCCAATTATCTTATCATGCTCTACCTGCCTTTCCTGAAAATATGTTGGGGATAGTGTTGGGGGTCCAAAAAGTTCAAGGGCTTAGGTTTAATCTAAGCCCTTGATTTAATTTGGTAGCGGGGGCAGGATTTGAACCTGCGACCTTCGGGTTATGAGCCCGACGAGCTTCCAGGCTGCTCCACCCCGCGTCGTTGACGTTGTCCTATAAATATAACTATTCGCTCCGAATCCGTCAATGGAAAAAAT
This sequence comes from uncultured delta proteobacterium, assembly GCA_963701845.1. Taxonomy (GTDB): domain Bacteria; phylum Desulfobacterota; class Desulfobaccia; order Desulfobaccales; family 0-14-0-80-60-11; genus JAPLJC01. The sequence goes on along the minus strand of CAVPBF010000006.1, from coordinate 342,475 downwards.
CCCCAAGACGGGGGTACCAAGGTTGAATGGGCTAAAGCTCTCCGGCCGCGGCCAAATCTTTCGGTAGATGGGGCAGGGCCTTGAAAATCAAGACCGCGCCGGCCGCCAGGGCCACCAGGGTCAGGGAAACGCCCCATTTGAGGCTGGAAGAATCCGAGAGCCAACCGATGAGCACCGGGGAGGGCACATCGCCCACCAGGTGAATAACCACAATATTCAGGGCCACCGCCTGAGCCCGCCGCGGGGCCCCGGAGACGCTCACCACCACCGCCGTGAGCACCCCCTGGTTCATAAAAAGCAGAAAGATGGCGAGGCTCAGGGCCGGCACATACACGTAGGGGGTGGGGGCAAAGATGGCCAGGGCCGCCATGGGCAGCCCCAGGCTAATCCCCAGCCCGCTGACCCAGAGGGGGGCGTTGAGGGTTCGAGGCATGAAACGGTCGCCCAGAAAGCCGCCGCTCAAGGTCCCCAGGGCGCCGGCCACGGCCACCGAGCCGAACAGCAGCAGGTTGGCCTGGGCCAGACTCAAACCTTTGAATTGCTGCAGATACGTGGGCATCCAAAAGGCCAGGCCACCCAAGGCGAAGGTAACCATGCCGTAGCCCAGGCTCACCCAGCGAAAGGTGGGGATCTTCATCAGGCCCAGGGAAGACGTCAACGGCGCGGCAGCGGCCGGCAAGGCGGCCGGTTTCGGCCGGACCCCGGGCAGGCGCCAGACCAGGACGGCCATGGCCAGGCCGGGGACGCCGGCCAGGAGAAAGGCCGGGCGCCAGCCCCAATGGCTGCCCATGAGGCCACCCACCAGGTAGGCCAGGGCCGAGCCCACCGGGATGGCCAGGTAGAACCAGCCCAGGGCCCGGCCCCGGCGCCCCAGGGGCAGGATGTCCGCCAGGTAGGCCGGCGAGAGGGTGCCGAAGGAGGCCTCGCCCACCCCCACCGCGCCGCGGGCCAGGAGCAGGGCGGGGTAGGAACCGACCCAGAAGGTCAGGCTGGTGGCGAAACTCCAGAGCACCGCGCCTCCGGCCATGAGGCGGACGCGGCCCCAGCGATCCCCCAGGTAGCCGAAGACCGGGGAGGCGCAGAGATAGACCAGGAAGAAGGCGGTGCCCAGAAACCCGAAGGCCCGGTCGCTGAGCCCCAGCTCTCCTCTCACCAGGCTCCCCAGGGAAGCCACGAGATAACGATCCAGATAATCCAGCAGGTTGAGGGCAGTAAGGACGATGAGGGCCCGGGTGGCGAAGGACAAGGGAGATTACCTCAAATAATCCTGGTAGCACAGGCGTCCGCCGGTGCAGTTGCAGCTACAGACTGCCTGGGCACAATTTATCGAAATACGTCCAGAAATCCGGGAAGGACTTGGCCACGCAACCGGGGTCGTTGATCACTACTCCGGGCACCTTGAGGCCGGCCAGCGCGAAGCTCATGGCGAGGCGGTGGTCTTGATAGGTGTCGATGGCCGCTCCGTGGGGCGTGCCTCCCTGGATGATCAGACCGTCGGCGGTTTCCCGGGCGACAATCCCCAGCTTCTGTAGCTCCGTGGCTATGGCCAGCAGACGGTCGGATTCCTTATGGCGCAGGTGGGCCACCCCGGTAATGACCGTCTCGCCTTGAGCGCAGGCGGCCAGCACCGCCAGGGTGGGCACCAGGTCGGGCATGGTCGCCATGTCCACCGCGATGCCGGTGAGCGGTCCGCCTTGGACCATCAGGCCGGCTTCGCTGCTCTCCAAGCTACAACCCATCAGCTCCAGGACCCCGGGAAAGGCGGCGTCGCCCTGGCAGGAATCCTGGCTCAGGTTGGTAATGGTCACCCGGCCGCCGGTGAGGGCGGCCGCGGCCCAGAAATAGGAGGCGCTGGAGGCGTCGGCCTCTATGGCATAATCGCTGGGCTGGTAGTTTTGCCCTCCCGGCACCTGGAAAAAGCGGTAGCCTTCCCGGTAATAAGAGATGCCGAAGTCCTCCAGCACCCCTAGGGTCAAGTCCACGTAAGGGCGGGAGACCAGTTCGTCGGTAATGCTCGATGGCCACGCCCTCGGGGGCCAGAGGTCCGATGAAGAGCAGGGCCGAGACGTACTGGCTGCTGACGGCGCCGGAAAGCCTGGCCCGGCCGCCCTTGAGCCCGCCCTGGACGGTGACCGGCGGGCAGCCGTCGCCGCGTCCCGAGGCGGCCTGCACCCCCAGTTGTTCCAGGGCCTGCAAGAGATCGTTCAGGGGCCGCTGGCAGAGGCGGTCGCTGCCGGTGAGGACGTAAGCGCCCTGCCCCAGAGCCGTAAGCGCCGTCAAAAAGCGCATGGAGGTGCCGGAGTTACCCAGGTAAATGGGCTCCGCCATCGGCCGCCAGTGGCCGCCGACGCCCTGGACCCGGATGTCATTGCCCTGCCAGTCAAGGCCCGCCCCCAGCTTGGCCAAGGCCTGGGCGGTGATCTCGGTGTCTTCAGCCCGGAGGGCGTTGCTCAACACGCTTTCCCCCGCGGCGAGAGCCGCGGCCACCAGGGCCCGGTGGGTGTAACTCTTAGAGCCGGGCAGAGTGAGGGTGGCGTGGACCGGCTCTGTGGGTAGAATCTTACGAAAGTTCATCTGCTGGAATATCTTTAAGGGTGAGTATTTTTTGTTTATAGGACTTGGCGAAGCCGTCCAATCCGGGAAACAAAGTTGCATAGCTGATGTTCATCGACAACAATTCTTTTAGTGCATCAACGTAACCTTCTTTTGGCAATATAATTTTTAATTTAAGAATATGGTCAGGATCCGCCCATCCATCAAGCTTTTTAATATTATCTTCAAATGATATTGACACATCACCGGGGCAAAGGAAAAGTCCTTGTTGGATTATCAATCTCTCGTTAAGTAGAGTTGGATTTTCAGCAAAAACAAATGGTTGGGGGTTGTTTCCCATATAAAGTGGTTTAAACGATTGATCATTTCTGGTATCATCATGAATTCTTTCAGAGATGTAATCTCGGATTAATAGATTATTATTTAATTCATCTCCTAACCACTTTGTGTTTAAACACCATATAACGGGAACTTTTCCCGAATTCTTCTCATCTTCATTTGGAATGTTTTCATTGAAGGCAAAAAATGCGGCTATATAAGGTGAATAATTGAAATCTAACAGCCTCATAGGTGCAGAATGATGTCGCATCAACGAAAGACAGTACAAAGTATCGTTTAAAACTAGCTCATGGTCAGGGCCAAAATACTTCCTCCGGAAATCTCTTATTAGTTTCTCTTCAATAGCCGTAGCTTCATCCAAGTCTATCTGGTAGTCATTTAACGCTCGTTCCAGAGTTGTTCTTAAAGGTTTATCAGACGATTGTCCGCGGAATATCCAATTTGCTTTCTTACCTTTTAGAGAGTCAAGGAACTGCTCCCAGGAATTAATGGTTTCCGACGCAAAAACATGATCAATCATTGGGTTTCTTCCAAGTGTGAAAATTGCTTGAACTATAAAGCCTCATAAGCCGCCCGAGACATGGTCTCCAGGGGGGCGGGCCGGCCGGTCCAGAGTTCGAACTGCGCCGAGGCCTGGTGGATGAGCATCTGCAGGCCGTCGATGGTTGCCGCAGCCCCGGGCCTGGGCCTCCCGGAGGAGCCGGGTTTCAAGGGGTTTATAGACGATGTCCATGACCACCTGGTAAGCGGGCCAACAAGTCCGGGTCAATGGGAATGTCGTCAATCTTGGGCTCCATGCCCACCGGGGTGGCGTTCACCAGGATGGCGGCGGGGCAGTGGTCCAGGGCGTCCAGCGGGATGGCCTCCACCCGGAGGTCCCGGGCCAGGGCCGCAGCCCGGGGGGGTCCACGTCGGTGAGGGTGACCCGGCCGCCTGCATCGAGAACGCCAAAGGCAATGGCCCGGGCGGCGCCGCCGGCCCCCAGGATGAGGACGTGCTCGCCTTGAAGGCCGGTTTGGGCCTTCAAGGCTTGTAAGGCCCCCAGCCAGTCGGTGTTGTAGCCCACGAGTCGTCCCTCCCGGTTGACCACGGTGTTCACCGCGCCGATCCGGGCCGCCTGGGGGTCCAGTGCATCGAGCAGGGAAATGATCTCTTCTTTAAAGGGGATGGTGACGCTCACCCCGCCGGATGTCCAGGCCCCGGAGACCGGCCACCGCCTGGGACAGGTCGGTCACCGGAAAGGCCACATAGACCGCATTGAGCCCCAGTTCCCGGAACGCGGCGTTGTGCATGGCCGGGCTCAGGGAATGGGTCACCGGGCGGCCCAGGATGCCGTAGATTTTCGTGTGGCCGTTGATCATAGTGAGCCGTGAGTCAGTAAGCAGTGAGCAGTTATCAGGGCGGGCTGTGCCCGCCGATTGCTGGCGGCCACAGGCCGCCCCAGACTATCTTTTCAAGATATCTCCACAGCCTTCTTCACTTCATTCACCGTGAGCTGGCCCGGGGCCGAGGCCCCTTTCTTGGTGAAGGGCGCGAAGGTGAGAAAGCTCCCCAGCAGGGGCGCGGCCAGCCGGGACCATTTCCCCAGGGGACCCATGCAAAAGGCGATGATCTCCTTGCCCGCGGCCAGGGCCTGAGGAATGAGGGAGAGGAGGCGCAGGTTGTCCTCGGGCTTTTGGGCCAGGGTCACCATCTTAATGATGTCGGCCTCCTGCGCCAGCATTTTGTGGAAGATGGCTTCCAACCCGGTAGCATCAGGAGTGCCGGAAAAATCGTGCCAGGAAAGAATAAGTCTTCGCCTCGCCCCGGCGCTGCCACAGTTCCCGGCGCCAAGCGAGGTCCGCGGCCAGTTCCAGGTCCAGAAAGTCGGCCCCCAGGGCCAGGGCCTCTTCCAGGAGGGCGCGGCGCTCCGCTTCGCGGCCGGACCAGTGGCCGCCTTCTGATTGCAGGCGGTTGGTGGCGATGACCGGCCCGGGATGGCTCCGGAAGAGCCTCTGTAAGATCCGGGCTGCTCCAGGTAATCCAGGCGCAGTTCGGTCCAGAGGCCCTTGCGGGCGGCCCGGAGATATTTGGACCGGGCGCGGTTGGTGTTGGCCTCCACCACCGGCACGCAGAGGCGGAAGGAGGTTTTCGGTTTTCGGTTTTCGGTTTGCGGTGGTCAGGCATGATATTTTGAGGCCGTAGCCGCAGGCTTTAGCCTGCGTGGTTTTGCGGTCGTTTAAAGCGCAGGCTAAAGCCTGCGGCTACATGTTTTTCCAAAATTAATATGTGAGATAGAGAACCGCCGAGGGCGGCGGTTCTACATAATAACCTTCCATTAAGTCTTTCACAGAAAACTGCAAACAGAAAATTGTCTTTCAACTCAGCTTCTCCACGCCCGGCGGCCCGGGGAAAGGAGCCCAGGAGCTTGAAGTGGGCGCTGATGTGCTCGACTTCCTCCAGGGCCTGGTGCCACCTCCGGTTCGGTCTGGTGGCCGTCCAGGTCCACGAAAAAAAGATAGCGCCAGGCCTCGGTTTTCAGCCGGCCGGGAGACGATGCGGGTCATATTGAGGTTCGCGGTCCGCCAGGGGGCGCAGGGTTTTGTATAAGGGCCCCGGGGATGTTGTCCACCGCAAAGAGGATGGAGGTCTTGTCCTGGCCGGTGGGGCCGGGGGCGTCCGGGCCGATGACGAAGAAGTGGGTGACGTTGCCCGGCGTGGTCTTCGATGCGGGATTCCACCACGCGCAGATCATAAAGGGGCGCGGCAAAGGCGCTGGCGATGGCCGCGGCGTTGGGGTTCTTGGCCGCCTTCTGGGCCGCCACCCCGGTGGAGGCCACCTCCAGGATGGGAATTTCCGGCAGATGGGTCGCCCAGCCAGCGGCGGCACTGGGCGTAGGGCTGGGGGTGGGTATAGATCACCTCGATATCGTGCCCGCTGTCCGGACTTGGACACCAGGTCGTGGGAGACCTCCAGATAGATTTCGCCGCAGATCTTCACGGAGGTGTCGGCAAACAGGTCCAGGGAGACGTTGACGATGCCCTCGGTGGAGTTTTCGATGGGCACCACCCCGTACTGGAACTTGCCCTTTTCCACTTCGGCTGAAGACCTCCTGGATGGTGGTCATGGGGCCGTAGCGGGTGGCCCGGCCGAATTTTTTCAGGGCCGCCAGGTGGGAAAAGGTGGCCTCCGGTCCCAGGAAGGCCACGCCCAAGGGGATCTGGACCTCCCGGGCGGCCGAGATGATCTCCCGGAAGATGTTGCGCAGGGCCGCGTGGCTCAAGGGGCCGGGGTTGAGGTGCATGAGATGGGCCAGGACCTCTTCTTCCCGCTGGAAGTCCAGGGTGCCCCGGCCCTCCTGGTTCTTGATGCTGGCCGATGGTCTGGGCCAGGGTCTGGCGGCGGTTCAGCAGGGCTCAGCAGTTCCTGGTCCAGGGCGTCGATCTGCTTGCCGGATGGTCTTCTTTTTCGGTCATGGCTCATTTCTCAACGATGGTTTCCTGGATTTTGTGGCCGAAGTGGCGGCCCGGTCTCTTCCAGGGCCACCAGGACCTCGTCCCCGGGTTTGAGACGTGACGATGGAGACCGCCTCGCCACCCGGGCCGGGTGAGGCGGATGGTTTCGGCGTTTTGCAGGATGGTGGCGATCTCCCGACCGCCGGCCTCGGCGGCCACCAGCATCAGGGGGCGGCGTTCCACCTTGACCCGGCCCACCACCGCCGGCCGGGTGCGGCCCTGTAATCCACCACCAGCACTTCATCCCCGGCGGCCAGCTCCCCCAGATACCGGGTCTTGTCGCCGGGGACCCGGATATAGGCGTGCACCGGGCCGGCGTTGACCCGGAAGGGGCGGGGGGCGACGTAGGGGTTCTCCAGGGATTCGGCGTGCACCAGGAAGAGGCCGCCGGAGGAGTTGCCCACCAACATGCCTTCGCCCAGGCCCATGTTGGCGCAGGTGTCGACGCAGACCCGGTCGCCCATCCCCAGGGCCTTGATGCGGCTGATGCGGGCCGTGGTCAGAGGCAGCGGCGGCGAGGCCTCTTTTACCAGGCCGGGCGATTTGCTTGATCAGCGCCGGCGTCGGTGGCGGCCACCACCAGGCCGTCCACCCCCTTTTCCAGGACGCCCAGGGCGGTCGCGGCCGCATCCAGGTCGCTCACCTCCACGAAGATGTTGCCGCTTTGCGCCACCAGGTTTTCCAGGGGGATGATGGTCCAGTCCGGGGTCCGCACCACCACCGGCCCTTGCTTGGCCAGGCGGATGACCTCGGCCTCGTCGGCGGTGCTGAGAATGGTGACTTCCTGCAAGTCTTGGCCCGGCACCAGGTCGCCGTCCGGGGCCACCACCGGACCAGCCCCAGGGCTTTGACGTCCTGCGGCCCGGCCGGCGGGCACCCAGACGGCGTCGGCTCCGCACTCCAGGGCGGTGGTCACCAGCTTCTTATCCCAGGGGTCCACTTTGACCCAGATCTGTTTCATCTCTACTTCCTTATCGGTGGATGGCGGCACAGGCTTTCCGGCCTGGATAGCGCAGGCTGAAGCCTGCGGCTACAATTTCAAGAACCTTGGATTCGCCCTAGCCTTGCAGGAACGACAGGGCCTCATCCACGCCGGCGTTTTCGTGGACCAGCAGGCTGATGGCCCCCACCATGCGGCTGGGGTTGCGGTGCTGGAAGACGTTGCGGCCGATGGAGACCCCGGCGCCGCCGGCGTCGATGGCGCCTTTGACCATCTCCAGGATATCCCGGTCGGAGTTCATCTTGGGGCCGCCGGCAATGACCACCGGCACCGGGCAGCCGGACACCACCTTGCGGAAGGACTCCACCGAGCCGGTGTAGGAGACCTTGACGATGTCGGCGCCCAGTTCCGCGCCCAACCGGGCCACGTGCATGATCACCTTGGGGTCGTATTCGTCTTTGATCTTTTCGCCCCGGGGGTACATCATGGCCAGCAGCGGCATGCCCCATTCCCGGGCCTCCGGCGAGCCACGGCGCCCAGGTCGGCCAGCATCTCCCGTTCGGTGCCGTCGCCGATATTGACGTGGATGGAGACGGCGTCCGCCCCCAGTTGCAGGGCCTCTTCGACGGTGCAGACCAGGGTCTTGGCATTGGGATAGGGCGACAGCGCGGTGGAGCCCGACAGGTGAATGATCAGGCCCACGTCCTTGCCCCGGCGGCGATGGCCGCTGGTCACCAAGCCCTTGTGGATGACGATGGCGTTGGCCCCGCCCGCTGGCCACCGCATTGACGGTGGTCTTCATGTCGATGAGGCCGTCGATGGGACCCACCGTCACGCCGTGGTCCATGGGGACGATGACGGTGCGGCCGGTGTCCCGGTTCATGATGCGTTCCATGCGAATCTGTTTGCCGACCATGTTCTTCCTCCTTCCGCGGCAGCCTCTCGATTTTGGGTGCGACCCACGGCCAATAAAAAAGCCGTGGTCGCCTCGCGCGCCACGGCTTTTAAAAGATTTTCTGAGTTTAGGCCTACATTCTTTTAAAAGTCGAGGCGCACTCCGGGCCCGGAAAATAATAATAGCTAAAATAAAAGTACGCGGACCCGAGCATGGATTGCATGTTTTAATTTCCTCGACTTCTAATCAGCCTAAAATATTCCCTGGCCCGTGTCAATAAAAAATTTTTTTGGATATAATTTTTTAGACGAGTACAATGTAGGACAGCCGCCCGCCGGCGAAATACCATCAGGACAGGCGAGGGCGCCTGTCCTACACTCATGGCCCGGAGACGCCTGCCCTACAAGGAGTCCTCATGCCTCGCATTGATGATTATAAAGCGGCCATCGCCCTGGCGGCGGCCGAACTGCAGCAGATCAATCCCAAGCGGCTGGAGAACCGCACCAGGTTCGAATATTTTTTTGGAAGACGGCCGGGAAGGCCTGTTGGTGCCCTATTTCGGCCAGAACCGCCGGGTCAGTTGGCCCGAGGTCAGCGTGCGCCGGCGGAGGGCGGAGGCGAGATCCCCCTGACCGAACAGATCCTCATCCTGCACTACCTGAACCGCTGCACCGGGGAGCCCTTGAGCGGCCGCAGCATCGATTTCCGGGAGGTGCCGGAGGCGGGGCTTCTACTGGTCCGCCTTTGTCTCCCGGGCCAAGAAGCCGCTCCTGGAAACCTTTGGGCCGTGACTCTGGAATTATATCTGAAGGTGGCCCGGAGCCTGGGGGGCGAACCCCAGGACCTGGGGGACGCCGCGGCCCGGTTCCTGGCCTTTCCCCTGGTGCCGGTGACCCATGTCTTGTGGGGCGGGGATGAGGAATTCCCGCCGGAGGCCAACATCCTCTTCGACGCAACCATCTCTCAGCACCTGTCCACCGAGGACATCGCCGCCCTGGCCGGGGCCTCGGTCTACCGGCTGATGGCCGCGGCCTTTAAGATGCGAAAATAGTTTCGAGTTTCGAGAAAATAATATCGAACGCCAAGACGCAAAGAAGCAAAGACGCAATAAATGTAGAACCGCCGCCCCCGGCGGTTCCGGGGGTACGTGCGAAACCCTGTGGCAGCACAGGCTTTCCATCTGTGCAGGCGCAGGCTAAAGCCTGCGGCTACCCCCTTGCAAAAATCCAAATAATGCTTATAATTAACATTAGGGGGCGTAACGGCTTCGACGTAAATAGGGAACTGTGAGTTGCATGCCGAGGTCCTGTCCGCTCGTAAAACGGGTAGGAAACGCACAATTGCCGACAACTACAGCTACGCTTTAGCGGCTTAACGCTAACGGCTTGAGGTCTTTTGCCGGGAGGGGACCCAAGACGACGATTTTCCGGCAAAGCCGCCAATCACGCCTGCGGGTTGGTGGACGAAAATTTAGCGGGCTAGCTCCAAAGAATTCTGCCGGTGGAAGTCTTCTTGGGGCGAAACTAAAACAGCGGCTAAGCATGTAGAAGCTTCCAGGGACTATTGGCGGACGGGGGTTCGACTCCCCCCGCCTCCACCAATTTAGACTAAATGATTTCAACAAGATAGGGGCCTTGGCGGCCCCTTTTTTTGTGTCCCCGGACCGTCCCCGGACACTTGGGAAGAGGCCGGGCTCCCCCATGCCTACGCCCACCACCAGGCCGGAGGAGCCCCCTGGTGGCGCAAACTCCCGCCTGGAATGGAAATCTGCCAGCAATAAATGTTTGGGGAGAAGGTCAGCGATCGAGCTCCACCCACTTTTATAACTTGCCAAAATCTTCCCTGATCCCGGAGTCAGCAAAAACTGCATATATGAAGCGGATAGCTTGTTTTTCAGCAATTTGATCAATTCGAAGCCTGCAGAAATCTTCCATGGCAATCTGCCGAGATTTGTCGCAGAAATCTCAAATCATGGGCTCATCATCGGAAAAGAGTCATTCGGTGACTCGGATTACCCACTCTTACCTTTCGTGCCGCCATAATTTACCCCATGGCAGACCACGATCATTAAGGCGGGTAATTCAAGGGAAAGGACGCGGCTGAAAAGTTGTGAGGTTTAGGTCCTCGAAGGACCAGCTTTTTAGCTCGGGCCAGCTAAATTTTACCGGCTGCCGGTTACATCTCTGCTCCAGCAACTTCTCGGCCCTCATCCTCCACCTCCCCGGCCGTCTCATTGGCTTCCTCCGCGATAGTCTGCAGGAAATCCTTCATGCTTTCACTGGCGCGCAGGATGCCGTTTTTCAATTTCAGGTTTTGAGCAAACATCTTGGAATTTTCAGTCCGTTGCATTTCGCAGGTACGCTGGAGTTCTCTGACCTCATTCTTCAGATCCTCGGATTCCGTAACCAGTTGTTGGAAAATTACCGTCATCTTTTCCTCAAACTCCCTCATCAGTTGCTGCAGTTCTCCCGTCATGATTTCCTCCCGACTGACATTTTTGACGCTCCAGACTTTTGTCCAGTTAACTTTCTTCAAACTTCTGGCAATATCCCAGGGGATTCTTTGCACCCGCGGCCCCGTTCCGTGGTTTTCCGGCTTGAGACTTGGGCGGCCCCCTTTACGTCTATTGACAAACGGAACTCTCATAAGTTGTCCCGTTCAATCCGCTTAGATGAGTGAGGACATTTCGGGTGAGGTTTAACCTCTTTTAGTATGGAATTAATGGCGCCGCGGTTCATAATCATTGCTTTTCAAGTGAAGATGGCCTGGGCTTGAGGGAAGACACGGGCCATGAGCTCGACAATGCGCCTAATCTGAATGAGACGATCTGGACACGAAGGCTTTATCCCCACTCTAAGACCGACATGGAAGGGTGCGATGCAAAATTTGCCTAGGGAAGCGGGATCGCCTCTATAATGGTTTTAAATTAGGTTCTTGGCATATTAAAATCAAGTACCAAATTGTAAAATATTTCAGACGTGGATTTGGCCGCATCCTTGGTCTATCTGGCCAAACTCGGTAGTTGAGATCCAAGACACCTTTTTCCAAGGCAACCGGGAGACCTGACAGCTCAAAATTTCCTAATAGGTCAATTTTTTTCAGAAGTTGGGCATGCCGCGCCATCGGTAAATTGACCTTGTATTGATTTCCGGCATGAAGGGAATTTTTTCGGGCTAAAAATTGCAGTTATGATCCAGATAGGTAGAATTTTCAGCAAGTTGATCAGTTCGAATCATCGCAGAAATTTTCCATGGCAATTTGGCGGGATTTGGCGCAGAAATCTCAAATGACGGGCTCGATGGCATAGCACGATCATTAAGGCGGATAATTCAAGGGAAAGGACGCGGCTGAAAAGTTGTGCGGTTTAGGTCCTCGAAGGACCAGTTTCTGAGCTCGGGCCAGCTAAATTTTTACCGGCTGCCGGTTACCTCACTGCTTCGGCAACTCCCGGGCCCGCATCCTTCACCTCCACGGCCGTCTCATTGGCTTCCTCCAGGGTAGCCTGCAGGAAAGCCTGCATGCCTTCGCTGGCTTGCAGGATGCCGTTTTTCAATTTCAGATTTTCAGCCCGCAGCTTTTCGCAGGTACGCTGGAGTTCTCTGACTTCCTTCTTCAGATCCCAGGACTCCATAACCAGTCGTTGAAAAATTACCGTCATCTTTTTCTTAAACTCCCTTACCATTTGTTGCGGGTCTTGGTTGAATTTTAGTTTGATAGAGAAAATTATCAATCGGGGAATCCCTGAATTTGTTATAGGCAGAATTGCCCATAAGACTAAGATAAATTACCGAAAGAATGATGCACTTCTGAGCACTCGCCACTATACAGCCATCCAGCAAAATAAACATAGCCGCGTCCGGGGCGACTCAGTATTACTTGCATAACCGGGCCACTAGGGGCGAAAGCCTTAGCGAGTCATAGGGTATCAACGCCGGCGGCGCCGTCGTCGAGAGTTCCTCTGCCGCAAGCGGTTGCCAACCCTTTTTGAAGAAGTCACTGATTTTTAGAAATTACCTGCCGGGGTGGAAAGTTCTTACGGAGGCTGAACCTAAGATCGAGGACGATGAATCTACCGGCCCGCACCTATTACTTATTTTAAGGATTTTCCTCGAAACACATTTTATCCGGTCTTCGTAAACTGATTGATAAAATCTGCCACTGCCCTTTTCCCCTGATAGACTCCAAAATGACCTTCACAAAGAATATCGGCATCCAAAGAAAGCATCAGTTCCAGAGAGCGCCGGTAATCTTCTTTATTTGATTGCAAATCTGGATGAATAGGACCGTGAACATCCTGGCCAAATAGCACTTTTAGGGCTTCTGATTCGGTTAAATAAACCATGGACCCGGGCGAGTGACCAGGAGTGTGGATAGCTTGAATGCTTCTGTTTCCCAAAGCTAGCTCTTCCTTAGGGCCGGAAATTTTACGATCAACCTGAAAGGGCTGGATTTTGGCCCCATACCAGTTGGCGGCAGTGACGACATTATCACCCTTCTCAAGGAATGGCGCTTCTAATTCATGGGCCACAACCTGACAGTGAAGTAGGTCTCTAAGGGCTTTAACGCCCCCGGTATGGTCATAATGGCAATGGGTGATAAGTATGTATTTGATGTGCTCAAGGGTTACCCCACAGGACCCGATATTGGCTATAACTCGGTCTTGAGCATCACCACAGCCTGCATCCACTAAAGCCGCATGACCATCGAAATTGATTAGGTAGATAGCGGCATCTTCTGGAGAAGTGAGTTGACCGCCGCCCACCTGAAATATTTCTTTAGTTATTTGCACAGCCCGCCCCTGATTCATCTGGAAAAATCCTTGACAAAATTAACCTTGATATATAATAAGTAAACACCAATATTCAATATGTCAAATAGAGAGGATACTATGCCCAGCGACGTTCTCAAATTAACCGCGCAGATTGTAATGTCCCATGCTTCCTTGTCTGAATTATCTCCCCAGGAATTAGTGGAAGAAATCAAAGAAGTCTTTAGCGTCTTGACTTCATTAGAGGGTCCTGAAGGTGAAGGGGGTGTTCCGGAGAAGGTTGAAGAAGCGGCAGAGGTGAAGAAACCATCAATTCCACTTAAAGATATCGTCAAGGAAAAATATGTAGTCTGTTTGGAATGCGGCAAAAAGATGAAGACTTTAAAGGCCCATATTCGCAAAGCTCATGGGTTAACCGGGAAGGAATATTTTAAGATGTTCGGCCTTGATCCGAAAAAATATCCTCTCGTGTGTAAAGAATACTCTGCACAGCGGAGTCAGATGGCCAAAGCTAGAGGATTTGGTCAAGGTAGAAGGAAGGCGACGGTTTAAGTCCTGCGGCAAGATTTTTTAATCTAGGACTCCGAAGGCGTCAATTAAAGCTTGGTGATGGGATGCCACCACTGAGCATTAACTAAAAATTTGGTGAATCGGAACCAGGTGAATCGGGGTAATTCCCCATGGACTCGGCAAAATAGATGATTATTATAGCTTTAATTTAACCGAGGAGAGGTGGCTAAAAAAAGGACAATAAAGCGCCAGGAAACAAATTCGGTTTGGCGGGCCATGGGGATGGCCTGACAAGGTAAGAGTCGGAGTGTAAAGATAGGGGGAGGTCTTTACAGCCATGAAAACCAAAAGAAGTGGACAGGAGGGTAATTTTCACTATTGTCATAGTGAAAACGGTGAGTCATTAACGACTGGGGAGCCTTATAAGATTATCCTGGCTGATGACCACGCCATGGTCCGCCGGGTGATCAGGAGAATCGTCGAGGAAGTACCCACCCTGAAAGTTGTAGGGGAAGCCGGTGACGGCTTCGAGGCTTTGGACCTCATAAAAGAATCTGTTCCTGATCTGATTATAATCGATATCTCCATGCCAAAATGCGGGGGGATGGAGGCATGTGGGGAGATCAAGCGGCTCTATCCCAACCTTAAAGTGCTAATCCTTACCATGCACCTGGAAAAAGAATATCTACAGCACGCCATGGGCGTAGGCGTCAACGGGTACTTGCTTAAAGAAGCAGCGTGTGACGAACTTATTGAAGCGATCTTCACCCTGAAGGAAGGTAATACTTACTTCTCGCCGATTCTCTCAAAGTACGAGCCTGCTGAACACCGAGCACGATCAATGCTGACCTGGAGAACCGCCTGATAAAACAATCCTTTTATTCCCTTACCTAATCTCGGGTTAGATTAAAACTCCGGCTACTGCCGGAGTTTTATCTTGCGCGGTCACCGTCAACTGCATGAGGAACAAGCAGGTTGAGTGATCAGAGGATGCAGAGAGTGTTCCACGGCCTCCTCCGGCTCTGCCGTTGGGTATCTCATAACCGGAACGGGGCAGCATGGATTCCTTCACGATCCTCAGGGCGATTTGGGCCAGATGGCCGGCTGCCTTGCTCTGCTTGTTACTCAGGGAGAACTGGCTCATGCGGTTGGCCGCGGCTTCGGAGGCCGGATCATAGGCGACAGGGCCCATGACCTCCGGCTTGAGGCTCAGGAAGTCGGTGCACACCGAGTTAATAATATCCGGGGCGGTCAGGTCGTTGTTGGACTTCACCATATTGACCACCAGGAAGAGCTGGTAGTCGGCCAATAACTGCAGGAGGCGGTCGTGGGACCGGGGAGCCGAGTCCCTGAGATGGGCCAGGAGTTCACTGATCGTCCCGATGCTCCCCTGGCCGCCTTCCTCGCTTTGGTACAGCAGGTCCATCACCGCCTGGTCTTTGGCCAGGTCCCGGGAGATCTTGCGGTACAGGGCGCTCTTGATAAAGCCGTAGGCGTTCTGCAAGGAAGTCGTCTGAGAGGTAAACAGCACGATCTTACCAGGAGAATAGTTGAAGAAATCAAGTAGGTTGAAGGCGGTGCCCGCGCCCAGGTCCAAGAGGACATATTGGGCCGGCAGGGCTTCGATCTGGTTCAACAGCCTGATTTTTTGGGAATAGGTGGGGTTGGCGGAACCGAGGATGTCGTCGGCGCCGCAGATCAGCCCGATGCCCTCCACCTCGGTGGGAATAATGGTGTCTTCGAGGCGATCCACTTTCTTCATGAGAAAGTGTTCCAGAGTGACGTGGGGATAACGCACCCCCATCAGGGTATGCAGGTTGGCCCCTCCCAGGTCGCCGTCGATCAGGATGACCTTCTTCCCCAGACGGGCCAGGCTGATCCCGACCCCCAGGGACACCATGCTTTTCCCGATACCTCCCTTGCCACCGCCGATACTCCATAGTTTGATTCTGTTACCAGCCAATTTATCCTCCGCACCTGGACAGGGTGTTTGCCTGCGGTCCATTCGTCACAGCTAGCCCCAAAGCTTGGCTCCCGTGGCCCCCGTAAGCTGCAAGGCCAGGCCCGCCAAGAGCAAGGCCAGGGTGGCCAGGGCGATCTTGGTCACCAGCGGCATCCTGGGACTCCGCCTGACCTGCGCCTGGTCATACTGGTTCCAAAAGCCCTTGATATCTTTGGTTGTATGGGGAATATATTCGGCGAGCAGCCTCTGAGCGGCTGGATCCCGATCGCTCAGTTGCAGGCTCAGGTTAAGATCGCCGCTGTCCTGGCCCTGCACGCAATACCGGGCCCAGTTAATGGTGGCCCGAAGGTCGGTGACCTTCCCGGTCTCGGTGAGCAGGCGCAGGCGTCCCTCCTGGCCCTTTAAGGTTTCCCAGTCCAGGATGGTCCACGGATTATTCACTTCCAGGGTAGCAACCCCGGCCGCCAGATTCCGGACCACGGCTGGAAACTGCAGCGGCGTTTCCTCGCCCGGTCGGTCGATCTGCAAGATCATGGCCGGTTTGAAGGCTCTGCTTGAGGCTGCAACCACAGGTTCTTCGGGCATAAGATGACTCCTTCCCACCCTCGTAGTCAATTCCGCCGACCGCCTATGGGGCCTTGGTCGGATGGTTCAAAAAAGTCCTGGAAAACCGCTTCTTGGCTTATCTCCAATAACTGGTGGATCAGTTTCCGGGGGGCAGGTCCGATTTAGGCGCCCTGCACGCCGGACAGGGGACATATCCCTTTTGCCGCGCTTCCTCGACAGAGCTAAAGGTCACCAAGCTTTCCGGCCTTATTTGTTTGGCAAATTTACAATCAGGGTAATGATATTTGTTTGAGGTCCTGGAACCCACAAATTTGACCGTGGGAACGGGAGACGGGGCGGTGCTCCCCGCAGCCGCCGGCAGACCTGACACGGGGCCGGGGCCTTGGTTGGCGGGCTGCCCGGCTGGAGCAATGGCGGCCGCTTTGTCGTTGCCAGGGTTCACTGGTAAAGTTGTCTCGGTTTTTGGGGCAGCAGTCTCGGACGCGGCTACCGCGGGAGCCGCGGTCGCGTTACCCGGTGCAACCGGCGTTTTGCTTTCGGGACCTGGCGGCGAGGCGAGCTTTTTAACCTGACGGAGCACCGGTTCGCCTTTCGGCCCCATGGTCAATTCCACCCGATTCTGTTGGAGTTCGTCAATCAGGCACAGGCTGGGACTTCCGGCTGCATCCAGGGACACGTCGACCCTGGTCCGGCCCGCTTTATCCACCAGGCCCAGGCTTATCTGGCCGTCACGTTCTCCCAGGAAAGCGCGGCGCATCCCATCTTTCCCGCGGATAGTGAGCATTCCCGTGTCAATTTTGCCGCCGCCCCACCGGGTTTGGGCCAGGAGGAATAACTCACCTCCCGCGATGGCAACCAGCAATGCCAAGATGGCCACATTGAAGAACTTTTGTCCCCAGCTTTTGGGAGGTAATTTCTTGGGGGGAGGTTCCAGTGCCGGGCTTGGAGGTGGCATTTCCACCTCGGGTTGCCCTGGTTCCAGAGCCTCGGGGATTGCCGGGCCTACCTGGCGGCGGCTGTTGTCAGGCATTGATGGAGAAGGGCCCTCCTCGACATCTTGAACAGCTTCCTGAGGGGCGAACCCCTGGTCTTGGCCCCTTGGGGCTGAGGGCTGCCCGCGCCCCTCCTTGATCAACTTAATCAGTTCTTGCCAATTTTGGTCCAGTTGGGCAAAAACTTCTTCGACATTGCGGCCTTTCGGCTGACCCTGCATCTTAACCTCCATCAAGCCCTGCAAACTTCCCCTGATATTCGGGGATATTGCAGGCAGACTAGACTGCCCGTGCCTCAGTGAAGATGAATACCGTGGTCATTAATGTCATGAACTCTCGAGGCCTCAGGCAAATTTAAAACCTTTTTCCACAAACAACTTTAGGGTAGCATCCACTACCTTAGGGTCATAAAGTACCCCCATCTCTTTGTAAACTTCTTCCAAGGCTTTTTCAATACCCAAGGCCTCACCATAAGCTCTGGGAGAAACCATGGCTTCCACTACCTCCGCCACTGCCAAGATGCTTGCCTCGATAATAATTTCTTCCCCTGCCAGGCCGGAAGGGTATCCGGAGCCATTCCACCTCTCGTGGTGCTGCAGGATTGCCAGAGCCAAAGGCCAAGGAAAATCTATGTCCTTTAATAAATCATACCCCAATTGAGGATGAGTCTTCAAAATGTTGCTCTCGATAGCGGTCAACCGTCCAACTTTATTCAGGATGCAAGAAGATATGGCGACATTGCCAATGTCATGCAGTAAACCCATTATTTCCAGGCCATCAACCCGGTCTGGAGAGAACCCCAATTCCTGGCCTATGGCCACGGCAAGCTGCGCCACCCGCCTCTGGTGTCCGGTGGCATAAGGATCTTGCATTTCCGAAGCGGCGGAGAACGCCTTGACCAACCCAGTAAGGCAAGCCTCCAGTTGGGTAACCTGATCTTTTAAGACAGTTTCACTTGGGCGGCTCTGGGTGTCGGGGTGCATCAGCCATTGGAACCCTACTACCTCGCCCGCCGTGTCCCTGCGCCCTGCGACTACAAGGAAGATAGACCGGGTACCTCCCGGTGGGCGCAAGTGAACCATTTTACCCTGGGTTTCACTTGTCTGCAACGCCTGGTCCATCAAGGCATAAACTGTTTCACGATCTTCCTGGGTTACAAAAAAAATTAAGCTACTACCCACCAATAAATCCTGGTTCGTGTGCAGCAGGTTGGCGGCAACCTGGTTACTCTCTTGAATAACGGCCTTGGAATCAGTCACCAAGTAACCACTGGGGGCGAAATCGAAAAGCTCCTTGTAATATTGCTCTCGAGTCTTATATCGCAGGGCCGCGGCGGCCTCCATTTCTCTCTCATAGGATAACTCCTTCATTATCTCCTTGAGTTCATTCAAGGCAGTGGAGTATCCCTGGATTACCTTGTCAAGAGCTGACCCCGGTTGTTCAGACAACTGGCGATTTGAGGGGCCATCCAATACTCTTGAGCGCTGAAACATCTCGATCTCCTTCTTAGTCATGCTTGCCGGCCAGTTTAGAAAGAGGCTGCCTGCCAACCATTCGTCTCTCCGGGAAATGCAAAGGGGCTCTTTGGCAGTCCTGCCGCGTCGGGGACTGCTGCAGAGCCCGGGAGGATTTCGGAGATGCTTCAGATTGGGATCGGCATAACCGTTTTTGGAGTTCCGCCCATCTTTCCGGTCGCTGTCGGGCATCGCCCAGAGGGGCATACCAGAGCAGAGCCAGGAGGGTGTCAGATTCTGTCAGCCCCGCCTCCTCTGCCGCCCCAAAAAGTTTCTCGTAGTAGTCATCGATGGACGCTTCGTGCCGGGCGAAGGCCTGAAGCACCGTCTCGAAGGGGGAGATGCGGCAATAGAGCTCCCGCCAGGAGACCCCGGGCTCGTTCTCGAGGTCAGAATTAGGCGCGGCAGGTCCCTGCAGGAAATTTAAGACTGCTAAGGGCACCGGAGACGGAGCGTCATCCCAGGGGGGGGTCTGCCACTGCCAGCCCTCCTGGGTAAAGGGGTCCAGGGAAGGCGGCAATAGCGTGGTGTCTCCTTCGGCGTACACCCGGATCTCGGAGTTGCCAAGCATAGACCAACGCGGCTGGAAATCCCGGGGCAGCAGATAAAAGTGTTTCTCATGACCGGCACCCGATTCCGCCACGCACAGTGACCGCCACTCACCCAATGCATCCAAGCAGAGTTTTTGCCCTTCGCTGGCTACTTCCAAAACCAGCAATCTGGATAAACTGCCGGTTTTAACTCCCAAGTTGATCTCGGGGGCGTTTCCAACTGGAAATTGCAGACGTTTTTCCCAACTGTCGACATCTTTAAAATCCAGGCCCAAATCGTCCCCGGTCTTGCCGTCAATGGCTACCAAGGCCCAAGAAAGGTTCAAACATCTAATGGCACAATCCTGCCAGACCTCGTAATAATCAACCTCGGCTTTAAGGTTTAAGATGCGGTCTATTTCCTGCCTGCCAATCCTGATATTCAGTATCCCGGGTGTCCATCTCTAAATTTGGCATACGCTTAATTCCCGAAAATAGGGTTTATGTTAATTTTTTGAATCCTCGTCGAGACCTGTTCCGGGCATACATTCCGTCCCGTCATTTCTAGCCATCGGGGGAGGTTTTCTTTAGGATGGAGCATCTTTAATGCCAAATGCAAGGAATTACTTAATATGACACCGTAAAGGAGGAAAATTCAGGGTTTCCCCTAGAGCGAATTCAGGGTTTTTACTGATAATATAGTTAACAAGGTAGTAATAGCAGGCTTGGTCCCTACTCTTTAATGATTCATTATATGAACATTCCAACCCTAATATGTCCACCATCTGGGCCGCCCCTCATCGGCAGGCGAGGATGGAAAGATATGGGTCTCAAGGAAGAGGCCGGGGTGCCTGACCTCTTGATTTCCGGTCCCCGATTGGGGATAATTTTAAGTGCCGCCATTTCAGGCGGCATTTTGCATTTGCCGGGATTGAATCACCCCTCGTCCTAGGGGGCGTACGTCCGAGAGGGCGGAGGAAGCGTGAACGAATAATTAACCCGGGGCTTACAATAACTGCAGAAAAATATGAGATTCTGAGGCGCCACTTGATCGAGTTGCATTTTCCTGATGCCGGCACCGATCCCGGCTGGCTCAAGCGGCGCCGTGGTTGCATAAAGTAGTGATCTGCTGGACTTACAGGAATGCCGGAGGTGAATCGTGAGAGAAGAATTGACTGAGACCTTGACCCCGGAGATGTGTGGTAATACGATCTTTGAGATCAGCGGCAGTAAATTTGAATCTGAGGTGGCCGCGGACCTGTGGCCCAAGATCTTGCAGCATAAATGGCTCCTGTCGGAAAAGCTCGGCCGGGATGTGGGCCTGCGGGTGGCGTGCATCGATTTTCTCGAAAATACGGATCAGGCCCTGGCGGAGTATTTGGCCTATGAACGGCAGGATATCCTGGATGAGATGGGGGCTCAGGCCATCAGCAAGGAATTATGGGAGACCATCGCCGAGTCGCAACCTCCCAAGCAGATTGTGCAGCGCCGCATCATCCTGCCCTTGATCGAGCGGGACCTGTCGAAAAAGCATGGGGTGGTGCCACCCAAGGCCATCATTTTCTTCGGCCCGCCGGGCACCGGCAAGACCCATTTTGCCAAGGCCATCGCCGGGGCCCTGTCCTGGTGGTTCATCGAAATTGCCCCCAGCATGCTCATGGTGGACGGGACCGAGAAGGTGGGGGCCAATCTGCGCCAGGTCATGGAAAGGTCCCGCGGTCTGAATGACGCCGTCCTCTTCATCGATGAGTTTGAAGAGATCGCCGGCAGCCGGGATGAGGCCAGCCGGGTCGACAAGTCCATCACCAATGAATTTCTCAAACAGGTGCCGTTGCTCAAGAGCCAGGGAAACAATGTCCTCCTGGTTTGCGCCACCAACTATATCCGGCAGCTCGATGCCGCCTTGCTGCGGCCCGGCCGGTTCGATTGCATCATCCCGGTGGGGGCCCTGAATGAAGAAGAGCGGGGCACGATTCTGCAATATTACCTCTCCAGGCTCAATACCGGCGAGGTTGACCTGAAGCGCATCATCAAGATGACCAACCGGTTTACCCCGGCTGACCTGGAATATCTCTTTTATCAGGTGGCCCAATTCGCCTTTGAGCAGGAACTGGCCACGCAGCAGGACTACCGGGTGACCACGGACACCATCTTTGAAATTTTTCCCAAGGTCCGTCCGACCCTGACCGAAGAGGTCATTCTGGAGTTTGAAAAGGACAGTATCGCCTACTCCCGCTATTAAACGTCCGGGGCCATCCTTGCCTTCAGCGGAGGCAATGCTTAATTTAAAACTAAGTGTTTCCCCATCTCGGGATGGGTAAACCGGGAATCCTAAAATCTAGCCGGGAGGAGATATGTCCAAGCGAAAATATACCGTCCGGGCCGAGTGCCCCGCCTGCGCCTGCGGCGACATCAGCTTTTTGGGGCCCAAGACTCTCCGGGAAAAGTTCATCGGCGACGAAAAGGAGATCGACATCCTTTGCCCCATGTGCGGCACCAAGACTAAAGGGAAGCTGGAAGAAGAAAGCCCGGAAGGAAAATGAGGCCGGACTGAGGCTCTTCGAGGTCATTCTGATGAGCCTGGCCGGGAAGGACGGATTGGCAAGCAGGGGAGCGCCGGGATAACCCGGCGCTCCCGCGTTGAAGGGGTTATTGGCCCGGGGTCGCCTCGGCAGTCCCCCGGGCTCTCGGCGCCGCGCCGGGCTGCAGCGACCGGGCTGGCGGCTGCATCCCCCCATGCGTCTGGCCGCCGTTGATCCGGGGCTGGCCATTGGAGCTCATCGGCCCCATGTGACCATTACCGGGGGAGGCCACTGGGGCGCCGTAATGGCCCCTGGAGCCCATCGGACCCATGGGGCCATTGCCGCGTTGGGGCCCGGCCGCGCCGGGCTGGACCATGCCGTTAGGCCTGCCGCGGTAGATGTCTGGGTTGGCGCGGTTCGGCATGGTATTCAGCCGTCCCCGTTCCTGGGGACCGAAATTTCCTTCGGCCCTCATCCGGCCCTCGGCGCCGCGCAGATGGCCTGGTTCGGTCCACGGTCGCTGGCCCCGCTCCCGATGATCGTTCCACGAATCGGCCATGTAGTTACCATGGCGGGAGAAAGGCGCTCCAGCCACGTCGGGTGGCGGCGCCGGGGGATAACCAGAGGCGCCTTGGTAATACGCATAAGGCTGGGGCGCATAATAGGGTTGAGCCTGAGGGGCATAAACCACGGCGGGCGCGCCATACCCGGGGTCCATCGGTATCGGAACAGCCATGGAGGCGCCGTAGGGCTGAGGGCAAGAACCACCGTAGCCGTAGCCACTGGCGCCATTACCGTAGCCGTTTAAGTCGAGGGGCATGCCGGCGCAGCCTCCCAGGGTCAGGGTAGCCAAAAACCAGACAAGTAATCCAATAATCCTGGACATTTTTTCTCCTTCAACGGCCAAGCCGCCTGCTCCACTCAGTCAGTCGATTTTGCTCTTAGTTATTTAGATGAAATGCGATAAAGGTTTGTTAGCAGGTTTTTCGGGGCGAGATTTTTGGGATGAATTTTGGTCTCTCCCGAATCTCCGGTTCCAGCTCGCCTGGGTTGGATACACTGTCTTTTTGTCCCTGGCGCCCATCCTCAGCAAGAGGTCCGGGAGACAGACTGAGACAGGCAACCTCCAGGCCGCCGAGGGTGCTGTGGATTTTACCAGGCTGAATTTGATGAGGGGAAAGCGCGAAAATTCGAGAAGCTGGAAAGGCTCAGGGAGTTAATGAAGAGGTGGCGGAGGAGAGCGTGGGCCTACCGCTCTCCTCTGCCATCTTACGTCGAGGTTACCGTCTACGAGGAGCGGCGAAGCTGGCGCGATTCACCATGCCGCCAAGCATGCTGGGTGGCCGAGCCATCATATTGGTATTCGGCCGCATAGCGGTTTGAGGCATCGGTGAGCGAGCTTGCTGATACTGCTGCCCCTGCCAGGGGGCCGCTTGACCGGGCCTCATCTGAGGCTGCCCCTGGAATGAGGGTCGCTGATATTGCTGCTGCCCTTGCCAGGCACCGGGTTGACCGGGTCGCTGGTATTGCTGCTGCCCCTGCCAGGTAGCGGACTGACCATATCTGGGCCCTGCTTGGGCGCCCGGCTGCCCATAGCGAGCAGAGTTCCCTTGCCAACCCTGGGTATTAGCGGTGGTGGTGCCACTGGTCGTGGTGCCGCTGTTACCGGAGTTATGTCCCTGCCAGCCGGAGCCGCTGGTGCCTTGCCCCCGGGTATAGCCTGCGGTGGTGGTGCCACTGGTGGTCCCACTGGTCGTGGTTCCGCCAGTCGTGGTGCCGCTGCCACCGTAGTTGTGTCCCTGCCAGCCAGAGTTGTTGTTACCCTGCCAGCCAGAGCCGCTGGCGCCTTGGCCCCGGGTATAGCCCGCGGTGGTGGTGCCATAAGTGGCGGTGCCGCCACCGGGGTTATGCCCCTGCCAGCCGGAGTTGTTACCCTGCCAGCCGTGGTTATAACCATTTCCCCCGGCGGCAACGGGGTTATTGCCATGCCACCCGTTATCTCTGCCGTCCCAACGGCGGTCGTGGTCTTGCCGAGCGTAATCGCTTCTATCCCAACCGCGGTCCCGGTCTTGCCGACCATACTCTCTGCCATCCCAACCACGGTCATGGTCCTGCCGGCCATAATCTCTCCGGTCCCAACCGCGGTCATGGTCCTGACCATACTCTCTCCGGTCCCAATCGCGGCCATGATCCTGCCTGGGATCATTGGTATGGCTACTCCAGTCGGAGTGGCTGGGGCCCTGGCCCTGGGTATAGCCGGTGGAGGTGGCGCCAGAGGTCGTGGTGCCGCTGCCCCCGTAGTTATGTCCACTCCAGCCGGAGTGGCTGGCGCCTTGACCCTGGGTATAACCTGAGGTGGTGGCGCCGGTGGTCGTGGTGCCGCTGCCCCCGTAGTTATGCCCCTGCCAGCCAGAGCCGCTGGTTCCTTGGCCCTGGGTATAGCCGGTGGTGGTGCCAGTGGTCGTCTGTCCACTTGCACCGTAGTTACTTCCCCGCGAGTGCGAGCCGGGGGTATAGCCAGTGGTGGTGGTGGTGCCAGTGGCAGTGGTGCCTGTGCCAGTGGTGCCAGTGCCAGTGGTGTCTGTGGCGGTGGTGCCGCCTGTCGTCTGTCCACTTGCACCGGTGTTACTAGAGTTGGTATGCCCACTCCAACCGTTGATATGGGGGGCGGAAACAGTTTGGGCTCCAGCCGGCGACCCGGCCAGCAACAGGCCCCCCAGCGCCAATCCTGCCACGGTGATGCTTGCGCTTCGTTTACACCTCAGAAAAATTCCATCCATGCTTCCTCCTTCAGCGGCCGAGCCGCTTTCCCCACTAAGTAAGTCGATTTTGCCGCTCCGGCTGCGAGAGCCCAAAATTCGCAAATATGGTGTTTTTCGATCTCTGGGCTCTATCCCGGCGAGCCCACCCCCTTATCCCCTCGCCGGTTCCCGTGCAGCCACACTCGGGGCGATACCCAGACCCTGCAAAAAACCCGGTGCTGTCTCTCTTAGCTTATTAGATGAAGGCGCTAAAGATTTGTTAGCCAGATTTCTTGGGGTCGAGAATTTTTTGGTGTATTTGGGCCTTTCCCGAGTCTCCGGTTCCATCTTGACTGGGCAGGATAACTCTTCTTCCGCCCCTGCCGCCCGTCCTTGCTCCGCTTTGATTTTGCTTGATTCGCCGTCTCCCCTCAGTTATCTTGCCAACAAGACCATAACTCCTCTGGGACGAGAGAGGCGTCTATGCCCGTTCCACCTAAGGGTCTCATCGTTGACCTGGTAACCCCGCTGCATCCGGACTTGAGCCTGGATGAAGCCGGCCTGGGACGTCTGGTGGACCGGGTCATTTCCCAGGCCGATGCCATCCTGGCGGGCAGTCCCGACGTGGGAGAGGCCCTGGAGTTGCCCGGCGCTACCCGGCGCCGGCTGCTGGCGGCGCTGGTGGCCGCAGTGGCGGGCCGGGTGCCGCTGTTTTTGGGGATCACCGGGCATTCCCAGGAGGAAACCCGGGAGCTGGCGCTGGCCGTGCACGAAGACTGCCGCCGCCTCAGCCCCGGGGCGTCGGTCTTCCTGGCGGACCTGCCCCTGTGGTACCACAGCAATCGAGGGCTGCCTCAGTACTGCCGCCGCCTCCTGGAGGAAGTGGACCGGCCGCTGGTCCTGCTCAATCTGCCGCGCCTGATCAGCCGGCGGAACCCGGTGTTCAAACACCGGAATATTCGCACCCACGTCTTCAAGAAATTGGCGACCATCCCTGGGGTGGCGGGTCTGATCCACCAGGGAGAGATGCGCCGGTTTCTCAACTACCATTACGCCGGGGCCGTGCGGGCGGGATTCGCCTTTTACGAGGCGGATGAGGAGAACTTTCTCAGCCGCCCGGGGGCCTGGGGGGTGCTCTCACCCGGGGCCCAGTTATATCCGGCTTTCTGGAGACTGGTCACCCGGGTTTGCCTCCATCCCGAGGAGGTGGCCCAGGACCCCGAACTGCGCCTGCAGGCCTGGAACCTGGGCCAGCGCCTGGCAAAGCTGGCCCGGACTTACCGGCCGGCTCCTGCCGCCCTGCTGAAGGCCGCCCTGGCGGCCCAGGGCATCCTGGATAACGCCACCGTCGCCCCGGGGACATCTGAACCTGCCCCGGAAAAACAACTGGAACTTCTGGCCTTGTTGGAATCTCTTAACCAATGACCTGGAAAATTGGAGGGTTTATGTGGCGGCTGGGTCTGGTGGCCATCTTGCTTCTGGCCGTGGTGGGTTGCAGCCGAAGGGACTCCCCTGATAAATATCTGCTGGAAGGTTTCAGAGATTTCCAGCAGCAGGATTATGATGGGGCCATCAAGAATTATGAACAGGCCATCGCCCTGGGGGTCAAATCCCCCAACGCTTATGACATGCTGGGGTTGGCCTACCGCTTCAAATCTCAGCAGACGCATGATCCGGCCCTGCAAGAGAGTGAGATTATCTCCTTCCAGAAGGCGGTGGAGCTCGACCCCAAGTACCTCCCGTCCATGAATAATTTGGTCATCACGTATTATTCCCGGGGCGATAAGGCCAAGGCCGCCGTCTGGGCCAAAAAGGCCCTGGCATTGAATCCGCATCACCCGGATAAGGCCAAATTCGAGAAGATAATTGCCGAGGACGCCGCGGCGGCCTCAAAAAAGTCCCAGGGCCGGTGAGAGGCGCGGGAGGCGTGAGGAACTCGGCAAGATGATCACGCCAGAGGAAGGTAAGGAGTGAAATTTTCGGTGGCTGTGCTGGGCGGATTGGGGTTGGGTCTGGTCGTTTGGCTGGGTACGGCGCCGCTTTCCGCGCTTTTCGCCCAAGGAGCCCCAGCCTCGGACCTGGCCCGGCGTCTGGGCTGTTTCGCCTGTCACGCCGCCGGCCCGGGACACGCGGCCGCCTCCCTGATTGGGGTCGGCTCCCGCCTCTCCCGGGAACAGCTGCAAGTGGCCCTGACCCAACCCCGTCGGCTCCATCCCGGCGCCAAGATGCCGAGCTATGCCTATCTGCCGGAGGGCGAGCGCCAGGAGTTGCTGGATTTTCTGACAAACCTTAAATAGAAACCTACCCTCCTTTTCTGGTTCCCAAGCTCCTGCTTGGGAACCCACTTTCATGCCAAGCTCTGCTTTGGGAGCCGCCTCAGCCCAAAATGACCCCTTTTTCAGCCCATTCTCCGCGGTCACTGGCCACTGACTACTGGCTACTGACTACTGACCGGGTCAACTGTCTCTGCCGTTCTGGCAATTTCTTTCCCCTAAGTTTACCCTATCTCCATGTGTAACTTGACCGCTCCACCCCCGCACCGCCTGGCCTCCCAGCGGCACAAATGCGGCACAAGTGCGGCCCCTCAGCGGTGCCGGACCGCTAAGCCAGCGCCACCTCAACGGACTAAAGTTAGCATAATAAGGTACTTATGCGCACCCAACTGCGGAACTTTTTTAGGTGCCGGAACAGCATCGCCCCGATTGTGTCCTATCTTCGCCGTGCGAACCGCGCAAAACTGCTCGATTCACCTGAAAAATCATGTAATATTAACTGCTTGGCTGGTGCACAGTTTTCTAATCCCTAACTTGAACCTGGGATTGCCTTTTTCGCTGTCCGGCCCATCTCACCGGCGCCGACGTCGGGTGTCTCCCCTACTTGACAGCCCGGCCTCGACCGTTCTATAAAGTTTTCAACCTAAAAAAAATCCGCAATGGAGCCCTTGCCGATGGATGATTCATACAGGATAAATCTCAGTGAAGCCGAAATGCCCCAGGAGTGGTACAACCTCATCCCGGACCTGCCCTCGCCCCTGCCGCCGTATCTCCACCCGGGCACCGGCCAACCCATCACGCCTCGAGGACCTGGCGCCCATCTTTCCCATGGAACTCATCGAGCAGGAGATGAGCCCGGAGCGCTGGATCCCCATTCCCGACGAAGTACAGCGCATCTACAAGCTCTGGCGGCCCAGCCCCCTGCACCGGGCCCGAAACCTGGAGAAAGCCCTTAAGCACCCCGGCCCGCATCTATTATAAAAACGAGTCCGTGAGCCCCGCGGGCAGCCACAAGCCCAACACCGCGGTGGCCCAGGCCTACTACAACAAGGCGGCGGGTATGAAGCGCCTGGCCACCGAGACCGGCGCCGGCCAGTGGGGCTGCGCCCTGGCCCTGGCCTGCAATTTCTTCGACCTCGAATGCACCGTCTATATGGTGAAGGTGAGCTATTACCAGAAGCCCTACCGCCGCTCGCTGATGCACATCTGGGGGGCCGAGGTTTCCCCTCCGCCCACGCGACCGCACCCAGGCGGGCCGCGCCATCCTGGCCAAAGACCCGGAGACCTCCGGGAGCCTGGGCATGGCCATCTCCGAGGCGGTGGAGGACGCGGCCACCCACCCCGACACCAACTATTCCCTGGGGAGCGTCCTCAACCACGTCATGCTCCACCAGACCGTCGTCGGCCTGGAGACGAAGAAGCAACTGGCCCTGGCGGGGGAAGAACCGGACGTCCTCATCGGCTGCGTCGGCGGCGGCAGCAACTTCGCCGGCTTCTGCTTCCCCTTTGTCCCGGATAAGCTCAAGGGCAAGGATATCCGCTTCGTGGCGGTGGAGCCCACCGCCTGCCCCACCCTCACCCGGGGGACCTACACCTACGACTTCGGCGACACCGCCGGCCTCACTCCCCTGATTATGATGTACACCCTGGGCCATACCTTCGTGCCTCCGGGGATTCACGCCGGCGGCCTGCGTTATCACGGCGACGCCCCGCTGCTCTGCCTGCTGGTGCACGAGAAAGTCATCGAGGCCCGGGCCTATCCCCAGAACCCGGTCTTTGAGGCGGCCCGCCTCTTCGCCGAAACCGAGGGCATCATCCCTGCCCCGGAGACCGCCCACGCCATCAAGGCCGCGGTGGATGAAGCCCGGTGCTGCAAGGAGACCGGCCAGGCCAAATGCATCGTTTTCAATTTCTCCGGCCACGGCCACTTCGACCTGGCTGCCTATGACGCCTTCCTGGAAGGCAAACTCGAAGACGTCGAGACCGACCCGGGGGAGATGATCAAGCAGGCCCTGGCCAATCTGCCCAAGCTGCCGGGGAAATAAAAGCAATCCTGGTTCCCAAGTTCAACTTGGGAACCAGTTTGAAAAAAGGCAGCGTCCCCAGCGACGCGGCCTTTTTATGGGGGAGAGGAAACGCCGCCCCCGCAGTCTCCAAAGGGTGCGTCCCTCGCCCTTAACCTAAAAACCGGGACCTCGGAAAAAAAATTCAGGGCCTCCCTTGATTCTCCCCGGGACGATGACTATTACTATAACTGCCACGAGGTTGAGACTACACACCCTGAGGGGAAGGGGAGACGTCTCGGCAAGGCCTGAATGTGGGGAGCCGACCCAAGTCACAACCCCATGGTAACTGCGAGTGGCCCTG
This sequence comes from uncultured delta proteobacterium, assembly GCA_963701845.1. Lineage (GTDB taxonomy): Bacteria > Desulfobacterota > Desulfobaccia > Desulfobaccales > 0-14-0-80-60-11 > JAPLJC01. The sequence goes on along the minus strand of CAVPBF010000006.1, from coordinate 313,506 downwards.
GGCAAAAGCCCCTCTTCTGATGGTTTGAGCCTTCAGAAGCAGAGGCCGGGCGTTGCCAGCCAGATGTGGCGGCGAATGCCTGCTCCGTTCCTGAGCGGTTAATTGGTGATCACGAAACGGTGGACGTCAAGCGGCTGTCTCTTCCAAGACAACTGAATTAGTTTCGTGGTCTCGGGAAGCCGGGGAACCCTGGATGACTCATCCGGGTCCCCGGCTTTCTTTATGCGGCCGTGGCGGCTCCCCGAAAACTCATCCGGCCCCTTGGCGCCGCGCTGCCATTTTCCCGGCACCCCCGAGTAAGTCAATTCAGCTCCCGTGGCCAAAGACGAGAGGAGCAGATCGGGGCCGCCAGGCAGGCGGCGATGCTCAAGTAATCGGCGGCTGGCCAGCAGCCCCGGCTTATGCTATGATCGAGGCCGGAACGGGCCATAATTCCATCCAAGGAGACCTTATGGAAGCCCTCGCCGGCCTGAAGGCCGTCTTTCGTCCTAAAAGCGTGGCAGTCATCGGGGCCTCAACCGCGCCGGGCAAGCTGGGCCACGATATCCTGGCCAACCTGAAAAATGGCGGCTTCCCCGGCCCCCTCTACCCCATCAACCCCAAGGCCGAGGAGATCCTGGGCCTCAAGGTCTATAAGTCTATCGCGGAGACGCCCGCCGCCCCGGACCTGGCGGTGGTGGTGATCCCGGCGAAGCTCGTGGCGGCCACCCTGGAGCAGTGCGCCGCCAAAGGGGTGCAGGCCGCCATCGTCATCACCGGCGGTTTCGCCGAGGCCGGCCCCGATGGCGAGCGGTTGCAGGACGAACTGGCCCAGGTGGTCCGGCAGACCGGCATCCGGGTGGTGGGACCCAATTGCCAGGGGGTCAATATGCCCTTTGAGTCGATGTGCGCCTCCTGGCCGCTCATCACCACCCAAGGTAAGATTGCCTTCGCCTCGCAAAGCGGCACGGTGGGCGCCGCCTTTCTGGATATGGCCGCGGCCGAACGCCTGGGGGTGAGCGGCTTTGTGTCGCTGGGCAACCGGGTGGACGTGGACGAGGCCGAGGTTCTCAGCTATTTCAACCAGGACCCGCACACCGCGGTCATCGCCCTCTATCTGGAGGGGGTGAAACGGGCCTCTTACTTTCTCGACGCCCTGCGGGAAACCAGTAAACCCGTGGTCATCCTCAAGGCCGGCCGCACCGTGCAGGGCAGCCGCGCCGCCGAGTCCCACACCAAATCCATGGCCGGGGCCGACGCCATCTATGACGCCCTGTTCCGCAAGTATCAGGTTTACCGGGCCGACACCCTGGAGGATCTTTTCGACTTTGCCAAGGCCCTGGCTTACCTATCCAAGCCAAAGGGGCGGCGGCTGATGATCACCACCTCCTCCGGCGGAGCGGCGATCCTGGCCATCGACGAGGCGGAGAAACACGGCCTGGTGGCGCCGGAGCCCAGTCCCATCCTGCAAGAACGGCTGCGGGAGCTGCTGCCGGCCCACTGCGCACGTGGGCAACCCTGTGGACCTCACCGGCGATGCCATCAGCGCCCCGGAATTGTATAAGCGGGTGATGGACAAGACCAAAGACGATTACGACACCCAGGTGGTGATCTTCGGCGATCCCATCCCCGGGGCCGCGGCGCAGGTGACGCCCGGCGCCGCGGAGTTGGTCATCTTCCTGGGGGGCGCCGAAGTGGAGCGGGAGGAGCGGCTGAAACTGTATGAGGCGGGCATCCCGGTATTCCCGACCCCGGAGCGGGGCATTAAGGCCCTGGCCCAGTTTTTCCGGTTCGAGGCCGCCCCGGCCGCGGCTCCCGGACCTCCCAAGGTCGCGGTGCCCGAGGCCTTTAACCTGCTGCCGGCCGGCGAAGCCGGCGGCCATGATCACCAAGGCCGGCATCCCGGCCGCGGCCGCACCCCTGGCCCGGGACGCCGACGAGGCCGTGGCCCTGGCCGCGCAGTTCGGTTACCCGGTGGTCCTGAAGATCGCCTCGCCGGATATCGCCCACAAGAGCGAGGTGGGCTGGGGTCCTGCCTGGGCCTGGAAAACGACGACGAGGTGCGCCAGGGCTTTGCCGAGATGATGGCGGCCAGCAAACTCTTCGAGCGGGTGGCCGACCATCTACGGCGTCACCGTCTCCCCCATGGCCAAACCCGGCGGCCTGGAAGTCATCCTGGGAATCATCACCGACCCGCAGTACGGCCCCACCCTGATGTTCGGGCTGGGCGGCGTCAACACCGAGATCTACCAGGACGTGGCCTTCTGCCTGCTGCCCGCCGACGACGCCGAACTGGCGGACCTGATCAAAAGGATCAAGGGCTACCCGCTGCTCACCGGCTACCGGGGCCAGCCGCGGCGGGACACCGAGGCCCTGCTGGCGGTCATGAAGGCCCTGGCCATCTTTGCCGGCAAACACCCGGAACTGGACCAGATCGAACTCAACCCGCTGCTGCTCTACGACAAGGGCCTGTTTGCGGTGGATGTGCGAATTTTTTCCAGGATTTAGAGGATCGTGGCCGAGGGCCAGGGTAATGGGCTGAGTGGTAACTGGCTTGATACTTTGATATAATCCCAATGCGGGAGGCTGGGTTATGAGGCAGCTGAAGATCATTGTAGAAAAGCATTCGGATGGGTATGTGGCTTACCCCTTGGGATTAAAAGGGATTGCCGTCGGGCAGGGTGACAGTTATGAGGAAGCCTTGGCAGATGTCAAATCTGCCATCGCCTTTCATATCGAGACCTTCGGTCCGGAAATGCTGGAGATAGATCCCCCGGTTCTGGAAGCTTTCATAGCAGAGGCGGGCTTCGAAATTTAATGACCAAGTTTCCCGTTGATGCAGCGAATGCCCGGGTCATAAGGACATTAGAAAATTTAGGCTTTCGGCTTATCCGAAGAAGAGAACACATCGCCATGCTGCGGGAGAATCTCGACGGCAGCAAAACCCCTCTCACCATGCCTAACCATCCCTATATCAAGGCATCCACTTTAAGAACCATCTGCACCCAGGCCGGAATTTCCCGAGAAGAATTTCTGGCCGCCTATAATATAAAGTTAAATGTCTAACTTAGAATTCTTCCGTCTCCAAACCCGGGAAGAAGTCCTGGCCCTGTACCCGCGGTTTGCCCCGGTGGGGGCCGAGGCTGTGGACCTCGCGGAGGCAGTGGGGCGGGTGTTGGCCCGGCCGGTAGCCGCGTCGGAGGCGGTGCCGGGATTTCTTCGGGCCACCATGGACGGCTACGCCGTGGCCGCCCGGGATACCTTCGGGGCCAGCGTCGGGGCGCCCCAGTACCTGGAGATCAAGGGCGAGGTGGCCATGGGCGTCGCCCCGGAGCGCGGCCTCGGCCCCGGCGAGGTCCTGCGGGCGCCCACCGGCGCCATGTTGCCGATTGGCGCCGACGCCGTGGTCATGATCGAGTACACCGCCGAACATCCGGACCAGACCCTGGAGGTGCGCCGGGCCGTGGCCCCGGGGGAAAACGTCTTGCAGCCCGGCGAGGACGTGCAGGCCGGGGAGTTGCTCTTCGAGGCCGGCAGGCGGTTGCGTCCCCAGGACGTCGGGTTATTGGCGGCCCTTGGCCTGGCTCGCCTGACAGCTTACCAAAAACCCCGGGTGGCGATCCTCTCTTCCGGCGACGAAATTGTCCCCATCGACGGCCAGCCCGGTCCCGGCCAGGTGCGGGACGCCAATGCCTATCTGGCCGCGGCCCAGGTGCAGGCGTGGGGGGGCCTGCCTCTGATCAAAGGCATTATTGCGGACGAGTTCGCGGCGTTGCGAGCCGCCCTGGCCGCGGCCCTGAATGAGGCCGACCTGATCTTGATCTCCGGCGGCTCCTCGGTGGGAGTGCGGGACCTGACCCTGGCGGCCATTCAGGACCTGCCCGGGGCCGAAGTCCTGGTGCACGGCGTGGCCATCCGGCCCGGCAAGCCCACCATCCTGGCGGCGGTGGGGGAGACCCAACCCCTCCTGGGACTGCCGGGGCATCCGGCCTCGGCCGCGGTCGTGATGGAGGTTTTGGGGCGGCCTTTGTTGGAACAGCTCTCCGGTCTTCAGGTCCGAGCGCCCTGGGGGCGCACCCTCAGCGCCGTCCTGTCCCGCAACCTGGCCGGGGCCAGCGGCCGGGAGGATTACGTCCGGGTGCGCCTGCGCCGCGAGGGCGATAGCTTGCGGGCCGACCCGGTCCTGGGGCCCTCGGGCCTCATCTCCCCCCTGGTGCAAAGCGACGGCCTGGTGATGATCCCCCTGGGGGTGGAGGGGCTGTTCAAGGGGGAGCAAGTGGAGGTGCGGTTGTTTGGGGGATGAGTGAGCAGTAAGCAGTGAGCAGTAAAAGCACAACAATCTGGGTAGGATTACTGCTTAAACTTGTGATGGATTGATTTTCTTAAACCGTAGGTTACGGCGAGGCACTCATCTAGTAAGCTACTGATTTTTAGGTGTTCGGTTTCCGAGATAAAGCCCAGGCGGAATGATAGTTCCAATTGGGTGTCAATTTCATTTAGGGAGCCGAGGGTGGTTGCTAAAAAGTTGGCAAATTGAGCAGGGGTGCGATCGGCAGCCCCTTCGGCAATATTTGATGGTACAGAAAGGGCAGCACGTCGCAATTGGGCGGATAGACCATAAAGTTCACTACCGGGAAAGTTTTGAGTCAAGCTGTATACTGCGTTGACTAAATCCATACCCCTTTGCCAGGCAATCAGGTTCCGATGTGGTTTCGGGTTTTTCTCTCTCATATCCTAAATCACTAATTTCATTAATAGCTGCCCACCAACTGCTAACTGCTCACTGCTCACTTTTCTTTCCAGACCACCAGCAGGCCCAGGCTGAGCCAGAAGGCCTCCCGGAGGCGCCGCAGGATGCTGAAGGTGGCGCCCAGGGTGAGGCCCAGGTTGAAGCCCAGGGAAAGCAGGAGGTTACCTCCTTCCTGGATCCCGGCCGCGGCGGGGATGAAGAAGCCCAGGGCGGAAAAGAGCATGGCCAGGGAGTCCAGGCAGAGGGCCAGGCCCCAGGTAATGGGGTGGCCCATCAGCCAGAACATCAGGTAGACCTCCACGGCGTGGAGCACCCAACTGAGGAAGAACAGCATGAAGGCCAGGGCGGCCCGGCCGGGGTATTCCCGGTAGAAGCTGGACAGGCTGGAATCGAGGTCGGCGAAAAAGCCTTCCTTTTCCTGGAGGAACCGGGGGCACCAGCCCCGGCGGTGCAGGAAGCCGATTCCCTGGCTGCAGGAGGAGCCCCGGCTCTGCAGAAAGACGAAGGCGCCGCCCGCTGCAGCCAGAGCCAGGGCCCCCAGACTCAAATACTTCAGGTGAGCCAGGGCCGCGGGCAGGTAGAGCGGGGCCAGGGTCAGACCCATAACGATATAGAGGACCAGGCTACAGACCAGGATGCCTTTATGGATCACCACCGAGGCGGCGGCCTGGTCCACGGGGACGCCGTCGGCCCGGAGCCGGGCGGCCTTGAAGGGCTCGCCCCCCAGGGAGGCCGTGGGGGTGAGCTGGTTTAGGGCCTCGCCCCCCAGGCGCAGCCAGAAGAGGCGGCTCAGGGAGGTCTTCTCGGGCAGGTCGATGAGGATGTACTTCCAGGAGACGGCCTCCAGCAAGTTTACCAGCCCGTAAGGCAGCAGCAGCAGCGGCCAGTACCAGCCCACCTGGCGCAGATGGTCCCAAAGCTTGTCCCAGCCTATCTCGTTGAGGATCCAGACGAAAAAGACGACGGCCACAGCCAGGAGAATCAGGTTGAAACGGCGCAAAAATTATCCTTCCACAGGGACCCGCGAGCGTCGCCGCGGTGGTTAGTCTCGTTCTTCCAGACACTCATATCAAATTTATCTTTTAGTTGCCAGAGAATACGGTTTTAGCGTGGGGCGTTTCAATTTTTCAGTGATTTCAGCATATTCTCTCTTAGATTGGGTAACAAAAGCTAACCTTTTATAATAATTATATTTTTCTCTTTTCAGGGTCCCCTTGGGGCACCTTTTTGCATCAAATCAGGCCGCGAAGGAGTAAATTGTGCCACCGCCTTTAGAAAAATCCGCAAATTGCTCCGCTTTTGTGCCGCTGGGGGCCGGGGGCGTCTTGGAGATAAGCCGTGATATTCTCAGGTGATATCGCCAAGGGGCCGCTCCTGATGCGGTACAAAAATAGAGGTTTGCGGTTAGCATCTGGTGTTTTTCGGTAAGCATCGGGGGACAGGTTATCAGGGAAGGGAGGCAAGAGGCCAGCAAGGGTAGGAGATTAGACGGGTTTTTCCACCGACCAAAAATTAGGTTCCTGCTTTTGGTTGATTCGGAAGTGAAAATAAATGATGTCGCTAAAATATCGAGGCATTACTCACCGAAGGCTAATTGCGCATAAATAGCGAAGCTGTCGAAAAAGCTTTTCTAAACCTATCGCGATCTGATCTTTAAGGTTTTTTTATAAAAGATTGTGCCGATCTTCCTGATTTTCACCGTTGCTTCCGTTTACTGGCTTAACTGATTCTCACTCGCCTTCAGCTTTACGCATATGCCAACCCATAGTTCAGGATCTTTTCTATATTATGGACGAGGCAGAACAGCAGCCATTGGATATTCACTTTGATCTTCGTTCTTAAAGTGAATCGGTCCAATCGTTTGTTAATCCGGATATTGGCAAAAACGGGTTCTACGCTCACCCTTGAATTTGAATGACCGGATCAGGTCGTTCATGCGGTTGATGCACCGTTGCCCTCGAAGACGCGGTGGGTCACCAGCCAATCCGGCGTGCCCTCGGCTTTCACCTGCTCGGCCGTCTTGCCGAAAGCCAGCGCTTCGGTCTGGGCCAAGACGTTCGCCAGGAGCAGGTCATGGTGCCGGCCCAGGGGGTTGAGCGGCTGGACGAAGGCAATGAAGTCACAGGGAATGAGTCTGGTTCCCTGATGAATCAACTGGTAGAAGGAGTGCTGGCCGTTGGTTCCCGGCTCGCCCCAATAGATGGGACCGGTTTGGTAGGCGACCTCGGTCCCATCGAGGGTAACGTGTTTGCCGTTACTCTCCATGGTGAGCTGTTGCAGATAGGCCGGGAAGCGCGCCACCCCAGCAAGCGGCTGGAATTGATAAAGATCCCCAGGGTATGCACCACGTGTATGGCGCCAGCCACCAGAGGACCCAGACGGCCGCCGATGATCAGAAGCGCCCCCAGAGATATCCGTGGACACCGCCAGCCAGTAATTCTGTTCCATCACTCTCAGAGTTTGCCGGCTCAGGCGTCTGACGAATAAAAGACGTGAGAGGTCACTGTCGGCCAGGGCGATATCCGCCGCAGCGATGGCGGCTTCAGCGCCCCCTGCACCCATGGCCACTCCCACCTGGGCCCGGGATAGGGCCAGGGCGTCATTGACTCCATCTCCCACCACCGCCACTTGGCGTCCTGCGGCCACCAAATCCTCCACATACTGGGATTTGTCGCCGGGCAACAGGGCCCCGGCCGATCCTTCGAAGTTAAACCTCTGGGCCAGGGCGCGGACCACCGGTTCCGTGTCCCCGCTGACCAGATGCATTTCTCGGACCCCTTCCCGGCGTAGACCGGACAACACCGCCGGGACCTCGGGGCGGACCAGATAGGATATGCCGATGATGCCCTGGACCTTGCCGTTTTTGGCCACGTACACGACGCTCCGGCCCTTGTCCTCCAGTCTTTTTGCCTGCCCTTGGAAATAACGGCTGTCGATACCTTCTTCCTGCATGAAGGTCAGATTGCCCACCACCAGGTGATCACCGTCCACCTGGGTCCGGACGCCCCGGCCCAGGACGATTTCCGGGGTGGCAAAAGGTCCGGTGAACTGGCCCGCCTCCCCCACCGCCTGTACCAGGGCCCGGGCCAGGGGATGGGGATTGTGGGCCTCGGCCGCGGCTGCCAGACCCAGGACCCGTTCTGCCTTTAAGGTGGGGGAGCGGGTGATGATCTCCGTTACCTCAGGTACATCGGTGGTGAGGGTCCCGGTTTTATCGAAGCAGATACAGTCGGTTGCCTCTAACCTTTCCAAATAGAGCCCGCCCTTGATCAAGACCCGGTGGCGGGCCGCATTGGTCAAGGCCGCGGTCACCGCAGTGGAGGCCGCCAACACTGTGGCGCAGGGACAAGCCATCACCAACTGCACTGCAATGGCGGTGGCCAGGTTGCCGGTGAGCAGCAGCGTGGCCGCCGTCGTCACCATTCCCAACCAGGTGAGCCGGGCGGCCAATAGGTCGGCGCGCTTTTCTGCCTGGGACCGATTAGCCAGTGACTGCTCCACCAGGGCCAGAACCTGGGAGAGGTACGTTTGTTCCCCCACTTTTTCAGCGAGGATGTGAAGCTTTCCCTGCTGCACGATGGTCCCGGCAAAGATGGCGTCCCCAACCCGCCGGAGTTCCGGCTCAGACCGCCCGGTAATCTGGGACTCGTCCACCAGGGCTTCGCCCCGGACAATCTCCCCGTCCACCGGGATCTTTTCGGCCGGGTGGACTATCACCAGATCGCCTCTCTGCACCCGGTCCACCGGGGTCTCCACCTCCACCCCGTCCACCCACACCCAAGTATTCCGGGTCGACACCTCCAGGATCTCTCGGATGGCCCGGCGGGAGCGATCGGCGACGTAATTCTCCAGGGTATTGCCTACTTCCCGCACCCAGATGACCTCCAGGGCCGTCAAGGACTCCCCGGTGGCGATGGCCAGGATGCAGGCGCTAGCCAGAAAAGGATTGAGACCGATAACCCGGCCTTGGCTCAGGTCGCCCAAGGCATCCCGCAGCAAGGGCAGTCCCCCCAGCACCGCGACCAGAGTGATGAGCCCGGAACTGACTGGGGAGGCGAACAGGACCGAGCGTACCAGGTGATAACCCAGGAAAGCCGTAAGCCCAATGACCCGCAGTAGTCCGGACCACAACCCTCCTGACACTGCCAGGCTGTCAGGGGGCCGGGATGGCGCCGACAGGAGCGTGGGCATGAGGGTGAGGGCCCGATCCACCAGGTCGAGGACGACCCGGGGTGAGGTGGTGCCGGGATCGTAATACAGAATAATGCTATGGCTCAGGGGGTGGACCTGGACCTCGCCCACTTCACCCTGGTTGGCCAGCCACCCGGTCAGGGCATGGGCCTGATCTTCAGAGAATTCCCAGACTTTGACTTGGACCCGCAACCGGCCATGAATGGCATGCCGAATGCTAAATTTTTCTGATGCGCCAGGCTGCATATGAACTTTCCCTCCTGGTGCCTCCCACACTCGCGCCTGGATAAATTTAAAGATCCGGGGCGCTACAGGAATTCCGCCAGGTACCCGGCCTTCCCGCCCCTTGCCCCAGACCACATAAGCGCTCCGGTCACGATGGCTGTCTTCGGTGGGCTGCTCATGGTTGCTTACCCCGAAATCGTCTTGTCGCTAGAGAACTTTCATTCACCTGTAGCGTGAGGGATCGTGGGGCCTACGAGGAAAGGGCATTATAGAATGCATATAAGGTAGGGGCTATAATCACCATGTCAAGAAACTCGCCTATGGCGGGAAGGCAACGAAAATCAGACACTCCCGAGAATTCTGCGCAGAATAGCGACTTGCCAAAACCCGCCTATCAACGAGCCAGCAAAAGCTGCGAAAATGATAGTCATATCAGAATATTAAATATGAACCCTGCCCCTATTGATGCCCTTATAGGAGCCGATCTGAAATAAAATTTGTAGGGTCGAAAATCGTAAACTGTTTTTCCAAGTACCCCTCCGTAACAGCCATTCAGCCCTCAGGCTAACTGCGCTTTTCCACCTTGCTCCCCAGATGCTTGCCCAAAAACTCTTCCATGACCCGGTAAAAATCGAAGCGATTCTCTTCGTTGTGGAAGCCATGGCCTTCGTTATCTTTGACCATGTATAAGACATCGATGCCCCGTTTTTTGAGGGCCGCGACGATCTGGTCGGACTCCGCCTTTTTCACCCGGGGGTCATGGGCGCCCTGGGCCACGAACAACGGCGCCTTGATCCGGTCCGCATGAAATAGGGGGGAGACTGCCGTCAGCAACTCTTTATCTTTCACCGGGTCGCCCACCATCTCGTAAAACTTCTGGAGTTCCAGGCCCCAGTAAGGGGGGAGGGAGGCGAGCAGGGTGAAGAGATTGGAGGGACCCACGTAATCCACCCCGCACTCATAAAGATCCGGCGTGAAGGTCACGCCCGCCAGGGTGGCGTAGCCCCCATAAGAGCCGCCATAAATGCCGACGCGTTTGGGATCGGCGAGGCCCTGTCGGATCAACCATTGCACCCCATCCGTGATGTCGTCCTGCATCTTGCGGCCCCACTCTTTGAAGCCCGCCTGCCAAAAGGCTTTGCCGTAGCCGGTGGACCCCCGGAAGTTCATCTGGAGCACCGCCAGCCCGCGGTTAACCAGGAACTGGACTTCGGGATTAAACCCCCAATGGTCCCGGGCCCAGGGTCCGCCGTGGGGATTGACGACTACCGGCAGGTTTTTCGGCTCCACCCCTTTGGGCAGGCTCAGATAGCCATGCAGGGTCAGGCCGTCCCGGGACTGGTATTGAATCGGGTGCATGTCGGCCAACTCGGCTTCCTGAAGCCAGGGGCTGACATCGGCCAGCTTTTTCAGTTCGTGGGTCGTCTGATTATAAAGATAATACGCCCCCAGAGACTTATCGCTGTAAGTGCGGACGACTACCCTGATTTCATCTTTGCTCTTCAGGTTTCTGCCCCCGTCCCCCGCCACTACCTCGTAGCCGGGAAGCTGCTTTTGGAGGAACTCCTGCATCTGCCTCCGGGCCTTATCGAAGAAATAATAATGTCGTTTATCGGTAAAGAATGAAACCCCGGTAATGACCTGGCGCGCCTTCGACCGCAAGAGCTCTTCCACATCCACCTCCGGATGGGCGTAGATCAGGTCCGACAATTGGCCCTTTTCCAGATCGTAACGGTAAATCGCCTGCTTATCCCGGCCCAGGTTGGAGGATACATAAAGAGATTGATTATCGAAGGTGAAAAACAGCGGCGCTAAAGTATCCTTGAAGTTGGTGGTAACCACGGCTTTGAAGGGATCGGCCTCGGTTTTCCGGTAGAGCAGAGTCTCGTTCAGCCCATCGGTGGCCACCGCCACCCGGAGCCGGCCGGCGTTATCGGCCAGCCATCCCGAGACGTTGCCGGGGTTCTCCCCCACCATCTTTAGTTCGCCGGAATAGATGTTGAGCCGGTAGGCGTCGAAGATTTTCGGGTTCCGAAGGTTCATGCCGATCAAGATTTCTTCTTTAATATCCTCCCGCTCCTCAAGGATACCGACCCGGACATTCTCAAAGGGCGTCAGCTCTTTATAGCCGGAGCCGTCGCCATTGACGCCGTAGGCCCGATAGTTCTCATCGCCGTTTTTGTCCATCAGGTACAGGAGCCGCTGGTCGTTGGCCCAGAGATAGTCGGTGATATCCCGTTGGGTCGACCCCGTAATCCGGACAGCCTGCTCCTGGCCAATTTTCTGGACATAGATATTGAGCCGATGTTGCCAGGGCCTCAGGAAGGAGAGGTACTCGCCGTTGGGAGAAATCTTGAATCCGGTTTTCTCCGGGTTCCGGAAGAAATCCCGCCTCGGGATCAGCGGCGCTTCTTTCTGCGGAGGCGGGGTCTTTTCACTACATCCGGCCATAATGATCAACAGGCCGGCCAGCCACCAGCAGAACAAATTCTTGATGGTCATGGAAATTAGCTCCCCGCCAGCCGGGTGTATACCCGGCGGCCGCTTAAGCTATCGTCCTTGGCGCATAGCCGCCACGATCTTGGTGACATTGTTCTTAAACATGTCGATATAAGTGGGGGCGGCTTCATCCGGCTTCGACAAGGCGTCCGAATAGAGTTCCCCACCCAGGGTCACGCCGCTTTCCTTGGCGACCTGCTGCATCAGACGCGGGTCAGTGACGTTCTCGATGAAGACCGCGGTAATCTTTTCCTGACGAATCTGCTGGATGAGTCTGGCGATATCGCCGGCGGAGGCTTCGCTCTCAGTGCTGAAGCCCATGGACGAGATAATCGTGATGCCATAGGCGGCGCCAAAATAGCCAAAGGCATCATGGGAGGTGATCATGCGTCGTTGGGCTTTAGGGATGGCGGCGAACTCCGCCTTCACCCACTTGTCCAGGTCGGTGAGCCTGGCCTCATAAGCGGCGGCGTTGGCCTGATAAATGGCGGCCCCGGCGGGATCCACCGCGCTGAGCCCCTGGGCGATGTTCTCCACATAGATCCGGCCGTTGTGCAAATCCTGGAAGGCGTGCGGATCGATCTTGGACTCGTGCCTGGCGGCGCCATGCTCGTGTTCCTCTTGTTCTTCCGCGGTCATCTCGCGAGCTTTAATCCCCTGGCTGGCCGCCACGACCGGTCCCTTATAGCCGGAAGCCTTGATCAGGCGGTCCATCCAGCCCTCGAAGCCGAGGCCGTTGACCACTACCAGGGTGGCGCTACCCACAGCCCTGGCAGCCGCCGGCGTCGGCTGGTAGACGTGGGCATCGCCGTTGGGCCCCACCAGCGCGACAACTGCGACCCGGCCGCCGCCGACATTCTTCACCATGTCATCCAGTATGCTAAAACTGACGACTACCTTGATCTTGTTCTCGGCCCCGGCCTCAGTGACGCGGCCGGCCAGGCAGAGAGCCAGGCAGACCCCGAGAATCCTAATGCTGACCCACACTTTCTGACCTCCTGATGCAGTGGCAATTAACCTTCAAGATGCTCGCCGCGGCGCTGGAGGCCATAAATGCCGCCACGCACCCCAAAGAACACCGAAAAGACGTAGCACAGACCCGCGGTCAGGATGATGGCAGGCCCGGACGGCAGGTTGGCGTGGAAGGAAAGTAACAGGCCGGCATAGCCGGCCAGCATGGCGATGACCACGGCTGCCAGGGCGGTGGACCAGACCTGCCTGGCCCAGAAGCGGGCCGAGACCGCCGGGACCATCATCATCCCCACGGCCATCAAGGTTCCCAAGGCCTGGAAGCCCGCCACCAGATTAAGGACTACCAGGACCAGGAAGATGAAATGCATCGCCGCGCCCCGTCCGCCCACGGACCGTAGGAAGCCGGGGTCGAAGCATTCGACGATGAGCGGCCGATAGATCAGCGCCAGGATCAGCAGCGTAGCGGTGGTGATGGAGGCGACCAGGATCAGGTCGGCGTCATCCACCGCCAGAATGGTGCCGAACAGCACGTGGATGAGATCGATGCTGCTGCCGCGCAGGGAGACGATGAGCACGCCCGTGGCCAGGGAAATCAGGTACAGCGCCGCGAAGCTGGCATCCTCCCGCAGCGTGGTGAGCCGAGTGACCGCTCCCGCCAGCAGGGCGACGGCCAGACCCGCGGCGAACCCTCCCAGGGTCATAGCGTAGAGCGATAAGCCGGAAACCAGGAAGCCCAGGGCCGCCCCGGGCAGCACCGCATGCGACAGGGCGTCGCCCACCAGGCTCATGCGCCGGAGGACCAGGAGGACGCCGAGGGGGCCGCAGCCCAGGGCCAGGGCCAGGCAGGCGACCAGGGCGTGGCGCATGAAGAGGAATTCCCGGAAGGGAGACAGCAAAAAATCGGCAAGCTGGTTCATGCCTGACTCCGCCGGCAGGCCGCCGCCGACTCGTCCCAGGCCTCGGACATCTGGCGGGCGAGTTGCAAATTCTCGGGAGTCAGGACCTCCTCCGTATTGCCCCAGCCGATGGGCTCCCGGGCGATCATCAGGGTCTTGGGAAAGTAGGCGCGCACCTGATCGAAGTTATGCAGCACCGCAATGATGGTCCGGTTTTCGTCGCGCCAGCGCTGGACCACGCCGAGCAGATCGATGGTGGTCCGGGCATCGATGGCAGTAAATGGCTCGTCCAGCAGAATTACCGGGCAGTCCTGCAGCAACAGGCGGGCGAACAGCACCCGCTGGAACTGTCCCGCCGAAAGATCACCGATGGGTCGGTATTCAAAACCCTCCAAACCCACCGACGCCAGGGCCTGCCCGGCCTGCACCCACAACTCCTGCTGCATCCCGCCGAACATGCCGATCCGCTGCCAGAGCCCGAGGGCCACCAGGTCCAGCACCGTGATCGGAAAACTCCGGTCGATCTCCGCCTGCTGCGGCAGGTAGGCGATCTGAGCTGTCTTCAAGCTTCCCCGCTCGATCCGCCCGCCCAAAGGGCGCAGGATTCCGGTGAGGCCCTTCAATAAGGTGCTCTTGCCCGAGCCGTTCGGCCCCACCACCGCGGTCATCGAGCCGGGCTCGAAGACTCCGGAGAGATGGTGGACGGCCGGATGGCCGTCATAGCCCAGGGTCAGATCGTGCAGTACAATGGCATTCATCATATCGTCCTAGGGCAGCCAGCCGAGGGCCCAGACCACCGCCAGCCAAAGGAGGGCTGCGGCCGCGCCGGCGCAAAGCAGCCGGCCCTGGATACTCCAGCCCAGCGGCGAGGCCAGGATCCTTCCCGGCTTCGGGCATTCCGGCAGGGTTCGCGGCAAGCGAGCGTCCTTATCCAGATGGCCAAGATTATCATTCATCGTGGTTCCAAGGTCCAGGTGCAACCGAGTTGCCCATAAATCTTATGTCATATCTCCCGGGTGCAGCGGCATCCCAACCTTTTCAGGGTTCCATTTTCGGCTGGTTATGCTCCGGTTTTGCTCCGCAACTTGAGGCGGATAAGAGCAAACCGGCGGGCTAAATAGTTCATGAAGGCCTTGCCTTTCGCCAATACCAGGGTAAAGACGCCGCCCACCACCCCGGCACTGACTCCCCCCACCGGACAACCCGGCCGGCCGCAGAAAGGACAGACCGCTGAACTGGCATAGATGCCCGTAAAAACGAGCCACCAGACCATGAGCCTTAAGCAGCGGCCAATTCCCGGGAATTGCATAATTCTTTCTTTCCATGGCGTTTCCGGCCGCCGGCAGTCGTCCTTGACCATCGGCCTACTCCTGGGTATGCCGGCACTTGTGGCAGAGACCCGCCACCCGAATGTCGATGTGGTCGGTCAGGTTGCCCACCGGCCCCTGGAGTTCAGTCCACATGCGGGTCAGGGGCGCCGGGTCGAGGCACTGGATTTCCCGGCAGGCCTGGCACTGGAAGTGCGGGTGGGGCGGGTGGTGCTCACAAGCCAGTTCATAGTGGTTTACTCTGCCTTCCAGGGAAAGGCGGCGCACCACCCCTCGCTGAGTAAAGTCCTCCAGAATGCGATACACCGTCACCTTGTTGACCCGGCGGCGGGCCCGGATGGCCTCCAGGATCTCCTTGGCCCGCAAGGCCCGGGGAGAGTCCCCCAGAATCTCGAGGATGATCAGGCGGATCGTGGTGGGCCTGATCCCTTCCCGAGTCAGCCATTGGAAAAAATCGCAACGATCACCCATGCCCATAAAATAATCTAAAATCAACTGAGTTGCAAACAAATTTAGGACTTATGGCACAACCCCATCATGGCCATGCTGAGGTCCCTCACCTTACTCGCTAACTCACAAGTTTAATTTTTTGATGAAGATATTCGCTAACGCAGGCCTTCCATGCTTGCAGAGGCTGGCGTTGCCCTGGGCGGGTTCGCAGGTGGGTGCGGGAGTTCTCTGCGGCACTGGAGATGCCGGAAATTTTAACCGACCTGGAAGCATTGCTGTCTCAAAAGAGAAAACGGCACAGTTAAAGGGCAATTGTCTACCATCTATCACCACATTTTGACCGCCGTGGCCGAGACTGCGGCCTGGCCTCGCTTTAATTTTGTGGAAAAAAAATTGTCTTTTCCTATACATAATTATATAGATAATCTAACCTCCAAAATCTAAAGGAGAGCAGCAGTACCAGACACCTCGATCCCCGCGATCTTGTCCCTTGGCCACATTCAATCTCCACGCACCCTCGGGAGGACGGCATGAACGGTTACGGTCTGGCAAGAATTTTCCTGGCGGGGCTGGTGCTTCTGGCCCTGGCGGCCTGCGGCGAAAGTCCCATCGACGTGAAGGCTCTGGAAAAAGGGCCCAAGAAATACGTGGGCTCGGATACCTGCAAGCTCTGCCACCTGGAGCACTACGACTCCTGGAAGATGACCCTCCATTCCCGCATGCTCCAAAACGCCCAAAAGAACCGGGACGCCATCGTCGCTCCCCTCGATGAAAAAGTAATTCGCGCCGATCTGGCAAAAGAAAAGCTAAAAATACCGGTGGATCAGGTCTACATCCCCAAAGAGGAAGATATCAAGTATACCATCGGCAGCCAGTGGAAACAGCGATTCCTGGTGGAAAAGGCTGGGAAGCTGTACATTCCGCCCATCGTTTACAATATTGATTCCCACCGCTGGGCCGCTTGGGCTGGAGGGGACCCCGATTGGGATAAACAGCCCTGGATTATCAGTTGCGGCGGCTGCCACGCCACCGGGGTAAATATCGAGAAAAACACCTTTGTCGAGCCGGGCGTCGGCTGCGAAGCCTGTCATGGCCCGGGTTCCTGGCACGCGGCCCTGCCCAAGACCGCGGTCTTCGCGAAACGCCAGACCATCATCAACCCGGCCAAGCTCACCATGGGAGTGGCGGTGCAGATCTGCGGCTCCTGCCACACCCGGGGCGAATCCACTCAGGTGAAGGGAGCTGGCTGGCCGGTGGGCTATGACCCCGGCAAGGCCATCGGACCTTTTTTTAAAGAGACCACCTATGACGCCGGCGACGTGCAGGGGGTCTATGCCGACGCCTTTGCCAATGGCCACCATCGGCAATATCTGGATTGGAAGCAATCCGTGCATTATCAGGAAGGGGTGACCTGTACCTCCTGCCACTTTGTGCACCAGATTGGCATGCCTCCCACCCGGTCCCAGACCGTGCAGGCCGGCTCCAAGCAGTGCCTCACCTGTCATGAAATTATCAACCGGAACCTGGGCCATTCCATTCACTCCTTCGGCAACTGCATAGGTTGCCACATGGCCAGGGTGGCCAGAAGCCCCGAATCCGGAGAAATCCACACCCATGTCTTCGTCTGTCTGCTGCCCAAGGATAGCCTGGCCAACCCGGCCGTCCCCAATTCCTGCGATGGCTGTCATTTTTTCCGGGGAGAGGGCCTCGAGTACCTGCAAGCTGCCTGGGATGCCCTGGCTAAGCTGCCGAAGCCGGTGGGAGAGCCTGTGAAGATGGCGATCCCCGAGACTGCGGCTCCGCCAGAGGCGCCTAAGAAAGCGGAAGCCGCCAAAAAGCCACCGAAAAAATAGGGGAAGCTCAATGAGGTTGCGGCGGCTTCTCAGGCGAAGCATCCTTTGGCTGGCACTGGGAGGGCTGGGACTCCTGCTGGTCTTACCCGCCGCGGCCTCGGCCCAGGAAGAAGTGGGCTCATCTCTCAGGCGCTACAAAGAACGTGAGAGCTCGACCGGGTATTACGAAGAATACGAAGCTAAGCCTCGGCGCATGACCCCCTTTGTGGGCGTCCCCGGGGTGCTTCGGCCCTCCTTCCCTTATAGTCCCAAGGGTACGGAACTCCGGATACGCTCCTTTCTGGCTGATGCCCACAGGGGGGTCAGATTCTACGAATGGCGGACCTGTGTGGAATGCCACGCCGAGGAGGCCAATAACCTCCACACCCGCCGGGGCAACCTCACCTGCCGCCAGTGCCACGGGGGTGAGCCCATTGCCTCCATCGCCCATTACTACTCCCCTCTGAACCCCGTCCGCCGGCACGCTTATGTCTGCTCCAAGTGCCACGAAGGCTCCAGCGCCTCCTTTGCCACCTACGTGGTGCATGAACCCAAACCCGGATCTCTGGAAACCCGGAAGACCTTCGCCTCCCTGTTTTACGCCGATTGGTTCATGTATCTTTTGGTGGTCGGCACCATAGGCTTCTTCGTCGTGCATACCGGAGTATGGGTGAGCAAAGAGCTTTACCACGCCTTCACGGAGAAAAAAAGAAAGCCCGAAGATGAATAACCAGGTACGGATAATCCGGTTCAGAGTCATCCATCGGCTGTTTCACCTGTTCATCATGGTCACTTTTCTCACCCAGGCCGTGACCGGACTCTGCCGGCTGCTTTACCCCACTCCCTGGGGGAGAGCCCTGACCAATTTTTTCGGCGGCTACGAGTCCGTCAGCGCCATCCACAGCCGGGTGGGCGTGGCCATGCTCCTGGGCTTTGGGGTGCACATCGTCTATGTCCTGCTGAAAGTGGAGTGGAAGGCCTTGCCGCACAGCCTTTTTAACCCGGACTCCCTGTTGCCGCGGCTCCAGGACGCCATTCACCTGGGCCAGCGCCTCCGCTGGTTTTTCGGTCTGGGCCCGCCTCCGGCCTTTGACCGCTGGACTTACTGGGAGAAGTTTGACTACTGGGCGATCTTCTGGGGCATGCCCCTTTTGGGGGTTACCGGCCTGCTGCTCATGTACCCCCTGGTCACCAGCTCTTTCCTGCCGGGCTGGATGCTCAATGTGATCCTCTTATTGCACCGGGCCGAAGCGCTGCTGGCCATGCTCTATATTTTCGTTATCCACTTTACCGTGGGCCATTTCCGCCACGGCAATTTCCCCATGAATGAATGCATGTTTGCCGGCAGTGTGGAGTTAGAGGAGCTCCGGCGGGAAAAGCCGCTCTGGATTGTGCGCCTGGAAGCAGAAGGAAAACTGGAGGTAGCCATGGTCCCGGCGCCGGCCCTCTGGTTCCGGGTGGCTTATTTCATCTTTGGCTTCCTGGCCCTGTCCGTGGGCCTCTACCTGTTGGTGATTATCTTAATTTACCACAATTACGTGGGGTAGCAGGAGAAGGCAGCAGAAAAGGCAGTTATAACATCCACTGGGCGACCATTGCTGGTAGTAATCCACGGCATGGTACTGGGGCTACTCCGAGGTAGCGTTGATCACTGCTATAGATCAACGGGCGCAGAAATATGCGGATAGTCAAGGAGTTAACCTAAAAGCTCTAATTCAGGACATTACGCATCTCGAAGTTACCCGTGGCTCTTTTGACCTTGTTTGGTGCACTAATGAAATCTATTCCTTTATTCCTACCAGAACCAAACGATTAGCAATATTAACCACTATAGCGGACACGCTCAAGCCGGAAGGTTATTTCTTGTCTAGTTTTCGTTTAGATAGCCAAACGAATCCTAATCGTTTTACGGAAATTATGCGAAAGGTTCTTGCTTTCGCTACAGGTAATTTTTGGTATGAAGCCGGCGACTCTTTTACATCGCCTGAATTTATTCATAGCGTTTTATCAGTTGATGAGATCGAAGCGGAATTCACCCAGGGGGGGGTTGAAGTTTTATATTTCGATAAGTCCGGCAATGCAGTTCTCAGAAAACGTGGGACAAACCTCCTTTTGCAATCATGATCAAAATGATCTAATGTTGGGCATTTATGAGAAGATTTTTGACCAGGATAATTTCAATGGCTCATAAACGGCTCAAAAGGCTCAGCCATCCGAATGGAGGAAAGGAAGTCGATTTGGATGTGAATAGTATAAACCGGTTCTCTTCCCGCCCCAACGCCTTCAATAAGCTAACCTCTTGAAATTACTGGAGCCGGCACGGGGGGTCGAACCCCGGGCCTGCTGATTACGAATCAGCCCAAATAACCTCTCAGAATGTTTCAAACCAATGCATAAAGTATTCGCTATTACATAATTTATCTTGACATAACCAGGTATTAGCTATATTTTTGGTTTCACAGGAGTTCAGATCAGCTCTTGTATTGCCACCCCAAATTGGTAGCCCAGGTGGTAGCCCATAAAAAGGCGGTGCTGAAAATGAAAAATGGGAAGAAATTGACCGACTTTCAAATTAAGAACCTGAAGGCTAAGGATAAGCGATATACAGAGTGGGGAGACCGAGGCTTCGGCGTGCGGGTGACGCCAAATGGAGTAAAGACCTTCATCTTCAAATACCGATTTGACGGCAAGGTCAGGTGGATGACCTTGGGCACATATGAGAATATGACCCTGGCCGACGCCCACGAAGCCCATGCAGATGCCTGGAAGGTGCTTCGCCAGGGGATTGACCCTGGAGCTGAAGCTATTGAAGAACGTGAAGCGGAGTCCCAAGCCCCAACCGTGGCTGCCTTGGCCGATGAATACCTGGAGAAGTGGGCAAAGCCCCGGAAGCGGTCCTGGCGGGAAGACGAACGTATTTTAAAAAAAGATATCTTGCCGGCGTGGTGGCATCGCAAGGCCAAAGACATCACCCGGCGGGATATTATCCGGCTGCTGGATGGAATTGTTGACCGAGGCGCCGGAATCATGGCTAACCGGACCTTAGCGGTTGTCCGCAAGATGTTCAACTTTGCTGTGAACCGGGACATTGTGCCTGTTTCTCCTTGCCTGGCGGTCCGCTCCCCAGCCCCGGAGCAACGGCGCGACCGGGTGTTGACCACAGATGAAATCTGTGCCTTTTGGAATGCCTTGGAAGGGGCAAAAAGGATGGCTGAGGGGACTAAGCTGACCTTTAAGCTGCAACTGGTGACTGGTCAAAGAAAGGCTGAAATCGTCTCGGCGGCCTGGGATGAAATTGATTTTACTGACAAATGGTGGACAATCCCGCCCGAGAAGGCCAAAAATAAGATGACCCACCGAGTGCCTTTATCACCCCTGGCCCTTGAGTTACTCCAGGCGGCGAAGAACATCACCGGGGACTCGCCGTGGATCTTCCCCTCTCCCCAGACCGATAGACACATTACTCCGGAGGCCGTTGACCATGCCCTACAGCGCTCCGGCCTGAAGGCTCTGGGGTTCACCTTTGTACCGCACGATCTAAGGCGCACCGCGGCCAGCCACATGACCGGCATGGGCATTTCAAGGCTGGTAGTATCTAAGATTCTGAACCACGTGGAGCGGGGCATAACCGCTGTTTACGACCGCCATTCCTACGATCTGGAGAAGCGCCAAGCCCTGGAATCCTGGGGCCGCAAGCTCCAGGGCATAGTCGAAGGCATTGAAACTACCAACATAATCCCGATGGTACGTTGAATTTGAGATCGAGTTTCCCCCCTCACTCCCGGCATGACCGTGGCTCTTACCGAAGGCGAGTTTGATGCCATGCTGGGAGAACAGGAAACCGGTTTGACCATGGTTTCCTTCACCAACGGCGCCAAGGGCGTCCATGGGCTCAAGGAAGGCTGGGTGAAGCACTTCCATGGCTACCATGTCGTCTTGCTCTACGACAGCGACAAGGAGGGCCGGGAAGCGATTCAAACCTTAGTCCTGCCGTCCTTTAGAGAGGCGGTCAGGACCGGTGAGGTGCTTTCTCTCAAAGTAATCTGGCTCTACGAAAAGCAGGACAAAGAGCACAAGGACCTGACCGATTGGATCGTCAAGGACGGCGGCTCCGGGGCGCAGTTAAAGGAGCTGATCCAACAAACGCCCCCGCATATCTTCCTGACACCCACCAGCCATCTTGAGCCCCCCATCGTCCTGGAAAGTTTTGAACTGATCGACCGGTCGAAGTATGCCGGTAAGCGCATCACCGTACCTCTGCAAATCTACGGTGAGAACACCGTGACCTATCACGCGGTGAAGAAATTTACCGTGTCCTCTTGCCAGGCCAAGAAAGATTCCAAGTGCAATGGACGCAAAGACCATGAGGGGGCCTGCCAAGCAGAAATAGAAGTGCCCCTGGGGGAGCGGGTCTTAATCGCCGGAGTTCGAGCTACTGACAGCCAGCTACTAAAACACTTGCGGTCTTACGTCTGCGACAAGGACAAGAACCCGGCCATCACCATCAAGGACGAGGACCGGCTGACCTTGCGCGAGGTTTATGCTCATCAGGTGGTGGGCCCCATGGCGGCGGAGCGATTGGAACTGGTCGAGAAACCCATCTATATCATCGGCGGCGCCATGGTGGAGATCGGCAAGTACCAGGCAACCGGCCGAGTGGTGACGTCTTACCGGGACCAGCAACCGACTTTGCTGGTGGATACTCTCGAGCGTCTGGAAGAAGATTACCAAGAGTTCGACGTGGAGAAGATCCGCCCCAACCTGGAAAAATTGCAGGCGCTGCAGCCCCGGCAGATCGTCGAGGACATCAGCCAGCATATCACCCAAATTTACGAACGCATTGATATTCACCTGGGGAACCTGTTGGTCTTGCTTGCTCCCCTGGAAATTGATTTCCCCGGTGATAAACGTATCCGCGGCCGGCTGGCAGCGATCAACGTCGGCGATACCGGCACTGGCAAGACGACCATCGTAGGCAAGCTCTGTGACGCCGCTGGGGTGGGACTGCAAGTGAGCGGTATGACGGCCAGCCGGACTGGCATCACTTACGGCTGCGAGCATGATGAACGTCGAGGTTGGCGAATTAAGGCCGGTGCTTTTCTCAAGATGAATCGGCAGATCCTCCTGGTGGATGAGGCCCAGGACCTCAAATCAGAAGACCTGAAGACCATGGCCGAGGGGTTTGACAGCGGCCTCACCCGCATTGACCGGATTCAGAACAAAATCTTCGAGTCCAAAACTCGGGTGATCTTCAACTGCAATCCGCGCCACCCGAAGAAGATTTGGGAACAGCGCACCATGGACAGCTACCGTTACGGCTGCCAGGCCATCCAGGGCATCTTTCCCCAGATGATGATCAGGCGGATAGATTTGGTGTTATTCAGCACCGCCTGGGATGTAGATAAGGAAAAGATTTTTTTCCCCACCACGCCGGAAGGAGAGCCCCTGGTGACGCCGGAGGATTTACGGGCCCTGGTCTTCTTCGCCTGGAACCTGGCCCCGGAACAGATCGTTTTCAGCCCAACCACGGCTCACCAGCTCTGGAGAGATCTTCTCTGGGTCTAAAAACCGCGGAGAGAGGTTTTGGGAAAGTTTTGTGATATCATGCCCTCACAAGGGGGCCTTCAGGCCCCTGCGGCCTAATTCCCACCCTGAGCCGCGGGTGACGACGACCTTGACACACCCCATCGACTTTCGCCGTCTGCGGGAAAAAATGCCAACCTTGTCAGGCAAAGAGACGATTTAGCCGACCATGTCCACCACCGAATCCGACCCCGGCCAGACGGAAACCCAGGAAACGACTCCGGCCGTTCAGAGAGCTTCCGGTCCAGAAGCTGAAGGGGAACCAAGCCCGCAAGCCCTGTGGGCCCATCTGCGCCATGAATTGCGGACGCCTCTGGACGCGATCATCGGTTATAGTGAACTGCTGCTGGGAGACGCCGATGGTCAAGGTCAGGCGGATTTCATCGCCAACCTTAACCTGATTCACTCTGCCGGCCAGCAACTCCTGGAGATCATCAACGACCTCCTGGACACCAACAAATTTACCTCTGGCGATGTCGTCTTTAATCTGGCCTCCCTGATCGCCAACCTGCACTATAAGGTGCGCATGCCGATAAACGATATCATCGGTTTCAGCGAGACCCTGCTGGAGAACGCCGCCGAGCAAGGGCGGCTAGACATTATCGCTGATCTGAAGAAGATTCAATCTGCCGCGGAATACGTCCTCTCTTACATCAACGAAATTATCGATTTTTCCAAGATCGATGCCGGTCTGAAGAAATCCGGGCGCGGAAGATGCGGAGCGGCTATCCCTTATTGACCAGTGTCATGCTTAGTCTCCGGGGACTGGCTCAGGATAGCGCGGCCGTAACCGGCGATGAAAGCGGTTCTATCCTGGTGGTGGATGATAATGGCATAAACCGCGACCTCCTGTCCCGTTATCTGGAGCGTCAAGGACATACGGTGCAGGTGGCGCACAATGGCCGGCAGGCCCTGGAGATGATCGCCACCGGCGCTTTCGACCTGGTGCTCCTCGATATCACGATGCCGGGGCTGACCGGTTACCAGGTGCTCCAACACCTGAAGCATTCCGAAACCTGGCGGGACCTGCCGGTCATCATGATTTCCGCCTTGGATGAAATGGACAGCGTGGTCCGCTGCATTGAACTGGGGGCGGAAGACTATTTGCCCAAGCCCTTCAACCCGGTGCTGCTGCGAAATCGAGTGGGTGACTTTCTGGAAAAAAAGCGGCTGCGAGACTTGAGAAGTAGAGCAACAGCGACAATTGCACTGAACTCAACACCGCCCTGGAACTGCGCAACCGGTTTATTCGCGAGACCTTCGGCAGCTACCTCTCGGATGAAATCGTCGACACGATTCTGAAGAAGGGTGGACTGAAAATCGAGGGTGAAAAACGGCGTGCTACCATTCTCATGGCCGATCTGCGCGGCTTCACCTCCATAAGTGAGCGTCTGCCCGCTGAGGATGTGGTGGCGATGATCAATATCTATCTGGAGACCATGACCGAAATCATCCAGAAGTACCAGGGCACCATCGATGAATTCATCGGCGACGGCATCCTGGTGATCTTTGGGGCTCCCATCCTGCGCCCCGACGACCCGCTGCGAGCCGTGGCCTGCGCCGTGGAAATGCAATTGGCCATGACCTCGGTCAATGAACGGAATCGCCAGGCCGGGTACCCCGAGGTAGCATTAGGCATCGGCATCAACACCGGCGAAGTGGTGATGGGCAACATCGGTTCTAAGAAGAGAATCAAGTATGCCGTGGTGGGCCGCGCGGTCAACCTCACGGCCCGCATTGAATCCTATACGGTGGGCGGCCAAATCTTTATTTCAGAAAGCACCTTATCCGAATGCGGCGATATCTGTCGGATAGACACTGCCATGCAGGTTATGCCCAAAGGGGTTAAAAAACCGCTGACCATCCATGAAGTGGGAGGTATCGGCGGAGATTTTCAGCTCTTTCTGCCCCCGAAAAAAGAGATTACCTGGATAGAACTCGAGCAAGGGCTCCCCGTCCAGTTTACCGTGGTGGATTGGAAACATACCGGAGAGCTGGGGCATGGGGGCGCCATCACCAAAATAGCCCATAATATGGTCGAAATTCACTCTGAGGTCCTGCCCTCCCCGCTGGCGAACCTGCGGATTTCCCTGTACGACCCCGACGACCACGAAATCTCCGACGACCTTTACGGCAAAGTGGTGACCCTCCTCTCCGAATCCCCCCCTGTCTTCCTGGTCCATTTCACCTCCGTACCCCCGGAAGCCGAGACCTTTTTGGCAAAGTTCCTGGGCGCCGTTCTGAATTGACATGGAGAATTTGAGTATTATTAAAAATTAGCGCCAACTGAAAAATAATGCTTTCCACTATTGGGCCACAAGGCTCGGTGGATCACTTAGAACCCCATGAGCACCGTCAGATTTCCTTACCGAGCCATCGGCCTTTGCTCCGAGGTTTATTTTTGCCTTTCTCATTGTCAGTCTGCAACCGGAGGACTAACGAATGAACCGATTTGTTTGTATCCATGGGCATTTTTATCAACCTCCCAGAGAAAGCCCCTGGCTGGAGGCCATTGAGATCCAAGATTCAGCGTTCCCTTACCACGACTGGAACGAGCGGATTACTGCGGAATGCTACGCGGCCAACGCCGTATCGAGAATCTGGGACACGGAAGGACGAATCGCCCAACTGGTGAACAATTATGCCAGCATAAGCTTCAACTTCGGTCCGACTGTCTTGCTCTGGATGCAGAAATATGCCACCGACGCCTATGAGGCAATTTTAGAGGGTGACCGGCAGAGCCTGGAGAAATTCTCCGGTCATGGCAATGCCTTGGCCCAAGCCTACAATCACATGATCCTGCCGCTGGCCAACAGCCGCGACAAGAACACCCAGATTATCTGGGGCATAAAAGATTTTGAATATCGCTTTGGACGCAAGCCGGAAGGGTTGTGGCTCCCGGAGACGGCGGTAGATCTGGAAACCCTGGACCTCATGGCCCAACACGGCATCAGCTTTGCCATACTTGCCCCCAGGCAGGCCAACCGGGTTCGGCCCATTGATGGTAATGAATGGCAGGACGTGAGCGGTGGAAAAATCTATCCTGCCATTGCCTACCGGGTGTCGCTGCCGTCGGGCCGCGTCATGAACCTGTTCTTTTACGACGGTCCCATTTCCCAGGCTCTGGCCTTTGAAGGATTGCTCGACAACGGCGAGGCGTTCGCCAACCGGCTGCTATCCGCCTTTGCCGACGACTCTCCTCGCCTCGTCCACATCGCCACGGATGGCGAAAGCTATGGGCATCATCATCGCAACGGTGACATGGCCCTGGCGCATGCGCTCCATCACCTTGAGTCCAACGGACTGGCAGAGGTGACGAATTATGGCCGGTTCCTGGAGGATCATCCTCCGGCGTACGAAGTGGAGATCTTTGAGAACAGCTCGTGGAGCTGCGAGCATGGCATAGAACGTTGGCGCTCCGATTGCGGGTGCAACAGCGGCGGCCACCCAGGTTGGAACCAGGGTTGGCGAGGCCCCCTGCGTGCGGCCCTGGACTGGCTCCGCGATGCCGTGAATCCGGCTTATGAACAACTGGCCAGACAGTTTCTGACCGATCCCTGGGCGGCTCGAGACGACTACATCGACATCATCGTGGATCGATCCCCCGAGCGCATCACGGCGTTTATGAACCGCCACGCGACCCGTCCCTTAAACTCCGAGGACGAGATCACGGTCCTGAAGCTCATGGAGCTCCAACGCCATTTAATGCTCATGTACACCAGTTGTGGTTGGTTTTTTGACGAGCTTTCCGGGATTGAGACGGTTCAGAACATAAAATATGCCGGCAGAGTTCTGCAATTGGCCGACCAGCTTTTTAGCGAACCCTTCGAACCCGGCTTTCTCGAACATCTTGAACTGGCCAAGAGCAACCTACCTGAACACCGTGACGGCCGCACCATATATGAGAAATTTGTCAGGCCGGTCATGCTCGATATGAAAGACGTGGGCGCCCACTATGCCTTAAGCTCGCTGTTCCAGGATATCGGTGAACGCAGCTCGATCTATGCGTATTCCGCCACCCGGGAGGACTACCGCAGTTTTCAGGTCGGAGGCTCAAGGCTGGTAATCGGGCGGGCCACGGTCACTTCAGAGGTTACGCACGTATCCTCCAGCCTGTGCTTTGGCGTTCTACATCTTGGTGATCACAGTATCGCCTGCGGCACCGGTGAATATCAGGGCGCGCAAAAATATGAAGCGCTGGCCCAAGAGATTTCCGCGGCTTTCGCCGGAGCCGACTTCCCGAAGACCATACTGCTGCTGGGTAAATACTTCGGGACGTCCACGTACTCTCTGACCTCGTTGTTTGCCGATGAGCGGCGCAAAGTCCTGAACATCATCATGGGGCCGACTCTGAGAGAGGCTGAAGCGGCATATAGCTCGATTTATGAGCACCATGCTCCGTTGATTCGCTTTCTGACCGGGTCCGGCACGCCACGGCCCCAGGTCCTGTCGGTCGCCGCGGACTTGTGCTTGAATGCCAAGCTTCGCAGGGTGGTTCAAGGGGAGGGGCTTGACCCCGAAGTCGTAAGACCTCTTCTGGAAGAAGCTCGTTTGGCCGGCGCCACTCTGGATGCGACTGCTCTAGGCTTGTTACTGGCCGTCAACATTGAGAGTCTGGCCGAACAACTTCTCGAGCAACCTGACGACCTGGCTCGCCTGGAGAGGTTGAATAAGGCTGCACAACTGGTCCGGACCTTGCCGTTCGAGGTTAATCTCTGGAAAACCCAAAACATCTGCTACAAGATCCTTCACGCCCATTGTCCCAACTTTAAGGAGAAGGCCGGCCTGGGCGACCAAAACGCCCAAGAATGGCTACGCCATTACACGGTCTTGGCCGAGAATTTTTTGCTACGGGTGCCCGTATGCCCCGTAAACAGCAAACCTGCAAAGGGATAGAAGACCGGGAAGTCTCTCATGAATATGCCAACCGCGACCTATCGGATTCAATTCAATCCTGCCTTCGGCTTTCAGGCCGCGCAGCCAGTCATTGCCTATCTGGCGGACCTGGGTATATCCGACCTGTACGCTTCTCCCATATTCAAAGCCGTCAAGGGCAGCACCCACGGCTATGATGTGGTTGACCCCAATCACCTGAATCCTGAGTTGGGAGGGCTCTCTGACTTGGAGGGGCTGGCCGCGGAGCTCAAAGCGCACAACATGGGGTGGATTCAGGATATTGTCCCGAATCATATGGCGATGGATTCGGACAATCGGCTGCTGATGGATATTTTGGAGAATGGTTCCAGCTCCAGGTACTTTCAGTTTTTCGACGTGGATTGGGATTATCCGGCCGCCAGCCTCAACAAGAGAATTCTGGCGCCATTTCTGGGCTGGTTCTATGGGGAATGTCTCGAAGATGGAGAGATCGCCCTCCAATACGGTCCTGATGGCTTCAAGGTGGCTTACTACAACCTCGCTTTCCCGTTACGAATCGAATCTTATCTCAATTTTTTAACAACTTGTCCCAGTTAAAAAGTAAACTTGCCGAAGACGATTTCGACTTTATCAAGCTTTTAGGCATCCTCTACGTCTTGAAGACGATTTCTTCGATCAATGAGCCGGAGGAGCGCAATAACCAGATAAGAATTCATCCAGCGTACTATGTGGG
The DNA here is from genome assembly GCA_963701845.1 of uncultured delta proteobacterium. Classification (GTDB taxonomy): domain Bacteria; phylum Desulfobacterota; class Desulfobaccia; order Desulfobaccales; family 0-14-0-80-60-11; genus JAPLJC01. The sequence continues at coordinate 285,193 of CAVPBF010000006.1, read as the reverse complement.
AACTCTACAATAGCAATGCCGTAATAAAGGCATTTATTGATGAAAACGTGCGCGACCTTCAATGGTGAAAAGGGGAAAGTCGAGAGTTTTAATCTTCTTGATGAGCTGCTTTCCCAACAAGTATTCAGGCTGTCATTTTGGAAAGTGGCCGCGGAAGAAATAAACTATCGCCGCTTTTTTTGTGTTAATGGGCTAATTTCACTAAGAGTGGAAGACGAGCACGTTCTAAACTACACGCACCGCCTGATTTTCGATCTGATTGCCAAACGAGTTGTCACCGGTCTAAGAATTGATCATGTTGATGGGCTCTACGATCCGGCCAGCTATCTGCAAAAAGTGAGAGAAAAAGCCCCGGCAAACTATATAATCGTTGAAAAAATCCTCAATCTTCAGGAAGACTTGCCAGCTTCCTGGCCGGTCCAGGGAACCACGGGCTATGATTTTACCAATTATGTCAATGAGTTGTTTTGCCAAAAGGAAAATGAGCGAGCCTTCAGCAGAATCTATGCCAGCGTCACCGGCTTAAAGAATTCTTATGAAGATGTCGTGCATGACAACAAAAAGCTGATAATTCAGGAAGATATGGCGAGCGACGTCCACAACCTCGCCCAGCTCCTGAAGAAGATCTCCAGCCGGGACCGCCATGGCAGCGACATAACTCTCACGGCGCTGCAAAGAGCCTTGACCGAAGTCCTGGCAGTATTTCCGGTATACCGGACCTATATCAGCCAGGTTGTGGTCTCGGACGACGACAGGAAATACATTTTGGCCGCAGTGGACCGGGCCAGAGCCAATTTCCCCGCCCTATTACATGGATTTGCGTTCGTACGAAGATTCCTTCTCCTGGACTTTCCCGATTATGTTTCTGAGGAAGAGAAGCGGGACTGGCTCCACTTTGCCATGAGGTTTCAGCAACTTACCGGGCCGGTAATGGCGAAGGGAGTCGAAGATACCACCCATTATGTGTACAACCGGCTCCTGTCGCTCAATGAGGTCGGCGGACGGCCGGGCCACTTCGGCTGCTCGCTCGAAGAATTCCACCACTTCAACACGAAGAAAAGAGACTTGTGGCCGGATTCCTTAAATGCAACCTCGACTCACGATACCAAAAGAGGCGAAGACGCGCGGGCCAGAATAAATGTCTTGTCCGAGATGCCGGACGAGTGGCTAAAGAAACTCCGGACCTGGATCAAGATAAACCGGGGCAAAAAAAAGCGCCTGCGCGGCTTAGCCGTTCCGGATAGAAACGACGAGTATTTTTTCTACCAGACGCTGATCGGCGCCTGGCCATTTGCAGAGGCCGAGTATCCCGAGTTCATGGCCAGAATTAAGAGCTATATTGTCAAAGCTGTCCGGGAAGCCAAAGTCCATACCGCGTGGTTGAAACCCGACACTGAGTATGAAAACGCTTACGTCTCCTTCGCTGAGAAAATCCTGGCCCGCTCAGAAGCCAACGCCTTTCTGCAAGAATTTATCCCGTTTTGCCGGAGAGTTTCTCACTACGGGATACTCAACTCCCTCTCGCAGACCCTGATCAAGATTACCTCACCCGGTGTGCCTGATTTCTATCAGGGATCTGAACTATGGGACCTGAGCCTGGTGGATCCTGACAATCGCCGGCCGGTGGATTTTGACCAAAGGCGCGCCATGCTGGCTGGCATCCGTGCACAGGAGGATGCTGATATTGGCCGACTGGTCCAAGATCTCCTTGCCACGAGCGAGGATGGCAAGATTAAACTCTTTCTCATTTATCGGGCGCTCAAAGCAAAAAAAGCCAATCGAGAGCTCTTCCGTTCCGGCGCTTATCTTCCCCTGGAGTCGGCGGGAAGATTCAGGAGCCATGTCATCGCCTTTGCCTGGAGGTATCAGCGGCAATGGGCCCTGGTCATTGCTCCGAGGTTTCTCAGCCACCTGGTTCAAGAGGGAGATTTTCCTCTGGGAAGACAAGTATGGCAGGACACCGAGGTGATAATGCCTGACGGGGCGCCGGCTGCCTGGCGGAATGTGATCACAAGCGAGGTACTTTCTGCGGGCCAGGCACTGTCTGTCGGAGATATATTACTCAGTTTTCCAGTGGCGTTGCTCATGGGCGAAGGAAAAGAGGCTGCGTACTCCTCGCCACGGCGGGAGGCCTAGTAAGACTTACCGAAGAGGTTAATTTGCTGTGGATTGCAGCGCCGGCTGATAAAATTTCCGAGAATACTCCTTCACCATCCGGCGGGCGCTGAACAATGGACCACTACTCTTCATGGCCGCCTTCATCATTTTGACCCATTCCACGGGGATGCCTGCGTCATTTACCTGGTAGTAAAGCGGCACTGCTTCTGCTCCAAAATAGCAGTAAATGGCCTCGGCATCCTGGGCGTCCCGATTGGCCTCAGTGTCCTCGCCAAAGGCCCAGCCATTCTTGCCGTTAAACCCTTCCGGCCACCAGCCGTCCAGGATGCTGAGCTGCAGCACCCCGTTCAACGCGGCCTTCATGCCGCTGGTGCCGCAGGCCTCCAGGGGCGGTTGCGGGGTGTTGAGCCATACGTCCACCCCGTGGACCAGGTACTGCGCCACTTGCTCCCCATAGTCTTCCACGAAGGCAATCCTGCCCCCCAGGCCCTGGTCCTGGGCAAAATTAAAAATCCGCTGCAGGATTCTTTTCCCAGGGTCATCCGCCGGATGGGCCTTGCCAGCGAAGATAATCTGCAGGGGCCGCCAGGGGTCGTTTAGGAGCTTTTTCAAGCGCTCCAAATCAGAGAAAACCAGGTCTGCTCGCTTGTAGGTGGCAAAACGGCGGGCGAAACCGACGGTCAAGACCGAGGGGTCCAGCATGCCTCCCCCTGCCACCACATTGCCTAAACCGATCCGGTCTTCCAGCCAACGCCGCCGGGTCTGCTCTCTGATGAAATTGATCAACTTGATCTTTTCCCGGTAGTGGACACCCCAGAGTTCAGCGTCCGGAATATCTGCCACCGACTCCCAGACGGCGGGGTTGTCATGATCCGCCAGCCAATCCGCACCCAGGCGTTGATTGCAAGCGAGTTCCATCCTGGGGTCAATCCAGGTGGGCACATGCACCCCGTTGGTAATATGGTCGATGGGGACTTGCTCCACCGGCAGATCGGGCCAGAGTGGTTGCCACATACGCCGGGCCACTTCCCCATGCTTCCGGCTCACCCCGTTGTGATAGGCGGATAGCCGCAAGGCGAAGGCGGTCATATTAAAGCCGGCGTCGGGAGGGTCCGTGGGTGAGACCCCCAACCGAAAAAAGTCCTCCCGGCTCAGCCCCAGCTTGGGGTAAGAATGGCCCAGATATTTTTCCAGCAGATCAAAGGGGAACACATCGTGCCCCGCCGGCACCGGGGTGTGGGTTGTGAACACCGAGGTGGCCCGTACCTGCTGAACCGCCTCTTCCAACCTCATCTTATCCTCCACCCGCTCCCGGATCCTTTCTAACAGGGCAAAGGCCGGATGGCCCTCATTCATGTGCAGGACCGAGTGTTTTATTCCCAGGGTGGCCAGCATCTCACTGCCGCCTATCCCCAGGACGATTTCCTGGAGCAGGCGCTGTTCGACATTGCTGATATAAAGATGGTCGCAGATCGGCCGGTGCGCCGGGTCATTGATTTCCAAATCGGTATCCATCAGGTAGAGGGGGATGCGACCTACCATTACCTGCCACACCGCCACATGGATGGGTGGATCGGTATAGGGCACCTTGACGATAAGCTGTGCCCCCTGGTCATTGCGAACCCGGGTGACGGGCGCCGCCTCCCGATCGAGGATCTCATCCACGTTTCCCTGCCAGCCGTCGGCATTGATTTTCTGATGGACATACTCGTCCCGATACATAAAGCCCACTGCCACCAGAGGTATCCCCAGGTCGCTGCATTCTTTGAGATGGTCCCCGGCCAGAAAACCCAGGCCACCGGCATAAAACGGCAGGGATCGGTGCAACCCGTACTCCAGAGAGAAATAGGCGATGGGAGAGCACTCGGTTGCCGTGACGTTTTCCCTAAACCAGCAGACCTGAGGTTGCATCTCCCGGTGGAATTCGATCAGTACCGCGTCATAATGCCCCAGATATTCGGGGTCGCTGGCCGCCGCGTCCAGAAATTTCCGGGGCAGCACTTTTAAGAGCTTTACCGGATTATGGCCGGTGGCCTTCCAGGCCAGGCGATCCAGCCTCTTAAACAACATCCGGGCGGCGGGATGCCAGCTCCACCAGAGATTGTAGGCCAGTTCCCCCAGGCCGGCGATCCTCTCGGGCAGGTGGGGAAATTTGTCTTTGAGATCATCCACGGCGGCTTTCCTCTTTTAGATATAACTAGTTTATTCAATTGATGTTTTTATATCTTTACGCATTACTGATAGAAGATAAGGTTCATCTTTTGGAAGGCAAGGGCCAGGATGAATCACTGGAGAGGTCAGTCTCGGTTGCACCGGCGATTGCAGTAAAAGTGGCGCCATCCCCGTTCAGCTTTTCGCCACGCCTGGTAAACACTTGTTCAAGTACCGGAAATCTCAGCATTAACTTTTTCAGCTACTTCAGGCGGTACTTTGCTCAACTCTACCAGCGCCTCCGCCAACGAAGCATAAAGGTTGAAGCCGATTCGGGTGGTCAGGCGGCTGCCCATCAGCACCTTGCGAAAATCACCCTTGGCGTCGTAAACGCCCAGGATAATGCCCTGACTTTTAAGACTATCGTGGAGTTCCCCCAGATTTTCGGCGGCGTCCCCATCCATATCCACAATAGCCTCGGCACTAATCATGAAAACCGTCACCGGAGGGTCGCTCGAGTCGATCAAGTCCTGCACGCGGTTGGCAAAATAGGCTGCATTGAAAAAATAGAGCGGCCCGGCAAACCGGTAGACGAGCAACCCCGGCATCTCCGGGTCCCTGATAATGGTTTCGAAGGGCCGGGCCAGCCGATGTAAGACCAGGATTATGGCCATAGCCACCGACACCAGGATCCCGGCCATGATACCGGCGATCAGCACCGCGGCGGTGGTGACCAGGCTCATATAGGCCGTAGCCGGCCGGATGCGAAACATCCCGACGATTTCACGCAGGCGCAACAGGTAGATGCCCGCCAGGATGATGATGGCCGCCAGCGCTACCGTCGGCACGTTTTGGAGAATACCGGTGAAGTAGATTAAAAACACGCCCAGAAAAATGGCGGCCAGGAGTCCGGCAAACTGGCTGCGGCCACCGGACATTTCATTAAGGGCGGTGCGCGAGTGGCTGGACCCGACGGCGAAACCTTGGAAGAGACCGGTGCCCAGGTTGGCCACGCCCAGGGCGATCAACTCTTGATTGGGCTCGAGGCGGTATCTACCTCGCATGGCAAACGCCCGTCCCGTCATGGTGGTATCCAGGTAAGAGACCAGGGCCACCCCCGCGGCCACGGGCCACCACGGCTTCCGGGACCCGGCGCAGCAGGGGGCGCATGATGACCATACCCAGAAGGCAGGCTACCCCCAGATATAATGTCAGCAGATGGGCTTCATGGGCCCTGGATGAAAGTTCAACGACGCGGGGGATAAAGGCCTCGTTCTTTAGCTCAATTCCGAGAAACCTGCCGGCTTGGGCCAGGATGATGACCAGAGCCACTCCGTTAATAAATCCGCTGACCACAGATTTGGGGATAAAATCGGACACGAATCCGAGCCGGCCCACCCCGGCACAAACCTGCATAACCCCAATCATAATGGCTTGCAACATGGCCAGGGTGGCAAAGCGGACCGGGTCTCCGCCTGAATATACCGAGGCCACCGAGGTGGCGACCAGAATCGCCACCGCGGCCTCCGGGTTGATGATGAGCTGGCGCGAGGTGCCGAAAAAGGCGTATACCGCCAAGGCCAGCAAGGAGGCATAAAGTCCGTTAATGGGTTGCAGACCGGCCAGATGGCCGTAGGCCAAGGCCGCCGGAATGGTGGTTAAAAAAATGACTACGCCCGCGGTCAGGTCGCCCAAAAACCACTCTCGCCTTATAAGCTCGCAGCAGATCGAGCCTCAGAATCGGGGTGGAGCGCTCCATCGAGTCAGCGAGTCTTCCGTGCTTCACCTTTACCGGCATCTCATCACCTATGAGCGTCTGAGGTCTGCATGTGCAGCAAACGATGCCATGAAAATCTCAAAAAACTTACCCTCAGTGGATTTCTATAAATAATTCCGGCCTGGAATTCACCCTCACGAATAGCTCACGGCCGGCGTTAATCAGGACTCAATAAAAATATTCTTTCCAGGTTGGCATAACAAAATCTAATGATTAATTTTTCGATTGCAAGAGATTAGTCGGGCTCCTGGAGTATTTGCGACTTCGGGCCGACGGTGAGGAACTGGTGGGACAGGTCTGCCGGTTCAGTGCCTGCTCTTTAGGGGCGGAAGGATTGATTCTGGCGGGGAAATCCAGGTGAAAGCCTTCGTCCTCATAGTGCTCAACCTGTTGCTGGTGGGGCTGTTTGCCTTTCTGTTCACCCGGCGGCAGCTGCTCACCTACCACCTTAAGGACCGGCGGGTGTGGCTCACCTGGCTGTCTATCGGGGCCATCACCCTGATGGATGAATTCACCTCTCCCTTTTTCGGTATTGCCGAGGCTTACCGGTTCATCGGCCTCGGCGCCGTGGTTTTCCTCGCGTTAACGAGCCTGTTGATGCGCTTCATGTCCACCCGCTACACGGAAATCGGGGAAATTTTACAGAAACACAAGATTATCGGGGGCGGGGTTTATTCCTTTTCCTACCTGATCCTGGGGCCCACGGCTTCCTTTATCGCCGTGGCCTCCATCATGGTGGGCTACATCCTGACCGCGTGTATCTCTTCCGTGAGCGCCGTCGGCAATGCCCTCCCCTTTATGCCTTTCGCCCAGTCGTCTCCCGAAATGCGGCTATTCATGGCCCTGGGAATTATCTGGGTGATGGCCGGGCTGAACATTGTCGGAATCAAAGCGAACGCCCAGGTTTACTTTTGGGATGCTCATCCTGGCCGCGTTCGTCATGTTGAACCTGGTGGCTTCCGGCCTGGTGGACTTTGGGCGCTTGGGCTCCGGGCCGCGCCTCCACGCGGCGTTTGCCAGCGCCGCCGATGGCCTGACCAAGGGCTCGTGGTTGGACCATTACGGGAATTTTGTCACCCATATGTCCTTCTGCATCCTGGCTTATTCCGGGATTGAATCGGTGATCCAAACCGCGGGCTTGGTGCGGGACTGGCAGGACATCCGTAAAGCCTACTGGTTTCTGGCCCTGACGGTGGGGGTGGTCACGCCGCTCATCAGCGCTCTGGCCTTGACGGGCCCCTTTGATGTCGGCCAACATGAATTGGACCTGCTCACCTATTATGCCACCGTAGTGAATGGCGCTTCCTTTGGCGTTCTGGTGGCCGGCATGGGCGCCTTCTGCCCTGGCCATGGCAGTCAATACCGCGTTTGTGGCTTCCAGTGAACTCCTGGAGCGAGTAGCACAACGCTATGGAATCGAGTGGCTCACCGCCACCAACCGGCGCGACTCCCTCTATAGAATCCATATCATGAATGCCACCGCCTTCTCGGCACTCCTTCTGATCGCCGGGGGGCACCAGAATATCCTGGCGGACATGTTCGCCGTCGGCCTGGTGGCCAGTTTTTGTATTAATCTGGGTTGCCTGCTCATTTACCGGTACTCCTTGGGGACCAGCGAGATTGAGTATTATACCAGCCGTTTCGGCACCCTGATCCTATGGATCATTCTGCTAAGTTGTTTCGGGTTCCTGGCAGTTGTGAGGCCTAACGGCACCGCCTTATGGGCAGTGACCATCATTCTGGTGCTGATTCCCGGTTTAATCTATTCCCGGAGATATGCTCCGGAAATCAAGGAGATCGCCAAGGGTGACACCACCGCCGAGTTGATTAGATATCTGGAGGATTCCAAATCACGGACGCTCCACTTCTTTTTCCATCACCGCCAAGGGGCGAGACATGGCAGGGATGAAATGGCGCCCGGCCTGAACCACCGAGAGTATGGCGTCCATGAGAGAGACAGCGCTTATATAACCTTTTATTCTCCTCAGGTAGACGCCCCTCCCAGGGTGGCGCCCAACCATTTTCGTTTTCCACTAACGAGATATAGAAGCATGTTTCAAGAGATGGTGGGCATCTTACGGCTGGCGGAAGCCGAGTTTGCCGACCGCCATGTGGAGGTGTACATCGGCTGGCCCATGTCTTCCTGGATGGACCGCTTTGCCATCGGGGTAATGGTCTTCAATATGATCCGCCTGCCGCAGCTGTTCCCCGGTTTCGGATTTATCATTCGTTATTCGACCAGCGTCTCATTGGCTCCGGTGATCGATAAACCCGATGAAACCCCAGGGGAAAAGGCGGAATAAGCCGGGAAGCAATGAACATCTTCCACACCACCTGTCATGATTTCGGTCAAGCTTTATAAAAATAGTTTCTCGCTACAAGTGTCAGTATCTGCTATTTTCCCGCTACTCAATGCCAAAAAAAATTGTTTTGATATTGTTTCGATAGCTGCATTTTGATCCCGCCAGAATCTCTTGGGTTCCCCCCAATTGCATTATGGATAATTTCTGGGGAAAGCCGCGGGCCTGTCGGAATGGCGGCCAAGATCATCTATTCCGCCGACACCTCCCCCGGACCAAAGCAAGGTTCTGGTCACGGGGCTGACGGTCTCTCAGAGCGCCAAGAAGCCACGATCAGGGTGGTCCGTGGGAGATTGTAAGGGTCCCCCAGAGAAGTCCGGAGATCACCCCACCAAGGTCATGGCAACCGGATAGATTTTGTCTGTGAAATTTTAGGGCCGGCTCAATACCAGGGGGGCTGCTCTACCAGGATTTCCACCGGGGTATCATAAACGGTATAGACCGAAAAATGGAGGTCGGGTCCGGCCGGGGTGTAAATGACAGGGGGGGATCACCTCCCGTCCCCGGGTTTGCCCTGGCAGTCGACTTCAAGCCAGAGCGCAGGACTTGAGCGCCCGACCTCGAACCAAAGGAGGGGTGAGCCAAGAGCGGAGCGTGGCGGGCAGCAGGTGAGGCCAGGGGCAGGTCGTTGCGTCGAAGGCTGGTTCGATGGTGAGATCAAATGAGCAGGAGTTCCATCCAGGAGTTTCATTTTTTCCCTTCTCCATAACTATAAGAACGTCCTCTCCTCCGCCCTCATGGACGCATGGGATGGCGCCAACCAGTCACCGGCGTTCCCTTCTCCTCGGCGCTCCGACCCCGACCCAGCATCCCACGATTCCAAGTGACGTTCTCTTTATAAGCCAAGCTCTACAGGAATCCGATAGGGGGTGAAAAATCCGGGCAGGCGAAATTGAATATAATCCCAATCACTATCCCCATCGTGGCTACCCTCTGGAGAATCTTCGAATGGGTTCACCTGTTAGCTGGGTCAGGTATTACGGGCTTGGGGTAGGATGAAATCCTGGGTTGGTAGCCAGGTGGTAGCCTGCCTTCAAATGGTAGCCCAGATGGTAGCCCGGAACAATAATGGGGTTAGCCATTTTAGGTAACCCCTTGATTTAATTGGAGCCGGCACGGGGGGTCGAACCCCGGGCCTGCTGATTACGAATCAGCTGCTCTACCACTGAGCTATGCCGGCGGAAAGGGTGATCAGCTTTGAATATCGCAAGTTCTCGCCTTTTTAGCAACCTGAAAAATCCGGCTAAAGCAAAGACGCGGCCCCCGGAGAGGGCCGCGTCTTCTTGAGTCTGACTTAGGTTGGGTGACTTTGGTTTACAGCGGCAAAACCTTGCCATCCTGGACCTGGTAGCCCATGGCCTTGAGGATGGCGGCCTGCCGGTCGCTCACCTTGTCCAGCATCCGCTTGAGCTTGCCATCCTCGCTCTCTTGAAAGATGGCGGTGCGCATGGAGCGCAACTCATCCATGGCCTCCTGGGGAGTGATGGAAAAGCCGTTGGCATTGAGGCGCTGGTTCAAGAGGGCCAGGTAGGTCATGGCCACTACACAGACAAAGAGATGCACGCGGATCTTGGAGCCGGTCCAGTGGTACAAGGGCATGAGGGTTACGTGAATGGAATTGTCGGAATCCGGCGCGTTATCGGACCATGGGCCGGAGGCCTTGGCAGGGCGCTGGGACTCCAGCCCCCCACGCTTGGTGAAAGTCTCGAAAATCTCCGCGGCCTCCCAGTCTTCCCGGTCGGTGATGAGGATATTTTTACCGAAATGGCGGACGTTGCTGGCCATCTGGCGGTGATTGAGCTGTAGGGATAGATTGGCCTGGCCATTTTCCCGATGGAAACTCAACTGGAACAGGTCGGGGCTGAGCCTGAGCCGCCCGCACAGCTGGACCAGATGGTCTTTGATGGCCTGAGCGGAGTCTTCTCCCGCCTTTTCTTCCAGGGAGCGCTGCTGCAGGAGGGCAAGTTCCCTACGCACCTTCTGCACCTTCTTGCCCAGGTCCTGGTAAGCCTTGTGGAAGGTTTTGGGGTCGAAAATGATGATGGCCCGGCGGGAGTGTCCCCAAAAATCGGCCCGGGTTTCATAATACAACACCTTGTCGTCTTCACCCTCCAGTTTGCTGAGGCGCTGGTTGGCCCGGCAGGGCAAGGGGGAAAATTCTTTCAGAGAAATCTTGGTTAACTCCGGGGCGAAATCCGAGGTGCAAGAGGCGACGAAGTGCAGCCCTGGCTGGCTGTTAAGCCGACTGGCCATGGGCTCGGAATCCAGGCCCCGGTGGAACAGCAGGGTGATATCTTTGACCGGCACCCCCAGGTTATTAACCCGGTCCAGCACGTCATCCAGGCCGCGTTCAAAAAACTTCTCTTCCGAGAAGTTGGGGGAGAAGGTCTGGTAATAAAGCGGCACCCCACGCTCCCGCTCGGTCACCAGGGCCAGGCCGATGCCCGGCTGCTGTTGGGTCTGCCGGGCAAACTCCTCGCCGCCCAATTCCTCATCCAGGGTCCCAGGGGCCTTAGGAGCCGATTGCAGCCTGGTGGCTTCGATAACCAATTGCCGGTCGCCACTGGGCAGGAGGGAGTTTATTTTCCGGAAGAAGGAGACGGCGATCCTTTCCAGGTCGTTCTCACTGATCCGATCCCAATGGTTCCAGAAATTTTGGGAATTCAGAGACTCCAGTCGCAACGGCCGGATGCGCTGAATGTCGGTGGTTTCATACCACGTGGCCAATTGCCTCTTACTGGTGGGAGCGATGGCTCGGTTCAAGGCGGCGTAGAATACCAATTCTCCCAGGGACGGACCTTTGGTCCGCTTTTTGGGAGGTAAAATCTCATTAACTATCCCGGCCAGGTCCAAATCTTTGTCCAGCTCGTTGAGGGCAAAGATCGACCCGAACTCCTTGGGAGAAAACCCGCCGCGGCCCAGTAGGGTCTCGACCTTGTCGGCGGTGCCCAGATAGACTTGGTTTATGGTAGTCGGCTTGCCGTAAACCCGCTGAGTCTCCCGGATGTAGTAGTATTCATGCCCTTTTTTAACCTTCTTGTATAGGTGTGCCATGTCCCTTCCATTTCCAAAAATTTTAATTAATCTTTCCCTAATATATTATTGACAATTCTAACCAAGATTAAAGAGACAAAGTACTCTTTTTGATTAGAGCAAAGTACTCTAAATTTTCCATCAATCTTTCGCCAGCTAATATTTTTGCTAATATTACAGATGGTTGCGTTTAGATTGCGGCAAGACCCCGCACCTCGTTTCAGAACCCGCCGCTGGGGATATAACCCATCTGGATGGCGTATTTCACCAGGTCGGTATTCTTCTTCAGATTCAACTTGCGCATGATGCGGGTGCGGTGATTCTGGATAGTGCGGAAACTCAGGAACAACTCATCGGCAATCTCCCGACTCGATTTGCCCTCGGCGATGAGTTTGATGATCTCAATCTCCCGGGGACTGAGGGGCTCTTCCGGGGTCTCTGGGGCCATCCGGCGGCTCTGCACGAAGAGGCTGGTCAATTCGTTGGAGAGCAGGGGGGAGATGTAAATCATCCCCCGGCGAATCTTGTCGATGGCAGAACCCAACTCCCGGCCCACATCTTCCTTCAAGAGATAACCGTCGGCGCCGGCGGCAATGGCGTCGTTCAGGTACTCTTTCTTCTTGTGCATGGTGAGGATCAGGACCCGGACCTGGGGATAACGCCTTTTGATCTCTTTCGCGGCCACGATGCCCGACATCCCGGGCATGGAGATGTCCAGGACCACCATATCGGCGCTCACCGTCCGCAACAGTTCCTGGAGCTGCAGGGCGTCACCGACTTCCCCCACCACCTGCAGATCGGCGCAATCCTCCAGGATCTTCTTGATACCTTCCCGCACCAGGGCATGATCTTCGGCCAGGACGATGCGATACATCTCTTCACCTTACTCTTGGATAGGAATGGTTAGAGTAATTTCCGTGCCCTTGCCTTTGCGGCTCCGGATGTTGAGGCTTCCTGCCGACATCAAGGCCCGCTCATGCATGGCGGTCAAACCGAGGCCCCTTTTCCCCAGGCTGCGGGAGCGGGCCTTCTTCTGGTCGAAACCTTTGCCGTCATCCAGCAGTCGAAAGGTCACCAGGTCATTCTCCCTTTTAACCTCAACCTCGATGCGGCTGGCCTCGGCGTGGCGGACGATATTGGTCAAGGATTCCTGAAAAATGCGGTAGATGTTGATCCTGGTCTCGGGAGAAAACAGGTGATCGATTTCATCCATGGCCGCCGTATAAAGCATATGGTTGTTCCGGCAGGTCTCCTCCACCAGGTATTTCAGAGACGATGACAGGCCCAGATCTTCCAGAATCGACGGGCTCAAGTCCCGGGACAGCCGGCGGACGTTCTCGATGACCGCGTCGATATAATTCTGCAGTTGCGCGCAGTTTGACTTAAGGTCTGCCTGATCCCGACGCAACCTATTTTCAATGGCCACCAGGTGGATCTTCAGGACGGTAAGGGCCTGTCCCAGCTCATCGTGTAGCTCCCGGGAGACCCGCCGTCGTTCTTTCTCCTGGATGCTCAATAATTGCGAGGCCAGGTGGCGCAATTTCTGCTCTGAATCCCTCAGGGCCTCCTGGGCCCGTTGGCGCTCGGTAATATCCCGAAAGACCGCCTGGACCACCCCATGATCACCGTTCTCCACCATGTTGTGGGTGACGTCCACTTGAATCTCCTCGCCGTCCTTGCGCCTAACCAGACACTCGTGCAGCGGGCCTCGACCGGAAGATAAGATTTCCTGAAAGTTTTCCATGACGTGGTCCAGAATCCGGTAAGGATGAATCTGGCTGTAATTCATGCTCAGGAGTTCCGCCTCGGGGTATCCCAGCAACTTCACTGCCTTGCGGTTTACTTCGGTGATCTTTCCCTGGGAATCGGCCAGTACGATGGCATCGCTGGCCCCATCCATCAGACTGCGATATTTGGTCTCCGACTCTCGCAGGGCCTCTTCCGCCCGCCGGCGCTCGGCGCCGATGCGCAAGGCCTTGAGGCCGAAGGCCAGGTCGTTGGCCAGGCCGATGAGCAGATTGATCTCCTCGTCATCAAAGGCATTGGGCTCGGTGGCATAGATAGTCAGAGCCCCGAAGGCTTCGCCGTCCTTGAGGGGCAGGGCCAGAACCGAGGCGTACTCGCGCTTGCGGGCCTCCTGCCGCCAGGGCGCAAACCCGGGGTCGGTCTGGGTATCGCGTGTGATGGCCGGCTTGCCGGTGCGAATGGCTGTGCCTGTCGGTCCCTGGCCTAGTTCCACGTCGGCCCAGGTAAGCCTCAAGGAGTCCAGATAGCCGGCATCGAACCCTTGCTGGGCCACAGCCTGAACGCTCTGCGCTTCATCCCGCCGGCCGAAACCCACCCAGGCCATGCGGTAGCCGCCCACCTCCACGATGATCCGGCAGACTTCGCTGAGCAGTTCCGCCTCATTGGTGGCCCGCAGCAAGGCCTGATGACATTCGGTGACCGCCTTGAGGGCCCGGCTTACCTGGCGCAGGGCCTCTTCCATCCGGCGGCGGTCGCTGATATTCCGGGCAATGCCGGCGGTGCCGACGACTTCCCCCCGTTCATTAAATATCGGCGTTTTGATGGTCTCCACCCAGAAAACCTGGCCCTGCTTATCCTTAACCTGCTCTTCCACCCGTTTCCTCCGACCACTGTTCATCACTTCCCGGTCGTCGGCCTGATATTTGAAGGCCAGATACGGCGGCCAGATTTCCATGTCCGTCTTGCCTACCAGTTCTTGGGGGTCCTTCCCGGAGGCCTTGACGTACGGCTCGTTCATTGCGATTAAGCGGCTCTCCCGGTCCTTCAGCCAGGCGATGTCGGGAATATTGCTTAAAATGGCTTCCTGCTGCCGCCGGATTTCTGCGGCCGCCACCTGGGCCTGCTTTCGTTCGTTAATGTCCTCGGCCATGCTGATGGCGAACTGGGGCTGTCCCGCCGCGTCCCGCACCAGGGAGACGCTGAGGCGAATCCAGATCCAATCACCTCGTTTATGCCGATAGCGCTTTTCTACCTGGTAGCGGTTTATTTTGCCGGCCATCAGCTCGGTGAACAAGACATGGTCGGCTTCCCAGTCATCCGGATGGGTCAGCTCCCCCGGCCGGAAGCGACGCAGCTCGTCTTTGTTGAACCCGCTCATCTCCTGCAAGGCCGGATTGCTTTGCTGGACGGTGCGCTGCATATCCACCAGGGCAATGCCGATGGGCGCCCCTTCGAACATGGCCCGGAAGCGGGCCTCGCTGGTCCGCAAGGCCTCTTCGGTGCGCTTGCGGGCCGAAATATCTTCGAAAATTCCTATGGCCCCGGCGAAGTCGCCGGCCGCATCATAAAGGGGCGCCATGGACAGGCTGACGTCTATCAGGGAACCATCCTTTTTTAGGCGGCGCAACTCTATGCCCAACAAAGGCTCGCCTTGCCGTAACCGCTGCCACATCTGTTTAAATTTTGTCACTTCTTCTTCAGGCACGATGGCATAGGTACGACCAATGATCTCGTCCTGGCGCCAGCCGAAGATATACCCGGCCGCCGGGTTCCAGCTAAGCACCCGGCAATGGGGGTCAAGGCCGACAATGGCCAGCGGCGAGGCCTGGACCAGGGCCTTCAGCTTACTGTTGGCCTCCTGCAAGGCCGCCTCGGACTTCTTGCTCTTGGTAATATCCATGGCCACGCCCTGCACAAACAGGGGTCGCCCTTTGGAGTCGAACACCCCCCTGGATTCGTCCCTTATCCAGACGACCCGGCCGCTCTTGGAGAGCATCCGGTATTCTGCGGTGAAAGGCCCGCCCTGGGAATAGCTGAGGAGCAACTCCGTCAACACCCGGTCCCGGTCTTCGGGATGGATCCGGTTCTTGTAGATCTCCGGGTCGGCCTGCCATTCCTCCGGTGTGAAGCCCAGGATATCCTTGATCTGGGGATTTACATAAACCGAGGAGCCGGTAAGATTGTCCATTGCAGTGATGTAGACAATTGCCGGGATCTGCTCCACCAGGTTGCGGTATTTGGCCTCCGAGAGCCTCAATTCCTCCTCGGCACGTTTGCGCGCCGAAATATCCCGAACATCAGCCAGAATGCAATCCTTGCCGCCGATGGAGGTGCGGGTCATCCCCACCTCCACCAATTGCAGCTTGCCTCGTTTATTTTTGAACCTCCATTCAAAGACCTGCGGGCCTTCTGCCGTGGCTTTCATGAACCAACCCCAGCCATCTTCCTGGGTAAATGGCGGCTCGTCCAGGCAAAAGGGGGCAAAAGTCAACTTCCCAGTCTCCTCCTTCCCATAGCCGGTCAGCTTCAGCCAGCGGCGGTTGATGTCCAGAAACTTGCCGGTCTCGGTATCTATGACCGCGATCCCGTCGTTGGAGGAATTGAAAATCGTGCGGTAATTTTCCTCGGAGATGCGCAGGGCCTCTTCCGCCTCCTTGCGTTCGGTGATATCCCGAACCACCGCCAACAACCGTTCCTGGCCGCCAATGATGGTGCGCCCTAAATTGATCTCCACCCAGTGGCGCCTGCCCTCCTTGGTCCTGGCCATATATTCGAAGAGCTGCGGTCCATGCTTCGAGGCCTCCTTGATCCATTGCAGGGCATCCGCCCCGGTGAACGGCGGTTCATCTATACACAGGCCCGCCATATTTAAACTCCGGGCCTCTTCCGGGCTGAACCCGGTCATCCGGCACCACGCCTGGTTGACGTCAAGAAAATTGCCGGTCTCCAGGTCCACCACCGCGATGCCGTTATCCACCGCGTTGAAGATGGCGCCGTAGTTCTCCTCCGAGGCCTTCAGGGCCTCTTCCGCACATTTCCTGGCGGTAACGTCCACCAGAGTGCCCACCACCGCCGAACTACCCCGGTACTCCACTCTGTTTCCCAGGACCTCGCAATAAATGATGGCGCCGTCCCGGCGCCGCCCTTTGAAGGTATAATGCAGGGAGTCCACCTCACCCGCCAGCCGCTGGCGCAAATTCACCTGCACCAGGGCGAGATCGTCGGGATGCACCAGGTCCTGGGACGCCACCCGGCCACTCATCATCTCTTCGGCAGAGTAGCCGAAGACCCCGGCCATCGCCGCATTGACATAAATGAATTTGCCGGCTTGCACGATATAGACCCCGGCCAGCGAGCCTTCCATCGCCAACCGGTAGAGGGACTGATCTTCCTTTTGGTCGGTCAGAGCTGCTTGGCGGCCGCGGGGGTCGCGGAGCACCGTGCAAACTTGCTCCCGACCCTCGAGGACGGCATACGTCTGGTTGGCTTCCAGCCGGAATTGCCGGCCGGAGCGATCCCTGACCCACCATTCCCGGGGCCCCGGAGGCAATCCTCGGCCTGCGGGGCCGGCCTCCGGAGGAAGATGGCCCTCGCTGACCAGGTCCGCGATCTTCCAGCGGCGCGCTTCCTCCGGGCCATAGCCCAACAACTCGCAGAGCTTCCGGTTGACTTCCCGGACCTCACCGGTGGTCGCATCATGGACCAGGACGGCGTCGCCCAGGGCGTCCAAGATCGCCCGGCAACTTTCATCCGGCTGGCCGGCGGCTGCTGCTTTTACGATTCCTGGGGTATCCAACTATTGTGGTCCTCATATTGGGGGCCAATGGCCAAAACACCGCTCACCGCTCACTGCCTACTATTCACTGTTTCCTATTCACTATGCACTATTCACTGCTTACTGCTCACTGCTTACTGCTTACTGTCCCTATTCACCCGCCTTGAGAAGTTCCTGGGCCACCAGGTTGAGCAAGCCCCAGACCGCGTCTAAGAACCAGAAGCGGTCCAGGTGGGCCGGCAGGGTGAAGGATACTTGGGCGGGGAATTCCTCATCCGCCCGCCACAAGATCACCTCCACCGTCAGCCCTGGAAAGACCCGCAAGGCCAGGGCGGCATCCCCCGCCGGCCTGGTCTCCGCCTGGAGTTTCCGGCCGGCGGCCATAAAGCCGGCCAGATCCTGGCCGAACCGGGCCGCCAGCGGAGCGTCGGGCAGGCTGTGGTGGCCCCGAAAGAAGGTGGCCCCGCCCGGCAAGGCCAGGGGGCTGAGGGAGGGCCCCAAGGCCTTGGGGTCCAGATGCAGCAGGTAGCTGAGAGCCGTCAGGCAGGCCCGGAACCCCGGATCACCCGGCGCGGCCGGGTGTAACCGGACCTCGCGCCGGGCCGGGTCCAATAGCAACTCCCGCTCCAGAAAAGGCAGGTGATACATCCCATCCTGAAAAATTACCCCGGTCCGGCCGGTTACTTCCGCGGGGTCCCGTTCTTCCAGCTCCTTCCAAATCTCCTGGCTCACATCAGCGCATTTTTCGTAGGCCATATGCCTCTCCGGATGTTGGGTGCATATAAAAAAAACCTTGGCAGCGCGGGCCTCCCGCCGGTGCTTCAGAAACGTGACCAGATGATACACCAACCCATAAAGTATGAATAGTTTGCTAGGGAGGGCCTCCGTGCCCGCCGGTAGCCGCAGGCTTTTCCATGATGAACGTCCTGTAGGGGCGGTTCTCGAACCACCCCCCGCGACTTTTTTTTCGGGAGTGACCCAAAATTGTTCATGGACGTTTAGCCTGCGCCTGGAGCCAACCGCTGTCGGTTTTTACTGACCACTGGCTACTGGCTACTGACTACTTTCCTTAATTTTGGGGTTCCTTCCTCTCTTTATATTTTATATTATTTCAAAAACTTACAAAATATAGACTCAGGGGCAACATGAAAAAATTCTTCTATCCCAACAGCCTGGCAGTAGTGGGAATTTCTGAGAGTCCCGACAACCTGGCCCGGGGGATCGTTCATAACCTGCTGGAATTCAGTTACCAGGGCAAGATTTTCCTGGTGGGACGCCAGCCCGGCGCCGCCTTTGATCTCCCCATCTATCCGAGCCTGCGGGACCTGCCTGAGCCGGTGGACCTGGTGGTGATCCTGGCGCCGGCCCGCTTTATTCCCAGCCTGTTGCAGGACTGCGGCGAACTGGGGATCTCTCGGGTGGTCGTGGAGTCCGGCGGCTTTTCTGAATTGAGCGAGGCCGGCCTGGCCCTGGAGGATGAGATTCGAGCCCTCCTGCAGAAGTACCATATCCGCCTGATCGGGCCCAACGGCCTGGGCTGCATGAACATGGAGAACGGTCTGGCCCTGCCCTTCGCCTGGGTGCGCCCCATGCCCCGCCTGGGCCCCATCTCCATCATCGCCCAGAGCGGCGGCGTCGCCACCCATCTGCTGGCCTGGATGACCCGGGAGGGCCTGGGTTTCAACAAATACCTGAGCCTGGGCAACAAATTGAATGTGGACGAAAACGAGGCCCTGGCCTATTTCCTCGAAGACCCGGGCACCGACGCGGTTTATGTCTATCTGGAAGGCGTGGCCGACGGCCGGGGCTTGCTCGAGGCTGCCCGCGGGGCCGACAAGCCGGTCTTTCTGCACGCGGCCAACGTCGGGCCCGAGACCGCAGGCATCGCCCAATCCCATACCGCCTCCCTCACCGCCGACGAAGACGTGGTGGCCGCCGCCTGTCGCCAGGGCGGCCTGGTGCACATCACGGACCAGGCGGACTTTCTCGCCATGGCCAAGCTGGTGGGCCAGCCCCCCGTGCAGGGCGATGGCCTGATGGTTTTCTCCCGCAGTGGCGGCGAGGCACTGGTGGCCGCCTATGCCTGCCGCCGTTACGGCTTCCGTCTGCCGCCCCTGGCCGAGCCTCTGGCCGATTTTATCAGCAACCACTCCCGGGCCGGGGTCATTCACCCCGGCAACCCCATCGACCTGGGGGACATCTTCGACTTCAACGTCTATACCGAGGTCATGGCCGCGGTCTGCCGTGACCCGGAAGTGGATGCCATCCTGCTCCACTACGGCCCCCTGGCCGACTTTGAGGTTGCCGCCGGCCGGGAGATGGCCAAACGCAGCCTCGAACTGGCCAAGGCAGCCGGCAAGCCCCTGGCCATCACCATCCTTTGCACCCTGGATGAGATGGAGTTTTTCCGGGACACCCTCAAGGTGCCGGTGTTTCGCTTTCCTGAGGAGGCCGTCCGGGCCCTGGCCTGGAGCCGGGATCGGGCCGCCCGGTCCACTCCTGAGGTACTGGCGCCGATTTCGCCACTACCGGGGGCGGCAAAGCTCTCCGGCTTACTGGCCCAGGCCCGGGACGAATTTCTGCCCCTGCCCCTGGCCCTGAGCGTCGTCGAGGCCCTGGGCGTGCCGGTAGCCCCCTGGCGGGCGGTCAAGAGCCCGGAGGAGGCCGTCGCGGCCGCCGCGGCCCTGGGCTACCCCGTGGTCCTGAAACTGGCCGCCGCCGCCTTGATCCACAAGACCGAAGCCGGCGGCGTGCTCCTGAACCTCCAGGACCGCGGCGCAGTCCTGGCCGCCCACCAGCAACTGGCTGACCTGGCCGACCAAAGCCTGCCTCCCGGCGAGACCTGGCAGGTGGTGGTCATGGCCCAGGCCGCCGGCGGCCGGGAAACGCTCCTGGGGGCCCGCCGCGATCAGTCCTTCGGCCCGGTGGTGGCCTTCGGGGCCGGCGGCATCGAAACCGAGATCCTGGCGGACGTCGCCCTCCGGGTGGCCCCCATCAGCCCGGCCCAGGCCCGGGACCTGGTGGCCGAAACCACTATCGGCCGCCTGCTGGCCGGCTTCCGGGGCGTCCCGCCCGCCGACCTGGAGGCCCTGAGCCGGGCCCTGGCGGCCCTGTCCCAATTTATGTTGCAGTTTCCCCAAATCCAGGAAATGGACCTCAACCCGGTCCGACTGGCTCACGGCCAACCCGGCCTTCTGGCCCTGGACGCCAGGATCAAGGTGGGGTAGATCGCCGACAGGCGATAATCATCCGTAGCGCAGGCTTCCAGCCTGTGCTGTTGCAAAGCAGGCCGTGATCCGGCTTGCTTAAATTCCTAAAAATGACAAAATAATTTCGCAGAGATTTCGTCGCATATGTACCAAGCGACCTAAACAAATTCCTGTAGGGGCGGACCTGCGTTGTCCGCCCGTTTTTTGGCACGCTCCCAGGAGTTATTCCGAAAGGATAGACAAAATAAATTTGGACGCACTTTCCTATCTCTTCATCGGCCTGGCGGCCATCGTCGGCGGGGCGGTGAATGCCCTGGCCGGCGGCGGCACGCTCATCACCTTTCCGGTGCTCATGGCAGTGGGGCTTCCCGCCGTCCCGGCCAACATCACCAATACCGTGGCCCTCTGCCCGGGCTACCTGGGGGGGACCTTCGCCCAGATCCGCGACCTGCGCGGCCATGAGCGCCACTTGTGGTTTCTGGCCCCGGCCGGCGTCCTGGGCGGCATCGCCGGTGGCTTCCTGCTCCTGAACACCGGCGAGTCCATGTTCCGGGCCCTGGTGCCCTACTTGATCCTCCTGGCCACCGGCCTGCTGGCCGTCCAGGAGCGGCTGCGCGCCTGGCTCGTGGACCGGGCCGTCCGAAATGGCTCGGCCACTCCCCACGAGGCCTGGACCGCGCTGCCGGTCTTTCTGGCCGCCATCTACGGCGGCTATTTCGGGGCCGGGCTCAGCGTCATCGTCCTGGCTGTCCTGGGACTGGTGCTGGAAGACACCCTCACCCGCCTGAACGCCCTGAAGCAGATCATCTCCTTCTGTATCAATATCGCGGCCGCCGTCTTTTTCGTGTTCTCGGGAAAAATCGTCTGGCCCGTGGCCCTGGCGATGATGGTGGGCGCCCTGGGGGGCGGGGCCCTGGGTGGTCGCCTGGCCGGCCGTATCCAACCGGCGACGCTGCGCCGCATCGTGGTCACCGTCGGCGTGATCATCGGCATCTTCTATTTGGTGCGCTGACCCGGCGAACGCGAAAACGGTGCTGAAATAATTTCTCAGAGGTTCATGGCTGCATGGCTTTCTGTTTGAGTCTCCTGATCGGCCTGCTCGCCGGATTCTTCGGTGGGCTGGTGGGCCTGGGCGGCGGGGTCATTATGATCCCTCTGTTGGTGCGGTTCTACAAATTTAGCCAGCACCAGGCCCACGGCACCAGCCTCATGGCCCTGGTCTTTACCGGCCTGGCCGGCGCCTGCACTTATTACCTGAACGGCTCGGTGGACTTTCTGGCCGCAGCCCTCCTGACTGCCGCCGGTATGGTCACCGCCCGCTTCGGAGCGCTTTATGCCCACGCCCTGCCGGAGTGGCAGCTTAAACGGGCCTTCGGAGGCTTTTTAATCGTTATCTCCCTGTTGCTGCTGAGCAAACCATTTATGTCCTATCTGGCCTTCCTGGCCCATCCCGCCGGCGGCTGGCTCAAAGTCGTCATCCTGTTGGCCGGCGGCGCCGCGGCCGGTTTCATCTCCGGCATGATGGGCGTCGGCGGCGGCGCCGTCATGACCCCGGCCATGGTGCTGCTGCTGGGTTTCAACCAGTACACCGCCCAGGGCAGTTCGCTGCTGGCCATGGTGCCGTCCGGTTCAGTGGGCGCCTATACCCACTGGCGCCTGGGCAACGTGGTGACCAAGGTCTTGCCCGGCCTGATCTGCGGGATCGTTATCGGCACCTACGGCGGCGGCAGCGTGGCCCATCTCCTCAGCGAGGCCAATCTGCGCCTGCTCTTCGCGGTGGTGCTCGTCTGGCTGGGTATCCAGGATCTCCGGGGCGCCGCCAAAACGCGGCTGGCCCTGACCGCATCCATAGCCGCCGAATAAAGCCTGATTTGTCCTGGCCGAAAGCTTTTCCCGGCTGCTTCAGAGCCGTTTGAGGCTCTCCAGGGCTTCTTCATATTCGCTCAAAATCTTTTGCCAGTATTGCAACTCTTGGTATTCTTGGTTCCAGCTCTGTATGGGAGGCTTTTCGGACCGGCAGCCATCCTCCAGGGCTTGTAGAAAGGCTTCCGTCGTCATCCCGTATTGCTTCTCCCGCCTGGCGAGCGCCTCTTGCAACCGCCTTACCATTTTCCGGCACAAGCTGATTTCCCTGCCGATAGAGATCTCATACTCATCCGTATGCATTGCGCCACCCTCTGTTCCACTAGAGCTGAGGCCGAAGCCTGCATCTGCACTTCATCCCTGCCCTGCCCCCTGGATTATACCTCTTTCCACTCCAATCCTGGCATACCCCCACGCCTGATCACACCGGGTACGAAGCTCAGATCCGCAACCCTTTGGAATTTTAGATAAGTTTTGCCGGCGGCAAGATATCGAGCCTTTCACCTGTGAGCGGGGAACCACGAATAGGAGACTGGCTCGGATTCTAAAAAAACACCGGGGCACCTTGCCAACTTGACTTTGCCTCTAGGAGTTATTCTCTATCTGGCTTGATAGCTTGCCCATAAAAAAAGGCAGGGCCGTGGCCGACCCTGCCCTCCGGATGGAAGTACTAAAGATTGATCCTAAGCCTTTGTCTTCCTTCTCCTTAATCCAGCCAGTCCAACCAGACTAGACCCCAAAAGGAGCCAGGCAGGATCTATCGCGGTGAAGGAATGATGTGTGGCCCAGGCGGTACCCGCAATCAAGAGCAGTACCGTCAGCAAAACCAATAAGAATCCTTTCCTAAATCCAATCGCCTTAGTCACGGTGAACATCAGCCTAAATTGGCCTGAATTAGCGTCTCCTGGCAAATGATCCTCCACTTTGTTGATTTTCCTCACAAAAAGCCGCGCTACCTGGTTTCCAGGCAACCCGGCCTCATCCTTGAGACCTCTAGCTTTCCGCCGCGGCCTCGCGGTGGATTTGTCTTTACTTACCTAAAAAGGTAACTATGCTGCTCAAGGTTTGTCATTATTGTTTAATTAAATTTGTGCTAAAAGATGGTAAAAATTAGGTTGGCTTAACCTTTTCCACCACCCGAAAATAGTAGCACCCTGGTCTTAGACGGATCTGGGTCAACCTTCTCTTCCTTTCTGGAAATTTCTCCCACCTGGAATTACCTTAACCACATGAAAACTGACCGCTCTACCCCCGGAGCGCCCGGCCGCCAAGCGGCACAAATGCGGTACACCCGCGGCGCTGAGGCGGTGTCGGACCGGTAATTTAGCGCCGCCCCAGCGGACTAAAGTTAGCAAAATAAGGTACTTATGCGCATCACCTTGCGGAATTTTTTCCAGTGCCGGCACAATATCGCCTCAAAGGGCCGCTTTTTGCGCCCCAAGGCCCGCGAAAATGGCCGGCTAATTCCATAAACCCAAATGATATTAGTAACTTGGATGATGTACAGTTTTTTCTTCCCTAAGTTGCACCTGGGATTGACTTTTTCGCCGCCGGACCTGGCTCGGCCACCCTGACGGAGCTTAATTACTAATTTTTTAATCTTGATTTTGACTTTGACTTTGACTTTGAACTTTGAACCTTGAACTATCTTTTGTGGTAAGATTTTCCAGACTATGCCCGTTCAGTCCAAAGCCATCACCCCGGAGAAGCTGGCCGCCATCCTGCGCCGGCACCGCCGCCTCGTTGCCTTAACCGGCGCCGGCATCTCGGTGGAGTCCGGCATCCCCGACTTCCGCAGCAAAGGCGGCCTCTGGGAGCGCTTCGATCCCATGGAATACGCCCACATCCGGGCCTTTAGGAATAACCCGGCCAAGGTCTGGACCCTGCTCAAGGAAATGGACGCGGTCATCAGCCGCGCCCGGCCCAACCCGGCCCATTACGCCCTGGCGGAGCTGGAAGCCCAGGGACTGCTGCTGGGGATCATCACCCAGAACGTCGACAACCTGCATCAGGCCGCGGGCAGCCAACACGTAGTGGAATTCCACGGCAACGCCCACCGCTTCATCTGCGACACCTGCCGCGGCCAGCATCCCCGGGAAACCCTGGATTTTTCGCACACCCCGCTCTATTGCCTCTGTGGTGGCCTTATCCGCCCCGACGTGGTCTTCTTCGGCGAAGCCATCCCGGAGGCGGCCCAAAAAGAGTCCGAGGAACTGGCCCGGGAGTGCGATTTGATGATAGTCATCGGCACCTCCGGCGAAGTGGCCCCGGCCAGCTACCTCCCCTACACCGCCAAGGAGCATGGCGCCCTGATCGTCGAAAACAACCTGGAACCCACCGGCCTGACCAGGAACCTCACCGACTACTTCCTCCCCGGCCCCGCCGGGCGACTGTGGCCGAAAGTGATGGAGCAGTTATGAATATGACTTGTATTCATGGCTCTGTCGAGTGTTTGAACCATTATGAGTTTTTTAGGAAATACCGATGCAAAGACTGTGGTCAGATACTCATGTGCGAGTGTGAGCGCGAACTTGCTACAACTTTTCTTCCTCATCAGATTAGTTTTGCCAGTGAATATGGAACAAGGAGAAGAATACAAGTTCATGGCTTTGCTGAGAATATTTGCGCAGAATGCCGAGGAGAGATAGAGGAGCCCCATCCTAGGGCAGAAATATGGGGGTTGAAGGGAAAGGTCGAACGTTTTTATTGGAGAGAGATTTTTAAAACATATTGCGAATTATTACTCGAATATTATGGGCATAATTTTAAATTTCGCGACATAACTGAGCATGATTTTGCCTTCCCTGATGTTAAGAAAAATCTTCGGCAGAAGGCTAAAAAACTTTGGCAAAATATTCATCGCACCAAGCCTAAGTACGATACCAAAGAAAGAACATGTGCCGAATTCTTCGTTGAGGTTCCAATTGCTGTTAGGGAAATTAGTGCTCCTTACCAACAAATTGAACGTGGTGGGCAAAGGATTGGTAAGTGGATAGACCCATCTGGTAATGTAGTGTCCGTTGAAGAACTTATAATGAGCTGGTATAGAAACCAAGGATTTAATGTTTTAAAGTGTGAGCGAAAACTTATTTCAGTATTGGTTGGAACTTTTTTTGGTGTTGGTATTCAAGATAAAAGTGATCCAAAGACGCGCTTAGTTATGCTAGGTTCGACTCGGGGATGGACTAATCAAAATAGGGATACTCCAAATATCTCTTTCTATGTCCCGGAAGACTTTGGCTCGGCAAATTATTACTTACGCAGACGTGAATTTATAGATTCATGGTTTGTCGAGATGGAAGCTTCTCCTTTAATGGCTTTATATGATATTTTACTGAGAGAAACGGAATTTATTCGTGATTATTTATGGGTTGCGGATGATGATGCTGTTAACTTAGGAAGGAAAGCTCTTGAAATCCTTCCTAAGGAAGTGATTTTGAAATCCATAAAATGGGCTATATCTGATTTTTGGGATAGGCAATCTGGGTGGCCTGACCTTTTGGTCTTCAATAACAATGAATTCCGTTTTTCGGAAGTTAAATCACCTCATGACGAACTTTCTCAAAACCAGATGAATTGGTTTGAATGGGCGCTGACAGAAGGAGAAATCCCTTGTGAGCTACTTAAGGTTAAGAGAATGAAGAACAAGGGTTCCATCTAAGGAGATATCTCTGTTTGAGATAAGCTTTTACAGATAAAAAAAGCGACCCAGCGGGTCGCCCCTACACCTACACGGGTTGGGGGAGGGGTTTGGGGAGGGGGAAGGGACGAAGTCCCTTCCCCCTCCCCAAGGTTTTGGTTTTCATTCGCCCTTTCCGGCGAAGGTCAGCCCTGCGGCGTCCGCGTCCACCAGGATGGTGTCGCCTTCCTTGAAGTCGGCCTTCCAGCAGCATGGGGGCCAGTTTATCCTGGAGGTGGTGCTGGATGGCCCGGCGCAGCGGCCGGGCGCCGTAGACCGGGTCGTAGCCCGGCCTCGGCCAGGAAGTCCCGGGCCGTGTCCGTCAGTTCCAGGTCGAGCTGGCGGTCGGCCAGGAGTTTCCGCAGCCGGGCCATCTGCAGGGTGACGATGACCCGCAGTTGCTCCTTGGTCAGGCGGTGGAAGATGAGGATATCGTCCACCCGGTTCAGGAACTCCGGCTTAAAGTGGAGCCGCAGGGTCTCCATGACCCGCTCCCGCATCTGCTGCTCTTCGGTCATCTCGGCGATGTACTGGCTGCCGATATTGGAGGTCATGATGACGAGGGTGTTCTTGAAGTCCACGGTGCGGCCGTGGCCGTCGGTGAGGCGGCCGTCGTCCAGGATTTGCAGAAGCGAATTGAAGACCTCCGGGTGGGCCTTCTCGATCTCATCGAACAAGCACCACTGAGTAAGGCCGGCGGCGCACCGCCTCGGTGAGCTGGCCGCCCTCCTCGTAGCCCACGTAGCCCGGCGGCGCCCCGATGAGCCGGGAAACCGTGTGCTTCTCCATGTATTCGCTCATGTCCAGGCGCACCATGGCGTTCTCGGAGTCGAAGAGGAATTCGGCCAGGGCCCGGGCCAGCTCGGTCTTGCCCACCCCGGTGGGGCCCAGGAAGATGAACGAGCCCAGGGGCCGGTTGGGATCCTGCAAGCCGGAGCGGGCCCGGCGCACCGCGTTGCTTACCGCCTGCACCGCCTCCTCCTGGCCCACCACTCGGGCGGCCAGGCGCTCCTCCATATGCAGCAGCTTCTGCTTCTCGCCCTCCAGCATGCGGGTCACCGGGATGCCGCTCCACTTGGAGACCACTTCGGCAATATCTTCGGCGTCCACCTCTTCCTTCAGCATGGCCCCTTCCTGCTGCATCTCGGCCAATTTCCGGGTTTCCGCTTCCAGCTCCTTTTGCAGGTTGGTGATGGTGCCGTATTTCAGTTCCGCAGCCCGGGCCAGGTCGCCCAGGCGTTCGGCATTGGCCGCATCGAACTGGGCCTTTTCGATCTGCTCCTTGACGCCGCGGATGTGGCTGATGACCTCCTTTTCCTGCTGCCAGCGGGCCTTGAGCGCGGCGCTCTTCTCCTTGCATGTCCGCCAGGCTCTTTTCGATCTTGGCCAGGCGCTCCTGGGAGACCGGGTCGTGTCTCTTTGCGCAGGGCCTCCCGCTCGATCTCCTCCTGGGTGATCTTGCGCTCGATTTCGTCGATCTCGGCCGGGCGGGCAATCGATCTCCATGCGCAGTTTGACTGGCCGCCTCGTCGATCAGGTCCACCGCCTTGTCCGGCAGCTGCCGGTCGGTGATGTAGCGGTGCGACAGGGTGGCCGCGGCCACGATGGCCGCGTCCTTGATGCGCACCCCGTGGTGCACCTCGTATTTTTCCTTCAGGCCCCGGAGGATGGCGATGGTGTCCTCCACCGAGGGTTCGGCCACCATGATGGGCTGGAAGCGGCGCTCCAGGGCCGCGTCCTTTTCGATGTACTTGCGGTATTCGTTGATGGTGGTGGCGCCCGACGCAGTGCAGCTCGCCCCGGGCCAGGGCCGGCTTGATCATGTTGGAGGCGTCCATCGCCCCTTCCGCCGCCCCGGCGCCCACCAGGGTGTGGAGCTCGTCGATGAACATGATGATCTGGCCCTCGGATTCGGTCACTTCCTTGAGCACCGCCTTGAGGCGGTCTTCGAACTCGCCCCGGAACTTGGTGCCGGCAATGAGGGAGCCCATGTCCAGGGCCACCAGGCGCTTGTTTTTCAGGCTCTCGGGCACGTCGCCGTTGACGATGCGTTGGGCCAGGCCCTCGACGATGGCGGTCTTGCCCACCCCGGCCTCGCCGATGAGCACCGGGTTGTTCTTGGTGCGCCGGGAGAGCACCTGGATGATCCGCCGGATTTCGCTATCCCGGCCGATCACCGGGTCCAGCTTGCCGGACCGGGCCATCTCCGTCAGGTCCTTGCCGTACTTCTCCAGGGGCTGAAACTTCTCCTCCGGGGACTGGTCCGTGACCCGCTGGGCGCCTCTGAGGTCCGCCAGGGCCTTGAGGATGGCCTCGGGCGTTAGCCCCAGGGATTTGAATAATTTCCCCGCGTCGGTGCCCTTATCCGCTGCCAGGGCCCAAAGCAGGTGCTCGGTGGAGACGTAGTCGTCCTTCATCAAACGGGCCTGTTTCAGGGCCTCGTCCAGGGCCTGATTAAAACCGGGGGAGAGGTAGACCTGGCTCCCGCCGCTCACCCGGGGCAGCCGGGTCAATAGGTCGTCCACCTTCTGGATCAGATTCTTGGGGTCAACTTCCAGCTTTTGCAGGAGGGGGCGGATCAGCCCCTCTTCCTGTGCCAGGAGGGTCCTGAGCAAATGGGCCGGCTCCAACTGGTTGTGACTCAACTGCCGGGCCAGTTCCTGGGCCCCCTGCAGGGCCTCCTGGGCCTTATATGTCAGTTTATCAATGGGTATCAAGTCTTAGCCTCCTGAACTTCATCACCAATATAGAGTAATCATTACTGAACAATAAGCATCATATCGTTGATGTCAAGGAAACCAAGAATGGAATTTGGGCACAAGCGTCCGGACCCGGAATCCATTTGACGAAATTTGATTTTGAGATTAAGATTAAATTGACTCGGTAGATGACTTTATTTGATGTTAATTTAATAGGTTATTCAGGGAGTAAAAAGCTTTATGGCTGTAGAAGCCCCTCCGAAACTATTTATTTCTTACAGTTGGACGACTCCGGAGCATGAACAATGGGTATTAATGCTATCAACAGAACTCCGTGAGAGTGGTATTGATGTTATCTTGGATAAATGGGACCTTAAAGAGGGACAGGATGCTATCGACTTTATGGAACAGATGGTTAAGGACCCCAATATTAAAAAAGTGGCATTAATTTGCGATCGCGCCTACTCGGAAAAAGCTGATGTAAGAAAGGGAGGGGTAGGTACTGAGACTCAAATAATAACTCCTGAGATATATGAAAAAACAGATCAGAATAAGTTTGTAGCTATTTTAAGAGAGAAAGATGAGGTTGGAAATCCATTTCTACCGGTTTATTATAAATCAAGAATATATATTGATCTTAGTGATGATGATCTCTATGCAAAGAACTTTGAGCAGCTTTTGCGCTGGATTTATGATAAGCCTCTTTACGAAAAGCCAGATATAGGTAAGAAGCCTGCATTTCTATCAGATATTCCCTCTGTAAGTCTTGGTACTACGCCAAAATTCAGACGCGCTTTGGATGCGATTAGAAATAATAAGTCGTACTGCAAGGGAGCCCTATCTGAATTTTTTGATACATTTGTGGAAAACTTAGAAAAATTTCGATTAAAGGGAGATGGTGGAGAATTCGATGATAAAGTAATCCAGAATATAGAAGAATTTATCCCATTTCGTAATGAAGCTATAGAGATTTTTATATCTCTTGCTCAATATCTTGATGAACCTAATACTCATCAGCGCTTACATCGTTTCTTTGAAGGGCTATTGCCATATTTAGATATGCCTAAAAATGTTATGTCTTGCAGCGAATGGGATTTTGATAATTATAGGTTTATTATCCAAGAGCTTTTTTTATATGCAATAGCAAGCTTATTAAAATATGAATGTTTTAATGGAGTATCTACCTTAGTTCGACAACCTTATTATTATGAAAAAAGTTATAGGCAAGATAATATTGTGACTTTTTCCTACATTCGCCAGGATATGAAATCGCTTGAATCCAGAAAAAGAAGGCTTAATCTAAATATTATCTCCCTTCGGTCTGCCTTGCTAAAGCAAAGAGTTGATGGAACGGGGTTTAATTTTGAGCAACTTATGCAGGCTGACTTTACATTATTTCTTCGAGATTGCTTAGATTCATTACGCAATTTAAGGGAAGATTCATGGCCTAATCAGAACTGGTGGCCTGATACCTTGTTATTTATCGGCAGGTTTCATGGTGCTTTTCCAATATTTACAAGGGCAGCATCGACAGAATATTTCAATCGTTTGAAATGGTTGTTTGATATCAATGAGAAAAATGATTTTGAGCAATTATTCGAAGCGATACGTATTGAAAAAATCTTTATGCCTTCTCTGGGTATCGGAAGACTAAATCCCGCTGTCCCATTGGGCTATAATAACTTAGCTACAAGGCCTTAATATTTCTAAACAAACCAAACATAACTAATAAATGAAAATTATCGCCCTTATCCCCGCCCGCTACGGCTCCACCCGCTTTCCGGGGAAGCCTCTGGCGCTCATTGCCGGCAAGCCCCTGATCCAGCGGGTCTGGGAGCAGGCCCGGCAGGTTAAGGAATTGGATGGCCTTTGGGTGGCCACCGACGAGGCGCGCATCCGGGACTGCGTGGAGGGTTTCGGCGGTCAGGCGGTGCTGACCCGGTCCGATCATCCCTCGGGCAGTGACCGCCTGGCTGAGGCGGCGCACCTGCTGGACCTGGCCCCGGAAGACCTCGTAGTCAACATCCAGGGCGACCAACCGCTCTTTCCCCTGGAGCTCATCGGCCAGTTGGCCGCACCCTTGCGCCGGGACCCGGAGGTGGTTATGGTGACCCCGGTCCGCAAGCTCACCGACCCCGAAGCCGCGGCCAACCCCAACGTGGTCAAGGTGGTCTTCGACCGCCGCCACCGGGCCCTCTATTTCTCCCGCAGCCCCCTGCCCTGCTGGCGGGACGCGGATAAGCCCTATTTTTACCGGCACCTGGGAATCTATGCCTACCGGCTCGGTTTTCTACAGGAGTTCGTCCACCTCGCCCCGGGGCGCTGGGAGGAAGCGGAGAAGCTGGAGCAGCTCCGGGCACTGGAGCACGGCTTCCCCATCCAAATCGTCGAAACCGCCGGCGACACCCTGGAGGTGGACACCCCGGCTGACCTGGCCCGGGCCGAGGCCTATTTCGCCCCAGGGTCTTAAGCAGAGGCGCCAAATGCCCTTCACTGCCAAACTATTAACGCTGCCGCCCTGGTTGCTCTTCATTCTGATTAATGTAGTTTTCATCAGCATCTCGCTCCTGGTGTTTTGGGGGATTACCCGGTTGCTCAGCTGCAAAAAGCGGTGTGACCTCAACGATGTGGGTTCCCCCATTTTCAACCGCGCCGGGGCCTTTTTCGGCTTCTTATTGGCCTTTGTCGTGGTGGTAATGTGGCAGGAGTATACCAAGGCGGTGGATAATGCCTCCCGGGAGGGCACCGAGGCCCTGGCCCTGTATCGCGACCTGACCCTGTATCCTGATAAAGAACAGACCAAGGGTACGATCCAGGCCCTGCTGGACTTCGCCCACCAGGTCGTGGAAGCTGAATATCCCGCCATGGCGCAGATGAAAACGAGCCAGGGAACCGAACAGGCGCTGCAGAATCTCTGGAGCAGTGCTGAGAAGATTAATCCGAAGGGACGGCAAGAAGAAATTCTTTATAATGTGATTTTGAAAGACCTGTACAACCTTTCCAAGTTGAGAAATGAGCGCCTCCTCGAGTTGGAATCAAATTTACCAGGGGTTATCTGGGGAGTGTTAATCATCGGCGCCATTGTTACGTTAGTTTTTTCAACTTTACTAGGTACCGAAAGCATCTTGCTGCATGCCTTACTCAAATCACTATTTGTAATACTAATCGCCTCAACGTTTTTTCTGATCATAGAGTTAGATTATCCCTTTACGGGCAACATCTCTGTCCGGCCCGTCAGTTATATCAGGATGCTGGAGACGGTACCTCCAAGGTAAGCTGTGGCGTACGGTTCTTTTGGCGGCGAGGGGACTGCTCTCCGTTTGCCTTATTTGGCGAACTGGCTGAATTTGCCGGCCAGATAGGGGCTCAGGCCCCGGGCGGCGATCTCGGCGAACTTTTCGGCCCCGGCATTGGAGAAATGCATCAGGTCGTAATAATCCCGGGAATCCTTGGGCATCTGCCGGGCCTCATCGATCACCAGGATGCCCGCTTCGGCCCCCACCTGGCGGGTGACGTCGTTGTAAAGCTCCAGGACCTGCCAGCCCACCTCGCCGTTCATGCCGTTGGCCACCACAATCTTGCCCAGGTCGATGCCGGTTGCCGGGTCCACGGCCGGCCCGTAAACCACCGGCTGGGTGAGCAGCACCGGCAAGATGCCGTTCTCCCGGGTAACCTGGAGGAGCCGCCGCAGCCGCACCTCAAAGGCCGGCACAAACTTTTCGGCGTGGGTCTTGAGAATCGCCGCCTGTTCCGCCACGGTCAACTCCAGAGTCGGCAGCTTCGCCAGGTCCAGCTCCCCCATGTCCCGCTGGCCGATGGCCTGCACCGATTTGGGGAAGCAATAACGGTAGAGATTCAGGGCCAAGGAGGCCACTTCGCTGCGGTAGGCCAGGGAGGCCAAAAACTTATCCATCGAGCGAAAGCTGAGGTTGGTGGTCATCCGGGTGTCGAATTCCCGGGGATTGCTGACTCCTACTTCATTGATGCCGATCAGAAAAACTGCCACCTTCGGCTTCAATTTGGCAATAAAGTTGTGCATCAGGATGTAATGGCCGTAGGTGGAATGGCCGCAAAACCCGGCATTGTTGAGCCACAAGCTTCTTAAAATCGTGCTGTAATTTGACTCCCAACTGATACGGCCAGGTCTTGTCCGCGGCGATCTCCAGACACTCGGTGGTGCTGCCGCCCACCGCCACCACGGTCAGCCAGTCGGCGAAATCCTTGGGCGGTTCCGGACCTTTAAAACCCAGTGAATTGTTATGATGCACCACCAGGGCGTCGATCTTGGTGCATTTACCATGATGCAGGATCTCTGTCTTATTGACCGGCAATACAATGTTGTCGCCTTTGATTCTAAACCCAAAGGGATTGTAAAACAGCAAAGTAATCTCACAAATACTCAGGGCAAAAATTAGACTCAAAAGTATCAGCGAGAAATTCTTGGCAAAGTTCTTTAATTTTGATGGCTTTGTTGTTTTATTTACATCGGGTTGAGGCATTTCCATATTGCTCCTATATCTCTAGTTTTTACCAATAATCGCTGGATTGTCAATGGAAAAGCGGTCGACTCGCCTCTTGTCAGACGACGGCATTTGGACTATAGTCCATTGGAGAAGAGCAGGGCCGGGCCCTTGGAAGCACCTGGTTTAACCTTGAACTCTAAACGAAAAATCTCCGCAGTGGTCATCTCCACCGCCCTGGGGCAGGCCGGATGGGGCATCTTCCCCTATACCTTGCTGCCCGGCTACCGGGCGCTGCTACGGGCGGTGCAAGAAACCGGCGCCACGGTCCTCACCAAGTCGGCTACCCGTTTTCCAAGGCGGGGCAACTTCATCCCCGAAAACCCCCTCACCTGGAAATATCTCCGCC
Source organism: uncultured delta proteobacterium (assembly GCA_963701845.1). Classification (GTDB taxonomy): domain Bacteria; phylum Desulfobacterota; class Desulfobaccia; order Desulfobaccales; family 0-14-0-80-60-11; genus JAPLJC01. The sequence goes on along the minus strand of CAVPBF010000006.1, from coordinate 251,914 downwards.
GGCTGCCGGGGCTGGGCCTGCTCAACGCCTACGGCCTCACCAACCACGGCGCCGCGGGCTGCGCTCCGGAGATTCGGCGCGCCTGCGCTCTAGGTCTCCACGTCATCCCCAACCTCTACCCCGAATTCATCAAGGGCACGGAGATCGCCGTCCGGGAGACCCTGGAGGCCCTGGAGATTTACCGGCAAGCCCTGGGCCCGCATTTTTGGGCGGTGGAACTCAACTATTCCTGCCCTAACTCCGCCGAGGAGATCGCCCAAAATATCGGCCAGGGCCTGCACTGCTCCCGGGAGGTGCGGCGGCATTACCCCGAACTCTTCCTGATCGCCAAGCTCAGCTTCTGCCACCCTTACGAGTTCGCCCAGGAGTTGGAGGGTCTCGGGGTTAATGCCGTCCACGCCGTTAACACCATCCCTTACGGCATCATTTTCCCGCCGGACCGCTATCCCCGCTCGCCCCTGTGGCAGGTGGGCGGCGGCGGAGTCTCCGGCGGCCCGGCCTGGGCCGCGGCCTATGCATATAACCGGGAATTGCGTCGTCGGGTGAACTGCTTCTTGATCATGGGCTGCGGCGTGAGCTCGCGGGCGGACGTGCAGCGCTACTTCGAGATCGGCGCCGACGCCGTCAGTATCTGCACCCTGGCCCTGCGGAACTGGCGGGAGGCGGAAGCAATCATCCGAACTTACCATGGGTAGGGCCGAAGGGGGGAGATATGCCGGGTTCCGTCTGTCCCAGATGTGGTTCTGATCGCCTGAGGCGGAGTCACACCCGAGGAGTCTCGGAGAAATTGCAGAAGGTTTTGGGCTGGCGGGCCTACCGATGCCGGGAGAAGTCCTGCGGCTGGCGCGGGCTGCTCAAAACAAGCTCTTTTAGTCAAGGGCTCGAAAAGGCGCTTAAAAACCGGAAAAAACAGCTTTTAACCTTGATCCTGGTGATCGCAGTTATGAGTATCGTCATTTTTCTGGTCATTCATTTCAACAAGCACGTGCCCCCGCCCGCGCCGTAATAAAATTTGCCCTAGTTAGGCCATGCCCTTTAGATCTATTGCCAGACAAGCCCAAAGAGGCGAACGGGAATTTCTGCTGGCTTCCCAGGAGAGCCTGTGTTCCTGGGCCGCGGCCCAAGGACTCAGCTTGCGCCAGGCCATCGAAGTGGCCCTGGAAGCCGGCATCTTCCCGGAATGTTTCGAGCGCAACTTCCCCAGCCTGACCCCGGCGGAGCAGCTCACCCTCTGGCGGAGCTGCGCCCTGGTGGCGGGCCTGGGCGGCCTGGGGGGCTGCCAGGCGCAGCTCCTGGCCCGGGTCGGGGTGGGGCAGCTTTATCTGGCCGACGGCGACGCCTTCGCCCCCTCGAACCTGAACCGCCAGTTGCTGGCCACCGCCAAAACCCTGGGGCAGAACAAGGCCATGGTCACCGCCCGGCATCTCCGGGATGTCAATGCCGGGTTGAGCGTCGAGGCCATCCCGGAATTCCTGGACCAGGAGAACCTCCGGAAATTCCTGCCCCCGGTCCAGGTACTGCTGGACGCCCTGGACACGTTAACGGCCCGGCGGGAGCTCATCAAGGCGGCCAGGCAATTCGGCGTGCCGGTGGTGCACGGTGCGGTGTGCGGCGCCTTCGGCCAGGTGACCACCATCCTGCCCCAAGACCCCGGGGACCTGCCTTTCCTGTTCCCGATCAGCGCGCCTCCGGCCCCTGAAACCGCTCCGGGGGTCCTGGCCCCCACCGTCACCCTGGTGGCGAGCCTGCAAGTCCAGGAGGCCATCCGCCTCCTCCTGGGAAAAGCCCCCGCCTACCACGGCGCCCTGGCCCACTACGACGGCGATACCGGAAGACTGGAGATACTGCCGTTGGGGTGAGGTTATTAATATCTCACGCCAAGGCCCCAAGGCGCCAGGGAAACGGCGGGCACGGAGGCCCGCCCCACTATTTTCAAGGTGTTTAACGTAAAAATTCTGAGTCTTTTTGGTGCAGATGGAACAACTGAGCAGCGGCCATGTTCCACTGAACTTTTTTTCTTCCGAAAGTGTGCCGCTTTTGTGCCGCTCAGGAGCGTCGAGGTTTAGGTGCCAACCCCCTTTATTTTCAGAATATTCCGGTTTGATAACGCCAGCGTTGCGGAACAGGAACGATAACCCTTCAAGTAGCAACGGAATCTTTGCCTGAGCCCCGCTGGCGGGCCGGATATAGCGGACCGAGCAAGGGTATCAAGGAAGGTCAGGGGAAGCCAGCAAAGGAGGAACATTCGGCACCAATACGGGAAGCACTAAAGAACACCGCCGGGGCGGTTTATGGGGCGCAGTGCGCACCCTACAGGGCGGGCGGGACGCCCGCCCCAATAAAGAGCACCGCCGGGGGCGGCGGTGCCACATTTCAACCGCCGCCGATGGGCGGAAACAGTCCGAGGCGCTCATTACCTTGCAGGGCAAAATCCGCCTCCCGGCGGCGGCCGTCCACCATGATCAGGGTGACTTCCCGCTCCGGCAGGCCCAACTGAGCCATCACCCGGCCCACCGGCGTACCCGGGGGGATCTCCAAGGTGATGCCCCGGTAAGGGTCATAGCCGTGAATATATTGGCCGCAGGGTAGCGTTGAGGAAAATTTGCAGGGGCATGGGGTATTTTAACCGCAGAAGGCAGATGAACACCGTTAAAGTCAGCGTTTATCAGCGTTCATCCGTACTTCTATTAATGGAAGCAGCAAAGAGATTACTTCCCCCTCACCCTAACCCTCTCCCCCATTAGGAGAGAGGGAATAAAAGCGAAGAACTTTTAGCTAACGCGATAATTTTACCGCCGAGGCACGCAGATAAAAATCGGCGGTTATCGGCGTGCGTAGGCGATTAGATTTTAGCTTTTGAAACCTGAGGGCGGTTCGAGAACCGCCCCTGCGAGGCTACAAATCCTCCAGCACCTGGTCGATTTCGGCGTCGGTGAAGTCCCAGGTGACGTTATGGGGCTGCAGATTTTCCTTGAAGAAGCCCGGGAGGCGGTCGTGGGCCTTGGTAAAGCCGGCGTCGTGGTTGAAGCTCAGTTCGTCGTGCAGCACCTGGCGGCCCAGGGTGCCCACATCGCCGGTGGTCAGGCTCAGGCCATAGCGGGCGTTGAGCATGTCCACGATGCATTGCAGGGCCTCGGGGTTGTCCAGCACCGGGAAGGCGACAAACAGGCAGAGGCCGGTGGAGTCGATGGCCGCCGTGGCGATTTGCAGGTTGCGGGAGAGCTCGATATTGCCCTCCTTCTTTAAAGGGTCGCCCTGGCCGCCGCACTTCAGGAGGTTGGTGGCCACCCCGTAGCCCGCGGTGTGGTCGCCGCCCATGGGGCTGGTGGCGTAGGTGAGACCCACGCCCTTTTCGGCCCGGGGATCATAGGCCGGCAGCCCCTGGCCCTTGACCGCCGGCACCCGGTCCACGCCCAGGGCCCGGCCGGTGAAGACCGAGCCGTTGCCGATGATCAGGCCCCACGGGTCGTTTTTCCCCACCTTTTTCATCATCTTGATAGCCGCCGGGCCGTCGCCCCAGGGAATGACGCCCCCTTCCATCAGCACCCCGAGGGTGCAGCCCATCTCGATGGTGTCCAGGCCGAAGTCGTCACAGAGGCGGTCGATCATGGCGATCTCGTCCAGGTTCCTGATCAGGGTATTGGCGCCCAGGGCCCAGATGGTCTCGTATTCGAAGCCGGAGGTGAGATACTTGCCCTTGGCGTCGTGGTAGGTTTGGGAACACTGAATGAGGCAGCCGGGATGGCAGCCCTCTTTGGTCTTGCCGCCCCGGGCCTTGATGAGTTCGACCATGTGCTCGCCGCTGATGTCTTCGGCGTACTCGAAGCGCCCGCCCCGGAAATTCTTGGTGGGCAAGGCCCCGGCCTCATTGACGATGTTGATGAGCACCGCGGTGCCGAACGCCGGCAGGGCCTGGCCGCTCACCGGGTGCTCGATGAGGAATTTGGCCCATTTCCGGGTCGCGGCCTTGAATTTCTCCGGATCAGCCAGCGGAACGCCGGCCGGTGCGCCTTTATCATCCACCACCAGGGCCTTGAGCTTCTTGGAACCCATCAGGGCCCCCAGGCCGCCGCGTCCCGCCGCCCGCCCCGGGCGGCCGTGGGGATCAGCGAAATTGATGCTGGCCGCGGTCAGGCGCTTCTCTCCGGCCTGGCCGATGCTCATCACCCCCACCCCCCGGCCGAAGCGCTTCCAGAGTTGGGCCATGGTGCGGTAGTTGCCCAGGCCCTCGTATTCGGAAGCCGGGAAAAATTCCACCCCATCCCGGGAGATCTTCACCAGGTAGAAGCCGTCGGCCTCATGGGGTTTGCCTTCCACCACCACGGCCATGATGCCCAGGCGGGCCAGTTTCTGGGAGACCAGTCCCCCGGCGTTACTTTCCTTGATGCCGCCGGTGAGCGGGGATTTGCCGCCCACGGAGATGCGTCCCGAGCTGGCCGCGGAGGTGCCGGTGAGCAGGCCCGGGGCCACCACTAACTTGTTGGCCTCGCTGAGCGGGTGGCAGGTGGGGTCCACTTCCTGGCGCAGGAGGCGGGAAGTGAGGGCCCGTCCTCCCAAACCGGCGTAGGCCGTGGGCACCTCTTGCCAGCGATAAGTCTGGTCGGCCATATTTAGACGCAAAATCCTGGACATGGTCTGGCTCCTTGGGGTGATGGCTGGACCCGCTGAGCGCCTCCAGCGGCGGCGAGAAAATCGAAGCTGCGTGACAACAATATGTCTAATAGGAAGCCCCATGTCAATCGGGAATTCCCTGAAACTTTACGGATCAAACGACCCGGCCGATCTCACAAATAGGCAGGATTCAGATAGGACCTTGGACGATTCTGCCAATAAATTACTAGGAAGCCCTAGCTCTTCCCAATAATTAGCAGTGGCCCTCCCTGCCAGGCCGCCCCTCCCCGGAATCCAGCCAAGCTTGACTTTCACCCAAGTCATACTTACCAAAAATAGCAGGCCCGCTGAACCAGACCCGGCTTCTTGACATTATCGCGAACCCTCCCGCTCCCGCCCAGATGACCACCACCAGGCGGCCGGGCCCCGGCAATCGACTTCACTATTCTCGGGGGTTAAATCCCGCACCAAAGGAGAGGACAACATGAAAGGCAGGTTTAATTTCAAACTGGCGGCGCTCTGCGCCATCTTGAGCGTCATGCTCCTAGCCCCGGCGCTGGTCCAGGCCAAGGACGGAAAGGGGGAAGAGTACTACAAAAAGCACAAGGAGCAAATCATCAAACAGTTGAAGCTCACCCCCGACAAAGAAAAGGCGGTTCTGGCCGTGGAAGATAAGTATGCGGCCCAGCGCCCCCAGCTCATTGCCGGTTTGAAGAAGGACCAGGCAGATCTAAAGGCTGCCTTGGCGGCCGCTAAACCGGATGAGGCGAAGGTAAAGGAACTGGTGAGCGCCCTCACCGGTGGCATGGATGCGCTGTTTGATTCCTTCAAGAGCCAACGGGATGAGGAACTGGCCCAAATGACCCCGTTGCAGCAAGGCAAGTATCTCCTGGCCTTGGGGCACTGGCACCACGAGATGATGGAAAAGCCTAAAGGGAAGGAAGCCAAAGAAAAAAAGAAGTAACCCCGAATACCAGGATCGGGTGTCCATTAGGGAGCCCCAGGGAAGATGATTTTGCCCACCTTCGGGTGTTGAGGAGTTTTTCATCCTTATTTAAAGGAGAACCTCCATGAAGAAATTTGTGTTAACCATAGGATTGACCTTCATTCTGCTGGGTTGGGGGTGGCCCGGATATTTAAGCGGCACTGCGCCCGCCTTTGGCCAGCCTTACCCTCCGCCGCCGGGGTATTGCGATCCCAATTATTACAATTGTAACTACAACAACTATTATGCGGCGCCTTATGCCAACCCTCTGGACCAGTTTTTCTATTATACCGTCCCCGAGATCGGCGGGGAGATAATAGAGCAGCACGAGGGCCGCGAGTACCGGGGACATGAAGGCTACGAACATGGGAGGGGGCATGAAGGCGGACATGAAGGCGGGCATGAGCGGCATTAAGGCAGGTGTTGGCTAAGCGAGGGATACCAGGCCATTATTCCCAGGGCGGGCCGCCGCGTCCGTCCTGGGGCAGGGTGACCACTAGATCCGGTCAGGCGGGCGCGGCGCCCCGGTGGATGGCTTCCCGGGTGATTTGGGCCAGGGTCTCCAGTTCCTCCAGGGTGATGCTGAGGGGCGGCAGCAAGACGATGACGTCCCCCAAGGGCCTGAGTATCGCCCCCAGTTTCCGGGCCGCCAGGATCACCCGGTGCCCGACCCGTTGGTTCACCGGGAAGGGCTCCCGGCTCTCCTTCTCCTGCACCAATTCGATCCCCACCATCAGACCCCGCTGGCGGACGTCGCCCACGTGGGGCTGGTCGGCGATCCCGGCCAGCAACCGGGTCAGGAGCTCGATCTTCGGCGCCAGGCCCTCGATCACCCGGTCGTGTGCAAAGATATCCAGGTTGGCCAAGCCGGCGGCCGCGGCCAGGGGGTTGCCGGTGTAGGTATGGCCATGGAAGAAGGTCTTGAATTCCGCAAATTCTCCCAGGAAGGCGTCATAAATCTCATTGGTGGCCAGGGTGGCGGCGAGGGGCAGATAACCGCCGGTAAGGCCCTTGGCCAGGCACATCAGATCCGGGCTCACCTGCTCGTGCTCGCAGGCGAACATCCGGCCGGTGCGGCCGAAACCCACCGCCACTTCGTCGGCGATGAGCAGGACGTCATGTTGGCGGGTCACTTCCCTGACCTTCGCCAGGTAGCCCGGCGGCTGCGGCAGCATGCCGGCGGCGCCTTGCATGACGGGCTCCAGGATGACCGCGGCCAACTCCCCGTGATGGAGCGCCACCTGCTCCGCCAAGACGGCCAGGCACTGCTCCCGGCAGTCGCATTGGTGGGGGCAACGGTAACAGTAGGGCGACGGCGCCTCCAGGGTGTCGAAGAGCAGCGAGTGGTAGACCTGGTGGAAGAGCGGGATGCCCCCCACCGATACCGACCCGAGGGTGTCGCCGTGGTAGCTGTTGCTGAGCTTGAGGAAGCGCCGCTTCTCCGGCCGGCCCCGGTTTTGCCAGTACTGGAAGGCGAGTTTCAGGGCCACCTCCACCGCGGTGGAGCCGTCATCGGAGAAGAAGACCTTGTTTAGTCCGGCCGGGGCGACTTGGGCCAGGCGCCGGGCCAGGACGATGGCCGGCGGATGGGCCAGGCCCAGGAGCGTGCTGTGGGCCACCTGCCCCAACTGGTCGAGGACGGCCCGGTCCAGCTCCGGGCGCCGGTGGCCGTGGAGGTTGGCCCAGAGGGAGGCGACGCCGTCCAGATAACGGTTGCCCTCGAGATCAAACAGGTAGTTGCCCTGGCCATGGGTGATGATCAGGAGTTCCTCTTGCCTAAAGCCCTGCATCTGGGTAAAGGGATGCCAGAGGTGCTCCCGGTCCCAGCGGGCCAGGGTCTCGCGGTCGTAGGACGGTTTTTTCATCTTAAAAGTCTAGAGTTTTGATCATAAAATTGATCGATTCAATGCTGCCGGTGGTCGAGCAAAATCGGGCAGAGCAGCAAGCCTGCCGATTTATTTTATTATATCAGATACTTCGCTCGAGGAAAAAGGTGTGCAAAGATTTTTATTTTATATCAAATACTTATCCGATTTAGGCAGTTCTTTTTGAAATTTTATCAGTAAGGATGAGACAGTTTCCGCCCGTGGCGTGCCAGAGAATCCGATTCTTCCTGAAATCGTGCCGCTTTTGAACCGCTTCCAGCCGGTGGCGTATCATCCGCAAGCCTCTTTAATTCCTGGACAATCCAGCTTCGAGCCGCAGGCGTTGCGGAGCAGAGACCATCACTGGTTAAGTGCTTACGGTAATGACGCGAGTTATGCCACATTATTCTTTAGTCACATAGAGAGAAGAAAAATTCCAGAAAAGAAAAGATCGATGACTGCTTATCCAACTCGAAAGGTAGTATTCACAGGATTTTTGGCGGCACGAGGCCGCCCTATAGGTGCCGCTCCAAAAAAACATTTTGTAACACAGGCGTTCGCTATGCGACTCAGGCTTTACATAAAAAAATCAAATCCCCCTAAATCCCCCTTTTTCAAAGGGGGACTTTAACCCCCGCTTGGAAAAGGCGATTATAAACTTCTTGACACAAGAAGCTAATCGCCTCAGGAGGGGGAAATATGAAACCCTCCCGAAATAAGTTAGGTTGGGGACGTGTATGGAGATGGATTGCGGTAACATTCATCATCGAAGCCATTATAGTTACCGTAAATAATATCATGATTATTGCGGTTGTTATAACGAAACTCTAATTCGGCAACGTATAGTTGTAAATACTATTGGCATACTTTATAGAAAGTACCAAATATACTATCAGCGGATTACCTATTGTTATTTATGATTGCCGCCTTAGCCCAACAACATTACCGTCAGCATCCTTGACCTGAGCTATTAATAAACCACCACCCACGTCTTTAACATCCTTTACGACCTCGGAACCGACTTCAATCAAAGCCTCTAGACTGCTTTTAATATCCTTAACATCGGTATAAGCGATAGGCCCGACCTTTGAGTTAGGGTCTAATCCGACCTCCTGATCGCCAACCCTATAGCCTACATAGTAAGAGATTTCGACGTACTGTTCTGCGCCTAGAAACTTGCCATAACATGCTTTCGCTTTTTCTATATCCTGAACCGGATATACCATAAGTTTAATGTCTTGTGCCATAATATGCCTCTTAGTGTTGATGTTATGAAGTGACTGCCATCCAATCTACTTTTTGCTTTGGATGACTGAGTTATCAATATCGTAATTATAGCTAATATAAGTATATCAGGTTCAAACTCCAATTCCCAGTAATAAAAGACAAGGCTTTAATAAGCCCTTTAGATCATATTGGTCCGATAAATATTGGCTCATTTTAAGCAAAACTAAAAACTAGATTCTTCATTCCGCTTCGCTCCATTCAGAATGACAGCTACAAATAATACTTATTTGAACGCAGTTCGATATCGGAGCTTCGAAAAATATTGGGGCGGTTCGAGAACCGCCCCTACGGCGTGCTTATCAGGGCAAAGCTTCTACTTCGGGTTCCGGGGGGGGCGGGGCCTGGCGGGGGAGGCGGCGCATGAGGAAGACCAGGGGCAGGAGCAGCAGGAAGACGATGGTGAAGAAATGGTAATCGTCGCAGAAGGCCAGCATCTGGGCCTGGCGCTGGACCTCCTGGTAGAGGGCGCCCATGGCCTGGGGGGCGTTCCACCAGTTCCAGTTGGCCCCCAGGTCAGGCATAACCTGCCCCAGGCGGTGCTGCCAGTCGAGGAAGGGCTGGGACAGGGGGGTGAGGTGCTCCACCAGGTGGCTCTGATGAAACTGGGCGCGGCGGGAGAGCAGGGTGGTGGCGGTGGCGATGCCGAAGGAACCGCCCAGGTTGCGCATCAGGTTGAAGATGCCGGTGGCGTTGCCCATCTTCTCCTGGGAGATACGGGACATGGTGAGGGTGGTCAGGGCCACAAAGGTGCTGCCCAGGCCGAAGCCCTGGACGAACCGGGGAAACCAGGCCGCGAAGAAGTCGATTTGGGTATTGTAGAGGCTCATGAGATAGACGGCCAGGGCGTTGATACAGCAGACCGATGAAGATCAGGATGCGGCTGTCCATGACGGCGATGAGGCGGCCCACCACCGGCATGATCATCAGCGAACCGATGCCGCCGAAGGCCAGGGCCCAACCCGCCAGGGTGGCGTCATAGCCCATCAGGGTCTGGAGGAAGAGAGGCAGGAGCATGATGCTGCCGTAGAGGACGAAGCCGAAAAAGAACATGATGGTGGTGCCGGAGGCATAGTTGCGCTCTTTGAAGAGGCGCAGGTCCACCACCGGGTGCTCGATTTTCAGCTCCCGCCAAATCAAAGCGATCAGGGCCACGGCGGCGATGATGGCCAGGCGGGTGATGAAGGCCGAAGAAAACCAGTCTTCCCGCTCGCCCTTGTCCAGGACCACCTGGAGGGCGCCCAGACCCACGGCCAGGAGCCCCAGGCCCCAGTAGTCGATGGCGCCGGCCAGCTTGCGCTTGATGTAGTCCGGGTCGAAGATGAACATCCAGGTGAGGAGCACCGAGAAGATGCCGATGGGCAGGTTGATGTAAAAGGCCCAGCGCCAGGTGAGATTGTCGGTGACCCAGCCGCCCATGACCGGGCCGACGATGGGGGCGATGATCACGCCGATGCCCCAGAGGGCCATGGCCATGCCGCGTTCCTCCACCGGGAAGGTTTCCAGCAGGATGGCCTGGGAGATGGGCTGCAAGGCGCCGCCGCCGAGGCCCTGGATGATGCGGAAGAAGATGAGTTCGCCCAGGCTGGTGGCGGCGCCGCACAGCATGGAGCTGACGGTGAACAGAATCAGAGCAGATAAGCAGGAAGCGCTTGCGCCCGAACCGGAAGGAGAGCCAGCCGGTGATGGGCAGGATGATGGCGTTGGAGACCAGGTAGGCGGTGAGCACCCAGGTGGTTTCGTCGCTGGATGAGGCCATGCTGCCGGCGATGTGGGGCAGGGCCACGTTGACTACCGTGGTGTCCACGATCTCCATGAAGGTGCCGGCCATCACCGCGATGGTGATCAGCCATTTGTTCACCGAGACCTGGTTGGTTGGGGTGGCCATGTTAGTTTCGAGTTTCGAGTTGCTATGTGGGGACCCGCGGGGTCGCCCTGGTTTGCGCTCGCCGGCCGGAGGCCGGCGCCTATAGATTAGTACGGCGGGCACGGAGGCCCGCCCCACCAGGATATTGGTGGCACAGGCTTTCCAGCCGGTGCAGCGCAGGCTAAAGCCTGCGGCTACAAGGCGGGCGAGACGCCCGTCCTACCTTCATTATTCGGGGGTCGAGGTCTCCAGGCTGATGAGCTTCGGCCCTTGCTTGATTTGGAAGCGGCCGTCCACGGTCTCCCAGATCCAGCCGGAATAGCCGTAGCCGCCGGCGGGCTTGACCACCAGGGCGCCTCGCCAGGAGACGGCCCGGGGCTCGTTGAGCGACACCGTGCCGAATTTGCCGAAGGTGTAATCCGGCACCGGATGGCAATAGTCTTCGCCCTTAAGCTCCCGGGCCACTTGCCGCGCCGCCTCGCCGCCGAAGACCGCAGCGCGCAGGCCGTATTTATGGTTCCGGGCCCGGGCCAGCACTTCTTCCGAGGTGCGAAAGGGGGTGGTGAAGGCCACCGGTCCGAAGACTTCCTCCCGCATCCCCAGCATATCGTCGGTGGCGTCCCGGAGCACGGTGGGATGGACCAGGTTACCCTCGATCCGGCCGCCCGCCAGGACTTTGACACCCTTAAGCACCGCATCTTCCAGGGATTCCTTAATCCGGGCCACCGCCAGGTCGCTGGCCACGGGCGAGATGTCCGTGCGCCCATCTTCCGGTGCTCCCACGCTGAGGCGCCGCGCTCGTTCCACCAGCCGCGCCAGGAAGTCGTCGTAGATGGATTGCTGAATGAAGATGCGTTTGGGCGCGGTGCAGGTCTGGCCGGAATACATAAACTTGGCCATCATGAGATCGTTCAGGGCCAAGTCGAGGTCGGCGTCGGCAAAGACGATGAACGGGTCAGACCCCGGCCCCTCAAAGACCAGCTTCTTGCCGCGGTGCTGAAAGGCATCCTGGTAGGCGAGCGTGTGGGCGTCGAAGCCGAAGACCACCACGGTCGAAATCTGCGGGTTGGCCAGGGACTCCGCCATGAAGCTTTGACCCCGGCCCTGGTAAAAGACGATGTCGTCGCCAAAGATGGGCCGGTACACCGTTTCCAGCAGGGCCCGGAGTTGGGCCCCTTTGGAGGAAAATTTGACCAGGACCTTGTTGCCCACCAGGTAACAGGAGGCGATGACCGTGTTGAGCCAGGCACTGCCGTTGTAGGAGAGCATCAGAGAGACCCAGGAGCCCGGCCCGCCCAGCGGGCGGCGCCTGGCCAGAATATCCCGGGCCTGGGCGAAGAGCTGCAACCGGTCCGCCGTCTGCATGACCTCGTGGGCCGTGTCTTTGGCGGTAAATTGCAGGTCCTGGGCGGCCAGGGAAATGAAGCGGTCCTTCAGGACCGAAATGGTCCTGGAGAGCTCCATGATTTTTTCGAACCTGGCGTCAAAAGACATTTTCTCAGTTGGCGGCAGTCGGGCCGGCGGCGCCGGCCAACAGGCGCGGGCCGGTGCGCCCCCGGGTGTCGATGGTGACCGTGGTGGACATGCCGATCCGGAGCGGCCGGTTCTCCGGGAAGGGCGGCAGCAGGGTGACCTTCACCGGGATGCGCTGCACCACCTTGACCCAGTTGCCGGTGGCGTTCTCCGGCGGCAGCAGCGAGAAGGCCGAACCGGTGCCGGCCATGATGGAGTCCACCCGGCCCTTAAACTCGACGCCCGGATAGGTGTCTATCTGGATGGTGGCGGGCTGGCCGATGTAGACGTGGGTGAGCTCGGTCTCCTTGTAGTTGGCCTGGACCCAAAGCTGCCGGGTTTCCAGGGGCACCTGCATCATCAGGGGCTGGCCGGGTTGGACCCAGTTGCCTGCCTCCACCTGGCGCCGGGTGACGTAGCCGGTGATCTTGGCGGCCACCTTGGTGTACCCCAGGTTAAGGCGGGCCTGCTCGACCTTGGCCTTCGCCTCTTTGACGGCCGGCTGCTCCTCGACCGGCAAGGCGGTGGAGCCGCCGATGGCCGCCTGCGCCTCCTGTAGCTCCCGCTGGCGCCGGTCTACCATGGCCTGGTTCACCCGGTAGCGGGTCTCGACGTTGTCCAGGGTCTGCTTGGGCACGGTGCGGTGCTCGTAGAGGGCGCGGTAGCGGGCCTGGTCGATAACGGCCAACTTGAGGTTGGCCTCCGCTTCGGCTATTTTTGACTTAGCGGTGGAGACTTTGACATAATTTTTGGCCAGGTCCTGGCGCAGGCGGCCCAGGTTGCCTTCGGCCTGGGCCAGGGCGGCCTCGTAATCCTGGGGCTCAAGGGTAAGGAGGACCTGGCCGGGCTTGACGAACTGGTTGTCGTCCACCGCGACCTTCGCCACCCGGCCCGGCACCCGGGCCGAAATCACCCCCACGTAACCGTAGACGTAAGCGTCATCGGTGCTGACAAAGGTGTGGATATGGAGCCAGTAGCCCACCCCCGCGCCGATAAAGCCGAGCAGCACCAATATCAGGACGATGCGAACCAGGGTTTTGCGAAACATTATGGGGTCTTCTCCTGGGGGAGCAGGTTGTTGATGGCTCCCATGGCCCAGAGCAGTTCGGCCTTGGCCATCTGGTGGTCATAAACGGCGGCCCAGTAGTTGACCCGGGTCCGGGTGAGCAGGGTGTCGGCGTCGATGACTTCGGTGGCGGTGCCGACCGCCTCCTTGTAGCGCTCCTCGTTGAGGCGCAGATTTTCTCCGGCCTGGCCCACGGCCTTCTCGGTGGTCCGGATCTGGTCAGCGGTCTGCTTCACTTTTAAGTAGGCATTCTGGACGTCCAGGCGCACCTGGTCGTTGAGGTCCTTGTGCTGTTCCTGGAGTTGCTCCACCTTCAGCCTGGCCTGGGACACCTGGGCCTTGGTGTCGAGCCCGGAGAACAGGGTCCACTGCATCCCGAAGATGCCGTACCACTGGGTGTCATGCAACAGGTACTGGTTCTGCTGCCAGGTCATGCCGGCCTGGCCGTAGATGCGGGGAAAATACTGGGACTTGGTCTGGGTCACCACCTTTTCCTGCTGGGAGATGCGGTCGGTGGCGGCCTTGAGGTCGCTGCGCTGTTTCACCGCGACATCGGTGGCTTCTCCCAGGCCCCAGGGCCGGGTTTCGAGCTTTTCGTCTTTCAGCACCGTGGACGCCGACACCGGCAGGGCCAGGACCTTGTTGAGGGCCGAGCGGATATTGATGGTATCGGTCTGGGCCACGATGAGGCGTTGCTCGGCGTCCGCCAGGGAGACCTGCGCCTGGAGGACGTCGTTGTAAGTGACCGTGCCAAACTCGTACTGATCCTGGGCGATCTTGAGATGGGCCTTGAGATCAGTGACATCCTGGGTGGCCACGACTTCCAGCTTCTGGGCCCGCAGGGTCATGAAATAGCCCTGGGAGACGTTGAGGAAGAGGTCGTCCCGGGTCTTGGCGGTGTCCAGGAGGCTGGCCGATTTGCCTAACACCGCGGCCTGGTACCTGGCCGGGGTGCCCCAAAAGTCGAAAATCGTCTGATCGATGTAGGTCTTGCTGGTCCAGTAGTTGCGGTTAGTGGAGGGGAAGGTGATGTACCCGCCCGGCGCGTTAAAGCCGGGAATGGACCCGGATGGAATTTTGGCTTGAACTTCGTTGTCGTAGATGTTCTGGCTCACTTCGGATTTCACCGTGGGCAGGAAGCCGGACCGGGCCCGGATCACTTCCTCGCCGGCAATCAGCGCCTGGAGGCGGCTGACCTGCATGCCGGGGTTGGCCTTCCAGGCCAAACGCAGGGCCTCCTTCAGGTCCAGGCTGGGCGCGGTTGCCGCGGCCGCGGGCATGACGGCCAGAGCCCAACCCCAGAGCCCCGCCAGGATCAAGCGGCTAAATTTCGACGGCATTATCCACCTCGCTCCGGGGCCGGGCCAGCAGCCCTGAGGCAAGCAGGGCCTTAACCACCGGCAGGGCGTCCCCCACCCCGTCTTTTTGGCTCATCTGGTAATAACCCACCGCCCGCACCAGCCCGCGGAGTAAATAGCTGAGAAGCCGCGGGTCGGCCGGAATGAATTCCCTGGCCTGGATGCCTGCGGCAAAAAATCGCTCCAGCAGCGCCATAAACCCCGCTTCCACTTCCCGTGGATGGCTCCCGAGGCCCTGGCGCTCTGAGCCCCCTCCCCGGATCACATCCCGGACATAGAAGGGGAACAGAAACCGCTCCTCTGCGACAAATTTCAACAATCCGGTCACCAGGATATCCAGTTTTTCTCCGGTCGAGCCGGGCTTGGCCAGCCGGGTCTCCAGGTCTTGAATCAGATTCTCCCCTACCTGGGACATGAGGGCCTGAATCAGGTCTTCTTTGCCCTGAAAATAGAGATAAACGGTGCCCTTGGCCACGCCGGCGGCGGCGGCGATCTCCTCCATGGTCACCGCCTCCACCCCGCGGCTCTGCATCAACCGGCGGGCCGCGGCCAGGATCTCCCGGGTGCGGAATTCGGTGACAATCTCCTTCTTGGTGGGCTTCAAGTCCGGGTTCATTATTATGACTATGTGGTCAATAAAATGACTTAAGGGTCATTAATAAATAAAATGCGGCGGACGGCTTGTCAAGAAAAACTTGCAAACCTTTGGGGCGCCGTTTAGACTAGAAAATATCCAGAAGCAAACCGGAGGCAACGATGCACCGTCGAGATTTCCTGAAATATATGGCGGCCTTGGGCCTGACCGCCGGGGTCGATCACCGGCTGGTGTTGCCGGAAGAGGTCTGGGCCATGGCGCCCAATCAGGTGCCCGAGCCGCTGGTGGCCAGGAGACAGGGCACCAATCACGCCCAACTGGTTGGCGACGCCATCCAGGCCCTGGGCGGCATGAAGAAGTTCGTCAATCCCGGGGAAGTGGTGGTGGTCAAACCCAACATGGCCTGGGACCGGCCCCCGGAAATGGCCGCCAACGCCAACCCGGTGGTGGTCCGGCAGGTGGTGGAGCTCTGCCTGGAGGCCGGGGCCAAGCAGGTCAAGGTCCTGGATCATTCCTGCGACGACGCCCGCAAGGCCTACGTCGCCTCCGGCATCAAGGCCGCGGTGGAAGCCATCAAGGATCCCCGGGCGGTGGTGGAGTACGTGGACGAGCGGCGTTTCACCGAGCTCAGCATCGAAAAGGCCAAGAACCTGAAGAAATGGTTTTTCTATAAAGATATCCTGGAAGCCGACCGCTTCATCAACATCCCGGTGGCCAAGCAGCACTCCGAGTCCCGCCTCACCATGTGTCTGAAGAACATGATGGGGGCCATCGGCGGCTGGCGGGGCCGCATCCATGTGGGCCTGCACCAGAACATCGCCGACATGAATCTGATCCTGCGCCCGGATTTGCACGTGCTGGACGCCACCCGCATCCTGCTGCGCAACGGCCCCAAGGGCGGCGACGTCAAAGACGTGGAGGTGAAGAACCTGCTGTTCGCCGGCGTCGACCCGGTGGCCTTGGACTCCCTGGGCGCCGGCCTCTTCGGCCTCAAACCCGAAGAACTGGGCTATATCGTCAAATCCCATCAGGCCGGCCGGGGCGAGATGGATTTGAGCAAGATTAAGGTGGTGTGAGAGTGAGCAGAAAGCAGTGAGCAGTAAAATCAAGAGTTGCAGGGGCGAGGGGTAAGCCGCGCCGGTGAGAGATATTCGGGGCTGATAAAATCCAACCTGCCGATTTACCTAAAATGATGGTTTGTGGCAGCCGCAAGGCTTTACCTTGAAAGATCAAATCCCCCTAAATCCCAGTAGTGTCCGGCAGAGATTTTGCAGGAGCGGTGGCAGATTGAAAAATAAAAACGGAGCCGCAGGGATTTAGCTATAACCGGCGCAGGCTGGAGCCGTTAGCAGCAAAAACCCCCTCTCCCCTGCGAGGGGAGAGGGCTGGGGTGAGGGGTGGCTTCGGTGGCTGATGCCCCCCCTCACCCTGCCTCTCCCCCCAAGGGGGAGAGGGTGAAAACCTTGTAAATTCCATATGATAATTTATGAGCTTAGGGAAGAGGTACCTTAAATCGGCTTCATAGTAAAAACCTTGCCGGACACTACTGCCTAAATCCCCCTTTTCCAAAGGGGGATTTTAACCTCTCTCCCGCGTCTGAAAATTTTGGGTTATCTGCCTTTTTTTTAAAGAGAATTTAATGGATTTCGAGTTATAATATATGGAACAAATTTTGAGTAGGACTACCCATTCCCAAGCTGCCGCTTGGGAATGCTTTTTGGCCGAAAAATTTACCTCTCCAGGCCGAAGCTGGGGACGAGCCATAAAATGACTCACGCTGGTTTATCCTATGGATGCTAAGACTGTCGCGCAAAAATCCCGCACGTGGCTGACGCTGCGCCGGGTTTCGCAGCTCGTTTTTCTGGCCCTGTTTCTCTTCCTCTTTCTCAAGGCCGAATTTGTAGATCAGGGGACCCTGGCCTGGCCGGTGGACCTGTTCTTCCGCTTCGATCCGCTGGCCCTGGCGACCCGCCTCCTCAGCTTCGGCCCCCTGGTGGCCAAGCTTTTTTGGTCCTTGATCTTCGTGGGCCTGACCTTAATTTTGGGACGGTTCTTTTGCGGCTGGGTCTGCCCCATGGGGACCACCCTGGACGGGGCCCGGCGACTGCTCTTTGCGCCCCGGCCCGATCGGGGAGTGGCGGCGGGATGGCGCCGAGTCAAATACTATCTGCTGATCACCCTACTGGTGAGCGCCCTGTTCTCCGTCAACCTGCTGGGGCTCTTCGACCCGCTGTCGCTGCTGTACCGCAGCCTGGCCATCGTCCTCTATCCGGTTTTCGGCTACGGGGTGGAACACACCGCCCTGGTCCTCTACCGGCTGGGGCCGCCCGTCACCTATGTGAGCGAGCCGGTCTACCAGTTCTTTAAGGCCACCCTGCTGCCTTTCCGGCCCCTGGTTTACCTCCTGCCCTTCCTGACGCTGACGCTCTTTGCCCTGGTGGTGGCCGCCGAGCGGGTGGACCGGCGCTTCTGGTGCCGGGCCTTGTGCCCCCTGGGAGCGCTCTACGGTCTGCTGGCCCGCTTTTCCCGGCTGCGCCGGCGGCCCGCGGCCCTGTGCCCCGATTGCGGCGACTGCACCGAGAGATGCAAGATGGGCGCCTTTGCCCCGGGCCTGCCCGCCCGCCACCAAAACGCCGAATGCCAGCTCTGTATGCGCTGCCTGGCTGAGTGCGAGAAGGGCCGGGTGCAGTTCACCTGGCGTTCCAAGGCGCCCCGGGCTCCCCTGGACCTGGGGCGGCGCCAGATGATCACTGCGGTGGCGGCCGGGGCCGCCATCACGCCGATGCTGCGCCTGGGCTCCCTGGCCCGGCGGCCGGATGAGTACCTCATCCGCCCCCCCGGGGCCCAGGACGAAGCCGAGTTTCTCTCCCGCTGCATCCGCTGCGGCCAGTGTATGAAGGTCTGTCTCACCAACGGCCTGCAGCCGGTCTGGTGGGAGGCGGGCCTGGAAGGGCTTTACACGCCGAAACTGGTCCCCCGGCTGGGGTATTGCAACTTTTCCTGCCACCTCTGCGGCCAGGTCTGCCCCACTGGCGCCATTCCCCAGCTCGAGCTGCCGGAGAAGCAGGCCACCCACCTCGGCACAGCCTTTATCAACCGCAGCCGCTGCATCCCCTACACCGAAGGCACCGACTGCATGGTGTGCGAGGAGCACTGCCCGGTGACGCCCAAGGCCATCGTTTTCAGCGAGCAGGAGGTGGCCAACCTCATGGGCGAGCGCGTCCGGGTCAAACTGCCGGTGATCAACCCGGACCGCTGCAACGGCTGCGGCCAATGCGAACACGTCTGCCCGGTGGGCGGCGAGTCGGCCATCCGGGTGAAGAGGTCGCTCAGGGTGGAGATGTGAAGAGAGTGAGCAGTAAGCAGTAAGCAGTAAGCAGTGAGCAGTGAGCAGTGAGCTGAGGTTGGCCAAGGATGGGAATAAATGATGAGCCAAAAAAATCAAAAACCCCACCGCAATCTGCTTGCCTGGCAAAAGGGCATGGATTTGGTCAGTGAAGTTTATAAGTTGACCCAGGATTTTCCGGATAGAGAGCTTTATGGGCTTAGTGCCCAATTGCGTCGAGCCGCCGTCTCAGTACCCTCAAATATTGCCGAAGGGGCGGCGGACCGCACCCATTCGCAATTTGCTAATTTTTTGTCGAATGCGCTTGGATCTCTCAATGAGGTTGATACTCAATTGGAAATATCATTCCGACTGGGCTATGCTTCGGCTGATAGTTATAATCGAATCAGTTCCTGGCTCGATGAATGCCTGGCGCTGACGTATGGCCTGAGAAAATCCATTAGAAATAAACTCAAATGCTAAGACCAGAGAGCGCCTTTTCTGCTCACTGCTTACTGCTCACTAAAACCCCGCTATCCCGAGCAACCCCAATCCCAGATGATTAGAGAGGATGAGCAGACGTCGGCGTACCGCTCAGATTAGCGATTTCAATTCTCCAGCCGATAAGGTATCTTGCGGGATAAGGGAAATTATCGCCGGTTTTGAAGGAGATTGCTGATGAACAGGTGGCTCAAGGGGCTCTGGTTGGCGACTATGGCGGGTTTGTTGCTGGCCGGCTCGGCGGCGGGTGAGGTGAGGCTGCTCAAGGGGCAGACCCTTTATGTTCCGAGTTATACGAGCTTTATCGGCGCCGGCGGTCATGTCTTTGAGGCCAAACCGACTATTTTCTTCCATAATACCGATCAAAATAATCCCATAAATATTGTGCGCCTCGATTTTTATAACACCAGCGGCAAGCTGGTGGAAAAATATTTGCAGCAGCCCAAAAAGGTCAACGCCAATGCTGCGACCCGGATTAACGTCAAGGAACTCATCAAAGGCGAAGAGGGATCAGGGGCCCACTTTATTATCCAATGGCAAGCCGACCAGAAGGTGGTCGAACCTTTGGTGCAGACGTGGTTTGTCGGTGCGGTCGGCACCCGAGGCTATTCGTACACCTCGCCGGCCAGGATAATCCAGGAGGATGCCGATTAAGCGCCACTACCCCGAGCAACCTCTGGCCGGCGTGGGCGCGGTGATCTTTCGGGGTGAGGAAGTGCTGCTGGTGCGCCGGGGCCAGGAGCCGGCCCGGGATTCCTGGAGTCTGCCCGGCGGCTTGGTGGAGTTGGGGGAGACCCTGACGGCCGCCATCCACCGGGAAATCGCCGAGGAGACCGGGCTCACCGTGCGCCTAGTGGGGATTGCCGCGGTGTTGGAGCGCATCTTTCCCGATGCTGCCGGCCAGATTGCCTACCATTATGTCCTGATTGATTATCTCAGCGAATATCTGGCAGGGGAGTTGCAGCCGGGTTCGGACATTACCGCGGCCCGCTTCGTGGCCCTGCCCGACCTGCCCGGCTTCGAGCTGCCGAAGTTCACCCTGGACGTCATCCGCCGGGCCCGGGAACAGAGGCGCCAGGGGACCTTTCTGCCGCTGTTGTAAGGGGATTAAAACCCGCCCCTGGAAAAATTCTTTTTTAGGGCTATTGCTGGAAAACGCGGGAAAGCGGACGCCGCCTAAACACTCATGGACCCTGAGTGTTTCACCCCAGAGAATGAAAATCCCCCCTGCCCCCCTTTTTCAAAGGGGGGGTTTTTAAAGTCCCCCTTTGGCAAAGGGGGATTTAGGGGGATTTTGGTTTTCCCGAAAAGGCCTGCGGCTACCCAAGACAGACTATTGAAGGCGTGGTCTCAAGATCAGTTATCTGACCCGCTCGCCGAAACCCGAAGGGTCCAGTTTTTTTAAACCCGGCGGCAGATTAAAGAGGCGATCGGCCTGGACCTCTTCCTTGATACCTTTATACTCGATGGAGAAATTTCTTGCCGCGGAGACCATTTTCACCGGGGCGCCCAACTTGGCGGCCAGCCAGACTGTCTGCCTCTCCGGGCCGCCGGCGGTCCGCACCGTGACCGCATATTTTTCCGCCTCATAGCCGTTCACCGTCTCCTGGCCCACCAGGCGTTTGCTCAAGGCATCAGGTGGAATCTGGATGAACTGCCCGGGGAGCTTGCCCCGGAGGGGCAGCTCGGCATAGGCCTGTTCCCCGGGGAGAATGATCCAGACCACCTTCAGGTCCGGGCGCACAATGGTAATGGTCTGGCCCTCGACGTCGTTGAATTCCTGGCGCAGCTTGCCTTCCTGCACGAAGATCTTTCCGGGCATGAGCTTCTCGCCGTCTTTGATCATCATGGTGGCGGAGAATTGGGCCGCGCCGGCGGAGCCGGCCAGCAGGAACAGCAGCGGCAGGATGAAAAAACCCCATTTTAACAGCGGATTTCCGGATATCATCCCGGCCTCCTCAGAATGGACAAGCTGGCGAAAGCAACAGGTCAAAGGTCCAGCCGGCCGCAGCCGATCCCCGGGCCGCTGAGGACATAATAGTCTTCTCCGGCGCAGGCCAGGCAGACCATTTGCCCGTCTTTAACCCGGGCGCGGGGCTCCATCACCCCTTCGCCGCAACGGCTGCAGGTGATCGTGGCAAAGCGCCGCGCCAGAGGCGGCAAGGTGATAGTCAATGGTTGGATGATAAACTGGTCCTCCAGGGGCACCTCCTGCAACTCCCGCCGGGCCACCGCCTGCCAGAGGTGCTGGAAGCGGTGTTGGTCCTCATCGGTGCCCTGGCCTTGCAGCACCACTTTCTCAAATAAGGGCCCGACGGCGGGATAACGGGCGAACATGGCGGCGCGGAAATCCGCCTTGACGCCCAGACGCACCGCGGCCCCGTCCCGGCGGCGGGCCACGGTCACCGCGGTTTTCCCCAGGTCTTTAAAGATCAGGGCGCTGTTGCCGAAGGTGCAGCCGGTGACCACCTGGATGCCGTCGGCAAAGCAGTTGTTGCACTCCACCACGGCCACCACTTCCTCCAGGCCGGTGTTCTCCTGCTCCAGATAGTCCATGGCATAACGGCCCGCTTTAACTCCCAGGGCCAAAAACGGGCAGCGGTGCCCGTGCACGGTTTCGGCATGGCGCAGCAACCCTTCCAGATCATTGCCCTTGATCATCGCTTCCACGGCCTGCCGGGCCGAGGCGTGTTCGTGCATAGGTATTCTCCAGTCATGGTCATTATCGGGAAACTTCAAATCCCCCTAAGTCCCCCTTTTTCAAAGGGGGACTTTACCCCCTCCTTTGGAAGACGGGACAGGGAGGATTTTTCATCCTCCGTTGAATCATTGGCGATCCATGCAGGTTTACCTTTAAATTTTGCAGGTTTTTGCAGGCTTTGCAAGTATTTCGATTGAACTCGGCAAATCAGAACTCCATCTGGACGCCGATCTCTATGACCTTGGACGGGGGGATGCCCAAATAAGTGGCGCGGCTGACCGCATTCCGGAGCATAAAGGTGAACAGGAATCTCCGCCACTTGGGCAGGGTCTTTTTCCAGGCCGGCACCAGGGTTATCCGGCCCATGTAATAGGTGACCTTGTCCAGGTCGATATGGACTCCATGGGCCCGGGATTGGACCAGGATTTGCGGGACATCCGGGGTTTCCATGAAGCCGTAATGGCCGATGATCCGATAAACCCCGTGTCCCAGGCCGTGGGCTTCCAGGCGTTTGGAGGGCTCCACCTCCGGGACGTCCGCGGTCAGGACGGAAAGGATCACCACTTTTTCGTGCGCCGCCTTCGTTTGGTTGACGTAGTGCAGCAGCATGGGCGGCACTTCTTTGTGGAAGGTGGAGAGAAAGACGCCGGTGCCCGGCATCCGCAGCGGTTTTTCGGCCGCGAGCCGTTCCACGAACTTTTCTTTGGGCAGGGTCATGGTCATCACCTTCACGGCCAACCTTTTCCAGCCGTCCCACCAGGTGACCATGATAGTCATGATCACGAGAGCGCAGGCCAGGGGAAACCAACCGCCGGTAAAAAATTTACCCAGGCAGGCGCCGAAAAAGCTTAAATCCAGGATCAAAAAGCCGAGGCAGAGCGGCAGGGCCCTGGTTAAACTCCAGCCCCAGATCTGTCTGGTGATGGAATAGTAGATGGCCGAAGTGATCAGCATGGTTCCCGTGACCGCCATGCCATAGGCGTCGGCCAGATTATCCGAGGCCTTGAAGTACAGGGTCAGCAGGATGGCGGCCACCAGCATCATAAAATTCACTTCGGGGAGATACACCTGCCCTTCGGCCATTCCCGAGGTGTGCACCATGGAAAGGCGCGGCAGGAAGCCCAATTGCATGGCCTGCTTGGTCAACGAAAAGACTCCGGAAATGATGGCCTGGGAGGCGATAATGGTCGCCATCGTGGCGAGGGCCACCATGGGATAGAGGAGCAGATGTGGGGAACCAGGCCGTAAAACGAATCGGTGGCGGTCTTGGGGTCGCTAAGAACCAGGGCGCCCTGGCCGAAATAATTTAGGAAGAGGGCCGGCAGGGCCACGAAATACCAGGAGAGGCGGATCGATTTTGCCCCGAAGTGGCCCATGTCGGCATAAAGGGCCTCGCAGCCGGTGATACACAGCACCACGACGCCCAGTAGGAGAAATCCCTGAATTCCGTTGTTCTTGAAGAATTCGACCCCGTAGACCGGGATCTGACTGCGGCCAGAATCTCGGGGCGCTGCAGGATCGACTGGAGGCCGAGCCAGGCGATGACCGCAAACCAGAGAATCATGACGGGACCGAAAAATTTGCCGATCCGGCCGGTGCCATGTCGTTGCACCCAAAAGAGCAGCAGGAGTATGCCGCAGGTGAGGGGCAGAACCACCGGTTTGGCCTGGGTGGTGGCAACTTCGAGGCCCTCCAGGGCGGAGAGGACGGAGATGACCGGGGTGATCAGGCCATCGCCGTAGAGCAGGGCGGAGCCGAAGACCCCGGCCAGGACCAGCCCGCGGCCCAGGTTGGCCCCCAGGCCCTTGTGGAGCAGGGCCAGCATGGCGAAGACGCCGCCTTCCCCCTGATCATCGGCCCGGAGGATGAACAGGGCATATTTCACGCTGACCACCAGGGTCAGAGACCAAAAAATCAGGGAAACCAGGCCCAGGACATTGGCAGGAGTTGGTTCGATGGCGGTATGGCCGGTAAAACAGACTTTAAGGGCATATAGCGGGCTGGTGCCGATGTCGCCGAAGACGACCCCCAGGGCGGCCAGGACCAGAATACTCGTTTTTTCTTGGAGCTTATGGCTCATGCGGCAAGTTCTTTCTACCGGTGAAACAGTCTGTTCCGATAAAGATTGAGCTCACGCCAAGACGCTAAAGACGCAAAGCAAGACGCATAAAAGGGGTGTGGCCACCGACCTCGCGCCTGGTTATCCAAGGAAGCGGCGGGCGGGGACGCCCGCCCCACCAAACACAGATGACGCCACCCCCTCCCCAACCCTCCCCCATCAAGGGGGAGGGAGTTAACTCTGCAGTCGCTGCCATTCGACCCTCCCCTCGAAGGCGAGGGAACTTAACGCTCCTGATGACCAAAATTCCCCCCGGTTTTGGAGATTCGCCAGGAACACAAATAACGCGCCAGGTCACAATTATTGCTGTTTTGGTCCAGACCCTTCCCACCAGACCGGGGCCACCTCCAGGCGCGTGGCCTCCACCAGATTATCGATGGCCTGCTGCGACTCCGGCGTAGTTTGAAAACCCGGCAACTGCACGGCGTGCTCGATGAGACCCACCGCGTCATCCACCGTAATCGTCTTGAGATGCAGGACCAGGTCATAAAGGGTGGCATCCCACCAGTCGGCGCCATAGAGTTGGAGTGCCCATTTACGGCGCTCCGCATCATCCCGGGTGAGGATCTCCCGGGCCTTGGCCGCAGAAATGCCCTCCCGCTTGACTTCGTCGGCCACCCGGGCTTCCAGGTCGCCCACGATGCGGACCTTGAGGACGTGCGGGATGTCCTGGAGGAAAAAATGTCCGAACAGCCCGTGATAAACGACGTTGTCCTTCTGCACGTGTTTCAGCAGGGCAGCGCGGATAAAGGCGACGAATTTCTCTTTCTCGCCAAAAAAGCGATCCAGGATGGTGGGGGCATCCTGAATCGCCCGGATTAATTTAATCTCCGGGATATTGAATTCCTCCGAGGCTTCCAGAAGGATTTCCCGGGAGATGCAGACGTACCCCAATTTCTGGGCCAATTTCTCCGCGACTTCTTTGCCGCGGAAATAGGAGCCTCTGGAAATGGTGATAATTGCCATCTCTGTTCCTCTCTGCTGGTTGGTGCTCTCAAATGGCTGGTGCGCAGTGCGCACCCTACACTTATTAAAGTGAGGGATAGTGCATCCGGACTGGGTACCACAGGGTAACACAGTTGCGAAGATTTTCAAGTAATGCCTGACCACTCAAACCGCCGGGCGGTCTCCAGCTTAAAAGTGATTGGTTTGGGTCGCAAGCTGAGATAAAATCAGCCGGGTGGGCATCTCAATTTCCCGGGGCCTGCATGCACCATAAATCCCCGTTTGTCGCCATCGATTTCGAAACCGCGGACTACCTGCCGGACAGCGCCTGCGCCGTGGCCCTGGTGCGGGTGGAAGGCAGCCGGATCGTCCAGCGGAGCTGTTTCCTCATCCGGCCGCCCCGGCAACGTTTCGTCTTCTCCTATCTCCACGGCATAACCTGGGAGATGGTGAGTGGGGAGCCGAGCTTCGGCGAATTGTGGCCGATACTTGCGCCCCTGTTGGCGGACGCCCAGTTCCTGAGCGCCCACAACGCCCCCTTCGATCGCGGGGTGCTGCACACCTGCTGCGCCGCCCACGGCCTCGAGCCGCCCCGGCTGCCCTTCCTCTGCACCGTGAAATTGGCGCGGCAGACCTGGAAGCTCTTCCCCACCAAACTGCCAAACGTCTGCAATTATCTGGGGATTCCCCTGGACCACCACAACGCCGCCTCGGACGCCGAGGCCTGCGCCCGGATTGTCATCGCCGCCAGAAAGTGAGCGGTGAGCAGTGAGCAGTAAGCAGTAAGGCCGCGGGGTATTTTCTGCTCACTGCGGAGGAAAGACGGGTCTCACGCAAAGACGCAAAGGCGCAAAGCAAAGACGCAAGACATGCAGGGTAACTCCTCAGCCCGCGAGATGGCGGGCGGGGACGCCCGCCCCACTAACCTTTGCATAATGCCCGGATGATTCCCAAGACGCATGGTTTTTGGTTTTCCTGCTTCCTGCTCACTGCTTGCTGCTCACTTCCTCACGGCTGCCAGAGCAGAAAGGGGCTGCCGTAGCGGTTGAGCCAGCGGCGGCGGGCCTGGTAGTCCGGGAGGCTGGCCGCGACGACGCCCCAGAAGCGGGGATTATGGCCAGGGGCCAGCAGGTGCGCCAGTTCGTGCACCACCACGTAGTCGATAACCGAAGGCGGCAGCATGATCAAGCGCCAGTTGAAGCGCAGGTGGGCCCGGTCGGGGTGGCATTCGCCCCAGCGCCGCCGCCATTCCCGCAGCTCGGCGGACCGCGCCTTGACTCCCATTTTGGGGGCATAATGGGCTACCCGGTCCTGGAGATGGGCGTTCGCCCGCCGCACGAGCCAGGCGCGTAGCGCCGGCCACAGTGAGCCCGCCGCTCCCGGCTGCACCCGGATTTCCCCAGCCTGGAGGGAAACCGGCTCCCGGCCATTATTCCCCGTAGTGAGGTGGTACAGCCGCCCCAGGAAGTGGACCGTGCCCTCCTGGAGCCTGCCCCAGGCCTCCTGTCTTTCGGTGGCTTTTCGTTCAATCCAATCCCGGTGCTGGGCCACGGCCCGGGCGAGGTGGGCCTTGGAGGCGCCCCGGGGGGCCGCGACCACCAGCTTCCCCTCGGCCGTGACCGTGAGGCCGATGCTTTTGCGCCTCGGGCTGAAACGGTATTCGATTTCCAGGTCTTCCAGGTTAAGCATAGGTTTATGATGGGTAGCCGCAGGCGTTAGCGGCGTTTTGGTTGATTTTATCAAAAATGACGGTGGGAAAAAAGATTGACACTAAAATAGTGTAACACTAAAATAGTGACATGAAAAACGTCACCATCACCCTGGACGAGGCAGTGGCCCGCTGGGCCAGGATTCGAGCGGCGGAGCGCAATACCAGCGTCTCCCGGTTCTTGGGGGAACTGCTCAAAGAGGAAATGCGCGCCGAAGAAGGTTACCGCCAAGCCATGGAGCAATTCCTGGCTCAGAAGCCCCAAGTGTTGAGGAAGGCAGGAACAAGTCTCCCCAAGCGGGAAGAGTTGTATGACCGCTAAGGTCTTTGTGGATACGAATGTTCCGGTGTATTGGCGGGACGCCACAGACCCGGAGAAACAGAGGCGGGCTCAGACATGGATGGAGTCCTTGTGGGAACACCGCAACGGATGCCTGAGTTTCCAAGTGCTCCAGGAATTTTACGTGACCGTCACCGCCAAGCTGGACCCGGGGCTTTCCCCCGAATTGGCCCGTTTGAATGTGCGACAACTCATAGCCTGGAAGCCAGTAACCGTTGATGACCGACTGCTGGAAGACGCCTGGCGACTCCAGGACCGTTTTAAGCTGCCCTGGTGGGACGCCCTCATCGTGGCCGCGGCCCAGGTGAGCGATTGCCGTTATCTGCTCAGTGAGGATTTCCAGGAGGGCATGGAGATGGGTGATCTGAAGGTAATCAATCCCTTCCTGCATAAACCCACAGATTTCATTTAGAGGGCATGAAAAAAAAGGAACCGCCGATGAACGCGAGCAATCTGCGTCCATCGGCGGTTTTATGGACTTATTCGTAGCGCGCTTCGACGATGCGTTCCACTTCTTCCTCGGTGGGCATGGTGTCCCGGTAGCCGGCCATGTACTGGTTTCGCAGCCAGCGGAAGAGGCTGACGGTCTCGTTGATCCGGACGATCTCCGGGATGTCGCCGCTCTTCACCGCCTTGATGTGGGCGTTGTATTGCCCCAGCATGCTGACCACGTCGTAGAAGGTGGCCGCGTCCCGCTTGACCCCGCGCTTGAAGGACTTGCCTTCCTTGGGGTAGATCTCGTCGGGGGAGGGGTTGCCGGAGATGTCGATGCGCTGGAAGGGCCGGCGCACCGCCACCTGCCATTTGCGGGACTCCACCATCATCCGGGAGATCAGCGGCCCGGCCCAGTCGTGGGTCACGTGCCCGGTGGGGCAGGTGGAGAAGAACTCCACCAGGGAGGGGCCGTTGTAGGCGATGGCCTCCTTGAGGATCTTGATGGCGTAAAAGGGGTTGTCGATGGCCAGCTTGGCGGCGTAGACGTGGGAAATGGCCATGGCCTGGCTGATGATCCGGCGGTGCAGGGTGGTCTTGCCGGCGTACTTCTTGCCGATGGGGGAGGTGGAGCGGTCGCTGCCGAAGCGGGTGGCCCCGGATTTCTGCATGCCGGTGTTCATGTAGCCTTCATTGTTGAAGACCACCCAGGTGATGTCGTAGTTTTCCCCCAGGGCGTGGTTGAAGGGGCCGTTGCCGATGTCGTAGATGGCGCCGTCGCCGGCGAAGACCACGAGCTTGGTCAGCACGCTGTTAAAGCGGTTCTGATAGGCCTGGTCCAGGCTGAACTTGGCCCCCAGGGCCGCGGCCGAGGCGGTGCCGAAGCCGTAGTGGCCCGCCGGGTACATCCGGGTATTGAAGGGATTGACCAGTTCCGAAACCTGGTCGCAGCCCGTGGCGTTGATGGCGTAGATATTGAAGCCGTGGTCCAGCATGTGATCGATGGCCCGCTTGTTTCTATCCGAGAGGATCTTGATGCCCTGGTAAAAGGTGGCGATCCCCTGGGGATGGTTACGCAGGGATTCGGCGGCGAAGAAGGTCAGCAGGTTGATGATCCCTTCGCTGCAACCCGGACACAGGGTGTGTTTGCCCGGATAGAGCTTGGAAAAGACGAAGAGCACCTGGTGGTTGAGGGACATCTGTCCGACAAACGGGGCGGCGCCGGCGGTGTTGTCCCAGGCCCGGCATTCCTTCGGCAGGAAGTCCCCCTCCGTCACCTCTTCCTTGGACACCATCTTCAGGGCGTCGGTGGGGCAGACCTGGGCGCAGACGCCGCAGCCTTTGCAGGCCGCGGGATCGGCATTGATGTTCATGGCGAAGCGTTCCCAGGGGATGCCCTTGGGCGGGTTCTTGAACTTCTTAAAGTAGCGCGTCGCCTCGTCCACCGGCCGATCGGTGACAGTGGAGATCAGGGCCGAATCCGGGCAGGAGGCGGTACACAGGCCGCAGGCGATGCACTTCCCGGCGTCATAGACCGGTAGTTGGGCGCCGATGTAACTCAGGTCCCGGTAGCGGCTGGTTCCCGCCGGGACGATGGGCAGGAAGTGGTCCCAGGGGACCTTCCTGCCTTCCAGGGTGGGTTGGACCATGTTCTCATAAAAGACTTTCTGGTAGTCGGGAATCAGGTTCACCGGCTTGATGCTGCCCAGATTATCCTTTTCCGTCAGGACCACGGGCAGGCCCGAGGCCCCGGGCTTCTGGCCGAAGTTTTCCGGCAGCGGCGGGGTGTAGACCGGCGTGGTGGCATCCAGGGCCGAAGAGCCGGGAGCCTTCTCGGGCTTCCAGCCGGAAGACTGGTCGGCGCCGTATTTCAGCAAAGAAATGTTGGCCTCCAGCATCTCCTTCTTTTTGGTCCCCAACTTTTTTTCCAGGATCTTCCTGAACGCGCTGCTCGAATTCCTGCTCCGGCAGGATGCCCGTTTCCTGATTGATCAGGCCCAGGATGGCGGTCGCCGGGGAGGTTCCGATTCAGGTGAGTCATGGCTGCCTTAGTGCCGTCCAGGGTCACGATCTTGATGTGCCGGTACTTGATCAGGGATTGCACCTGGTCCGGGAAGGTGGCCATGATCTCTTTCCAACTCTTAGTAGTGTTAATCACCAGGAGACCGTTTTCCTTCAGGCCGCCCACATATTCCTTCAGGATCTGGTCGCTCAAAAATTTCTCATTGAAAAAGGCCAGGACGTCCCGTTCGGTGAGCTCCGAGCTGTTGCGGATGGGCTGGGAGGAGATACGCAGATTCATGAAGACCGGGGCGCCTTTGCGGGCGGCGCCGTAGCGGGCCCCGGACTGGATGAACTTGCGGCCGGTGCCGCTTTCCTGAGCGTAGATCAGGGCGGCGGATTCCAGGGCGGTCTTGACGCCTTCGGCGCCCACCCCGATAAAGGTCATGCCCATTTCCCGCTCAGTGTAGCCGGACAGGGGCGCGGGCCTCAGGGTCAGGGGGCCTTCGATGCCCACGTAGAAGTCCCGGAAAAAGCGGCGCTTCTTCTCGTAACAGGACAGCATGTTCTCCACCACCGCGGCGGCGTCATACTTGTTGAAGTCCTTGCTTCCCAGGCCGTAGACGCCGTGAAAAAGGTGGGCATGTCGTCGCGGCCGTAAATGCGGTGCTCCTTTTTGCCCTCCCGGCCGGCCCGCAGGGAGATCTGCAGCGAGGCCTGCACGTCCGCCAGCAGCAGCTGGTTGTGGGCCGTGCCGGCCCGCTCCAGGACGCGTGATCATCTTGGCGTTGCGCATGCCGTAGGCCAGCTCTTCGTAGCACGGGCGGATTGAACAGCACCGGGCGCACCACGCCGATCTTGTAGCCCTTGACGTCCCGGTAATAGTCCACCACGTCCTTGACCACGCCGGCGGCGGAGCCCAGGATGACCACCACCATGTCGGCGTCTTCGGTGCGGTAGCACTCCACCACCTTGAGGTTGGTGCCCAGGATCTTGTTCATGGCGTTCATGGCCAGGCACGAAGCCCCGCTTGAAGAAGCGGTAGGCCAGGTCCTGCGCCACCTGGCCCTCCATGGTCAGGTCGGTGTCGGTGAAGGTGCCGGTCAGGGTGCCGTGCTCGAAGTTAGGCTGGTAGAGGCGGTTCGGCGGGCCGACAAAGTACTCCAGAAAGGCGTCGGAGAGTTCCCGGACGTTCTCGATGGCGTGGCTCTTGATAAAGCCGTCGCCGATGACCATGGTGGGCAGCATCACCTGGCGCAGCTCGGACACCTTGAAGGCAATGGGCAGCAGGTCATGGAGTTCCTGGTTGTCCTGGCAGACCAACTGGGCCCAGCCGGCGTTGCGCACCGCGTAGAAATCGGTGTGGCCGCAGTGGATGGAGAGCGAGCCCTTGTTGACCTCCCGGGCCATGACGGTCATCACCACGGGCAGGCGTTTGCCGGGCACGGAGAAGAGGTTCTTGGTCTTCAGCACCAGGCCCTGGGAGGAGGTGTTGTCGACATAGCGTCCGCCCTGGCAGGCCATGGCCTC
Source organism: uncultured delta proteobacterium (assembly GCA_963701845.1). Classification (GTDB taxonomy): domain Bacteria; phylum Desulfobacterota; class Desulfobaccia; order Desulfobaccales; family 0-14-0-80-60-11; genus JAPLJC01. The sequence goes on along the minus strand of CAVPBF010000006.1, from coordinate 221,169 downwards.
CACCGCGGCGATGGCCGAAAGTTCGTCCGAGGGCTGGAAATACATGAGCTCATGTGCCGAACAGGTTTTTCTAGCGCCATTGGACGCGGCCTGGGCGAAGTTTTCGGCGATGGGGGTGGAGGGGGTGATGGGATAGCCGCAGAGACCGTCCACGACCCGGGTCAAGACCGACAGGGCCGCCTGGTTGCCGTCCATCAAAACATCCTGGCGCTTTTGCAGGTTCTCCAGAAGTTTTGCCGGGATGGCGGCCAGGTCGAAATTACCAAGGTCGGCCGCGTCGAAGCGTTCCCATTCGGTCTGCCAATCGACGGGGACGATCTTCTCTTTTTTGACTTTGCGGAGTTGGTGGTAGGGGAGTTGCTGCCGTAAGGTGTCGATCTCGGTGGTGGGTCTCATGCCCGGTCTCCTCATCAGGGGAATAATCCTAAATTATTTTCTCAAATAAGCTAATCACTGGCAATAAAAAAGCAATTGACAGAAAATAATTATCCTTCAAAATTAATAAAAATATCTAATGAAGGATAATAAATGGCCGGCGCTTCCCCATATCATGAACTGACCGAGGGCCAACGGCAAATCTACCGGGCTACGGAGGCAGTTTACCAGGATTACCTGGAAACCCTCAGGCAGAGCCTGGCCTTCAAGGGCGGCATGCACTGGAAGAAGATCCGGGGCCGGGAGTACCTCTACCATTATCGGGACCGCCTCGGCCACGGCAAGAGCCTGGGGCCGCGCTCGGAGCAGACGGAACGGCTCTTCGGCGACTTCACCCGCCGGCGCCTGGAAGTGAGCGCTCGCCTCCGGGCCCAGCGTCTGCGGCTTCAGGAGCAGGCCAGGTTTTGCCGGGCCGCCCTGATCCACCGGGTGCCCCGGGCCGCCATTCTGATCTTGCGCCGCCTGGAGCAGCATGACCTGGGGCGGAATTTGCTGGTCATCGGCGCGGCCGCCATTTTTGCCTACGAATTCGCCGCCGGAGTTTTTTTAGCGGATGCCGCCGGGAGGGCGCGGCTGGAGGACGCCCGACGCCGCCTTACCCTGGCCGGTGAGGGCAGGGTCTCCTGGGAGGAGTTGCTGCGGGTCTTGCAGCAGGCGGACCGCTCCTTTGCCGCGGTGCCGGGAGGGGGCTGCCTGGCGGCCAACCGGGACGGCTTTCTGGTGCGTCTCGCCAAGTCCGAGGTCCGGCGTCCCGCCCGGCAAAAGGCCGTTACCGTGCCCGGGGCCCGGGAACCGCTGCCGCCGGAGGCCGGCCACCTCCAGTATCTGTTGGCCTCGCCCCGGCTTTCCCAGGTAGTCATCGGGCGGGATGGCGGACCGGCCACCCTAACGGCCCCCGACCCCTGGGCCTTTGCCCTCAACCGGCTCTGGTGGAGCGAGCAGGAAGACCGGGACCCCGCCACTCGCGGCCGGGACCGCAGCCAGGCCCTGGCCGTGGCCGGCCTGGTCCTGCGCTACCTGCCCCAATACGATTTTTCGCCCTCGGAACTGGACATGTTTCCCGGGGAGTTGGGGCGGGAGGCCGAAGGAGGCGGCGAAGAATTGGACTCGATAGAAGAATTTTAAAGTTCAGGATGAGATTTTTTTGCATAACATAAAATTGGTTATTGCCGATTGAAAGGGGTAAAATTAGCTTGTGAGTAAAACTCTCGAGAAGATTCTTGAACTCGTTCGCCAGAGGCAGGTCGTCATATCGAACCATGGCTATGATGAACTGGCTGCTGATAGTATTCCAGTAAGAGACATAATGGTTGGCGTTGCCGAGGCATTGTTGGTTGAGGATTATCCCGAGTACCACAAAGGTCCCTGTGTTCTTCTGCTGCAGAAAGATAACCGGGGTAACCCAATCCATGTGGTGTGGGGAATACCGCAAGGAAGATCAACTCCAGCAGTAGTAGTTACAGCATACAGACCAGAACCACGGCGATGGTCAAGAGATTTTCTGAGGAGAAAATCATGAGAACGAGGCAGCAGACCAAACTGGTCCACGAAGGCGAATATGTGGCCGAGGTCGAGGTGGAACTTATTTACACCGACGAGGGTTGGTCGCCCTATTTATCTCTGGATGATGCTCAGAAATTGGATGAGGTGCGAGAAGCGTTGCAAAGGGGGGACTTAAAGACCGCGTCACGGCGCTCACGGGTCTATTCCTTAACGCCGATCGCACTCTGAGTCCGCTGGGTGCATCATTTTACTCGTTCTGAAGTGCAACTTGGGAATTAGGACGTAAGAGCCCAGGCCTTCGGCCGGTGAGGACCCGGAACCTGACTACGGAGCAGAGCACAGAAGCATTGCTGACGGGACCGGCGCGGTGAAATCGATGGACATCATGACGCTCAGAATGAATATGGTCAGAATGGAGAAGATGAAAAGCTTCTTGGCCCAGAGCCGCTCATCGGCTGCCTGGTGGCCCGACCAGGCCAGATACAGCCAGGACAGGCCCAACCCGGTCGCCACGGCCAAGGTGCGGTAGCCGGTGTACCCCCCGAAGGTCAGCATCAGCGTGGCGGCCATAAAGGCCAGGATATAACCAACCATATGCTTTTTGGCCGCGGCGGTTCCCTGCTTGACCGGCAGCACCGGGATGGCCGCGGCCGTGTAATCATCAAACCGAAAAACCGCGATGGCGTAGCAGTGAGGCATCTGCCAGAGGCTGAAGATCGCCAGCAGGATCACCGCTCCCAGGTCGAAGCGGCCGGTGACGGCGCAATATCCCGCCAGGGGCGGGGTGGCTCCCGCCAGACTGCCGATCAAGGCGCCGTAGACGGAATGGCGCTTCAGGTACAGGCTGTACACCCCCACATAAATCACCAGGCCCGCCAGCACGAGGCAACGGCCAGCAGGTTGGTTGCCGCCCAGAGCAGGGCCAGGCCCGCCAGGCCCAAAAGCGTGGCGTAGGATACGGCGGCTCGGCAGTGTGATGAGCCCCTGGGCCAGGGCGCGGTGGCGGGTCCGGACCATTTTCCGGTCTAGGTTTCGATCGACACAGTTGTTGAAAACGCCGCCGGCAGCGACCACCAGGGAGATGCCGATGAGAGTCGCCGGGAGAGCAACGCCATCAATCCGCCCTTTGGAGGCCAGAAAAAAGCCGGCTGCCGCGGAGATCAGGTTGCCGACAACGATCCCCGGTTTGGCAACGAGCAGATAGTCTTTGATCCTGGCAGGCATGCTCACATCATTCGGTAATTCAGGGTGTACATGATCCAGAGGGTGCCGCCGACGAAGAGGACCATGATCAATAGAGTGAACATCAGGGCCAGCCACGTTCCAACGCGCCGCCGAGGAAGTGTCCAGATGCAGGAAGTAATGCAGGTGCACCAGAATCTGCACGAGGCCCGCACTGAATATGACGGCCAGGGTCGCCGCGGCGGACCAGGCGCCGCGCATCACCAAGGCAAACGGGATGGCGGTCAGAATGAGGGCCAGAACGAAGCCGGTGAGGTACGATTTGAGACTTCCCCGGCCGACGCCGCTGCTGTCGATAGGTGCTTGACTCATTTACATCACTCCCATCAGGTAGACGATACTGAAGATGCCGATCCAGATGATATCCAGAAAATGCCAGAACATACTCAGACGCAGCAGCCGTGATTGCACGGGAGAGGTCAAGCCTTTGACGGCGACCTGACCCATCATGACCGCCATCCAGATCAGCCCGAAAGTCACATGGGCGCCGTGAGTCCCCACCAGGGTGAAAAAACTCGACAGGAAGGCGCTCTGGTCCGGTCCATGGCCCGCGGCAACCAGGCCGTGGAACTCATTGATTTCCATGGAGACAAATCCGAGCCCCAGCAGGAAGGTGACGGCGAGTCCGAGCAGGACCCACTTCTTCCTGCCGTGCGCGCATGGCCAGCATGACCAGACCACAGGTGAGGCTGCTGAACAGCAGGAACAAGGTTTCACCCAACAGGTAAGGCAGGTCAAACAATTCCTTCCCCGTCGGGCCGCCGGCATAATTGTGCGCCCAGGACGGCAAACGTCGCGAAGAGCGTCGCAAAGAGGATGAGGTCGCTCATCAGATAGATCCAGAAACCGAAGGTCTGCATCGCGACGGTATCAGGGTGTTCAACTGCCGCGTTATGAGCGGTGCCGATGGTCGAAGCGTCGGTGGTCATCATTTACATCTCCGGTACAGGTTCCGGGATGGTCGGTTGTCTGCGGGACGTCTCTCCGCGCCAGCGGCCAACTGGCGATAGCGTTCAGTTTCGATCCGCTCGACCTCGGCGGCGGGGATGAGGTAATGGATGTCGTCGTCGCAGGAGCGGGCAATGACCGTGGCCAGCATACCCAGAGCGGCCAGTATGGCCAGCCACCAGATGTACCAGATCAGGGCAAAGCCGCACAGGAAAGCCAAGGCGCCGATGATCAAGCCGTGCGGCGCGTTTTTCGGCATCTCGATGTCGTGTATAGTGATCCGGCCGCAGGTAAGCGACGCCTTTTTCCTTCATCTCCATAAAGGCATCGATGTCATCGACGACGGGTATTGTCGGGAAGTTATAGACCGCGGGAGGAGAAGAGGTCAGCCACTCCAGGGTGCGGCCGTCCCAGGGATCGCCGGTGGGGTCGCTGAGGGCCTGGCGCTCCTTAATGCTGACGAGCAATTGAATTCCCTGAAAGAGGATGCCAAGCGCAATCACGGCCGTACCCAAGGCGGCGACGAGCAGATAGGGGTGCCAGGCCGGGGTGGCATAATGCGCCATGCGGCGGGGCATGCCCATGAAGCCCAGGACATACAGGGGAATAAAGGCAAGATAAAAGCCGATCAGCCAGCACCAGAAGGCGCGTTTGCCCCAATTTTCCTGCAAACGAAAGCCGATGGCCTTGGGGAACCAATAATAATAACCCGCAAAAAAGCCGAACAGCGCCCCGGGGATCAGCACATTGTGGAAATGGGCGATCAGAAACAGGCTGTTGTGGAGCACGTAATCAGCGGGTGGCACCGCCAGCAGTACGCCTGTGGCCCCGCCGACGGCGAAGGTCACGATGAACCCCAGGGTCCAGTACATCGGCGTCAGTAAACCTGATGCGGCCGCGATACATGGTGAAAAGCCAGTTGAAGATCTTCACCCCGGTGGGGATGGCAATCAGCATGGTCGCAATCCCGAAAAAGAGGTTGACGTTGGGGCTGGCGCCCATGGTGAAAAAATGATGCACCCAGACGGAAAAGGACAGAACCGTGATGACCGCAGTGGCATAGACCATGGATCTATAGCCGAACAGCCGTTTTCCGGAGAACGTGGCGACGACCTCCGAAAAGATCCCGAAGGCCGGCAGGATGACGATATAAACCTCGGGATGCCCCCAGGTCCAGAACAGGTTGGCATACATCATCATGTTGCCGCCGAGGTCGTTGGTGAAAAAATGCATACCCAGGTAGCGATCGAGGGTTATCATGGCGAGATCGGCCGTCAGCACCGGAAAGGCCCAAACTACGAGCACCTTGGTGCAAAAGCTGGTCCAGACAAACATCGGCATCCGCATGAGCTTCATGCCGGGAGCGCGCATTTTCAGGATGGTGACGAGAAAATTGATCCCGGTCAGGGTCGAGCCGATACCGGCGATCTGGAAGGCCCATATCCAATAGTCCACCCCGATGCCGGGGCTGTACTGCATGTTCGGTCAGCGGGGTATATCCCGACCAGCCGGCTTGGGAAAACTCACCCACACCCAGAGACACCATGACCAGCATCGCCGCCGGCGGCGGTCAGCCAGAGACTGAGCGAATTCATAAAGGGAAAGGCGACATCGCGGGCCCCGATTTGCTGCGGCACCACGATATTCATCAACCCGACCAGAAACGGCATGGCCATGAAGATGATCATGATCGAGCCGTGGGCGCTGAAGATCTGATTGAAGTGCTCAGGGGCCAGAAAGCCCAGGGAGCCGCCCGCGGCCACGGCCTGCTGAGAGCGCATCAGAATGGCATCGGAGAACCCGCGCAGCAGCATGACCAGGGCGAGGATAATGTACATGATGCCGATCTTTTTGGGGTCGAGGCTGGTCAGCCATTCTTGGTAAAGGTAGGTCCACTTGCGGTAGTAAGTGATCAGGCCCAGGATCACCAGGCCCAGGAGAACCGCACCAACTACGGCACTGAACGTGATCATATTGTCATACGGAATCGCTGCCAGGCTTAACTTGCCAAACATCTCAATTTTCCCTCCGCAACGTCGGTTCCGGCGTGTGGTGAAACGGCTCCCATGCTCATAGGACCGGGATTTTTGCCCCAATTGGGATCGAATTTGCGCAGGATATCCAAGAACAGATCGGGCTTGACTGCCGAGAAATAGGTCACCGGGTAGTAGCCGGCGTTCGGCCTGGCGAGCTGCTCATAGCGGTCCAGATCAAGCAATTCCGTCGATTGTCTGACCTTTTGCACCCACGCTTGAAACTCTTCAGGGGAAACCGCCTGCGCCTTGAAATGCATGTTAGCGTAACCGCGACCGCTGATTTGATTATTCTGACCGGCATAAGTGCCTGGTTGATCAGCCAGGAGGTGCAAGCGGGTTTGCATGCCTCCCATGGCGTAAATCTGGCTGCCCAGCTGCGGGATGAAGAAGGAAGTCATGACGGTGTCCGAGGTGAGTCTGAAGCTGAGCGGCACCTTGACGGGAAAAGTGATTTGATTGACGGTGGCGATATTTTGATCCGGGTAGATGAAGAGCCATTTCCAATCCAGGGATACGGCTTCGATGTTGATGGGCTTGTGCGGCCGAAGGGATGGGCTTATAGGGATCCAGAGCATGGGTCCGGGTCCAGGCCAGGATCGCCAGCACCGTGACAATGGCAAGGGGAACCGCCCACATGACCAAATCGATTTTAGCGGAATAACTCCATTTCGGCATGATAAGTCGAGGCGGTATTGGCAGCTCGGTACTTGCGGGGAAACCAGAAAGCCATGATGAAGACGGGAATGACGACGATGGCCATGAGCGCGATGGCCGCAAGGATGACGAACCGCTCCGACTCGCCGATCGGTCCTTTGGGGTCGAACAGGAGTATGGTGCTGCAACCTCCGAGGCAAGTTACGGCGAATAGGGCTGCCCAGCCGACCAGAACGAAATATATCCTTCTCTTCATTTATCCCCCAGTGTCTCAAGGGTCTTGACATTTTGGAAAAATTGAACGCGGCACGGAGGCATCGGAGCGCCTGTTAGGATTATCAGGATCGCGGAGGAGCTTGCTGCACCTGAAAAATCCGCGGGCAGCTTCGTGGACGTGGCGCTCTTTTTCCAACCGGGTGGAACAGTTCCAGAGATCGTGCAACTCTTAAATGAAACTTAAGACCAGGGAGCATGGATTGCAAGGTATCGGCCGGCGGAAGGGGCTGCTTTACGGCTGGCTGGCCACGGCGTCCCCGGGTAAGGCCGGTGGGGGCTACGTATAATAGGAGGAATGCAGGGGCGGCGCCCTCGCCGCCCGTATAGGTGGATGATTTCCTTGGGCAGCCTTGTACGGTTACGGAATCAAGACGATCTTTCCGTAGGCCTTCTTTTCCATGAGGTCATGATGGGCCTTGGCGGCCTCGGCCAGAGGGAGTTCCGTGCCCACCACGGGTTTGAGGGTGCCGTTGGCCAGGCCGGCGCCCAGGGCGGCATGAATGGCCTTGAGCTCCTGGTCGGTGGCTTCCCAGACGACCATTCCCAGGATATTGGCCTCCTGCACCAGGACGAGGCGAGGATCGATGGTCACGGTGCCGCGACTGCCGATGATCACCACGCGGCCGCCCTTGGCCAGGACCTCCAGGTCGCGGCCCAGGTTGACGTTGGCCAGCAGTTCGCAGATGACGTCAACGCCGCGGTTTTCCGTAATCTGCATGGTTTCCTGCAAGTAACCATTCTTTCCATGATCCAGGACGTAGTGGGCCCCTTGCTCTAAGGCCAGGCGGCGGCCCTGATCGGTGCCGGCGGTGCCGATGACGGTCAGGCCCGCGGCCCGGGCCAACTGGGTCGCGGCCACCCCGACGCCGCCGCTGGCGCCGTGGACCAGGACGACTTCCCCCGGCAGGGCCTGGGCCCGCTGAAACAGGGCCCGGTAGGCCGCAGAGTAAGGCACAAAGATGCCGGCCCCCTGACTGAAAGAGATATTTTCCGGCAGCGGGTAGACCCGGGATTCCGGGCACAGGGTCTTGGCGGCGTACGCACCGGTCAAAGTGCCGGAGGTGTACACCCGGTCTCCCACCGAGACCCGCTTGACCCCCGGCCCCACGGCCTCCACCACCCCGGCGGCGTCATGGCCGGGGGTGAAGGGCAGGGGCGGGGCGGCATAGGCCCCGGCCCGCATGTAGGCCTCATAGGGATTGACTCCGACGGCATGGACCTTGACCAGGACCTCGCCGGGACCCGGCTGGGGCTCCGGCACCTCTTCCAGGCGCAGCACTTCGGGTTCACCGAACTCGTGGAGGCGAATGGCCTTCATGGTTTTCCCCTTGGCAAAGCTGGATTTTGGCGGCAGGTTGAGGGAGGGGAGGAGAGCGTGGTTACGGAAGATTTGGAAGTGAAGAAACCTGCCCTTGGGAAAAGAAATAGTCACTAAGAGGCTGGGAGGAAAGGGTTAAAAGTGAAAAAGGGGAACAGGGGAAAAGGGGAAGAAATTTGAGACGGAGTTGCGGATTTAAAAGTAATTTTGTCATTCTGAGCGCCGCGAAGAAATCTAAAAATCTAAAAAATCTAGATTCTCCGGTCGCGGCGCTCCCTCAGAATGACAATTTTTGGCCAAAAATGAATTTTGCAAGAGGCTCCTTCCTTAGAACATTTTATTAATACCAGGTTGTTCCAGGGCAGAAAAAATTAGCCCCAGACCTGGCGGATGTCTTGGCAAAACCCAAAAAATCCTTTAAGGTTGACGCATTATTACCGGGGTTGGGAGGATTTCTTACCACCATGAGACTTCTTACCAGGTCGGACTTCGATGGCCTCATTTGTGCGGTATTGCTTAAAGAGCTCGGGCTCCTGGACAGTTGGAAGTTTGTCCATCCCAGGGACGTGCAGGAAGGCCTAATCGAGGTCACGGAGGACGATATCCTGGCCAATGTTCCTTATATCCCCGGCGTGGGCCTCTGGTTCGACCACCACGCCAGTGAGGAAGAACGGCACCATTTCAAATTCGAGTTCAAGGGCATGGCGAAGATGGCCCCCAGTTGCGCCCGCATCATCTGGGAATATTACGGCGGCCACGAGAGGTTTTCCGAAAAATTTGACGAGATGATGTTTTATGTCGATAAATGCGACAGCGGCCGCTTATCCCTGGAGGACATCGAAAACCCCAGGGACTGGGTGCTGTTGAGCTTCATCATGGACCCGCGCACCGGCCTGGGCCGCTATCGTGACTACCGCATCAGCAATTATCAACTCATGATGGAACTGGTGGAGTGGTGCCGGACCAAGCCGGTGGAACTGGTCCTCGAAATGCCCGACGTCGAGGAAAGGGTCGACCGCTATTTTGAGCAGGACCAGGTTTTCCGGGAGATGGTCCGCCAGAACTCCACCGTCCACCATAACCTGGTCGAGCTGGATCTGCGCCGCCAGCCGGAGATCTACACCGGCAATCGCTTCATCATCTATGCCCTGCACCCCCAGTGCAACGTCAGTATGCAGATCATTATGGGCAAGCAGAACCAAAATACCGTCTTTACCGTCGGACACAGCATCATCAATAGAAACAGTCGAACCGACGTCGGCAGCCTGATGCTCAAATACGGCGGCGGCGGCCACCGGGCGGTGGGCACCTGCCAGGTGGACAACGACCAGGCTGAACGGGTGCGCCGGGAGTTGATCGAGGCGATCACCCGCGACGGGTAGGATCGGCGGTCCAGGTGCCAAGGGATAAACTTTGCCCCTGGAACTTTGAACTTTTATTTTGGGTGAAAAAAATTGCCGGGCGGGGTCCCGAACTGGACAAGCCGTTCGGCAATAATTATGTTATACTCAATCCAGTGTAAGGGGGGAGCACACTCTTTTCCAAAGGAGGTGCTACCATGACCAGGATTGTCTTCGCCGACGGCGAGCCCCACATCCGGCAGCTCTGCCTGGAAGAACTCCAGGATGAGGGCTATGAAGTTGCCGTGGCCGGCAAAGGTCGGGAGGCGGTGCGCCTGGCCGATTCCTTTAAGCCTGATGTGGTCATTCTGGAGGTCTTACTGCCGGATATGTCCGGTTTGGAGACTGGCCGGATTATCAAGGGCAGCCGGAAGGAAACCAGGATAATCCTGTATTCCCACTCCCTGCCTCCCCAGGACCTGGCTTCTTGGGGGGCCGACGCTTTTGTGGTAAAATCCCCTGACCTGGACCGCCTCAAGGCTATGGTGCGTCGTTGCCTGATTTCCTGACGGGCGGAGGCTGCGATCTTGGAGGTCGAGCGTGGCTATCATGGAAATCAGCGTGGTGCCGTTGGGCCTGGGAAAGACCAGCGTCGGTGATTATATCGCGGCAGTGGTGAAGTACCTGGAAACCGCCAACCTTCCTCATGAACTCACGGATATGGGCACCCTGGTCCAGGGCGCCCCGGGCGACCTGCTCCGGGTGGCCGCGGCCCTGCACGAGCTTCCCTTCAAACAGGGAGTCCAGCGGGTGATGACGCACATCGCCATCGATGACCGCCGCGATAAAGAAGTCTTCCTGGGTGACAAGCAGAAATCCGTCAAGGCTCGACTCAAATAATCCAACTACTGAAAAGGATTGATAATTATCCAGGAGAGATAATTTCAGCAAGGCTGGAGTTCGAACGAAAATCCTGGTATAATCTTCCGTTATGGCAACAAAAAGAGATTACTACGGCATTTTGGGGGTGCAGCGCAGCGCCTCCGTGGACGAAATCAAGAAATCCTACCGCCAGATAGCCCTGAAGTACCATCCGGACCGCAATCCCGGCAACAAAGAGGCGGAAGAGCACTTCAAAGAGGCGGCCGAGGCCTATGAGGTCCTGCACGACTCGGAGAAGCGCCGTCTCTACGACATGTACGGTCACGAAGGGGTGTCATCCACCGGCTTCACCGGCTTCCGGGACTTCGGCGACATCTTTCGCTCCTTCAGCGACATCTTCGAAGACATGTTCGGCTTCGGGGGAGGCTTCGGCGGCATGGGAGGCATGGGCGGCGGCCCCCGGCCTCAGGCGGGCACCGACCTGCGCTATGATTTGACCCTCAATTTCCTGGATGCCGCCCTGGGCACCGAAGTGACGGTGGAGGTTCCCCGGGTGATTAGCTGCCGCACCTGCAACGGCTCCGGGGCCAAACCCGGCACCCGCCGCATCCCCTGCCCCCAATGCGCCGGCCGGGGGGTGGTGTCCCGCAGCCACGGCATCTTTCAGATCACCACCACCTGTCCCCGCTGCCAGGGGATGAAGGAGTTTTTCGCCGAGGCCTGCCCCACCTGCAACGGCGAAGGCCGGCTGCGGGAAAAGAAGAAGATCAAGGTCAAGGTGCCGCCGGGCATGGACAGCGGCACCCACCTGATCATGCCGGGCGAGGGCAACGACGGCGCCTACGGCGGTCCGCCGGGCGACCTCTATATCGTCCTGGCGGTCCGGCCCCATGAGCTTTTCCGCCGGGAGGGCTACGACCTGCACCTGGAGGTGCCCATCTCTTTCGTCCAGGCGACCCTGGGCATCCGTCTTACCATCCCCACCCTCAAGGACAACCGGGAACTGACGATCCCTCCCGGGACCCAGCCCGGCGAAGTTATCCGGATCAAAGGGGAAGGGGTGCCTTATCCCAAGGGTTCCCGCAAGGGCGACCTCCTGGTGGACGTGCGGGTGGTCGTGCCCCGCACCCTGACCCCGCGGCAACAGCATCTGCTGGAGGAACTGGCCAAGGAAGAAGGGGAGGAGACCCAGGCCAAGGCCCAGGCGCAGGGGGGTTCGGGCGCGGAGCATGAGGAGGGCCTCCTCAAGAAACTCTGGCACACCATCACCGAGCACGATTCGAAGTGAGGCCTGATCAGCGAAGTCTTGGCAAGGGGCGGTTCTCGAACCGCCCCTTTTTTGTCTCCTTGGTTCAATGTACCAATAGCAGCTCTTCAAAAAAAATATAGGGCTCCATAAAAAATATAAAATGGCTCTTGACAAACTAACTCAAGGCTGTTATCTATATCTCTAACAGCTCGCAACAATGGCTTGCGCGATGGACGCGCTGAAACCAAAAATTTGAGCTGAAAAAAGGAGATCGGTATGAGAGTTTCTTTTCCGGCAATGCGTGGTGAAATTGGTGGCAGGGTGTACTTCAGCTGTTTAATGAGACTAAACGCAATTCCCAAAATGTTTACCTTTAGGGACTGGGCAGAGATTACCCCAGAAGCCCGCGAGCAGCGAGTCCTTAACAAGAATCGTATTCCGCACATTGCGAAGTATATTCTTGACAATGAGGAGGGATACCTTTTTGCGAGCATCACAGCATCCTATAAGTGTGAGGTGACGTTTACGCCGCTTCCGGGGTTCGAAGATATGGGGACCCTGGAAATGGAATTTGAACAGGCTAACTTCGTTATCAATGACGGACAGCACAGGTGTGCGGCTATTGCTGCTGCTCTCAAAGAGAATCCGGCATTAGGGGAAGAATCAATCTCTGTACTCTTATTCCCTTACGAAAACCTGGATCGTGTCCAACAAATGTTTTCTGACTTAAACAAGAATGTGGTAAAAACTTCAAAGTCGCTGGATATCCTCTACGATAAACGCGATCCCCTTTCCCGGATCATGCTGGAAGTTTGCGAGAAGGTTCCGGCTTTTAAAGGGATGGTAGATAAGGATGCGGTTTCGTTGCCTGCCAGGTCTTCGAAACTCTTTACCTTGACAGCCCTTTACGATGCGACAAGTGAACTCATAGGGGGGGATGGAACGGGGCAGGAGGATAGCTTCCATTCCGAGGCTGTTGCGAAGGTCGTCGATTTCTGGACGACCGTCTCAAAAGCGATACCCGATTGGATGCAGGTTAAAAACGGGCATCTGCGTTCCATCGAACTCCGGCAGGAGAAGATTTGTGCTCACTCTGTCGTGCTTCGAGCCATTGGTGCTGTCGGTCACCAGATAATGAAAGATTCTCCGGCTGACTGGAAGTCGACCATCCTTGAACTCACCGAGATCGAATGGAGAAAGGACAACAAGGATTGGGAAAACATATGTATAGTTGCCCATTCCGTGGTCTCTAACCGGCAGGCCCGTGTAGCTACACGAGCTTATATCAAAAAGCAGTTGGGCCTCAGTTTAACCGACGTTGAACGCAGAGCCTTGCCCGTAAAGATTGATGACTCAGAATTCGTTTAGGGGCAAGCAGACAGGCGCGTTTAGAGCCCCAAGGGTTAATGAATCGCCTTAATCTACTGCATAGGCCGGACGGTACAAGCCGTCCGGCTTTTTTCTTTTGTAAGCAGGTATATCCTTAAATCCTTAACCTTGCCGCCCCGCCCGCCAGTGCTTATCTTCCAGTCTAAACGCCCCATGGATCGACTATTTTGTATTGACAAGGGCGGCCACTTGAGTAATTATTCACAATTAGACGGGTCGGTGCGGGCAAGGCGGACGAATGGCCTTTGATTTCAATATCTTGATCGGCGGGGCGGCGGGGCAGGGGGTGCACGCCATCACCACGCCCCTGGCCAAGACCCTGGTGCGCCAGGGCTGTTGGGTCCTGTCGGTCCAGTCTTATGAGTCCCGCATCCGCGGCGGGCACCTGTTCAACCTGATCCGGGTCTCGGATCGGCCCCTGATCTCCTCCCGGGAAGGGGTGGACCTGCTGGTGGCCCTGAACCAGGAGACCGTCCAACTGCATCAGGACGAGTTGGCCCCGGACGGGGTTATCATTTATGATGCCTCCAAGGTCAAGGAACTGCCGGCCCGGGGGGTGAAGCTGGCCCTGGACCCCGAAATCCTGTTGGGGGAGAAGCAGGCCGCCGAGATCGCCGTCAACGCCGGAGCCAGCGGGGCGCTCCTGGGGCTGCTCCAGGTGCCGCTGGAACCCCTGATGCAGCTCCTGCTGGAGGCCTTTTTGGCCAAGGGCGTCGAGGTGGTGGGCTGGAACCATAAGGCCGCGGCCGCGGGCTACCGGCTGGGAGCCGCCCAGGGCCACGGCCATTCCCTGGCGGGTCTCACCCCGCCGGCGCAACCCCGGCTGCTGATCAGCGGCCACGAGGCCCTGGCCCTGGGGGCCCTGGCCGCGGGGCTGCAATTCATCAGCGGCTACCCCATGACCCCCTGGAGCAGCGTCCTCAACGCCGTGGGCCAACGGGCCGCCCGCTGGGGCGTGGTGGTGGAGCAGGCGGAAGACGAAATCGCCGCCATCAACCTGGCCCTGGGGGCCTCCTATGCCGGGGTCCGGGCCCTGACCGGCTCCGCGGGCGGCGGCTTCGCCTTGATGGTGGAGACCCTGGGGTTGGCGGGTTGCTCCGAGACGCCCCTGGTCATCGTCGAGGCCCAGCGCCCCGGCCCCAGCACGGGGCTCCCCACCCGCACCAGTCAAGGGGATCTGAGCTTCGTCCTCTCCGCCGGGCAGGATGACTTTCCCCGGGCGGTGCTGGCCCCCGGCACGCCGGCCCAGGCCTTTGCCCTGGCGGCCCGGGCCTTCAACCTGGCGGACCGCTATCAATTGCCGGTCTTCCTGATCACCGACCAGTACCTGGCGGACGCCAATTTTACCCAAGAGGCTACGGATTTTCCGGAGCAGGTCGACATCGACCGGGCCTTGGAGCTGGGGCCGGCCGCCGGCGTGTACGAGCGCTACGCCTTCACCGATGACGGCGTCTCGCCCCGGCGGCTGCCGGGGTTCGGGCCGGTGGTGGTGGCCGACTCCGATGAACACACCGCCGACGGCCACCTCACCGAGGACCTCAAAGTCAGGGTGCAGATGCACGACAAGCGCCTGCGCAAATTAACGGCGCTGGTTCAGGAGCTTGGACGGCATCACCACCTCCGGGCCGGCGGCGGCCCCTCTGACCCTGGCCTGCTGGGGCTCCAGCCTGGGGCCGGTGCAGGAGGCGGTGGCCCGCTTGAACGCGGCCGGGACCCCGGCCCGGATGGTGCACCTGAGCGAGCTCTGGCCCTTCCCGGCCGAGAAAGTGGCCGCGGCCCTGGCGGGCTCGAAAAAATTGGTCATGGTGGAGATGAACGCCACCGGCCAGGGTAATCGACTGCTGCGCCAGGAGACCGGCCTCCAGGCGGACCACCTGGTCCTGAAGTACGACGGGTCGCCGTTCACCCCGGAGTACATCCTCCGGGGATCTGGAGGGCCACGCCTGATGCTGCACTTTACGCTCTATCAAGGAATCGAGACGGCCTGGTGCCCGGGTTGCGGCAATTTCGGCATGCTGCAGGCCTTCAAGCAGGCCCTGGCCGAGCTGGAAATCCGGCCGGAAAACCTGCTGGTGGTCTCCGGCATCGGCCAGTCGGCGAAGTTCCCCCATTACCTGAAGTGCAACACCTTTAACGGC
The DNA here is from genome assembly GCA_963701845.1 of uncultured delta proteobacterium. Classification (GTDB taxonomy): domain Bacteria; phylum Desulfobacterota; class Desulfobaccia; order Desulfobaccales; family 0-14-0-80-60-11; genus JAPLJC01. Next base: position 205,759 of record CAVPBF010000006.1, on the reverse strand, counting down.
ATCCACGGCCGCACCCTGCCGCTGGCCACCGGGGCGCACCTGGCCAATCACGAGCTGAAGGTGGTGGTCGAACGCCGGCGACGGCGACTGCTACGGCGAGGGGGGCAACCACCTGCTGGCCGCCTTTCGGCGCAATCCCGACCTCACCCTGGTGGTGCACAACAACCAGGTCTACGCCCTGACCAAGGGCCAGGCCTCCCCCACCACCGACCAGGGCACCAAGACCCTGCTGCAGCCGGAAGGCGTGGCCTATCCGCCGCTGCACGCCCTGGCCCTGGCCGTGAGCCAGGACTGCTCCTGGGTGGGCCGGGGCTTCGCCGGGATGCCGGAGCACCTGACCGGCCTGTATAAGCAGGCCCTGACCAACCGGGGCTTTGCCCTGCTGGAGGTGTTGCAGCCCTGCGTCACCTTTAACCGGGTCAATACCTATCAATGGTACCAGGACCGGGTCTACGAGGTGGAAAAAGAGCCGGGCTACGCCCCGGAAAACGAGCTTTGGGCCTATCAAAAGGCCAAGGAATGGGGCGAGCGCATCCCCATCGGGGTGATCTTCAAACGCCCCCGGCCCTTGCTGGAGGAGTCCCATCCGGTCCTTAAGGCCGGCCCGTTGGTCAAACAAACAGGTGAGCGTCCCATCAGGGACCTGCTGACTGAATTTTTTTAATACGCCATGGTAGTCGGGCGTCTCGCCCGCCTTCAGCACAGGCGAGGCGCCTGTGCCACCAAACTGAGCGAATTTTTTAAAAGGAGAATTTGATGGTAGCCGACAAAGAAATGACCTCGTGGGATATTGTCCGGGAACCGAACCGCATCATACGAGATGGATGAATACGGCTCGCGGCTGGAGTTGTTGATCTGCCTGCTCACCTGGGCGGTGGAGATCGGCCTCTGCTTCGCCTTTGCCATCTCCTATCTCCGCGGTTAGGGTAAATTGCAGAGTCGGTCTCCTGACCAGGAGGGCAGCCGGGAACGTACCTTAGGTAGGGAGGTTACCCGGCCGGGGCCTTGATGTGCTTATGTGAAAAAAATCTTAATCTGTCTTAAATTTTTTGGCAATAATAATTGAAATAATACCTTAACAGGCTTAAAATATAATTCGTAGTAAGAGGATTCCCTGCCGGAGCCCGGAAGAGTTCGAGTTCCGACAGCAGGCGCGGGGCAGGAACCCACCAAACCTGGGGGTTACCACAGGCACTGGCGTGAGGAGTTCGCAGAGCCGAGGAACCTGATGGGCAGAGGCTCAGGGAGGTGTGGGACAGCACATGATTAACGAATTGCTAGCTCCAGGCGGCAGCCTGGAAATGGTGGAGGGAGTCCTTAAGAACGGCGCCAACGCCGTGTATGTCGGGTCCAAGGGCTTCAGCCGCCGGAAGTGTCAATGGGAGCTGGAAGACAGCGACATCGCTGAGGCGGTGCGCATCGCCAATAAATACCAGGGCAAGATACGGGTGGCCCTGAACGCCGAAATCCCGCCGGAAAAAATCCCCCTGGTATTGGAAAAGGTTGAGAAGTACGCCCACTTCGGCATCGAAGGGGTGATCGTCAAGACCCCGGCGGTGATGCAGGCCGTCCACCGGCGGTTTCCGGAACTGGTCATCCACGCCAGCGTCGGCGCCAACATTGAGACCCAGGCGGAGATGGCCCGGTTCAAGGACTACGGCTGCACCCAGATCGTAGCCTCCACCGAAATCGACACGGTGGCGAAACTGGCCCGCTTCAAGCAGGAGGCGGATGAACTGGGGCTGGGGACCGAGGTTCTGATCCACGGCAACCGCTGTGTCGGCGGCGTGGGCAACTGCATGTTCCACGAACTGATTGCCGACTCCTATGTCCGCAAGGTTTACCACGACGAGGACGGCAACGAAATCGTCGAATATGAGGGCTGGCCCGATCGCAGCGGCAGTTGTTTCCGGATCTGCATGCTCACCGACGAACAGCGGCGTAAGCTCCTCTCCCGGCGGGGGCAGCCCCCGGAGAGAATCGAGGCCATGAACGACCGCATCCGGTTGCACCCCAATGTGGCCTTTGCCATCCTGGGGGATGAACTGAAGGGTTATCTCGATCTGGGCTTGGCCACCGTCAAGGTCCAGGGCCGGGAGTACGCGGTCTCCATGATCGCCAAGATGATCTGCTGCTATCGCCAGCTCATCGACGCCCACGCCCGGGGCGAAGACATCAACGGCACCTTTTACAAGCGCATCCAGGACCGTCTGGCGGACCTGGTGGCCAAGCGGGACGAGGCCCGGCTGGAAAAGACCAAGGAGCTGCATCGCCAGATTGTCGGCCTGTAAGTATTTTTGTCAACCAGGCCCGTAAATAATACTTTATTATGTCTAAAAGCCTGCCCTATAATAGGGCAGGCTTTTTTATGCGGTTAATTCCGGCGGCCGCAGGCTTTGGCTTGCTAATGCCGGGTTGCGGTTATAAAAGTAATTTTGTCATTCTGAGCGAAGCGAAGAATCTAGATTCGAAACGAAGCTTCGCTCCGTTCAAAATGACAGCTCCAATAATACCTGTTTGGATGCAACTCAGTATAAGACTTGGGGTCCAGCTGAAATTTAATGAACCGTCAGCCTCGACTAATCCGCCGGATCACCGAATTCCGGCAATACTATTCTGAGTTGGGCGCCGGCGACGCGGTGGTGGGAACCCTGCCCCTACGCCCCGGCGAGGGCTTTAAATTACTGGACCTGGCCGATCGGGGGGTGTCCCTGTTTCCTCCGGCCCTGACTCAAGTCCTGAACAGCTCCAAGGTCGCCCAGGCCGAAATCCTGGGGGAATTCATGGTGCCCGGCACCTTTACGGCCTATCGGCTGGCTGATCTGGCCGACCACCTCGCCGAATTTCACGAACTCTACCCGGCCGCGGTGGTCAGCAAACGGGACCGGGCCCATCTGGGTTTGGGCGTGGGCCGCTGGCCTTCCCTGGAGGCCCTGTACAGCCTGGCCGGGCTCCAGCCCCTGTCCTATCCCCTGGTGGTGCAGCCGTTGGTCGAAGGGGCCCGGGATTTTCGGGTGGTCGCGGCGGCCGATTATACGGAAGCCTACGAGCGGGTCAACCCCCACAGTTTCCGCAAGAACCTCTTTCAAGGGGGCTCCTCCCGGCCCGAGGCGGTCACGCCGGCCCAACTCCGGTTCTGCCGCCGGGTCATGGCCCGGGGAAAATTTCCCTATGCCATCCTGGACCTCCTTGTCAGCCCGGCCGGGGCAACTTATCTTTCTGAAATAAACCTGCAGGGCGGTCTCAGCGGCGCCCGCCTCAGCCAGGCGGAATGGCGCCGCCGGGTCACGGCCCTGGCGGAGGAATTTTGCCGCGCCTGGGAAAACTCGTTGAAGATCCCGCCTTAAGAGACCGGACCCAGGTCTTCATGGACCGGTCCCACGCCGGGCGCCTGCTGGCCGAGCGCCTTCTGGGGTCTAGGGGCCAAAAGGTTAATTTGTTCGCCATTCCCGCCGGCGGGGTGCCGGTGGCTGCCGAGATCGCCCGGGCGCTGGCCCTCCCCCTGGACCTGATCATTGTCCGCAAAATCCAGCTGCCCTACACCACCGAGGCCGGCTTCGGGGCCCTGAACCCGGCGGGGGAGGCCATCTTCAATACAGAGCTGCTCCAGCGGATTCACCTCTCCCCGGAAGACATCGCCATCCAGACGGAGAAGACCGCGGCCACTATCCGCCGGCGGGAAGAAAAGCTGCGGGGCGGCCGGCCCTATCCCGAGCTGGCCGGCGAGCCCGCCATCGTCGTCGACGACGGCCTGGCCTCGGGCTATACCATGCGGGCCGCGGTGCAATTCCTCCAACGCCTGGGCGCCTGCCAGATCATCGCGGCCGTGCCCACCGGCGCCCTCCGCACCGTTCAGGACCTCCTGCCCCTCGTGGACGAACTCTTCTGCCTCAACGTCCGCTTCGGCTGGTCCTTCGCGGTGGCCGACGCCTACCAAAACTGGTACGATCTCGAGGAGGAGGAGGTGCTGGAGATTATGGCATCCCTGGAACCGCAAGCCGGATGAATTTTAAAACGACTCAAAAATTCTATAATAAATGAAGCTATACTTAATGAAGCAAACTGTCTAAGGTTTGAATTTGTTTTCTTGCGCCTTCTGCATATCTTCTTAGCTTTCTTTTGAACTTTTTTGAGATCTTCGATCAGCCAATTAATGGCTTCTTCAATTTCCACATCGCCCATTAACTTATGACTTAACACAATCTTCCGTTGCACAATTTCATAGTAATCAGTGGAATGAGCAAGGCAGATACGCACATAAGGGCTTAATGGTGGATCATTTTTTCCGCGAGCTATGGTAATAACGCTGAAATATGCCATTATTTCCTCCGATTTATGATGTGTTTTACTTGCTAATTAGATCAGCAAATTTGAGTTCGGGCTTTTCTTTCACTGCTCAATCAAATTCCGCTAACTCCTCAGCCGTCAAAGATCGTGCCATTAAATCTTTCCTGAGAGAAATTATAATCTGCCAATTATGATTTCCGGGCATTTTGCATTCCCAAAATTTCCATCCGTCTGTCGAATTTTTAGTTATTGACATGGCCGCCGCGGATGGAGAAGAGAACTTTTTGCCATTAAGAAGCAAAGAGCCGTCATCAATTCTCGCGTAATACATCTGGCCTTTATAAGATTTCCTAAATTCTGTTCCGTGAGGAAATAACACGCCCTTTACAACCCAAGGCTTTCCAGAGTGAGCTTTCTGCTTCACAGGCTCTTGTCTCGGCTCCAAACCAAAGACCTCACGGAGAACGTCATTCGGGGTAATGCCCGCATGTTTGCGGCGAACAGTGATTGCTTTGAATACATCGAAGTCGATTTCAATGGTCTGCATGCCCTATTCTCCTATCTGAAAAGATTATAAGCTAATATGGGAGCGAAGATAGCAAAAATAACCGACTTAGTCAAGAGGAATTCTCAAAAATTTTCCAGATGCCTTTGGGTTCATATTATGGCCTTGACTGTAGACACAAAATGTGTGCATATAAGACATGCGCTTTGAATGGGACGAGCTAAAACGGCTTGCCAACCTTGAAAAGCATGGCCTCGATTTTTTCGATGTTATTGAGGTTTTTGAGGCGCCGCATTTGGTTGTCCCTTCAATCCATCAAGGCGGGGAAGAGAGATTTCTGGCTATTGGGGTTTTTGCAGGCCGGTTTGTTACGGTCGTTTACACCATCCGAAGCGAGGCCATCAGGATTATTTCCTTTCGGAGGGCGCGCCGTGAAGAAAGACAAAAATATCAAGAGCTATACCGCAGCAGAGCTTAAGGCCAGGCGGGCGCAAAGCCGTACGGATTTGGGCCGGGTTGATGCTCAAACCGAGGCAGAACTGGAACGGCTCGTGGCCTCAGACGAGGACGAGCGTGGCCTGCAGGCCGACTGGACGCGGGCGAAATTAGTCTTGCCGCAAGCCAAGCAGTCCGTGCACTTGCGTCTGGAGCAGGAGATCATCGCCTTTTTCAAAGCCAAAGGAAAAGGACACATCTCCCGGATGCAAGCGGTTCTCAAGGCTTATGTGGACGCGCACAGGTCACAGGCCGAATGAAAGCGCCAAAAAACCTGACCTTTCCCGAGGTAAACAAGCTGATTGTTGTCACGAAGGGAAGCCGGAACGAGGCCCGCGACCGTTGCCGCATCCCCCTGGACGCCCTGGCCTTCGATATCGACGGGGTGGTGGCCGACATCATGACCACCTTCCTGGACCTGGCCAAGGAGCGCCACGACTGCGGCCACCACCTGCGCTACGAAGACCTCACCGCCTTTCGCCTGGAAGACTGCCTGGACCTGGCGCCCGAGATCATCCAGAGCCTCATCCGGGAACTCATCGACCGGCCCCATGAATTGACGGTGGAACCCTTGCCCCACGCCGTGCCGGTTTTAACGCGTTTGGCCCGGGAGATCCCCCTGCTCTTCGTCACCGCCCGGGACCGGGCTACACCCATTAAAACCTGGTTGCACCGCACTTTACCTCAGGTTGACCCGGAGGACATCCGGGTGGTGGCCACCGGTGACCCCGACACCAAGCTCCATTACCTCCTGGACCATAACGTCCGGTATTTCGTGGAAGACCGCCTGGAAACCTGCCAGCAACTGGCCCGGCACGGCATCACCCCCATCCTCTTCGCCCAACCCTGGAACCGCCGGCCGCATGCGTTTCTGGAAGTCGCCGACTGGCCGGAACTGGCCGGCCTGCTTTTTGAAGAATAAGACCTTGGGGGAGGGGGCTAAGGGCCGGTGGACCTTACACTTACAAAAAACTCCCCCAAACCCCCACCCCCAATCCCATAAGTTTTTTCCATAAAGGGGGTTGGGAGCAGTAGTGTCCGGCAAGGTTTTTGCTATGAAGCCGATTTAAGGTACCTCTTCCCTAAGCTCATAAATTATCATATGGAATTTACAAGGTTTTTCCCCTCTCCCCCTTGGGGGGAGAGGCAGGGTGAGGGGGGCATCAGCCACCGAAGCCACCCCTCACCCCAGCCCTCTCCCCTCGCAGGGGAGAGGGGGTTTTTGCTGCTAACGGCTCTAGCCTGCGCCGGTTCCGGCTAAATCCCTGCGGCTCCGTTTTTATTTTTCAATCTGCCACCGCTCCTGCAAAATATCTGCCGGACACTACTGGGTTGGGAGAGGAGTTTGAGGGGAGGGTGGGGGATCGGTGATCCCCCACCCTCCCCTCAACTCTTTCATTTTCCCAAATATTAAGATAGAATTTTCTTATGACGCAGCGGGAAGCAGCATTAGCGGGGCAGATTACCCCGGCCATGGCGCAGGCGGCCCAGGCCGAAGGTTTGGCCCCAGAGGTGATTCGCCAGGGCCTGGCTCAGGGCACGTTGGTGGTCCCGGCCAATCCGGGGCATCAGGGTTTGCAGCCGGTGGCCATCGGCAAGGGCGTCCGGGTCAAGATCAACGCCAATATCGGCACCTCGCCCCACGATATCAATCTGGAGAAAGAGCAGGCCAAGCTGAACGCCGCCCTGGAGTACGGGGCGCACGCGGTCATGGACCTGTCCACCGGCGGCGACCTGGACGCCATCCGCCGCCTGCTGCTGGGCGGGTGTCCCGCACCCTTCGGCACCGTGCCCATCTACCAGCTCATGACCCAGGTCCAGAGCCTGGAAGAAGTCAAGGCCGACGACCTCCTGGAGATGGTGCGCCACCACGCCCGCCAGGGGGTGGACTTCGTCACGGTGCACTGCGGCATCACCCGGGCCGCCCTGCCGCTCCTCAAAAAGCGCATCACCGGCGTGGTCTCCCGGGGCGGGGCCTTCCTCACCGCCTGGATGCGCCGTTTCGGCCGGGAAAATCCGCTGTATGAAAAATACGACCAGCTCCTGGAGATCGCCCGGGAGTACGACGTCACCCTAAGCCTGGGCGACGGCCTGCGGCCCGGCTGCCTGGCCGACGCCACGGATAAGGCCCAACTGCACGAACTAAAAGTCCTGGGCGAGCTCACCCAACGGGCCTGGGCCCAAGGCGTGCAGGTGATGGTGGAAGGGCCGGGCCACCTGCCCCTGCACCACATCAAGAAGAACGTCCGCCTCCAGCAGAAGTATTGCCACGGCGCCCCTTTTTACGTCCTGGGTCCCCTGGTCACCGACGTGGCCTCGGGCTACGACCATATCGCCGGGGCCATCGGCGGCGCCCTGGCCGCCAGCCTCGGGGCCTCCTTCCTGTGCTACGTCACCCCGGCGGAACACCTGAAACTGCCGGAGGTGGAGGACGTCATCGACGGGGTGGTGGCCTCCCGCATCGCCGCCCATGCCGCCGACCTCGCCCTGGGCTTCCCCGGCGCCGCCGACTGGGACCTGGCCATGTCCAAGGCCCGCCGCGCCCTGGATTGGGACACGCAGCTGAAACTCTCCATCAATCCTTCCAAAGCCATGCAATACCGGGAGAAGAGTCTCGCCAAAGAAGACCAGTGCACCATGTGCGGCCGCTTCTGCGCCATGAAGGTCTTCGACGACAAGTTCGAAGGTTGAGCCTCCCGCCTGGCTGCCGCCGATTCCCTGGTAAATAAGAGAATTTCTCACTTAGTTGCCCGCTCTTTCTCTTTTTCAACATTGACATGTCGCCCGGGATGCTAAACATTAGCTGGTGGGCCTAAGCCTACTAAATGCAGCCAGAGAGGAAAATTCCCATGGCCGGTGAAACCCTGAAGTTAATGGCCCAGATTGTTATCTCCCACGCCTCCACGACCGAACTGACTCCCCAGGAATTGCTCAAAGAAATTAAAGAGGTGCATAGTGTCCTGGCCGCCATGGAAGCTGAGGCCGCGACTGCGGCTGCCGAGGTCTGTGCTTCGGTCCCGTTCGTCCGTCCCCGGAGACCTCGCAAAGTGAAAATGGTGGAAGCACCGATAGCCAAAGCGATTGAAAACGAAGAAGGACTGCCCTTAGGAGATCCGGATTACATAGAATTCATGGACAGCCGCGAGGGCTGAGCCGGCCGGCGGCCAGTGACACCCGAGGGGCCGAGTCCAGATCCCCCATAGCTCCATTCCCTCTCCCGGCTCCTGCCGGGGGATTTCCGGCAAATCCTGCTTTGCTGCCAATCATGGCGCCGCCGAGCCCCGTCGGGTCCTTGTGCTCAAGTTCCCGGAAATCTGAAAAAAATCGCCCCAAGGGCTGGAAAATGAGAAGATTTATGGAAATTTTTGCTATCCTGTGTTAAATTTTTGTTACAGTAGCTTCAGCAAATTTGGAAGCCTGGATCCGGCCACTGCCGGACTGGGACTGCGAGGCCAAAATGGATAAGATCGATTGCCTTCCGGGACAGCCGCGGGGGGCTTTTTTATCTCAGCCGCATGAAACCATGAAGTTTTCCATGGCCCTGGACCAGATGCACCAGGAACTGGGCGGCGCCCTGGCCCGGATTACCCCGGACTTGGCTGAGACCCTGATCGGGGAAGTGGAAGCCGCTCCCCGTATCTTCGGTTGCGCCAGCGGCCGCTCCGGCTTCATCCTCCGGGGCTTTCTGATGCGCCTCATGCACCTGGGCTACACCGTCTACTTCGTGGGCGAGACCACCACGCCCCGCATCCGCCCGGGGGATCTGCTGGTGGTGTTGTCCGGTTCGGGCGAGACGGCCTGGGCCCGGGAGATGCAGCGCCGGGCCCAAGCCGTGGGGGCCCGCACCCTGGCCCTCACCGCCCATGCCGACTCCACCATCGGCCGGGAAGCCCAGTTGGTCATCACCATCCCCGGCACCACCAAGCTGACCCGCACCCAGGAGACCGCCTCGATGCAATGCCCGGGCAGTCTATTCGAACAGACCATTTTTCTGTTCCTGGAAGCCGTGGTCCTCATCCTATACCAGAGACGCTCCGGCCTCAACCAGGGCGACGTCCTGGAGCGCCACGCGGATCTGGAGTAGTCAGTTGCCAGTTGCCAGTTGCCAGTTGCCAGTAAAACCGCTGGCTTAATATCTAAATACTGGGAACTGGGAACCGGTAACTTGCAACTACTCCCGGTAAATTCCCCCCTACTCAGCAGGAAACCTAAAATTCAAGGAATACCCATATGTCGCCAATCTTGCAATTAGCGCTGGACTTCGTGGATTTGCACCGGGCCGTCAACGTTGCGCAACTGGCCGTGCCCGCCGGGGTGGATTGGGTCGAGGCCGGCACGCCGCTGATCAAGAGTGAAGGCCTCGATGCGGTGCGGGAATTAAAACGCCTCTTTCCGGACAAGGTCATCGTGGCGGACATGAAGATCATGGATGCCGGGCGCACCGAAGTGGAGGTGGCGGCCAAGGCCGGGGCCGGAATCGTCGACGTCCTGGGCACCGCCACCGACGCCACCATCGCCGAGTGCGTCCAGGCGGGCAAGAACTACGGCGCCCAGATCGCCGTGGACCTCATCGCCGTGGCCGACCCGGTGGCCCGGGCCGTCCAGGTGGAGGCCCTGGGGGCGCACTATATCTCGGTACACGTGGCCATCGACGAGCAGATGCGGGGTCGCGACCCCTTCGCCATTTTGGCCGCGGTCAGCCAGGCGGTCAAGGTGCCGGTGGGTGTGGCCGGCGGGGTCAACTCCGAGACCGCCGCGGCCAGCGGTGGCCCACGGGGCCGCCTACGTCATCGTGGGCGGCGCCATTACCAAGGCCAAGGACCCGGCCCTCGCCACCCAGGAGATCCGCCGGGCCCTGGACGAAGGCGTGGTCACCCCCACCACCCTGTTCAAGCGGGTGGGCGAGGCCGACATCCGCGGCGTGCTCGAGATGGTCTCGGCCTCTAATCTTTCCGACGCCCTGCACCGGGGCGGCGTGCTGGAGGGGATCAGACCCCTGTTTCACGGCGCCCGCCTGGCGGGCCGGGTGCTGACGGTGCGCACCTATCCCGGCGATTGGGCCAAGCCGGTGGAGGCCATTGATCAGGCCCAGCCCGGCGACATCCTGGTCATCGACGTCGGCGGCGTCGGCCCGGCCATCTGGGGCGAGCTCGCCACCAATTCGGCCATCCAGCGGGGCCTGGGCGGCGTGGTGATCGACGGGGCCATCCGGGACTCCGGCGACATCGTCAAGCTGGGCTTCCCGGCCTTCTCCCGCCTGGTGATGCCCAACGCCGGCGAACCCAAGGGCTTCGGCGAGATCGGCGTGCCCGTGCGGGTGGGCGGCCTCAAAGTGGAGAGCGGCGACTGGGTCGTGGGCGACGACGACGGCGTGGTGCTCCTGCCCCAGAGCCTGGCGGTGGAATACGCCAACCGGGCCATGGACGTCCTGGAAAAAGAGAATCGCATCCGGGAAGAGATCAAAGAGGGCCGGACGCTGGCCCAGGTGGTGGATTTGCTGCGGTGGGAGAAGAAGGTTTGAAACGGAAGGCCAATATTGTCCGGCTATTCCAAAGACAATCTGGCGATATCGCTATGATATCGCTCATACATATGGGAATTGATAATGGCAAGATATTCGCTATAAGTCCGAAACAAAAAAGGCAGGGCCATGGCTGACCCTGCCTTCGTAGTTGCTGAGAGGAAATACTGGTTAACCCTTCCTGAATCTCCTCCATCCCACCAGGCCCAGGAGGCCAGAGCCGAAGAGCCAGACGGTGGGGGGGAGCGGGACCGCGGCACCATAGAGCTGGAAGTCTATGTCGATATCATTTCCAAGTGTGTATCCATCAATTGCGTGGGCACTGAAAACGGTATACGTGCCATCAAAAACAAAGTCCGTGTCTATCTGCCAATCCGTAGAGTTAAAGCCGAGCAATTCATGGTCGCCGGGATTGGTGCCCACGGTAGACCAATTACCAAGTATGTTCATTTTCCAGGTGTAAGGGAAGCCGTTATTGACTCCACCCGCGGAGGTAAATTGTTCTTCAAGGACATAAGACCCACCCACTACCCCGACCGTTATGGGATTTCCACTAGCCGCAGGCCAATCAGTGACCAGGACAGTCGACCCAGTTTGTCCGGTGAGCGTGGTGAGAGCGGTGAGAGTCCCTGTGGCTGAGGTCGCAGTAGTCGTTATATTCGAAACACCGATGTTGGCATCGCCGGTCCAGCTAAGGTTGTAGTATCCAGTCGGAAGGCCAAAGGTGGCAGTGGTAACATCCCCCGGGTTCATTGTATAAGTCTGGGTGATGTCATATTGCCCCACTGCGTTGGCAAAATTATTTGGGTTATCGAAAGTGGTGTAGTATTGATTAATCCGTTCGATCGAGTTTATGTCCGCATATGTTGGTCCAGAAACCAATCCCAAGACTACAGCCGCACCTGCCAAGATCAGCGCAATTTTTGATAGGCTTTTCACCATCATCATCTCCTTTCTAACCCAGGGTTACGGAGCAACCAATCTCTCTCTATCCTGAATTGTTCCTTCTCACCTCCTTTACATGGTTTAAACTCCAAGCATCAATCATTTTGATGCCGAAAAAAAGCCAGGTTACCCAGAACTTCCAGGCAACCTAGCCTCTTCCTTAAGGCTCATGGCCTTTCCGTCCCCGCCTCGCAACGGGTTTGGCTTTGTCTGTTAAATTGGTGTTTTGTGCCAGCAGCACAAGATTTTAATTTAATTTCAGGACTAAATTAATTTTGGAGCAATGTTATGTCAATAGGCACTTTTGCCTATTTTGCAGAAATTACGTACCGATAGCGGCTCACTGCTATATATTGTTAGTTTTCGACCCTAAAAATCTTTCAAGATACTCATCATATATAGATTCGGATGCGGCAAGGAAGGGATTAGCTACCGGTGCTCTCTTCCTTGCAGCGCTTCTTGGCTTCCTGGCGGGAGAGTTCCCAGATGACGCGCCAAGGGGTGGAATTTGCAGTAGAGGCAGGGGTCGGTGTAGGCCCGGCCAGCGTCCGGGCACTCTTGGCAATAGCCGGGTTCGTGCTTCTAGTACACGGCGCCGGCCTAGCACTTACTCTCGGGCGTTTCGCCTTTGAGTTGGGCCCGGGCCTCTAAAACTTCCCGCATTTTGAGGGCCAGTTCCGTATGTTTGAAGGGTTTCTGGAGAAAATTGATTTCCGGGTTCGAGGTGCCGTGGTCGCCGAGGACGTTTTCCGTATAGCCTGACATATACAGCACCTTGAGCCGGGGATGCCGGGCGACGAGATGGTCGGCCAACTCCCGGCCACTCATCCCGGGCATGGTGACATCGGTTAAGAGCAGGTCAAGGGAGGCGCCACAGTCCTCCGCCCGCCGCAAGGCCTCGGGACCGTCTTGAGCCGGCACCACGTTATAGCCGTAACGCTCCAGGATGCGGCTGGTCACTTTTCGCACCAGTTCTTCATCTTCCACCAGCATGATGGTTTCCGAGCCGTGCAGGGACACGGGACGCGGCAGGGGTGCGGCGGCTTCCGGGGAGGGCGCCGCCTCCACCTGGGGCAGATAGATTTTGAAGGTGGCTCCCCGGCCGGGATCGCTGCAGAGGCGGATATGTCCGCCGCTCTGGGTGATGATCCCATAAACGGTGGACAGGCCCAGCCCGGTCCCCTTGTCGCTGTCCTTGGTGGTGAAGAACGGCTCGAAAATATGGGCCTGGGCCTCCGGCGCAATACCCGTGCCGGTGTCGCTGATGGTCAGCAGGGAATAAGAGCCTGGCGGTATATCCGCCGGTCCGCCGCCATCGGCCTCGTCCACCCGGACGTTGGCGGTCTCAATGGTGAGGCTGCCACCCTCGGGCATGGCATCCCGGGAATTGACCGCCAGGTTCAAGATTACCTGGTCAATCTGCATCGGGTCGGCCTTGACGAGTCCCAACTGCGGTTCCAGATGGGTAACCAGGTGGATATCTTCGCCAATGATACGGAGCAGCATCTTATCAATGTTGGCCGCCACGGCGTTCAGATCCAGAATCCGGGGCTTGAGCACCTGCTTGCGGCTAAAGGACAAGAGCTGCCGGGTCAAAGCCGCGGCCCGCTCCGCGACCTTTTGGATCTCTTCCACTTCATGGCGGAGCTGCTCCCGGCCTTCCAGGCTGTTGAACAAAAATTCGCTGCAGCCGGCGATTACGGTCAGCATATTATTGAAATCATGCGCCACTCCACCGGCCAGCCGTCCCACCGCCTCCATCTTTTGGGCCTGGAGCAGCTGTGCTTCCAGCCTTTTCCGGGTCGTAATGTCTTTCAGGTAAGCAATCACCCCGGTAATGGTCCCCCGGGCATCTTCCAAGGGGTAAGTGGAGACCTCGAGCCACCCTTGGGACTGAACGGAGGTGGCAAAGGGGATGATCTCCATCTGGCCTGCACGGGTCTCAAAGGTTCTGAGGGCCGGGCAATTGAAACACGGCTCCGCCTTTCGGTGTAAAACCTGGTGGCATTTCTGCCCCGCCGGGGAAACCTCCGCAGAGTATAAATTTTCCAGGCCCTGGTTGAGGCGGATGACGTTCAGCTCCGGATCTAATATACAGATGCCGTCCGGGATGGCGTCGAACACCCCTTGCAGGAAATTCTTGCTTTCCCGCAGGGCTTCCTCGATCTTTTTGCGTTCGGTGATATCCTGAACCGTGCCGGTGATCAGAAAAGGCTGGCCGGCGTTATCCTGAGAGGCTTGGGCCTGCAAGTTCACGATCCGCTCCGCCAGGTCCGGCAGGATGAGGCGGGAGTCCAGGCTAAAGGAGCCGCCCTGACTCCGGGTCTGCTCGATGGCTTGGGATACCAGGTCTTGATCATCCGGATGGAGAGCGCGCAAAATCGCGGCCAGGCCTCCGGCGAGTTCGGGCTTTGGGACTCCCAAGAGTCGAGGAATTTCCTCAGAGCAGAGCAGTTCATCGGTTTCCAGATGCCATTCCCAATATCCCAGCCGGGCGATATCCTGGGCATGAGCCAGGCGGTTCTGGCTCCGGCGCAGTTCGGCATAAGTCCGGGAGGCTCGTACCATATAACGCACCCGCGAGCTCAGAATTGTCCAGTTGATGGGTTTGGTAATGAAATCGGTGGCCCCCACTTCATAAGCCCGATTGATGGAATCCAGATCGTCCAACCCCGTGAGCATGAGGATGGGGGTATGTTGCCCGCCGGGCAACCGGCGCAGGGCGGCGCAGGTGCTGAAACCATCCATGCCGGGCATCATGACGTCCATGAGCACCAGATCCGGCCGCAGACTTTTGAACAACTCCAGACATTGCTGGCCATCGTCTGCCGCCGCCACCTCAAAGCCGGCCTTCGCCAGGATGGCCTGGGACAAAAGGCGCATAGTGCTGTCGTCATCCACAATCAGCACCAACGGGTGGCTGCTGGAATTATCCAATTCCATTAACTGGCTCTCTTCTGGATTTGCTGCCTTAAGGCTTGTTTGACCCGGTCATATTCGGTGACGGCATGGTCCAGGAACTTGCCGGCGTGATCCAGAGAGCGGGCGCGGCCCATGACCTCCAATTCCTTGAACAGGGCGGATAAATTAAGGGCGCCGACGTTGGCGCTGCTGGATTTGAGGCTGTGGGCCGTCCTTTGGAGCACCTCGGGGTCGTGCTGCCGGATGCCTTCTTTAAGTTTAGCCAGGAGCCCCGGCGCCTCTTTCAGATAGGCCTGGATCACCCGGCTCAAAAGGTCAGGGGCGCCAGCCGATTGCAGGTTGATAATCTGCGCCAGCACCTTGCGGTCCAGGGGGCTGGCGAGCGTCGTGGCGGCGCCGTTTTTCCCCTGCAGCGCCGCCGGCTTGGGGTCCACCCGCAGGGGGAGCCAGCGGGCCAGGGTGTTCTGCAAATCCTCCTGGGTAAACGGCTTGCCCAGGTAATCGTCCATGCCCGCGGCCAGGCAGGTTTCCCGGTCCCCTTCCATGGCGTGGGCGGTTACGGCAATGATGACATTGCGGGGTTGGTCTCCCGCCGCTTCCTGCTTGCGGATGATGCGGGTGGTTTCATACCCGTCCAGTTGGGGCATCTGGCAGTCCATCAAGATGACATCGTAGCGGGCGTGGCTCATGGCTTCCAAGACTTCTTTGCCGTTGAAGACCGAGTCCACCTGACAGCTGCAGCCTTCCAGCATCGTCCGGGCCACCTCCTGATTCACCAGGTTATCTTCCGCCAGCAGCACCTTCCCGGGAAACTTGATGCACGAGGCTGCGGGCAAAACCTGGGGGGGACCGGGGGCGGTGTTCCGCATCAGGGCTACCAGGCAATTGAGCAGGTGGGACTGGCGTACCGGCTTGGTAAGATAGGCGATGATGCCGGCCTCCCGGGCCTCCAGGGCGCTGCCGCAAGCCCCCATTGAGGTGAGCATGATGAGGCGGACCTCGCTGATGCCGGGATCGGCCTTGATGGCCCGGGCTAGCTCGAGGCCGTTCATGCGGGGCATGTTCAGGTCCAGGATGGCCAATTGATAGGGCTCGCCTCTCCGGGCCGCGGCCTGCAGCATCTTAAGGGCCTGGGCGCCATCCGCAGCGGTGTCGTTGATCATGGACCAGGCGGTGACCTCGTGATGCAGGATCAAGCGGTTGGTAGCATTATCGTCCACGATGAGCACCCTAACACCCCGGAGGCAAAAACCGGGATCGGTCTCGTCGGGGGTGGGATCTTTAAGTTTCTGAAGGCGGACGGTGAACCAGAAGGTCGATCCTTGTCCCGGCCGGCTCCTGAGGCCGATGCCATCACCTCCCATCATCTCCACCAGGCGTTTGGCGATGGCCAGACCCAGACCGGTGCCGCCAAAATTGCGGGTGGTGGAGCCGTCGGCCTGACGGAAGTCCTCGAATATCTGGTCCTGGGCCGCGGGGTCAATGCCGATGCCGGAATCCTGCACCTCAACGCGCACTACCACCGCCTCCCCCTGGTCCTGCACCAGTTCGGCCCGGGTCACCACCTCCCCGGCGTCGGTGAATTTGATGGCGTTGCTCAGTAAATTCATGAGGATTTGCCGCAGGCGGTTGGGGTCTCCCTGGACCATGCGGGGCACATCCGGTGCCACGGCGCAGATGAACTCCAGGCCCTTGTTTTGGGCGCCCTCCGCCAAGAGTTCCGCCACCTCTTCCAGCGTCAGGGCCAGGTCAAAGGGGATGTTCTCCAACTCCAACTTCCCGGCCTCGATCTTGGAGAAATCGAGAATATCCTTGAGGATATTCAGCAAGGTTTCGGCGGAAGACCGCACCGTGCCGACAAACCGGCGCTGCTTCT
This sequence comes from uncultured delta proteobacterium, assembly GCA_963701845.1. Taxonomy (GTDB): domain Bacteria; phylum Desulfobacterota; class Desulfobaccia; order Desulfobaccales; family 0-14-0-80-60-11; genus JAPLJC01. The sequence continues at coordinate 189,208 of CAVPBF010000006.1, read as the reverse complement.
CCGTCAACTCCGTGTTCAGGAGGAGCTCCGTCATCCCCAGCACCCCGTTCATGGGGGTGCGGATCTCGTGGCTCATGTTGGCCAAAAACTGCGACTTGGCTCGACTGGCTGCTTCCGCCGCGGCTTTTTCTCTTTCTAACTGCAGGTTTTTTTCGGCAATTTCCTGTTCCCGGCGGGAGGCTTCCTCCAGGCGGGCATTGAGAACCAGGTTGCGGGTGGCGCCCCGCCAGATGACTCCCAATCCTCCCAGGGAGAACAGGGACAGGGAGCCCAGGGCAATGAGCAGATACCGGGGAGAAATGTGGCCAAACACCCGGCTGGACGGCCAGAGGCCCAGGAGATAAAAGGGGGTATTAGGTATGGGCGCCCAGGCGGCGACCATGTCGGTGAGCGAGCCGTTTTTGTCAAAGGCTTTCAGGCGCTGATAGCCGCCGATTTTGGCGGTTCCCGGGTCGGGCAGAAAGGCGGGGGACTTGGAGCCGCTGGAGCCGCAAGACATCAAGAGATTGCCCAAGTAGGTCAGGGTGTAAACCGAGTTGGATTTTACCCCGGACACCAGGTGCTTCTGGACCGCTTCCAGGTTCACCAGGGCGATGATCTGCCCGGCATAGGCCCCTTTGAAAAAATACGGGGCGGAAATCAACACCTGCACGGCTTCTTTCAGGGGTTCCACCAGAATGACCGGGCCCGAACTTTCCGGGGCTAGAAAGCGTTTCCAGGTCCCCGGGGGAATCCGGCTGCCATCGGGGGCCGGGCTGGCCGCCAGGCATTCCCCGGTCTTATTGAGGAAAATGAAGCCGTCATAGATTCTATCCTGGTTCAGTTTTCTCTCGGCCACCAGCCGATCAAAAACCTTCTGGATACTCATGAGGCTGGCCCGCAGGCCATACTCCATGGACATGCCCAGGGCTTGATTCTCAAAAAAGATGGAGATCTCCCGGCTCTCGGCGAGATTTTTTAAGTCATTCTCCCGCTCAGCATAGAAATAGCTGACCGCGGCGCTGTGCTTTTCCAAGCCGTGCTGCAAATTCCTCAGGGCAAATTCCTGCAACTCCACCTGGGACAGATAATTTCGGCTGATCAGGAGGGCAACCAATCCCGCCAGAACCATCCCCGGGATGATGAGAAAGAGATGGGGCTTGGCTAAGAGCGCCCGCCGCGGCAACATGATCTGGACTCCAACTATTTCTTGGCAAAGAAATCTGGAAAATAACTGAGCACATCGGGATAATATTTGTTCACCAGGCGCTGGTAGGTGCCGTCCTTTTGACATTTTTCCAGGAATCGGTTGAAGGCCTGCCGTAGCTGGGGAGAATCCTTGGTGAACGCCGCCCCCATCTCCTGCCGCCGGGAAAGAGGACCGATAACCTTGATCTTTCCGGGCCATTTTCCCAGGGCGATGAGGGCATCGGGGACGTCCAGCAGGGTCATCTGGGCTTCGCCGTTGAGGAGCGCCGGGGCCAGTTCATTGAGCCCGCCGGGGAATAATTTTACCTGGGCCCCGGTCTGATCCAGGTTGTACAAGGAGGGGTCCAGACAGGTGTTGGTCTTGCCCAGCAGGGAGTGCCCTTTGAGCATGGCCCGGACCGCGGCGATATCCTGGTCGATGTCAGCGCCGGGAGAGATGGGTCTTTGCGGATCTTGGGCCTGGGCGATGAGCCAGACCTGGGTGGGAAAGGTGGGAGCGGAATAGTCCACGATCTTTTCCCGCCAGGGCAGGATGGTAAAGCCGCAGGCGATGAGATCGCCCTTGAGCGGGGCCTCTCCCAGAACCTGGATGTTATCGCCCTTGGCCTTCACTTTTTTGCCCGTCAAGTCGGCGATGATATTCCCCCAGGAGGTTTCGACGTATTCGTATTTAACCCCCAGGTCCTGGGCGAAAAGCTTCACCAGTTCCACGTCCAGGCCATCCTGGGTGCGAGTGACGAAGTTGGCGTAGGGCACCCCCAGGTGCCGTAGCACGCCCCTGGCCTTGATGTCCGGCAGGTCGGCGCCGAACCCCGGAACCAAAGGGAGCGCCACGAGCAAGATCACGATGATTAGCGTTAAAGGGATTCCTTGCTTTCGCTGCTCCACGGGCCACGCTCCCTGAATGCTTGACTGGACTGCTCAAACCGTAAGAAATGAATCGGCATTCTCGGCAAAAAACATAAAGCTAATCCCCCCGCGGCGCTCGACTGGGTTGAGCCAGGGGACTTGGCCGGATTCAGGCAGCCTGGCCCTGCAGGTTGTTTTAATCATTAAAGGAATGAGCCGATAGATCAGTTAATCGGGCCACGGCCCGGGGTCGGGGATAGGGGAGACATGTCCCTGGGGCGTGGGGGGGGGATAAAAATTTCCTTAGCTCTGGCCCCAAACTTATCACCGGGCCCAAAACCACCTGTTTGCAGACGATATAATGATCTATGACGGCGAGGCCAGGGATTAGCTGTTGGCGCTCTCTTCCCGGCAGCGCTTCCGGGCTTCCTTGCGGCAGAGTTCCCAGATGACGCAGCCGGGGCGGAACTTGCAGTAGAGGCAGGGGTCGGTGCAGGCCCGGCAGGCGTCCAGGCACTCCTGGCAATAGCCGACTTCGTGTTTCTGGCACACGACGTAGGCGGCCCGCTCCGGGTGAAAGCGGCAATTGCTCCTTAATTCCATAGTTAATTATAGCAAAAATCTTGCGGGCGAGGACCCAATGACGCAGGCTAAAGCCTGCGGCTACCAGTATAACATCGGTTAAATCTCAGGTTAATTTTGGCCGGCAGCCAAAAATCTCCCGCCCGGCCCTTTAAAACCCGGGATTCTTTTCCTATTTTAAATAGAGATGGTCGGCGTCGGGCGACCCGCGGGTCGCCTCTACCCTAAAGGATGATCCATGACCGAAGACAGCTACGCGGCGCTCCGGGAACGCATGGTGGACCAGCAGATCAAAGCCCGGGGGGTGGTTGACTCCCGGGTGCTGGCGGCCATGCGGAAAGTGCCCCGGCACCTCTTCATTCCTCCGCACCTCTGGGACCAGGCCTACAACGACTACCCCCTGCCCATCGGCGAGGACCAGACCATTTCGCAGCCCTACATCGTGGCCCTGATGACCGAACTCCTGGAGATCAGGGAGACGGACCGGGTCCTGGAGGTCGGCACCGGCTCCGGTTATCAGGCGGCCATCCTGGCGGAGCTGGCTGCGGCAGTCTTGAGCATCGACCGGGTGGGGGGCCTGGCGGAGCAGGCCAGGCAGGTGCTGGACTCCCTGGGATATATCAACGTCCGAATTCGGGTGGGAGACGGCACCCTGGGCTGGCCCGAGGAGATGCCCTTTGACGCCATCATCGTCACCGCCGGGGCGCCCAAAGTCCCCCGGCCCCTGACGGAACAGCTGGCCCCGGGCGGACGGTTGGTGATCCCGGTGGGGGACATGTGGTCCCAAACCCTCACCTGCGTCCGCAAGACCAGGGAGGGGCTGAAGTTCGAGTACCACGGCGGCTGCCGCTTTGTGCGCCTCATCGGCAAATACGGCTGGGACGGCGGCAGGGAGGTGGAGGTGCAGTCGGATTGATAAGCAAGATGCGGTGCAACCTGTCTGTCTGTTAAAATACGCCCACAAAAACATTATTTAATATTTAGTGGAAAGTTACGGCATAATCATTTAAGTTAGTATTTTTTATTAGGCATTGTTCCGCAAAGCAATCTAGACCACAATTAATGGATAATGTGCAATTATGGAAGGTAAAAATATTATTGCTCTCATCGTCGGAATAACTTTTTTTGCAGGAGCTATTTTTCTTAATATTAAACGAAAAATATCAGATATATTTGCAATTTCATTACTATTAATATCTATTATTGCTGGGTTATCAATTAGTAACTATGATGTTATTAAACGATTAAAGTTAAAGGATTTTGAAATAGAAATTGCAGATTTAAAAAATAAAGCAATTAATGAAATTGAAAAAGAAATATCTGTTCAGAAAAAATCCATTCAAAAGTTGATAGCTGATGAAAATTCATTGAAAGAACAGGGAATTGCGGAATATATCAATTATGATATCTTTGGTCATAGACCAGTTGGAGCTGTGAACGGGGTCCCAATGGGGCCACTATCTCCTATCGATGGTTGGAGTATAGGATTCATAGTTCGTCATCCTGAAGGAAAGATTGAAATTAAATGTAGTCCTTCAGTAATTGACAAATGTGAACAAGTAATCCGACAAGTTCCTTTGTATCCTTTCTCTTATTATTTCTTGGCTAAATGCCTAAAGGAAAAAGGCAATCAATCATGGAAGGATTTTGCGATCGAGGCAAAATCAATTCTCGAAAAGACAACGAAATTTCCAAAACATCATCCTGATCATGATCTGATTCTTCAAGAGATTAATAAGTTAATTTGACTAGCTCGAAGAGATTATATTCAAGCAAGTTCTGCATATAGCCAAATATTTAAGAATATCTGGAATTTTATTCGGATTTGGCCACGCGGGGTTGGGGTTCCGTCAAGGCTGCGGCGATTACCCGCCGGGCCAGGGGACCGGCGAAGGAGCCGCCGTGGCCGCCGTGCTCCACCAACACCGCCACGGCCACCCGGGGGTCGTCCGCTGGGGCATAGCCCACAAACCAGGCGTGGTTCTCATATTTATTGCCCACCAGGGTCTCTTTGCCGCCTTTCTTCTCCTGTTCCAGCCGTTCCACGGTCACCACCTGGGCGGTGCCGGTCTTGCCGGCTATCTGGATATTGGGAAGGAAGGCCGCGTGGCCGGTCCCCTTTTCTTCCTCCACCACTCCTTCCAGGCCCTGCTGCACCGCTTCGATGGTGGCCGGGCTGGCTCCCAGGCGATACTTGACCACCGGCTGGAATTGAAACAGGACCTCACCCGAGGGGCTCTCCACTTTCTCAATTATCTGGGGTTGGTAAATGGTGCCGCCGCTGGCTATGGCCGCGGCCACCTGGGCCATCTGGATGGGGGTGGCCAGGTTGTAACCCTGGCCGATGGCCACCGACAGGGTCTCCCCTTCGTGCCAGGCCTGCTTAAAGCGGGCCCGTTTCCATTCGGTGGAGGCCACCAGCCCGGGGGCCTCCCGGTCCAGGTTCAGGCCGCTGGGCTGCCCCAGGCCGAACCGCCGGCTCCATTTGGCGATGCGGTCGATCCCCAGCTTTTTTCCCAGGGTATAGAAATAGACGTCGCAGGATTCCACCAGGGCTTTATGGAGATTAACTCTCCCATGGCCGTGCTTTTGCCAGCAATGGAACACGTGGTCGCCCACGGTCAGCGACCCGGTGCAGTCGATGATGGTGTCGGGGGTAATGACCTGCTCCTCCAGGCCGGCCACCGCCATGACGATTTTAAAGGTGGAACCCGGGGGATACTGGCCTTGCAGGGCCCGGTTTTCCAGGGGATGTTTTTTATCCTTCAGGAGCCTTTGCCATTCCTGGGTAGTCAGCCCCCGTTCAAAGGCCTCCTGGGAAAAGCTGGGAGAAGAGGCCAGGGCCAGGACCCTGCCGGAGCGCGGGTCCAGGGCGACGATGGCCCCCACCATGCCATCCAGGCAGGCCTCGGCCTCCTTTTGCAGGCGGTTGTCCAGGGTCAGGTAAATATCGTCGCCGGAGGTGGGGGAGACCGAGTCCAACTGGCGGAACTCCCGGCCGTAAGCATCCACTTCGATGCGACGGTAGCCCCTGGCGCCCCGGATGAACTTATCCCAGCCCAGTTCGATGCCGCAGCGGCCGACATAATCTCCTACCTTGTAATTGGCAAACTTGCCGCTCTTGAGCTGGGCTTCGGTGATCTCCCCCAGATAGCCCAGGACGTGAGCCGCCAGACCGTTTTGCCGGTATTCCCGCTTGGGTTGAATCTGCACCTGCACCCCGGGCAGCTCGGGTTGGTAAGTGGCTACCAGGGCCATTTCCTCCCAGGTAAGGTCCCCGCGCAGCCGCACCTGGTATTGCCCGGCAGCCTTGGCGTTTTCCAACTGGCCGGCGACCTGTTGCTGGTCCAATTTCAACAGACTCGCCAGGTGCCGGGCCAGAACCGGGATGTCGGTGACGTCCTCCATGACCGCCACCAGGTCGTAGCTGGGGCGGTTGGCCACCAGGACCCCGCCGTTATGGTCCAGGATCTTGCCACGCCAGGGGGGCAGGTCTTGCTGGCGCAGGTGGTTCTGTTCCGAACGCTGCTGCAGGTCCTCCCCTTGCACCAGTTGCAGGTACCAGAGGCGCAGGAACAGGAGGGCAAAGAGGCAGAGGACGACCAAGACCACGACGGGAAAGTTGCGCCGTACCCGTTCCTGTTCCTCCGGGGACATGGCGCCGCCGCTGGAACTTCCCAGGAATCTATAACCCCAGAGGCTCTCTTTTTCCGGATCAGGCATCAGAGTCAAACTCGAAAGATCGCCGGCTGATTGGTGATCAAACCCCTACGCGGCTCCGGCCATATCTCAAGAAAACGGCTGATAAGGCGAAGGATCGCTGGGGCGCCAGCCGAAGCGGCGCAAAAAATTTTCCATCCCCCGAACCAGGAGATACGTCAAGGGTCCCAGGGCCGCAGTGCCCAGGAGTTCCACGAGATGACGGGTGAACAGGTGATAGTCGAAAAAACCTCCGTACCCCAGGGTCAGAACAGTTATCTGCATGAAGCACTCCTGCAGACTCAGGCCCGCCAAACTGGCCACCACCTGGGAGCTGAGGCGTTGCCAGAGCAGCCGTTGCCGGAAAAATCGGGCCACCGCCACCAGCAACAGGGAGGCGCCCAGGTGCAACCCGAAGGGGGTGGTGGCGAAGCTGTCCTGCAAGGCCCCCAGGACCAGGGCCAGGGCCAGGGCCAGCCCCAGGGACGGCCGCAAGGCCACATAGAACAGGAGCAGGGACAGGAGGCGCAGGTGCACGTGGGGAAAGAACACCAGGTTCTGCACGTAAAAGATGCAGAGGCCCAGCAAGGTATAACTGAAAAAAGCGGCGATCATGGCTCGGATAGTGCGAGGCTGGCCACCTTGACCACCAGGACTTCATCCAGGGCTGCCAGGTCCACGGTGGGAGCGACCTCGATCTCCTGATAGACGCCGGGGTTTTTCTTGTTGGCTTCGGTCACCTTGCCGAAGACCAGCCCTTTGGGATAGATACCGCCCAGGCCCGAGGCCAGAATCAGGTCCCCTACCTGGACGTCGGCGCTTTTAGGCACGAAATCCAGGGAGCAGCTCCAGCCTCCCTTGCCTTTGAGAATTCCCCGCACCCGGCTGCGCTGCACCACGGCTTCGGCGCCGCTCTTGCGGTCTACGATCAGCATCACCTTGGAGTACTGGGGAAAAGTCTCCACGACCCGGCCCACGATGCCTTCCGGGGCCAGCACCGGCAGGCCGTTTTTCACCCCCTGGGCCTTGCCCTGATCAATCAGGGCGCAGCGGGACCACAGGGACGGATCGTAGGCCATGATCCGGGCGCCGATAACCGGCAAGGCCACCTGTCTCTTCAAATCCAGCAGGCCTTCCAGGCGAGTCAGGGCGTGCTGGGCCTCCCGGTAGCGGACTTCCTTTTGCCGGTATTCCTCTAAGGTCTGGTGTAGCTGGATATTTTCCTGCCTGGCCCCCACCAGGTCGAAATAGCCCCACCAGAGCCCCTTGACGTTGCGGACCAGGTATTCCAGAGCCTGCAGACCGGGGCTGGTCACGCTGATGACCAACCCTTGCACCCTGGATAAGGCCGGCGACTGCTTCAGGCTGAGGGAAAGGGCGGAGAAAACCAGCAAGACGGCCAGAACAATCAGCAGCGGAGTGCGATAGCGCAGTCTAGAGCGCAAAACCAACCGCCTCAATCAATCATGACTTCCTTCAGGATGTTAAGGTTGTCCAGGGCGCGACCGGAACCCAGGACTACCGTGGCCAGGGGATCGTCGGCGATCTTGATGGGCAGCCCCGTCTCCTGTTTGAGCAGTTCGTCCAGTCCCTTCAGCAGGGCGCCGCCGCCGGTTAGGTAGATGCCCCGGTCCACGATGTCCGCGGCCAATTCCGGCGGGGTCTGCTCCAGGGCGGTCTTCACCGCGGCCACGATCTGGTCGATCTGCTCCTGGATGGCCTGGCGCACTTCATCGGAATTGACGTTGATGATCTTGGGGATGCCGGTGACCAGGTCCCGGCCCTTGACGTCCATGGATTCGGGTTCCAGCGGAAAGGCGTTGCCGATGGTGGTCTTGATGATTTCGGCAGTGCGCTCGCCAATGAGCAGGTTATAGGTGCGCTTGATGTATTGCAGAATGGCTTCGTCCATCTTGTCGCCGCCCACCCGGACGGATTTGGAATAGACGATGCCGGCCAGGGAGATGACCGCCACCTCGGAGGTGCCGCCGCCGATATCCACCACCATGTTACAGATGGGCTCGGTAATGGGGAGTCCCGCGCCGATGGCCGCAGCCATGGGTTCTTCAATCAGATAGACTTCCCGAGCGCCGGCGGATTCCGCTGACTCCCGCACCGCCCGCTTTTCCACCGGGGTGATGCCCGAAGGGACGCAGATGATGATGCGGGGCCGGATGAGGGACCGGCGGTTGTGCACCTTGCGGATGAAGTGGCGCAGCATGGCCTCGGTGATTTCGAAGTCGGCGATGACCCCGTCCTTCATGGGGCGGATGGCGACGATATTGCCCGGGGTGCGGCCCAGCATCATCTTGGCCTCCCGGCCCACGGCCAGAACCCGGTTGCGGTCCCGGTCGTTCTTGCGCACCGCCACCACCGACGGTTCGCTGAGGACGATGCCTTTGCCTTTGACATAAACCAGAGTATTGGCGGTGCCCAGGTCAATGGCCAAATCATTGGAGAACCATCCCAGGATGGGATCTAGAAACATATGCGCCACTCCTTAATATTGATGGAACACCGCCTGAGGTCCGGTGGGGCAAGAGGCACCCGGTCCCTGAAGTCCAGGAAGGGCTTAAAATATAGCCCTAGCCTTATAATCTTAAGTTATTTCGTGCATAAAAAACAACCTAAAAATTGGCGCCCTAAGCTGGACCCCGATGGGCCATTACCGGCATAGGTCCAAGATATCGGGCCACAGCTTCCCACAGCCAACCGCCCTGCTCCCACCGGTGGCCACAGAGGCAGAGCTAGTCGATCTCAGGGCCGGGTTTTCCCGCGGGAGGCGCCGGGATAATCGGCTCAAGGAGCAGGGAAAGTCAAGCAGGATATTGCCGGTTAATTTCAGCATTACGCCCAACTTGCATATGGTTATTTTCTTGCTCTTTCGGCAAATTTGGATTATTGACAAATTAATATCTAGAGAATCTGCTATGATTGTTGTAACGGCCTCTTAATTGGCCCGCGCCAGAAGGATATCATTTGTGGAGACCTATCGTAATGCCTTTTGGGGATTCAGCATCGTTTTGCCCAATGGCTGGAGAAAACCTTTCTGGTTAGTGGGGCTTTTTAAGCGCCGGCAACTGCTCGAGCAACCAGAGTTCATCGGCCCCTTCAATTCGAGAGTGAAATTCGCCATCGGTCCAATTCATCCGATTCCGGATGTCTCCGAGCAACAGAAAAATCTGCAACGCATGGCGATGAATCATGGTCATCGGATCCTTGATTTTGATGTGATCCATGTGGATGGCAAGGACCATGCTACGATGCTGTTCGTGACCCCCGGCCTCGGCGAGGTCAAGACTTATAGTTTAATCTTCGACAAGACCGAATTTCTGATCACCGCCCAGGGACGACTGCATGAAGCTGACTATATGGTGAAATCATTTAAACGGTTGAGACCTCGGTAATCTGGGGCAAACTGAGTCATTTGAACGCTTGGCCAGGCCCGGGTTAACTATCTGGGCTTTTCTAATGGCAGGGGCAAAGGCAGCAAGCATCAGCCCGGTTTGGATTGAGTCCCCGCAAGGAAATCTAGGTGGTCCCTTGACAAAAGCGCCGATAAATGGTTTATAAAACGTTTGGAATAAGTTCAGGAAACAAGGATGAGTAAATGTCAAAGCGCACTTATCAGCCACATAATCTGCGTCGGTCCAGGACTCACGGCTTCTTGGAGCGGATGAGCACCAAAGGCGGCCGCGCCGTCATCAAGCGCCGCCGGGCCCGGGGCCGCAAACGCCTGACGGTTTAGTATCGGTGGAGTGTTCCTGAGTCCTACCTTGCCTTCCGGCGACCGGTGCTCCGACCCTGTCCCGGCCCCAACCGTCAAAGGGACCGCCAGTTTCACCAAAGCGGATCGGCTCCGCCGTCGCTCTGAATATCTCCGGGTCCAGGCCCAGGGGAGACGGATATACTCGCGCCATTTCGGGGTCACCCTGGCGCCCACGGAGGCTCTGGGGCCCCGCCTGGGGTTGGTGGTGACCCGGCGTTTCGGCAAGTCGGTCAGGCGCAACCGCATGAAACGCCTGCTGCGGGAATTTTTTCGGCGCCATAAGGGCCGGCTGCCCTCCCTGGACCTGGTGATCATGGCCAAAAAGGGGGCTGAGGCCTTGAACTACGACCAGGTGGCGGCGGAATTGGGCCGCCTGCTGCTTGCTCATCAGGTCGCCGACCATGATTAGAGTGGCCTTGTGGGCCATCAGGGCCTACCAGTTGCTGATTTCGCCCCTGTTCCCCAGTTGTTGCCGGTTCGCCCCCAGTTGTTCCCATTATGCCGCCGAGGCCCTGGAGCGCCACGGCTGGCGGCGGGGTCTATATCTGAGTCTGCGGCGCCTCCTGCGCTGCCATCCTTTTCACCCCGGGGGTTGGGACCCGGTGCCTTAGGAGTCACCCATGGAAAAAAGGGCCTTAATCGCCCTTGGTTTAAGTTTTTTGGTCTTCATCGTCTTCATGTACCTCGGAGAGAAGACCCGAGCCCCCCAGCTCCCGTCCACCCAGCAGGCTCAACAGGCCCAGCCGGCTCAACCGGTCCCCCCGCCGGCCCCGGTTCCGGCGAAGCCGGCGGTGAGCGTACCTGCGGCCCAGCCTGGCGCGGCGCCCACCCGGCCGGCCAAGGACGTCGTGGTGGAGACCTCGCTGTTTCGGGCGGTATTCACCGAAGCCGGCGGCCGCTTGAAAAGTTTCCAGTTGAAGAAATACCTGGAGAGCCTGCCGTTCACCCCCATCTCCAATTTCAAATTGGGGCCGGTGGGTTTTGAGGTCGAGGGCTACCACAGCCCGGAGAACTCCACGGCTCAGCCCAAGGAGCTGGTGCGTCCGGGGCCCACCCAGGATTACCCCCTGGGTCTCGGCTGGCAAGGCCAGGGGCTCAACATTCCCGGCGGCAGTCTGTTATGTGAGGCATCGCCACGGGGGCTCAGCCTCCAAGACGGCGACCATGGGACTCTGAAATTTACCTGCACCAGCCCTGAAGGCCTGACCTTCGTCAAGACCTACACCTTTAAAGGCGACAGCTACGGCTTCGACCTGGCGGTGCAGGTGATCAATCGCACCGGTAAGGCCCTGGCAGGACAGGTGAGCCTGGACCTGAGTCAGGATTTCGTCGGCGAAGAGACCTCCCGCTATCATTTCTTAGGCTACAACGGTTCAGTTAATAACCATTGGGAAGAGATCGGCACTGCCGGTCTGAAGCAGCCCCAGACCTTTGAAGGTAAGATCGATTGGGCCGGATTGGACGAGGGTTATTTTCTCACCGCCATGGTGCCCACCGCGGCCCCCAAGGCCATCCTCAACCTGAGCGAGCCTCTGGACCTCCAGACCAAGAAGCCGGCAGGACCTATGGTAGCCAGCCTCCGGACCCCGGTGGAGAACCTGGCTCCCGGCCAGGAGGCCCGGTTTTCTTATGGTCTCTTTTTCGGCCCCAAGGACTTGCAGGACCTCAAGACCATGGGGATAGAGCGAGCCCTCGATTTCGGCTGGTTCAATTTCCTGGGCAAACCGCTGCTGCATGTGTTGATCTTCCTTGACCGTTACTCGCCGAATTACGGTTGGGCCATCATTATTCTCACCTTCCTGATTCGCATCATCTTCTATTACCCCAACCACAAAAGCTACAAGTCCATGAAGGACATGCAAAAGCTGCAGCCCAAGGTGGCCAAGCTGCGGGAGAAATACAAGGACGACAAGGAGACCATGAACAAGGAACTCATGGCCCTGTATAAAACCTTCAAGGTTAACCCCCTGGCCGGCTGCCTCCCCATGGTGATCCAACTACCGGTCTTCATTGCCCTGTATAATGTCCTGGGGCATGCCATCGAGCTGCGCCACGCCTCCTTTATCTCGACGTTGCCGTTTACCAACATCGTCTGGCTGGCGGACCTGTCCCATAAGGACCCCCTGCTGATCACCCCCATCATCATGGGGGCCACCATGTTCCTCCAGCAGAAGATGACTCCTTCGGCCGGCGACCCGACCCAGGCCAAGATGATGATGTTTCTACCCTTGATTTTTACTTTTATGTTTTTGAACTTTGCCTCCGGGCTGGTGATCTATTGGCTGGTGAACAACGTGCTTTCCATCGCCCAGCAACACTATACCAACAAGTACCTTACGTAGGTCTCAGGGGAAGCATTGATGGAGTTTCAGGAATTTGCCGGCAAGAGCACCGAAGACGCCATAGAGCAGGCTTGCGCGCATTTTCAGGTTACGGCAGAGCTGTTGGAGATCGAGATTTTGTCGGTGGGCTCCCCCGGCCTCTTTGGCCTGGGGGGGCGCAAGGCCAGGATTCGGGCCGCCCTTCGGGAGGAGTCGGAAGAAAATCTGTTGACCGCGGCCCAGGAGATCCTGGAGAACCTCCTGGGCAGGATGCAGGAGAAGGCCACGGTCAGCGCTCATCCCGAAGACGACCGCATCAGCCTGCGCATTGAGACCGACGACGCCGGCCTGCTCATCGGCAAACAGGGCCAGACCCTGGACGCCTTGCAATACCTGGTCACCAAGATGCTGGCCAAAAGATCCCGGCGCAAGGTGAGGATCTCCATCGACGTGGAGGCCTACCGGGCCCGCCACAACGAGGCCCTGGCCCTTCTGGCCCAGAAATACGGGGAGAAGGTGAAAAAGAGCGGCAAATCCATCACCTTGAACCCCATGAATCCCTATGACCGCCGCATCGTCCATATGGCCCTCCAGGGAGACCAGAATTTGAAGACCACCAGTCGGGGAGAGGGTCTCTATAAAAAGGTGATCATTTCGCCGGTCAAAAAGAAGGAAGGCCAGGAGGATGCCCCAGGCCCGGCATGACCCCGTTTGACCCGGCCGCTACCATCGCCGCCATTTCCACCCCCCCGGGCGAGGCGGGCATAGGTATCGTTCGTCTCAGCGGCCCGGAGGCGGCCGCCATCGCCCGGAGGATTTTTCGTCCCAGCCGCCCGCACCAATCCCGCCAGATCTGGCGCTCTCACCGGCTCTATCTGGGGCACATAGTCGACCCCCAGGGGGAAGTCATCGACGAAGTGCTCCTCACCTGGATGCAAGCCCCCCATACCTACACCCGGCAAGACGTGGTGGAGATCAACTGCCACTCCGGCTACGGGGTGCTGTCGGCTATCCTGGCCCTGGTCCTTGAGCAGGGGGCCCGGCTGGCCCAGCCGGGAGAGTTCACCCTGCGCGCCTTTCTCTCCGGCCGGATCGACTTGACCCAGGCGGAGGCGGTCCTGGAGGTGATCCGGGCCCGCACCGACGCCGCCGTCCAGGTGGCCGAGGTCCATCTGCAGGGCAGCCTGGGGCGGGGTCTGGCCGGGAGACGCGCGGCCATCCTGGACTGCCTGGCCCGGGTGGAGGCGGCCCTGGATTTTCCCGAAGAGGCCGAGGAACTGGCGCCGGCGACTCTGGACGCCGGTTTAGCCGCCCAGATTACGCGCCTTGCGGGCCTGGCCGCGACCTACGAGGCCGGTCGCTTGCTGCGGGAGGGCCTGCTGACGGTCATTGCCGGCCGCCCCAACGCCGGCAAATCGAGCCTGCTGAACCGCCTGCTGGACCTGGACCGCGCCATTGTCACTGAGATTCCCGGCACCACCCGGGACCTCATCGAGGAGACCATCACCCTGGGGGGCATCCTGGTGCGCCTCAGCGATACCGCCGGGCTGCGCCCGGCCCAGGACCGCCTGGAGGAGCTGAGCATTCGGCGCACCCGGGAGCGCCTGGCCCAGGCCGATCTGGTCCTCTATCTGCTGGACGGTAGTCAACCCTGCAGCCCCGAGGATCAGGCGGCCCTGCAGGAACTGCGCGGCCGCCGCGGCCTGGCGGTGATTAACAAGGCGGATTTGCCGCCGGTCCTCGACGCCAGCCAGTTGACCGAGGCCACCGCCTTCCCGGTGGTGCGGATTTCCGCCCGCACCGGGGAGGGGATCGAGGCCCTGAAACAGGCCATGGTAGACCTGGCCCTGGGGGGCGGTCTCCGGGTCAGCGGCGAGATGGTTACCCAGGCCCGGCATCACCAGCTGCTCGAAAGCTGCCTCAGCTCTCTGTCCCGGGCCCGCGCCCTGCTCTCTGCCGGCCACGCCCCGGCCTGGGAACTGGTGGCCCTGGAACTCCAGGAGGCCGTCCGGGACCTGGGGGAGATCACCGGCCAGGAAGTGGGCGACGAGGTCCTGGAGCGCATCTTCGGGGAGTTCTGCCTGGGGAAATAAGGCGGAGCAAACAAGATAATCTCACGCGAAGACACCAAGGCGCTAAGAAAAGCCGCCAAGAGTTGAGGTGGCTGGTGTACACTCTTGCTGATGTTTCCCTCGGGAGTGAAAATCCTCCCTGCCCCCCTTTTTCAAAGAGGGGTTCAAAGTCCTCCTTTGAAAAAGGGGGATTTAGGGGGATTTGGTTTTTCGCCGGCGCCCAAGATAGACAACTATGACAGTCCAGCCTCCGCCCAACATTGATTTCATGGACCTGCTGCAAGCGGGGGCCGCGGCCCTGGGGCTGGAGCTGTCCGCAGCCGCGTTGGCGCAGTTTGACTTCTATCTGACCCAACTAAAATTGTGGAACGCCCGGGTCAATCTCACCGGCCTGAAGAGCGACCGGGACCTGGTGGTCAAGCATTGCCTCGACTCTCTGGCGATCCTGCCCTTCCTGGGAGAACCGCACTCCCTGGCGGACCTGGGGGCAGGCCCCGGCTTCCCCGGCCTGGCCCTGAAGCTGGTCCGGCCGGAGCTGAAACTCACCCTGGTGGAGGCCCGGGAAAAGAAGGCGGCCTTCCTGGAGTATATTTCGTCCTGCCTGAAGCTGCCGAACGTCACCGTGGCCCGCATCCATCTGACCGTGACCGAGGCCCGGAAGTGGGGCCCCCGCTTCGAGGCGGTGGTCTCCCGGGCGGCCTTTAAATTGCGGCGGTTCTTCGAACTGGCGGCCCCCTTGCTGGTGGCCGGAGGTCCGGCCCTGGCCCTCAAGGGACCGCACCTGGCCGAGGGAGAATTGGCCGCTGCCACCTCTGCCTGCCAGCTTTTGGGCCTGACCTCGCCCGAACTGAAATCCTACCGGCTGCCGCTCAGCGGCGAGCCCCGGTTGGCGGTGCTGGCGTATCGGCAATCCTCCGTAAATTAATCCTCTCCGCCGGCGCGCCCTTTACCGGAGATTTGGTGTATAATTAAATAATTCTTTATTCACGCCAAGGCGCCAAGACCTCCGGGAGCATATGTCCTTCATTTCCTGGCAATATCTGCTGTTTCTGCCCTTCATTTTCCTCTGCTATTGGCTCTTGTCCGGCCGCAAGCGGCTGCTGCTGCTGCTGGCGGCCAGCTATGTTTTTTATGGTTGCTGGGACGTGCGTTTCCTGGCCCTGGTGCTGGCCACCACGGTCATCGATTTTCTCTGCGGCCTGAGCATTGACGGTAAAAGGACTGCGACCTTCCAGGCTCTGTTGCTGGCCCTGGCGCCGGCGGCCTGGCTCGGCGTCTGCTGCCAGTTCCTGCCGGCTGCCGGTATTGCTCCCGGGGTCCTGGGTCTGGCCGCGGGCCTGGGGCTGCTGTTTTGGGGCGCGCATGAGGCGCTGTGGGCCTGGGGCGGGGAGCGCCGCCGCCGTTTTTTCCTGATCCTCAGCGTCGGTTTCTGTCTCACCATCCTGGGATTCTTCAAGTATTTCGGCTTCTTCGTCGAGTCGGCCCGGACGCTGCTTACGGCTGCGGGCCTCCAGCCCGGCCCGGTGCTGCTGAAGATCATCCTGCCGGTGGGCATCTCCTTTTACACCTTCCAGTCCCTGGGCTATGTCTTCGACATTTACCGGGGAGTGGCCTCGGCCTGCCGCGACTTCATCACCTTTGCGGTCTTCGACGCCTTTTTTCCGCAGCTGGTTTCGGGGCCCATCGAGCGGGGCCACCAGCTCATCCCCCAGTTGGAGGCCGATCGGGCCTTCCAGCCCGCCTACCTGCAAGACGGCCTCAGCCTGATGCTGGTGGGCTTCTTCAAAAAGGTCTTCGTGGCCGACAACTGCGCCATGCTGGCCAATTATGCCTTTGCTCCCGGCGCCCATCTGAACGGCTACTGGGCCGTCCTGGGCGTGGTCGCCTTCGCCTTTCAGATCTACGGGGATTTCTCCGGCTACACCGACATCGCCCGGGGCTCCGCCAGGCTCCTGGGCATCGATTTGGTGGAGAATTTCCGCTTCCCGTACCTGGCCCGGAATCCCTCGGACTTTTGGTCCAGATGGCACATTTCGCTGTCCACCTGGTTCCGGGATTATTTGTATATCCCTCTGGGAGGCAATCGCGGCGGCAGGTGGCAGACCCTGCGCAATCTGGGGGTGACCATGCTGCTGGCGGGCCTCTGGCACGGGGCCTCGTGGATCTTCGTGCTCTGGGGGGCCTACCATGGGGCCCTGCTCATCGCCTACCACTTCCCGCCCCTGAATCTGCTGGCCGGGAAGGAGGAGCGCTTCTCCTGGCGCACCCTGGTCGCCATGCCTCTGATGTGGCTTCTGATCCTGGTGGGTTGGGCGATTTTCCGCAGTGCTGATCTGTCGCAGCTCTGGACCTGGTTCGCGGCCCTGGGCCAATGGCAAACCTCCCTGGCCCTGCCCTGGAGGTCTTCCTGCGGCTGGCTGTTGATCCACACCGTGCCCTTGATTTTGTTGCAGCTCTTGACCTTGAAATATCGCCATGAAACCGGCCTCCGGCATCTGTCCTGGCCGGTGAAGGGCCTGGTTTACGTGCTGCTCGTGCTCCTGGTGGTATCGTCCTCTGAGCAGGACCGGGAATTTATCTATTTTCAATTTTGATTAATTCGTTCTTAAAAAGAATTGGTGGGCAGTGCCCACCCTACATTCTCCTGTCATGCTGAGCGAAGCGAAGCATCTCGTATTTTGAGATTCTTCGGTCGCTTCGCTCCCTCAGAATGACAAGAGGCGGGCACGGAGGCCCGCCCTACCGCGGAATGAAGAAGCTCATTACCCCGGCTTTCCTGATGGTAGTGGTGATTTTGGTCCTGGCCGAAGTCATTGCCCGGATCTTTTTTGCGCAGGATATCTCCGGGCGCTTCGCCTACGGCTACGATCCCCAGGCAGGCTTTGACGAGCGCCGGGACGGCACGGTGCAGCTCTTCCGGGCCGGCGGGCGGCGCTTTCATCCCCAAACCTTCGAGCGGCATCGGCCCCCCCACACTTATCGGATCTTCGTCATCGGCGACTCCGTGCCCCGGGGCCCCAGCTTCAAGGCGGCCTATCCCTGGCAGTTGGGTCAGGATTTACGGGAGCACCGCCTGAAGGCGGAGTGTCTCAATATGGCCCTGCCGGGTTACGGGGCTCGCCGCTGTCAGGTGGTCCTGAAAAAGGCCCTGGAGTTCGAGCCCAGCCTGGTTATCATCCACGTCAACGACACCAATAAGTGGGAGGATGATCGGGAGTGGCGCCGCAGCCAGGAGTTCAAAGGCTGGCATCCGCAGCACTGGCTGATGAAGGTCTTCATCTTCCGGCGGCTCTACGAGGCCAAGCAGGAAAAGCTCTTCTGGCCCCTGGTGCCGGATGAGGTCCGCCTGAAGGCGGCGGTGAGCGACGCCGACGCCCAGGTGGCGGCCGGCAAGGACCCGGCGGAAATCGCCGCCCGCATCCGCCTGGCCCGGGAGAAGATGGTGGAGAACGTCGCCCTGGTGCGCCGACAGCAGATCCCGCTGCTCTTGATTTCCCAATGCCGGCTGGAAAAGGAGGCCGGGCGGCCCCCCTACCTCACCGATCACGGTCTGGACGACATGTGTGCCGCCCTCACCGGACCCGGGGTCTACCACCTGGCCATGCAGGAGGTTTTCCAGAGGCCGGACTTCGCCGCCTATTTCTCCGACAGCGGGCACCTCAAGCCCGCGGGGCACCGGTTGCTGGCCCGGGCCATCTGCCGCAAGATCTTGAGCGAGCAGGCCCAATTCGGCCTGTCCGGAGTGAAGGTGGCCGCGGGGAGCCCGGCCCCGCCGGCCCGGGCGGCGGCAGGCAGTCGATAATAATCGATATTATGTTTTATAAAAGGTTCTGCCTTTATCAGTTAACTCCCATACCCCGCGAGGCGCATTTTCATTAAGCAGCCCACCCATAGTCATATCGTAACGCGCCCAATGGACATTTTTAATCCAGCGAGTCTCTCCCGAAGATATAGTCTCATGGTCTCTTGCGGTGAACTCCCTCCCAAAAACTTTTTGGATGTAGTTTGTGACTTCTTCCGCTCTCGCACTTCCACCTAGATTCTCTCACGCGGCAACAATCCACATAGCGCCGCGCTCAATGGTTCTAGTGCGCCTAGGAAACCTCTTACTAGGAAATTCTCTAGGCAATGATACGCGTAAATGCTCATCTGCGTGTGGAGAAGGCACACTCTTTCCCTGATCGGCGACTCCTTTCATCTCAGCATAAGCACCCAATATTTTACGTAAAACAGTATCAGGGGTGTCTACAAAAGGTTCTGCGAATTTCTTGAGCATATCCATTACCTCATCGGAAATTCTTATAACAGGCATCATGGCAGCCTCCTTATGGTTTGATGTGTAACAATGTAACACTGCAATTTTGGATGTCAAGAATTTTTCGTAAATTTTTTAAGGTGTCTAATTTTCCCTAATCATTGCATCTATAGGGCAATCAAGCTAAATTGCAATAAGCAGAATTTCCTGATCTAAAAACTCGGAACTCGGAACTCGGAACTCGAAACTCGAAACTCATATGTGGCTCTATCTCTCCAAGCGGCTGCTCTTCATGGTTCCCATGTTGATCGGGATCACCCTGGTGTCGTTCCTGGTGATCCACCTGGCGCCGGGTACGCCGGTGGAGATGCAGACCACCATGAATCCCAAGGCGTCGCTGGAGGCCCAGAAGCGTCTGCGGGAGATCTACGGCCTGGATAAGCCGGTGCCGGTGCAGTACTGGAACTGGCTCAAACGGATCGCGGTCCTGGACTTCGGGCGGTCCTTTTCGCCGGACCGGCGGCCGGTGCTGGATAAGATCAAGGAGCGCATCCCCATCACCCTGGGCCTCAACCTGCTCAGCACCATCATTATTCTGGCGGTGTCCACTGCCCCTGGGGGTGCTGGCGGCCTGCCGGGCCCACTCCTGGTTCGACAAGGCCACGACGCTAATCGTTTTTTTCGGCTTCGCCATGCCCAGTTTCTGGCTGGCGTTGCTCCTCATTCTGTTCTTCGGGGTCTACCTGGACTGGCTGCCCATTTCCGGCCTCACCTCCCTGGGATTTACGCATCTGTCCTTCTGGCGGAAGCTGCAGGATCTGGGGGCGCACGTCACCCTGCCGGTGCTGGGGGCCGCCTTTATGGGCCTGGCCGGCATGTCCCGCTACATGCGGGGCAGCATGCTGGAGGTGATCCGCCAGGACTATATCACCACCGCCCGGGCCAAGGGCCTGCCGGAGAGCACGGTGATTTTTAAGCACGCCCTGAGAAACGCCCTGATGCCGCTGATCACCATCCTGGGCTTGAGCGTGCCGGGCCTCATCGGCGGCAGCGTGATCTTCGAGACCATCTTCGCCATTCCCGGCATGGGCCAGTTGTTTTGGGCGGCCGTCATGGCCCGGGACTATCCCCTGGTCATGGGGGAACTGGTGATCGGGGCCTTGCTGACGCTGCTGGGCAACATGCTGGCGGATGTGAGTTACGCCCTGGCGGACCCGCGCATCCGCACCGGATAGTTTCGAGTTTCAAGTTTTGAGTTTCGAGAAAAGGCCAAGGCCAGTGGGGTGGCCGTCCCTGGCCGCCTGAATCTGGCGGGCACGGAGGCCCGCCCCACCAATTAATTTCAATATTTCGAAAGTGCCGGGGAAGCAGGACCTAATTTGAGGCAAAAATGAAGACTCGGAACTCGGAACTCGGAACTCGAAACTCGAAACGAGAGACCTTCTGGGATAGACTGCGACGCAACCGCATGGCCATGGCCGGCCTGGTCCTGGTCCTGGGCCTGTTTGCCGTGGCCGTTTTCGCCCATTGGCTGGCCCCTTACGACCCCTGCTGATCAACCTGAAAGAGGTGCTCAGCCCCCCCAGCGCCGCCCATCTCCTGGGCACCGACACCCTGGGCCGGGATGTGTTGAGCCGGGTGATCTACGGGGCCCGGATCTCTCTGCTGGTGGGGTTCGTGGCGGTGGGCCTGGCCACCCTCATCGGGGTGCTGGTGGGGGCCCTGGCGGGATATTACGGCGGGGTGGTGGACGCCGTGCTCATGCGCCTGGTGGACCTGATGCTCTGTTTCCCCACCCTGTTTCTGATCCTGGCGGTCATCGCGGTGTTGGGGCCCAGCATCTGGAACATCATGGTGGTGATCGGCGTCACCGGCTGGATGGGGGTGGCGCGGCTGGTGCGGGCCGAATTCCTGTCGCTCCGGGAACGGGAATTCGTGGTGGCGGCCCGGGCGCTGGGGGCCTCGGATGCCCGGCTCATCTGGCGGCACCTGCTGCCCAATGCCCTGACCCCGGTGATGGTCTCCGCCACCCTGGGGGTGGCCGGGGCCATCCTGACGGAGAGCGCCCTGAGCTTCCTGGGTTTGGGGGTGCAGGCCCCCACCCCCAGTTGGGGCAATATCCTCACCATGGGCAAGGACAACCTGGAGATCGCCTGGTGGCTGTCGGTCTTTCCGGGTCTGGCCATCCTGGTGACGGTCATGAGCTACAACCTCTTGGGGGAAGGCATCCGGGAGGCCATCGACCCCCGCCTGCGGGACTAGGTGGGTCCGCGAGGCCTTGGAATGACGCCGGCTCCAGGGGGCCGCCGCGGAAAAATGCATCGGCGGACGATTTATCCACGTAATTGTTTTGACAATCGACGCAGAATAACTATATTAGGTGTCGTAAGGGCGGCTAATCTACTTAATCGGCATTATTTTCACTTCGAGGGAGAAAGGATATGAAACGGACCTGGGTTAAAGTAATCTGTATAGCGTTGGCCCTGACTTTATGTGGCGCGGGACTGGCCTTTGCCGCAGAGAAGAAAGCTAAAGAGTTCGATGTCGGCAAAGCGTTGCTGGATAGCTGGGAAATGATCAACAAGCAGCAATACAAAAAGGCCGAAGGCCTGCTGGGCAAAATTCTGGAGAAGGACCCGGGCAATCCCCTGGCCCTGAACAACCTGGCAGCCGTCATGGTGGCCGAAAAGAAATTCGACAAGGCGGACACTTATCTGAATCAGGCCCTGCCCAAGTCCAAGGGCTACATGGTTCAGGTCAACCGGGTTTGCACCGTGGGCAACATCTGCAGCGCCTTCAAACCCGTCGCCGGCTCAACGGGCAACCAAGATCTCGAGCCTCTGATCAAGGTGAACATCGAGATGGTTAAAGGTTACATGGAAGCGGGTCCCGTGCCGGGCAGCGGCTTGAGGCCGAAATAATCATCCCTTAACCGTGCCGCCCACCAGGAGCTCCTCGGCCCCCTCACGGGGGCCTTTTTTTTATCAGTAGTCAGTAGCCAGTAGTCAGTTGTCAGTGAAAGGCAATGGTGAATGATGCTGTCCCTGAATTGGACGGAGATTATTGACAGCCGCCAGCCGCCTGCTTATTTTTTGAGGAAGCATACCGGAAAAAAGCGAGGGAGAGAGATGAAGCGGCCCTGGCGGATAATGATATCGCTGGTTTTCAGCCTGCTGCTGGCCTGGAGCTTTGATGTCCTGGCCCAAGGCGACGGCAGGATAATCCAGGGGCTGGTGGAGAGCTACGATCTCCTGGAGGCGGGCAACCTGGACCAGGCCAAGGCCAGGTTCCAGGAGATCCTCCGCCTGGACCCCGGCAATCCCCTGGCCCTGAATAACCTCGGGTACATTGCGGTCAAGGAGAAGCGATACGAGGAGGCCTTGAAGGACCTGGAGCAGGCCCTGCCCCGGGCCCGGGGCTATAAGGTGAGGATCAACCGGGTTTGCGACGTGGAGGGCATTTGCCTGGCCTTTCGCCCCTTGCAGGAAGTCTACGGCCAGCAGGACCTGGCGCCCCTGGTGCAGTTGAATTTAGAGATGGTCAAGGCCCGGCTGGCGACCCGGAAGTAAAGGCAGTTATTTTCCACTTTTGGCGCGCAGAATCCTTGAACCATAGGGTGGCCGGTGGCCGCCACAAAACGGCGGGCGCGGCCCGCCCTATTTTTTGGTTTTGGCTTCGGCCGCGGCCAGCTTTTCCTTCAGGTAGGGGAGCACGGAGGGATTGGCGCCCTCATTGACCAGTTTCTGCCAGTAGACCGCGGCCTCTTTGAAGTCGCCGCCCTGCTCCAGGAGCAGGGCCAGGTGCTGGGTGATCTCGCCCTTTACCGGACCTGAGATGTGCTCTGCCACTTCTTTAAGAGCCGCCGCCGCCTTCTTGTAGTCCTTCATTTCCTCGTAGCAATAACTGAGGCTTTCCCTGATCCAGGCGTCCCGGACGGGGTCGTTGCTGGGGAGGAGGGCTTCGTAAGCCTTGGCGGCTTCGGCGTAATTCTTCATCTGATAGAGCAAGTTGGCCCGCAGCAGTTGGGCCTCGCTGGCGCTCCTGGTGCCGGGGTGCTCCCGGATCACCTGTTCCAGGGCCTTGGCGGCCTCAGCATTGGCGCCGGGCGCGGCCAGTTGGGGACGCACCTGGGCCAGGGCGACGGCGGCCCGGGCCTCCCGGTGGGCCTGCATTTGGCCGTTGATGTACCAGGCCGCCAGGGTGACCACCACCACCCCCAGGCCCAAGGCCAGCCATTTCCAATAAAGTTCAGCCTGTTCCAGCAGGCGCTGGGCCATGGTTAGGACCTCTTCCGGATTATCCAGCACCGATTTGCGCCGGGCGATTGACTTGGCCATTCGGGCCTCCTAAAAAGAGTATCTCACGCCAGGGCGCCAAGACGCCAAGACGCAAGAGAGTAAGCGTACAAAAGATTATTCAGCTACCGAGCCGTGCCACCAATTCCCGGCCCCTGGGTCCGTGGCCCACGAAGGTGAGGCGGCGTTCGCTCTCGTTTAAAATGACGAGTTGCACTTCCAGATAGTCGCCGGGCAGCAGGGGGGCCAGGCGCCGGGCCCATTCCACCGCCACCACCCCGTGACCTTCGAGGTACTCTTCCAGGTCCGGCAGCAGTTCGGCCGGCAGGTCCTCCAGACGGTAGAGGTCCAGATGCACCAGCAGCACCCGGCCGGGGTACTCGTGGGCCAGGGTGAAGCTGGGGGAGGCCACCGCCACCTCGGGCGGCACCTCGAGGCCCTGGGCCAGGCCGTGGACGAACTCGGTCTTGCCGCTGCCCAACTCGCCGTTCAAGGCGATGATATCCCCCGGGAGCAGCCAGGCCGCCAGCCGCAAAGCCAGGGCCCGGGTCCCGGCGGGGGAGTTGGTCACATACTCAAGAGCCTGCACCCGCCCCCTCCCGGGCCAGGGCCCGGACCAGGTCCATCTTGCCGATGATCCCCACGAGCTGGCCGCCCTCTATCACCGGCAAGGTGTGCACCTTCTGTTTGGCCATCAGGGCGGCGATTTGGGACAGCGGTGTGTCCGGGGCGACGGTCAGGGGCTCGGTGCTCATGACGTCGGCTACCGTGGCCCCCAGCATCTTTTGCACCTGTTTGAACATGTGGGAAGGCAAATCGAAATAGAGGTGAAAATCCAGGATGTTGATGACTGGACCTAGCTCCAGGTCCTGGGCCCGCTCCACCAGGTCGCTCTGGGTGACGATGCCCACCAGGCGGCCGTCGGCGTCCACCACCGGCACGCCGCCGATATTCTTGCCTTCCAGGGTCTTGGTGAGCTCGCTCACCAGGGTCTCGGGGGAGACGGTAATCACTTCCTTGGTCATGATATCACGCGCTTGTAGCATATCTCTTCCTCGGAGAGGGGGATCGAGCCCTGGGTGAATCGGCCCAGAACCTCGGGAAACAGGTTGAGCAAATCTCCGGCCACCAGGCTGCGGGGGCCGTGTTGGGCGGCGAACTGGTCGGCGGCCAGGCCGTGGAGGTAGACCCCCAGGCGGGCCGCCTCCCACTGGGAGAGCCGCTGGGCCAGGAAGCCGCCGATGAGGCCGGTGAGGACGTCGCCGGTGCCGCCGCTGGCCAGGGCCGGGTTGCCGGTGGGGTTGAGGCTGAGGCGGCCATCCGGGGCCGCCACCACCGTCTGGGCGCCCTTCAGGACCACGTAGGCCCCGTAGCGGGCGGCGGTCTCCCGGGCCACCTCCAGGCGGCGGGCCTGGACCTCCAGCGTGGATACCCCCAACAGGCGGGCCATTTCGCCGGGGTGCGGGGTGAGAACCCGGGGGCCGGTGAGGCCCTGGAGGCAGGCAGGGTCGGCGGCGATGGCGTTAAGCCCGTCGGCGTCCACCACCATGGGCCGGTCCAGTTGGCGCACCAGGCGGCGCACCAGTTCCTGGGTCTCGGGGTGGGTTCCGAGTCCGGGCCCCAGGGCCAGGGCGGTGCAGCCGGCCGCGAAGGCCAGAATGGGCTCCAGCGCCTTGATCCCCAGGGCCCGGGCGCCGTCGGCCTGGGGCAGAGGCAGGGTCATGGCCTCGGTAAGCTTGACCTCCAGGATGTCGTTGAGGCTCTGGGCGATCCCCAGGGTGACCAGGCC
The DNA here is from genome assembly GCA_963701845.1 of uncultured delta proteobacterium. GTDB lineage: Bacteria > Desulfobacterota > Desulfobaccia > Desulfobaccales > 0-14-0-80-60-11 > JAPLJC01. The sequence continues at coordinate 164,389 of CAVPBF010000006.1, read as the reverse complement.
GGCGCCGGCCCGCAAGGCTCCCAGGGAGGCCAGGGCCGCGGCCCCGGTCTTGCCTTCAGAGCCAGCCAGGACCAGGAGGTGGCCAAAGGTGCCCTTGTGGCTCCCAATGGGCCGGGCTGGGACGAGCTGCCGCAGCTCCCGGGCTTCGGCCAGCTCCAGCGGAACTTCCCGGGCCAGGTCCGGCGGGATGCTGATATCCACCTGCCAGAGGCGCCCGACGTAGTCCCGGCCGGGGGGCAAAACCTGGCCGACTTTAGGCCAGCCGTAGGTTACGGTGACTTCGGCCTGGAGGGCCACCCCCAGGACTTCGCCGCTGTCGGCGGACAGGCCGGTGGGGATATCCACCGCCAGCACCGGCGCCCGCAGGTGATTCACTCTTTCGATCAGGGTGGCCATCAGACCCTGAACCGGCTTATCCAGGCCGGTGCCCAGCAGGGCGTCCACGATGAGGTCGGCCCGGGCTAAGCGGTGCACCACCGGATTGAGGTGGGACTCCTCCACGATCTCCCTGACTTCCAGGCCGTGGTGGGCCAGGATGTCCAGGTTTACCCGGGCGTCGCCCTTGACCTGGTCCTTGGCTCCCAGGAGAAAAACGGCCACCGGGAGGCCGGCCTGGGCCAGGTAGCGGGCCACCACGAAGCCGTCGCCGCCGTTGTTGCCCCGGCCGGCCAGGACCGCGACCTCGCCATCCAAATAGGGGAATTCCCGGCGCAGCACCTGGTAAGTAGTGCGGCCGGCATTCTCCATGAGCACCAGGGATGGGATGCCCACCTCGGCAATGGCCCGGCGGTCCAATTCCCGCATTTCGGCGGCGGTGACTAGTTTCATGGCTCAGCCCATAGATGAATTTTACGGTAAGATAACACACCTGTAGGGGGATTTCCAGGGTCGGGGCACGGGGAGGGGCTAGGGGCACAGTCGGGACGGCGGTGCTGCTAAAAAAGAGGCGGCCAGAAACTGGCCGCCCCGGGTCAGACAAGAGATGGGATTACCAATGGTAAGTTACGCCGGCGATGACCCGATGCAGGTCATAGCCGGACAGAGTGGCCTTTCCTTCGCCCAAAAAATTACCGACATGCAACTGATGAAATTCCATCTCAGGAGCAATTTGATGATTGTATTTATATTCCACGAAGGCGGAAACGTTTTTCAGCAGCATAAACCGAATCCCGGCCATGGCATCGATGGCGAAATTTTTGGCGGAGTCTTCCGGATCATACATGACCACCACCGCGGGGCCGATGCCGACGTAGGGCTGCAGCCGGCCGAAGGGCACCTCGCTATCCTTAAAAAAGCCGTAGCGACCGACAATATGCAGGGCCGAGGTCCAGTTAATCCAATCTTTATCGGGCATAACCACCTGGTTACTCCCCAGCACCGCCGGGCTGACGCTCCTGGTTTGGGTTTTCACCCGGTTGGGGGAGATATTGGTTTCGCCTTCCAGGCCCAGATAAGGAATGCTCTTGAAAAAGTAGCCGAATTTAAGCCCGCCCACCACGCCGGTCGTGAAGGTATTGTTGATGACCTTAAATTTTTGGGTCGCAACGTTGGTAGCGCCATTATTAAAAAAGGCGCCATTTTTATAATTCAAATCCTGGCTGAGGGCAAAAGATGCGCCCAGGTAAGCACCGGCGTAGAATTCGCCGTCGAGCAGGCGGGGTTGATCCGGTCGTATTTTGGTTTCATAAAGGCCGTAGCCGATGGCGCTGGCGGCAAGGAACCCAACCACCCCCACACCGACATTAAAGGCAGGATTCACCTCAGCGGCCGCCGGCGTCGCCCCCGACAGCAACAAGCAGCCAGTCAACAAGGCTACCAAAAGGCACAGGTAGCACCTTCGCCTTAACATCGCCCCCCCCAGCCTCTTCATTGCCCCCCCCGAAACCATAAATATTTTAGCTATTCTAGTTGGGCCGGCTTGGAATTGTCAAGGGAAAACGGCGGCGGTGGGTTAAGATTAAAGCTGAGGGCAGGTGCGGGTGTAGCCTTTAAGCGGGCCGGCGCCGCCGGGCGGTCCGCCCGATTAGTTTTTCACTAAGGTCCATTCCGGGGGGAATGAGGTTGACTCAGAACCTCAAGATTGTTACATTTTTATAGTTAAATGACACGAAGGTAATTTATCCCATTGGTTATCATCGATTATCAGGCGGGCAACCTCACCAGCGTGGTCAGGTCCTTCAAGGCTCTGGGGGTGGAAGGCCGGGTGACGCAGGATCCGGCCCAGGTGGTGGCGGCCTCCCGGGTGGTCTTTCCCGGAGTGGGGGCGGCGGGCAAGGCCATGGCGACGCTGCAGGAACTGGGCCTGGACCGGGCTCTACAGGAGAGCTTCCGGAAGGGTATCCCCATCCTGGGCATCTGTCTGGGAGCCCAGATCATCCTGGATTCCAGCGAGGAAAACGATAATACCCCCTGCCTGGGGCTGCTGCCGGGCCAGACCCGGGCTCTGCCCCGTAGTCCAGGGCTGAAGATTCCCCACATGGGTTGGAACCAGGTGCGCTTTCTGCGGCCGCACCCGGTTTTTCAAGGTCTGCCGGCAGAAGCCGAATACTATTTTGTGCACGGCTATTATCCGGACCCGGCCGAGAAGGCCATGGTCCTGGGAGTGACCGAGCACGGCGTCGAGTTTCCCAGCGCCCTGGGATGGCGCAATCTGGTGGCCACCCAGTTTCACCCGGAAAAGAGCGGCCGCTACGGGTTGAAAATCCTGGAGAACTTCCTGGCCTGGGACGGCGCTGATGCTAAGTAAAAGGATCATTCCCTGCCTGGATGTGCGGGACGGCCGTACCACCAAAGGCATCAAGTTCCAGGACAACGTGGACGTCGGCGATCCGGTGGCCATGGCCCGGCACTATTACGAGGCCGGGGCCGACGAGCTGGTCTTTTATGACATCACCGCCTCCAGCGACCGCCGGAATATTATGATCGAGGTGGTGCGCCGGGTGGCTGCCGAAATCCTCATCCCCTTTTCCGTGGGGGGCGGCCTCCGCACCCTCGACGACATGCGGGCCGTGCTCCTGGCCGGAGCCGAGAAGGTGAGCGTCAATTCCGCCGCGGTGAAGAACCCGGAGATCATCAGCCAGGGGGCGCGGGCCTTCGGCAGCCAATGCATCGTCCTGGGGATGGACGTTAAAAGGGTGGAGCCCGCGGCGGCCACTCCCTCGGGCTACGAGATCGTCATCAACGGCGGCCGCACTTATATGGGGATCGACGCCCTCTGGTGGGCCCGGGAAGGGGAGCGCCTGGGAGCGGGGGAGATTTGCCTCAACTCCATTGACGCCGACGGCACCCAAACCGGCTATGAGCTGACCCTGACCCGGATGATTTCCACCGCGGTGTCCATCCCGGTGATCGCCTCGGGTGGGGCCGGGACGCCGGAGCATCTCTACGAAGTCTTAACCCAGGGCCGGGCCGATGCGGCCCTGATTGCCTCCATGGTGCATTACGGGACTTATACTATCCACGGGATCAAAAAGTACCTGCACGACCGTGAGATCCCCGTAAGGCTGGCCTGGTAAGGGAGCGTTGTGACTCAAGTCAGGAAGCCAGACGTGAGCGATCAGTACGAGCGGGAAACTTCAGAATATCCGGAAGAGCTGACGGAAATCCTGGAACCTGAGGTTGAGCCGGAGGTGGAGGAGAAGGAAGAGGAGGCGGAAGCCGAGGCCTCTCTTCCCGTTCCCGCCGACCTTGACCTGGTGCAGCGCTACATCCGGGAGGCTAACCGTTTTGCCCTCCTGACCCCGGAGGAAGAAAAGTCCCTCAGCAGCCGCTATCATGAAACCGGCGACCAGGAGTCCGGTTCCCATCTGATTACCAGCAATCTTCGTCTGGTGATCAAGATCGCCCTGGAGTTCCAAAAATATTGGATGAAGAACCTCCTGGACCTGATCCAGGAAGGCAACATCGGCCTGATGCACGCCATCAAGAAGTTCGATCCCTACCGGGGCATCAAGCTGTCATACTATGCCTCTTTCTGGATCAAGGCCTACATCCTCAAGTTCATTATGGACAACTGGAAGCTGGTGAAGATCGGCACCACCCAGTCCCAGCGGAAACTATTCTATAACCTGAAACGCGAGAAGGAAAAACTCCGGGCTTTGGGATTTGAGCCCGGCCCCAAGCTACTGGCCGACGCCCTCAACGTGCGGGAGGAGGAGGTCATTGAGATGGACCAGCGCCTGGGAGGCTGGGAGCTTTCCCTGGACGCGCCCCTGAAGGAAGGCTCCGACGAATACCACAAGAATTTTTTGCCCACCACGGAGCCTCAGGTGGAGGAAGTGCTGGCCCAGGCGGAGCTGAAGGGCATCTTTCGCCAGAAGCTCGCGGAATTCCGCCGGGAGCTCAATGAAAAAGAGCTGGATATCCTGGACTTGCGCCTCCTGGCGGACAAGGCCCTGACCTTGCAGGAGATCGGGGCCCGGCACCGGATCTCCCGGGAGCGGGTGCGCCAGATCGAAGACCGGCTGATCAAGCGGATGCGGCAATTCCTCAAGTCCGAAATCGCCGATTGGGAAGATTACCGCAGTCCCCTGGGAGATTGACCTTTGGTTCGGCGGAGTTAGCCGAATTACCTGAGACTATATGCAAAACATGCCTTCGCGCCTTGTTCATACCTGGAGACTGCTGGCCGGTGTCCTCATCCTGGGGTTGGCCTTGAGCCTGGCGGGCTGCGCCGGCCTGGGCCGGCGCTCGGGAGAAACCGCCTCGACCGGCGCGGAGGAAAGCGCCAAGGCGCTGGCCTATTATCATTTCCTGCAGGCCCAGCAATTCCTGCTGGCGGATGATGGCCCCGGCGCCATCCGGGAGTACGAAGAGGCCCTGAAGGCGGACCCCGGCTCGGCCCGGATGGAGTTGGATCTGGCCTCTCTCTATCAGCGCCAGGGGGATATCAAAAAGGCCCTGGCCCACGTGGAAAAGTCCATCAAACTGGACCCCAAGCAGCAAGAGGCCTATTTTCTGCTGGCCGGGCTGCACGTTGGCCTCAACCAGTTGGAGGAGGCCATCCAGGAGTACGAACATATTCTCGCCCTGGACCCGGATAATCGGGAAGCCCGCCTTTTCCTGGCCACCCTCTATGCCCAGCAGCGCCGTTTTCCCAAGGCCATTCATACCATTCAGGAAATCTTGCGCCTGGAGCCCAACTCGGTGGTGGGCCACTATTACCTGGGTCGTTTCTATATCGAAACCGATCAGCTCGGGGAGGCGAAAAAGGAGCTTAGCCGGACCCTGGCGCTGGACCCCAGGTTCGTGCCGGCCATGTTCGATATGGCCGTGGCCTTTGAAAAGGAAAAGCAGTACAACCGGGCCCTGGTTATGTACCACCGGGTCCTGCGCGCGCAGCCCAACAACACCCGGGCCTGGGCCAATATCGGCCGGGTGTTCCTGATCCAGAACCGTTATAAGGACGCCCAGCGCGCCTTCGCCAAGGTTAAGTCTCTGGAGAAAAACGACCCCTCCGCCGGTTTCAATATCGGCATCATCAACCTGGAGCAGAAGCTGCCGGAAGACGCCATCAAAGAATTTAGGCCCCTGCTGACCAATCCCCGTTACCAGGAGCGGGCCCGCTATTATATCGCCCTGGCCCTGGAGGAAAAGGGTGATGTCAAGGCGGCCACCCGGGAGTACCAGCTGGTGAGCCGCAACTCGGAACAGTACATTCCAGCCCGTCTGCGGATGGCCTACCTGTTGTTTCAGCAGGGAGAAAAGGACCGGGCCCTCCGGGTCCTGGACGAGTTGCGGCAACTGGCCCCGGATCGTGAGGAGATCTATCTCACCAGTTCCTATTTTTTTGAAGAGGACAACCTTTGGGACCGGGCCATCGGCATCCTCAAGGAAGGCATGGGCAAGGTGGAGAACCCCGGGGAGATCTATTTTCGCCTGGCGGTAATCTACGACAAGAAACAGGACCGGGGCGAGAGTATCGCCTATATCAAAAAGGTCCTGGAAATGGACCCTAACAACGCCGACGCCCAAAATTTTCTGGGGTACACCTACGCCGAACAGGGCACCAACCTGGATGAGGCCGAACGGTTGATCCGGGCTGCCTTGAAGTCCAAGCCTAACAGCGGCAATATCATCGACAGCCTGGGCTGGGTCTATTTCAAGAAAGGGCAGTACGATAAGGCCGCGGTCGAGTTGGAGAAGGCCTACCACCTCATGCCCAATGACGGGACCGTGACGGAACATCTGGCTGACGCCTACTACCGCCTGAAGCGCTATCGCGACGCCCTGAAGCTTTACCGCAAGGCCACTGAAATGGAAAACTCCAACCCCGCGGAATTGCGTAAAAAAATCGACGAAATGGAATTGCGGTTACGGGAACGCAGCCTGTGAAGCCGGCAAGCCCGGCCTGGCCGGCGCTAACCGCGCTACTGACCTTGGCGGTCCTGAGCGGCTGCCGGGCCCTGCCCACCCCGCCGGTCCCGGCGCCCACCGTAGTCGCTACGGCCGCCGAAGTCCTGGCCAGGCTGCAGAACCGCGCCAGGACCATCGAGTCTTTTCAAGCCCGGGGCCGCATCACTTTTCTCTCCCCGGAACGTAATTACTCCGGCACCGCCCTGATCAAGGCCCGCCGCCCGGAAAACCTGCGGGTGGACATCCTGGACCTCTTTGGCCGCACCCTCCTGAGCTTTGCCAGTGACGGCACCCAGGTCCAGGTCCTGTCGCCGCACGAAGGCAAGTTTTTCCACGGCCCGGCCAGCCCCGGGAATCTGGCGGCCTTCATTCCGCCGGCCATTACCCTGCCCCAGACCCTGCGCCTGCTGGCGGGCGCCCTGCCCCTGAGCCCCGGCCCCGCCTCCAGGTTTGAATATGACCCCGCCGCCGGCCAATACCTGCTGGAGTGGCGCCAGAATGACCTGATCCAGGAGCGCCTTTGGGTCGCGGCCCAGGGGCTCTACCCGGTGAAAGAGGAATACTTTGGCGGCGGCGATAAGCCCCGCTTCACCGCCGAGCTGGCCGACTACGGCGCCGCCGCGGCGGATTTGCCGGGCAAGATCACCCTCAAGACCGAGGCCCCGAAGCTGGAGCTGCGGCTGGCCTACAGTGAGCTGCGCCTCAATGCGCCCCTGACGCCGGCGGACCTGACGCTGACGCCTCCCTCGGGGGTAGTGGTGGTGCAACTGCCGTAAGAATGGTGGCGCAGGCGTCCCGCCTGTGCTAGGTAAGATGCGCCCTGCACACCCAGCTTTACTAAGGGGCGCCCAACGCTGAATATGTAGAACCGCCGCTCCCGGCGGTTCCTGCGCCGGCGAGGGCGCCGGCGCTACATCTTCAAAGAAACGCCTCATGAAATTCCTGGTGGACCTGCCCCTGGGCGGCCTGGCCAAGTGGCTGCGGTTTTGCGGTTTCGACGCCGAGACCCGGCGCCTGGGGGCCGCATTGCCGCCGCCGGCGCCGGACACCTGCATCCTCACCCGGCAAGAGTCCTTCCAGAGCTCGGCCAGGACGGACCTGGTATTCGTCCGGGCGGCCGCACCCGAGGCCCAACTCCGGGAAGTGCTGGCTCATCTGAAAATTTCTCCCCGGCAGATCCGGCCCCTGAGCCGGTGCAGCCGTTGCAATGACCGGCTCCTCCCCGTTCCCCGGGAGCAGGTCCAGGGCCGGGTGCCGGAGCATGTCTTCCATTACCACGACCAATTCTGGGAATGCCCCGGCTGCCAGCGGGTCTTCTGGCCCGGCAGCCATCCGCCCGCCATCCTCGAGACCCTCCAGAAGAGCCTGAAAGACTAGCTTTCTGCGGTCAGCCAGCAGCTTTTTCCGCGCCGGTCTAGATTGCAGAGGCCGTCAGCCGGTCCTATATTTAAACAGTGGGACCTTTGCCGGGGAGAGGCGCGGCCACCGAAGCTGCCTGGACCGGTGCGGAAAAGTCCGAAAATCCAAGGAGGAACCCATGGACGATATTGCGGATCAAACCGTAGCTAAAAAAGCCTGGTGTACCACGTGGAATTTTACGGTTAATCTGGCGCGGCGGACCCAGATCCTGGGGAAATACGGCCAGGCCTGCTGGCAGCAGGCTAATATCAAGAAAGCCGAACGTCTCCTGGGAGAAAAATCCTTTCAGGCCCTGGAGCGGGGCGAGGCCAATCCCCTGGCGGCTCCGGAAGTGAACGAGGCGGTGCAAAAGGTCAAGGAGGCCAAAGAGCAGAAGGAGAAGACTTACCAGGGCATCGCCGCCCTCCGGGAGAAGATCTGCTCTTCCTGCGTCATGCCCACGCCGGAGGAGCCCGGCGGGGTGGAGGAGAATCCGCCGGTGCCTTAAAGGCAGTTGCCAGTAGCCAGTAGTCAGTAGTCAGTAGTCAGTAAAATCCCCTGGTTCCCGGGAACCAGGGCGATGGGAAATTAACTAAGGCCAGGGATTTGCTCCTGGCCTTTTTTATTGAAAACTCGAAACTCGGAACTCGAAACTAAAAACTGGCTTTTACGGGGCGCCGCACTCCGCCGGGTCGCCGGCCAGTTTTTCCAGGGCGTGGGGCAGGGTGGGGAGGATGGCGGTGAGGTTTTCCCGGGCACCTTTGGGGCTGCCGGGCAGGTTGACGATGAGGCTGCAGCCGCGGATCACCGCGACCCCCCGGGAGAGCATGGCGCGGGGCGTCTGTGCCAGGCCGGCGGCCCGCATGGCTTCGGGCAGGCCCGGCACCAGGCGCTCGGCCACCTGTAGCGTCGCCTCCGGGGTGACGTCCCGGGGGCTGAGCCCGGTGCCGCCGGTGGTGAGGATCAGGGCCAGGTGCTCCTGGTCGCACCACTGCCGCAGTTGGGCGGCGATATGCTCCTGTTCGTCGGGGACGACGGCCATAGCGGCCACCTGAAAATTTTCGGCTGGCAGCAGCCCGGCCAACTCCGGCCCGGAGGCGTCGTGCCGCTCGCCGGCGTGACCTTTGTCGCTAATGGTGAGAATGCCCACCCGGAATTTCATAGTCTCACCTTCGGTTAGAGGCATTTGATCATGGTTAAATAATTATTAATTAAAATGAGAATCCTTGCAAAGGTTTCCATCTATTCCTAAATTATTCCCAAGGCAGGCCCCTGGATCGTGCTTGGGACAAAATCTTGGAAAAGGGAGGCAGGTAAAATGGCTACTTTCGTGGTATTGGGAAAATTTACTGAAAAAAGTTTTGAGACCATGAAGGGTCCCAACGTGGGCGAAGAAATCAAAAAAATGGTGAAAGACATGGGGGTTGAAATCAAGGCCTGGTATATGTTGATGGGCCAATACGATGAGATAAGTATCTTGGAGGCCCCGGATGCCGAAACTGTAGCCAAGGTCGTTATGGCCTTAAGCGCGAAATATGGCTGCCGGACCGAGACTCTGCGGGCCTTCAGCGAAGAGGAAGCCAAGAAAATGTGCCCATCCCACGGGTAAGCAGCTCTCTTTCTAAGCTGGCCTAAATTACTCTCACTGCAGCGGCCTCCGGGCCGTTGCTTTTTCTTCCGGTTCCCAAGTTAAACTTGGGAACCAGAGGGAGTGGCATCCAGCACCTCGACGGCGTCGCCCACCTTCACCACGCCTGCTTTGAGCACCCGGGCGAAGACGCCTTCCCGGGGCATGACGCAGTCGCCCACCAGCTCCCGGATGGCGCAGCCCTTATGACAGGTCTTGCCGATCTGGGTAATTTCCAGGAGCACGTCTGGACCCGCCTGCAGGCCGCGTGCCCACCGGCAGGGTCATGACTTCCAGGCCATCCACCGTCAGATTTTCGGCGAAATCGCCGGGCTTGACCTTGGCGCCCAGGGCCACCATCTTGTCGATGCGATTGCAGCGACAGCAGGCTCACCTGGCGGATGCCGCCTTCGGCATGGGCATCGCCCTCCAGGCCGTGTTCCACCAGCAGGCGGGCCGACGGGACGTTGTGCTTGACCACGCCCTTGCGGTCGCTGATAGAGACTGCGTGAATACGGGCGGGGGCGGAATTGACCGGCTGTTTTTTCATCTCACGCCAAGACGCCGAGGCGCCAGGAAAATTAAGCACAGGCTGGAAAGCCTGTGCCACTTTAAAAATATCTGGGGTTGGGGATGGGGGTTTGGGGGAAGGGGTAGGGGCCATCGGCCCCTAGCCCCTTCCCCCAAGATCTTCCTATTCCTTTTCCCGGGCCGCCTTGGCCTCGGCGATGATCTTTTCGGCCTGGTGGGGCGGCACTTCCTCGTAGTGGTCGAACTCCATCTCGTAGGTGCCCCGGCCGCCGGTCTTGGAGATCAAGTCCGGGGCATAGAGCAGCACCTCGATCATGGGCACGTGGGCGGTGATGACCTGGAGCTTGCCCCCGGCTTCCACCCCCAGGACCCGGCCGCGGCGGCCGTTGAGGTCGCCGATGATGTCACCCATGTTATCTTCCGGCACGGTCACCGCCATCTTCATGATGGGTTCCAGCAGGGTGGGGTTGGCCAGTTCGCAGCCCTTCTTAAAGCCCATGGAGCCGGCGATCTTGAAGGCCATATCGGAGGAGTCGACGTCGTGGAAGGAGCCGTCGTAGAGGGTCACCCGGAAGTCCACGCACGGGAAGCCGGCCAGCACGCCTTCGTTCTTGGCCTCGACGATGCCCTTTTCCACCGAGGGGATGTAATTCCGGGGGATGGCGCCGCCGACGATCTTGTCGACGAACTCGAAGCCGGAGCCCTTGGGCAGGGGTTCCAGTTCCAGCCAGGTGTCGCCGTATTGGCCCCGGCCGCCGGACTGGCGCTTGTATTTGCCCTGGACCTTGACGGTGCCCTTGATGGTCTCCCGGTAAGGCACCTTGGGCGGCTTGAGGTTGAGCTCCACCCCGAACTTGCGTTTCAGCTTTTCGGCGGTGGCCTCGATGTGCACCGAACCCACGCCGGACAGCGAGGATTTCCTTGGTTTCGGCGTTGCGGGTGAGGGCCAGGGACGGATCTTCTTCGATGAAGTTTGGAGAAAGAAGAAAAGACCTTGTCCTCTTCCCCCTGCTTTTTGGGCTCGATGGCGAAGGTGACCATAGTATGGGAAGGCAGCAGGGCCGGCAGTAGGATGGGCTTGGCCTCGGTGGCCAGGGTGTCGCCGGTCACGGTCTCCTTGAGCTTGGCCACCGCGGCGAAGGCCCCGGGACCGACGCTGGGCACGGCCTTCTGGCCCTTGCCTTCCAGCAGGAAGAGCTGGCCGAATCTTTCGGGCACTTCCTTGTTGACGTTGAGCACGGTGGAGTCGGCGGTCATGGTGCCGGAATAGACCCGGAAGATCGAGAGGCGGCCGGCGTAGGGGTCGGCCACGGTCTTGAAGACCTGGGCGGCCAAAGGCCCGTCCGGGTCGGGTTCCAGGGCCACTTCTTCTCCGGAGCCGGGTTTGGCGCCCTTGACCGCGCCCCTGTCCTCCGGGGCGGGCAGATAGGCAAGGATCGCGTCCAGCAGCAGGCTGGCGCCGACGGGACCGGCATGGTTGGCGGAGGTCCCGCATAGCACCGGCACGAAAGCTCCTTTCAGGACTCCGATCCTCAGCCCCTGGTAGATCTCCTCCGGAGTGAGCTCGCCTTCTTCCAGGAATTTTTCGATCAGGGCGTCGTCGCTCTCCGCGGCAAAGTTCATCAGGTCGCCGCGCAGTTCCGCCACTTCGTCTTGCAAGTCGTCAGGGATGGGCCCGGCTTCCAGCTTGCCGCCGGCGCCGGTGTAGGCTTTTTGGCTGATGAGGTCCACCACGCCCTTGAAGCCGGCCTCTTTGCCGATGGGCAGCTGGAGGGGCACGGCCTGCACCTCCAGGATATCCTTGATGCTCTTCAAGGCCGTGGCGAAATCGGCCCGTTCCCGGTCCATCTTGTTAATAAAGACCAACCGCGGCAGTTTATATTGGTCGGCAGTCTGCCAGACCTTCTCGGTGCCCACCTTGACGCCGTCCACGGCGTCGACCACCACCACCGCGGCGTCGCCCACGTGGAGGGCGGCCCGGGTGTCGGCCAGGAAATTGTCGTCGCCGGGGGTGTCAGCCAGGTAAACCGTGTGCTTCTTCCACTGGTAATGGTGAAAGGCGCTGGAGATAGTTATCTTGCGCTTAATTTCTTCGGGCTCGTAATCGAGCACGGAGGTGCCGTCATCCACCCGCCCCAGCCGGGAGGTGGCCCCTGCCGTGAAGAGGAGGGCTTCGGCCAAGGAGGTCTTGCCGCAGCCGCTATGGCCGATTAGGACCAGATTGCGGATATTTGCCGTTTTGCCGGACATCGATTCTCCTTCCCTCTCGTCTTGCCTCCCCGGGTCGGATGCAGCTGTCCCTGACCGGGGCAACCTTTTCAAATTACCAGATTCTAACATTGTTCACAACAGGTTTTACTGGGGGCTGGGGGGGCTCTGGGCGCGGCCGGGAATCTGAGCGTCAGGGTGGTTTTAAAGCGCCCGGCTGCATCAACGTCACCTTAGCCGGCCGCAAGTTATTGACAGGGGCCGGGTCAGTTGATATATTTTTCCAGGTGTCGGGACGTGGCGCAGACTGGTAGCGCACCTGAATGGGGTTCAGGGGGTCGGAGGTTCAAATCCTCTCGTCCCGACCAATGATTTCAAGGGGTTAGCGATAGGGCGCTAACCTCTTTTTTATCGCCTGTGCGTATCCTGTGCGTGACTTCTTTTTCAAGACCAAAATTAACCGTGATAGACAGCTTCACCCGGCCACAAAATCAGTTTTGAAGATTACTCCCTGCTAAAGTTGATAAACCTCAAAACATCCCCGGCCAGCCATGCGCTCCCCATAGTGTGAAGGGGATAGACGAGGGGGCCGCCCTCACTGTTCAATCTGGGGCTTCTCAGAGGGTCGTTTGAGAGGAAGCGAGCCGCCCAAAGGTAAACGGAGATGAGAGGGACATTGAGATAAGGTGTCTGGTGCGTCCCTCGCCTGCGCCCGCGTTGCCGTCCACTACCTGCACCTGTGGCGCTCCAGCAACCCCGACGCGACGGCAGCACGGTCACCCCGGCCTGCAACCGCTCCCCCCGCCCCGGCCCTGGCGTCCAGGGGTATGCTTTTGACGCCTGCCGCGGCCCATGGCCGCCGCCCCGCCTCTGAGGATTTTTCGGCCCCGAAAGCAAACCCGGAGGACCGGGACTCCGCCCCCCCTCTTGCTATATATGACCACCACGGAGATTTTTTCAAAAAACTATCGAGGTAGCCCCATCAGCAGACCCCCCCCTGATATGGGGCCGGCCCAAAAATTTTATAAGCAAATATGGCTGGGCGACAGAGCCTGCTTGGGCCGATTCAACATTTCATAGGCGGTCTTGCCTTCCCCTGGATATTCCCTTTGCGGGCCGTGGTGGGTCTGTGAGTGGCCTCAGTACCGTATATTTATCTTTCCGGAGGGAGGTCTGAGGACGCATTTCAGATTGCCGGCGCTCCAGGCAGGCAACGTCGACCAGGGGTAAGGATAAAGGCACCACGTGCTGATTTCTTCACGCCCGCTGCGTTGGCGTCATCACCACCCGATCCCCCCTCTGGCCTTGGTCTGAGTCGGAAACGGGACACATCGGGCCTGGACTCCGTAAATATGATCGCCTCGGAGATTTTTCAATTTTCGAGAAAATTTCCAATCCGAATCCCATTTGCAAAGGTTTTTCAATATATGAACCATATGGAAAGATTATCGGAAGGGCGTATAGTGGCAAGCTAGTGCGCATCGACCTATATCCTCTGCCTTCTTGCTTTGCGATCCCACTACGAGGCGAACATGAATAGGGAGACTGGCTTGGATTTTAACCGGATACCGCGGCGCCTTTGGAACTTGACTTTGCATATAGGAGATATCAACATCAACCGCTAAGAGAGGATTGACCGCTTATCTTTTGTGGATAAGCACTGATATCGATGGTCTTAACTTCATCTCAGCCCACATCAGGGTCAGGCCCTTTCTTTGCTGGTCTGCTGCGATGATGGACTCATCAAGAGACCATGGAACAAAGTGGGCGAGGGCTTCATTTTATGCTCCACCATTTGCAGGAGGGCCGGCAGCATCCTCAAAGAGGCCCACAACACGCATAGACTACCCACAGTGGCCAAAAGACCCAGGGTAAACGTCCCCCGGTGGCTAGAGATCATTAAGCTTCCGAAGCCGACAGTGGTGGTGAGGGCGGCCAATGCCACTCCCTTGGCGGTACTGACCGGCAAAGTAATAGCTTGGGCTGAGCCCTCCAACTGCCATCGGGTCAGGATGATGATCCCAAATTCGACCCCCTCTCCTAAAATCAAAGGCAGAAATAATACATTGGCCTGGTTGAAGGGCAGAGCCAAGAGCAGCATTAGGAACAATGTCAGACAGGTGCCTACCCACAGAGGGACCAGGGCCAGCATGGCCATGATAAAGCTGCGGTAAATAAAGGTGAGCATGGCGGCAATGGCTAAAATCCCGATACCGGAGGCCATAAGAATGGCATTGCGAAAATCGCTGGTAATGAAATAGAGCAGGACAGGATCCCCCACAGCCTGCGGATCCACCGTTTGAATGCTTTTAACGAACTTACCCAAGGGAGCGGCATCCCAAATATCCTGCGCGGGGAAAGCCTTAAGCAGATAAATTCCTTTATTCATATTGCGCACTCGGACCGCCAGTGGCAGGTTCTCCGGGGTCATATCCACAGAAGTCAGGGCGGATTTTAGATATCCCTGGAAAAGGCCCCATCGATCATGAAGGTCAGCAAAAAAATGGCGCTCGAAATCAGTCAGCCGGATGCTAATCACGGAATTCTGAGAATCCAGGAGTGGCAATATTTGGTTAATCAGATGATGGGTCTCCAAAATGTTTTCACTGGTGGCCGCCTTTTGTTTTTCCAGTTCTTTGCCAGCCTCATCAATCTTAAAATTAATGCGGCTCAGGATGTTCGCCAAATCTTTCGGGTCTGAGGACATCGAAACCCCGGTAAATTTTACCGAGGTCACCAGTGGCTCCAGGTCTTTCAGAATTGATCGTTTTTCCTGCTGATGGGCAGGTAAAAAGGAAAGCACCGACTCCACGTGCGAGACGGTATTCAACTTCTCCAAGGCCGCAGTTTTCTCCTTCAGGTCCTGCAGAGAGCCAGCGGTCATGGCAGCATGTGAAGCCGAATACTGTGATTCTTTCAGGACTCGCATTTCCCAGACCACCGATTCACTCTGCGGATTTTGCAGGTGCAGCGGATTTAAGTCGAACCGTACCCGAAAGAGGCTAAAAATCCCCAAGCCGATGATCACCAGGGCCACGAACATTATCCGCTTCGGATATTTCCATTTCAGGCTCAGAAAGGGAGCCTGATCTACGGGACATCTTTCAGGTAGATCCGCCCTAACATAGGGCTCGCTTACCAGCACCAGGGGAGGGGCCAGCAAAATTGTCGCTATCAGCATGATGAAAATTCCGATGGCGAGTATGAGCCCCAATTCCGCCAGCCCCTTAAAATTCATGAAAGCCAGAGGCAGGAAAGAGAACACCGCAGCCAGGCCGGCATAGATTATCCCCGGAAGACTCCTAAGCACTCCGCCATTTAACGCCATCAGCGTAGCAGTTTGTTCATAGGCGGCATCCTCCTCGTCCAACCGGCATAGCCAGTGAACGCCGTAATCTATGCCCAGCCCCAAAATCAAGGGCGCGAAGATCACTGACAAGATATTCAGATGGCCGACTAGTAAGGTGGCCAGGCCGAAGGTCCAGCAGACTGCGATTATCAGGATCGCCACTTCCACCAAAGGCCGCCGCAGTCCCCGGAAAAAGACAACGAGCAGACCGAACTGGCCCAGCAAAGAGAGCCACGTGGCCAGGGTGATGGAATTCATGGAACTCTGCATTTCATCGGCTTGCAGGGCGTCGGGCCCGGTTACACCAACCTCTAAGCCCGGAAACTGCGTTTGCACTTGGTGCACCAATTTTCGGAGCAGTTCCATAGTCTTGGCCGTCTCTGGAAAAGTTCCGGGCTTCGGAGTCACCATAATGGCAAGAAATTTATCGTTCTCGGTAAAGAAATAGCCTTCTTCACTCAAATCGCTGATGGCTACCGGAAACAGACTTTGAAAAGGGGAGACAAAGGGGCGCCCTTCTTGAAGGCTTAGCAAGAGCTGTTTAAGGCTGTTATTGAGCAGGGAAACGTCGGGCAGTTCCTGTTGGGGCTGCTCCTCGAGAAAATCGGTAAACGCAGCCTTGATCATCAGGCGAGCCATCTGCTCGTTGATCTGCGTATAGAAGTTGACCAGACTGGGCCTGTCAGCCAGCCGGTTGATAAGATCACGCTGATCCAGGAGATTATCCCTCAGTTTTTTTAGATCAGCGATCTCTGGGTAAAGGAGGGCCCAGGGCTTCAGGCTGTTCGGGTCCAGATGGTAGAAAATTTCGGGGAATCGATCCGGATGGCGGCTCAGCTCGGCAACCAGGGCTTCAGCAAATTTGATGCTCTGCCGGCGGTCCACATTTCGAACCACCACTACCATACCGTCACGACCGCCGAAAGCTTCATCAATCCGATCAGTGAGAAGGATAAGGTCTTTTTTGGCAGAGATAAGGTTTTTTCGGTCTGTATCGATTTTAAGATGCGCAAGTGTATAGAAGACCGAAACCCCGGCCAGCGCCAGGGACAGAAAAATGACGAACCATCGAAATTTCCTCAGATAGCTGACGGCCGTCGAGCAAAATTGCTGAAGGTTATCATCAAATTTCAAAATAATTCCTCACGCCTCTCCCGCCGCTTTTCTATGGCCCACGATAGGATCCTGGATTTTAAAGTTAGCTTCTTTCCCATTGATAATATGCAATGCCGATACCAAAAACTAACACATTGAAATACTTAATAATATTTTATTATAAAGAAACTTGATTTTTTGTGAATTAACGATATTTCGCAAAAAATTTGGCACTTTGTTGACAACGTCCATCGCATAGTTATCTTGAAAATAGGTCTTCCTAAAATATTCTTCTTCAAACGCCATTGGCTCTGCATGTATCGGAATTACTAGAATTCCCGAATCTCCGTTTCATTTTCGGCTTCTGAGAAAAGACCACTGATCAACCTCACAATTAGAGGGGCAGATGAAGGACAAGGACAGGGAGGAGGCCGTCCATAGCGCTGAACTGGCAGCCCAACTTGCTGCCATTGTCCAGTTTTCTGACGATGCCATCATCGGCAAGACCTCGGATGGCATTATTACCAGCTGGAATAAAGGCGCCGAAAAGATTTACGGTTACCACGAAGGCGAGGTCGTTGGCCGGTCCATATCTCTTCTGGTTCCGCCTGGAAGCGACGACGAAATGCGGCAAATCCTCGACAAGATTAAACACGGGGAGCGCATCGAGAATTATGAAACCGTGTGCCGCAGAAAAGATGGCCAGGACATTTACGTGTCCCTCACCGTTTCACCGATCCGGAATGCGGAAGGTAGAATCGTGGCGGCGTCAACTATTGGACGCGATATCACCGGACACAAGCAGGCGGAAGAGCAGATCAGAAATAATGAAAAGAACCTGCGCACCACTATCGAGACCATTCCAGCCTATGTCTTTAGCACTCTCCCTGATGGCTCCTTCGATTTCGCCAGTCAAAATTGGTTTGATTATTCGGGTCTCTCTCCAGAAGAGGTCTATGGTTGGGATTGGACGGACGTAGTCCATCCCGAAGACCGCGACCAGGCGGTGGAGAAATGGCGTGAATCCATGGCGACAGGGGTACCGGGAGAGAACGAACACCGCGTTCGGCAAGCAAATGGAGAATATCGCTGGTTCCTGGCCCGCAACGCAGCCTTGCGAGACGAAAAGGGACACATTATCAGGTGGTATGTGGTCCTGGTGGATATCGAGAACCAAAAGCGGGCGGAAGAGCAGCTCAGAAATAGTGAAAGGAACCTGCGCACCACTATCGAGACCATTCCGGCCTATGTCTTTAGCGCTCTCCCTGATGGCTCCTTCGATTTCATCAGTCAAAGTTTATTGGATTTAACGGGTTTCTCACCAGAGGAGGTCTTTGGCTGGGACTGGACGGTCGCAGTCCATCCCGAAGACCGAGACCGGGCGGTGGAAAAATGGCGTGAATCCCTGGCGACGGGGGAACCGAGAGAGAACGAACACCGTCTTCGGCAGGCAAATGGCGAATATCGCTGGTATTTGGCCCGCAACTCAGCTTTACGAGATGAAAAGGGACACATCATCAGGTGGTATGGGGTCCTGGTAGATATCGAGAACCAGAAGCGCACTGAGGCTCGTCTCCTCCAGGCCCTGGACGAAATCAAGAAGTTGCAGAACCAGCTTTCGAAGGAAAACATTGTCTTACGCGAAGAAGTTGATAGAACCTCAATGTTCGAGGAGATCGTGGGGGCCTCGCCGGCTCTGAAAGCTGTGTTGGTTCGCATCGACAAGGTCGCGCCGACCGATTCCATCGTCTTCATCAGCGGTGAAACGGGCACGGGCAAGGAACTCGTGGCTCGAGCCATCCACAAGCGGTCGCCGCGTGCCTCGCGAGCCTTTGTGAGTGTTAATTGTGCGGCAATTCCGGCACCATTGATCGCTTCCGAATTATTCGGTCATGAAAAAGGAGCTTTCACCGGAGCCCACCAGCGGCGCCTCGGCCGTTTCGAATTGGCGGAAGGAGGCACGATCTTTCTGGATGAAATTGGCGAGCTGCCGATGGAGACCCAGATCGCCCTGCTACGGGTGCTGCAGGATCAGCAATTCGAGCGTTTGGGTGGAAATCAGCCGATCCGAGCCAACGCCCGGGTAATTACCGCCACCAATTGTAATTTGCAATTCGCCATCGAAGCCGGCAGCTTTCGGAGCGATCTATTCTATCGACTCAATGTCTTTCCCATCGAAATACCTCCCCTGCGCGAACGGAAAGAGGACATCCCCATCCTGGTTGAATACTTCATTCATCGATATGCGAGCAAGCTGGGGAAGAAAATACGGAGCGCCAGCAGGAAGACGATGGATCTGCTTCAGTCGTACTCCTGGCCGGGCAATATTCGAGAGCTACAGAATGTGATTGAACGGTCGATTATCGTCTGCGACACGAAAAATTTTTCGGTCGATGAGAAGTGGTTGGTTCGGGAGTCTTGTCAGGCTCAGCCAGCCAGCCAACCGCTCTCCGACATGCTGGTGATTCAAACCAAAGAGATGGTTGAGGCTGCTTTAGCTGAAAGCGAAGGCCGGGTGTCTGGACCGACAGGTGCGGCCACCAAGCTTGGGATGCCGCCCTCGACTCTGGAATCGAAGATCAAATCCCTCAAAATCAACAAATACCTCTTCAAAAAATCCGCCTAGAAGCTGCGCCACCCATCAAGTCTTTTTTCACGAACTTTCGCAAATTTACGAAGAATTATGATTAAGAAGTTTTTGCCAACCCCGTATTTTCAATGACTTACGATTGGCATTGACATTGCAATAATGCCGATCAGATACCCCTAAGGAAGGTGCCCGTGGGCCACAAATCAATAAGGAGGGTATGTCATGTCAAAGGTTAGGGAAATGAGAGAATCTATTGACAAGAAGCTGGATCATTGGGAGGCCAGAGCTACGGCGTTTGAGGAGCAGCTGCAACAAAGCAAAGACCAGGCCCTGGCCAAGCTTGAAGCTCGCAAGAAAACATTAAATGAAGCGGCGGAGAAATTCAAAGCTGAAATAGGTAAGGTGAAAGGGGTCGCTGAGGAGAAAAAACAGGAGTTGCAGGCAAAGTTCGACGATTTGACGGTCCAACTGGCTTTAGGCAAGGCCGAGGCCAAAGAAGCATTCGAGACCCAAAGGAAGAAGATCCAGCTATTGATTGCCAGTTTAGAGAATACAGTGGATAGACTTCTGGACGCCTCCGTTCATTTCATTGATGAGCCACTTGAAAAAGCGGCGGAAAAATTCATCGCGGAGGCGACAGCATACGAGGCAGAGGCGGAGGCATTGGAAGCTCAACTGGCCATGAAAAAGGCGGAGGCAAAGGCCAATTTTGAGCAGAAAAAGACCGAGCTCCTCGCACAAATCAAGGGGTTCAAGGCTCAGTTGTGGGAAAAAAGGGATATGGCCAAGGATAAAGCGGCCACATTTGAAAAACAACTGTCGGATGGAATGGCTCAAATTAAGCAGGCGTTCAAGACTCTCTTCGACTGAGAGGTAGTTATGTCAATTCTCTAACAGTCGAACAATGGCAGTTTATGGGTGGAAACGGCCCCCTGGTAAAGGCTGCACCTTCTTCTGTACGTTTCCCCTCGACACCAAAAGTCCAGGAGATTCTTCGCGCCCATGAAATGGTGAGATAAATTAAGTCTCACTTTAAAGGATTTATTATGATTGATAAAGAGACGTTTCAAAAAGAGATGAGGGGTAAGCTAAAAAGATGGAGCAAAATAATAGATGAACTAAGCGCTGAGGGCGAGCAGATGGTGGAAAAGGATAGTAAAGAGTTCACTACTTTTCGTGACAAGGGAATTATGATCTACAACAATTACTTAGAAGCAAGACAGAAGCTGGAAGAATTAGCCAAAATGGACGATGCAACATGGGAAAAACACGCTTCAGAGATCGAAAGTATTATGAAACGATTGGATAATCTCTGGGAAACTATGTTTTCAAAACAATGAAACGGGATAAGATTGATAGTTAAAACAGAGCATAGCAGCTTTTTGATGGGGATAATCGACCTTAAGGCAGCTTATCCTTTTGAATTACTTAACGCCTATAAGGGCCCCACAGGGAATCGGAACTTATCCTGCATCTTAGTATCATTTTTCACGAATTATCGCTAATTCTCGAACAATTGACTTTTAAATTAGCACAATCTAATTAACAACTTATGATCGGCACTCGCATTGCATTGCAAACACGCAGATTAGCAAATTCAGGGGAACGTCTTTGACTTTGAAAATTCAGGTATCGACGACAGGGGAGGTCGTGGTTTTTACCCTGATTGGTCGAATCAACGTGGAAGAGGTGGCTGAGTTGCAAAAGCTCTTTGAAGCCGAAGGAAAAGACTGCCGAATCGTTTTGGATTTGAAGGAGGTCAAGCTCGTGGATCGAGACGCGGTGAGATTTCTGGCGCGTTGCGAAGGGAATGGCGTCCAAATCGAGGATTGCCCGGCATATATCCGCGAGTGGATTGTGAGAGAAGGACCCGAGGCTAACCAGTGTCAGCATAAGCAGGAATAAACAACAATCGCCAGCGCACCTTAAAAGTAGCAGGAAAAACAACCACTAACGGGGATAATCGGATGACAGACCAGGGCAGGGCACGGTGGATAAGGGCCGCATGGGTTATAGGGATCATTGCGATTATAGCAATCGTCGCCCTATTGGCCTGGCATTTCATCTTGAGCAAAAGAGCCAAAGTCATCGCCAGCGCCAATGGACGAATCGAGGCCACCGAAGTCAATATCGCGGCCAAGTATGCGGGGCGGATAGTGAAAGAATTCGTCGATGAAGGGGATTACGTCACCACCGGGCAGGTGGTGGCCAAAATGGATACCGACGTGCTCCAGGCGCAACTGCGGGAGGCCAAGGCGAAAGTTAAGGAAGCCCAAAGCACGATCACGTCCAAACGCAGTAAGCTGGCCGAGAACGAAAGTAAAAAAGCGGCGGCCCAGGCCACCGTGTTGCAGCGCCAGGCGGAACTCTGGGCGGCCAAGAAACGCGCCGATCGTACCGCGGTGCTGGCCGGGAGAGCCTCGGTTTCGCAGCAGGAAGCGGATGACGACAAGGCGCGGGTGGAAGCTAACAATGCCACCATCAGTGCGGCCCAGGCCCAGGTGAAGGCGGCTGAAGCGGCCATTGCCACGGCCCGCTCGGAGGTGCTCGAGGCAGAGTCGTCGTATCAGGCCGCAGTGGCCACCGTCCAGCGCATCCAGGCCGACATCGACGACAGCGATCTCAAGGCGCCCCGGGACGGCCGCATTCAGTACCGGGTGGCCCAACCCCTGGAGGTGGTGGCAGCCGGCGGGCGAGTGCTGAATATGATCGACCTAAGTGATGTCTATATGACCTTTTTCCTGCCCACCAAGGAGGCCGGGCAGGTCACGCTGGGTTCCGACGTGCGGATTGTGTTGGATGCCGTACCGCAATTTGTGATTCCGGCCAAGGTGACCTTTGTGGCTGATGTGGCCCAGTTCACCCCCAAGACGGTGGAAACCGCCAGCGAGCGGGAAAAGCTGATGTTCCGCTTTAAGGCCCACATTCCCGTGGACCTGCTCCGGGCACACGTCAAGAAGGTTAAAACCGGGCTCCCCGGCATGGCTTATGTGCGGTTAGACCCGCAGGCCCCGTGGCCGGACCGCCTGAACGTGAGGCTGCCCAGTGAGTGAGCCTCAAGTCGAAACCACCAAGACGGCTATGGCGGTTGGCGGTGCCAGCCCTGGGCCGGTGGTGCGCCTGTCTGACGTCACCTTGCACTATCGCAAGACGCTGGCGTTGAATGGGATCAACCTGGACGTACCGGCTGGAAAAATGGTGGGGTTGATCGGCCCGGACGGGGTCGGCAAGTCCAGTACCTTTGCGCTGATTGCCGGGGCCCATGTCATTCAAAGCGGGAAGGTCGAGGTGCTAGGCGGCGATATGGCTGATCGGGAGCATCGCCTTGCGGTCTGCCCCCGCATTGCCTACATGCCCCAGGGGCTGGGCAAGAACCTTTATCCGACCCTGTCGGTGTTCGAGAACAGCGATTTTTTTGCCCGCCTGTTCGGTTATGACCGCCAGGAACGGGAGCGGCGCATTGGGGAGCTGCTCCAAGCCACCGCGCTGGCGCCTTTTCCGGATCGGCCCGCGGGCAAACTCTCGGGCGGCATGAAGCAGAAGCTCGGGCTGTGCTGCTCCCTGATCCACGACCCCGACCTGTTGATCCTGGATGAGCCCACCACCGGGGTCGACCCCTTGTCGCGGCGCCAGTTCTGGGAACTCATCGACAAGATCCGCAGCGCCCGGCCCGGCATGAGTGTTATGGTCGCCACGGCCTATATGGAAGAAGCCATGCGCTACGATTGGCTGGTGGCCATGTACGCCGGCAAGGTGCTGGCTACCGGCTCTCCGCAGGAATTGATCCAAAAGGCCGGGGTCACCACCCTGGAAGAGGCCTTTATTGACCTGTTGCCGCCGGAAAAACGCGCCGGCCACCAAGCGGTGCAGATTCCTCCCCGGAAAGAAGGCGAGGCAGCGGAAATTGCCATCGAGGCCCGGGACCTCACCAAGCACTTCGGCGATTTCGTTGCCGTGGATCATGTGAACTTCAAGATCGGCCGGGGCGAAATCTTCGGGTTCCTGGGCGCCAATGGCTGCGGCAAATCCACCACCATGAGAATGCTTACCGGCCTGTTGCCCCCCACTGAGGGGCAGGCCTTGCTTTTCGGCCGCCAGTTGGATCCGAACGATCTCGCCACCCGCCGCCGGGTGGGCTACATGTCGCAGGCCTTTTCCCTTTACACGGAACTCACGGTGCAACAAAACCTGGAGCTGCATGCGAAGCTTTTCAGCCTGCCCAGCGACAAGATTCCATCCCGGGTGGCTGAGATGGCCCAACGCTTCGGCCTGACGGAGATCATGGATGCTCTGCCTGATTCGCTGCCCCTCGGCGTCCGCCAGCGGCTGCAGCTGGCCGTGGCCATGATCCACGGGCCGGATTTGCTGGTCCTGGATGAGCCCACCTCAGGCGTCGACCCGGTGGCCCGGGATTCCTTCTGGCAGAGCATCATCGACCTGTCCCGGAATGATAAAGTCACCATCTTCATCACCACCCATTTCATGAACGAGGCGATGCGCTGCGACCGCATCTCACTGATGAACGCCGGACGCGTGCTGGTGAGTGATACCCCGGCGAATGTGATAAAAAACCGAGGCTTAGCTACGCTGGAGGAGGCCTTCATCTCCTACCTGGAAGAAGATCAAAAGGCGCGGGAAAAGACTGTACCCGCCACTCCCCCACCCGCTCCGGTCGCGGAAGTGGCCCCGGCCCCGGAGCACTTGGTCACTGCCGGCAAGCGCCAGTGGCTGAATCTGGGCCGCCTGATCAGCTACGCCCACCGCGAGGGGCTGGAACTGCGCCGGGACCCCATCCGGCTGGCCCTGGCCCTGCTGGGGAGCGCGATCCTGTTTTTCACCATAGGGTATGGCCTCAGCCTTGATGTGGAGCATCTCTCTTTTGCCGTGATGGACCGCGACCAGACGGCCATCAGCCGCGACTATACCCTGAATATCATCGGAACGCCCCGCTATTTCATCGAGCACCGGCCGATTACCGATTATGATGATCTGGAGCGGCGCATGCGGTCCGGCGAACTCGCCCTCGCCATCGAGATCCCGCCCCAATTCGGCCGGGATGTCTCCCGGGGCGTGCCGGTGTCGGTAGGAGCCTGGATCGATGGCGCCATGCCGCTGCGGGGCGAGACCATCCGTGGCGATGTAGAGGGCATGCACTTGCTCTGGCTGAAAAACCGCGCCGCCGAGAAACAAACCACCGGTGAGCCGCCCGTACCGTTCACTATCGAAAACCGTTATCGCTACAACCCGGACGTCGATAGTCTGGTGGCCATGGTCCCGGGGACCATCGCCCTGCTGCTGATGCTCATCCCAGCCGTCTTGAGCACCCTTTCCGTGGTGCGCGAGAAAGAGATGGGCTCCATCATCAATCTCTATGTCACTCCGGTCACGAAACTGGAGTTTCTCCTGGGCAAGCAGCTTCCCTATGTAATACTGGCGATGATCAGTTATCTGCTGCTGGTGCTCTTCGCGGTCACCGTATTCGGCGTCCCCCTGAAGGGAGGCTTTTTCACCCTGGCGGCCGGGGCCTTGCTGTATGTCACCGTGGCCATCGCATTTGGCATGTTGATCTCCACGTTTGTAAGCAGTCAGGTGGCGGCCCTGTTCGCCACGACCATCTTCACCCTGATACCGGCAGTGAACTACTCGGGGCTGATCGATGCGGTGTCGTCCCTGGAGGGGATGGGGGCTCTAATCAGCAAGATCTATCCCACCACGTATTTCCTGACCATTATCCGCGGCACCTTTAACAAGGCCCTCTCCTTTTCAGGCCTGTACGACTCGTTTATTCCCCTGGTTATCGCCATCCCGGTGCTCATTATCCTGACCACCGTTTTCCTTAAAAAACAAGAGAGCTAATATGGGGCTGGCAAACATCTTCGATCTGGGCATCAAGGAACTGCGCAGCCTGCGCCGCGACCCGATAATGGCCGTCCTGATTATCTACTCCTTCACTCTTGCGGTGATTATGGCCGCCAATGCTATGCCGGAAACGCTGCACAACGCCCCCATAGCCATCGTGGACGAGGATCACTCGGATTTGTCCAACCGCATTGTGGACGCCTTCTTCCCGCCGTTATTCCAACGCCAGGCACAGATCAACTGGTCCGAAATGGACGCCGGCATGGACGCCGGGCGCTTCACCTTTGGCCTCGACATTCCCCCGGATTTCGAGCGCGACGTGCTTGCCGGTCATCACCCACGTGTTCAGCTCAATATCGACGCCACCCGGATGACCCAGGCCTTTACCGGCAACTGGTACGTGCAAACCATCGTCAACGGCGAGGTCAACGCCTTTGCCAAAAGGCACAGGCTAGCGACCACGCTGCCGGTCAATCTTGATCTGCGGGTAAAATTCAACCCCAACCTCTACAGGCCCTGGAATACTGGGGTCATGGAGTTAATCAACCAGATTACCCTACTCTCCATTGTGCTCACCGGCGCGGCCCTGATCCGGGAACGGGAGCATGGCACCATCGAGCACCTGCTGGTGATGCCGGTCACTCCATTTGAGATTATGGTCAGCAAAGTCTGGAGCATGGGGCTGGTGGTCATCGTCGCCTCGGCTTTTTCGGTACCCGTAATCATTGAGGGGCTCCTGGCCATACCCGTTGCCGGGTCCGTGCCGCTCTTTCTGGCCGGCACGGCATTGATGCTGTTCGCCACCACCTCCATGGGAATTTTCCTGGCCACCCTCGCACGGTCGATGCCGCAATTCGGCATGCTGATGCTTCTCGTGTTGCTCCCTCTGATAACGCTCTCGGGCGCCTATACCCCCCGGGAGAGCATGCCCGAGATCGTGCAAAAAATTATGTTGATCGCCCCCAACACGCATTTCGTTATGCTCGCCCAGGCCATCTTCTTTCGCGGCGCCGGCCTGGATATCGTCTGGCCGCAGTTTCTGGCCCTGTTTGGCATCGGCGCCGTCCTGTTCGGCGTGGCTTTGGCTCGCTTCCGGAAATCTCTGGAAGCCGCGACGACGTAAGAACTTGGAAGGAAAGTTATGAAAACCTCCCTGACCATCCTGCTGACCCTCTTGCTGATTTCCGGCTGCGCAGTCGGCCCGGATTACCAGCGGCCAGGGTACCCGACGCCCTCCACGTTCCGCGGTGAAGGGCCGGGTATCCCCACCCAACCCGCCGAAGCTTCCTTCGGAGACTTGAATTGGTTTGAGGTTTTTAAGGACCCCAAGCTTCAGGAGTTGATCGAAATTGCTCTGAAGGAAAACTATGACGTGCAGATTGCGGCCCAACGGGTTCTGCAGGCCCGGGAACAGGTGACCATCCAACGGTCCTATCTCTTCCCCACAGTGGAAGCCAGCGGCGGGATGGAGAGCATCCGCACCTCGGAGCGGGGTGTTCTCCCATTCGTGCCTCGATTTGAGCGGACTGCGGGCTTCATTGCCGGCGACCTCTCCTGGGAAATTGACTTTTTCGGCCGCATCCGCCGGGCCACCGAAGCCGCCCGGGCCGAATTTTTCGCCTCGGAAGAGAACCGCAAATTCGTCATCCAGACTTTGGTGAGCGATGTGGCCCGGGCTTACATCGAGCTCAGGGCCCTGGACCAACAGCTCGAAATCAGCAACCGCACCGTGAAAAACCGGGAAGATTCCCTCAAATTGGTGACAGACCGCTTTGAGGTCGGTTATGATAGCCGCACCCCGGTGGTCATGACCAAAAACCTCGTGCACGGGGCCCGAGCCGTGGTTCCCGACCTGCAGCGGGCCATCGAACAGAAAGAAAACCAGATCAGTATCCTGCTGGGGCGAAACCCGGGGCCCATCAGCCGGGGTAAGTCCCTTCTGGAACAGAAGTTAACCGTTACCGTACCTCCCGGCTTAACCTCCGCTCTCCTGGAGCGGCGCCCTGATATCCGCTCTGCCGAGCAATCCCTGGTGGCCGCCAACGCCAACATCGGCGAGGCCAAGGCCAGGCTTTTTCCCAACATCCGGATTACCGGCGCCTCCGGCTGGGAGTCCGCGGCTTTAAAAACCCTGTTCACCGGCCCGGCCAGTTTCTGGGATCTTGTGGTCCCCGGCATAACCCAGCCCATCTTCAATGCCGGGCGGCTCCGCGCCGGCGTCCGGGCCGCAGAAGACCGGAAACAGGAAGCCGTGCTCGCCTATAAGAAGACTATCCAACAGGCTTTTCAGGAGGTCTCCGACTCCCTCGTGGCCGTAAGGAAGCTTAAGGGAGTGGTCCTCGAATCAGAACAACAGGTTGACGCGTTGAGGGAGCAAAAGGGTCTGGCGAACGACCGTTTTTATGGGGGTGTGGCCCCATATCTGGAAGTTCTGGATTCAGACCGGCAGCTCTTCGAGTCCGAACTGAAGTTAACCCAGGATCGGGCCAACGAGCTCCTGGCCGTCATCGCCCTTTACCGGTCCCTTGGCGGCGGCTGGCAAACCGCGGATACCCATGGCACATTGCAACCCTAAAAAATATCCAAAAAAAAAGAAAATGACAAAGTGAGGAGGATTTATGACAACTCCCGCCAAGCAACCGAAAGCAGTTCACGGAGACGAGAGCATCAGCGCTTATGGGCCGGCTCGCGCCACGGTCAAAGGGGCCCCGCTGAGCACAGATGAGCTGCGCAAGATCGACGCCTACTGGCAGGCCAGCCTCTACCTGTGCCTGGGGATGTTGTACCTCAAGGACAACCCTTTGCTCCGGGAGCCGCTCAAACTGGAGCATATAAAGCCGCGGCTGCTGGGCCACTGGGGCTCGGACGCCGGCCAGTGCTTCACCTACATTCACTTCAACCGGCTGATCAACAAGTACGACCTGAACGCCATCTATATCTCCGGCCCCGGTCACGGGGCGCCGGCGGTCCTGTCCCAGGCGTACCTCGAGGGGACCTACTCCGAGATCTACCCGGACAAGAGTGAAGACCTGGCAGGGATGCAGCGCTTCTTCAAGCAGTTTTCCTTCCCCGGGGGCATCGGCAGCCACGCCACCCCGGAAACGCCCGGCAGTATCCACGAGGGCGGCGAGCTAGGTTACAGCCTGTCCCACGCCTTTGGGACAGTCTTCGACCACCCGGACCTGATCACCCTGGTGATGGTGGGCGACGGCGAGTCCGAGACCGGCCCTCTGGCCACGAGCTGGCACAGCAACAAATTCCTCAACCCCATCACCGATGGCGCGGTGCTGCCGGTTCTGCATCTCAACGGCTATAAGATCAACAACCCCACCATCCTGGCCCGCATCAGCCACGAGGAGTTGGAGGCCCTGTTCGTCGGATACGGGTACACCCCGTACTTCGTGGAGGGCAGCGATCCCGAGAGCATGCATCAGGCGATGGCCGCCACCCTGGAACACTGCGTCTTGGAAATCCGCAAGTTCCAGGAGGAGGCGCGGCAGACCGGCCAGGCCTTCCGGCCGCGCTGGCCCATGATCATTCTGCGGAGCCCCAAGGGCTGGACCGCCCCCCGGGAAGTGGACGGGCACTACCTGGAAGGTTTCTGGCGGGCCCACCAAATCCCCATCACGGACGTCGCCACCAATCCGGCTCACCTGAAATTGCTGGAAGCATGGCTGCGCAGTTACAAGCCGGAGGAGCGTTTTGACGAGCAGGGGCGTCTGATCCCCGAATTGAAGGCCCTGGCCCCCAAGGGGAACCGGCGCATGAGCGCCAACCCCGTGGCCAACGGCGGTCTGTTGCGCCGGCCCCTGGACCTGCCTGACTTCCGCCAGTTCGCCGTCGAGGTCAAGGAACCCGGCAGGACCCTGGCCGGGAACGTCCCCACCCTGGGCATCTTCCTTCGGGAAGTCATGCGGCTGAACATGCAGAACTTCCGCGTCTTCGGGCCGGATGAGACCCAATCCAATAAGCTCGAAGCCCTCTACGAGGTCGCCAAGAAAGTCTGGCTGGGAGAGTATTTCCCGGAGGACGCCGACGGCGGCGAGCTGGCCTTACAGGGCCGGGTCATGGAGATGCTCAGCGAGCACACCGTGGAAGGGTGGCTGGAGGGTTACCTCCTGAGCGGCCGGCACGGTTTCATCAACAGCTATGAGCCGTTCATCCACGTCATCGACTCGATGTTCAACCAGCACGCCAAGTGGCTGGAAAAGTGCAACGAGCTGCCCTGGCGGGCCAAGGTGGCGTCACTCAACCTGCTGATCACCGCCCTGGTCTGGCGGCAGGACCACAACGGTTTCACCCATCAGGACCCCGGTTTTCTCGACGTGGTCGCCAACAAGAGCCCCAGCGTGGTGCGCATCTATCTGCCGCCCGACGCCAACTGCCTGCTTTCCGTGGCCGACCACTGCCTGCGAAGCATTAACTATGTCAACGTCATCGTGGCGGACAAACAGGTGCACCTGCAGTACCTGGACATGGAGGCGGCCATTGCGCACTGCACCAAGGGCGCCGGCATCTGGAACTGGGCCAGTAACGACCAGGGTGCCGAGCCCGATGTGGTCATGGCGAGCTGCGGCGACGTGCCGACCATGGAGTCCCTGGCCGCCACCGCCCTGCTCCGCCAGCACCTGCCCGACATCAAGGTTCGGTTCGTGAACGTGGTGGACCTGTTCAAGCTGGTGCCGCACACCGAACACCCCCACGGCATGACTGACCGTGAGTTCGAGGCCCTCTTTACTTCAACCAAGCCGGTGGTCTTCAACTTCCACTCCTACCCGTGGCTGATCCACCGGTTAACCTACCGCCGGCCCGGCCAGCACAACATTCATGTGCGCGGCTACAAGGAGAAGGGAAACATCAATACGCCCCTGGAGCTGGCTATCCTCAACCAAACCGACCGCTTCAGCCTGGCCATTGACGCCATCGACCGGATACCCCGTTTCTGTGAGACCGGGTCCAGCGTGCGAGAGGCCCTGCTCGACCAGCAGATCGCCTGTATGCAACACGCCTACGAGTTCGGCGTGGATCGACCAGACATCACCGACTGGAAGTGGCCCTTCTGAGTTGGGACCTTTGAAAGCGGGTTTGGTAAGGCGGGCCAGTTATACTTAAAAGGAGATAGCAGCAATGGGTGAACAGGAGCTAACCACCACGGTCCAAGCCATGATGCAGGCAGGCAAGGGCCTCCTGGCCATGGACGAGAGCAACTCGACCTGCAACCAGCGCTTTGCCAAACTGGGGATTCCGCAAACGGAGGAGGCCCGCCGGGCATGGCGGGAATTGATCTTGACCACGCCCGGGTTGGGAGAATTCATCAGCGGGGCTATTTTGTATGACGAGACCATACGTCAGGCTAAAAATGATGGCACCTCGTTTGTCAAGCTCCTGACTGAGGCTGGAATTGTTCCGGGCATTAAGGTAGACGCCGGCGCCAAGGATATGGCCGCTCATCCGGGGGAGAAAATTACCGAAGGCCTGGATGGCTTGCGGGAGCGCTTGTTGGAATACCGGCAGATGGGGGCCAGGTTTGCCAAATGGCGGGCAGTGATCACCATTGGCGAGGGTATTCCCAGTCGTGGATGTCTCGAAGCCAACGCCCACGCCCTGGCGCGTTATGCCGCTCTTTGCCAGGAATCCGGTCTGGTGCCCATAGTCGAGCCCGAGGTGCTCATGGAAGGTGATCACACCCTGGAGCAGTGCGCCCAGACAACCGAGGCGGCCTTGCACAAGGTGTTCAGCCAGCTCTACCGGCAGCGGGTGCTTTTGGAAGGCATGATCTTGAAGCCCAACATGGTCCTTCCCGGCAGAGATTGTCCCACGCAGGCCGGGGTGGAAGAAGTGGCGGACGCCACAGTGACTTGTCTGCTCCGGGCGGTCCCGGGGGCGGTCCCCGGCGTCGCCTTCCTGTCCGGAGGCCAAGACCCTGAACTGGCCTCGGCTCGCTTGAATGCCATGAATGTCAGGTGGCAGTCCAAAATGCCCTGGGTTCTAACATTTTCTTACTCGCGGGCCATCCAGCAACCGGCTCTGGATACCTGGAAAGGAGAGCAAATCAATGTGATCGCGGCCCAAAAGGCCCTGTATCACCGGGCTAAGTGCAACAGTATGGCGCGCCGCGGGGAGTATCGCGAGGAGATGGAGAAACCTTGACCTTATTTAAGGAAAGGTTCTTTCCTACCCAAAAAACCAAATGAGAAGTCTTTACGAAATGGTTTGTAGTATCAGCTCACTGACTCTTTAGGTTGGGCCTGAAACCAAACCCAGCAACTCAACGTATAGGAACCAAATGCCCATGGGCCTTACTCTCTACTTTCTTCGACATGGGGAAACCACCTCCAGCCAGACCGGCGGCTATTGCGGCACCCTGGATCCGGACTTGACGCCGGCTGGGTACGAAATGGCCCGGGATTTTGCCGCGGCCTATAGAGACCTTACCTGGGAGGCCGTCTTTTGCAGTCCCCTGAAACGCGCCGTGGCCACGGCCCAACCTTTGTGCGAAGCCGTGGGACTGACCCCGCACCTGAGGGATGGGCTCAAAGAAATCGCCTACGGCCAGTGGGAGGGCAAGACTCCGGAGGAAGTGAACCGCGAGTTCCATGATGAATATGTGAGCTGGCTGGCCGACCCGGGTTGGTTTGGTCCCACCGGGGGGGAACGGGGGGTGGACATAGCCCGCCGCAGCTTAATGGTGCTGGATGAGATTGAACGGACCTATCCCGACGGGAACATCCTGGTGGTATCCCATAAAGCCACGACGCGCATTATGCTGTGTTTTTTGTTGGGCATCGATGTGGGCCGTTATCGCGACCGCATCAGCCTGACGGTGGCCGCGTTAAGCATCGTGGAAATGACCAAACAAGGACCGTTACTAAAAGTGCTGGGGGACCGCACGCACTTGCGGGAAGCCTGCGCCTGCGGCCAGGCACGTAAGCCACTGTTTGCATTAGTATAACTTGCTTTTCCCCCCTAAACCCAGCACCAGCTTTGAGGCGAAAGCGAATCGTCCCTTATAAGGCACTGAAAAGGCACGGCAATGACGCCAGACAGCCACATTTTAACCATCAACAGCGGCTCTTCCAGCATCAAATTTTCCCTTTATGTGCTGGGGGAAACCGAACGCCTGATCTTAGAAGGGGAATTGGCCAGAATCGGGGTCAGCCAGGGATTATTTCAGGCCAAAGATCAAGCAGGTCATCAACTTACCGCCCAGGAATTGGACTTGCCGGACCATGAGGCCGCCTTAAAAACCCTCTTTGCCTGGCTGCAAGGCCATGAAATCGGCAAGGAGCTTCACGCCGTGGGGCATCGGCTGGTGCATGGCGGGCCGGCCCACTTCAAGCCCCAACGGGTGTCCCCCGCTTGATCGAGGACTTAAAACTCCTGATCCCCCTGGCCCCTGATCACCTCCCTGATGAAATTAAAGGGCTGGAGGCGGTTCATCCGGCATTTTCCGGACCTGCCGCAGATTGTCTGTTTCGATACGGCCTTCCACCGGCGAATGCCGGAGTAGCCCAGAGATATCCCTTACCCAAGTCCCTGATTCATGGAAGGTTTGCAGCGTTATGGTTTCCATGGACTCTCTTACGAATATATTACCCAGGAATTGGTTAAGGAGGCAGGTGCGCCAGCCGCGTCCGGGCAAGCTCATTATTGCCCATCTGGGCAATGGCGCCAGTATGGCGGCCATCGAGGGCGGCAGAAGCCTGGATACCACGATGGGACTGACGCCGGCTGGGGGCCTGGTGATGAGTACCCGGGTGGGGGACCTGGACCCCGGAGTAATAGTTTATTTGCTTCAGGAGAAAGGCATGACCCCGGCGGCGGTGAATCACCTGATCAATCATCAAGCGGGCCTGTTGGGGATATCAGGAATCAGTGCGCGACATGCATGACCTCCTGGCCCAAGAGGATACCCAAGCCGACGCGGCTCTGGCGGTGGAGATCTTCTGCTATCAGGCCAGGAAATTCATCGGAGCCCTGGCCGCCGTCCCTGGGTGGACTTGACACCTTTATCTTTACCGGCGGTATCGGTGAGAACTCCGCCACCATCCGGGCGCGAATCTGTGCGCCCCTGGGATTTCTCGGCATTGTCCTGGACCAGGGCTTGAATGATGGCAATTCCCCGATCATTTCCCGGATAAGACAGTCCGGTCACCGTCCGGGTCATGAAGACCAACGAAGAACTGATGATTGCCAGGCATACCCGGGATTTGGTGATTAATCATCAGAGTCCGGTTGCTGCCTGAGAAGGATAATTGTGGGCATCTGGCACCCCTGGCCCCCGTAACGGATTTCGGCCTGGAAGCGGTGGTCTCGTATTAGTTGAGTTTACTAAAAGGATATAAATCTGCTACAGGGAGGGTTAAATGACCGAACCCATCATTGCTTCAGAACTGCGCAGGCTTGCCGGCATGGACGAACTCCTTGAGCTGGCCCTGGACTTGCGGTGGTCCTGGGACCACGGTGCTGACGAGATCTGGCGCCCGCTGGCTCCGGAATTGTGGGACCTCACCCGCAACCCCTGGGTCATTCTCCAAACCGTGGCCACGGGTAAGCTGAAAGAATTGGCTGCCGACGCCAAGTTCCGGGCCCGGGTAGAAACCCTGGCCCAGGAGATGCGCACTTCTCGCGGCGCGGCCGCCTGGTTTCAAAAGACCCAGGCTCAGGCGCCGTTGACCAAGGTGGCTTATTTCAGCATGGAGTTCATGTTGGGCGAGGCCCTGCCCATTTACTCGGGCGGATTGGGCAACGTGGCCGGCGACCAGCTTAAAGACGCCAGCGATCTCGGGGTGCCGGTCGTAGGCGTCGGGTTGTTGTATCAGGAGGGGTATTTCCGACAGGCCATCGCAGCCGATGGCTCTCAGTTGGCCCTCTATCCAATTAATGATCCTGCCCAACTACCGATCACCCCGGTACGTGATGCCAGCGGCGAGTGGGTCAGACTGCAAATCCATTTTCCAGGTTACCCAGTTTGGGTGCGCACCTGGCAGGCGCAAGTGGGCCGCCTGAAATTATATCTCCTGGACCTGAACGACCCGGCCAACCCACCCATTGTGCGAGGCATAACCAATGAATTATATGGCGGTGGCCCGGAAATGCGCCTCAAACAGGAACTCCTGCTGGGTATCGGCGGCTGGCGCATGTTACGCGCTCTGGGGATCAATCCGGAAGTGTGCCACCTGAATGAAGGACACGCGGCCTTTGCCATCCTGGAGCGAGCCTTGGATTGCATGCGGGAAACCGGGGCAAAACTTCGAGGTGGCGCTCCAGGTGACCCGGGCCGGCAATCTCTTTACGACCCACACCCCGGTGGAAGCTGGCTTTGATCGCTTCCCCCCGAACTTGATTTGGCAGTATCTGGGCCCTTATGCGGAGAATTATTTAGGCCTGTCATATCACAATTTTATGGCGTTAGGCAGACAAGATCCTACTGACGACCGGGAACCATTCAACATGGCCTATCTCGCCCTGCGCGGCAGTGGTGCGGTTAACGGCGTGAGCCAGTTGCACGGGAAAGTCAGCCGGACCATCTTCCAATCCCTTTTTCCCCGCTGGCCTCAGAACGAGGTGCCCATTGGTTACGTTACCAACGGCATCCATGTAGCAACATGGGATTCTCAGGCTTCAGATGATTTATGGACCAGGCACTGTGGCAAAGAGCGGTGGCTGGGCGAGACCAGTCAGGTGGAGAAAGTCATACGCGGGGTGTCTGACCAGGAAATATGGGCCATGCGCCAGGCCTCCCGGCACACGTTGGTGGAATACGCCCGCCAGCGGTATGCCCGCCAGCTTGCTGCATCCGGGGGCTCTCAGAAGGAGATCGACCAGGCCGGAATGATTCTGGATCCAGAGGTATTGACCCTGGGTTTTGCCCGGCGGTTTGCCACTTACAAGCGTCCCACCTTGCTGTTGCATGACCCGGAGCGCCTGATCCGGCTCTTAACGGACCCCCGGCGGCCAGCCCAGATCCTGATCGCCGGCAAGGCCCATCCCGCTGACATGGCGGGACAAGAGATGATCCGGCAATGGGTGCAATTTAGCCAGCGTCCCGAGGTACAAGGGCGCATGGTCTTTTTAAGCGATTACGACATGCTGTTGACCGAGCAGCTCGTGGGTGGCGTCGACGTCTGGATCAACACCCCCCGGCGTCCCTGGGAGGCTTGCGGCACCAGCGGCATGAAAGTGTTGCCCAACGGCGGTCTTAATCTTTCGGAACTGGACGGCTGGTGGGCGGAAGCTTATTCACCCCAGGTGGGTTGGGCCTTGGGCGATGGCCGGGAGCATGGTGATGATCCCTCCTGGGATGCGGCTGAGGCCGCGGCATTATACGACATCCTGGAAAATGAAGTAGTCCCATTATTTTACGCCCGTAATGCCGATGGACTTCCCCTCGATTGGCTGGCCAAAGTCAGGGCGAGCGCGACGACGCTCACGGCCCGTTTTTCCGCCAATCGCGCCGTTCGTCAATACACCACAGAGTATTATCTACCGGCGGTGGCAGCCTATGAGGCCCGCCGGGCGAATCAATGCGCTCTCGGGATTCGCCTGGCGAACTGGCGGCGGCAGCTTGAGGAGGAATGGCATTCCATTTCTTTCGGTGACCTGCAGGTAGAAACCCGTGACGGACAACATCATTTTCGGATTGAGGTGGTTCTGGGCAGGGTTGACCCCGAGGCGGTGCAGGTGGAATTGTTCGCTGTGGAACCTGAAGACCACATCTGGCGGCAGGCGATGGCCCGGGGAGATAAGCTGCTGGACCGGGAGGGAGGTTATCTGTTTACCGCGCAAGTACCGGCGACGCGGCCCGCGGGCGATTTCACCCCTCGTCTCGTCCCTTACTTTCCCGGCGTCGCCGTGCCACTGGAAATGCCTTTAATTTTATGGCACCACTGATTGCCCCTGGAGGGAGCTGATGAGCGTTTCCCCTTATGCCGGAAAACCCGCCGAGCCCGGAATGTTGATAAACATCCCCCGCTTGGTCACCGCCTACTATGCCAATCGCCCCGATCCCGCCGTGCCGGCGCAGCGCGTGGCCTTTGGAACCTCCGGACACCGCGGCTCGTCGCTGGACCACGCCTTCAACGAGGCGCACATTCTGGCGATCACCCAGGCTATTTGTCTCTACCGCAAGCAGCAGAATATCGACGGCCCGCTGTTCATGGGCTTCGATACGCATGCGCTGTCGGAACCGGCCTTTGCCAGTGCGATGGAGGTTCTGGCGGCCAATGGCGTCGAGGTCATGGTGGATGCGGCCGGGGGTTACACCCCGACTCCGGTTGTCTCCCATGCAATTCTCACCCACAACCGGGGGCGCAGCCAGGGCCTGGCGGACGGTATCGTGATCACGCCTTCTCACAATCCGCCGAAATACGGCGGCTTCAAATACGACCCCCCCCATGGTGGTCCGGCGGATACCCAGGTGACCCAATGGATCGAACGGCAGGCCAACGACTTTCTTGCCGGTGGATTGAAGGGAGTGGCGAGGGTCCCCTTCGAACGAGCCAGCAAAGCCTCCACCACGCATAAATACGGCTTCCTTGACGCCTATGTGAACGTTCTCCCTGAGGTGATCGATATGCAGGCGATCCAAGAAAGCCAGGTTCACCTGGGGGTGGATCCATTGGGCGGCGCCAGCGTGGCCTATTATGATGCCATTGCCGAGCGCTACCATCTGAATATGGAGGTTGTGAATCACAGCATCGATCCCACCTTCCGGTTTATGACCGTTGATTGGGACGGGCAAATCCGCATGGACCCGTCTTCGGTTTACGCCATGGCAAGCCTGATTGGCCTCAAGGAGCGCTTCGCGGTCGCCTTTGCCAGCGATACCGATGCCGATCGCCACGGGATCGTCAGCCACAGCCAGGGATTGCTGCCCCCCAACAACTACCTGGCCGCAGCCATCGCCTACTTATTTACCAACCGCCCGGGGTGGCCCGAAACGGTGGCGGTGGGCAAGACCATGGTGAGCAGCAGTATGATCGATCGGGTGGCAGCCCGGATGAACCGCCGGCTGGTGGAAGTTCCGGTGGGTTTCAAATGGTTCGTGGAAGGACTCATCGACGGTTCGCTGGGCTTCGGCGGCGAAGAGAGCGCCGGCGCAACCTTCTTGCGTCGGGACGGCACTGTCTGGACCACAGATAAAGACGGGTTGGTTCCAAACCTGCTGGCGGCGGAGATCACCGCCCGCACCGGTAAAGACCCCGGCGAGCATTACCGGGAACTGACAGCAGAGTTCGGCAACTCATTCTATACCAGGATTGACGCGCCGGCGACCCCCGAGCAGAAGGAGAGGCTGACGAAGTTGTCCCCCGAAGCCGTCAAGGAGTCGGAGCTGGCCGGTGAGCCAATTAGGGCCAAGCTGACCAAAGCCCCGGGCAACAATGCCCCCATCGGCGGCTTGAAGGTGATAGCGGCTGGGGGCTGGTTTGCAGCCAGGCCTTCCGGGACGGAGAATATCTACAAGATCTACGCTGAAAGTTTCAAAGACCAGGCCCACCTGGACACCATAGTGGATGAGGCCGAGCGAATCGTGACTAACGCCCTGGCCGGTTCATAGGTTGCCCCGAAGACCATGCAGGAGGAAGAAACCTGATGTTATTGGCCGGGGATATTGGCGCCACCAAGACCTTGTTGGGCCTTTATAAACCCGAGAGCGGCCCCCGCCAACCCATCGCTCAGGCGGAGTTCCATAGCGCCAACTACTCAGGTCTGGATGAAATGGTGCGCGAGTTTCTGAGGCAGACCAGTCAGACCGCGAAATACGCATGTTTTGATGTGCCCGGTCCGGTGATCAAGGGCCGGGCCCATCTCACCAACCTGCCCTGGTCGTTGGAAGAGGAATCCCTGGCCCGAGACCTCGGTTTAAAAAAAGTCGCTCTCCTGAACGATTTGAAGGCCACCGCCTATGCAATTCCTCATTTGGAGGCAGCGGATCTTTATCCTATCAATCCCGGCCAACGTGACCCCCACGGCGCCATCGCGGTTATCGCTCCGGGCACCGGACTAGGTGAGGCGTTTCTCGTCTGGAGCGGCACTGGGTACATCGCCAGCTCCTCGGAGGGCGGCCATGCCGACTTCGGTCCCGCCGATGAGACACAAGCGGAACTTTGGAATAATGTGTTCAAACAATATGGACACGTGTCTTATGAGCGGGTGTGCTCAGGCCAGGGGTTGCCCCACATCTATAACTTCCTGCGTAACACCAACTACGCTCCGGAGCCCCCCGAATTCGCCGCCCGGCTGGCATCGGCGCCTGACCCCACGCCGCTCCTGGTGAAAGCCGCAGTTGAAAATCCGGCCACCAACCCGCTGTGTGCGGCCACCTTGCAAATCTTTGTCGCCATCCTTGGTGCAGAGGCCGGTAACCTGGCGGTAAAGGTGCTGGCGACCGATGGCGTTTATCTGGCTGGAGGGATCCCCAAGCGGATTCTCCCATTGTTGGAAGATGGCCGGTTCATGCACGCCTTTGTGAACAAAGGGCGGTTTGCCGATTTGCTGATGAATATCCCGGTTCATGTCATCGTCTCTCAGGCCGCGTTGTTAGGGGCAGTTTTTTACGGGTTTGATCGCCTCTTGACCACGATCCGGGCGAAGACTAAGAACTTAAAACACGCCTGAGAAAGGAATAATTATGAACGATATGCCGAGCCTTATAGAAACACAGGTCTGGCAAGCACTTAAGGCGCATTACGAGGAAATCAAGGGCGCACATCTGCGGCAGCTCTTTGCCGACGATCCCACCCGGCCCGATAGGTTTACTGCGGAAGGTGCCGGTCTCTTTCTGGATTACTCCAAGAATCGCATCACGGCTAAGACCATCCAGTTGCTCCTCCAACTCGCCAAGGAACGCGGTGTGGAAGCTCGACGGGACGCCATGTTCCGGGGGGAAAAGATCAACCTCACCGAAAAGCGAGCCGTGTTGCACGTGGCCTTGCGCGCCCCGAAAGGCGCGTCCATCGTCGTGGACGGCGAAAACGTGGTGCCCCAGGTCCACGCCGTGCTGGACAAGATGACGGAGTTTGCTAACCGCGTTCGGAGTGGCGCCTGGCTGGGCCACACCGGCAGGCGCATTAAAAATGTCATCAACATCGGCATCGGGGGCTCCGACCTGGGCCCGGTGATGGCCTACGAGGCTCTCAAACACTACAGCGACCGCTCCCTCACGTTCCGGTTCGTCTCCAATATCGATGGCACCGATTTCGCGGAGGCGGTCCAGGATCTTGATCCGTCGGAGACCCTCTTCATCGTCTCTTCTAAGACCTTTACCACGCTGGAGACCATGACCAACGCCCACACGGCGCGCGCCTGGTCGCTGGCGGGGCTAGGGGGCGACGAAAAATCGGTGGCCAAACATTTTGTGGCGGTCTCGACGAACGCCAAGGATGTGGCGAAATTCGGTATCGATACCGCCAATATGTTTGAATTCTGGGATTGGGTCGGCGGGCGCTATTCCATGGACTCGGCCATCGGGCTCTCCACCATGCTGGCCATCAGCCCGGACAATTTCCGAGCCCTGCTGGACGGTTTCCACCAGATGGACGAACATTTCCGCAATACCCCTTTTGATCGCAATCTGCCAGTACTCGTGGGCCTCCTGACAGTGTGGTACACGGACTTTTTCGGCGCCGAAACCGTGGCGGTTTTCCCCTACGAGCAGTATCTGAAACGGTTCCCGGCCTACCTGCAACAGTTGACTATGGAGAGCAACGGCAAGCATGTCACCCTGGAGGGCACCGAGGTGGACTATCAGACCGGGCCCGTCTACTGGGGCGAGCCGGGGACCAACGGCCAGCACTCCTTCTATCAATTGATCCATCAGGGAACCAGGCTTATCCCCTGTGACTTTATCGCCTTCGGCCAACCGCTCAACCCCCTGGGACGGCACCACGACATGCTCTTGGCGAATGTCTTCGCCCAGGCCGAGGCGTTGGCCTTCGGCAAAACCCCTGAGGAAGTAAAAGCCGAGGGCATTCCCGACTGGCTTGTGCCCCACCGGGTCTTCCAGGGCAACCGCCCATCCAACACGATCCTCGCTGATCGCCTTACCCCGGCAACACTGGGCAAACTCGTTGCCCTCTATGAGCACAGTGTCTTCACTCAGGGGACTGTCTGGAGCATCAACTCCTTCGACCAGTGGGGGGTAGAACTGGGCAAAGCTCTGGCCCAACGTATTATCCTGGAATTGGAGAGCCCTGAGGAGCCCCAACTCAGCCATGATAGTTCAACGAATACCCTGATTCGGCGTTACCGTAAGCTGAAGGAGGCCTCCTGATGACTCTCGGTTTGTCCAAGCGGGTGGGAATCGCCACCGATCACGGTGGGTTTGCTTTGAAAGAAGAGCTGATTGCCCAGCTCCGTGCCGGGGGCCATGAGGTGGTCGATTTCGGGGCTCACGGGCTGAACCCTGGTGACGACTATCCTGATTTCGTCATCCCCCTGGCCCAGGCTGTGGTTACGGGGAAGGTGGAACGGGGGATTGCCATCTGCGGCAGCGGGGTCGGTGCTGCGGTCTGCGCCAACAAAATTCCGGGCATCCGCGCCGGCCTAGTTCACGACCACTTTTCCGCCCGGCAGGGGGTCGAGGACGATCATATGAACGTCATCTGCATGGGCGGCCGGACCATAGGGCCAGCGGTGGCCTGGGACCTGGTCGAAACCTTCCTGGCAGCCGAGTTCAGTGGAGCCGAGCGGCACCTGCGCCGCCTGGGCAAGGTGGCGTCACTGGAAGCGCAGCCGGCGTAAGGCCGGCAGGGGGCCGGAATCACTTCTCACGAGCTCCCGGCGCCTTTTACCGGCGAAGCCAAATATATGGACTCTGCCACCCAAAAGGAATAGCCCATGAGCGACGAGCAAATGGTTCAATTGGCGATCAACACCATCCGCACCCTTTCCATGGATGCGGTCCAGCAGGCCAAATCCGGACACCCTGGCACGCCTATGGCGCTGGCACCGTTGATCTACACGATCTGGAATCGTGCCATGCGCTTCGATCCCCAGGACCCCATCTGGCCCAACCGCGACCGGTTCGTGCTCTCCAATGGTCATGCCTCGATGCTGCTCTGGTCCATGCTTCACCTCACCGGGATTCAGGCGGTGAACGCCGATTACGAGATCCTGGGACAGCCCGCGGTGACCCTCGACGACATCCGCCGTTTCCGTCAGCTCGACAGCAAGGCCCCGGGGCATCCCGAATACCACTGGGTCTCGGGCGTCGAGACCACCACCGGCCCGCTGGGGCAGGGCGTCGCCACCAGCGTCGGCATGGCCATCGCCCAGAAGTGGCTCGCCAGCCGGTACAACCGGCCGGGGTTCGACATCTTCGATTACGACATCTATGCCGTTTGCGGGGACGGCTGCATGATGGAGGGCATCGCGTCGGAGGCGGCGTCGCTCGCCGGCCATCTGGGCCTCGATAATCTCTGCTGGGTATACGACAACAACCACATCACCATCGAAGGAAACACGCGCATCACATTCACGGAAGACATCGCCGCCCGGTTCCTCGGGTATGGATGGAATGTGCTGCGGGTCGGCGACGCCAACGACGTCGACCGCATCGAGCACGCGCTCGAGATTTTCCGGAAAACGAAGGGCCGCCCCACCTTCATCATTTTGGACAGCCACATCGGCTACGGCTCCCCGCACAAGCAGGACACCGCCGCGGCCCACGGCGAGCCGCTGGGCGACGAAGAGGTCCGCCTCTGCAAGCGCTTCTACGGCTGGCCCGAGGATGCGCAGTTCTTTGTTCCCGAGGGTGTTCATGAACATTTCGCAGCCGGGATCGGCGCCCGGGGGGCGGAGGCCCGCCGCCAGTGGACGGAACTTTTCGGAGCCTATCGGGGCAAGTACCCGGAACTCGCAACCGAGATCGACCAGATGCAGCGGCGCGAACTGCCCCCCGGATGGGACCGCAACCTTCCCGTGTTCCCGGCCGACCCGAAGGGCATTGCCGGGCGCGAGGCCTCGGGCAAAGTGCTGAACGTCCTCGCCCAGAATATCCCGTGGCTCCTCGGGGGCTCGGCTGATCTCGGACCTTCGAACAAGACCACCCTGACGTTCGAGGGCGCCGGAGATTTCCAAATCGGCAGGCCAGACGGGAAGAATCTGCATTTCGGGATCCGCGAACACGCCATGGCGGCCATCGTTAACGGCCTCTCGCTCTCCAAGCTCCGAGCCTTTGGCGCGACCTTTTTCATTTTCAGCGATTACGCCCGGCCCGCCATCCGGCTCTCGGCCTTGATGGAGTTGCCCGCCATCTTCGTCTTCACGCACGACGCCATGGGCGACGGCGAAGACGGCCCGACCCATCAACCGGTGGAGCATCTTGCCTCCTTGCGTGCCATCCCCGGACTGGTCACTCTGCGGCCCGCCGACGCCAACGAAGTCGTCGAGGCTTACCGCTACATCATGCAACTGCGCCACCAGCCGGCCGTGTTGGCGTTGTCCCGCCAACCCCTGCCGACTCTGGACCGGAGCAAGTACGCACCGGCGGCCGGAGTGGCGCGCGGTGCCTACATGTTGGCCGATGCACCCGAAGGGAAACCGGAGGTAATCCTCATTGCCACCGGCAGTGAAGTTTATCTGGCAGTAGAGGCCCACGAGGAGCTCCTGGCCGAGGGCATCCGCTCGCGGGTTATTTCGATGCCGTCCTGGGAAATCTTCGATCACCAGACGAAGGAATACCGGGAGAGTGTGCTGCCACCCAACGTGAAGGCCCGGGTCGCGATAGAACAGGCCTCGACCTTCGGCTGGGAGCGTTACGTAGGCTGTTCGGGCCACATCATCGGCATGAAAACGTTCGGGGCCTCGGCGCCCCTCAAGGAACTCCAGCAAAAGTTCGGGTTCGAGCCGGAACGCATAGTGGCGGCGGCGAAAGAGCAGCTGGGGAGGAAATAGCCAGGAAGTCTATGAATTCAACAATCACGATAGGTCAGAGCTCTCCTCTGGGAGCAACGCTATGTGCTGATGGGGTGAATTTCTCGGTCTTTTCCAAAAACGCCACAGGTATGGAGCTGCTGCTGTTTGCTGACGTAACCGACTCAAAACCCAGGGTGATTACCTTGGACCCGGTAAAGCACCGGACCTACCATTACTGGCACGTTGCGGTGCCCGGTCTCAAGCCGGGGCAACTATATGGATATAGGGCTCTGGGTCCCTTTGAACCTGAACGGGGCCTTCGCTTTGATCCGGAAAAGGTCTTGCTCGATCCTTACGCCCGGGCTGTGGCCGTGCCACAGAATTACAGCCGCCTGGTGGCCTCGCAGCCGGGTGACAATGCGGCCCAGGCTATGAAAAGCGTCGTGACGGGTTCGGGTACCTACGATTGGGAAGGGGACACTCCTTTGAAAAGGCCCTTTCCCCGGACGGTGATCTATGAACTGCATGTGGGTGGATTCACCCGCCACCCCAGCTCCGGGGTTTCTCCAGAGAAACGCGGCACCTTTGCCGGGTTGGAGGAAAAGATTCCTTATCTTCGGGATCTGGGGATTACTGCCGTGGAATTGCTTCCTATCTTTCAATTTGACGAGCAG
The DNA here is from genome assembly GCA_963701845.1 of uncultured delta proteobacterium. Taxonomy (GTDB): domain Bacteria; phylum Desulfobacterota; class Desulfobaccia; order Desulfobaccales; family 0-14-0-80-60-11; genus JAPLJC01. Next base: position 120,845 of record CAVPBF010000006.1, on the reverse strand, counting down.
GATGCCCCAGCCGGTCTGCACAACTACTGGGGTTATTCGCCCGTCTCCTTCTTCGCCCCCCACCAGGGATACGGATTTTCGCCAAACCCTCTGGCTGTGCTGGATGAGTGCCGGGATTTGGTCAAGGCGCTGCATCGCGCCGGTATCGAAGTGATTCTGGATGTGGTTTTTAATCATTCGGCGGAGGGCAACCATCTGGGTCCGACCCTCAGTTTTCGCGGTCTGGATAATGAAGCCTATTATATCCTTAATAAAGACCGGGAAACTTATGCCAATTACAGCGGCACAGGTAACACTTTAAATGCCAATCATCCCGTGGTCCGCCGTCTGATCAGCGACAGCCTGCGCTACTGGGTTCAGGAAATGCACGTGGACGGTTTCCGGTTTGACTTGGCTTCCGTCCTCTCCCGGGACGAATCAGGGGCCCCCCTGGCGAATCCTCCCATCATCTGGGATATTGACTCGGATCCGGTACTGGCCGGCATCAAGCTCATCGCGGAAGCCTGGGATGCTGCTGGACTGTATCAGGTGGGGACCTTTGTCGGCGATTTCTGGAAGGAATGGAACGGCAAATTTAGGGATGAGGTGCGCTCCTTCTTTCGGGGTGACCGGGGGACTGTCAGCCATCTGGCCTGCCGGTTATTGGGCAGTGGCGATATTTTTGGACCGATCACTCCGGAGTCTGAGCCGAGCATTAATTTTATCACCTGCCATGACGGGTTTACCCTAAATGACCTGGTTTCCTATCAACAGAAGCATAATGAAGCCAACCGTGAGGACAACCGTGACGGCACCGGCAACAATCTGAGCTGGAATTGCGGCATCGAAGGTTTTACCGATGACCCTGAGATTGAACGGCTCCGCAATCGCCAGGTGAGGAATTTCCTGGCACTCACCTTATTGGCCATTGGTACCCCCATGCTGTCAATGGGAGACGAGGTCCGGCGCAGCCAGCAGGGCAACAACAACGCCTATTGCCAGGACAATGAGATTAGCTGGTTTAATTGGATCTTGCTTGACAAGCACCCCGATGTCCATCGGTTCGTCAAGCAGTTAATCGCCATCCGCCTGCAGCCTGACCCATACCAGGGCTATCCGGAGCACCCGACCCTTAACCAGTTATTCGCCCGACTGGAGATCAAATTCCATGGCGTCCGCCTGAATCAGCAAGGCTGGGGCGACGAAGATCACAGCCTGGCGGTCAGCGTCCGGGACCCTGAGGGCGGTTTGTTTTGCCACCTTATCTTCAATGCCTATGGGGAATCTTTGGAATTTGAGCTTCCGAGCCTCAAGGAAGGTGAACAACAGAGCTGGTATCGCTGGCTGGATACTAATCTTGGGACTCCAGATGACATCTCCCCCTGGGCTGAAGCCCTGAAGGTTCCCGGCTCGAGTTATCTGGTTCAGCCGCATTCGGTGGTTGGGCTGATCGCCCGTGGGTCACTGAGACCCTAAGAGCGTACTTAACTCCTCAATAATTCGGGAGCTTATAAGCCGGGCATCAAGGGCCGCACGATCATTCGCCCTCCATATCTAGAAGCTGTTGCAGAACCTATTTTTTCTTAGTCACCTGAGGGCCGCAAATGGTCTGGCGCGGGACCAGCTAATTAAGCGCTTCGACGTTGACCGGGAGATACATATTATGGGTATTCCTCTTAATCTCGCCTCCGTTGACCAACTGGTGTCGCAAGCCTGGGAGTATTTTTCTCTTAATGTGCTTTCCTGGGCCATGGCGGCTCAAATCGTGGTGGTCGGCTTGGTTCTTTTCTTAACCAACCGAGCCATCCGAGACATCGACGACTGGTTCAACCGCCTGAAAGAGCAAACCTCTTTGGCGCCAGAATTATCCGCCGACCTGCCCTTCTTAATGACTTTCAAGCGGGTTACCCATTCATTTCTCGCTTTCATCTTTATCTGGATTCTCTATGACATTGCTGAACATTTCGACTGGTCCCGGGAAGGGATATATACTGCGGGCGTAATTTTGCTGGCCTTTACTGTGATGCGATTATTAACCGGGCCGATGAAAAACCGCTTCTGGGCAGGCATCCTGGCAGGAGCCATCTGGCTTTATGCCGCGCTCCACATATTCCATTTCATAGACCCCTGGCTTAAGCTTTTGAGTCATATTACTTTCAAACTCGGGCAGGCGCAAATTTCTCTGCTCCAACTTTCCAGGGGCCTCCTTATTTTCTTGGCGCTCTACTGGTTATCAAGAACTCTTTCCATCATTTGGAGGTTCTGGCTGCGGGCGGACTCAGGTTTGGCTGCTGCCGTACAGATCCTTTTTTCCAGGCTTGGCGCCATATTTCTTTTTTCGGCGTCAACCGTCCTGGTCTTACATTATCTGGGAATCGATCTCTCCGTCTTCGCTCTGTTCGGCGGCGCCCTGGGGTTAGGGCTCGGTTTCGGACTGCAAAAAGTCTTTGCCAACCTGTTAAGCGGCTTCATCCTCCTGGCAGATAAATCCATTAAGCCTGGTGATGTTATTCAAATGGGAGACCAGTACGGCTGGATTAATTTCCTGGGGAGCCGCTATATCTCCGTTATCACCCGAGATGGCACCGAGCATCTTATCCCTCATGAAAAACTGATAACCGAGGAAGTAATTAACTGGTCTTACAGTCAGAACTTGGTTCGGCTAAAAGTGCACGTGGGCGTCGACTACGCGGCGGATTTGGAAAAAGCCAGAGACCTGATGCTGGAGACCGCTGCCGCAACGGAGCGGATCCTCAAGGATCCCGAACCCACTTGCCTTTTGTTAAGCTTTGGAGATAACGCCGTCAATCTGGAACTACGGGCCTGGATCAACGATCCACAAAACGGCCTCGGCCCCGCAAAGAGCGACTTGCAGTGGGGCATTTGGAAGCGGTTCCGGGACCATGGCATTAGAGATCCCCTATCCCCAACGGGACGTCCATCTCAAGTCTATTCCTGAAGTAAAGATTCAAACTGGGTCAGAAGAAGGGTGAAACTCCAATAAATCACCAAAAGAGCCACGATGGATAAAAACGACATGACGGCCCGTGGTGAAATGAGCCTGGAGCAGCTCTCAGCAGACACGTTGAAGGTAATTCTTTCCGGGCACTGGAAGCTGGGCGGAGACTTGCCGGGGGCCGATAAGATTCAGCAGACGCTTCAAGACAGGCCGATGGTTACGGAACATAGTGTTCGACACCCGGAAGCTGGCCTTCTGGGACACCGGCTTGTTGACCTTCCTGAATAATCTGCGCAACTTTTGCTCCCGGCAAAATATCGGCCTAAACATCGACGGACTACCTGAAGGGGCGAGGAAACTGCTGGAATTGGCCTCAGCGGTCCCCGAAACCAAAGATGCCCGCCCGGCAGAGCAGCGGGCGTCCTTTCTCATTCATTTGGGCGAAGAAGCCATCAATTTCTTTCAATCAGCAGGGGAAATGCTGGCCTTCATCGGCGATGCCGGCATTGCTTTTTCGAGGCTGCTGCGCGGCAAGGCCCAGTACCGCCGCGCCGACCTGGGTCTAATCATACAAGCTGTCGGCGCCCAGGCGGTACCGATTGTCTCCCTGATTAATTTTTTAGTGGGCTTGATTATAGCGTTTACCGGCGCCATCGAGATGCAAAAGTTCGGGGCCCAAATCTATGTGGCTGATCTGGTGGGCATTGCCATGGTGCGCCTGATGGCGGCAATTATGACCGGCATCGTCATGGCCGGGCGCACGGGAGGAGCCTTTGCCGCCCAGTTGGGGACCATGCAGGTGAATGAGGAGATCGATGCTCTGCAAACGCTGGGCATATCGCCCATGGAGTATCTGGTGCTGCCGCGTATGGTGGCCTTGGGTCTGATGATGCCCCCGCTGTGTCTTTATGCCAATTTCATGGGAATACTGGGGGGTATGGTGGTCGCGGTGTGGATGCTCGATATCGGCTTTATGCAATACTATCATGAGACCGTGGCCGCGGTAGGTCTCTGGAATCTGGGCATCGGCCTGTTTTCGGGCTTCGTCTTCGGGATCATCGTGGCCCTGGCTGGCTGCATGCGGGGCATGCAATGCGGCCGCAGTGCCTCGGCCGTGGGTGACGCCGCCACCTCTGCGGTGGTTACCGCCATTGTCGGTATCATCCTCGCGACGGCGGCGATCACGGTCTTGTGCAATTTTCTGGGAATTTGACTGAGTGGAAGTGCCATCGGTACAGATCGTAAAGAAACAATGAATACGGCTGAAAAAGAAGCCCACATCTCAGTGCGTGATCTCACCATGGCTTATGGCGATTTTGTTGTTATGCGGGACCTGACCTTTGACATTAACCGGGGGGACATTTTCATCGTCATGGGCGGCAGCGGCTGCGGCAAGAGCACCCTGATGAGAATTTTAATCGGCTTGAAACCCCCGGCCAAGGGGAAGGTCTTGTATGGAGAGGTTGATTTCTGGGGAGCCGATCCCCAGACCCGCAATCGCATCATGCGCGGCGCCGGGGTCATGTACCAGAGCGGGGCGCTTTGGAGTTCCATGACCCTGGCCGAGAATATTTCGCTGCCGCTGGAAACCTATACGGATTTGACCGAAGCCCAGATCCGAGAGGTGGTGGAATGGAAACTGGCGCTGGTGGGATTGGCCGGATTCGAAGAGTTTTATCCCGCGGAGATCAGCGGCGGCATGCAAAAGCGGGCCGGTATCGCCCGGGCCATGGCCCTGGATCCTGAAATCCTGTTTTTCGATGAGCCTTCCGCCGGGTTGGATCCCGTGAGCGCCCACCGTCTGGATGACCTGATCCTGGAGTTGAATGACAGCCTGCGCACCACCATGGTGGTGGTCACCCATGAGTTGGCCAGCATATTTGCTATTGGCAGCAATTGCCGTTTTTCTGGATTCCTCCAAACGTACCATAACGGCTACGGGCAACCCGAAACAGCTGTTGGCGGAGACCCATGACCCCACCCTGCGCCTGTTTCTCACCCGCGGCGAGAAATCTTAACAGACAGGAGGGGCTCAGATGGCTAAGCAAGCAAGTAAAATGATGATCGGCGGTTTCTTGATCATCGCCCTGTTCCTTCTGGCTGCCAGCCTGGTGGTATTCGGTTCCGGCAAATTCTTCACAAAAACCCAAAAGTTTGTGCTGTACTTTAATGAACCCGTCAAGGGGCTGGACGTTGGCTCGCCAGTACTGTTTCAGGGTGTGGCGGTGGGATCAGTAATAAGCATTGATATCATCGCCGACCCCATTAAACGACAAGCTAACATTCCGGTTATCATCCAGATCGAGTTGGATCACTTCAAGTTTCGTAAACCAAGAGAGACCTTGAACCCGCAAAAAGATATGCCGTTGCTCATTGAAAAGGGTTTTCGGGCCATACTGACCATGCAGAGTTTAATTACCGGGAAGTTATTGATCGAGCTAGATTTTTATCCCGACACGCCACTAATTCTAAGGAATATCAATAAGGAATATATCGAGATCCCAACCATCCCCTCCACCACCTCAAAGCTGGCCCGAGCCCTGGATAAGCTGGATCTCGAGGCGGTACAAGAGAAATTGGAATCAGCCCTGGACGGTATCGGTAATCTCACCAACAACCCGGACCTGGCCGCCAGCATCCGGGCATCTCAAAGAGACGCTGCGAGACGCCCGCAAGCTCGTTAACAGGGTGGATCGCCAGGTGGATCCGTTGGCGCAAGACACAAAAAAGACCGTCAAAGATATCGGCAAGCTGGCCCGGAATCTTGACGGCCGGGTAGGAGGGGTGGCAACCAGTTTGGAAAAAACCCTGACCGTCGGCCAGAGGCGTCATTTCCGAAGACTCACCGCTGGTGGTGGATTTGGAGAACACGCTGAAGGAAATTTCTGCCATGAGCCGGTCCATTCGGGAGTTGGCCGATTATCTGGAACAGCACCCTGAGACCCTGATCCGCGGCAAAAAGAAACCCGAGAGGCAAAAATCATGAGGGCGGCTCTTTCTTCGCGTGCTTAACAGGTCCCTCCTACCTATCGCAGCTATCGTTCTCGGCGGCTGTGTCAGGAGTCCAGCAGCCGCAATTTTACGCTTTGACTCCCGATACCAGAAGCCAGGATCTCTCGATCAGAGGTCCAGCCCGGCTAAAATGCGGTTATCGGGATCGGCCCGGTCAAGTTGGCCGATTACCTCGACCAATCTCAAATTGTTACCCGCACGAGCAACGATCAGGTGGTAAAAGCCGAATTCGATCGGTGGGTCGGCCCCTTCAAGGATAACTTCATTAATGTATTGGCCGACGATCTCGGTTTTCTCCTGTCCGACCGAACAGATTTATCTCTATCCCTGGCGCACCTCCTTGCCCATCGACTACCAGGTTACCGTGGATGTGGTTCGCTGTGATGGCCGGTTGGGCGACGCCGCCTGGCTGGAAGCGCGCTGGAGCATTTTCCGGGGCCAGGAAAAAAAGCTGCTCAAAACGAATCGGTCCAGCATCAGCGAGCCGGTAACGGGTGCGGATTATGGTCACCTGGCGGCAGCCCAAAGCCGGGCCTTGGCCAAGCTCAGCCAGGAGATTGCTGCCGCGATTCAACAAGCCGGGAAGAACTGAATCGAAACCATCGTCCCCCAGCATGGTTTAGCCATATCATATTTAATTCTTGGAAAAAATGACATGACAACACCCAACCCCATTGTATTCCTGGTCGATGTGGATAACACGCTGCTCGATAACGACCGTATCCAGGACGACCTCAAGCGTCACATCGAGCGGGAATTTGGTGCCGAGTGGCGGGACCGCTACTGGGCGATTCAGGAAGAGCTCTTCAACGAGTTGGGTTATCGGGATTATCTGGGCGCCCTCCAGCGCTTCCGAGTCGAGCATCCCTATGACCCCCATCTCGTCACAGTAGCCTCGTTCCTGGTGGACTACCCGTTCGCCGATCGTCTATACCCGGTATCACTCGATGTGCTGGAGCGGTTCCGTGGATGGGGACAAACGGTAATTTTATCGGACGGCGACGTGGTTTTCCAGCCGCGCAAGATCGAGCATTCCGGCATCTTCAAGGCGGTCGAAGGCCATGTGCTCATCTATATCCACAAAGAGGAGTCGATAGATGACGTCCAGAAGCGTTATCCGGCCCAGCACTATGTTATGGTGGACGACAAGCTACGTATTCTAACCGCGATTAAAAAAGTCTGGGGTGACCGGGTAACCACGGTATTCGTCCGCCAGGGTAAGTTTGCCCTTGATCCGGCCGTCATTGCTTCATACTCTCCGGCGGACGTGACAGTCGAGCGCATCAGCGATCTTCTTGGCTATGACCTCTCCGCGTTACTCACGGCTAATCAATAGGAATAATGCCATCTTTAACCTGTGTGGTCAAATCGACGCAAAAGAGCTGCCTGACCCCAATCCTAACTTAAAACTTGGTACAACTACTGGGGGCAGGTCAATTTATGCCATCAGGTTCCCGAAGCATTGGGGATCGTCATTTCTCAGGATGGCAATGCCCGGTTCATCAAGTCCAAGGACGGGCAGGTAACCTATTGGGAACAGGCCATATCCTTTGCACTGAAAATTTCATGATAAGGCGACAGACATAAAAGTCCACATTGCTGCTATGATCAGAAACTTATCAACTTGCTGAAAATCCTACCTATCTGGATCATATCGTTACTTGTTGGCCTGAAAAATCCCTTCGTTTACGCCGAAAGTTCCAACTTTCTTCCCTTAGCTCTGACCTTTCACATTTAGCGCAGGGCAACCGGTGAAAATCAATTAGGTATTTTACCAGGCGATTTCCCGATCCTGCGTAGTTCTTCCCAGGGGTTCAGAAGGTTCATACTTTAGGAGTATGGGAGAAAAGTAAGTTTTGCCCTCTTTAATGGTGAATATCGCTTCAATCAATTCATCCGGCGCAGTTTCTTTAAGCAAGTAACCATCGACACCTAACCCCATGGCGCACAACATATATTCCTTGTCGCAGTGCATGGTGAGGATCATCACTTTAAGGCCAGGATAAAGTCTTTTGATCTCCCTGCTTGCCTCTATACCGCCACATCTTGGCATGGAAATATCGAGGATAACCAGGTCAGGAAAATATTTTTTTAAAAGGTCCAGGACTTCGTAACCATCTCCGGCCTCCCTTATGACTTTTAGATCGGAAGACTTTTCGATAATGCGCTTGATACCTTGGCGGATCATTGCATGGTCATCGGCCAGGATAATAGTATAAGGTTTTGTAGTTCCTTTCCGCTCTCCTCTTTCACCAGGAAAACAAAGAAAATCCTGTCCATTTCCTTGTGGACCCATGACTGTAAAGACCTCCCCTTATCTTTACATGTTTACTATCGCAGCATTTAGGCCATCACCCGACAGCCTAATTACCTATTTTCCCCGTATTCGCTGCGGTTCAGTTTTGCTATTCATCCTCTATAATTAAAGTTTATAGAATACGCAAGTATACTTAAAGATATTATGCTGCCGACGTAGGGTAACGTAAAATTCAGTAATTGTTCAATGGTATCAAATGATCATTTTTCTATAGGTAAAATTACCTATTTAACAAGAATCGCCAGGAATTTTTTCGTTAATCTCATGAGCAATCATTGGCGCAATCAGATAACTCTTAAGAGCTGATTAATTCTGAGTTTGCTGACCATTCTGATCGAAAAAATAGTCACTATAAAATTAAATTATCCCAAAACCGCGAAGTGTTCAAAATTTTCCTCCAGGGTATCTACAGGCAAAACTTCTTCAGTAAATGATCTGCCGGAGATGATTTTGGTGTTGGGTTATGATGCTCTGACGGTAATTTACAATTGCTGATCCGGCATCCAATCAACAATACAAATTGACAATCTGCCCGCCGATGGTAAAGATAAAAGAGGAGGTGTGCCATGAAAACAGTGGTTATCTGTTTACTCATTTTAGGCTTGGCTGCCCCGGCTCTGGCTCAAATGACCACAATTCCCCAATCTTCTAACCCATTGGATAGACTTCTACAGCAATACAAAACCGGAGACAATGCACGTCAGCAGGCACAGGAACAAGGCGGTTTCCATATGAGTATAGGCAACCCCCTCTATAATGGGGTGCGTAATAAATATAATGACACTCCGAATTCACCATCACAACCATTCTATGGGACCAACGTGCCAGACTGGAGTCAGAGATTTTACGGGGGTAGGTCACCTGTTGGCGGACGGTGAATAATTGTGAGTCTTTTTCAGTAATCAGCTTTTCCCCAACGATTATTGCTCTATTTTCTCGGAGGTTGAGATGGATATTACTGGAAAAATCGACGACATTCCCTGGGCGCCCCACCCTGTCCTTCCGGGAATTTCCATAAAACCCCTAATCTCTAAAAAAGAGCACAACCTGAATGTCACGTGCATGTTGGTTAATGTGCCGGCCGGCAAGGAAGTTCCGGAGCATATCCATCCAGAGCAGGACGACATTCTTTTTCCGTTGCAGGGAAAAGCTGTCATGTGGGTTGAGGGTGTGGGGGACTTTAGCCTTGAGCCTGGGGTGATTGTCAGGGTTCCTAAAGGAAGGAAACACAAAATAACTAACGTTGTCGTCGAGCTATTAGTTTATGATGTTTTCTTTCCTGCACTGATTTAAACAGTCTCTGATTTAACTGATCTGGGGGGTTCGCCTTCTTTAGCATCCCCAAGACCGGGAAGTGAAAAGCGGTCTTGGGCTCTGAACAGTATATCCAAGCCATATCCATACTTTTTGGCATAACGAACTCCTGCCCATTTTCGTCGGTAACCCGGCGTTCCATTATCAGCGACGTCTGAAAAACTTCCTCTCCACATGTGTTTGCGCACGATAAGAGGATCATACATGCAGTTTTTTGCTGGCTCGGGGATAAGGGAGGGTTTTGGCAAGTTATTCGCTACAGGCCTATCTTACTTATAGGTCAATTTGGGTAATTCTCGATTTCCAAAATTGGATGCCCCTTTTCGAATGATCTATGAGAAAATATTGCATGTGTATTTGAGAAATCGGCTATCATTTTCGTCTACCTGTCTTCACCATTTTGAAGGAGCAATTTCATGGCAGGGCACGCCAAACGTAAACTTAGTGCCATCTTCAGCGCCGATGTGAAGGGTTATAGTCTCCTGATGGGTGAGGACGAGTTCGCTACTGTCCAGACTCTGAACAAATATCGGCTAGTGATGACGGAACTAATCCAACAACATCGAGGCCGGGTGGTGGACTCCCCCGGTGATAATATTCTGGCTGAGTTTGAAAGCGTGGTGGATGCGGTGGATTGTGCCGTAAAAATCCAAGTGGATCTTAAAGTTCGGAATGCTGAGATGCCAGACAGCCGCAGGATGGAGTTTCGCATCGGCATTAACCTGGGGGATGTCATCGAGGAGGACGGGCGGCTGTACGGCGATGGCGTAAATATCACCGCCCGGATAGAAAAATTGGCTGCAGCTGGAGGAATTTGCATTTCTGGGACAGCTTACGACCAGGTGGGGAAAAAGCTCCCCCTGGGCTATGAGTATCTGGGTGAGCAAGAGGTCAAGAATATTGAGAAACCGGTGCGTGTCTATCGGGTATTGATGGAACCTGAAGCGGCGGGGAAGGTAATCGGAGAGAAGGCCGCGAGGTTGAAACCACGGGCCTGGGTTGCATTGCCTGTCGCAGTTTTGTTTCTCGGGGTAGCAGCCTTGATAATGTGGAATTTTTATGGCCGATCTGACTCTGGTAAGAAGCAGCCGTTGCCATTGCCCGAAAAGGCCTCAATCGCGGTATTGCCGTTCACTAACCTGAGTGGTGACCCAGATCAGGGGTATTTTAGTGACGGACTCACCAACGACCTCATTACCGACCTTTCGAAATTCCGGGAATTGTTTGTCATTGCCAGCAACACGGTCTTCACTTACAGGGGAAGAGCCGTAAAAATTAAAGAACTGGGCCAGGAACTCGGGGTTCGGTATGTGCTGGAGGGCAGTGTCCAAAAAATGGATAACAAGGTGCGGGTCAACGCTCAGCTTATTGACGCCATTACCGGGGAACACCTTTGGGCTGAGCGCTATGATCGCGATTTAAAAGACCTCTTTGCCATCCAAAACGAGATCATCCAAAGCATTGTGACAAAACTTGCGGTCAAAATTGACGAGGCGGAGCGGGCCCGCGCCATTCGGAAAAAAACAGAAAGTCTGGACGCTTACGATTATAAGTTGCGCGGGATGGAGTATTTCTTTCGTGAGGAGCGTTCGCAAAACAGACAGGCACGGCAACTGTTCGAGAGAGCCATCAAGTTAGACCCTCATTATGCCTCCGCCTATGTGGCCCTTGCCTTGACTTATTTCGATGACGCTATTTACGGTTGGACCGAGTTTCCCAATCAGGCCTTACAGCAAGCCCACGATCTGGCGCTAAAGGCCTTGGAGATCGACAAGTCTAACGACGAGGCTCACGCGGTGCTTGGTCGGGTTTATATCAGCCAGGAGCAATATGATCTCGCCATCAACGAATTACAGCAAGCCATTGACAGCAATCCCAACGATGCCCAAAGTTACAGATTCTTGGGTAGTGGCATGCTTTATTTAGGCAGAACGGAGGAGGCAATTCGCCTGCTGGAGGCATCTTTGCGTTTTGATCTCAACACTTCACCGGGGACTTTTATGAACCTGGGCCTTGCCTATTATCTGAAAGGACGATATGAGGACTCGCTAAGCCTGTTGAAACGGGGCCTGGCGCGCAAGCCCGACTTCTTGGGCAGCCATATCGCTCTGGCCGCAGCTTACGCCCAATTGGGTCACTCCAAAGAGGCGGCGTCGGAGGCGGCGACGGTCCTCCGGCTCGATCCTTTTTTCGAACTCGAGTCATACGGCACGGTGTTCCGCAATCCGGCGGATCGCAGTGCCATTATCGATGGTCTTCGAAAGGCAGGGCTGAAGTGAATTAGAAACAGATTCGGCCGGCTTCTGGAGCCTTGAAGATAAAATCTGTGCTCGCCGGAGGTAAAGTGGTCAATGGGATGACCAGCCGGTGATCAAACGGAAACGTATGGGTCGGGGAATTTAATTCTGGCCCCGAATGTTTTGCCACTGCTGGTCAGCCTTCTTGATAATTTCTGCCTGTTTTTCAGCAAACTTATCGCTCCCCTGCTTGCTACTGGCGAGATAGAGTTTGCCATCCACAATTTTCCAGAGTTCTGGATTAATGCTGACCACCCGGCCAGCGGCCATGGCTGCCGCTCAATGTCCGCCATATTGGGGGATGAAGCGCTCTGGATCAGTTGCAAACAGATCCCGGTTGGCCGCACTCGAAAAAAGCCACCGAACTCCTTCCCACGAAAATTCGAACTCCTCCTTACCTTTTACGGCTCGATGCTCGGTGAAATAAGCAACAGTATCGTACCCTTTTATTGCTATCTGGGATTCATCAGCATTAACAATTTTATCCTTATCTCCGGCAAGGGCAGGCGTTGCCAGTATTGTCGCCAGCACCAGGGCAGGCAAGAAACCCAGCAGCCCCACCCTAACTGCTTTGGAAGGGACATTTATCATAGTCCTGTCTCCTTGTGTTTGCCTAGATCTTACCTATGTATTAATTTAGCAGAATCAAATCTTTTTTTCAAAATAATTTCCGTAAGTTTATTGGCTCAAGAGGCGAGAGGAGGCCCTCAGCATAGCCAACCCCAAAGGAATACCCCTATTGGTTTTCTCCATATCGCTCAAAGCCACTGGGGGTCCACCTTGAACTTCAGAAATGAAAATCAGTCAAAGTTAGCCGTGGTCATTTGAAAAGATTTAACCAACAGATTAAGGAATACTTGCAAAGATGCCAGTATCCTTCAGCCTAATAAACACTAGCTGCTATAACCCGAGACTTATCACGAGTCTAAAAACTTCGCATATCCACTTCATATCTTGAACTTCTGCATCTTCGATGATAATTATCGCTCCTGGCAAGATATATTCAGGTCTGAGACCACAAGGTTTCCACCATGCAAGGTTGGGAATAAATCTTGACAGAAAGACTTTTTTTAATTATTTTACCACGGGTGATTCATACAACTTATGGTTTTATGAGGAGAAGGGGGATTGGGGACAAGCCCAAACTTTTCACCAATGATTATGGGGGGATACTCATGAAGAAGCTTGGAGTTTTGGCAGCAGTGATGGCAATAGCCTGCCTGTTCGTGGGAGTGGCCAGCGCTGAAATGTACGTGGAAGGTTACCTGGGGGCCACTCAGGCAGCTAATATGGGGCAGGCCTTTAAGGTCAAAGAATCCAATCCTGTACCGCCACCCCCGGATGACTTCCGCTTGAACTATGGTGGCAGAACTGACGTCACGGTGTTGGGCGGTGTCAAGGTTGGCACCTGGTTTGTCAAAGAGGGGTTCCTGGGCTACAGCGGTTATCCTGACTGGTGTAAGTATTTAGGATTTTACACCGATTTCAGTTACCAGAACCTGGTCATGCGGAACCAGCGGTTCACTGGGGGTGACTTTTTTGACAACGGCACATTAGGAAATAACGTGGTGGGAACCATTAAGACTGAGGGCATGGTGGCTACCTGGGCCTTCATGTTCGCCGGCCGCTACGGCTTCTTCCAGGATTCAGAAGTGCCTTTCGGCCGCTTGCAGCCTTATGTGGCCGTGGGCCCGGCCATTATGTTCACCTCCATGAAGCCGAAATTGAACGGCACTAATGTCTCGACCGGTACGGCTGATTTGCAAATGAGCCCGGGCAGCCAGAGTTCCACGAACATCGCCCTGGCGGTGGATTGCGGCATTCGTTACATGTGCCTAAAGAATGTCTCCATCGACCTCTCCTTTAAATACCGTTATGCCCAGCCCAATTTCTCATACAGTGGGGTAAACGGTGCCAAAGGGTACTATGGCCAGCTTCGAGCTGGAGCCCACTTACAACCTGTTCAGCGGCCAGCTGGGGGTGGCGTACCACTTCTAACCTAGCAGTACTTGCTGGTTAACCAGGCGGCCTGCGGGCCGCCTTTTTAGTGAAAATTGCCGAGATTAATAGCAATTTTCAAATTCACAGATATGCTCCCGATAAACTACGAATCTTTTGTCAACAAAAAATTGACTTCGGTAAGAGATGATGGTAACCATGTTACAGTGTCCCCATAATCTTTAACCTTCAACACCTCGCCTATGGCCGGGATTTCTTTTCCCCCCCCGGCCATGGGTACTCCCCCAAAAAAACAGCTAACTGCTATATTCCGAAACTTCTCACGACGCCAAAAACTTCGCATGTCCACTTCATATCTTGAACTTCTGCCGCTTCGACGATAATTATCGCTCTTGGCAAGATACCTTGAAATCAGGGGATAAATTGATTTTAGTGTTATCATGCTTATCGTAAAAGGGACACAGGTGAAAGGCGAGGCCGCTGGGAAACTCCCCGACTGGAAGATTGAACGACCAGAAACAGAAGAGAGAAGATGAACAAAAAATATAACCCATTCATTTTCGAGGAGAACTAAGAGATGATCGATAAAAGGCGAACACTTTATAGGCAATGGGTGCCTTTAGCGGCGGCGCTGGGCTTGTCCTTCTACATAATAATGGCCCCGGCCTGGAGCGCCGAAGCACCGAAAACAGCCAAAGCTCCGGACATCGAGCCCAAGGCCGTGGAAGTGCTCAAGCAGATGTGCGACTATCTCAAAAATCTCCAACAGTTTTCCGTCCAGGCGGAGATCACGGAGGACGTGCTATTGACCTCTGGTCAGAGAATCCAGTATGCCAGGAGTGTGGAGGCTTGGGTGCGGCGTCCCGACCGGTTTCGGGCTGAATCCGTGGGAGATACGGATAACCGGCAGCTGGTCTACGATGGCAAGACCATTACCCTCATGGACAGAAGCAAGAACTTTTACACCACCATCGCCGCCCCCCCGGAGATCGATGCCGCCATAGAACATGGCATCCAGTCCTTTAATCTCAGGGCCCCTTTGGCTGATCTGATCTATACCAAGTCTTATGAATATCTCACCGAGGGCGCGCTTTCCGGCTTTTACGTGGGGGTGAGCAAGGTTCAGGGTGTCCCTTGTCATCATCTGGCTTTCAGAGAAAAAGATATCGATTGGCAAATTTGGATCGAAGACAGCCAAACCCCGGTGCCCCGCAAGTTCCTAATCACTGATAAGACGGCCCAGGGGCTGCAGTTCACGGCTGTGTTTACCAAGTGGAATACCTCGCCCCAGTTGGAAGAAAGCCGGTTCACTTTTGTAGCCCCGGAAAAGGCCGAAAAAATTGACATTCTCCCGGCGGCGGCGCCGGCTTCGCCTAAGAAAAAGCAGAAAGATAAGTAGGGAGGATACAGCCATGCAGATTACTAAACCTAAGGCGATTTTGCAAAAGGCCTTGCCATTGTTCTTGTCCCTGGCGATGTTGGCAGGACTGCTACCAGTCAGTCCCCTGGAAACCTTGCTGATAACAGATGCAGAGGCCGCGGCTGCCGCCAGTGGCCCCCGTGGAGGTGCCCGGAGGGCCAGAGGAGCGGCCGCAGTTGGTCCGAGGCGGTGCCGCTGTATCGACCCCCAGGGGGCGGCCGCAGTTGGTCCCCAGGGCAATGCCGTGGCTGCCACCCCGCGGAGTTATGTGCACACCGGGACTGCCTCGGTGACCGCGGGCTCCCAGCAGAGCCTACGCAAAGGCCCCCAGGGTGGACGGCTTATGTGGGCCCACGGGGGGCAGCCGTTAAGGGCCCATACGGTGGCACCGCGGTTGTCCGTACCGTGCCAGTGGGTGCCAGGGCCGTGGCTATTGCCGGGGCCACCTACTATGTGGCCAGTGGGGTTTATTATCGCCCGGTGTATCAGGGGAGTACTGTGGTCTATCAGCAGGTGCCGAATCCCGAGGCGCAATAACAGATCGGACTTGCCGGAAAATTCCCTGGCCGCAATGCGCAGACAAAGTTTAACCCTTATTTCTCTCTGCCCTCAGCCTCTCGATAGGTGTGTGCTGAACTGCGGTTGACCTTTATGTAAAGATGTTGATTTTCATGACGAAAGGAGAATTGAATGCGGACGAAGAAAGTAATGCGTACGAATAGGCTATTGCTATTGGCGATACTGGCGATAGTGACAGCTACAATAAGCACCCTGAGCGCAGGATTGGCGTTAGCCGCCGGCGCGAGCGAGATCGATCGTAACGCCACCCAGGCGTTGTCTATGCTCTACGCAACCACGCCTGGCGCAAAGGCTTTGGCCGACAAGTCAAAGGCGATACTTATTTTTCCGAGTATCGTCAAGGGTGGATTCATCGTCGCGGGGCAATTTGGCGATGGGGCGTTACGCAAACGAGGCAGGACGGTTGGCTACTATCGATCGTTATCAGCCTCATATGGTTTTCAGGCAGGGGCCCAGTCGTTTGGCTACGTGTTGTTTTTCATGGACGAGGCCTCGCTACAATATCTTAACAAGAGTAATGGCTGGGAACTGGGAACTGGGCCGAGTCTCGTAGTGTTGGACAAGGGGTTTGGCAAGAATTTGTCAACGACCACAATGCAGAAGGGGGTTTACGCTTTTATCTTCAACCAGAAAGGCCTGATGGGCGGGATCGGCATCCAGGGATCCAAAATCAGTAAGATCAACCCGGGTAGGTAATCGAGTGTCAAGTATGACTTATATAAGGGATTACCCACTGCTTCTTTTCGCTCTCTCTTTCTTGGTTCTGACGCTCTCGGCGTGGATTGGAGCGTCTATCAGCAAGAGGCAGCAAACCCTGGCAAGTGAGGAGCGTGAGGACCTTGGCATTATCGAAACCGCTACGCTGACACTCCTCGGGCTTATCGTTGCATTCACCTTTTCTATGGCCTTAGAACGGTACAGTCAGCGCAAGAACTATGAGGAGGCAGAGGCCAACGCGATCGGTACAGAATATCTTAGGGTCGGCCTGTTGCCTTCCGCTGATGTCGCGAAACTGCGCTCTCTGCTTTTGAACTACCTCGATCAGCGTGTCTTGTTCTATACCGCAAGCGACGAGCAACAGCTGCAGATCGATACCCAAACCGCTAAACTACAGACCGAACTATGGTCCTCGGTCCAGGCTTCTGCTGTCGTGCAACCGACACCTATCGTCGCCCTGGCGGTCGCGGGCATGAACGATGTGTTGAATTCACAGGGATATACTCAGGCTGCGTGGTGGAACCGAATCCCGGTTTCGGCATGGGGCCGGATGTTGGCGATCGCCATCTGCGCCAACGTGCTGATAGGCTATAGTGCGAGAGATCCTAAAGCGAAACCCATCTTGCTTCTGGTTCTGCCGCTTATTGTTTCCATCTCATTCCTTCTCATAGCGGACATCGAGGCCCCGAGAGGGGGTCTCATTCACGTGCACCCAGAAAATCTTCTAAGCCTCTCTCAGTCCCTCCGCAGTGATTGGGAAACCTTGGATGACTCACTCAAAAGTAGGCAATAATCCTCCCTTGGAAATTACCCAAGGCAGAGTCAGCCATTACCCTGCCTTTATTATTGAACACGAAAGCAGATTTTGGGTGGGCGATAACTGCTATATTTAGAGAGTTATTAGGAGCAGAAACTGTAAAGGTATCAAGACCATATCGTAACATTCAGGTCATCATTTAAGGTGCCCACCTATTCAGTCTTGCCTTGCTCGCTACCCGTCTGTGAATCTTGCACACCTTCTTCTCGAATTTGGCTGTAGACCTGTTCCAGGAGATGTTTAGTAACGGCTTTCTGGAAATCCTTCTCGTTCAAGAACTTAGCTGTGATCTCCTCATTTTGCTCCATGCGGTCGATAAAAAGTCCTTCCAGGGCCTTGCGGAAAACGTAACCGAAGTTTTCCATGGTGTTAGCGATGGCCGCCTGGCGCAGGTTTGTGTCGGCTACGGCGTCCTCGCGGATCGAATCGAAGAAAAGCTGGTCCCCGGGCTTGAATTCCGTGCCAAACCGTTCGTTGAGAAGGTCGATCAGCTTGGAAAGCTCTATCTCATCGCCTCGGGCAATACCGGTGCCTACGGCTGTCGGTCCCGATACCGGTTCCTCCCTACCCGGTTCCAAGTTTATCGAGCCCTCACTAATTTTTTGCAGCCGGTAGAACTTGAGCGCCACCTCATCGTCGAAGTTGTAGACCGGCCCCCGATCGCCACGGGGTAGCTTGGTCAGTAGGAAGCGAATGTAGGAATATAACTTCTCCAGGTCCGAGTCCTGGAAGGGGATGATCTGCGAAAGGAAGGCATACAGGTTTCGATAGGCAACCAAAGTTTTACGAAACTCCTCCCGGACCTCTTCCTCAAGCTCACGGTAGCGGTTGACAGCCGGGTCGATGCAGGCGTTTATCTGGGCATGGTCGAAGGTGGTCTGGTGGCGCTTCGATTTGTAGAAGACCTTGCAGAACTCGGCCACCTCCGCCTTATAGTAAACCTGCTGTGCTTCCAGCTTTGCCTGGAGTTCATAAAGCTGCTTGGGGTCAGCACGCTCCCCGATAAGCGCCTGCTCGTAATATGGCTGGAACGCCGCTAAAATCTCTTCCGGCTCATTCACGAAGTCGAGGACAAAAGTATCCTCCTTGCCTGGGTTGATACGGTTTAGGCGTGAAAGCGTCTGCACCGCTTGGATACCTGATAGGCGTTTGTCCACGTACATCGTATGCAGAAGGGGCTGGTCGAAGCCGGTCTGGTACTTCTCAGCCACGAGCAGCACCTGATATTGGTCCGTCCCGAACCTCTCTGGTAGTTCCTTCTCTCTTATACCCCCGTTCATGCCGACTTCGGTATATTCCAACCCCGGCGCATCGGGATCTACCACGGTCCCGGAGAAAGCCACCAGGGTCTTGATGCCCTTATAGCCGTTTTCGGCGATGTACTTGTCAAAGGCTTGTTTATAGCGAACTGCATGGAGGCGGCTGGAAGCCGTCACCATAGCCTTGCCCTTGCCGCCGATTTTGTGCATCGTGAAATGGCGGAAGTGCTCCACCATGACTTCTGTCTTCTGGGCAATGTTATACGGATGTAGGCTCATGAACCGCGCCAAGGCTCGGCCAGCCTTGCGCTTGTCCACTTTGGGGTCGTCCTCGATGGATTTAATCAGCCGGTAATAGGTCTTGTACGTCGTATAATTCTGCAGCACATCGAGGATGAAGCCCTCCTCGATGGCCTGTCGCATGCTGTAGAGATGGAAGGGCTCAGCCTTACCGTCCACCCCCGGCCGGCCGAAGACCTCCAGCGTCTTGTATTTCGGCGTGGCCGTGAAGGCGAAAAAGCTGATGTTGGGTTGCCGCCCCCGCTTAGCCATGGTTTTGAGGATTTCTTCCTCGTAGTCGGGCAACCCTTCTTCCTCGGCTTTAGCCTTGGCCTCTTCTTTGATAGCCGCACCTGCAAGCACGCCCTTGAGCTCCGTCGCGGTCTCGCCGCCCTGGGAGCTGTGCGCCTCATCGACAATGACCGCATATCGGCGCCTGGGTAAGTCGCCCATTTTCTCTGTCACAAAAGGGAACTTCTGGAGAGTGGTGATAACGACCGGCACGCCAGAACCGAGTGCCTCCGCCAACTGCGTGGAGTTGACGTCGATCTTATGCACTACGCCCTGCTTATGCTCGAACTGGTAAATAGTGTTCTGCAACTGCTGGTCCAGGACCACTCGGTCGGTCACCACAATGACCGAGTGATAGACCTTCTCATCATTCTCGTTATAAAGGCTGGCCAGGCGGTGCGCCAGCCAGGCGATGGAGTTCGATTTGCCGCTGCCGGCCGAGTGCTGGACCAGGTAGTTGGTTCCGGTGCCGTGCTCCCGGGCGTCGGCCACCAGTTTGCATACGCAATCAAGCTGGTGATAGCGCGGGAAGATCATGGTCTCCCGCTTGCCCTTCTTGCCGCCGAGCTTCTTCTCTTCGATCTGCAAGTGCATGAACCGCGCCAGGATGTCGAGGAAGCTATGCCTTTCCAGGACCCTTTCCCATAAGTAAGCAGTCTTGTAGCCCCCGGGGTTGTCGAGATTGCCCGCGCCTGTGCCGCGCCCCTGGTTGAAGGGCAGGAAGCGCGTGGTCCGGCCCGACAGGCGCGTGGTCATATACACTTCATCCGTATCCACGGCAAAATGGACCAGGGCCCTTTTTTTGAACTGGAAGATCAGGTCTGCCGGGTCGCGGTCGTTCTTGTACTGGGTCACGGCATGTCGCCAGGTCTGGGCGGTCATAGGGTTCTTGAGCTCCCCGGTAGCCACCGGAATGCCGTTCAGGCTCAGGACCACGTCCAAAGTATTGCCGTGCCGGCTGGAATAGCGCAACTGGCGCGTGATGGTCAGACGGTTGGCGGCATAGAGCTTCTGGGTGTCGGGGTTGAGGTGGCTGGCCGGGGCGAAGTAAGCGGCTCGAAACAGCTTGCCGAAGCACTTGAATCCATGGCGCAGCACGGACAAACACCCCTCATGGGGGGAATTGAGCGCCCGGCAGAGATCGTCCAGCAGGGTCTCCCCAGCTTTACCCTTCTGGAGGTTGACCAGGTACTCCCACTCCTTAGGCTGCGTCTCTCGGATGAAGGCCAGAATCTCTTGAGGGAAGAGGCCCCGGTTAAGGTCGAAGGCGTCGCGGTCGCCTTTTTCGTAACCTCCTGAGCTGACCAGGTGGTACTCGATGGCGGTTTCAAACGCGAATTCTGTATGTTGCCCCGGCATCAGGTACATCCTTACAATTACACGCTATCTGCCCGATTCAAAGTAAGCTCTTTATAGCCTACCGACCTATGCGGAACGCTCCTTCCTCTAAGAAACAAACCAATTCAGCGAACTTACTCATATTGAACGGCACCGGATAAATTGCCAATGGGTCGCGTAAGGCCTCATCCAGCACTCGCTGTCCTGCTAAGGCCAACCCCTTCGCATCTTCGTCGGAAACCGACAAATTCGACGCAAGAAACGAGCTTGTAGGAATGCTTGGTTGCCAGCCGCGTTTGCTCAAATAGAGCAGTATTTCCGCCCACATCTCCGGGGCAATTTTTATAGACTCTTCGTCTCGCCCAAGTACAACTGAAGCGGCTATTTGGGTTTTACGCACTCCCTTTCCCCACGGACTTTTTTGCATCAAGGCAATTTGTCACAAAATGCTTTGTGTCAAGCAATAAGGCAAAATGCTTTACACAACATCAATTGATGTATTTTCGCTTTACACAACCGGGCGTCCCTCCACCAGGTTGATGAGTTCCGGAAATCCCAGCATCGCCGAGCGGCGTCCCTTGGCCGGTTGCAGGACCTTAAGGATACCGGCCTCTTGCAGCTGGCGCACCAGTGAGGCGGCGGTCTGCTTGGTTGGGATGCCAGAAATGGTTGGGAAATCAGCTCCCCGAAAGATCGGCCGGGAAAAAATGGCGTCCAGAGCCTGAATGGCAAATTGGGAATGAGTGATCTCCACCATCCGGCTTTTCATGTTTTCGTACAGACGCAGCATGCCGCGCACCCTGTCGATGTTAACTGCGGCCTGCTTGACCACGGCGATTAGGAAAAATTGAATCCAGCCGTTCCAGTCATGCTTTTGGGAGATGCCTTCCAGACGGGTTAAATAGGTTTCCCGGTTGGCCTCCAGGTAGGCGCTGAGGTAAAACATCGGGCTGGACAGCAACTTTTTGTCGTATAGGAACAAGGGAATGAGCATCCGGCCCAGCCGCCCGTTGCCGTCCAAAAACGGATGGATGATCTCAAATTGAGCCTTGACGACCGCCAGTTGCACCAGGCCGTCTTTCTCGTCAAAATGCAGGTATTTTTCCCAGTTGTCCAACGCCTGAGCGAGCCGATCCGGCGCGGGCGGCACAAAAGTAGCCTGCTCGATGGGGACCCCCGGGGAGCCGATGTAGTTTTGCGTGCGGCGAAACTGGCCCGGGGCCTTGTCCCGGCCGCGTACGCTGTCCAGCAAGACGGCGTGTAACTCCTTGATCAGGTTCAGGCAGAAGGGGCGCTTTTCCAAGCTCTCCACCGCCTGGCCCATGGCTTTCCGGTAGTTGATGATCTCTTGAATATCGGCGGACTTGGAGGGCTCCACTGCTTCTTGGGGGTCGGCCTCGTATTCCAGCACTTCCTCCATGCTGGCCTGGGTTCCTTCGATCCGGGACGACAGCACGGCTTCTTGGGTGGTGAGGGGGGCCAGAAACACCGAAGGGTTGACGATGCCCTGGAGCATGCCGTCATACCGGGCCAGCGCCGCATTGGCCTGGCCGATCAAGGAAACGTGCGCGGCCCAATCTATCGAGTCCAGAGGTAGGGTATCGGGTACATAGGGTTCCATCAGGCAGCTGCCTCCCCGACGTCGATCTTCCCCGTCACCGCCGCCGAGATGAGCGCGGTGCGGTATTCTGTTAGCCTGTCGATACTCTCCTGAATCTTAGCACCGAGGCCGTCTATTTTTGGGGTTTCTTGATCAAGATAATTATTAATCAACTCCTGGTCACTTACAGGTGGAACCAACACAAGGATTTCTTTAAGTTTGGATGCCTTAATGCCTATCGCAGTTGAACCAGTTGCACGGCTCAATAGTTCAAGGTTTCCAGAACATGACATAAAATAATAATTAAGAAATTTATTTGTTATGATATTTTTATCACTTTTCAGTAAAATAACCCGTTGTGCAAGGGCAATGTTTGTATCAGTAATAATTGCTGACTCACCAAGTGGCGCCTCCGTAGTAATGAGGACATCACCATTTTGGGGAAGTCCACGGACCATCCAACCATCGTAATCCTCTTCACGAATAAATTCTTTTGATAGTTCAAAATCTATTATGCCATTCTTGATATTTCTCGCTGTTATTAGGGGGATACCATCATCCGACTTTACAGGTGTTGCTCCTCGATAATCAATAAATTTATTTATTACTCTGCGTAGCTGGAGTAATTCCCAATGCTCCGGGAACTCCCCCAGCCACTCCAAGCCGGAATCCTTCATCTTCACATTGGGATTAAGGCCCTTGGTGACGGCGTGGCTGATGAGGGCGGCGCGTTTTTCTTGCAACAGCTCGATCTGCCGCTGCTTCTTTCCCATCAGGGCGTCGATCCGTGACGTTTCCCGGTCCAGAAAAGCGGCGATGGAGCGTTGTTCCTCAACAGGCGGTACAAGAAACAATCCATTGTCGAGCCAGTATTTGCCCAAACCATATCGGGTGATGCCGGTAGCGGCGACCCTGAACTGGTCATTGACCCCACGTGAGCAAAAGGCCCTGAAGAGGTACTTACCATCGGCCCATTTGGGATTAGGGCGAATTTGCGCAAGATGGTATCCGCAGAGAACATCATGCATGGTTGAGGAAACGTAGGCGGGAACAGCTATGTCTTCCCAAGCCTCCGAGTCTTTGGTAATGATTACATCGCCTCTTCTCAATGCAAATTTGGCAATCTGAGCGGGAGGTGCCGTGGCTTCCATGAAGTTGAGGTCGGCGGTGATGAAGCTGTTGTAATACACATCCACATAATTACATAGGCGAACCCGCCTTTCTCCTTCAATAGTGTGCTTGTCGACATTGCTGAACTGGATTGAGGAGATGTGTTTTAGCTTCCGAACACTCCAATGTCCTGGTATCTCTACCAGCCACTCGCCCCCGGACGGCTTGTATTTAGGATACGTTCGCCGGGTCATGCCGTCACCTCTGCCAGCAGGTTGGCGATCTCCTGCTCAATCTGCTTGAGGTCTGCCTCAATCTCCCCCAGAGGCCGGGGCGGGGTGTATTGGTAGAAGTAGCGGTTGAAGTTGATCTCGTAGCCGACCTTGGTCTTGGACTCATCCACCCAGGCATCGGGCACGTGGGGCAGGACCTCCCGCTGCAGATATTCTTCTATGTCCTCTTTAAGCGGCACGTTTTCGTAATCCCGGAGCTCGGGGTCGGGCTCGGGGTTGCCTTTGCTGTCGGTGCAGACGTCCGCGGTCTCATCGCGCTCGGATAGCGCCGACAGGATCGCCTTGAACAACGGAACCGGCATAGCAACCCCGGCTTTCCGGAAGACCGCCTTCATCAGTGCTATGAACTCCTCCCGGTTCTTCACCACCCCCTGAGGGGCGAGACCGCCAAGGGCAGAGATAATGGCCTTTTGGAGTTCAATCCCCTGGGCGATTTCGGCCTGGGCGGCCTTGGAGTCCACCCGTTTCTTACTGGTAGCGAGCCTCTCAAAGGCCGTCGTCAGTTCCAGCCGCGCCAGGCGCTCCGGGGCCACGGCGAAGTTGAGTTTTAAAGGACGTTCCACGGTGAGCCGCCGATAGCCGAAGTCCCGGTTGTCGAAGAGGCGGATGTGCTGGTGGTCCGCAAGGGCTCCATAGAGGCGGGTGATCTCTCCGCACTGATCCTCGCAGACCTCGTGGCGCTTGTTGCCCAGACTCTTGCGCATCTTCTTGAAAAAACTGGTGCCGTCCACCAACTGTATCTTGCCGCGGCGGCCCGGCTGCTTGCGGTTGGTGACGATCCAGAGATAGGTATAGATGCCCGTGTTGTAGAACAGTTGGTCCGGCAGCGCCACGATGGCCTCCAGCCAGTCGTTTTCGATAATCCAGCGCCGAATCTCGCTCTCGCCGGAGCCCGCCGCACCCGTGAACAGAGGCGAGCCGTTGAAGACGATCCCCAGGCGGGTGCCGCCCTCCTTGGGGTCCTTCATCTTGCTGATCATGTGTTGGAGAAAGAGCAGCGAGCCGTCGTTAATGCGGGGCAGTCCGGCTCCGAAGCGGCCGCCAAAACCCTGCTCATCGGACTCGCGGCGGATGGCCTGCTCCTGGGGCTTCCATTCCACCCCGAAGGGTGGATTGGCCAGCATGTAGTCGAACTTCTTCCCGGGGAAATGCGTCGTCGGTGAAGCTGTCGCCGAAGGCGATGTGCTCGATCTCCTGACCCTTGATCATCATGTCCGAGCCGCAGATGGCGTAGGCCTGCGGCGTTGTAGTCCTGGCCGAAGACCTCCAGGCGGGCGTCGGGGTTGAGCTTGCGCAGGTACTCCTCGGCCACCGACAACATCCCACCTGTACCGCAGGCCGGATCGTAGAGGGTCTTGACGATGCCCTTGGTGGTCAGCACCTCGCTGTCCGGCAGGAAGAGGAGGTTGACCATCAGGCGGATGACTTCCCGGGGGGTGAAATGGTCGCCGGCCTCTTCGTTGGCGGCCTCATTGAACCGCCGGATCAGCTCCTCGAAGATGTAGCCCATCTCGATGTTGGGCACCGTGTCGGGGTGCAGGTCGATTTCGGCGAACTTCGAGACCACGAGGTACAGGCGGTCGGCCTTGTCGAGCTTGCCGATATGCTCCTCAAAGCCGAAATGTTCGATGATCTCCCGGGCGCGGGTGGAAAAGCCCTTGATGTATTGGGTGAGGTTTTCGGCGATATGGTTGGGGTCGCCCTTGAGCTTCTCAAAGGTGAAACGGCTTGTGTTGTAGAAGCCTACCCCGGCTACCCGGCAGAGAAGCGGTTCCAGGTCTTTGATCTTGCCGTCCTGGAGAGCTTTGAGCCGGGCCAGCACTTTATCCTTGGTGGGCTCCAAAACACAGTCGAGTCGGCGCAGAACGGTCAGGGGGAGCATGACGTCTTTATACTGGTTGGGACGGTAAGGCCCGCGCAGCAGGTCGGCTACCGACCAGATGAAGCTGACTTTGTCGCTGAAGTTAATACCCATTTTACTCCAATAATTGCTGACCTATAGAATGACTATAAATCGTCCTCAACGGATGCGATTGCCAGACGCAAATGATGCGCCCAAGAATATGCGAAATGGCCCCGGGCTTTGAAGACTGTAAATGATGCGGGGTTTTCCGGCCCATCGATGGGGTGCGGCTCTTTCCCAAACCTCCGACTTACTTCGTGCGGTACACATTGAGGTCTACCTTCTCTTCCCGGCCCGGGACTGAGACGTTGCCTTCGGTAGAGGCAATGATGATGCTCTTCTTCGATGACGACGGACCGAACTCTTTGCTCAAGTCCACCTTGATGGTAAGAATATTCCCCTCCACGGTCATATCGACGTTTTTCATCCCGGATTTCCCCTTTCTCCCGGCTGCACCCCCTTCGGCAGGAACCGCCGATCTCCAACCTCTAATTTACACCTATAGTCCCAAATTGGCCTCCGAGTCAACATATCTTGGTCTGGGGCGGCCTACCGGCGCGAAGGCGAGGGGAAAGGTTGGGTTAGCCCTGAGCGTTCATCCAGGGAGAATCTCAGGCGCTCATAGAAAGGTTGTGGGGTGTTTTTAATATCTGACGCAGAGAGTCCATACTGCCGAGAAAAACTACTCCCCGGGTTTGAAGGCTTGGCCTCCCGCACTGGAGCCTCCAACTATCAGTACTGGATTAAGATCATATCCGAACAGCAGGATGCCGGCGCCCGGGAGGCAAACTGAGGGATAACCAAGGCACCTCACTGAGGAAGGACCAATGGCACACTCATGGACGGGCCTCGTGGCGGCCGCACTTGTTGGCGGCCATGAGCTTTTAAACCTCGCTGCCGGTGAGGTGTTTTTCGGTAATTTGTCATTTTGTCCAGTTTTAGGAGTAGCGGACAGCCCTGCCTGTAGGAATTGCGTGATGGTGTCTATGAGAATAAGGACAAAATACGGGATTTTGTCCAGTTTTCTTTTTGCCCCGAGGGGCTGGCTAAAAAGGAAACAAATTATCCAACTGTATTCGAGAGGGCCTATTAAGCCGCGCTGCTAAGCGGCGTCGGCTTGAATGAATTTTTGGGGCGCACAGTCACGGGGTATTGAACACGATGCGCTGCGCTCTGATACCGACAACCGATCTAGCAACTGCTGCTGCGTGTCAGCGGCCACCCATACAGGTGTGGGCAATAGAGCTAGAGGGTGACCAGCTCCGCGAGCTTGGCCGCGATGTCTGCTATTGGCTGCTCTGCAGTGCTCAGGCCACTTCGCGAGCCGAGCAAGGGACTGACTTCGCGGAGAGCTTCATACGTAGTGTCGTGCACGATGGGAACGAGCAGATCACGCGCCAGGAGTGCCGAAAGCTCTTTGTCAGCGATGCCCTCTGCTGCGACGCGGCGCAGCAGCGCAGGGGTCACCAGCACGATCCCGACTCGCGACTTCGCCAATCCCTTATCGATTTCGCGGAGCAACGGAGCACCGAGGAGGACGTCCTTCTCGCTGAACCAAACTGAGACACCTCGCGACTCGAGCAGATCGTGCAGCTCCTTGGCGACCCCTTTCCGGTCGTCCCACGCGTGGCAAAGAAAAACGTCCCGGAGGTCAGGCACGGACGCTCGCTTCTCGAAGTTTGCGCGCACCGGCGTGAGCGTCCGCACCTCGGCAGGCGTGTACATCACGGATGAACTTGCTCGCGACCAGCGCGGCCTTACGCTGCTGCCGGACCCGCCGCCGCTGCTCCCGCCGCTCCCCGACGAGGAGTAGGGTGAGGAGTAGGGTGCATACGACCCGTAGCCGCGAGAGCGTCTGCCACATACGGGGCAGGCCGCAGCTCCGCTCGCTGTGCGATGTCCATTTACTGGTGCTGTGCATCTAGCCATGTCGTAGACCTCCCATTATTTTGTTCACTTTTGAAAATGTGGACAAATTAGCACGAATTTTCCAGTTCGACAAACCACAAGAGGACCGGCAAGGGTAGAAAAATAGGCAATCTTGGCCTCGCTTCAGGCCTTCGAACTTGCACCCTTTATATTAATATTCTAGTTATAATATATATAAGTATTTATATATAAAATATAAATTAGTATTAATATGAACCAGCCATTTAAATTTGGAATTAAATTATAATTATCGAGCAAATTTCCTATTGAATTATTCTCCCGAGAAAGTGCTCGTATAATTATCAATGAATATAATTGGTTACAAGATTGAGCTTTATAATCTGATATGCAAAAAAGGTAGAAAAAATGAAAAAAAACCGGTGAAAGACATGGACTGCAGGCGGAGGCTTACCGAAAACTTATTTCTGAGAGTATTTTGAGATTGTGAATATCAACGGCAATTTCTTTGAATTGTTGGAGCCGTGATAATTATCTAAAAAAAGGATCGGCTTCAAAAGGTGATTAACAGAAGGTGGCGGGGACGGCCACTTAAAGAAGGCATCCGAAGGGTAAGGCGGTATTGGGGGCCTATCGAGTACAATTACAATGCCTAAGGTGGGATCGCCTCATTCTGGGACGTATCTTGAGCCTGAGAATGGACAATTCTTCCCTTTTCGTCGCGCACCAAACCAGCTTTCTCCCTTCCCAGAGCCATTGCCTCTTTTTGGGCTTCCGAAAGTTGACGCCGCTTCCTGGCCTTGAAAGCTTCCGCCACACTCTCAAATAGTCCGACAGGAAAGTAAAAAATACTGTCATAGCCATCGAAACCATCATCTAGGCGGACATCGGGGGTGTCTTTGAACTGCTCGGCCAGCTTGCGGCAGGTTAGCCGCTGCTTGGGGGTATAGAATTGCAGGATCACCGTGGGCTTGTCCTGAAAGAGGCCGATAAAGCCCCCGCAGGCGGTAGGCACCTGTTCATACCAGCCCTCATAACCAATTCGGTTTTCGGCTTTTTCATGCTGCCAGCTTTCCTCCATCTTTATTTTCCAGCGTTTCCCGAAGGCCTTTTTCAAGCTGAAGGGATGGAGAAAAGGATCGTGGGGAGCCTTGTTCATGATTCATTCCTCATTTATCGCCGCTTCCGCAACGGCTATGGATCGGTTATTTCTGCAATCCCGTTCCCTCTTTGGGCCTCATAATGGTTTAGGGCTTGGTCATAAGTCCCCCAAGTGTCCGGGGCGCCCGACTTGGCATTGCCGCCTGTCTTTGGACTTTGGTAGGCTTGCCTTCTCGCTCTTCGAAGCTCCAGCAGACCCATTGGGGCCGGGCCTTCTACCCCTGGGCCTTCCCAGATTTTTTTTGAACTCAAAAATTCTCCTAAACGATAAACATATATAACTATCACTAGCCGGGGGCACCGCCCCTTGGCCTCTGCTAGGGGTTATCCCAAATATTCTTAATTATCTTATATGACCAAGGGACACTAGCCCCGGCACTCTCAACAAGCTCTCTCATCTCCCCTGGCTTCAAGATGGTCTTGATGGTCTGCTCAAAGGTCTCGATGCTACGTCCATCGTAGAGGATGGCTTCAGGGCTTGTTTGAAAAGGCCATTCCAACTTGATGTCTTTGGAGAAATGACCAGGTTGATAGGCGGCCCCCCTTTTCAGCAGCCCTTGGGCATCAAACTCCTGGAGATATTTGTTGTAAGTTTGATGGCTTGCCCATTCGATTAGTCTATCTGTATGTACTGGGACGAAAGTTCTGAACCGGCGTGGGTAACAGAATTTGACCAGGTGGAAGAGAAAGCGCATCCGGGGGAGTGAGCCACGTGCGATTCTGATGATATTTTCAACGTCCGGCTTTGAGATGAATCCATTAAAAAGATTGTGAGTTGAATCCGGGTAGATTTTAGCCAGTTCGTACTTGTCGTAGATGTAAGCAGCCTGGCGTGCGATTTCAGCTTTGACGACTTTGGGATGTCTGAGGATGTCTTTGCTGAAGCCGTTATGGCGCTTAGTAATCCAGGCCAGGGTCATTTCAAAGGCGGTTTGGCGGGGGACATTTTGCCGCCAGAGCCAGTAGAGGATTTTGAATTGCGAGTCATGGCGGGAGCTTGGGGTCTGGAGGCCATATTGAAATAAAATCTCTGGGTTGTCTTCAAGAAGTTTTGGGATGGGAGGCTTTTTTGACAGTTCGAGGTCCAAAAGAAATTGTTGGCCTCTGACCGTTTTGATGTCGAAGCTGTCCAATTTTTGAAACCAGTAGAGCTTGCTTTGCCAGTCATTTAGGCATGAGTATTCGTAATCGAGGGGATCTTGTCGAGGGCCGAAAGGGAGTCTAATGGGGCGCGCCGCCTGCGGGTAGATTTCGATTCTCTGAAGAGCGCAAAAATTTTGAAAGGCGTCATTAAGTAGGCGGACGGTAGGCGGTTTTTCTTTGTATTCTGGTTTCAGCAGGACATGGTACGAATCAGGGCTTTCGCTGGCGAAGAGCATGGAGTTTTTGTCGTCAAGGTTAAGCATCCCGCGAATTTCTTCCACTGTGCCGCGGGGTCTGTCGTCGATGTCCAGTATGCCAAATTCAGGGTACCACTTGCCGAGGACGGCCACCGCGTACCGTCCGGCCAGATGAGCCTGAACCGGACGGTCTGAAAGCGGTTTGTCTTTCGTGGTCCAGGAGCGGGACTTTTTCACGGCATAGCGCGGGAGCCGCTGGACAAAAAGGTCAATGTAAGATCGGAAAGTCTCTATTTGATGCTTGTTTTTATTTTCGGCCCGTGATTCCATGATTGTTAATCCTTTCTCTCACGCCCTGTGCCGTCTGCATGGATATCAGGATTTTGCCAAAATCGGGGGCAGCATGACCAAGCACTCTCCACATTTACTGGACGTAGGCGCTTCTGGCCGGACTATTACTCAGCCTTCCGCTGGCCCCGGGAACCCTCGATAAGTTCCTCTAATTTTTGAATATCAATAAATAAGCTGCCACCAAGTTTGATGAAAATCTGGAGATTCCGTCCCATATGCCACATTTTATAAAAAGTTTGTGGCTTGAACGGCAGCTCGAAGGGCAAGTCCTTTATTTTTGATACTCTGACCAAGTTAAACATAGCATTACCTCTCGGTAGAATTAAAAACCAGGACCATCACAATACTGCCTATATAATAGAACTTAAGGAAAAAGTGTCAATGGCAGGATAGCTTATCTTACTTGCCGGAGAACAACATCAAAATAGGCACTTTTTACCGACTTTCCGGTAAGTAAGTTTTACTTACTGGATTTAAGATAAAAAACCCCCATTTCTGGGGGTAATTTCGGTAAGTAAAATGGGCTAGGGTAGGGAGAATCTTAAAGAGGAGTAATCAGAATCTAATCGGAATCCCTTGTTTCTGGTAATTGTGATAGTCTTCTCCTGCTGCTGTTATGCTTTCCTGTGCCTCCTTTTGTCGTTGTTTAACGTAATCACTCAAACTGGACTTGCTGGGTGGTTTCAGTCCTAGACTTGTAAGAATGGTTCTCACCCAATCGGCAACTCTGGAAGGCCGGGCCAGTAAGCAATGGGCAAGGAAAATGTCTGCAAATACGTGAGCCAATTTTGGGAGACGGTAGCGCCGCCCCTGGAACATTTCCTCTATGAGGGTCCGCCAGTCGGGAGGGATTTTCCCGTTATCAGCCGCATTGGATAGCTTTTCCCGCCAGGCATCCCGATCATTTTCAACCGCATCTTTTCTAACACCGGCGAGCTGCGCTATCGCAGAAACATAAGTAAAATGATGGTCAAATTCACGGACAACATCCTCTTTCACATAAGCAATAGGGGGAACATAGGAATAGCCACCGTAAACATTTAACAGTTCATAAATTAAAGCATCTAAGTTTACTGGATAAGTTGCCTTATGTTTCGCGTGTCCTTTTAGTAGATTATATCCGAAAATTCCTGATCCCAGCATTGCAAGAGCGGCCTGTTTTGAAAACCGGCTTTTCCAATGAGGGTGGTCAGGGTAACAATACTGATTAAACAGCCGATTGGCTTCAAGCGCCTCTGGTGTGAGGTCTACAGCACCCATGTTCCGCCTCCTGTCGCGGTCCTGGCGGGACTCCGGGGAAGGCGGCCCAGGGTTGCCGTCGTGTCTGGAGCGACCCTATCCCCCGAAATTGTTTTACTCGCTCATTTTAATCACATTTGACTTAGATTTCGGGGTCAGCAGTTCACCGCTTTTTATCGCCGCCCCGTTTACCACACTTTCTGATAGGTGGGCATACTTCAAAGTAGTCCTGTAGTCCCGATGGTTCATTAACTGTTGAATGACTTGCAAGTCAGTCCCGTTGCTGGCGTGATAGCTGGCGAAATTATGTCGCAAATCGTGAAAGCGAAAATCTTCCGGCAACCCCGCCGCCTTGCGGATTCTAAGCCATGGCCCCTTGAAGTCTGTTCTCTGCTGACCGCCCTTCCCTGGAAACACATAAGGTGACTCAGTTCGGGGTAGGTTCCTAAGCACTTCCATAACCGCCGGGGCAACCGTCTTCTTCACTGTTTCGGTTCCCTTGCGCCGGTGGGAGATAAGCAGCGTTATCATACCCATTTCAAAATCCACGTCCTCCCACTTTAACGTAAATAGCGTGGATCGGCGCACTCCAGTAAGTAAGGCCAGTTTGATGAACCCAGATTGCAGTTGATTGGGCCAGATGTCCAGAGTATCCCACAGTGCCGCAAGTTGAGCGTCCCCTAACTGTGGGGTGCGTTTGTTATCCAAATGGGGCATTCTCACTTGATCGTCATCAAAAGGAGTTTCTCCCCTGTATTTGAATTCCCGCCCACGTGCGAATTTGTATAGGTGCTTCAGCAAGACTAACTGATGTTTGATTGTGGATGCCGAATATAGCCTACCCTGCTTACTAAGGCACGGCTTACCGTCTTTCGTCTCACCTTTGGTCATTTCCAGTTTCATCCGGTTAACGTCCATGCCAGAGATAACGTCCAACCGTTTCTTACCGAAACGGGGTTCAAGGTGCTTCCGGTAGTTGAACAGATCATCGTCCCAGGTCGCAGGTTTATTAACCTTGGCCCACAATAGGTATTTATTCCAGACTTCGTTTAGAGGGGGGATCGGGTTCGGCTTTTGGTTAATGTCAAAATCACCCCGGAGAATGTCAGCTTTAACAGTCGCCTCAAGCTCCCTGGCAATGGTGAGGTTATCCACCACTTTAGTAAAGACTGGCCGTGCATTCTTATAGACCTTAACCCGATAACGCCGATTCCGGCCAAGGGGAGTGCCGCATTTGGCGTTTGAGCACACCTTAGCGTCCAGGCTGCTTCCCTGGTAGCAATCTTCGCAGTAGCTGGTAATCGCCATGGCCTTTCTCCTTAAAATTTCCCTGTGCGTGTCCTGTGCGTGAAAACAGATTAAACTATCACCAATTAGGGAAAAGCATCATAAACCCTATGATGATAATATGCTTATTTCACAGGGAATGTCAAGAAATATCCTAAGGCAGGAAAAAAAAGAAAAAGGATATTAAACGGAATGGGGTTCAGGGGGTCGGAGGTTCAAATCCTCTCGTCCCGACCATTGATTCAAGGGGTTAGCGATATGGCGTTAACCTCTTTTTTATTGCCGGCGCGGGAAGCTCCAGTTATTCCGATTTTCGACCCAAAAGGAAGATAGTGATTCCCAGGCCGATGAAGATCAGCAGGATGAGGGAGGAAAAGTCCTGACGGAATTTTAACTTCTGGAAGCCCTTCCGGACCTGCTGCAATATGGTTGCAAGTTTCTTGGAGAACTCCCCCGTCTTGGCTTGGACCAGTTTAACATCCACGGTATGAAACAAGGTCCTGTACTCCGCCTGCGTTTGGAATAGGACCTTTTCCTCATCCTGGGTAGCAATTAACCCGGCCTTCAAGGTCTTGAGATCGCGGTCAATCTCATTGATCTTTTGCTCGGTCAGCAACAGGGCCGCCTTCATCTCCCGGGCCCGGTCATAACTGTGGCAAAGGCCGCATAATTGCTCGTTGATAATGTTGATACTGGCCTTCTGAATATCATGAGAATGGTGGCAGGTGACGCAGTTGGGACCTCTCCCGGTGGTCATCAAGGCCTTGCCGTGGCCGCTCTCCAGGTAGCTCTCTTTGATGCCTATGTGGCATTTACCGCAGAATTCCGGCACCATTTTAGGTTTCGGCACCCCCACAAAACCGCTTTCCGGCTGCATAGACCGGGTGGCGTCCTGCGGGTCGCCGCCGTGGCAATTTTGGCAGGAGACCTCATTCTGATAATGCACACTCTTCCGCCACTCCGCCGGGATGGCCCGATAATCTTCCTTCATCAAGTCAGAGGTGTGGCAGTCGATACAGACATTCTGTTCAACCCTTGGTCTTTGCTCCCAGGGGGTTTTGGGGAACTCTTTTTGCAATAAATCGGTCCAGGCCCCTTCGGCTACTGAAACGAGACTGAGGAAGCAGATTATGGTGAGAAGGTGGCGCATCAGCGAGAACCCCAGAAGGTGAGTCCGAGCCAGATGATTATGGTTACCAAGAAAAGCACCAGCATCTTCGGCCTTCTCAAGATCTGGTGTTTTTTTGATTGATCTATCAAGGGCCAAAAGATGAAAACCGTTACCAGCACTAATTGCAAGGCAATCCCTAAAAATCTGTTGGGAATCAGTTTAAGCATGGCGTAGGGAGCCAGGAAATACCATTCGGGTCTGATATGTTCCGGCGTATTTAAGGGGTCGGCCGGGGTATTGGCGTCCGCCGGAATGAACAGCGCTGGCGCAAAAGAGATGATGGCGAACATGACAATAAGATAGACGACGATCATCAGCACTTCTTTGGAAACAAAGTCGGGATAAAAGGGCGGGCCGTCCGGATGGCTGTCATGCCGGAATTTCTGCCATTCTTGCGTCTCTTCAGAGCCGGAGGGTGGAGCTGAGATGCCAATCCGCCTCACCAAAAAGACATGCAGGGAGAAGAGTAAGGTGAGCACTGCCGGCAGCAAGGCCACATGCAGGGCAAAGAACCGGTTGAGGGTGGCTCCCGAGACGTTTTCACTTCCCCGCAGTATTTTGCAGATCAGGTCACCAATCCAAGGGAAGGCGGTGGGGATATTGGTCACCACCGTGGTAGCCCAGAAACTGAGCTGGCTCCAGGGCAGCAGGTAGCCGCTCAGGCAAAAGCCCATAGTGGTCAGTAACATCAAGGCTCCGATGACCCAGGTGAGCTCCCGGGGTTTTTTATAGGAGCCGAGGAAAAAAACCGAGCCCATATGGAGAAGGACCACCGCCACCATGACGTTGCTGCCCACCACGTGCATCAGGCGAAAGAGCCAGCCATAAGGCACCTGGTTCATGATGAACTGAACGCTTTGAAAGGCGTCCTTGTCATCGGGAATATAGTAGAAGATGAGCAGTATGCCGGTGAGGACCTGGAAAAGGAAGGCGGCAAAAGCCACCATCCCGAGTGTATAAAAGATATTGATATTTTTCGGAACCCGATACTCGGTGAGCTGGGAGCGGATTAGTTCATCAAGCCCGATCCTGATCTCCAGCCATTCTCTCAGCTTTTTTACCATCTCAGGCCCCGATCACTAACTTGTTGCCTTCCACCAGGACGGAGAACTTCGGCAGCGGCTTGGGGGGTGGTCCGGAGATCACGTTCCCTTCGAGGTCGAACGTGCCGGCATGGCAGGGGCAAATGAACACCTGCCGCTCTGGGTCGTATCGCACCAGGCAGCCCAGATGGGTGCAGACCCTGGAGAAGGCCAGAACTCCTTTCCCTCTCGTGTTGATGACGATCGCCGGGGTCGACCCGATCATCACATCTTTGGTGGCCCCTACAGGTAGCTCGCTTTTGGCGATTTCAATGGTCCTCACCTTGGCCCCGGACTCCACCGGCAGCAGAAAACGGAAGAGGGGGTAGAGGAAGACGCCTAAGGCGCCCAACCCGAGGAGGGAGGCCAACAGCTTGAGAAAACTTCGTCTCTTCATGGCAAACCGGCGGCGAGAACCATTTTAGGAACAGCAGCTTATTCAGAATCAATTAGGCCCTCGTCTCTCCTTGTCAAGTCAAGGGCTTCAGGCTACCGTAAGAAAAACCGTTAATTTCAGAGGCAAAACGGCCGCGGCCCGGAGGCCGCTTCCGGTGATGATCGACCCACCTCGATCTTCCCGGCCTCAGAACGTCTGCCGGGCCAGGAAATAGAGGCCGCCCCCAACCTATTTTTTGCACGTGCTTTTGATGTACTCGGTCACCGCCTTGATGGCGTCGGGCTGCAGCTTCTGTGGAACCATTTGATTTTTGCCCTTGGTTACGGCGTCAGCGATCTTTTTATCGACGTCGCCCTGCCAGAATCCGGGAAGGCAAAAATCGCTGGGTTTGGGGTCAAAGGTCTTGGCCAGGGGGCCATTGCCCTTCCCCTGATCGCCATGGCAGGCGGAACATTTTTGCATAAAAATTGCTTTCCCATCCTGAGCCCAAGTGCCACCTGGGGTCCCCAAAAAAACTACTCCCAGGAACAATCCAGCCACTGTCCAGGCAATAATTTTGGTCATCTGACTCTCTCCTCTTGATTGATCGAGGCCTCAGGCCGCTTGGATATGCAAGGCCAGCGCGTGCTCTCACCCGTAACCTTCTTTATTTCTTAATAACTCTGCCGACCTTTGATTTCAAGGAGCAAGATATTTAAAAATATAGGTTTTCAAGATTCTTCAATGAGAAAGTGGCATAAACCAAAATCGGTGCCTATTTTCAAGGTTGGAAGATGTAAGGATAGATTGATAGGCCTTCGGTTTGCCTAGCCAGGCAACCAATGCGGCCATTCACCTGCAAGGAGGCCTAAATCAGTCTGAAAATCCCGATCGGCTGGCCGGCCCAGGTCCCGGCGGCCTCTTAGCTCAAGGGTTGAGTTTCATGGGAGACGCCGATGTGGAAAAAATTTTGTAGCACGGATGACCAACAGTGGGCGACCATTCCTTTAAGAATCGCCCTGGGGGTGATCTTTCTGAGCCATGGCGGCCAAAAGCTGTTCGGCTGGCTGGGTGGCAAGGGGCTGGAAGGGACGGCCGGTTTCTTCGCCGGGAAGTTGGGCCTGACTCCCGGGTTACTGTGGGCCACGCTGGCCGGCAGCGCCGAGTTCGGGGGTGGTCTGCTGATATTACTGGGCCTTTTTACCCGGTTGGGTGCCCTATTTATTGCGACAGTTATGCTGGTGGCGATCTTCAAAGTGCATTGGGGAGCCTTTTTCATGCCAGCGGGGATGGAATACGCCTTCTCCTTGTTTGCCGCCGCCGTGGCGCTTCTCATCGCCGGAGGTGGCAAGTTTTCCCTGGATGCGCGGCTGGCAAAAAAATGACCCACCCGGTGACCCCCGTTGCAGGTTCCAAAACCATTTGGTAACCGCGGGCGCTAAGGCTGCCGCATATCCTCCGGCACGGCTAGCTCAACTCACCTGGAGGAGGCGCACTTGCACCATCCCCAGGTCTCCCGGCGCCTGGCTAAGTCAGCGCCCGGCTCATCCTGGTCAGAGCTGCCCTCAGGGTAACCTGCGGGCAGGCGAAGCTTATCCTGAGAAAACCCGGTCCGCCAAAGGCTGAGCCGTCAGAGAGGCCCACCCCCGCCTTTTCAAAGAATTTTACCGGTTCGGCTATTCCCGAGCCGCGGGTATCGATCCAACCCAGGTAAGTGGCCTCCACGCGGCCCATCGCCAGGCCGGGCATCCGGTTAATGGCGCGGCTCACCAATTCACGGTTCGCCCGTAAGTAGGCCAGCAGGGCCTCGTGCCAGTCGGCGCCGTCGCGGTAGGCGGCCAGGGCCGCGATGTAACCCAGAAGGTTGACCCCGGGGACGATGCCGGCCATGGCCTGACCAAACTTCCGGCGCAGCCGCCCATCGGGAATGATGGCAAAGGCGCACCCCAGGCCCGGCAGGTTGAAGGTCTTGCTGGGTGACATCAGGGTAACCGTACGTCGGGCAATGGCGGGATCCAGCGTGGCGAGGGGCACGTGCGCCTTGTCCCGGTCGAGCACCAGGCCGCAGTGGATCTCATCCGCGCAAATTATCAGGTTGTGCTGCTCGCAGATCAGGGCCAGGCGGGCGAGTTCCTCCCGGGTGTAGACCCGGCCCACGGGATTATGGGGGTTGCAGAGGAGGAAGAGGCGGGTACGGGGAGTGATCCGGGCTTCCAACCGGTCGAAGTCGAAAAGCCAACCGCCGTATACCTGCAGCAGCGGGACGGTGGCCAGAGAGCGCCCGCTCAACCCGGGGGCCGAGAGAAATGGCGGGTATACCGGCACCGAGGTCAGCACCTCTTCCCCGCTTTCCGCGGCCGCCCGGCAGACCACGTTTAGTCCGGTGACCAGCCCGGGCAGCCACACCAGCCACTCGGCATCAACCTGCCAGCCATACATGGCCAGCAGCATGGAACAGACCATGGTAATTAAGTCGGGCGGCACCGAGGGGTAGCCAAAGACGCCGTGTTCGACCCGTTGATGCAGGGCTGCGATGACGGCCGGTGGCGACCGGAAATCCATATCCGCCAGCCATAAGGGAATGATATCCCGCCCCCGGTACTTATCCCACTTGGCGCTGCCGGCGCCGCGCTGCTCCATGGGGTTATCGAAATTGAAAGGATCAGCCTGTTTCATTAGGCGCTCTTAATTAATTGACTTTATAACCGCTAGTAAGTCTAACATCAGGTGATCCGGTGGACGCCAAAAAAAATTTTTCCGGCTTTTGTAAAGCTCCAACCCCCAACCCGGAGATTTCCCGGCGAGACCGATTGCGCCGGATTTTAAAACCTGATAACTATCATCCGAAAAAGGCAGGCAGATGAAACTGTCCAGACTCGATCCAGGGCATTTCTGGTCCAGCGAAAGCGGCATGACGAGCCTGCTGATTTTTACCGTGGCCTACCTGTTCGTGGTATGCGCCCTGGGCGATTTCAGCTTCGGCGACCTGGTAGTCGACCTGATGTTCTCCCTCATCATTGTGGCCGGGGTCCTGACGACTTTCAAGCAGCCTTGGGTGCGTTTCCTGGCCATTGGACTGGCCGTCGCCACTCTGGCCCTCACCTGGCAGCAGGAGATTTACCCGGTGGAGCGCCTGGCCAGCCTCAACAGCGTCCTCAGATTAATTTTTTTAGGCTTTCTGCTGGCGGTATTGGTCGTCCAGGTTTTCGGGGCGGGACCGGTGACCGCCCACCGGGTGCGCGGCGCCATTGTGGTCTACCTGCTCCTGGGAGGGGCCTGGAGTTTGCTTTACCACATTGTGGCCCTGAACATCCCCAATTCTTTTCACCTGTCCGAGGGCCTGGCCACCGGCAATCCGGCGGTGCTCGGGCGCCTTTTGACCTACTTCAGTTTCACTACCCTCACCACCACCGGGTTCGGCGACATTACGCCGATTCACCCCCTGGCCCGCACCCTGGCCATGTTCGAGGCCCTGACGGGGCAGCTCTTCCTGGTCATCACCCTGGCCCGGCTGGTGTCTCAGGCAGTTGTTTGTCAAAAGGATAAGATTCAAGATAACTCAAGCGATTGACTTTCCCCAAATGCTGAAAAAGGGATGGCGTATGAAAAAAACCCAGCCCAATATTCTGGTGTTTGCTTCCGGGACCAAAACCGGGGGCGGCTCCGGATTTGAGACGATGGTCGGAGCGGCGCGGTCTACCCCGCCAATTTTGGACGCCTGGATATGTGCGGTGGTCACTAATCATTTTAACGGCGGGGTTTGGCGTCAGGCCAAGGCTCTCGGGATACCTGCCGCTTACTGGGTTGGTCCCTATCTGGCCCGGGGCTACCAAAACTTGGTCAAGTATTTCAACGCTGATTACGTCATGCTCTCCGGCTGGCTGCAACTGGTAGCCGGCCTTGACCCGGCGCGGACGATTAATATCCATCCCGGTCCTTTGCCCCGCTTTGGTGGGCCGAAACTTTACGGACACCGGGTGCACTCAGCGGTTATGGCAGCTTATCAGCGCGGGGAGATTACCCACAGCGCCGTCACCATGCATTTTGTGGATGAGAAATATGACCGCGGCCCGGTACTTTTCGCGCTGCCAATTCCCATCGAGCCAGGCGATACCCCGGAGACCCTGGCGGCGAGGGTGAATCGGGCCGAGCATGAGTGGCAGCCCCGGGTGCTCAACTATGTGGTGCACGGACAGGTGCGGTTGGTCGGCCAAGAAGTGGTCTATGAGACGGCGGAACTCAAGCGCCTGCTGCGGCCCGAAGCGTAGCCGGGCTAACAAGCCGAAAGTAGAAATTCCGGGGAAG
Organism: uncultured delta proteobacterium; assembly: GCA_963701845.1. Classification (GTDB taxonomy): domain Bacteria; phylum Desulfobacterota; class Desulfobaccia; order Desulfobaccales; family 0-14-0-80-60-11; genus JAPLJC01. The sequence continues at coordinate 81,203 of CAVPBF010000006.1, read as the reverse complement.
AGCTAAGCGATCAGGGCAGGCGCCTGCTGGGGCCGGCCTTTTTTTGGGGGCAAATAACCTGGGGCCAAAAATTATCAGGCTGACTGCAGAGGGAGGCGAAAGACCGCGGCTTTCGCCTCCCGCCCAAATTTTCGGAAGCGGGCGATGTTCCCTCGCTCAAAAGCCGAAGTTGACTGAGCCATGCAGGCCCGGCTGGGAGTAATAGGGTTGTTGGGGTTGCGGGCAAGCCTGAAAGCCCATGATGGGAGCCACGGGCGCCATATAGGCCACCGGCGGCGCGGCGTAAACTTGATTCACATAGGTACGATGATTGTACGGCCCCCGGTAACAGTCCCGGTGACGGTCGAAGTCACGATGCCTGGGGCCATCCCACCCGTAGGCATTGCCATGGGGGTGGTGATAATACTGGTTGTCAAAAGGTCGGTATGGGTCGGCCTGGGCGCCCAGGGGGCTTAAGGCCAGGATAAGTCCCAGCATCAGGATAACGCTCAACCATCTGTTCAGGCTCATTCGCTTACCCTCCTGAAAAATTTTGCAAACAGGATTTGCTTATTTAGAAGACAATCGGCCGGAAAGTGTTAAGAGGGTTTTGGCAAATTAAGGAAGATTCTCCGAGATTATCTGGCGCCCATGGCCACCAGAAAATAATCCCCGGGATTTTATTTATCTAATTTGGTGACGGCCTCACCTGCGGCGGGTGTCCCCGCGACGGCTGGTTTCTGGCGACGTTCGCTCAGGCGCTGGGTGATGACATAGAACACCGGCACAAAGGGGATGGCCAGCAGGGTGGAGGCCAGCATGCCGCCGAAGACCACGGTGCCGATGGCCTGCTGGCTGGCGGCCCCGGCGCCGCTGGCCTTCATCAGCGGCACCACGCCCAGGATGAAGGCGAAGGAGGTCATGACAATGGGGCGGAAACGGCGGCGGGTGGCCTCCACCGCGGCGTCGGGGATGGACATGCCCTCGGCCTGCAGCTCCCGGGCGAACTCCACCACCAGGATGGCGTTTTTGCTGGCCAGGGCGATCATCAGCACCAGGCCCACCTGGGTGTAGAGGTTGTTGTCCAGGCCCCGGGCGATGAGGGCCAGGATGACCCCCACCAGGGCAATGGGCACCACCAGGATGACCGCGGCGGGGCTGGTCCAGCTTTCGTATTGGGCCGGCCAGGACCAGGAAGACCAGGATGATGGCCAGGGCGTAAATGAAGTAGGCCTGGTTGCCCACCTGCTTTTCCTGGTAGGCCGTGGCCGTCCAGTCATAAGAGATGCCCTGCGGGCAGGTTGTTTTTGGCCACCTGTTCCATGAGGTTCAGGGCCTGGCCGGAGCTGAAGCCCGGGGCGGCCGCCCCGAACACGGGCACCGCGGGATAGAGATTGTAGCGGGTGACCAGTTCGGAGCCCAGCATCCGCTTGATGGTCATGAGGGTGCCCAGGGGCACCATTTCCCCTTTGTTATTGCGGACGTAGAGCGCCTTGATGTCCTCGCGGGCTCAGGCGGTAAGGGCGCGGCGGCCTGGACGTAGACCTGGTAGGACTGGTTGAACTTGTTGAACAGGTTGACGTAGGACGAGCCCAGGTAGGCCTGGAGGGTGTTGAAGACGTTGTTCAGCGGAATCCCCAGCGACTCCGCCTTGGTCCGGTCGATATCCAGGTAGAGCTGGGGGCTGCGGGCGCTGAAGGTAGTGGTGACGCCCTCCAGGCTGGATTGGGCGTGGGCCGCCCGGATGAGTTCCATCGCTGCTCTCTTCCAGTTCGCCGCAGTCCCAGACTGCGCCGGTCCTCCACCATCATCTGAAAGCCGCCGGACGCCCCCAGGCCGCTGATGGGCGGCGGCACCAGCACCGCAAACTCCGCTTTCTGCAGGCCAGCCAGCTTCCGGGTCAGGTCGGCGACAATTTGCTCCTGGCTCAAGGCGGCGCCGCGCTTGTCGCAGCGCTCGTAGATGGCAAAGGTGCGTGAACATCGTGGAGACATTGGCGCTGTCCAGCATGGACAGGCCGCCCAGGGTCACCCAGGAAGCGACGCCCGGGGTCTCTTGAGCATGTGGCGTCGACTCTTTGCGAAGCCTCCCTGACCCGGGGTTGCGGAGGCCCCTTCGGGCAGCATGCCCACGACAATGGCATAGCCCTGGTCTTCCTCGGGCAGAAAGCCGGTGGGGTGCAGGGCGAAGAGCAAGCCGCCCACGCCGATGATGACAAAAAACACCAGCGACCATAAGCCCGGGGCGGTGCACCATCCAGCGCACCAGGTCGACATAGGCCTTTTCCACCACCCCATAGACGCGGTTGAAAGCCGCGGTAGAAGGCGTTGGGCTTTTTGTTGGGGTCCTTGGGCCGCAGGTAGAGGGCGCACTGGGCGGGCTTCAGGGTCAAGGCGTTCAGGGCGCTGATCACGGCGGTGGAGGCGATCACCAGGGCGAACTGGCGAAAGAGCTGGCCGTTGATGCCCGGCATGAAAGCGGCTGGCAGAAACACCGAAGTGAGCACCAGGGTGATGCCCATCACCGGGCCGGTCATTTCACCCATGGCCTTGATGGCCGCATCGTGCGGGGAGAGCCCCGTTTCGATATAGTGCGACGAGTTTTCCACAATGACGATGGCGTCGTCCACCACGATGCCGATGGCCAGAATCAGGGCGAACAGGGTCATCAGATTGACCGTGAAGCCCAGCAGGGCCATGGCGGCAAAGGCGCCGATGATGGTCACCGGCACGGTGGTGGCCGGGACCAGGGTGGCCCGCCAGTTCTGCAGGAACACCATGATGACGATGAGCACCAGGATGCCGGCTTCATAGAGGGTGTGGTACACCGCGTTGATGGCCTCACTGATAAACTCGGTGGTGTCGTAATAGAATGCCGAATTTCAGGCCTTCCGGAAAGTCCTTGCTCATCTCGGCCATGGCCTTGCGCACGCTCTGGCCGACGTCGATGGCATTGGCCCCCGGCGAAGAGTAAATCAGGATATGGGTGGCCTTATGCCCGCTCAGCCCGGCAAAATTGCTGTAAACCTGCTGGCTGAGTTCCACCCGGGCCAGGTCCTTCACCCGGACGATCTGGGCCGCCTCAGCCTCATTGCCGTCGCTGATCGTCTTGACAATGATCTCCTCGAACTGGCTTGACGTCCGAGAGCCGGCCCAGGGCGTTGATGGTGAACTGAAAGTCGTGCTCGGCCGGCACCGGCGGCCCCCCGAGCTTGCCGGCCACCACCTGGACGTTTTGCTGCTGGATGGCATTGACCACGTCCATGGTAGTCAGCTGGTAGTATTGGAGCTTGTTGGGGTCCAACCAGACCCGCATGGCTGTAAGAACCGGCGCCGATGACCTTGACCTGGCCGACCCCGGGGAGCCGGGCCAGGGGATATTGCAGGTTGATCATGGCGTAATTGGACAGGTAGGTTTCGTCGTAGCGGTCGTCGTCCGAATAGAGGCTGACCACCTGGAGGATATTGGTGGAGACCTGTTTGACCGAGACGCCTTGGGCCTGAACGGTTTCGGGCAGTTGGGCCTAGTGCGCCGTTGACAAAATTCTGCACCAGGGCCAGGGAGGTATCGAGGTCGGTGCCCACCGCGAAAGTCACGGTCAAGGTGTAACTTCCGTCACTGCCGCTGGTGGAATTCATGTATAAGGAGTTCTTGACCCCGTTGACCGCCTGCTCGATGGGGATGCCCACGGTGGTGGCGATGACTTCGGCGCTGGCTCCGGGGTAGCTGGTGGTCACCTGAATGGTGGGCGGGACAATCTTGGGATACTGCGACACCGGCAGCTTATACAGGCAAACCACCCCGAGAATGATGATGACAATGGCGATGACGTTGGCGAAAATCGGACGGTCGATGAAAAAATTGGAGATCATGGAGCGGCCTTTTTGGACTTCGCCTTGTTCTCCGTAGCCTTGGGATTTGCGGGTCCGGGAGTTTTGGCGCCTTCAGCAGGTTCAGCGGGGCTCTTTTCCGGAGTCACCTGCCGGCCGGGGATGGCCCGCAACAGGCCGCTGACCACCACCCACTCCCCGCCTTTGAGGCCTTCCGTGACGACGCGGTATTTTTCCTCCTGCACCCCGAGTTTCACCGGACGGCGCTCCACGATATTCTTGTCATTCACCAGGCGGACAAAGGGCCCCATCTGATCATAGGCGATGGCCACATCCGGCACCAGCAGGGCCTCCCTGCTCTCGTCCAGCGGCGCTTTCACCCGGGCGAACATGCCCGGCAAGATGACGGTCTGCGGATTGGGGATGATGGCCCGGAGCTGCAGGGTGCCGGTGGTGGCATTGAGAGAGATGCCGGCGAAATCGAGGTAACCCTTATGCGGATATTCGGTTCATCCGCCAGGCCGATGTACACCGGACGCTTGCTATTCTGGGTCTCTTCCGCCGCCTTGGGCTTCTTCCCCCTGACCTTGAGCAAGTCTTGCTCATTAATGTTGAAATAGACGTAGATGGGGTCGATCTGGTTGATCTCGGCTAAAAGCGTGGCTTCGCCGCCGCCCACCAGGGTGCCCGGGTCCTTGAGATGACGGCCCATGCGACCGTTGAAGGGGGCGGTGATCCGGGTATAGCTCAAATTGAGTTTGGCCAGGATAACCTGGGCCTCCGCGGCCTGGACCCCGGCCCGACGCGAGTCCCGCTCGTAGTGCCAGCGGTCCACGTCGGTCTGGGCCGCGGCATCCTGCTTCACCAGCCCGGAGTAGCGCACAAACTCGGTTTGGGCATGCTCGAGTTGGGCCTTTTCGGACAGCACCGAGGCCTCCGCCTTCTGGAGTTGGGCTTGATACTGCTCCTGCTGGATAATGAACAACGGTTGGCCTTTTTTCACCGCGTCGCCGTCCTGGAACAGGACCTTTTCCAGGAAGCCTTCCACCCGGGCCCTGAGCGGCACGGTGTTAAAGGCCGCGGCGTTGCCGGTGAATTCCAGGTAATCGGTCACTTGCTTTTTCAGGGGCTGACTTACCGTCACTTTGGGGGGCGGCGGCGGCGCATAGGTATTGCGGTCACCGCAGGCCGGCACCAGGACTAATAGGGCCAGCGCGCAGAGCGCGGCCCGGATGCTACGGCGTGGGAAGGTACGTGTCTTTCCTTCGAACATGGTTCTAATTCCTTGTGCGCGGCTCCTCAAATAGCAAACGTGGTGCGCAGTGCGCACCCTACACCTGCACAGGCGAGACGCCTGTGCTACCAAAAACTACCATTGCGGCAGCCGGATATCGGATTGGGGTTGTGCCGCGGGCGGCGGCAGGGCCACCGGGGTGAGCAGCTGGCCCCAATTGCTGCGTTTGGCCATGGCCGCTTTCACGTCGTCCGGCAAGAAATCCTGGCCCTGGCGCAGTTGCCAGCCGCCTCCCATGGCCCGGTACACCCCCACCAGGTTGCTGGAGATATCTCCCAGGGTAGAGGCGAGGCTGTCCTGGTAAGTCAGGAGATTTTGCTCGGCCGTGAGCACTGTGGTGAAATCCGTGATCCCCTGGCGATATTGCAGCGTCGCCAGATCGACCGACCTCTGGGCTGCGCCGGTGGCCCCCACCAGCTTCTGGGCCCGCTGCTGCGCCTTCAGGAAGCCGATCAGGGAATTCTCCACCTCTTGCTGGGCCTGGAGCACCGTTTGCTGATAAGCGATGATTAATTCCTGGAAGCGGGCGTCTTGGAACCGCACCTGGTTGGTGATCTGGCCGTAATTGAAGAGATTCCACTGGAAGGACGGCCCCATGGTGCCGGTGCGGCTCCGCCAGTCGAACATGTTGCTCAGGACAAAGGGCGGCACATCCGCGGCCTGGAGCCCGAAGGTGCCGCTCAGGGAGAAGGATGGGTAGAGGTTGGCCTTGGCCACGCCGATCTGGGCGCATTGGGCCGCGGCCCTATACTCGGCACTCTGGATATCCGGCCGCCGCCGCAGCAAATCCGCCGGGATGCCGACCGCCACCTGGAGCGGCGGAGCCGGAATCTCCGATTTAGACCCCAGGAAATCCTTCAAATCACTGGGCGGCAGGCCCAGGAGGACGCTGAGAGCGTTCTGCGTCTGCCGCCACTGGCTCTCCAGGGTGGGGATGCTGGCCTCGGTGCCGTCCAGCACCGTCTGGGCCTGCTCCACGTCCCGCTTGGAGGTGGTGCCGCCGCGCCAGCGCGCCGTGGCAATCTGCAAGCTCTTCTTCTGGACCACCACATTCTGGCGCGCAATCGCCAGCCTTTTTTCCAGGGTCCGGATCGAGATGTAGGCACTGGCCACGTCGCCGGTGAGGCTGACCAGGGCGCTGTCGTAATCGGCCACCGCGGCCATCAGGCTGGCATCCGCGGACTCGACGGCCCGGCGAAACTTGCCCCAGAAGTCAAGTTCCCAACTGGCGCTCAGCCCGACCTGGGAGGTCCAGAAATTGCCCGGTGACCCCGGGGCGGATAAAGGACTCGTTTCACTGACGCGTTCTTTCTGCAGCGAACCGGCGCCTTTTTGGCTTTGCGGATAGAGCGAGCCCACGGCGACGCCCAGTTGGGCCCGGGCCGCCAGGACCCGCACCCCGGCAATCCGCAAGCTCAGGTTTTGCTGGTAGGCGGTCTGGATGAGCTTATCCAGGACGGGGTCGTTGAAGGACCGCCACCAGTCCCGGTAATCATCGGCCTTCGTGGTTACCTGCTTATAGCCCGAAGCCTCCAGCCACTGGGGCATCGTGTCGGCCTCGGGCTTCACGAAGTCTGGCCCCACCTTGACGCACCCTGAGGCCAGGAGGAGGACGGCCAGCAAAATTCCACTAAATTTGGTGTAGCTCATTCGGCTCCGCCTGCGGCCCTGCCATTTCCTGAATGATTAACCGGTTTGAATCTCTCCCCACACCCTACCACGGCTTCAGGCTAAAAGAACTGGCAGGCTTGACGATCTCCCCCGGCCGCCGGTTGGCGATTTGGACAAATTGCCGGGACCAGGTCGTGACCACATCCTGGGCGTTGCCGTACCAGGTGAAGCCTTTGAGGTCGATGGGCCGGGCCACGGCATATTCCTTGTCCGCGACCAGGGCCAGCGTCTCGCCGGTTTGGCTGTCGATGATCCTGGCTTCGAAGGCCACCGCGCTCTGCGCCTCCGCACCCCTTTCCAATACCGCCGCGGCTATACCCGAGCCATAGGGGCCGGCGATTTTAATGGCATTGAGCAATACCTTGCTGGGGACCAGCTCCGTCAGGGCGAGCCGTAAGGTCAGAGAGCCTCGCTCCGGGGTCTGGACCACCCGGAAGCGGTGCTTCGGGTCATTCTGGAAGGCCCGGCTGAATTCGGTTCGCATGAAGCTCGCCATGTTCCGGACATCCTGCTGCATCTGATCAGCGCGGATACTCTGCTGCCACCAGGTGGCCTGAATCAGGTAATCGGTGTTCACCGGGGCAATATAAATGGTCCGATAAGGGTGCCAATTTACCCCTTGCTTGACCCAGACCTTGTTGAAGGGCAGGTCGGAGCGCTTGGCCATCTGCTGCATCGGCACGAAACCGGCGCCCTCCGAAGGCGGGGCTTTCAGTTGCGAGTCCATCGAGGATTGCACGGAATCCATCGAAGAGCAGCCGGACAAAATGCTCAAGATAAGAATGAGGCTGGATATCGGCAGATTAAACCTCAGACGCATTAATTCCTCTCCTTCAATCAGTAATTCTTGAACAGACACACCTCGATGTTATCGACCTGGCGTAAGGAATTCTTAATACTTTCAGATCAGGGGCCTTATTACAAGAAAAAGTCTGTTACCCTTGATTATTGGTAGCGAAATAAGACTTTAGCTAGATTCAGATTCCATGTAAAGTTAAAAAAAATTTTTTCGACAACTCAGCTTTCGCGGGCCGCCCCATAACCCTAGGCAGAGAGTATCCCGCCTTCCATCCAAGCAGGCCGGACTAATCTTTTTAAAAAGCAAGGGCAAGTCACCGGAGCTGTGAACTTGCCCTTGCTGTGGAAAGCCAGATTTTTGAGCCGCCGCCCGGCGGCTGGTCTACCGCCGCTTTCAGCCGGGGCTTGCGGGAGGGCACTCCGTCCGCTGGGGCTCCTCCACCCGGGCCAGCCGGAAGGCGCTGACCGCTTCCGTCGGCTTAGCAACCGGCTTTTCGCCATAGAACAGCGCCCCTTCGGTGTAGGGGGAACTTTTGAAGCCGGTGTACTGGTCCAGGCCGGCGCGGTGAAAGCCGACCTTCAGCAGCAGGGCCAGGAAATCCTTTCCCGGCAGGACCCCGCCAATTCACTGGAACCAGTTTTCCACCTTGTGGGCCTTATCGGCCGGCAGTTCCTGGACCAGGACCATGTCGGCCAGCAGCAGGCGGCCTCCGGGTTTGAGCACCCGGCGGGTTTCCCGCAGGGCCTGCTCCTTGTCGACAGTCAGGTTGAAGACGCCGTTGGAGATGACCACGTCGAATTCCCGGTCGGCAAAGGGGAGGGCCTCGGCCGAGGCGACTTTGAAGCTGACGTTGGCCAGGCCGGTCAGGTCCAGGTTGGCCCGGGCCCGGAGGAGCATTTCTGCAGTGACATCCACCCCCACCACGCGTCCGGCGGGGCCCACCAGGTGAGCGGCCACCAGCGAGTCCACCCCGCCGCCGCAGCCGATATCCAAAACTGCCTCCCCGGGATTAAGGCGCCCCAGGCTGAAGGGGTTGCCCACGCCGCAGAAGGAGGCCAGGACCGGGTCGGGAATTTGGCGCAAAACCTCTGTCGGGTAGCCCAACTGGAGCAGGCCTTCCTTGCCGGTGGGATACCGGAAACTAGAGCCCGCGCCGGCTTGCGCCACCTCGGCATATTTGCGCCGGATGCCTTCCTGGATGGTGCGGAGATCGGTGGCGCTGAGGTCTGGTTGCATGGCGATACTCCCTTAGTGAGCAGTAAACGGTGAGCAGTAAGCAGTAAGCAGTAAGCAGAAAAACCAAATTCAAGGTACAAAGTTTACTGACTACTGACCACTGATCACTGGTTTTTTAATTTCTTCCCCGCCTCCCAGGCCCGGCCGGCGTGGGCGCCTACAGTCCAGTAGTTATTGTCCGGCATGGTGAGCACCAGGGGGTTGATTTTCTCGATATCGGGGCGGCCGTCGGTGAGGCAGTCCTCATCGGCATGAGCCGCCACGATCTCGCCGATGAACAGATCGTTGGCCGGGAGTTCCACCACCTGATAAAGGCGGCACTCCAGACCCAGGGGACATTCCATGATCAGGGGCGCGGTTTCCAGTTCGCCGTAAAAGACCTGGAAGAGACCGGACTTGTCCACCTTATGCCCGGAGACCAAGCCGCAGTAATCCGCCTTGTCCATCAGGTCGGCGCCGGGGAAATTGACGCTGAAGGTGCGGTGCTCCCGGATGCCCCGGGGAGTAAAGTGCGCCTTGTTGAGGGCCACGGCCAGGAGCGGCGGCTGCCGGTTGACCCGCATGACCCAGCCCACCGCCATGAAGTTGGCCTTGCCCGCCACCAGAGCCCCCACCAAAGTCACGGGCATGGGATAAATATAAGCATTGGCGCTGAGCTTAAGCTTGGCCATTAAACGTCTCTGCCGACCGTGAAGGCCTGGCCCAGGAACCTGCCGATGCCGTGATAGGTGCGGATTTCCGGGCCGAAGATGATGGGCCGCACTTTTTCGATGTCCGGGAAGCCCTTGTCTCCCAGGACGGCCTCGTCGGCCTTGACGTCCAGGATCTCGCCGATGAACTGGGTGTGCAGGCCGATCTCGATGGTGTGGAGCAGCTTGCACTCCAGGACCAGAGGAAATTCCGCCACATAGGGGGCGTCCACCACGGTGCTGGCGACCGGGGTGAGGCGGGCCTGGGCGAATTTGTTGACGTCCCGCCCGCTGACAATGCCGAAGTAATCCACCTCTTTGACGTAGGCCTCGGAAGGCACGTTGATGGTAAAGGCCTGACGGGTCACGATGTTGCCGTGAGAATAGGTGGCCTTGCGCAGCGAGACGGCGATACAGGGCGGCTTGGAGCAGCAAATGGAACCCCAGGCGGCGGTCATGACATTGGGTTTGTCATTGGCGTCGTAGGTCCCCACCACCCAGACCGGGGTGGGAAAGGCCAGGGTCCTGGGGCCGAGAGATTTTTTCATGGCCGGTCCTCCTTGGTATGAAGGTAAGTCGTCGGGGGAAAAATGCAAATGCCGAGTAACCACCAAGACACCAGGGCCAGCAGGGAAAAAAGGGCTTGGGACCTCTCGGCCCCAAGCCCTTTATCCTATCTGTTTTTCTCAGTGTTCCTGGTGCGTTACGGTTATTCCTCTTCTTCCAACTCGACGCCGTCCCGCTCGAACTGGGCGTCCCTAAGCTCATGGGCCTTGGCCTGCTCCGCTTCGCTCCAGGGCTCGTAATCCAGACAGTTGGCCACCAGTTCCCAGAGGTACAGGGTCTCCTGGTAGTTGCCCATGTCCATCTTGCCCTTCTTATGTTCAGGGCCCAGGCCCTTCAAGATCTGGTCCCGGCAGTTGTGGCAGGGGGCGATGACCAACTCGGCTCCGGTGGCCTTGATCTGGGCCGCCTTCATACTGCCGTAGGCCAGGCGTTCCTCGTCATAGGGCATGGCCCAGGCGCCGCCGCCGGCCCCGCAGCACAGATTGTTCAGGGGATCATCGATCATCTCCCGAAAGTGGCTGGGGTCGATGCACTGCTGGGCGATCCAGCGGGTCTTCTCCCCATTGTTGGGACTGTCGTTATACAGCATCACGGACTTGCGCACGTAGTTGCAGGGATCGTGCACCGTAAAAGCTTCATGATACTTGTCGGTATTCAGCTTGATCCGGCCGGACTTGATGTATTCCTCCAGCAGATCCATGACGCTGACCACCTTGAACTCGTCGAAAACTTCCGGAAACCACTTGTTGAACCCGACCCGGGTTGCGTAGTAGGCATGCCCTCATTCGGGGTACAAGATGGTTTTGGCCTTGACTCGTCGGGCGTTCTCGATGATCCGGCTCACCTGTTCCTTCCAGGCCGGGTCGTCGCCGGAGAACAGCCCCCAGTTGACGCCTTCCCAGTTGGTGGAAGAGACGGTCCAGTCTTCCTTGGCGGCGTAAAAGATGCGCCACCAGAACTTCATGTCGTCCGGCTCGCCGAAGGGCTCCTTGGAGTTGACGGTGACGATGATGTTAGCCCCTTCCTTGTCCACCGGCACGTAGAAGCCGGGGCAGGGCTGGTCTTCGTCGTTTTCCATCTCCACGCCCATGTCCGCCAGGAGAAAGAGAAAGTCGTCCCGGGGAATCCCGAGGTTGTTGCCGCGCTCGAGATTCATCATGGTGCCTTTGTGGATGGGGCCGGGCACCTTGTCCCGCGGCCGTTCGGTGCGGCAGGCCCGGAAGGTCCGCATCAGCTCAATGCCCATGGGGCATTGATATTGGCACCGGCCGCACAGGGTGCAGACCCAGGGCCATTTGGAATCAATGACTTCCTGCTCCATCCCGAAGACAATGGCGCGGATCGCCTTGCGGGAATCCCAACCGGGGACCAGGCCGGTGGCGGGGCAACCTCCGGCACAGGTGCCGCAGGTATAGCAGCGGTCCGCCAGTTCGGGAGCGATGTTCCCGATCTTCCGGTGCTTCCGGTCCACCCTTACTTCTTTAGGGGCCTCTTCTGCCATGTTTCCTCCAAAAAAAAATTATCTCACCGTGAAATTGGTCCGAATTATGGTTATTAAAGGTTTGCGGGGGCTGGAGCCCCTGGCTGAATCGAGGCTTCTTACGGCCAACCTCTTTAAGTTACAACGCTTCTTCTTATAATACATATATATAAAATTTAGGCCAAAAAGGAAAGCATTTTGCTGCACCCATTGCGATTATATGGCTCCTGCATTTCCTGTCAAGGAGAAAATACTAATTTTCACAAGGACGGCATTCCGGCCCCCGGCTCCCGGGAAATTTGCCTCAACGGTCTCGGCGGCGATTTCTGCTGCCGCCGCGGGCCAAATTGTGGTAATCTACACCCGTTAGCCGTAAGAGGGTCCCACTGTCCGGAGCCTTCGGCCCGGCATAAAGCAGGATAAGGCTTGGGCCGCCGCAGGCCGCCCGATAATTTAGCTTCGTGGCCTCTTTTTCTTACCGGCAACTGACTACTGGCAACTGACTATGGACTACAGCCTGGAACCCATGGAGGCCGGTCACCGGCAGCCGGTGATTGACCTCTGCAACCGGTTCATCCGCCCAAGCCACGCCGCCTTGCTGGACGAGCCGGTGAGTGACCACTTCTTCGACCATTTCTGGCCAATGTCCCGGGGCTATCCGGCCGTGGTGATCCGGAGCGCGGCCCAGCAGCTGGTGGGCTTTGCCTTCCTGCGACCATATTACTCGCCGGAAGTCTTTAGGCGGGCGGCGGAGATTATCTGTTTTATCCTGCCGGACCACACCCGGCAGGGACTGGGCACCGCCATCCTGGAACTGTTTGTGGAACAGGCCGGGCCGCTGGGGATCGATACTATCCTGGCCTGCGTCTCCTCGAAAAACCCGGAGGGCCTGAAATTCCACTTGAAGAACGGCTTCCGGGAGTGCGGCCGCTTTCTCAAGATCGGCCGCAGGTTCGGCGAAGATTTCGATGCCGTGTGGCTGCAGAAACGCCTGAGCCAGCCCGGGTGAGGACAGCTCCGGCCGCTGAGGAAATCTTTGGTAGCCGCGGGCTTCAGCCTGCGGAAATCTCCGGTAGGGGCGGCGCGCTCGCCGCCCCTGCGATAACAGGTGAAACGATGACCGACGCAATCGCCAGGCGCCTGGAGGTCCTGGCCCGCTTGGGCGAGGCCCTGGCCCGCCGCAAAGATGACCTGGTAGAGTCCCAGGGCGAGGACATCGGGGCGCCCTGCACCGTCGCCGGCCTGGAAGTGGACCTGGCGGTGGATCACCTCAAGACCATGGCCGCAGAAGTGCCCCAGGTGCAAGGCAAAAGGCCTTACGGCACGGTGGCCGCCATCTTTCCCTACGACGCCCCGCCCATCATGCTGGCCCGGGTAGGCGGCGCCGCGGTGCTGGGCGGCAACCGCTTCCGCTACAGCTGCTCCTCCCAGACCCCGCGTTCCGCCCGGATACTGCAGGAAGTGGTGGCCCCCTTCCCGGACATCGAGGCGGTGACCGACATCGACAACCGGGAGTTCGGACAGTGGTGCGTCCGGGACCCCGCCGTCAGGGTCCTGTTCATCTCCGGCGGCGGGGCGGTGGGAGAGGCCTATGCCCGGGAGGCCCAGCACTTCGATAAGCTCTTTTTCGCCGGACCCAGCGGCCTGCCGCCCATCATTTTATTCAAAGATGCGCCTCTGGAGGCTGCGGCCCGCTTCCTGGTGCGCCGGGCCTTCATCAATGGCGGCCAGTACTGCACCACCCTGAAGCGGGCCTATATCCATCAGGAGATTTACGAGCCGGTGAAACGGCTCCTGCTCGAACAGCTGGCCGACATCCGGGTGGGCGAGCCCCGGGACCCCCTCACCTGGATCGGTCCCATCCGGGTGGCCCGCACCCGGCAACTCATCGACCGGGCCCTGGCGGCCCTGAAAGAGCCCGCGCTTCCTGGCGCCGTATCAGAGGGAGGGGGAGTGGCAGGGGCCGTTCCTGGTGGAGACTGCCGAGCCGCCCGACGTCGAGCTCTTCGGGCCCCTGCTGACCCTGGTCCGGACAGAAAGCGACGCCGCCGCCGTGGCGACCGTGCTGGAGAGCCGCTATCCCTTCCTGGTGACCTGGTTCGGCAGCGCCCCCCCGGGCGCGCCCGCGGCCCTGACCGAAAAATTCGGCATGGTCTATGACAACCCCGAATTTCTCATGACTCCCCTGCGCCTGCCCTTCGGGGGCAAGGGCCCCAGCGGCTGGATTATCGAGAACCGGGACGGGCGGATGACGAAAAGGGATGGGGCGTTTATTTATAGCGCCGAGTTGGTGCGGCCCTAGCGCCAGGCAACATCACCAAGACCTCGGCCGGGAGGGGCTGTGGCCCAAGAATTGTTGTATAACCTGGACCTCTGGTTCATCTTCGGGGTCAGTATCGTTTTTTTCCTTATGGGCGATGAGCTCGGCTTTCGGCTGGGGCGGCGGAAACGCCCTACAGTCGACGAGGACGCCAGGTCCCAGATCATCACGATTCAGGGCGCCATGCTGGGCCTCCTGGCCCTCCTCCTGGGGTTCACCTTCTCCATGGCCATGTCCAGGTTCGAGGTTCGTAAGCAGCAGGTTTTGGACGAGTCCAACGCCATCGGCACCACCTATCTCAGGGCGCAGTTGATGCCGGAGCCCCCAAGAAAAGAGGTCTCCAACCTGTTGCGCCGCTATGTCGAGGTCCGGTTGCAGTTTTACCAGGCTGAAATCAAGGGGGAAGGATTCCAAAGGGCGGTGGAGCAAACGGAGCGGCTGCAGCTTGAGCTCTGGTCACGGGCGACCGCCTGGGCCGCTCAGGACCCTCGGGCCGTGACCGCCGGACTGTTTCTCCAATCGTTGAACGAGACCATCGACCTCCACTCCAAGGGCCTGACCGCCCTGGAAAACCACGTACCCGAGATCATCCTGGTGCTCCTCTATTTTGTGGCGCTGACGGCTATCGGACTGCTGGGATATGGCTGCGGGCTGGCGGGACGGCGGAATTTTATGGTTACCATGGTGGCTTCCGTGCTCATCGCCGCGGTAATCCTGGTGATTATCGACCTGGACCGTCCGCAGCGGGGGCTGATCAGGGTGGGTCTGGGGCGGATGGTGGAACTCCGCCAGAGTCTGGAACAGTCTAATTTGGAAACCGGCGGGCCTATCCCCGGGCAGAAGTAGCATATAGGGCGGCCTGTGGCCGCCATCACTCTAACGAGATCCGTGTTTTGCTGACCGCTGCAAGCTGAATGCTGAAAGCTCTTCTATCTTCCTGGCCTAAAACCTATCAAGCGGCGTTGGCTATGCAGGAGGAGCTGCGCCACCGGGTGCTCCTTACACCCCTGCCGCGGCCGCCGCGGCTGGTGGCCGGGGCGGATGCCATCACCGACCGGGCCAACCGGCGGATCTTCGGGGCCATCGCGGTCTATAGCTATCCGGAATTGGCACTGCTGGAAGAGGCGACCGCGGCGGGTGAGTGCCCGTTCCCCTACCGCACCGGGCTGCTCAGCTTCCGGGAGATTCCCATCCTGGCGGCGGCGTGGGGGCGGCTGCAAACTCGGCCGGAGGTCCTGCTGGTGGACGGCCAGGGGATTGCCCATCCCCGGGGTTTGGGGCTGGCCTCACATCTGGGCCTGGTGCTGGACGTGCCTACCATCGGCGCGGCCAAGAGCCGTCTGGTGGGCGCCGGGGCGGAGCCGCAGTTAGCGGCCGGATCGAGTAGTCCGCTGATTTATCAAGGAAAACAGGTGGGCTTCATCCTGCGGACCCAAAAGGGCGTACGACCCCTCTACCTTTCCCCCGGGCATCTGGTCACCCTGGAGGAGAGCCGGGCCATTACCCTGGGCTGCGTTACGAAGTACCGGATTCCTCAGCCTTTGCGTCAGGCAGATCAGCTAAGCCGGCGTCTGAAGACCGCCGAAACCCGCTAACCCGAGTCTGTCCCTGGGCCGCCTGGCTGAAGAGCCGCTCCCGATAGAGCGGGCAGATGTGGTACTGGGAATTAGCGCACTCCCCCCGGAGTCTATCCCATTCCCACCACAAGCAACTTTCGCAAGCCCCAAGCCTTTCCTGGTTGAGGCAGATCCTGCCTGCCTCCCCGATGTTGACCATTTTCCCCCACCCACATCCCCTGGTAGTGCTCTCAATCCTTGAAAGAATAACTTCTAGTCTTTAGAAGTATCAAAAACACTATCGAACGAAAATCGATATAAGTCAAATTTTTTTAAGGGCGCGGCCGGAGGGGGCGCCGGGCTAAGTAGGGCTCAGGCGGTCCAGGTCACTGCCTGGAAAAATCAGAAAAAATCGCTCTTTTTAAAGACCAGGGGCTGGGTTTGGGGGTGCAGGACCTTGGCGGCCACCACCTCCCCTACAAACAGGGTGTGATCCCCGGCGGGAAAGGTCTCCTGGAGCTTCAACTCCAGATAGGCGTAAGCCTGGGGCAGGATGGGGGCGCCGGTGGTCCCGGTGGTTAACGATAGGCCGGCGAACTTGTCCACCTGGCGGCCGCTCTTGAAGCCGAAGCGCTTGCCCAGGTCGGCCTGGTCGCGGTCCAGGACGTTGATGGCGAAGATGCCGCTTTTCTTGATGAGGTCATGGGAATAGCGGGACGGCGCCACGGAAACCATGACCAGGAGCGGCTTTAGAGATACCTGGGAGACCCAGGCGGCGGTCATGCCGTTGACCACGTCCTCCAGGCGGGTGGTGACCACATAAACCCCGTGCACCAGGGCGTCAAACACGATTGCTTGCATGGCTATCCTCCGGTTTGGGAGGTGATGGCGGCTGGTTAAGGATTCCCGGTTTTGCCCCCGGGTTTTGGCGACGCCGCTTCGGTCCAATCTTCACAATGCCAAAACTTGCCGACCCCCTGGCCGAGCCGGTCACACAGGCCCTTGTACTTATAAATCCAATGGCGGCAGGTGTGGCAGACCTTCAGGGGACGCAGGGGTTTAATCTGGGGCATGGCGGTAATTCCGGTCCTTTGGCTAATTTTTTTCGACCAATCGCTAGCATGTTAAATGGAATCCGGCTGCAGGTCAAGGCGGAAATGGTCGAAACCGGCCCCGGAGATGTCCACCTCACCGGCGCCGGTGACCAGGGAGACCCGATCCCCCTCGACGATTTCTCCCAGGAGCAGGGGCGGGTGCAGCCCGGCCCGGTGGAAGGCCGGGCCCAGGCGGGGAACCATCTCCCGTCCGGCGGTGAAGAGGAGCAGGTAGTCTTCGCCGCCCATCAGGGCCAGTTTCAGGGGGTCGGCTTGCAAATAAGGGGCCGCGGCCAGCACCCGGGGAGAGATGGGCACCGCGGCCGCGGGGATCACGGCCCCAACTCCGCCGGCCCGGCAGAGATGATACAGGTCCGAGGCCACCCCGTCCGAGGTGTCGATGGCCGCGGTGGCCAGGCCTTCGGCCGCCAGCAGGCGGCCGGCGGTGAGCTGCGGCCGGGGGGCCAGCTGCGCCGTAGCGAGGGCCGCCAGCAGCTCCGGGTCCAGATCGGGACGTCTTCTGAGGGCTTCCAGTCCGGCCGCGGCTTCGCCCAGGTCGCCGGTGACGTAGATCAGGTCCCCCACCTGGGCCCCGGCGCGCCTGAGCATCTGCCGGGCCGGGACGCGGCCGGTGAGGGTGATGGTCACGGTCAGCCGCCCCGGAGAGGCCACGGTGTCGCCGCCGATGACCGCGGCGCCGTATTGCCGGGCGGCCTGGGCCAGGCCGTCGGCCAGTTCCAGGGCCAGGCTCGGGTCCCGCTCCGGGGGCCAGCCCAGGGCGAGCAGGGCCTGGCCGGGCTCGCCGCCCATGGCGGCGATGTCGCTCAGGTTGACGGCCAGGGCCTTCCAGCCCAGTTGCGCCAGGGTGGTGTAGGACAGGTCGAAGTGAACGCCCTCCACCAAGGTGTCCACGGTCCAGAGGAGATAATCGGTCCCGTCCAGGCGAAGCGCGGCGCAGTCATCGCCGATCCCCAGGACCACGCCCGGCGGCGGCGGCCCGAACCTGCGGCTCAGGGCCTCGATCAGGGCGGTTTCGCGGTTGGGGGCTGGTTCATCAGGCGGCATGACTTTTCCCGCTGGGGTTGCGGGCGGTTTGGAAACCGCCCTAATGGTTGGCGGCCGAGAAAATCATAAAAATAAAGGCAACTTCGTTTATTCTTTCGTTAATCTGCCATCGCCTATCAAGACTGAAATTCCCTCCCCCTTCGAGGGGGGAGGGTTAGGGTGGGGGTGGCCTCGTCTTTGGAGTCTTAGTGCTGCAAGTTGCCACCCTCCCCCCAACCCCCTCCCCTCTCAGGGAGTGGAGTTTTTCCAATACCAGTTTTAGACTATTTAGTGGCCGAGGGCAGCGCCGCCTGGAAAGTCGAGTTCCGGATTGACGCCGGCTACGACCATAATTAACTTTTACCTATCTTAAGGGTTTCCGGCCGGCAAGGCAAGTAGGGGCGCATCTTGTCTGCGCCCGGCCCGCATGAATTACCCGTAGGGGCGGAACCTGGTGTTCGCCCGCTAATCTACGGCACGAGATTTTTTCGGAAGGAGGCAGCAATGGAGGCGCTGAAAGCCAAGCAGGCCTGGGCCGTGGCCTACGACCCCCAGTATTTTTTGCAGATGTCCGAGGAATACGACGCGGACCGCCTGGAACAGTTGAACGAGCACCTGGCCAGAGGCGACTATGCCCTGGTGAGCGACGACACCCAGGGGTTCGCCGGCGACCTGGTGATCGACTTCGCCCTGCAGCAGGAATTCCCTTACCGGGCCCTGGTTCTGCTGGAGAAATGAAGAAAAGAAGCTGTCAGCTATCAGCGGTCAGCTTTCAGCTTAAAAACCAAACCAAGTCCTTGCTGACCGCTGACCGCTACCCTATTCCCGGCTGCGCAATTTCATCAGCAGATTGAGGATTTCGATGTAGAGCCAGATGAGGGTGACCATCAGGGCGAAGGCGCCGTACCACTCCATGTACTTGGGCGCGCCCTGGGCGGCTCCCTGCTCGATGAGGTCGAAATCCAGCACCAGGTTCAGGGCGGCGATGGTGACCACGACCAGGCTGAAGATGATGCCCACCGGGCCGGCCCCGAAGACCAGGGGAATGCGCACCCCGAACAGCCCCAGGACCAGGGAAATGATGTAGAACAGGGCGATGCCGCCGGTGGCCGCCACGATGCCCCTCTTAAAACCCTCAGTGGCCTGGATCAGCCTCGATTTATAAGCCAGCAGCAGTGCGAAGCAGGTGCCGAAGGTGAGTCCCACCGCCTGGATGACGATGCCGGGGAACCGCGCTTCGGCAAAGGAAGAGATGCCGCCGATAACCAGGCCCTCCAGCAGGGCATAGATTGGGGCGGTGATCCCGGCCCAGGGCGCCTTGAAGACGGTCACCAGGGCCACAATAAAGCCGCCGATGCCACCCACCGCCACCAGCGGCATCACCGCGGCGGGATTGCCGGACTTGAAAAAGATGCCCCAGGTCCAACTGGCCGTGAGGGTGACTAACAGCAGCAGGAGCAGGGCCTTGTTGGTGGCGCCCTGAATGGACATGCTCTCTTCGGTCCGGGCGACGCGGCCCAGGCCGGAGAAGGTGGTGGAGCCCAGCGCCGGGTTGACGTTCTCATTCCCATAGCCATAATCGACCTCCAAATAACAGGCTGAAGAGCGCACGGCAGCGCGGCGCCCCTACGCTCAAAATAACCATCGGCAGCATCCTGGCAAGCGGCCGGGATTTATTGGCAGTGTATCATCATCGGGAACGGGTCCCAAGCAAAATGGCGGGGCGGTGGGCCCGGCTTATTGCAGCGGCTTGGGATCGCCGATGTTGCGGAGGGTGTCGTAGTTGGAGATTTCCGCCTGTTTGAGAAAATAGCTCTGGCAGACGGAATCCAGTTCGGTGGGGTTGAGCTGCGGCTCCTGTCCCAGGAAGCGGGCCCGGTCCGCCAGGTTCTCGATGAGATCCCGGGGGTGGCAGGCGGACAGGGGGCGGGAGGTGGCGACGTAATAACGCTCCAAAATATCCCAAACGAGAGCTTCGTCGAACTCTATGGCGAAATCCTGGCAGACCTTCCGAAAGATTGAGACGTATTGGTCCGGGGTGACATAGCCGATGAAGATCTTGTGCCGGATGCGCCGCAAGAAGGCTTCGTCCGCCAGGCTGTGAGGGTTCAGATTGGTGGAAAAGATGATGAGCTGGTCGAAGGGCACCCCGAACTGTTGGCCGGTGTGAAGGCAACAGAAATCCTGGTGGGTCTCCAGGGGGTACATCCAACGGTTGAGGAGCTGAGTCGGGGACATCTTCTGGCGGCCGAAATCATCGATGATGAAGACGCCGTTATTAGCCCGCAGCTGATAGGGCGCCTCATAGAATTTCAGCAAAGGGTTGAAGCGGAGTTCCAGGGAGTCTTCGGTCATTTCGCCGCCGACGATGACCACCGGCCGCCGGCACAACACCCAGCGGGGATCGTGCCGCGCCTCACCGTTGGTGGATTTTACCGGTTCGTGGTTGACCTCGTCGAAGAGGCGGATGATCTGGCCGTAGACGTAGAGGGCGAAAGGAATGTAAACCGAGTCTTCAAAGGCTTGGCCGATGGCGGTGGACATGACCGTCTTGCCGTTGCCCGACGGGCCGAACAGGAAAATGGAGCGGCCGCTGTTCACGGCCGGGCCGATCTTTTCCAGGAGGCCGGGATTCACTTCGAACTCGGCAAAAGCCGCTTCGAGGCGGGGCATCTCCACCCTGACCTGGTGGATGGTCTGATACTCCACCCAATCCCAATAGTCCTCCAGGGGAACCGGGGCCGGACCCACATACCGGTTGGTTTCCAGGGCCTGCTCGGCCAGGGCTTTCCCTTGCTCGGTCAGGGCGTAATACAGCTCCATGGACATCCGGCCCTTGGTGGACATGAGGTCCCGGGGCCTGACAAAGATATGGTTCTGCTTCTTGAGATAGTCGAAGAGAGACTCCACCAGTTCAGGACCGATCCTGATATCCCGGCTCATTTCCCGGATGGAGAAGGTATCCCGGAAGTAGCCATGTTTGAGGATCAGTTGCAGCAACAGGTTTTGGGTGAGTCCGGTCTCCTCCAGAGTCCCGGGAATCGGCGGGCAGGCATAAATAAACTCGTCCAGGACCTCCGGCTCCACCAGCTTCAGATCCAGGAGATGTTTGGCCAGAAAACTCCGGCTCTTCTTTTGACGATGCAGGGCCGGGGCCAACTCTTCAATGGTAAGAATTCCGGCTTTGACGAGGCGCTGCGCCAGATTCATGGCATCTCCAATTCAATAATGACTTGCAGACGGCAGACCGGAGAGGATTTTAACCCGCCCCGCGGTCATCGTCCCCTTCATGAGGAAAAAGCATGGTTGAGTGATCAGAGGATGCAGAGAGTGTTCCTCGGCCTCCTCCGGCTCTGCCGTTGGTATCTCACAACCGGAACGGGGCAGCATGGATTCCTTCACGATCCTCAGGGCGATTTGGGCCAGATGGCCGGCTGCCTTACTCTTCTTGTTACTCAAGGGGAGCTGGCTCATGTGGTTGGCCGCGGCTTCGAAGGCCGGATCATAGGCAACAGGGCCCATGACCTCCGGCTTGAGGCTCAGGAAGTCGGTGCACACCGAATTAATGATCTCCGGGGCGGTCAGGTCGGAATTGGACTTCACCATATTGACCACCAGGAAGAGCTGGTAGTCGGCCAATAACTGCAGGAGGCGGTCGTGGGACCGGGGAGCCGAGTCCCTGAGATGGGCCAGAAGTTCACTGATCGTCCCGATGCTCCCCTGGCCGCCTTCCTCGCTTTGGTACAGCAGGTCCATCACCGCCTGGTCTTTGGCCAGGTCCCGGGAGATCTTGCGGTAGAGGGCGCTCTTGATAAAGCCGTAGGCGTTCTGCAAGGAAGTCGTCTGAGAGGTAAACAGGACGATCTTACCAGGAGAATAGTTGAAGAAATCCAGTAGGTTGAAGGCGGTGCCCGCGCCCAGGTCCAAGAGGACATATTGGGCCGGCAGGGCTTCGATCTGGTTCAACAGCCTGATTTTTTGGGAATAGGTGGGGTTGGCGGACCCGAGGATGTCGTCGGCGCCGCAAATCAGCCCGATGCCCTCCACCTGGGTGGGGATAATGGTGTCTTCGAGGCGATCCACTTTCTTCATGAGAAAGTGTTCCAGGGTGACGTGGGGATAACGCACCCCCATCAGGGTATGCAGGTTGGCCCCTCCCAGGTCGCCGTCGATCAGGATGACCTTCTTCCCCAGACGGGCCAGGCTGATCCCCACCCCCAGGGACACCATGCTTTTCCCGATACCTCCCTTGCCGCCGCCGATACTCCATAGTTTGATTCTGTTACCAGCCAATTTATCCTCCGCACATGGACAGGGTGTTTGCCTTCGGTCCATGAGAAGCTTGACGGTTTTTCCAGAAGCACAGAGTCTGGTAAGGCAACCACCATGGCCCCGCTAACTCCTCACAGCCAGCCCCAAAGTTTGGCTCCCGTGGCCCCTGTAAGCTGCAAGGCCAGGCCCGTCAAGAGCAAGGCCAGGACGGCCACGACGATCTTGGTCACCGGCGGCGTCTTGGGACTCCGGCTGACCTGTGCCTGGTCCTACTGGTTCCAAAAGCCCTTGATATCTTTGGATGTATGGGGAATATATTCCGCGAGCAGCCTCTGGGCGGCTGGATTCCGATCGGTCAGCTGCACGCTCAGGCTAAGATCGCCGCTGTCCTGTCCCTGCACGCAATACCGGGCCCAGTTAATGGTGGCCCGGAGGTCGGTAACCTTCCCGGTCTCGGTGAGCAGGCGCAGGCGTCCCTCCTGGCCCTTTAAGGTTTCCCAGTCCAGGATGGTCCACGGATTATTCACTTCCAGGGTAGCGACCCCGGCCGCCAGATTCCGGACCACGGCTGGAAACTGCAGCGGCGTTTCCTCGCCCGGTCGGTCGATCTGCAAGATCATGGCCGGTTTGAAGGCTCTGCTTTGGGCTGCAACCACAGGTTCTTCGGGCATAAGATGGCTCCTTCCCACCCTCGTAGTCAATTCCGCCGACCGCCTATTGGGCCTTGGTCGGATGGTTCAAGAAAGTCCTGGCCATCTGGCCGGCTTTTTCCAACTTCTCCCGGAAAGACAGGTTGGCATAATCGGGGTTGATGCTCACGTAGTTTTTAAGGCAAAACAGCACCATCTGGACCTTGCTCCGGTCTTCGGCCAGGTCCTGATTTTTGCTGAGGAAGTCCTGGACCATCGCTTTAACCTCTTGCAGTTTTCTGGACTTCTGACGCGACTGCGGGGCCTCGGACGCCATCCAGGGGGGGATTGCCGCACCGCGGTCACCCGGAGGGCGAGGGAGTTTGGGTTCACCGATCCCGGCCGCGGGGGGCCTACAGTATTGCTCGATTTCCGCCACCAGGCGTTCCAGCTCCGTGGCTTGGGTCCCCAGCCCGGACTGGAGGGCCTCATTGCGGCAGCTTTCGCCGATCACCTTGTCTCCCAGGATGGCCAGAAGCTGGAAAAACTGCCCGGAGACGGACTTCTCGAATTTGGACTGGGATAGGTCGAGTTCGGGCTCGCCCAGCAGTTGCCGGGTCAGTTCCCCGACCCCCAGGATCTGCTCCAGGGAAGCTATGGGCCCTGCCAGGGCAGGGGGCTCCGAGCCTGGGCCTCTCCAAGCGGCGCCGGCCCATAGTCCGGAGACGGAGGTCGCGCCGGCGGGTTTCAAGTTGCCGCCGGCCAGGAGCTTTTGGAGATATTGCCATCTGTCGGGGTTAGTGCGGGCGTCGCCGTGCGGGGCGTGCCACAATAGGCCCAGGAGCGGGTGCGGATCTCCCAGCCCCAGCCCTCTGGCCGCGGCAATGATGTCGCGGTAATATTTGTCCATGTCCACCGGAGGCGCCATCATGATCTTGAACAGACCGTCAAATGGGGCAATGGCCCGGTAGATTTCCTCCCAGCCAGGCATTTCCTGCGTCCGGGGGGCGCCGGGGGCGGCCTGTTCCTGGAGGAATTGCCAAACCGCCGGCTTGGGCGCCTGGGGTGGGTTCTCCCAGGGGGAGGTCAGCCAGCGCCAGGGGTCCCGGCCCTCCGGTTCGATGGAGGGGGGCGCTAAAACCAGGCCGCCTTCGCTGTAAATCAGGACCTCCCGGGCCAGAAAATGGGAGGGGGGCATCTGGGTGTGTGGCGGTATATAGTAATAGTGCTGCTCCCGACAATTCCCCAGTTCGGCGACGCACTGGGCCCGCCAGTCGCCCAGCAGATCCAGGGACAGGGTGCCGCCGCCTTTGTTGACCTCCAGGACCAGCAGGCGAGAGTTGCGGCCGGTGCGCACGGCCAGGTTCACCTGGACCCCTCCCAACCCCAAATCCGTCAGCTGTTTCCACCAAGCCTCCTGGGGCTGTTGCAGATCCAGGTCCAGGTCGGCCCCCTGGGACGTCATGAGCGCCATATCCCAGCCCAGGGCCTGGTAGCGGGAAATGTATTCCCACAACTGGCCGTGGTGATCCAGATTTTCCTTGCGATCGAGGATGTGGCCGATTTCGTCCTGGCCGATCCTGACGTTAAAATCTTTGGAACCCACTGAAGACCCTCTTCCCTGAGGAGGTGACTGGCAGACGGTAACACCCGCCAGAGGGATTCCGGCAGGGGAACCCCATGGTGATTATATTGTTAGGGACAAACTAACTTCGGGCAATCAGGGCAACCCTGATTATGAGCTTCGTTTTTCCTCATTTTTTCTTAAACCTTTAAAGAAAGGTCTAGGGGGGAGCGGAGGTTGGGAAAGGATCGATCAAGAGGCGGAGCCGCCGGGCTTGGCGTCCAGGTGGTGTAAAACCGCCAGCATGACTATGGTGCCCAGCAGCATCCAGATGGGCCCGAAGAGCCATAAGATCAGGAGCACGCCGATATAGTAACCCCGCATGCCCGCGGTGTAATGGAAGGTGGCGTGGGTCAGGATGCCGCCCACGTATTCCGGAGTGATCTTATGGGCCAGCGTCGAAGGGATATTGATCATGAAATTGACGTGGTTGAAGTAGCGGATGGCCAGTGTGAAGTTAAAGAAGATGATAAAGAAGTTGATGATGATCACCATGATCTTAAACAGCCACAGGACCTGGTGTTCCCGCACCAGTTCCTGGAGAAACGGGGTAATCTCCGCCATCTTCTCCGAAGTGGCCGCCAGGCTGATCAACCCCAGGCAGATGAGGATGGCCGTGGAGGCCAGAAAACTGGAGGCCATCACCCAGTTGCGCAGGGTCTGCACCGCCAGGATGTCCCGGTTGTCCCGCATGATGGATTCCACCCAATGGCCCCGCAGGTGATTGGTAATGCCGATGGCGGTGGTCAAGGGGCGGCGGCGTACCTGGTAGAACAGGTGGGCATGGTAGATAAATAACAACAGGAAGGAGGCGGAGGTGAGATAGAGTTCCAGATAGGGCGTCGACTCGATCATGATCAATCCCCTGCAACGATGACCGAAGATTAGGCGCAATTCTTTGGCAGCCACCCTAACACGCTTCCGAATCTGATGCAATTAAGCAAATTTGGCTCCTGGAAGACCGGCGAAATCCTGAAAACTGGGTGTAATGGCCAGGATTTGACCAGATAACCTTCTATCCAGGCATAATCTCATCGGACAAAAAGAGATTCTGGAATCTTCCCCATTAAAAAAAGCCCTCTCTTTATGCAGATCATATCGGTACTTTTTTGAAGTATTTGGGAAGCTTCGGTTTTGGCAAGGTATCAAAATCTGCAAAAAGGCAAGCGACCTGACTATCTGGCCGAAGCGCCGCTGGGGTAGGATTCTAACTCAATTGAGGCCGGGAGTCTAAACTGGTGCCTTTCGGTCTACGGTTTTGAAAACCGCAAACCAAATCGAAAAACTTTGCAAGCCTTCAGAGATGATTCAGAGGGGACCCGGAAAACTCACCCCTGGATCAACCAGGTAGCCTCATCGGCCCATGCTTGCCCGGATAGGGCCTTCCTCCTCCTGGTCATGCTCAAAATCTATCTCTAATTCTCCGATCTCCGCCAATGATCTGCCAATATTCTCTTTTAGTTTGTGGTAAAGGGATTCTCGTTCTCCCTTTTCCATTACAATTATACCCAAATCGGGGATCATGTTATGATCGACGTCAACTCTTAAAAGGTTCGTGGCGACAATGATTTTGACATCCCTCAAGACTGCTTTGTCGCTGATTAATTGACTGAAAACCCCCTTCGGAGGCCATACCCGAAGTCCCATACTCTCAATCGTATTTATCCGCATGGCAACCTTCCTTGGTTAGGGTTCGAAAATGTCCGCAAAAATAATCAATAATTTCGGTAAGTTATAAAATTTTTTAAAGGGTTTAAATAATACCATTCTTCTCTTTAAAAAAGCAACTTATTTTTCATACCTGCTTATTAGATTAATTTTGACCTGCCTGCGAAAACTGTTCCAGTTTTTAAATTTAGACTTAGCGGACCGAAGAAAGGCAGGAAGCGTTGTCAGTCAGAGGTTGTCCTTGTACTGGCGAATAGCCAGATCATCGTTTAAAACTTCAGTATCGAATAGTTTTGCAATCACGGAGTTGATATCTGCTATATATTCTCCCTTATAAAGACCATGAAAGTGGATTGATATGGATAACTTATCCATGCCCAAGACCCTGGCGGCCTTTAGAATTTTAGTCCCAGGTGGCAGGTTTCAATTTGCCCCGGGGTTGATGATCATCAGGTCAAATATTGACCGTGACACCTTAACCCTTGTGAAAATCTCCGGCAACTTTTAAGATGGCAGGGTAGGGGGAATGGAAGACCGGAGACGGAAGACGGCAGACCGGAGGAGCTCTTGCTGTTGTCGCCGGTCCTCCGTCTAATCAGGAGAAACGACCGGAGACGGCAGGCTGGAGACCGGAGAGGGTTACTTGCTCCGGTCCCCGGTCCCCCGTCCCCCGTCCAATCAGCATGTCGAGGCAGGCCAAAATCATCATCGGCGACAGCCGGCGCATGCCGGAGGTGGCAGACGGGGCCATCGATCTGGTGGTCACCTCGCCGCCATACTGGCAGATCAAGGATTACGGCGCGGCCGGGCAGAGCGGCTTCGGCCAAAGCCTGCATGAATACCTGAAGGACCTGTATCACACCTGGCGGGAGTGTTTCCGCCTGCTCTCGCCCGGCTCCCGGCTGTGCCTCAATATCGGCGATCAATTCGCCCGCACCAAAGTCTACGGCAGATACAAGGTTATCCCTTTGCATGCCGAATGCATCTCCCAGTGTGAGGAAATCGGCTTCGATTTCCTGGGCGCCATCATCTGGCGGAAGAAGACCACCATGAACCCCACCGGCGGCGCCGTGATCATGGGCTCTTATCCCTACCCGCCCAACGGCCTGCTGGAGATCGATTATGAGTTCATCCAGATCTTCAAGAAGCCGGGCCCGGGCCGGCGGGTGCCCCCGGAGGTCAAGGCCGCGGCGAAGCTGACCAAAGAGGAATGGAAGGAGTATTTTGCCGGCCACTGGCAGTTCGGTGGGGCCCATAAGTTGGGGCACGAGGCCCGGTTCCCGGAGGAGCTGCCCCGGCGGCTGATCCGCATGTTTACCTTCCCGGGCGACACGGTACTGGACCCGTTCCTGGGGAGCGGCACCACCGTCAAGGCGGCCCTTAATCTGGGGCGCCGGGCCGTGGGCTACGAAATCAACGCGGCCTATCTTGGTTTGATTAAGGAGAGTCTCGGCTGCCCACCGGATTCATGGGGCGGTCGAGCCGATATCCAGATAATTGCCAGGCGGTCCCCAAGACTTGACCTTCCCGACCCGCTTTATTTGCCACGGATCCAGGAGGCCCGGCCGCAGCTGGCTCCCGAAGCGTTTGCCACCCAGCGGGATCGGTTATATAAAGTAGTGGAGATCACTACTGCCGGCCGGCTCAGGGTGGATTCCGGCCAGACGGTGGGGTTCCTGGGGGTAAAAGTGGTTCAGAAAGCAGAAGTCAGGCGATATTTAACCGAGCGCCTGTTGGGGAAATTTGTCATATTGAAGTTTGATGGCGGAGACCCCCCGGATAAAAAGAGCCTTGAGGCCTACGTCTATCTGAAAAATAAGATCTTCATCAACGCCCATCTGATTAAAGCCGGCTGGGCCGAGGCGGATACCACGATAGACCACAGGTTGAAAGATAAATTTGTGCGGTTGCGGACCGGGAGAGCCGAGTTTTTCAAAACTAAAAACTAAAAACGCGAAACTCGAAACTTCTCTGAGAGGTGGAAATGAAGAAAATCGTCTTGTTGCGTCACGGCGAAAGCCTCTGGAATAAAGAAAACCGCTTCACCGGCTGGATCGATGTGGGCCTCTCCGCCCGGGGGGTGGGGGAGGCGGTGCAGGCCGGCCGCACCCTGGCCCAGGAGGGCTACGTCTTTGACGTGGCCTTTACCTCCATGCTGAAGCGGGCCATCAAGACCCTGTGGCTGGCCCTGGAGGAGATGGACCTGATGTGGCTGCAGGTGCAGCATAGCTGGCGGCTCAATGAGCGCCATTACGGGGCCCTGCAGGGCCTGAACAAGGCCGAAACCGTGGAACAACACGGCCTGGAGCAGGTGAAGATCTGGCGGCGCAGCTACGACGTGCCGCCGCCGCCGTTAACCAAAGACGATCCCTGTTACCCCGGCCGCGACCCCCGTTATGCCGACCTGCGGCCGGAGGAGATCCCGCTCACCGAATGCCTGAAAGACGTGGTGGCCCGCTTTCTGCCCCATTGGCACGAAGTTATTGCGCCGGCGGTGCGGGCGGGTCAGCGGGTGCTCATCGCGGCCCACGGCAACAGTCTCAGGGCCCTGGTGAAATATCTGGATAACGTCCCCGAGGCCGAGATCGTCGGTCTCAATATCCCCACCGGCATCCCCCTGGTCTATGAGCTCAATGACGATCTGACCCCCATCCGGCACTACTACCTGGGGGACCAGGAGGCCGTGGCCCGGGCCATTCAATCGGTGGCCGATCAGTTGCAGAAAAAAGACTGAACCGGGACGGCCGCGGGTCGGAAAAATCGGGGGCGCATGTCCGGCAAGACGAAATTAATCCTCATCACGGTTTTCTTCCTGGTGCTGCTGGGGACCGGCCGGTCCTGGGGGGCCGAGGCCGGGGGCGCCGCCTCCCCGGAAGTCATCACTGTCCCCCGGGCCACGGCGACCGCGCCGGCTAAGACCGCAGCCGCGGCCACCGGCAGCAGTGACTACTCCGCCATGGTGTTCGAGGCCTTCGCCATCATCCTGTTGGCCGCGGCAGTGGGCCGCTTCGGGGCCCGGAAGCTGAGGCAGCCCCAGGTGCTGGGCGAACTGGTCGTGGGCATCATCCTCGGGACGCTGCTCTACCAGTGGGGCAGTCCCGTGGTCACCATCATCCGTCATAACGAACTGGTGGGCGGGCTGGAGCAAATGGTGCTGGGGCAGGGCTTGTGCTGGCAGGATGTGGTGCGGCACAAGCTGAATGCCGCCGCTTTGCCGCTGGAGACTACCCGCCGGATCGAAGGCGCCCTGCTGAGCCCCAACATTGCCCAATACCTGGATCTCGCCAGGGTCTTCCGCCTCTTTTCCAACCTGGGAATCATCCTGCTCCTCTTTATGGTGGGGCTCAAGATCCACTTCAAGGAGCTGCGGGAAACCGGCGGCCGCGCCGCCGGAGTGGCCTGTTTGGGGGTATCCGTGTCCCTGTTCCTGGGCTGTGGCGTCTCGTGGCTGATTTTGCCCCAGGGAACGGGCGCCAATGTCCTGCTGTTTCTGGGCAGCGCCATCTGCGCCACCAGCATCGGGATCACGGCCAGGGTCTTCAAGGACATGAACCGGCTGCGCCTCAAGGCCGTCAAGACCGTGTTGGGGGCCGCGGTCATCGATGACGTCCTGGGGCTTGTGGTCCTGGCAGTGATGGTGGGCATCGTCAGCCGGGGTTCGGTCCAGGCGCTGACCCTGCTGCAGATCGTCTTGAAGACCGGTCTCTTTTTCGGCCTGGTGGTCCTGTTCGCCACCAAGTTCCTGCAGCAGAACATCGCCCTGTTCGTCAGGGTGGAACAGGAACGGCTGAAACTCCTCTATCCCTTCGGCCTCCTGATGCTGCTGGCCTGGCTGGCCGACGTCATCGGCCTGGCCCCGATCATCGGGGCCTTTGTGGCGGGGGTCGTGATCAAGGAGGAATATTTTCCCATCGACGAGGCCGCTAAAGGGCATAAGGCGACGGTGGAATCCATCATGGCCCCCCTGGAAGGCCTGTTCGCCCCGGTCTTTTTTGTGTTCATGGGGGTTCAGGTGGACCTGGGCAGCCTGCTCAACCTTAAGGTGCTGCTCCTGGCTCTGGCGCTGACGGGTGCGGCGGTTCTGGGCAAATTGGCGGCCTCCCTGGCGGTGCAAAGGCCGGACCGGCTGCTGGTGGGGATCGGCATGATCCCCCGGGTGGAAGTGACCCTGATCGTCGGCAACATCGGCCTGGCCATGGGGGTGCTGAACCGGGACCTGTTTTCAGCCGTCATTCTGGTGGTGCTCTTCACCGTGCTGCTGACGCCGCCGCTGCTCAAATGGGCCATCGACAGCAGGGAGGGGTGAAAGACCCACAGATCGGAGGATCTTACCCCTCCTGGGGGGCATCGAGCACCTGGCGGACCTTGACCGTCAGCTCATGTTGTCTAAAGGGTTTTTGCAGGAAGGTCAGGCTCGCATCGAGCACGCCCTGGCGGAACAGGACATCCTCGGCGTAGCCCGACATGTACAGCACCCTGATCTCCGGTCGCAACTCCGCCAGGGATTGGGCCAATTCCCGGCCACTCATCTGGGGCATCACCACATCCGTTAACATCAGGTGGATCGGTTCCGCATACTGCTCACAAAGGGTGATGGCTTCCCGGCTGTCGTGAGCCTCCAAGACCTTATAGCCGTTGATCTCCAGGGCATTCTTGAGCAATTTTCGGAGGATCTCTTCATCTTCCACCAGGAGGATGGTTTCCGAGCCGCGCAGGGGGGCCTCCTCCGCGGTTTTGTCCTCGAAAAATTCCACGAAATCCCCGACCGCCGGCAGGTAGATCTTGAAGGTGCTGCCCTTGCCGGGCCGGCTGGAGACCTCGACAAAGCCGCCGCTCTGGTTGACGATGCCGTAGACCGTGGAGAGCCCCAATCCGGTGCCGCTGCCCACATCCTTGGTGGTAAAGAAAGGCTCAAAAATGTGATCCAGAGTCTTGTGATCCATGCCCAGGCCGTCATCGGTAACTCCCATGAGGATATAGGGGCCGGGGACGAAGTCCGACTGTTTCCGGGCATAGGTCTTATCAAGAGTGACATTGGCAGTGGAGATGATGAGTTTGCCGCCCTGGGGCATGGCGTCCCGGGCGTTGATCGCCAGGTTCAAAATGACTTGTTCCATCTGGCCGGCGTCAGCCTTGATGATCGCCAGCACCGGTTCGAGATTGAAAAAGAGTTCGACGTCTTCGCCGATGAGGCGGCGCAACATCTTTTCCAAATCAGCGATGACCCGGTTGAGATTGAGCTTCTGGGGCTGCAGCATCTGCTTGCGACTGAAGGCCAAAAGCTGCCGGGTTAACATGGCGGCCCGGTCCGCGGCCTTCCGGACCTCTTCGCCATAGTGATAGTAAGGCTCGTCGGGGTTGAGGTGGTGCATCAACATTTCGGTATAGCCGATAATGGCTCCCAACATATTGTTGAAGTCATGGGCCACCCCGCCGGCCAGGCGGCCCACCGCTTCCATTTTTTGGGCCTGCAGGAGTTGCTTCTCCAACTCCTTATGGCCGGTGATGTCCATGGAGAATCCCAGGATGGCGTCATTACCCCGATAAATGGTGGGGGTAACCGTCTCCATGATCCACTTGACTTTCCCCTCCTTGGTAATGATCCGGTATTCATAGGCGGTGGCACTCTTGCCCTCCAGCATGCTGGCCGCCTTCTGCTCAACCTCATGCCGGTCGTCCGGGTGGACCAGATTCATCGGTTCCAGTAAGGACAATTCATCTTTGTCGAAACCGGTGATCTCCTGAAACCATTGGTTAATAGTCTGATATTTGCCGGCTTGATAGATGTAGATGCCGATGGGCGAGGCGGCGATCAGATCCCTGGAGAGTTCTTCGGCCTCTTTCCGCTCGGTGATATCCTGCACAAAGCCTTCGTAGTAAAGGATATTGTCCTGTTCGTCCCGTACGGCCCGGGAACTTTCGGTGACCCAAATTTTGGCCCCATCCTTTTTGATAACCTGACAGACGAAGTCCTTGACAAAACCTTCGAATTCCAGCAGCTTTTTAAGTTCTTCCCGGCGTTTTGGGTCGACATAAAGCTGGCGGCCGATGTCGGTGATTTCCACCATCACTGCGGACGTCGAATCGTAGCCGTGGATGGCGGCCATGGCGGGATTGACGCTGAGGAAGCGGCCATCGGGGGTGCTCTGAAAGATGCCTTCCACGGCGTTTTCAAAGATGGTGCGATACTTTTCTTCCGCTTCGCGGAGCGCCTGCTCCGCCCGCTTCCGTTCGGCGATCTCCTCTTCCAGTTGCACATTCTTCTCGCCGATTTCCTGTTCCCGGATGGCGGCTCCTTCCAGACGGGTTCTGAGGACGACGTTGCGGGTGTTCGTCCACCAGGCTACGCCTCCTCCCACCAGAGAAAGGAGCGATAAGGAACCCAAGACCGCCAGCAGATGCCAGGGAGAAAGATAGCCGAATAATTCATGGGTCGGTATGGCCCCCACCAAGAGCAAGGGCGTATCTTGAATCGGCATCCAGGTGGAGATCATCTCCACCGGCCCCCCCGGTTGATTGACCAACTTAAAGCGATAGTATTCCAGGTCTGCCAGTCTGGTGACAATGGGGAGGTCCGCCGAGATATCGGCGCCGTTCATTTCCGTGGGCAGATAGAAGTCGCCTTGGGTCGAAAAAACCCGGACGATCTTTTTGTGCAACTGGTTGTCGGCCCCGATCAGGTGTTTGTGGACGGTTTCGGTGGAAATCCAGGCAATGATCTGTCCCGAGTAAGTCCCTTTAAAGAAATAGGGGCAAGACACGATCAACTGCGCCCGGCCGTTCACCCGTTTGACCAGAACCACCGGAGCGGGGTTCGACGGGTTCAGAAATTGCTGGCAGGTATGCCCCTGTAATTCCGGGTCCGGAGTCTTCTGACTGTCGATGAGACAGGCTCCGGAACTGTCCGCGAAGATGAAGCGGGTATAGATCCGGTCGGCATCCAACAGGCGCTCTTTCAGAACCTGGTTAAAACTTTCCTGAATAGCGATGAGACTGGCTCTGAGGCCGTACTCCATCGACATCCCCAGAGCCTTATTTTCAAAGTAAATGGAAATCTCGCGCTTGGTGGGCAAATTTTTCAGATCATTTTTACGCTCGGCATAGAAATAACTCAAAGCGGCGGCATGCTTGGCCAGATCCTGCTTAAAATTATTCAGGATGGATTCGCGTATTTCGATCTGGGCCCGGTAGGTTTTTACCAGGAGGGTGCCAAGGCATGCCAGCAGCACTACGGCTGCAAAGGCAGTCGTCAGGGCGCCTCCGAAGAGAGTGCGGCGCAGGGGCTTCGGTTCCATTGCTCCTCAGCGACGTCCCGGGTCAACCGGGGGACGCATAACCCGGCTGGAGGTCTGCCTCCCTTTTCCAGGCAGCAGGACTAATCCTTTTCGAAAAAGTCGCGGTAATAGCTAAAGACCTTGGGATAGTAGCGCTTGACTAAAGCCAAATAGGTTCCATCCGCTTTGGCCTGTTCCAGAAAGCGGTTGAAGGCTTCCCGCAATTGCGGGGCATCCTTGGCAAAGGCGCAACCCATGTATTGCTTTTCGGTAATGGGGCCGATGATCTTGATTTTGCCGGGAAATTTTTCCAGGGCGACCAGGGCGTCGGGAACATCCAAGAGGGTCACTTCACACTCGCCCTGGATGACGGCCGGCGCCAGATCATTGAGGCTTCCCTGGAACAGTTTTATCCTGGCGCCCGTTACCTTCAGGTTATACAAGGAAGGGTCCAGGCAGGTGCTGGTCTTACCCAGGAGGGAACGTCCCTTGAGCAAGGCCCTGACCTCCGTAATGTCTTTTTCCACCTCCGCATGCGGGTGAATAGGCGTGATGGGTGAATCCGCTTTGGCCACCAGCCAGATCTGGTTGGGAAAGGTGGGCGTGGAAAAGTCCACAATCTTCTTCCGCCAGGGCAATATGGTAAAACCATTGGCAATGATGTCGCCTTTGATCGGGACCTGCCCCAGGACCTCGATGTCGTCACCCTTGGCTTTCACCTTTTTCCCGGTCAAGTCGCCGATGACACTTTCCCAGGAAGCCTCGACAAATTGATATTTGACCCCCAGATGTTGGGCGAAGAGTTTCACCAGATCCACATCCAGGCCGTCGCCGCTGCCGGTGACAAAGTTGGCATAGGGGATGCCCAGGTGACGGATGACACCCCTCTCCTTGATGTCCTTAAGATCGGCGGCCCCGACCGAGGGGACGGTGGTAAGGAGCAGCAGGACCGGGATGGTCCAGATTGCCGCCCGGAGGAAACGAGTCTGCTTCTGGTTCATCGGCGCATCTCTCTTGTAGTTAAGCCTTCGGGGAAATTAAAGAAGTTCTGGGTGGACGACGGCGCCAGGCTAAAATTACTTTGACAAAGGGCTAGACCGGAAAATTGCATCCTGCGTGGGGGATATTCCAAAGCGGGGCATGACTTAGGCATCTTTAACTTCTACGGCTAAAAGGGTGCTCCTAACCCCCATCTTCTCCGCCAGGGCCATGTGCAGGTCTCGGCCCTTGCCATGCCTGAGTCTCATTTGCCTGGCAGTTTCGAAACCCCGGTAATGAACCCGGATCAAACCACCTATATTACGCTAACACAAATTCGGGGGAAAAACAACTTTCCCCCGAATCCGGGTAAAGCACTCACGGCCGCAGCCGCGGCCGTGAGTCCGAGGTCTGGTTGCGGCGGCCGCCGTCCCATTACAATTGGGGGAGACCGCTGGCGTTTACGGCCTTCACCAGGCGGCCGAACATGTAGTCGATCTGCTGATAGTTGTTATACACCCCGTGGGTGCTGACCCGGAAACCGATGCGGTTGTCCGCCGCGTCAGCCACTTTGTCATGCCAGGTGGTGGTCCGGAGGTAAATCTTGGGATCCTCCCCGGCCAGGGTGGACAACACGGTGTTCATGGCCGTATTCATGGCGTCGAAGACCCCATTCGTCAATTGGTCCGGATCGTCTTTGCCCGCAAAGGGATTAAAGCAGGTCAGGGCCGTGGCAAAGGAGGGGTCCTGGGTCTGTGGGACCCAGAGGGCAGTGGGGCCCCAGTGGGCGGAGATCTTGTTCTTCAGATAGTTGCCCAGCAGCACCCCGCGGTTATAGATGTCCTGGACGCCCAGGTAGTTGAAGAAGGCCGCCGAATCGGTCATGGCATAAAGAGCCGGATAATTCAGTTCGCCGCGGAGCTGCACATATAATGAAGGCCCACCCAAAGTCCAAGGCCGGATATTATAATTGGGGCTGTTGGCGGTGCCGGTGCTGGGGATATCGCCATTGCTGTAGGCGTAGAAATTCCCCATGGCGAAGGGGGGCAGGTTGGCTCCTTGGTTCCGGATATAGAAGATGCCGGTGCCGGGACCGCCACAGAGCCATTTATGGCCGGCGCCGGCAATGAAGTCGGCCCCGTAATCATGGCAATTGATCGGCAGTTGGCCCCAGCCGTGGGCGCTATCCACAATACTATAGGCCCCAAAACTCGCGGCCAGCTGGCAAAGTTGTTGGACCGGCATTCTTAGCCCGTTTTTATAAAAGACCTCGCTGAAGGCAACATACTGCTTATTTCCCGGTGGCAGCGGTTTACTGAGTAAGGGCTCGAAATAAGTGTTCAGGAGCTCGATGGGGGTCATGGTCGAAGGGAAGTTGGAAGGGAGTTCCACTATCTGGACGTCCACATTATGGTAGTCATGCGCCCAGTTTATGGGACCATCCAGGGCCGGATGCTCCCAGTGGGTAGTGATGATCCGGTCGCCCGGGCTCCACGGGGTGCCGGCAAAGATCAGGTTGCAGGCGTCGGTGGTGTTGTAAGAGAGCACAACCTCATCGGGGTTGGCGCCATATTGCTTCGCTATTGCTGTTTGTCTGACATTGAGTCCTGTCGTCCCTAAGACGGGGTTGGCGCTGACGGGAAATAGATCAGGATAGTCGGCATTGAGATTCGCTTCCCAATCCCTCGGGTCCATGGATTTGTAAAGGTTGTAGACCCCGAGATTGACTAGGGAAAACAGGGGCTGGGAACCGGTAGTGCCGGTGTTCATGTGGATGTAGTCATCGGGGAGGACGAAGGCTTGTCGTACTTGATTCCAGAATTGTTCGGTCCCCCTGTGCGCCTTGATGTTAGGATAAGGCTGCAAGTTCGTTGGTAAGATATTGCGGACCCGGTCGCACTTATCATGGTCTATAAAGGCTTTGGCTTCGCTGGGCCCGATGAATCCCGCGGTCAATGCCGCCGCCGCGATCCCCTTTAAAAAATCACGTCTGGCAATTCCCACCTGCTCCACGGTAAGCCTCCAAGATGGTGTGGGTTATTCTCAAGTTGATGGTTATCACATTAAACTATTGTTGATATTCCAATCACCCAACGTCATGTTTATTACCTTGATTCGTAGTATTTTCCGATTTTTTAATTTTTGTCAATGATTTTCATAAAATATTTATAAACCCTCAACATCATTTCTTAATATTAGAATATATATATACCTAAATTTGTACAAGTTAATTTATAATATAGATTAGTAACTTGGTGAATTGCCTGGATGTAAGGGTGGTAAAGAAGTTTACTTTCGCCGGGTCAATATTCTTAGCACCAGTTGCATATCCTCTAAGAGATATCTTGGTTTACTTCGAGATCAATTCCAATGCCATATTAAAATTATATGCTCAATCTTTTTGCGTAATTGTGCATTAAAGCTAAATTCCATGTTCACTACGCTTGAATATAGCGTAATATACTTTAATACTTTATGAAATCGTGGTAGGATAATACGCGTTCCCTAAATGGTTCTTTCTATCGATCATGAAAATTCTGTCTAACTCTGCTCTTTTACTTGCGCTCCATTTAAAAATCAAAAAGCTGAAGGATATTAGCGCATTCCAAGCAGATTGTAAAATCGATTTGGCTTAGTGGGAATCGCCTTTTTTAATTTGAAACCCCAGCATTTGCCAATCTTTTTCATAAGTTTTCGGCAAACCACGGTCACCCGGCCTCTCAAGCCTGATACTGCCCTGGGGAGCACCCGGACGCCTATTCAGAGAATAACGCCAGGCCATCGCTCGATAACGGGGTGGCGCGGGAGTCCGTCGCCCCCATTTTGCTTATAAAATTTTTTGGGGAGGGTCGATGCCGGGGGGCTGCCGCCGGGGTTTCCGCCGGTGGACGGCAGGGCGATAAAACCAGCGGTTGCAGAGATGGAAGGGCGAAGCTGAGCCAGCCCTCATACCAACCCAAATCCCGTACTCCGGCTTTCCCTGCCTCATCTGGAACCAAAAAGAATTAACCAGTTTAGGAATAACCTCTTTTATTTGTTGCTTAAACTTGGTGCCCCCGGGCAGACTCGAACTGCCGACACATGGATTAGGAATCCATTGCTCTATCCATTTCTGAGCTACGGGGGCGGCAGGTTTTGGTGATTATGTCAAAATGATAAGCGAAGTTTGCCCGGGACGCAAGGGGGCGGCTGGGGGCCGCCAGGGACTCTCCCCCCCAGGGGATTTGGGCGCCGGAAGCGCAAAGCAGAGGCAATGCCGTGCAGTAAGCGGCGGTGAGGCGCCGGAGCAAACCGCGCCCCAGGACGTTTCCCTTTCTTGAAAGATGCCGGGGGTCATGTTATGATGCAGCGATTTCCGGGCTTGGGTTCTTCAGGGGAGGCTATGGCAAGGCACTGGCTCATAATCTGCGGGGTTCTCATCTTGCTGTTCGGCGCCGGGGCGGCCGGAGCCGCGGAGATGGAGCTGTTCAAGGCCGAGCGCTTTCAGGGCGGGCCCTGGCGGATCCGGGCCGAGACCCTGACTTATGACGCCGACAACCACCTGTATACCGGGCGGGGAAAAGTGGAGATCGATCAGGCGGACCGGAAGATCAGCGCTGACGAAGTGGAGGTGAACGAGACCACCAAGATCGCGGTGCTGAAGGGCAATGTGGTCATGGTCCTGGCGGACGACATCTTCACCGGCAAAGAGGGCCGGTTCAACCTGGCCACTCGGGACGGCGAGCTGCACGGCGCCCGGCTTTTCCTGCGGCGCAACCATTTCCACGTGGAGAGCCCCTTAATCCGCCGCACCGGGGACCAAACCTACTATGCCGCCGAGGCCAAAGTCACCACCTGCGACGCCGACCGCCCGGTGTGGAGCTTTTCGGTGCGGGAGTTATCGGTGGTGCTGGAGGGCTATGCCACCGGCAAGGACGCCAAGTTCCGCCTGGGGGGCGTGCCGGTGGCCTATCTGCCGTTTGCCGTGCTGCCGGTGACGGGCGAGCGCCAGAGTGGTTTTCTGCTGCCGTCTTACGGCCAGCACAAGGCTGGCGGCACCGTGGTGGAAGTCCCCTTTTACTGGGCCGTGAGCAACTCTGACGACGCCACCCTGTATCAGACGGTGATGTCCAACCGGGGCTATATGCAGGGGGCCGAGTTCCGCCATCTGGGACACAACGACGCGGCCGCCAATTTCCGGTTTTTTTACCTGGATGACGGCAAAATGGGGGAACCCACCGACCACCGCTACTGGGCCTCGGGCATGATCAACCAGCCGCTGCCGGATGACTGGCTCATCCGCGGCACCTTGGACCGGGTGAGCGACGCCAATTACCTGAGCGACTTCAACTTCGGCTACATGGGCTTGAATCGCTATTCCCGGGAGCTCTTGCAGGGCTTCGGCCGGGACCTGGAGCAGCAGGAGGTCAACACCCGGGTGTCCACCTTTCAGTTGGCCCGCAATTTTTCCTGGGCCAACTTCACCGCCTACGGCCGTTATTATGAGCGCCTCAACGTGGCCGACCCCAACCTCTTTAACCGGCTGCCCGGCATGGCGCTCTCTTCCCTGTCCCTGCCCATCGCCGACACCCCCGTATATTTTGACTTGAACAGCACTTATGATTACTTCCTCCAGCACCACGGCATGAACGGCGACCGCCTGGACTTTCACCCTCAGTTCACCCTGCAGGGGCAGCCCCTGTCGATTGTGTCCTTCAACTCTCGGGTAGGTTACCGGGGGACCATGTTCCGCATCGACCATAATGTCTCGGATGGCCCGCCGGAAGGATTTGTGACCCGGCAGTTGTATGACTCCCGGGTGGGCCTATCCAGTTCCTGGTCCCGGGATTACGGCAGCGCTGAGGACTCCGCCAATTACCTCAGGCACATCATCCGGCCGGAAGTGACCTATTGGAATATCCCCCGGTATGACCCCCGGCGCTATCCCGACTTCGATCCCTTTGATAAGGGTTGGGTGGCTCGGGCCGACCGCAACCTGCCGGTGCGGGATGGGGACGACCCCATCGGCGGGGTCAACGCCTTGTCCTACGGCATCTCCAACAATATCCTGTGGCGCGGCACCAATAAAGAGGGACAGGCCACGGTGCAAGACCTCCTGCGGTTCCGCCTGAGCCAGTGCACCTTTTTCAACCCGAGTTCCATGGGCCTGGACGGCACCCCGCAGCATCACCACCCCTTCTCGGACTTTTGGGGGGAGACGGAAGTTTATCCCCTGCGCCAGGTCACTCTGGGCCTGAATATGGGGGTTTCACCTTACCGCGAGGGGTTTGACCGGGCCGATTTCAAGGTGACTCTGCTGGATGCCAATCGGCAGAACTACATCAGCGTCAATTATGTTTTTATCAATGAATTCGCCCAACAGATCAATGTGGAAACCTATCTGAATTTAATGAAGTCCGTGAAAACCTGGCTCACTTACGGGCATACCTTTGAGACGAATAAGCAGTTGGAAAAGAAATACGGGCTGGTCCTGCAGCGCCAGTGCTGGGGAGTGGTGCTCTCCTACACCGAACGTCCGGACGACAAGCGGATAGGGTTCACCGTGTTCATTCCCGGCCTGGGAGAAAAGATGAAACGCTCGCCGGTGCGCTTCCCGGATGAAGCCAAGACCAAGGAAAGCCCCGACCTCTTTTAGGCCGGCGCCTCCCGAATCCGGTCAGCTTCGACGGCGCGCCTGGAACCTTTGGGCCGGCGCTTGGGGCGCCTCAGGCCACGGTATTTTGGCCCATCCCAGGCATAGCTTTTTTTTAACATCCTGATAAAGTAAAATTTCCTGAAGAGCCACTTCGGGCCCAGGTCTTTTGCCCCCCTTGGAGGTCCTGGTCAGGGTGGTTCCAGAACCGCTCCCACTACTTCGAGGCAGGGTAGTTTTTTTTAGGTAGTGCGGCTTATTCTGCCCTAGCTCGCCCCAGAAAAGCGGAAGAATTTTAAGGAGGTTAAACGGGTTAATGAAACTGGCGATAATCGGTACAGGCTATGTGGGGCTGGTGACCGGGGCCTGCTTTGCCGAAATGGGTAATGAAGTCATTTGTGTGGACGCCGACGTCTCCAAGGTGGAGGCCCTGGAACAGGGACGCATACCCATTTACGAGCCTGGGCTGGAGGATTATGTCAAGCGCAACGTCAGGGACAACCGCCTGAGCTTCACCACCGATCTGGCCGCCGCAGTGCAGGAGAGCCTGATCTGTTTCATCGCGGTGGGCACCCCCCAGGACAAGGACGGCTCCGCCGACCTGTCCATGGTCCTGCAGGTGGCCGGGGATATCGGCCGCTGCATGAACGGCTACAAGGTCATCGTCGAAAAATCCACCGTGCCGGTGGGCACTGCGGTGCAGGTGCGCCGGGTCATCCGGCAGGAACTGACGGCCCGGGGTGAAGTCTTCGAATTCGACGTGGTTTCCAACCCGGAATTCCTCAAAGAAGGCACCGCCCTGGACGACTTCATGAAGCCGGACCGCGTGGTGGTGGGCTGCGACGACGTCAGGGTGGGCGAGTTGATGAAGGAGCTATACGGTCCCTTTGTCCGGACCAACGCCCCGGTCATCATCATGAACGTCGTGTCCGCCGAACTTACCAAGTATGCGGCCAACGCCTTTCTGGCCACCAAAATCTCTTTCATCAACGAGATCGCCAACATCTGCAGCCGTACCGGGGCGGACATCAACATGGTGCGCCGGGGCATCGGCTCCGACCGGCGCATCGGGCCGCTCTTCCTGTTTCCGGGCCTGGGTTATGGCGGCTCCTGTTTTCCCAAAGACATGCAGGCCCTGATCCACACGGCCCGTTCCCGGGGCTACACCCCGCGGGTCCTGGAGGCGGCCGAGGCCGTCAACCAGGATCAAAGAAGTCTCTTTTTCGACCAGATCGCCAATTATTACCAGGGCGACCTCCAGGGGCGCACCTTTGCCATGTGGGGCCTGTCTTTCAAACCCCTGACCGATGACATCCGGGACGCCCCGGCCCTCACCCTCATCGCCAGGCTGACGGCAGCCGGGGCCAGGGTTCAGGCCCACGACCCCGAGGCCATGGCGGCTACCCGGCAATATTTGGGGGACCAGCCGGACCTCAGTTTTGCCGACTCCAGTTATGAGGCCCTGAATGGCGCCGACGCCCTGATCATCTGCACCGAATGGGCCAAGTTCCGAGAGCCTGACTTCGAGCGGATCAAATCTTTGTTGAAGGCCCCGGTGATCTTTGACGGCCGCAACCTTTACAAGCCCGACAAGCTGGCCAAACTGGGGTTCCATTATTTTTGCATCGGCCAGCAGGTGGATTAGTAAGGGTTTAGTGGCACAGGCCTCCGGCCTGTGATCGAGGCGCTGGTAGCCGCAGGCTTTTGCCGGCGCGTCCTGGCAGGGGCGGTTCTCGAACCGCCTTTGGAGAGCCGGAAGCCGGCGTCACCCATGCAACTGGAGAGGGAAGTGCCCCCGAAGCCATCACCCACCACCGGCTCCAGCCCCCCTATCCCGGCAGACCTGCGCCACCTGGACCTCTCCGGCTTCTCCGCCCTGCGGGTCCTGGTGGCCGGAGATTTCATGCTGGATGAATACCTCTGGGGCCGGGTGGAGCGCATCTCCCCCGAGGCCCCCGTGGCCGTGGTGGACGTGGAGCGGGAGACCCGCACCCTGGGAGGCGCCGGCAACGTGGTTAACAACCTGGTGGCCCTGGGGGCCCGGGTCGAGGTCCTGGGGCTGGTGGGCGACGACCACCCGGGAAGCCTCCTGCGCCGGGAGATGGCCCGGTTGGGGGTGGAGACCGCCGGGCTCCTGGCCGAGCCCCAGCGGCGCACCTCCCGCAAGACCCGGGTCATGGCCGGCTCCCAACAAGTGGTGCGCATCGACCGGGAATCCCGCACCCCGGCCGGCCCGGATTTTCTGCAAGCCGCCGGTCAATTTTTCCAGGACCGCCTGCCCCATCTGGACGCCCTGGTCTTATCCGATTACGCCAAGGGAGCCCTGACGCCGCCCTTGCTCCAGGACATCATCAGCCGGGGCCGAGTTCAGGGGCTGCCGGTGGTGGTGGACCCCAAGGGCTCGGATTACTCCGGCTACGCCGGGGCCACGGTGATCACCCCCAACCGCCGGGAGGCGGAGCTGGCCGCCGGGCAGTCCCTGGCTCGCCGGGAAGATCTGGTCAGGGCCGGGGCCCGGCTGCGCCGGGACCTGGGGCTCGACCATCTCCTCATCACCCTGGGTCCCGACGGCATGCTCCTCTTCCCCCGGCAGGGTCCGGAGGTCCACCTCCCCACCCGGGCTCAGGAAGTCTTCGACGTCTCCGGGGCCGGGGACACGGTGGCCGCGGTCATGGCCCTGGGCCTGGCCGCCTGGAACGATCCCCGGCTGGCCGCCGTGCTGGCCAACCTCGCCGCCGGGGTGGTGGTGGGCAAAGTGGGCACCGCCCCGGTCTTCCGGGCGGAGTTGGAGCGGGAGCTGGGGCGAAAGGAAGCCGGCCTGGAGGACAAGATCCTGGCCTGGCCCGAACTGGCCCTCAAGGTGGCCCACCTCCAGGCACAGGGGAAAAAGGTGGTCTTCACCAACGGCTGCTTCGATCTGCTGCACGGTGGACACATCAAGTTTCTGGAGGACTCCCGCCGCCTGGGCGACGCCCTGGTGGTGGCCCTGGACACCGACGCCTCGGTGCGCCGGGTGAAAGGGGCCGGGAGGCCGGTCATCGGCGAGGCCCAGCGGCGGCGCATCCTGGCGGCCCTGGAGGCGGTGGATTTCGTCACGGTCTTCGAAAGCGCCAAGCTGCCGGAGATCCTGGACAAATTGAAGCCGGATATCCTCACCAAGGGAGCCAACTACCCGGAGGCCCAGGTGGCGGGCCGGGAGATCGTTCTGGGCTACGGCGGCGAGGTCAAGCTCCTGCCGGTCACCGAACCGGTGTCGGTCTCGGACCTCATTCAGCGCATCAAGAACGGCGGCTAGGGTGCTGCACCGCACACCCAATGTAGCCGCAGGCTTTAGCCTGCGCCGACACAGGCGAGACGCCGGTGCCACAATTTTTTGTCGGGGCTGACCTGCCTGTCCGCCCAGTGCCCCAACCTGCCGATTTTATTCATTTATAAACCATAAAATAATCCTGCCTTAACCTAAATCTAATTTATCCGGCTTAAGATATTCCTGGAAATCCCAAAAGTTAGCTAAATTCGCAGTGAGGATGCAGAGGTATGCAGTCCAGGAAGATCTTGTTGTTGAGTGACGGTTCGCAGATTTTTTCGGTGTTGGACCGGGTGTTCACGGATGACGGTTATCAAACCCTGACCGAGCGCAGCAGCCGGGGTGCGGCCCAGGCCATGCGCCGCGGTGGGGTTCACCTGGTGATCACCCGAGCCCATCAGGACCGGCAGGACTCTTTATCCATGTTGAAGTCGCTGCGCCGGCAACATCCGGGGGTGACGGCCATCATCCTCAGGGGGCAACACGAGGTCAACTCCCCCCTGGAAGCCTACCGGCTGCAGGATGAGGCCGAGGTCTTCGTGCCCTGCGGCTGGCCCGGGCTGCGGCGGCTGGTGGCCAGTTGCCTGAGCCGTTAGGGCTCGCCGCCGGCTAAACAGGCGAACCCCGGGTTCGCCACTACGCGCCAAGGAGATCAAGACATGCTATCCTACTTCATGGTGTTTTCGGCCGGGGCCCTGGTGGGCAGCCTGATCATGGGCCTTTATGTCGCCTTCAAAGCCTACCGGGATGCCCGCAGCGATTGGTAAGCCGGTCCCGCTGGCGCGCCGGCGTCTCGCCGGTGCCGATCCTCTTTAATGCACGCCGGGTAGGGTGCGTTCTCCGCCCCGATGTAGCCGCAGGCTTTAGCCTGCGCCGCCAATTCTGCTAACAGCCCCGCAGTTCCACGCCCGGATGCAGCGCCTGGAGCCGGACCAGAAAGTCGTGGAAATCATCGAACTGGGCCAAGATTCTGATCTTGTTGCGGTCGGTCCTCACCATGAAGAAGCCGAATTGGGAGCCTTCCGGCTTGATGGACCTGATCTCCTCGGCCCGGACCGTTTGCCGCCGCAACACGCTGATAAACTCTACGCTCCCATCCCCGGCCAGGGTAATCCGGTATGGCAGGCCGAGAATCCAGAGCAGGTACACCACGATAAAGCCCAGAAATATTAACCCGACCAGCGGCGGCGGAGCCTTGGGGCTCTGGAAGAGTGACGGCAATACGCCAATGGCGAGGCCCATCCCGACAAAGGCGATTAATATGAGCACCAGCACCAGCTTCATGCCCGGCTGCAGATACAATTTATAAACCGCCGGTTCGGCCAAATTACCTCCTGTGCTTCTTACAATTCCGGCGCGCTCGCGGGCACCAGGCAGATCACGACCAACGTCTCCCGGCCGGTATTCTTCATCTGATGCTCCTCATGGCCCGGGATGAAGATGACGTTGCCCGCGGCCATCTTCTGCCATTGGCCATTGCCGAAAACCTCGCCTGCCCCCGCATGGACGAACATCTCGTGTTCCCAGGCGTGGGCGTGCTTCGGGGTATGGCCGTTTGGTGCGATCTCGAAGGCCCGCATGCAAAAGTTCGGGGCCCCGTCGGCCTTGCCGATGAGCACCCGGGCCGCCACCCCCTTGGCCGGGCCGTTGTCGAAATTAGTCGGTTTAATGTCGGTGTACTTGCTGAGCTTCATGGTCTCCTCCTTAGTAGGTTCTAGCTTCGTTCCTCAATGGCCCTTTTGGCCCTCCTGCCGCCAAAGGCGTGGATGGTTCGGGTGCCGGTCAGGTATTCTCCCGCATGCGCCAGTCCTTTGGGGATGAAATACTCCTGCCCCACCCCCAGGGCGATCTTCTCGCCGCCCAT
The DNA here is from genome assembly GCA_963701845.1 of uncultured delta proteobacterium. GTDB lineage: Bacteria > Desulfobacterota > Desulfobaccia > Desulfobaccales > 0-14-0-80-60-11 > JAPLJC01. Next base: position 36,396 of record CAVPBF010000006.1, on the reverse strand, counting down.
GATCAAGGTATATTTCCCCTGGACCACCACCAAATATTCATCGAAGTCATGGACGTGCTCCAGCGAAGTCCCGTCGAGCGCACAGGTCCAAATGGTCATCTGGCCGCCGTCGGCCCCGTCGAAAACATATCCTTCCACACCCGTACCAGATACTGATTTTGCATAAATCTTATTATAAGGGTGCTTCATAAATTCCGGAAAATCGTTCATGATGTCGCCTCTCTGAACAAAAAAACCTGGGGAATCACTTCTCGGGGCCCAGCAGTTTGAAGGACTGTAAAAAGTCGTCTACGGCCTTATCACCCGCCCGCGTCCGGGGCGCCACCACCGTGACCTGATAGAGGCGGTTCTTCACCATGAAGAGGCGGTCTTTGATGGTCACCGGCGGCCGATCCTCGCCCACGGCTTCGATGATCACTTCCCGGCCGGGGTGGCCGGCCAGGGTGATGGCAGTCTCCGAGGTCAGTTTGCCGTGGGCGTTGCCCACCGCCCCGTCCCGGGCGCCGTCCAGCATCTTCTCGGCGTTGTCCGCCCGGGCCAGCTCCGGGGGATAGTCGCAATAGGCCACAAAATAGCCGATTTCGTCCTGCTGGGCGGAGAACAGGTGGAGATCGATCTTGCTGTCCTGGGTCTCCACCGGTTGGACCGACTCCTGCAACGGCGCCGGCGACATCACCGCGAACCCGCCGGCCTCGGATTTAAACTCTTTAGGAGCCGGGGGCGCGGAGCAGGACGCCAGGCAGCCGGCCAGCATCAGGGTGATCAGGAATATGACGGTTTTTCTCATGAAGTTATCTCCATCAACTTTGCTTCGGTCGGTCGGGCGGCGCATAATTGGCAACCTCGATCAGGTTCAGGTCCGGATCTCGACAGTAGACGGATTCGAGGGGACCCCGGGCCCCGGTGCGGCGCACCGGCCCGGCGATCATGGCGACGCCGCAGGCGGCCAGGTGGGCCCTGACCTCGGACAGCGGGGTGGAAGTGAGGAAGCATAAATCCGCCGAACCCGGGGTCGGGTGTTGGGCCCGGGGCTCCAACTCCTGGCCTTGCCGGTGCAGGTTGATCCGCTGCGCCCCTATGGCCAGAGCTTTTCTGCCACCTCCAAAGGTAACCACTTCCAGGCCCAACACCCCGGCATAGAAGGCGCAGGCGGCTTCGAGGTCCTTGACGGTCAACACCAGATGATCGAGCCCCTCGACTTTCACCGAACGGCCTGCAGCCCTTGGAGGAATTCCTCCCGCGACACCACCCGGGCATACAAGGGCGACAGGGCCGCCATGAAGGCGCCGTGCACCTGGGCGGCCGGGATCACCCGGTCGCCGAAGCTCAGGTCCCGGGATGCGCAGGCGTCGTGGATCACCGTACAGGTGAACCCGAGGTCCACCGCAGCCCGCGTGGTGGCGTCGATGCACATGTGGCTCATGGCGCCGCAAATCACCAGTTCCTGCACCTGACCGGCGGACAACTGCGCCTGCAGGCTGGTATCCCGGAAGCTGTTGGGGAAATGCTTTTCAATGACCTGTTCCCCCGGCAGCGGGGCAATCAGCGCCTGGATTTCCACTCCCGGGGTGCCGGGCACGAAGAAGGGGGCGCCCGGCCGCAGGGAGACATGCTGGAGGTGATAGGTGGGCCAGAGCCGCCGGCGGAACTCCGCCAACAGGGCCTGGGCCTGGAGGGCGGCCTCGTTGATGCCCGTCAGCTCCATCTTGCCGCCGGGGAAATAATCGTTCTGGAGGTCTACTAAGAGTAAGGCCTGGTGCATGGCGATCCTTTCAGGCGCGGCTTAGGGCACAGAAGTCGTGCCCCTGAGGGCCAATAGTTTCGGGGTGGTCTGAGTCACTCTTGCTCCCTGGCGGTTGGGCGTTGATTCCGCTGATTCACCCCCTCTCCGCAGGTCAAGCCTTATCTTTTTTCCCTGCCGGGGCCGAACCCGGTTCGCAGACTGGAGCCGCCAGCCGGCCGTGGCCCTCCACCCGGTGGATCAGATAGTCCTGCCAATCCTGCCAGGGCGCCTCAACCTGCATGGAGGTATGCTCCAGGGGCACCTCGGCCCGGGCGCTGGCCACGTGGCCGCCGGCGGAGCCCAGCCGCCCGAAGGCCCTGGAAGCCAGCCGCCCGGCGTTTTTCCGCAGACCGTCATTCCGGAAGATCACCACCAGTTTGCCTTCATAGAGACCTGCCACGATGGTCCAGGAGATCTCCCCGGCCCGCAGCAGGAAGTCGGCCAGGATGACCAGGATATCCGGGGCGGAAACCTCGCCCAGAAAGGCATAAACGCGGTTATGGCGGATGCAATAGCGATTCAGGGCCAGTTGGAAGTAGCCCAGCATGGACAGGTTGAATTCGGCAAACTCCAGGCGCCGCACCAGGGGCCGCCGGGTGAACGCGAAGAGGTAGTGGAAGGCTCGCATGTCGGCCTCCACGGCCGGACGCTCGAAATTGGCGGTGTCGGTCTTGATGCCGTAATAGAGGGCGGTGGCCAGCCGCAGGGAGGGCCGGATGTGAGCCTCCCGCAGATACTCGGTCATGATGGTGGAGGTGGCGCCGTACTCCGGTCGGATGTCCACGAACTTGCCGTGGGTGTCGGGCAGGTGAGGGTGGTGGTCGATGACGGCATCAAAGCAAAAACCGCCGAAGATCTCGTGATGTCCAGGTTGGTTGTCCACCAGGGCCTTGCGCTGGAAATCCTCGGGATTGATCTCCTGGATGGGGTTCAGGGCGATCCCCAGGAGTTTCACCAGGCGCTGGTTTTGGGGCCGGGTGATGGGCCGGATGATGGAGATGACGCAGGCCGAGAGGCGGTGCCACAGCAGGCGCTTCAAGGCCAGGGCGCTGGCGATGGAGTCCGGGTCCGGGTCGATGAGGATGAGGAGGCGGTCCTCGTGGGTAAAGAGCTGGTAGAGTCGCTGTACCGGATTACGCATGTAGGTTTCACCGCCCCTGGGTCCATTTTAACCTAGAGGGTGAGCCGGGAGCAATAAATACCAGGCGGAAAAGGGAAAAAGGTTAAAGGTTCAAAGTTAAAAGGAAAAGCAACCGGGACCGCGGCTCCCCTTTTTTCACCCAGCTTTTATTTGCCATTGCGGCGGTGGTGCCATATAAATATGGATGAGTCGGGCCGAGTGGGTTTATCGGGGTGGACCTAGACGTCCAGCCGCCGGCCGGTTCCTGATGGGAGGATGCATGGACAAAAACCACCAGGTGGTGGAGCAGATATTGCGGGGCGAGGTGCGGGCCGCGGCCCGCCTGATGCGGGAGCTGGACGACGGGGTGGCCTCCGCCCGGGAGACCTTGAAGCATCTTTATCGCCATAGCGGCCGGGCTCATATCATCGGGCTTACCGGTTCCCCCGGGGCGGGGAAGAGCACCCTCACCGACCGCCTGATTCAATACCTGCGCCAGGCGGGCAAGACCGTGGGGGTGGTGGCGGTGGACCCCACCAGCCCCTTTTCCGGCGGGGCCATCCTGGGCGACCGCATCCGCATGCAACGCCACGCCACTGATGACGGCGTCTTCATCCGGTCGCTGGCCACCCGGGGCCATTTCGGCGGCCTCACCGCCTCGGCCCGGGCGGTGATCACGGTCCTGGACGCCATGGGCAAGGACTACGTCCTGGTGGAGACCGTCGGGGTGGGCCAGGACGAGGTGGAGATCGCCGCCACCGCCTACACTACCATCGTGGTGACGGTGCCGGGCATGGGTGACGACATCCAGGCCATCAAGGCCGGTATCCTGGAAGTGGCCGATATCCTGGTGGTGAACAAGGCGGACCGGGAGGGCGCCTCCCGCACTTACCAGGAACTGCTGCAGATGCTGGAGTTGCGCGCCCCGTCGCGGGAAACGGCCTGGCGGCCGCCGGTGCTCCTGGCCCAGGCCAAGGACAATGAGGGCATCGACGCCCTGATGGCCGCAGTGCGGCAGCACGAAGAGTATCTGCAAGGGGATAAGCAGGCCTTCCAGGCGGCCCGGGGCGCCAGGGTGCGCCAGGAGTTCCTCGAACTTCTGAAGGAAGGGGTCTTCCGCCACCTGGTGCGGCAGCTCAAGCAAGATGGCCGCTTGGATCGGATCATGCAGGATATCCTGGCGCGGCAGGATGACCCGTACTCGGCCAGCGAAGCCCTGATTTTGGAGCTCCTGGGCCCGGCGGAATAAGTGGCATAGGCCTCCGGCCTGTGGGTCACCGGCTGGCAGCCTGTGCCACTAAGCAGCCTACATGATCTCAGGTTCGGGCTGGGGCTGGGTCTCGGTGGGTTCTGGTGGCTGAAGTTGGGGTTGGCGCCCCTTTTTCTTTGACTTCTCCGGCCGCGGGTACCGCACCGGCAGGGGTTCCAGATAGCGGCCCTGCACCCAACCCACGGCGCCGCTGGATGGTTGGCGGACTTTAAGCCACCCCGCCGGATTTTGGTCCAGTTGCTCCACCTGGTCGTTGACTTGGAGCAACTTGATCACTTCGGCCTCGGGGCGCGGCTCCCCGAATAGCTTTAAGCGCCTGACGGCCACATAGAGGTAGGCCTTTTCAGCCCCCTTGGCCTCTTCCAGGTTCGCGGCCAGGGTTTTAGCCGGGAGCCAGCCGAGATTGCGGCTCGCGATCACCAGGACTCGCCACCAGCCCTGGTCGTTCTGCTCGAGCTTTTGCACCGGGTCGCCCCGGGACAAAAGCTGCAGAGACGGGCAGAGGTCCTGGGGACATTCCCGCAAATTGACGGTTCGGGTCACCAAAAACCGGGGCACCGGCACCGGGTTAGGGCTGCATAGATCGGCGGGGACCCAGCCGTTCTGGCCGGTCCGCCCGGACCGAACCTGCCACCAGCCGGCCGGGCCGGCGCCCAACTTCTCCACCTGGTCGCCTTTATAAAGCTGTCCCACCACGTTGCTGTCGAAGGCCGCCGCATCCCGCAGATAGGTCATATCCGCAGTGAGATAATAATCGCCTTCCGGCGAATGGGGCGGTGGCGTGACACAAGCGCCGGCCAGCGCCAGCAGCAGGGTCGCTATCAGGATGAACCTGAAATTATCCCAAAACCTCATGGAGATTTGTCCTGGTTTGCCGGATTCCCGACTTTTTCCAGAGAATTAATGCGCCACTGGCCCGATTCATAGGTGAATGACACCAGATAGACTCTAGTGATGTCTTTGATTTTATGGGTCTGGCGCTGCCTGGTCTTGATCTTCCAGGTGACCAGGGCGGAGGCGCGGTCCGGGGCCTGGGTCTTGATTTCCGCCAGTTTGAAGTTGAGACTGAGATAGTCGTAGGAGGCCCAAGACCGGGAAATCTCCTGGGCCTTCTGGGGCAAATCGGGAAAAGACGGGGAATAGAGGCTCAATAATTGCTGCAGGTCTCTCTTTTGGTTAGCTTCCTCCAGTTTGGCCAGGACGCTCGAGAGTTCGGCCTCGAGGGTGGCGGGGGGCCCAACCGCGACACCGGCAGGCGGCGGGGTTTCGAGGGCGGGCGCCGGTGGGGTCACCGGAGCTACCAGAGCCTGGGTCGGGGTCGGGTTGGTTTTTTCCGGAGCCTCCGGGGTGGCGAAAGGCCAGCCCCAGATGAAATAACAGCTGAGCAAAATGACGCACAACACCCCAACGCCGGCCAGAAACCCATGTATCCAAAGACGCTTGAGCAGGGCCTGCGAAGCAGAGGCTGAGGTGTCCGGCGGTGCCATATTTTTTTCTCGTCCATGAGATCCCCCGGTCGAGGGGAGTCCAAATTGAAACTTATTATATCAAATAAAAAAGTAAAAAAAACAAAAGAGGGACCCTGGAAAATTTCCTGGGCCCCTCCTCGGTCCACCGGTCGGACAAAAAGGCTACATAGCCTTGGGTTTAGCCGGAGTTGGAGCGGGAGTCTCCTCCTGAGGCGCGGTCTTCGAAGCTGGGGCGCGCTTTTTGGGAACCGCCCGCGGGGAGCTCACCGGAAAGGATTCCAGGTAGCGGGACGCCACCCAGCCGATGATGTTGGTGCGCAGGTCGCGCACCTGGGACCAGCCGGCGGCATTGGCGCCCAGCATCTCCACCCGGTCGTTGAGGCCCAAGGTGGAGAGGATGCGGTTGCCGGTGCTGGGGCCGGCCCGCAGGGCCAGGCCGTTCACCGCCACATAGAAATAAGGCGGCCCGGGGTTGGGAGCCACCGCCGCGGCGGGAATCCAGCCGGTCAGGCCGGATTTGGCCACCCGGACCCGCCACCAGCCGCGGTAGTCCTGGTCGATCTTGTCGACCCGGTCGCCGCGGTAGAGCAGCTGCACCGAGCGGCAGTTGTAGTCGGCGCACTCCCGGAGATAGACGTCGTTCCAGGCCACGTAGAAGCTGGAAGGCACGGGGCTGGGGGTCAGCAGTTCACCGGGGATCCAGCCGATGACGCCGCTGCGCTCCAACTGCACCCGGGCCCAGTTGTAATCGTTGCGGTCCAGGACGGTGACCCGGTCGCCGCTGAAGACTTGGGCCACCACGTAGCACTCATCGGCATAGCTGGCACAGGAACGTAGATAAGTGGTGGTAGGCACCACATAATAGTAACTGGGGGCCACCGGATAGGAGACAGGCTGCTGACAGGCGCCCACCATAGCAATAATCAGGAATAAGAGTAAAAGGCCTTTGATCAGCTGCCGGTGTCCCATGAGTCTCCTCCTTATTGCACCTCTTTAAGTTCCTGGATGCGCCAGTTGCCCTGCTCCTGGACGAACCGTGCCTGGTAGGTCTGGGTGGCGCTGGAAAGCTCCTGGTTGTTGCGGTTGCGGACGTCCATATACCAGGTGACCCAGGCCAGGGCGTTATTGGCGTCGATGGCCTGGACCTTGTCCACCGTGAAGACCAGGTTGGTGTAGTCGTAGGATTCCCAGGCATTCAGGGCATCTTTGCGCTTCTGGTCGGCATTGGGAAATTTGGTGGAATAGACGCTCATGAATTCGGTGATATTCTTCTTCAACTGGGCGTCCCGCAGCGTCGAGAGCACCTTTTGCAATTGATCTTTCAGCTCTTCACCGGGGGCGGCGGGCGCCGGGACCGGCGCCGCCGGTGGTGCTGGGGTCACCGCCGGGGCCTGGGGCGCCGGAGCTGCGGCCTGGGGCGCCGGTACGGCTGGGGCCGGCGGTGGGCTGGTCCGGCTGAAGATGACGATTAACAGGATGATGATGATGATCCCGGCTCCGGCCAGGGCGCCGATGACCCAGGAGGGCAGGGCTGGGGCCGCGGGGGCGGCGCTGGGTAGGGGGGCCGGTTCGGGAGGCGGCCCCTCGCCCGGAGCCACTTCGACCTTCCTCAGGCCCTCTCCTTTCAGAGGCGCGTCACATTCATGGCAGAACTCCTGGCGCGGCGAGACCCTGACCCCGCATTGGGGGCAAAAGGTGTCTCCTTCTTCCGGATGCAACAGAAAACTGCCGCACACACTGCAATAACGCTGCCCTTTGTCATATTCGGTCTGGCAATGGGGACATTGGGGCATGATTTACCTCCGTGCAGCCAAGTCGGGACCGGAATAGCGGCTGCTACCAGGCCATGAAACCGCAAAACCCCGATAATGTCAATAATTTTTTAATTTAATGGACTTATGGATCGGCAGGAAGACGGATGACAGCAGGCGGGAGACCGGAGCAAGAAAAGACGGGAGACGGAGGACGGAAGACCGGAGCAAGAATGAACCCTCTCCGGTCCTCGGTCCCGGTTGGTCTTTTTCATCAGACGGAGGACCGAAGCAAGAAGCCTGCTCCCGTCTCCGGTCTCCCGTCCCCCGTCATCTCCCCAGCCGCCAGGCCACCCAGTTAAAACTGATCTCCGGCGGCAGCTCGGGATGGTGGAAGTCCTTGACCAGGCGCCGTTGCAGGGACCACCCCAGCCTACGGTAACCTTCCAGTAGCCGCGCTTCCTGGTTATCGCGGAACCCCGCCAGAATCAGCCGGCCCCCGGCCGCGGTCACCCGGTCCAGTTCGGCTGCCTTGGCCATCTGCACTTCCCAGGGAAGGTTGGCGGCCACCAGATCAAACGGGACCCCGAGTCCCTCGGTGGAGCCCCGCACCACCAGGATCGATTCGGCCAGGCCGTTTTCCCGGGCATTCTCCCGGGTGGCCCGGGCCGCTTTTAAGGCCAGATCCACCGCCACGACCCGGGGAACCCCCAGGGCCGCGGCCGCCAGGCTCAGCACCCCGGCGCCGCAGCCCACATCCAGCAGGCGTTTAACCTTCGCCGCGGCCAGGGTCTCCCGGAGCAGGTCCAGGCAGAGGCGGGTGCTGGGATGGCCGGGGGGAAAGGCCTCGCCGCTTTGCACCAGCAGGACCCGTTCTCCGGTTTCCAGCCGCTCCGGGAGACGCGTCCGGAGCACCAGCCGGTCAGACAGGCGGTAAGACCATCCTTTCATGCGTCTTTTACCCACCCAAAATCATGAAAATGCCCTGGTAGCCGCAGGCTTGAAGCCTTTGTAGGGGCGGTTCTCGAACCGCCCTCTTCGCCTTTTAAAAGGTAAACACCTTGGCGTCCACGGCCAGGTCGATCAGAGTCACCCCGGTGCCGATCCTGGTCCCGGGCGGCAGGTCGTCGGCGCTAATCAGCCTGGTTTCCGCACAGGGTTTGCACACCAGGATGCTGGCGCCCTTCTCCACCAGGAATTTCCAGTAAGTCAGCAGGTCGTCGCCGGTAGGGGCCTTGATCCGCTCGGTGAGGGAGAGGTTGGTGAAATAGGCGGCATCGTCCACCAGGAAGACCGTCACTTCGTGACCTTTGTCGGCGGCGATCTTGGCGAATTGGAAGCAGCGCACGGCCCGAGTGGGGTCCTCGGGCCCGCGGGTCAGGACGAACAGGAACTTGCTCATGATATCCTCCTCGAAATGTGAACGAATGGTCGTAATTATAGCGCGGTTTACCTTAGATTTAAATGTCGGGGGCTCCTTCTTTTTTCATAGACCGGCGATTGGACCGGCTCAGCCTTTTCTTTCCGGTCTCCGGTCCCCGGTCTCCCGTCCGCTTTTAAATACATTGAGGCCACCTGCGCTTTGCATTATAATTTAAAAGGAATAATCTCTATTTAGAGGGAAAACGGCGTGGCCGCGGCCCTGCGCAAATTGAAAGACTGGCTCAACCGCAAGAGCCGGCCCCCACGAAAGGTCTCTTTGGGGCCGCCCCCGGCGCTGCTGGAGCGCTATCTCCAGTATAAACGCCTGTTGGCGGCCAACAGCGCCATTCTCACCCTCGTGGCCGACCTCCAGGTCAAGGTGAGCGAAGGCTTCCTCTTCGATATGCACTATGTGCGCCAGGCCTGCGAGCGCCTGGGTCAGGAGGTGGAGACCCTGGTGGCGGCCCTCCTGGCCATGTCCGACGGCCGTTACTCCGGATTGGCGGCGGCCCGGCTCCGGGTGGCGCAACTGGTGGCCGAAGATTTGGCCGTGGGCATCAAGCTGACGCCGGTGCCTTTGACCCTGCCTCTGGAGGAAGTGCGGGAAGGCCTGTTTTACGGAGGCAAGGCCGAGAAGCTGGGCGAACTCACCCGGCTGGGACTCAAGGTGCCCGCCGGCTTCGGGGTGAGCGCCTATGCCCAGAAGCGCTTCTTCGAGATCGCCGGCCTGGAGGCCTTCATCCGCCAGGAAATCTCCCACTCCCACATCCGCGACCTGGAGAGCCTCCGGGAGGCGGGCGATGCCATCCGGGAACGGATCATGGCCCAGGAACTCCCCGCGGATCTGGCCGGGGAGATCACCAATCGGCTGGCCGCTTTGGCCTCGGACCGCGTGGCGGTGCGCTCCTCCGCCCTGCAGGAAGACAGCCAGTTCAGCTTTGCCGGCCAGTTCGAGACCATCCTCAACGTGCCCCGGGACCGGGTCCTGGAGCGCTATAAGGAGGTCATCGCCTCCCAGTTCACTCCCCGGTCCCTGTACTACTGCCACACCAGCGGCTTTTCCTACCAGGAGCTGGCCATGGGGGTGGTGGTCATGGAGATGGTGCCGGCCGTGACCGCCGGCGTCCTCTATACCGACGATCCCCGGGGCGGCGACGCCACCATCATCAATGCGGTCTGCGGCCTGGGCTCCCTGGCCGTGGGCGGCGTGGTGGAGCCGGACATCTTCCGGGTGGAGGAGGGCCGGTTGATCGCCAGCCACGTGGGCGAAAAGATCCGGATGCACGTGCCGGCCCCCGAGGGCGGCATCCTGGACCGGGATATCCCGGCGGAGCGCCAGGGGCCGAGCCTGTCGGAGGAGCAGGTCCTGAATCTCACGACCTTGGGCCGAATTATCAAAGAGCATTTCGGCGGCCCCCAGGACATCGAATGGGCCCTGGGGCCGGACGGCCGGTTTTATCTGCTCCAGGCCCGGCCCTTGCGGGTCAGCCGCCAGATGCGCACCGATTATCTGCCGCCCAGGATCAAAGGCGCCGAGGTGCTCCTGGAAAACGGCCTCGTCGCCTCCCGGGGCGCGGCGGTGGGCCGGGTCTATCATCTCAAGGACGAAAATCTCCGGGAAATCCCCCGGGGCGTGGTGCTGGTCACCAGCCAGGCCTTGCCGGAATACGCCGTGGCGGTGGGCCGGGCCGTGGCCGTGGTCTCCGAGGCCGGCAGCGCCACCAGCCACCTGGCCACGGTCCTTAGGGAAGCTCGGGTACCCGCGGTCTTCGGCGCCAGGGGGCGTTGGGCCTCCTGGCGCCGGGCGCGGTGGTCACCGTGGACGCCCATTACGGCAACGTCTACGCCGGCAAGGTCGAGGAACTCCTCAAGCTCCCCCGGGGCGGTGACGAAGTGGTGCGCCAGAGCCGGGCCTTCAAGGTGCTGGAGCGGGCCCTGAAGCACATCACCCCCCTGAACCTCCTCGACCCCCGGGCCGACGACTTCCGGCCCGAGGCCTGCCGCACCTACCACGATATCACCCGATTTGCCCACGAAAAGGCCATGGCGGAACTCTTCGAGATGTCCTCCGGCCGGGGGGTGGCCGACGGCAGCCGGCGGCTGGTGAGTCAGTTGCCCATCGACCTCTACTTGATCGACCTGGGGGGTGGCCTGGCCCCCGAGGCGGCCGACCTGGTGCAGGTCAGGCCCGAGCACCTGCGCTCCCGGCCCCTGCTGGCCTACTGGCAGGGGGTGGCGGCGGTGGGCTGGAAAGGCCCCAAGCCCGTGGACCTGGCCGGCTTCCTCTCCGGTGGTGATGAGCGCCGCCACCGACACCAACGTCCGGGAGAAGCTCCACGAAAAGAATTTTGCCATCATCACCGACGACTACCTGAACCTGTCCAACCGCCTGGGCTTTCACTTCGCCACCGTCGAGGCCTTTCTGGGGACCCCGGAGAACAGCTACGTCAGTTTCACCTTCTACGGCGGCGGCGCCGAACTGACCCGGCGGATGCGCCGGGTGCGCTTTCTCTCCCTGGTCCTCCAGCACCTGGGTTTCCGGGTCGAACTCAAAGAGGACTCCATCACCGCCCGGGTCGACGCCCTGGAGCCGGCGCTCCTGGAGGCGAAGCTCGAGATCCTGGGCCGCCTGATGATGGTGAGCAAACAACTGGACATGGTCATGCTCTCCGACGACGAAGCCGACCGCTACTACCAGGAGTTCATCAGCCGCGGCTATAACCTGGAGCGGGGGTAATTTATAGGGCGGCCTGTGGCCGCCGCAATGCTTAGAGTGTAGGACAGCCGCCCCCGGCTGTCCCTGGACAGGCGAGGGCGCCTGTCCTACATGCAGGGTGTGACCGGCGCACCAAATTTTAGTGGCACAGGCCTCCGGCCTGTGAGGCCCAGGCGAGACGCCTGTGCTACCAATTTTCTATGAAAAAACTCGGCTTCCAAAAACTGCTGGCGGCCATGGGGTTACTGGTCATCGTGCTCCTGGCTGCGGCCTTTATCCTGGGGATTCTCTCCCTGAAGCGCACCCAGGAGATCGTCTCCGACGATTTCCAGCGGCAGCAGCTTATCCTGGCGAAGGCCACGGCCCGCCAGTTGCAGGACGGTCTGGCCTTTCTGCGCCGGGAGCTTAGGACCCTGGCCTACTCTCCGGCCATCCAGTACCTGGAGGACGTGGCCTGGGCCAACCGGATGCGGCTCAGCTTCGAGGAGCTTTCCCGCCTGGGGGTGACGTCCATCAGGCGCTTTAACGCCCCGGCGGACATGGCCTACACCCTGGACGCCGGCGGGCCCCGGGTGGCGCCGGGGGATTTTAGCGGGCTGCCGGCCGTGGCCCGGGCCCAGGAGCCGGCCAACCGGGGCCGCATCTACCAGGGACCCATCCGGGTCGAGGCGCGGGACGGAGCCCAGGTCCCGGTCATGGAACTGGCCACCCCGGTCTACGGTGAAAGCGTGGACGAGTCCCATCCCCGGCCGCCCGGCGGCCTGACCGGGGTGCTGCTCTTTAAGATCGACCTCAGCCGCTTTGTCGGCTCCTACTGCGCCGCTATCCGCTCCGGCCGCACGGGCTATTGCTGGGTGATCGACCAGGCGGGGCTTTTCCTCTACCATCCGGAGCGGGACTTCATCGGCCGGGACGCCTTCACCGCCCGGGGCCGGCGCAACCCGCTGATCGACTTCGGGGCCATCAACGAGATTCAGCGCTCCAGGATGGCGGCCGGCGAGGAGGGCACCTCCCGCTACACCTCCGGCTGGCACCGGGGCGTCATCGGCCAGATGGAAAAATTCCTGGCCTATGCCCCGGCCAAGGCCGGCCCGGACGGCGGGCCAATCTGGTCGGTGGCGGTGGTGGCGCCCACGGACGAGGTCTACGGCACCATCCACTCGCTCTACGTGCGGCAGTTTTTGATCCAGGGCCTGCTCATCTTCGCCCTGATCTGCGCCGCCGCGGCCATCATCTACTATACCTCGCGCTGGTCCGTGGAGTTGCAGGAGGAGGTGGACCGCACCACCGCCGACCTGCGCCGCAGCCAGAAGCAGTACAAGTCGGTGGTGGAGAACGCCCGGGACCTCATCTTCCTGCTGGATGAAACCGGGGCCTTCCTCAGCGCCAACCACGCCGCGGCCCGGGTCCTGGGTATCCCGGCGGTGGGCCTGCAAGGCAAGAACCTGGCCGACTCTTTCGACCCGGAAGCCAGCGGCGCCATGCTGGGGGCGGTGGCGGAGGTCTTCAGCAGCCGCCGCAGCGTCGAAATCAAGCAGGCCATAGTTCTCAAGGAGCGCACCTATTGGTTTTCCATTCACTTTGTGCCCATCTTCGGGGAAGACGGCCGCTCGGTGGAGCAGGTCCTGGTCATGGCCCGGGACCTCACCGACCGCCAGGAGCTGGAAAAGCAACTGGCCCAAACCGAGAAACTGGCCTCCCTGGGCACCCTGGCCGCCGGGGTGGCCCATGAGATCAACAACCCGGTGGGCGTCATGCTGGGCTTCACCGAACTCCTGCTGGACCGCATCCCACCGGATAGCAAAGAGCATCAGATGCTGAAGACCATCGAGCGCCAGGGGCTCAACGCCAAGAAGATCGTTGAAAATATGATGAGCTTTGCCCGGCTGCCCTCCGGCCAGGAGGAGTTCACCGACCTCAACCAGGGCCTGGGGAACGTCATGGAACTGGTGCAAAACAGCCTGCTCACCAAGAAGATCGACCTGGAGGTGCGCCTGGCCCCGGACCTGCCGAAGGTCAGGGGCGACGCCGGCGAGCTCCAGCAGGTCTTTTTCAATCTGATCAACAACGCCGTGGCCGCCATGCCCGGCGGTGGCCGCCTGACGGTGATCACCAAGATCAACCCCTACACCAACCTGGTGGAGGCCATCTTTGCCGACACCGGCAGCGGCATCCCCAAGGAGATCGGCGACCGCATCTTCGATCCGTTCTTTACCACTAAAAAGGTGGGAGAGGGCACCGGCCTGGGGCTGGCGGTGAGCTACGCCATCATCAGCAAATACGGGGGCCATATCCGCTTTGAGTCCCGGGCCGCCGGGGAATCCGCCGGGGGTTCCACGGGCACCACTTTTTTCATCATCCTGCAGCCGGAGACGGCCGCCGCCCACTCGCCCGAGGCGCGGCAGGCGGCCAACTGAGGAGGTTCACAAGGATGGGACGCATACTGGCCGTCGATGACGAACTGGACATGCTGGCCCTGCTGAAGATGATCATCGAGGGCTATTCCGACCACCAGGTGACCGCCACCAACAACCCGCTGGAGGCCGCGGAGTTCCTGGAAAAGGAGACCTTCGACCTGATCCTCACCGACCTGAAGATGCCGGGCATGGACGGCATGGAACTCCTGGCCCGGGCCAAAGAGCGGGACCCGGACGCCCTGGTCATGGTCATCACCGCCTACGGGTCGCTGGAGTCGGCGGAGGAGGCCATGGCCAAGGGGGCCTTCGACTTCATCACCAAGCCCTTCCGCAAGGAGCAGATTCTGCTGGCCATCGACAAGGCCATGCGCTGGCGGGAGCTGGTGCGCCAGAATAAAGAAATGAAGCAGAAGTTGGAAGGAGGCAAGTAGCTTCGGTTATCGATTGTGTGGCTTTAGATATCAGCATTTCAAGAAATGCAGCCCACATTCTTGCTAAAGAGAAATCCCCTCCCCCTTGAGGGGGGAGGGTTAGGGTGGGGGTGGCGTCTTCTTAAGCATTTGGGAATAAGTTGCCACCCTCCCCCCAACCCCCTCCCCTCGCGGGGAGGGGGAGTTTTACTGACTACTGACTATGCATTACGAAGGCCCCATCTACCGTCCGCCCAGCGAGGCCGACAGCCTGCTGGTCCAGGCCACCGTGGGCTGCCCCTACAACCTCTGCACCTTCTGTATGGTCTATAAGCAGGGGGTGAAGTTCAGGGTCCGGCCCACCCGGGAGGTCAAGGCCGACCTGGAAGAGGCCCGCCGGACTTACGGCAGCACGGTACGGACCATCTTTCTGCCCGCCGGTAACACCATTGCCATGCCCACCGCAAGCCTGGCGGAAATCTGCTCCTGCGCCGTTTCCCTGTTTCCCCGGCTGGAGCGAATCACGGTGTACGGCTCAGCCCAATACATCTTGCGCAAGGGCCTGGATAATCTAAAGATCCTGGCGGACTCGGGCCTGAAAAGGATTCACCTGGGCCTGGAAAGCGGCGACGACGAGATCCTCGCCCAGGTGCGCAAAGGCGCCGACAGCCGCACCCAGATAGCGGCCGGCCTGCTTACCCGCCAGGCGGAGATGGAGCTCAACGCCTACGTCATCCTGGGGCTGGGCGGCCGGGAGCGCACCGATATCCACGCCCGGGAAACCGCCCGGGTGCTGAACGAGATGGCGCCAAACGTGGTGCGCCTACGCACCCTGGTCCCCAAGATCAACACCCCGCTGCTGGAGGATATCCAGGCCGGGCGCTTCGGGCTGCTCAGCCCCCACGGCGTGATCCGGGAGACCATGGCCCTGATCGAGGCCGTGGCCATCCCCACCCAGATAGTCAGCGACCATTACACCAATTACGTCAACGTGGCGGGACATTTGCCCCAGGATAAAGCCGCGATCTTAAGCACCTTACAAAAACATCTGGAGCGAGACGAATCCAGCTTCCGGCCCTGCTTCATCGGCACGCAATAGATAATTAGTGGCACAGGCCTCCGGCCTGTGATGTACATGATGATCCTGACTCATCAACACCCCTTCCCATTGACAAGCCCGGCCGCGCACCTTAACTGAAAGAGGTCAAATTGCACATCTTCAGGAGGTGGGAGCATGCTGCCGCTGGATATTCATATTGAGGGTCAAAAGGTGGAAATCCTGCCGGAGTGGCGGGCCAAGATCGAACAAGAACTGGAACGTCTGCAAAAACACTATTCCGGACCCATCCTGCACGCCCGGGTGGAGATCATCGGCACCGCCCACCACCATCTCGGGGCCTTCGAGGTCCACCTGGTGGTCGCCCTGCCCGGGGATGTCGTCACCATTGTCCGGCAGGGTGAGGTCGTGGTGCCCTTGCTGGTGGAGGCCTTCGATGTCCTGGACCGGCGCCTGGAGGAGCATTCCCGGGTCAGTCAGCAGCATGTCAAGACCCACGAGGAATCCGCCCGGCAAGGCCGGGTGCTCCGCCTCTTTCCGGACCGGGAGTACGGCTTTATCGAAACCGACGATGGCCTGGAGGTCTACTTCCATGCCAATGCCGTGAAGAAAGGCAGCTTTGCCACGCTGAACCCCGGCACAGCCGTGAAGTTCGGCCAGGAGGAAGGCAGAGAAGGCCCCCAGGCCACCTGGGTCCAACCGGTTTGAGTTTCGAGTTTCGAGTTTTGAGTTTCGAGAAGGGGCAGGCCTTCGGGCCTGCTTTTTTTTATCTCATTTCAATCAAAGGGCGACCCAGCAGGTCGCCCCTACTGGCCCCTAACCCCTAACCCCTAATCCCTGCCTTTCCGGGCCACGGCCCAAATGATTTCGTAGCTCACCGGGATGGCGCCGCCGGCGCCGTAGCCTGACCTGATAGGCCTGGATCAAGGCCTTGAGCAGCCGGGGCGAAAAGGGCTGGGGCTCGGGGTTGGTGGCCCCCATGGCCTGGAGGGACTTGAGAAAGGCCGACACCGAGGGATAGGTGGTGGTGACCCATTCCCGGGCCAGTTGCACCTGGCTGAAACCGGCCTTGGCCAGGAGTTCGGACCAGGCCGGCTCGTCCAGGAAGCTCTGGGCGGCGATGGCCGGCCGGTCAGCCAGAGGCGTGGCAGCCGCGGCCTGTCCCAGGGAATCCGCCAGTTCCCGAAAGGTTCCGGGCCCCAGGGTGGAGAAGGCCAGCGTCCCGCCGGGGTTGAGGAGGCGCTGGTAAGCCGCCAGGGAGTCAGCCGGGCGGGTGAGCCACTGGAAGCTGGCATTGGCGACGATGGCGTCAAAACGGCCCCGGCTCAGGGTCTCGCCATCCGCCACCAGCCAGGACACTCCCGGCGCCTGCGCCCAGCCGCTCCCGGGCCGCGGCCACCAGGGCCGCATCCAGGTCCAGGGCCACCAGGGCGGCCCCATTGCAACTCTGCTTGAGCAGCCGGGTGAAGTAGCCGGTGCCGCAGCCGATCTCCAGGAGCCGCCCCGACCGCGGCAGGGCGTCGGCCAACCGGGCCAGCAGGCCCTGGGCCATGAGGCGCTGCACGCAGGCCTGGCGGTCATAAGAGCCGGCCCGCCGGGCAAAATTGCGCCTGATCCCTCGCTTTATATCTAGTTGATCCGCTTTCATTTTTAATTTGAAATTCATCAAAATGTCATTCTGAGGGAGCGCCGCGACCGAAGAATCTCGCTTTTTGGGTGGCACAGCCTTTCCAGGCTGTGCGAAAGTATGTACAGGCTTTCTATCCGGTGCCACCAAGATCCTTCGCGGCGCTCAGGATGACCAAACGGCATTTGCAAGAGCTTCTTTGTCTAAAGCAACCCTCTTAAAATCCCATTAAAAGTTTCCGCCTGAGTCAAGAAAGGCAAATGCCCGGAGCCCGGCAAGATGTGCAAGCTCGCAGCCGGCAGGTTTTCCTGAAGAAACCGCGCCTGGGCCGGGTGGACGATGCCGTCCTCCTCCCCCTGGATAATGGCCGCCGGGCCTCGGAGGTGTGGCAGCGAACCGCTCAGGTCCTGATCCCGGAGATAGTCCAGCCCTTGGGACAGAAGAGCCAAATGGGCCGGACCGGCGGCGAAATCGAAACCCGCCGCGGCCTCGTCTCGAAACGCTTCTTCCCCGGGAGCCAGACAGGAGGCCAGAAAATTCGCCAGGACCCGGGTCGGATCGCTTCTGAGCCCTATGCGCATGGCCCGGACTGAGGCCACAGGCTGACCCCAGAGGTGGCCGGGCCTTTGACAGAAGACCGGAGCCACCCCCACCAGGACCGTGGCAGCCGCGGTCGGACCCGCCATTTGGCCCAGGGCTTCCACCAGGAGCATTCCCCCCAGGGACCAGCCCACCAGGATGGTTTCCTCCAGGGGCAACTGGGTCAAATACTCCTCCAGCCAGGCGGCCTCCCAAGCCGGGATCGAAGGGGCCAGGACGGTGTATTTCTCCCCGAAGGCTTCCACCTGGCGTTGCCAGATGCGCTCCGAGGCGCCCCAGCCGTGCAACAGCACCAGATTTTTCATCGTCCCAGGCCCATTTCCCCGGCGATGGCTGTGATGATCTTCAAGGCTCGGGCCAGGTCTTCCCGGCTATGCGCCGCGGACAGGGAAAAGCGGACCCGGGCCTTGCCCGGCGGCACCGTGGGGGGCCGCAAGGCCACGGCCATCAGGCCCTGCTGCCTTAATCTGGCGGCGAATTCCAGGGACCGTTCATTTTCTCCCACCAAAACCGGGATGATCTGGGTTTCGCTGCCCAGGGTATCCAGGCCGGCCCGGATCAAGCCGCGCCGAAATTTCTCCGACTCCTCCTTCAGATAGCGGCGACGCTCGGGCTCTTGGAGGACAATCTCCAAAGCCGCCGCAATGGCCCCCAGTACCGGCGGCGCCAGGGCGGTGGAATAGATCAGGGACCTTGAGCGGTTGTAGAGGTAGTCGATGAGCCGCCGGTCCCCGGCCACGTAGCCGCCCAGGGAGCCCAGGGCCTTGGAGAAGGTACCGAGATGCACCTCGATGCGCCCGGTCAGGCCCAAGGCCTCGGCCAGACCGGCGCCCCGTTCCCCCAGGACCCCGGTGGCGTGGGCTTCATCGATCATCAGCGCCGCCCCGAAACGCTCCTTCAGGGCCACCAGCTCCGTCAGCGGGGCCAGGTCGCCGTCCACCGAAAAGACCGAGTCGGTGATGATCAGGCGCCGCCTGGCGGCCTGATGTTGGCGCAAGAGCTCCTCCAACCGGTTCAGGTCGCGGTGTGGAAAGCGGTGCAGGGTGGCGCCGGAGAGCTTGATGCCGTCGTAGATGCTGGCGTGGTTGAGCTTATCGCCGAAGACCGCGTCCCCGGGTCCCGTGAGGGCTGCGATCACCCCCAGGTTGGCCATATAGCCGGTGCTGAAGATGACCGCGGCCTGGGTGCCTTTGAAGGCCGCCAGCTTGTCCTCCACGGCGGCGTGCAGGGCCAGGTGCCCCGTCACCAGCCGGGAGGCCCCGGCTCCGGCGCCCCAGCGGGCCGCGGCGTCCTGGGCCGCGGCAATGAGCCTGGGGTCCTGGGCCAGCCCCAAGTAGTCATTGGAAGATAGGTTCAGCAGCACCCGGCCGGCCAGTCGCACCCGGCCGCCGGGCAGCACCTCCTCGATCACCTGGAGGCGCCGCCGCAGGGACCGGGCCTCCAGGGAGGCCAATTCTTGGGCTAATTTTTCTAACATAGAAAAAGTTGTCAGCGGTTAGCTAAACGTTCATGCCTCACCAATGCTGCGCCCACGAGAATAAAAATCCCCTGCTCCCCTTCTTTTAACGGGGGGTCTGAAGTCCCCCTTTTGAAAAAGGGGGATTTAGGGGGATTTGATTTTCACGCCAAAGCAACGGCAACTCCATCCAGGGCCGATATCAGAGCTTCCCGTCCAGACGCCTCATTGAGATCACTGATTTCCGGCACCCGGGCCAGGATGGGCCGGCCGGTGAGGGCCTCGATCACGGCCGGATTGGTCTGTTCCGCCAGGTTAGGGGTGGCGGCACCGCGATTCAGAACGATCCCGGCCACTTCCACCCCGCGCTGCCGGGCCGCCATCACCGTCAGGGCCGTGTGATTGATGGTGCCGAGACCCGCCCGGGCCACCACCAGGAGCGGCAGCGAAAGCCAGCCGATCAGGTCCAGCACCAGAAAGCCGGTGTCGATCAGGGGGACATAGAGGCCGCCGGCGCCTTCCACCACGAAAAATGCGTAGCGGCCGGCCAGTTCCCTGATGGCTTGGGCGATGCGCTCCAGATCCACCGCCACCCCCTCTCGGGCCGCGGCCACTCCCGGAGCCAGGGGCAGCCGCAGAGTTATCGGGGTGAGGAGTTCCAGGGGATCAGGCAATCCCGCCAGGTCCCGGGCCCAGGCGGCGTCCGTGGGGATCAGTTTCCCCCTGCTTCCGGGCAGCCGCTCTGCATGGGCTTGAAGTAGATCGCCTGCAATCCCCGGCGTCGCAGGCTCGCGGTCAGGCCCGCGGCGACCACGGTCTTGCCTACGTCGGTGTCGGTGCCGGTGACGAAGATGCCTTTGATCCGCGGCAGTTGCGGCAACTCCATGTCAACTCCGAGAGCAAAAGTGGCACAGGCCTCCGGCCTGTGAAGGACACAGGCTGGAAGCCTGTGCCACTAATCAAAAAAATATCTTTAAATAGCCAATTCCAATCCCAAATCCGCCAGCATCTGGCGGTCCTCCTCCGGCAGGCGGCCCCGGGTGGTGAGGTAGTCGCCGGTCATCAGGCTGTCGGCCCCGGCGGCGAAGATCAGGGGGGCGAGCGACCGCAGGGTCACCTGGCGGCCGCCGCAGATGATGATGGAGCGCTTCGGGTGCATGAGGCGAAAGGCCACCACGGCCTTGAGGGCCTCCAAGGGTTCAAGCCTGGGCCGGTCCGCCAGGGCCGTGCCCGGCAGGGGGTGCAGAAAGTTCAAAGGAATGGCGTCCACGGCCAGGTCATCCAGGGCCTGGGCGAGTTCCCAGCGTTGGGCCACGCTCTCACCCAATCCCAGGATGCCCCCCACGCAAACGCTGAGGCCCGCCGCCCGGGCCGCCTCGATGGTGGCCACCCGCTCTGCGTAGGTGTGGGTGGAGCAGATCTTGGGAAAATGCGAGGCCGCGGCCTCCAGGTTGTGATGGAAACGGAACAGCCCGGCGGCCTGCAGGTCACGGAGAAACTCCCGGTCCACAATGCCCAGGGAGCCGCAGACCTTCAGGTCCGGCACGGCCTCCCGGATGGCGGCCACTGTCTCCACGATGGCCTTCTGCTCCCTGGAAGTGACCACGCCCCGGCCGGAAGTAACCAGGGAAAACCGCGCCGCACCCGCGGCCGCCGCGGCCCGGGCCGCGTCCAGCAACTTTCCTTTGGCAAGCAGCGGATAATGGGGCGCGCCGCTCTGCGCCCGGGCCGACTGCGAGCAGAAGGCGCAGTCCTCGGAGCACAGCCCGCTCTTGGCGTTGATGATGACGCAGAAGCTGACGCTTTTGCCGAACCGCTGCTCCCGCAGCCGGCTCGCCTTACCCAAGTAAGGCCACAACCCCGGCCAATCCAGCTCAAAAATCTCTTGCCACTCGGAATATTGCATCGTCTACCCCGTCTAAAAATCACCCAGGCGCGGCCAATTGTCAACCAATAACAGAAACAGGGTTGACAATCAAAGCCTGAAAATCGGGTCAAAAATTTTGTGACAAAAAAGCAGACCCGAAGGTCCGCTCTGACAAGCTTGAAAATGTAGAACCGCCGCCCCCCCGGCGGTTCAGGCGCCGGCGAGGGCGCCGGCGCTACATGCTGCGATTCCTACCGCCTCTGAATATAAACCTCCCTGGCCTTAATCCCGTCCGACGGGCCGATGAGGCCTTCCTTTTCCATGGTCTCGATGATGCGGGCCGCCCGGTTGTAGCCTACCCGCAGGCGGCGCTGGATCATGGAGATGGAGGCGTTCCTCGTTTCGGCCACCAGTTCCACGGCGTCGGCGTATTTCTCGTCCTTCTCGCCGTTTTCCGCCACCTCCTCTGCCTCCTCCTTGAGTTCGGTGATCCCCACCTCATAATGCGGCGCGGCCTGCACCTTCAGGAAGTCCACCACCCGGGTGACCTCCTCTTCCGAGACAAAGGGGCCGTGGAGGCGCTTCAGGCGGGAGGTGCCCGGCGGCATGAAGAGCATGTCGCCCATGCCCAGGAGCCGCTCGGCCCCCATGGCATCCAGGATGACCCGGGAGTCCATCCGGGCCGAAACCTGAAAGGAGATCCGGGTGGGGAAGTTGGCCTTGATCAGCCCGGTGATGACGTCCACCGAGGGGCGCTGGGTGGCCACCATCAGGTGGATGCCCGCGGCCCGGGCCTTCTGGGCCAGCCGGATCAGGTACTCTTCCGTGTCCCGGGAGGAGACCAGCATCAGGTCGGCCAGCTCGTCGATAACGATCACCAGGTAGGGCAGCGACCGGGGCAGCATCCCCTCTTCCACCCGGGGGTCGGGCTTTTTGGCCTTGGCCTTCAGGTTGTAACCCTCGATGTTGCGGGCCGCCAGGTCCGAAAGCATGGCATAGCGCCGCTCCATCTCGCCCACGGCCCAATGCAGGGCAATGGTGGCCTCCTTGGGGTTGAAGACCACGGGATGCAGCAGATGCGGAATGCCTTCGTAGAGCGAGAGCTCGATGCGCTTGGGGTCGACCATCAGGAAGCGCACCTCTTCGGGCGTGGCCTTATAGAGAATGCTCAGGATCATGGCGTTGAGGCCGACGCTCTTGCCGCTGCCGGTGGCCCCGGCAATGAGCAGGTGGGGCATCTTGGCCAGATCGGTGACCACCGGGGCGCCCATGATATCCTTGCCCAGGGCCACGGTGAGCCGGGAAGTGGACTTCTGGTAGGCCGAGTCGCTCAGCAGTTCCCGCAAGGCCACCACCTGGCGCTTGGGGTTGGGGACCTCGATGCCCAGGACGCCCTTGCCTGGCACCGGGGCGACGATGCGGATGGACAGGGCCTTCAGGGCCAGGGCCAGGTCGTCGGCCAGGCCGGTGATCTTGCTGATCTTGACCCCCAGGGCCGGCTCATATTCATGGCTCGTCTATGATTCGGACATACAAACTGGCGTCGGGCAACGCCGCCTCAGGTGGAGATTGCTGCTCGGCTTCGCAATTATGGTCACGGTTAGCGCAAGTTTCTGGGCCGGAGTAGGCCTGCTCGTCGCTCACATCCGGAAGTAAACTCTTGCCTCATTAATGCAGACGCGACTAATTACATATAAGGAGTAGTGTGAGAGGCCGCCTACTTACAAAGCCATTACTTACCACAATGCTCACTTGCAACAGTGATTACTTATCATAGTGCAGCAGCGACATTACATCGTACTTCTTGAGCTTCTGTCGGCCATTCAGAAAATCCAATTCCCGACGAAGCCGAGTCCGGCGATCTCTGCGCCGAGTGAAGAAGCCAGCTCAACTGTCGCCTCAGCCGTGCCGCCTGTAGCCAGCAAGTCATCGACAATCAAGACGCGCTGGCCCTCCTGGATCGCGTCTTTATGAATTTCCAGCGAGTTCGTCCCATATTCGAGCGAATAGTTGTATTTCACGGTCTCGGCGGGAAGTTTACCCGGCTTCCGCACTGGAACAAACCCGGCATTCAAGCAGTACGCCAGCGCAGGGGCAAAGATAACGCCCGAGCCTCCATACCGAGGACGAGGTCGATGTTATGACTTAGATAGTGCTGGGATAACTTATCGATTACGCAGCAAAGCCGACCTTGTCCTTCAGCAGGGTGGTGATGTCGTAGAAGAGAATCCCCGGTTTCGGGAAATCCGGCACTTCGCGAATCATGCGTTTGAGTTGATCTATGTTCAGAACCGAGTTGGGGGACATCTACCACGCTCCTTCAATGCGAAACGAATGAATAGCCGGGCTGGTGCGGGCTTCAGATTCTTCCACGCGTCCACGCGAGCGGCGCGAGGCCCTTCGCGAAGCCGCGAGCGCAATCCGGAAAGCTGATCGCGAGTGCCCTGGGCAAAAACTTCCACGCTTCCGTCCGAGTTTTGCGCACGCAGCCAGCAATCCCGAGGGTGTGCGCTTCCCGCTCCACGAACCAGCGGAAGCCCACCCCCTGAACCCGCCCACGGACGATAAAACGGCGGGCATCGATCGAATGGCTGGCCCGCGCTCAAACGCACTGTTCCGCAAAAATAGACGTCATGCCGATAGCTTGCCTCTCTGAATAACCAGACGGGATGAATTTCCGTTGAATCTGATTTCTGCCTTAAAGACTCTCTTGGCAAAAAAAGACGCAGCACCGAGAACGCGGCCGTGGCGACCACTCTCCGGCGCTGCGATGACCTTAGAAGCAATACGCCTTATATCTCTAGTTACGAAGCTCGCTTTCCGCCCCACTTTGCCCCGATCTTGCGCCGCGCGGCGTAACCTATCCCCGAGCAAGCCGGTACCGAGCAGCCCCAGCGACCCTGGTTCGGGAACCACAACGAACGTGCTGCCATTCGAAAGAGCCAGCGACCCGCTAAAAGGCTTTTTGGTCTGAAAAGTAAGCTGAGTTGTTGCTCCAGTCGCATTCACGCCGCCTTCCCAGGTACCGCTAAGGTTGCCGCTAAGCGTGTAGGTGCAAAACGGAACACATGTTTCCTTTCCCTTTACTACCCTCGAGCCCTGACACTGTCCAGTTCACCGCGCTTGAGAAAGTGCCCTGGAACAATACCCCCGTAAACCCTCCCGATGTCTCTGTGATCTGAAAACTCCCACCTGGCATAAACGTGCCACCGGTCATCAAACTACCGGTTGCCAGAGCGCCCGTGCTCAGGGTGAGACTGCCCAGATTGCTCCCTTGAAGGTTGCCGATGATCACTACCGAACCAGTTAACGTTAGTCCGTTCGAATTCCCGGATATCGTTCCCTGATCATTAGCGACGCAGACCTCTCCCGCGAGGCAGATCGCCGGCTTGATGCCATTCGCCAGAGTTGCGGTCGGCAACACCAAAGCCAGAACCACTACCATCAGGACTTGTTTTGCGACCGGGGACCGAACAAAACGGATGGTGCGAGTCATACAAAGTCCTCCTGATAGCGTACTTTGCGGGATGAGGCAATCCCTGTAATCCCCCAAATAGGGTATTTCTTAAAAACATTAGGTTTTGGGGAGACGCCGCGGAGGTTAAATCGAGTTCAGGGAAAAAATCAGGACGGGACGACACAACATGACGAACTGAAGCGCCGAAGACTCGTGGTGACGAGTCTTAACTTTTGTCAAGAATTGCGCGTATTTTCCCTACGCGCGAGACAGATAGACGCCCTCAGCGGTATCGACTTTGATCTTTTCGCCTTCGTTAATAAACGGCGGAACTTGCACGACGAGACCAGTTTCGGTCTTCGCTGCTTTGGTGACGCTGGAGGCCGTCGCGCTCTTGAGTCCGGGTTCAGTTTCGATTACTTTCAATTCTACCGTCTGCGGCAGCTCGATGCCAACCGCTTTGCCGTCAAAAAATCCACTTTGATTTCGAGATTCTCGATCAGGTAATCCACGGCCCCACCTAAAACGTCCCGGTGAGGTGCGTCTGCTCGTAGTTGGAAGTATCCATGAAGTAGAAATTGTCGCCATCGGCATAGAGGAACTGCATATCGACCTCATCGACATTGACCTTCTCGATGGGATCGGGTGAACGGAAGCGGTGCTCGAACATGGCCCCGGTGCGCAGATTGCGAAGTTTGGCCTGAATGAAAGCACGAAGGTTGCCGGGCGTGCGGTGCTCAACGGCGAATACGGAGTGCAGATCATTATTGTGCTTGATGATCATGCCGGGGCGCAGTTGCGTGGCAGGGATCGACATTGCTCGAAACAGTCTCCTTCAAAATAAGTGCGGTGTTTTGAGCCGACGGAAGGCGGGCAGGCCACATTTTCCGCCGCACAAGAGGACCGAAAAGACATATTCTACACTCCCGCCCGCAGAAAGAAAACCTTTCCAAAGCCCAACTCATCCCATGAACCCCGAGGTCACCGTTCGATTTCGCGGCGCGCGTAAGCAGGACTAGAATCGTTGAGGCGAGACAGTCGCGCCCGCCGTGTTGCAGGTCGGGCCCTTTTTGCCATAAGGAAACGAGGTAAATCATGCGCTTTGGACGTTATGAATCTTCAGAAGGAAACAATGTAGGAACCGCAGTCACTTTCTTTCTTATTGGACTTGGGGCGGGAGCGCTGGTAGCGCTCGTGTTGGCGCCGAAAACCGGCAAGCAGTTCCGTCGCGATCTCAAACGCGGCTATGAGGATGCCAAGGAAACTTTGGAGGATTGGACCGAAGAAGCCAAAGACCGAGCTCGCGATGCCCGCGAACGCGTGCGGGATGTGGCCGAGCGCGGCGCCGACCTGGCAGATGATATCGGCAACACCGTGCGGGAAAAAGTGGAACCGCTGCGGCGAGGGTCAATCGCGGATAAGTCGCGAACGAGTCGTGGTCTGCGGAGTCGTGGCGCCAGGGATCTGTTAGTCAAAGAGCGCGGAAAAGATTCCCTTCATCCGACGAAAAACGTTGACCTTCGGTCCTTTTTTCCGGGTGCCGTGCAGCCACGGGCGGCGGTTGGACTTTTGCTTCGAGATAGACTGCCGGCCCTGACGATTCCACGAGGGCAACGCCGCAACTTCGATCGTTGGTGGCGGAGGCACAGCCGTGGTTCTTGGCCTGGAAGACAATCGGAGCATCCACTTGGATGTGGATCTCGTTCGGCTGCGATGCCGGCAGGGCCTGAATTTCTGGTCCACTCGAAAGCGTCTGGAGCCTGGAGTTTGGGCTTTGCAGCGAGCGGTGGCGCGTCGTCTGTCCCTGGCTGCCTTTCGCGAACTCCGCCGTGGAAGCCATCATCACCGGGACCGGCGGCGGGCAGCCGCACTCCAGCGGGACGGTCGAATCCACCCTGTCGATCCTCCCCCGCGGAATACCGCCTGCTCGCTTGGTTTGACCTGATAGCCGCGGTTTCCGATCAACTCTGAAACAATCGCCGAAGAAGTATTGCCCCTCAAGCCGCGCACACAGGTATCGCCATGCGAGTCAGAGCTGATCGCATAATGAAATTCTCCGGTCCCGCAAACAGTATGCGGAAGTCCGGAGTCATCACGGTATCGGCCGAGGCATCGAGTGTGTAATGCGTTTCGAGAGCGCCGGTGTTCATGCCCAGCATCAGTTCGTGGGTGCTGGCCGAAGGCGTCACCGAGACCGTTGTTCCGGGACACACACGGACTTCTCCTCCTCGCGACAACTGCAACACGGCCGTGTCGGACCCAGCCGTTAGGAGGATCCTGCCGTAACGCGGCTTCCCGGATACATGACGTCGCCCCCGCGTTTGATAACCGGCACGAGCGCAGGCGCAACAGCCCGAGCCACGGTAGGTACATCCTGCCGCTGGAGCGGAGACTGGGCCTTCTTGCCGAGGGGAGTCACTTCTTCAGCAGGCTTCAAACGCACCATCAATCGATTGCCCGCTTCGTCCCACGTATAGCCGTAGGGAGCCATCAGGTCGAGTACGATCCTGGCAATCGGAGGTCCTTCTGGTATTGTTCCGTGCGAATGGCCAAAATTTTTTCTTGCAGAACCGGAATCCGCTTACGCTTGCAGTCCCAGGCGAGCCTGAGTTAGATCGATGACCAGCCGCGGAGGCGACTCCAGCGACCGAATCGACGGGACCACGGGCCGTGTAGAAGAATTTCTAGTGCCGGAACGCCGCGATCGTGCACCACGCGAACACTCGTAACGACCGCCGCCTGCGCCCCTTAGAAGTTGATCTCTTTGCACTCCCGCCCAACTTTGTATCCTGCGCCCAAGCCCCTGCGGTGCCCACCACCAACAGTAGAACGCCAACAAATTGAATGCCCGATCGTGCCAAAAAAAATCTCCCGAGAAAAGTGAGCCTATGAAAGGAACCTTATCACTTGCGAGGAGACGAGAGAAGTGGCGGATGAGGCAGCGATAAATACCGCGGGTCCGACAACCACTCAATCTACAAGTACTAAATGCCGCGCAGATACTTGAAATACTCCCAAGACCAAAGCGAAGCCAGGGATTGTCAAATCGACAAATCGACTGACTTCAATTCTCGGGCAGGAATTCGTACTCTTCGATGATCGCGGCGACAGCCATTTGGCCGCCGTTGTCGCTGCCGTCACCCGCACGACTCGCCCTTTACATTGCACGCGAATGCTCTCCGTCAGTGTGATTTCCGGCGGGAGTGTCAGAGTGAAGCCGATGGGCGATCCGCTCTCGATGGGTGAGTTCAGGAAGAAGGAAACACCGCGCGCGCTCACGTCGCGTATCTGAGCTGATTCGCTATATTCCTGGCTCTCGCCGCGAGCCACGAAACCGGTATCCGGAGCGCGAAACGTCGTGCAGCCCTTTTTTCCTGCTGGGCTTCTGCCATGAGTTGCTCCAAGCTATTGAAGTGGCGTTTAACTTACGCTTAATAATATGCGCACAAGAATGACGTAAACATTATTTCCGTCAATACCACCCTTGGGGATGACCATGGCCCGTTCCGGTGACGAGCACACACGTAATGGCCTGTATTTAGTAGGTTTTGCGAGGACCTTCGAACTCTGTTCGCTGCCCCCGCGCCACTCTATAAGGTAAGCTCTAATTGGCAGGGACGCGATGGTCTTCGTTCTCGATAACTACGATTCTTTCACGTACAACCTCGTGCAGTATCTCGGGGAACTGGGCGCGGAGGTTGAGGTTCGGCGCAACGACCAAGTCACCGTAGACGACGTCGATGCCATGCAGCCGGAGCGCATCTTGATCTCGCCCGGCCCGTGCACGCCGCAGGATGCGGGCATCAGCATCGACTAATCCATCATTTTGCGGGCGAAGTTCCCATTCTGGGAGTGTGCCTGGGACACCAAGCCATTGGTGCGGCCTTTGGCGGCAAGGTAGTGCGCGCTCCTCACCTGATGCACGGTAAAACCAGCGCCGTCGTCCACGACAATAAAAGCATTTTCCGCGGCCTGCCCACGCCGATGACGGCCACTCGTTATCACTCTCTAATCGTGGAGAGAAAAAGATCTGCCGGCGGAGCTCGAAGTCAGCGCCTGGACCACCGAGAAAGATGGAACTCGCACCATCATGGGCCTGCGCCACAAACAGTTCGCCGTCGAGGGAGTGCAGTTTCATCCGGAGAGCGTGCTCACGGACGCGGGGAAGAAGCTGATTGAAAATTTCTGCAAGCCAGCCGGTGATTCGCGACGGCACGTCTGCGCCTCAAACAGCGTTACCCCTGCATCTTCCGCTGTAGAAGAACCAACAGTTGCCGGTCCAGTTGATGACCGTGCCAGTCTTCAAACTTCGTTCCGTCGCGTTCGGTGTCGAGTACGCCGAACGGTCCGCGGAAATTCCATAACGCGAAACCTGAGTGCAGATCGCGAACCACACTCAGCGTATCGTCGAACCACGCGAGAACCACATCAGGCGGAGTGTGCTTCTTTAACGAGCCCATTTCGCCGAAATGAATCGGAATTCCATGCCCAGCCGGTTCACTCCAGGGTGCAAACGTGCAGGGCAAGCCTCCGCCTCGATTCGATGAACTGTCGTCCTTTAGCGTCGCTCGTGGGCCACGTCGGCGCCGGTGTTTTGTCGCTGAGCATGCCACGCACCCACTCGCACTGATAATGCGTCACCTGCATAGGGTGGTACGTATGGCAGCTTTGCATAACACCGGTGGAGAAAAGTTCGGCAATTACTGCGGTACTGCCGAGGTAGCCGTCGGTAATGACGATTCGCTGCGGGTCATGCTTGCGAATCTCGGCAATATCGCCGCCTGCGCGACGCGAGTGTAAGTCTGGAGCGTGGCGCTGCACGATCTCAGGATTGAAAAGATGCTAGCGGGAGTAAACTTACCTGCCTTTTTCAGTTGCTCGATTTCCTGCGCATTCGCGGTGATAAACGGTTCGTTCACAAGATTGAAACTGATAGTTTCTCGCTTGAGATTCCTTTATAACGGCGCGCGAAATAGCTCCATTGATAGACGAATGCATCGAGCATTTTCGGGTCAGACGAGATGCTTGCTCTTCTCTTTGGTGACGTGAATGCCAGTAAGCGATTCGTCCGATTACGTCGAAGCAATACAATATGCACAGGAGCCCGGTGCAGGCAGATGTTGATGTGAATCCCTGTGCTTTCCACCTTAACCGCACCACACAGTCGATGGGCGCAATCTTTTCTTCCTGAATTTTGAGCAAATCCTTAGGGTCGGTCCAGAACCGATAGTCCATCGGCAGGCGAACCCAGTTGAAACCCCAGTCGCGAATCCAGCGGAAATCGTCCTCCAGGAACATGGCCGGTCGTTCTTGTAGGGAAAATATTTCATCCAATCCGGATCGGTTGAGAAGTATTCGAGCAGGTTGAATCCGTACCAGCGCGGGTTCGCGGATTTATTCTGCGCGGGTGAACTGACGGGGTTGTGACTAGCGGCAGCCGGGGTCGACAGTACACCTCGACAACGAGGTCGGCACGACCTCGGCGGCAGCCGCCATGCCAAGAGACTTCAGCGCGGTACGGCGATCTACCGCGCAAGGTGTTTGTTTGCGAGACATGCGTTTCTCCGTCTGTCAGTGGCCACTATTCCTGGCCATCTCCACTGCCCTCAGCAGCGCCTGTGCCTTGTTCATCGACTCCTCAAATTCGCCGCACGGGGTCGGAATCGGCTACGATCCCCGCTCCCGCCTGCAGATAAGCGTGTTTGCCTTGCATCAGCATAGTGCGAATGCCGATGCACGAATCCAGGTTCCCAGCAAAATCGGCGTATAGCACCGAACCTCCATAGATGCCGCGGCGCACCGGTTCCAGTTCTTCGATGATCTGCATGGCGCGGACCTTGGGCGCTCCGCTCAGCGTGCCCGCGGGAAAGCAAGCAGCGAAAGCGTCGAGCGCGTCCGAGATCCTTGCGCAGCGTGCCTTCCAGCGCCGAGACCAGGTGCATCACGTGGGAGTAGCGCTCCACGTACATCAGGTCTTTCACCTTGACCGAGCCGTATTCGCTCACCCGGCCCAGATCGTTGCGGCCAAGATCGACCAGCATGACGTGCTCGGCGCGTTCTTTTTCGTCGTTGCGCATCTGCTGCTCCAGGCGCAGGTCTTCGGCCTCGTCGCGCCCGCGCGGATGCGTGCCGGCGATGGGCCGGTATTCCAGCTTGCGCCCGGTCACGCGCACCAGCATCTCGGGCGAAGAACCGAGAATCTGCGTCTCGCCCATCCGCAGAAAATAAAGATACGGCGAAGGATTTACCTGCCGCAGGGCGCGGTAAAGCTCGAAGGGCTCAACTCCGGGGATGAAGTCGAGCCGCTGCGAGAGCACGACCTGAAAAATGTCGCCCGCGGCAATGTATTCCTTGCAGCGCTCCACGCTCCGCAGAAATTTCGCACGCGTGGTTCCGGCGTGTATGTTGAGCTTTCCCGGCTTCGTCTTGCTGGATTTGCGCCACATTGCCGGCCGCAAGCCCGCAGCCAGTTTTCTTTCGAGCGCGGCAATATCGCGCACCGCCCGGTCATAAGCACGCCGTGGACTTTCTTTCGAAACATCCGCCGCAGCCACAATGTGAATCTGGTGGCGCAGGTGATCAAAGGCCAGCAGACGGTCGAAAAACATCAGTTCGCAGTCGGGAAGAGAAAGGTCGTCTTTGGCATGGTCGCCAATTTTTTCCAGTTGCCGCACAACATCGTAAGAAAAATATCCGACGGCGCCGGCGGTGAACGGCGGCAGCCCCGGCATCGGGGCTGGCTGGTGCTCACTCAGCAACAACTTTACGAACTCAAAGACGTTTCCTTGGTGCCGTTCGCGCCGGCGGCCGCGTTCGATCTCGATGGTCGATCCCCGCGCCCGCAACCGCATGTAAGGCCGCGCTCCCAGAAACGTGTAGCGGCCGATCTGCTCGCCGCGCTCCACCGACTCCAGCAGAAACGCGTGCGGTTCGCTTTCCGCGATCGACAGAAAGGCGGAGACCGGCGTGAGCAGATCGGCGCTCACCGATTTCACCACCGGCACCAGCGTCGCCGAGCGGGCTAGCCGCGAGAATTCCTTGAACTCGGGATTAATCATGCGAAGGATGAGGCGCTTCCACCAAACACCTCGCGTTCATTATAGGGGAGGCGAGGAAAGGCCTTACCACTGCACCCTCGGCAAACCAACCACGCGGATTTTCCCGCGCTTACAGTGAACTATCCCGATCCAGACGTTCGAATTCCGTAACAAATTCTGCTTTCTTGTGCCAGAGAATCTATTCTGCGGTACCTTACATTCGACGTTCATGGAATCGATCGTGGGGCGATCGATTCATCCGACCTTGGGCCCCTTGCTAACGTGCGAAGTTGTGCCGCCCTGGCACATGCGCGATACGTAAACCGATCACCACAGAGCAGTTAATTCTGCAAGGAGGGAAAAATGCGCGTAAACCATGCGAGCATCTTGAAACCGTGTTCTTTGTCCCTGGCGTTCGTGCTGGTGGCAACACTCTACAGTTCAATCAACACATTTGCCCAGAGCGCGGAATTCAATCCACGCACTCTGGGTACTACCGATGCCGATCACCATCAGGCATGCACCGACAAGCATTGGCCCGGTCAATCCATTTATTGTCGTCAGCAGCGCACAGTACAGTACCGGAGGCGTTGCTCTGCGCAATCGAGGCGCGGGCGCGATCGATGTCAGCGGCGTGATCGCACCGGTCAAGGTTGCGTACATCTACTGGTCGGTTTTGATCAACGCCGCGGGCGTAACTCCGCCCATGACAAGCGTCACGCTGCAACGTCTGTTTCCGCCGCCTGTAGCTGGCCCTGTGGTCCTACCCGGAGCTCTGCTAAAGGTCGGAGCAGATCCCTGCTGGGGCAGCGCTGGAGCGGCGATTTTCCGCGCACCGGTGCCGATAGCCATTGCTAACGGAAACGGTCTGTACCAGATCACCCTAAACGCCGGAGCCAGTGGACTGACAAACGGCGCCGACCCTGGGCAGGCGCCCCAGTCTTCCCCTTGTTCGAGGGAGCATCTCTGGTCATGGTGGGCACAGGCACTGGCAGGGTCGCAATCTACGATCTCCCTCTGGCGAGCACCGAGTTCGATATGGCGAACCCGCTGAACTATATTCTCAACCTCCCCGGCGCTGCCACAGGCACACTGACACTCTGGGACAACATTGGAGATGACGGCCAGATTGGAACCAGCCGTACAGCCGCCCCAGGAGTCAGCCTTGAGACAACAACCATCAACGCAGTAGCAATCTCAGGCGGCGCGGGCGCGCTCGATAATGACAGCGACTGGAACGGGAGCTCAGGATACCCGCTTCCTCAACTCTGGGATGACACCGGTCACGACATCACCAAGGCTACCCCGGCAGGAACCGCAGTTCTCAACGTAGCCTTTGCATCGAATGGCGACTGCATGAATGCGATCACCAACGTGGTGGAAGTGCACTAGCTGCAGGGGAAAATTGCATCAGAAGCAGCTTTACGCTTACAAAAGCGAAAAGGCCTCGGCGCCTAGGCGACGTGGCCTTTATTAATGCCGGTAACGACCTACGCTTCCACGGACTAGGGCACGTTCAGCAGTCAACGCGGCATGGTCTAGCTTCTAACCGCAGGCTGGGATGTGGCGGCGAGAATGGCCCGCCAGGCCACTTCCGGTAGAATATCGTGACCGCAATTCAAAATGTCGCGCAGGGCGCTAAATCGGCGGCCAGGAGATACTTTAAACCGATATGGTACCCAAAACAGTAGGCGCTTGGAAATTGGGTGAACAGCTTGGGAGAGGAGGGCAGGGTTCCGTTTTCAGAGCAACCCGTGATGAAGGGACTGTGGCAGCCGTAAAAGTGATTAGCCTCTCAAGACCCAAGAAGAGAGCTAGATTCGTACAGGAGCTAGAGATTCACGTCCCGGCTCTCCGAGATGCATGCTCCGAACGTGATCCCGATAATTGACCACAACTTGGAGCAGATCCCGATTCCGGGGACGCGGTGCGGGGATATGTAGCTATGCCTGTGGCAATCGGTTCGCTGGACGACAAATATCAGCTATACAATCTGCGGACCGAATTCTGTCTGGAAACCTTCCTGGGAATCGTGACGGGAATTCAGGCTGCGCATGAACTCGGGGCGATTCACAGGGATATCAAGCCGGCAAACGTGTTGTTCCTAGACGAGTCATTAAAACAGCCGATGGTTTCGGATTTTGGGATATGCTTTCTAAAGGAGACGGCCAGAAGTGGGCGTCTCACTGAGTGACGGCGGAGACCGTCGGCGCTAAGGTTTTTTATGGCACCTGAACAGGAACGGGGAGGTATAACCGAAGTTGACGAATCGTCTGATGTATACGCTCTTGGAAAGCTTCTTGCATTTCATGATCACATCTCGAAATCTCTTTCGGGAGGAGTTGTCGGAAGCCTTCAGAGACGAAGAACTGTCCCAAGACGACAGGCTTCGGGTCATCCGGGATGATCTCCTAGCGCGCATGATAGTGCAAGATCGCTTCCAAGAGAATTCAGTCGGCTAGTGAGGTCTTGAAAATCACTAGCGAAATGCTAAGTGCTCTCCGAACCTTGGGTAGCCGTTCGATGGAGCCTTGGTGGAGGCGTTGCTTCAAGACGAAGCGAAGGCGAATGCGGACAGCGTAACGACGTTCGTCGTACTGCTCAAGCAACGCCGTAGAGCGAATGCCGCCTGTTGTTGCCGAGAGGACATAATGGGGAAGCTTCTAACCGACTTTCGGGAACCTCACGACTACTAGCTCGTGGCGGCTGGAAAAGGGTCATCCTACGTTTCGACGAGGCCCAGCGTGAGTTTGAAACTTCCTTGGAACAAAATATACGAGGAATTCGGTGATAAACCCCAAGAACAGCGCTCCGCTAGGAAGCTTATCGCCTCGCAACCGCTGGCTACCGCTCTTGTTCTAGCTATGGCGCGATCAGACAGCGCTGAAGTTTTCGGTAGATATAAACGGCTTCTTGAGTCGATGTTAAACAAAACCGAACGTTTATCAGGGTATCCAGCGGTAAGGGGAATACCACACGTACAGGCCGGCTTTCTGTACATGACAGCGTTGGTGATGGCTATCCACTGGGAGGCTTGGGCAGTTTTCGAGAAACTGCTTACCACCAAGTTTGAGTGGTACTACCAATCCGAGCGGGGCCATTTTCAGCTATCCATTTGACATGCCCTACCTGTTTCATTCGGAGGCTTTCGGGCGCGCTGCAGGGAGAATACACGACTTTTTTCGAGAGGAATTATCCTCCCCAGAACTGGCGGAGGTCACTCAGTTCCAGGGTGATGGCCTTCTCGACGCATCTATCCGAGAACGCAAATGCTAATGTCCCTGAAGGTTGCTCAGCTACATGAGAAGGGTGAGTCAGCTAGAATTTGGCCTGACTTCGGTCAGCTTTTACGGCCAGCGCGTGGTCCGTCTGCTTGATCGCTTATACGAAGGATTCCTGAATTTGGGTCAGGACTGCTGCGAGCCTTCGGTGAGGACAGGCAAACATTTTTCGCGCGTCTCAACAGCAGACTTCACATCATTCACTCCGAATTTTTTAAGGGGAGTCCCTATCTCTACGAGTCACTGGGATCGTGGGAACCAAGGGAGACGCCCGCCTAGTTCCAAACTGAGAGCAGCCCTAGCTAATTTTTTCTTGCGCCTTCAGTTTCGTGCGGGATTTTAGCCGTGTGGCAATTTACAGATTAGACAGCAAAATCTTCGCCGGAACCAATCCGGCAATTGACGCCAGCCTTTGCACATCGGAAGATACAAGGATTACCAGGCAGTCGGGCCCTAGTGCGGTTTGCAAACCTATGAGGATCAAGTTCTGGGGAGTACGCGGTTCCACACCCACTCCGGCGGCCCGAAAACTTTCGCTACGGCGGCAACACCTCCTGCGTGGAAGTCCGCAGCGCAAAAGGCGAAATTATCATATTCGATTGCGGCACGGGTTTCCGTTCGCTGGGCAAGCAGCTTCTGCGGGAGTTCGGCCATCGCAGCCTTCTCAGCGCTTACATTTTTCTGTCTCACTATCATTGGGACCACATTCAAGGCATTCCTTTTTTCGAGCCGCTCTATAACCCGGAGAACTATTTCTATTTTCATTCGTTTCCCGGACATCGTTGCACCGTGAAAAGGCTCTGGAAGAGCAGATGTCGGATCCCTTACTTCCCGATCAACATGACCGTCATGGAGGCCCACCGCCAGTTCTGCAACATTGAAAAGGAAACGCATCTCGATTGAAGGACGCGATCGCTGCACACCGTCCTCTGAACCATCCGCAGGGGTGCATAGGATTCCGCACTGGAGTGAACGGGAACATCCTGGTTTACGCCACCGACAACGAGCCGGGCTCCCCCGAGCACGACCGCCGTGCGCCGGCTGGCCGAGGGCGCGGACGTGTTCATCTACGACGCGCAATACCCGCCGCTCGAATACGCAGCCCGAAGACGGGCTGGGGACATACCACTGGCGCGAGGCGGTCAACATCGTGATCGAAGCGGAGGGAAAGAGTTCGTGCTCTTCCATCACGATCCCGATCACAGCGACCTTGTTATCGACAAGGTGGTGCGCGACGCGCGAAATTATTATCCCAAGGTGAGGGCGACCATCTGGTGAAATGGAGATTAATTTAGAAGCCAAGAAACGCTAGCGGGACAGTTCAGTGGAGTCCCAGATTTCGTTAGAGATAGGTTTACAACAAATCTGTTTCAGCCCCGCGGGGTGTCTGTTTCGGCGAAGTCTGAACCTTTGTACAGCAATTCCTCGCCCAAGCTTTGGGCGAGAGCATAGCCACTATAAACAATCGCCCATAATTGAGGCGAGCGGCATGACCCCTGCCCTTACCGTATCGCCGCCAAGCCTTGCGCGCTATCCGGGCTCTGCTCTTCAGTGAAAGGGTACAATCTCGATCTTGAGCGCGGGCCAGGAATAGGTCCAGTCGCTCACCGCCTTATTTCTCTCCGAACTGGCCCTCCAGCACGATTGCTGCCTCCA
>CAVPBF010000005.1:0-203186 GCA_963701845.1 uncultured delta proteobacterium | reverse complement strand
TAAGGGGCGCCCAGGATGGCCCCCAAAGGATTTAAGGCACAGTTATAGAGGACTTTTCCCCAGAGATGGGTCAGGATGCCATCCACCTGACGGGTGGGGATGCCGGCCCGATTCAAATCCTCCGCGACCTGGGCCAGGGCGCCCGGAAGTCAGTCACGGCGCCCAACAAGACCGGCTCCGCATACACCGTACCCTGACCAGCCCCGGCTGGATGACTTGAGCCCCAAAGATGACCCGGGCCCCGATGGTGCGGCTTCCCGAACTCTTGGGCGATGATTTCCAGGTTCCCAGGCCGTTTTGCACGGACACGATCAGGCCCTGGGGGGCCAACATGCCTCGGAGCCCGCGGCAGGCCTCCTGGGTGTCAAAGGATTTGACGCAGAGCAGGATAACATCATAATGCTCAGAGGACTCGGGTTCGAGGGGGGCGACCTGAGGGACCGACCTGGAAATTTCCCCAAATGCCGTCGATCTCCAGCCCTTTACGGCCTGTGCAAAATGGGGGCCCCGGCCCATGAAGGCCACCGACTGGCCGCAGTGTTGTAAAAGGCCGCCAAACACCGAGCCCAGGGCTCCGGTCCCCACTACCAGATAACGCATGAGAGACGTTGTCGGTTACAGTTAATTAATCGGATCAGTTATAAAAACATGATTATCTCTTTTGAGGCCCTCTATGAACACCATACGCCAAGCCATCAAGGAATTGCTGGCGGAGCAGCCTCTCCAGCCTGGAATTCTCCCAGCGTCTGTCGCTCTCGGAAAAAGAGGTCCTGGAGCATCTGTCCCATATCGCCCGGGCCCCAGGGCCGGGTCCGGTTTCAGATAATCCCGGCGGTCTGCAAACATTGCGGTTTTGTCTTTAAAAAACGGGACCGCCTCACCATTCCGTCCCGCTGTCCCATCTGCCAGCACGAATCCATCCGCCGGCCGCGTTTTGCCTTGGTGCAAAAATGAATTAACCGCAGAGGAACGCAGGGGAATGGCAGATAAAAATCTCCCTTTTTCCGCCTCCATCTGTATCTCTACTCCACCGTCACGCTCTTGGCCAGGTTGCGGGGCTGGTCCACGTCGGTGCCCCTGAGGTCGGCGATATGGTAGGCCAGCAGTTGCAATGGCGTTACCAGGACAATGGGCGACAGTTCCAGGGGGACCTGGGGCACGGCAATGACGCTCTCCACCCGTTCCCTCACCTGGTAATTGTCCACCTCGGTGACCGCGATGATGCGCCCGCCCCGGGCCGCCACTTCTTCAATATTGCCCTGCACCTTCTCCAGCACCGGGCTGCGGGACGCCAGCACCACCACCGGCATGTTCCCATCGATCAGGGCAATGGGGCCGTGCTTCATCTCCCCCGCGGCATAGCCCTCCGCATGGATATAGGAAATCTCCTTGAGTTTCAAGGCCCCTTCCAAGGCGATGGGGATAGTGGATGCCCCGGCCCAGGTAGAGGAAATTGTGGGCATTCATGTAACGGCGGCCGGTCTCCCTGATCTCCTGATCCTGGTCCAGGGTCTCCTGTACCCAGGTGGGCAACTTGAGCAATTCGCGCCAGGCGGTGGCGCATCTGGTCCCGGTTGAGCCGGCCCAGCCGCTGGCCAGAAACAGAGCGATGAGATACAGGGCCACCAATTGGGTGGTGAAGGCCTTGGTGGAGGCCACGCCGATCTCCGGGCCGGCGTGGGTATAAAACACCGCGTCCGCCTCCCGGGCGATGCTGGAGCCCACCGCGTTGACGATGGCCAGGGTCTTGGCCCCCAAGGCCTTGCCGGCCGACAGCCCGGCCCGGGTGTCCGCGGTCTCGCCGGATTGGGAAATGGGGATCAGCAGGGTATGGGCATCCACCAGGGGATTGCGGTAGCGGAACTCGGAGCCCAGATCGACCTCCACCGGCAGGCGGCACAGACCCTCGATCAAGAATTTGCCCACCATGGCGGCGTGGTAGGAGGTGCCGCAGGCCACCAGAAAAATCTTGCGGATGTCCTTGATATCCTGGTCGGTGAGGGTAACCTCCTCTAGCATCACCTCGCCCGCGTCCGGGTTGATGCGCCCCCGAAAGGTGTCGATCAGGGCCCGGGGCTGCTCAAAAATCTCCTTTTGCATGAAATGCTTGTAGCCCGCCTTTTCCGCCATGGCCGGGCTCCAGGTGATGGTGTGCACCGGCCGCTCCATCCGCTGGCCTTCCCGATCCAACAGATCGAAATTCTCCATCCTGATTCACCACCAGATCGTGGTCTTCCAGGAAGATCACCCGCCGGGTATAGGGCAGGATGGCCGGGATGTCGGAGGCCAGAAAGTATTCGCCCTCGCCCAGGCCCAGGATCAGGGGGCTTTCCTTGCGGGCCGCCACCAACATGCGGGGCTCGTTGGCATTAACGATCCCCAGGGCGTAGGAGCCCCGGACGGTCCCCAAGGTCCGGCGCACCGCCTCCAGGTAAGCCGCCCCCTGGCGCAGATACTTGACGATGAGGTGGGAGACGATCTCGGTATCGGTCTCCGAAGAGAACCGGTGGCCCTCCTTCAGGAGTTCTTCCTTGACCTCCAGATAATTTTCGATGATGCCGTTATGGACCACGGCGATGGCGTCCACCAGGTGGGGATGGGCGTTGGTCTCGGAGGGGCGGCCGTGGGTGGCCCAGCGGGTGTGGCCGATGCCCACCTGGCCCGGCAGGGGCTCCCGGCGCAGCAGCTTGTCCAGTTCGATCAATTTGCCCACGCTGCGGCGAATGGCCAGGCCGATGATCACGTCGATCACCGCCATCCCCGCCGAATCATAGCCCCGATACTCCAGGCTCTTCAGGCCGTCCAGAATGATGGGCATGGCCTCCTGGGGCCCCAAATAACCGATAATGCCGCACATAATTCACCCCGTTTTGCATTAGCCGGTGGTCAGTCGTCAGTTGTTCTTCCCGTTCAAACTATGAATTTTAGTCCTAGCTCAACTTGGCTACTTATGACAAAGCAGGCTGACCGGCTACTTTCCTCTTCTTTTCCCCGACAAGCCGGCGTCTCCAGGTTCACCTGGCGGCCCCGGGCAATGCCCAGCTTCCCAGCCGGCACGTCTTTGGTAATGGTGGAGCCGGCCCCTATGTAAGCCCCGGCGCCGATGGTCACCGGCGCCACCAGGGCGGTGTTGCTGCCGATAAAGGCCCGCTCGCCGATGATGGTGCGGTGCTTCTCACACCGTCGTAGTTGCAGGTGATGGTCCCGGCCCCGACGTTGGTCCCGGCCCCCACCTCGGCATCCCCCAGGTAGGTGAGATGCCCGGCCTTGACGCCCTCATGCAGCACGGACTTCTTCACCTCCACGAAGTTGCCGACGTGGACTCCCTGCGCCGCAAGTCGGCTCCGGGGCCGCAGATGCGGCAAAGGTCCCCGACATCCGCTCCGCTGCCGACGCGGCTCTGGGTGATGACGCAGCCCATTTTAATATAAACATCTTTTTCCAGGATGGAATCGACGATCTTCACCGTAGCCTCGATTAGGCAATTCTCCCCGATGACGGTCTTCCCCTGAAGATAGACGTTGGGGTAAATGACGGTGTCCCTGCCGATGGTCACCAGGGCCTCGATATAGGTGGTTTCCGGATCAATCAAAGTGACGCCCTGTCTCATATGCCGATCATTGATCCGGCGCTTGATGGTGCGGGTGGCCTCGGCCAGCTCCTGGCGGCTGTTGATCCCCAACAGCGCCTCCCAGTCCGGGTCCACCAGGGCTTCCACCCCCCTGCCCTGCTCCCGGGCCAATATGGATGAGGTCGGTGAGATAAATTTCCCCGGTCACCGGGCTTTTGGGAATTTGTCGAGTCCCTCCCCAGAAACGCCGCCTCAAAACAGTAGGCCCCGGTGTTGATCTCCCGGATGGCCAGAATCTCGGGACGGTCCTTGGAATCCTTGGCTTGCACCACGGCCGTCACGCGACCCGCCCGCATCCCGCACCACCCGGCCGTAATGAGCCCCGTCGGCCAGCTCGATGGTCTGCACGGTGATCGCGGCGCCGGTGTCTTCATGCAACCGTTGCAAGGCCACAATGCTTTCTCCGGAAATCAGCGGCGCATCGCCGCACAGGACCATGACCGTCCGGTCCCCGGCCGGGACCGCCGGCATGGCCACCTGCACCGCGTGGCCGGTGCCCAACTGGGGCTCCTGGACCACGAAGCGTACCCCATAGTCCTTATAGGCCTCCTGGACCCGCTCGGCCTGGTGACCCACCACCAACACGATGTCCGCCACCCCCACGCTCTTCAGGGTGTCGATCAGGTAGGCCAACATCGGCCGGCCCAGGATCTCATGCAAGACCTTGGGCTGGTTGGACTTCATCCGGGTCCCCTGGCCCGCGGCCAGAGATGATGGCGGTGAGGTTATCTTTCAGCATCATATCGCTATCCATATGCATTCTTCATGCCGATATTATTAGCAGAGTGACTATTTCAAACTCGCTTCATCACCGCCTAGTCCACCTCCCGCGGATTATCCATCCGCTTGGAGGCGTGCGCAGGCTAAAGCCTGCGGCTACATTTATAGGCCCCCTGGGTTAAGTGCCAGCGCACCTAACCGGACTCCCCAAGCCCGGGATTTCGCCTCATTCTCAATCTGACACGTATAAGATATTAGAAATTTATCCATTTGTAAAAATGAAAAGGCAAGTCCGACCTGCCAGGCTTGCCTTTCCCACCTGTGAGCAGGATCACTGGTGCAGCGCCAACTTCGTTTTGGAGGGAACCCGGCGACCTCACCCTCCGCCCTGGGAGTTTGCCCACATGGTCCAAAATTCCGGGTCGTCGGTATTGGTTTCCGTCACGGCGCGTCTCCTGGGCTCCAGGTTTTGCATGACGGCCAGGTTGATGAAACGCTGGTAAGCGGCTTCATCCCCCACGTACAGGCGCTGGGTCCCCGGGGCAAAATAAGCATAGAGCATTTTATCTCCCTTCTTCTCAGGCACCAACTGCTCGGGGGCATTTTTGAACAAACTCTCTGGCACTGGGGACTGCTCTCCGGCAATATTCTAAAATCCGCCTGGATCAGCATCTGTTCCATACGGCTGGGTGCGGACGCCTGAGTGGGACCGCCGGCGCTGCCCGCGGCGCAGCCGCCTAGCAAGAGGCCTAGGGCCGTCATACCAAGCAACCATCGCATTCCTATAACTT
Organism: uncultured delta proteobacterium; assembly: GCA_963701845.1. Taxonomy (GTDB): domain Bacteria; phylum Desulfobacterota; class Desulfobaccia; order Desulfobaccales; family 0-14-0-80-60-11; genus JAPLJC01. The sequence continues at coordinate 198,044 of CAVPBF010000005.1, read as the reverse complement.
TTTGCCGTTTCATTCTTGCCTTCCTCCTTCTGCGTCTAAAGTTAACCAATCTCATCGGCAATTTCGGTGGATACCTTCATTGGACAATTGCCGGGTTTCGCGCCCGCTTAGCTCAACCAGGTGGCCCTGCCCCAGCGCCTCGGTAGGGGAAAAATTCAACCAGCCGCAGGCAAAGCGGTAAGGACATAAGATAAGGATCGCTTATTATTATGACAATCAATTCATCAAAAAATTATCAAATAAGAAAAGGCAAGCCCGGAAATCCAGGCTTGCCTTTATGTGTTATCGGTTATAAGGTCGGCGGGTTAGCGGCCGGCCACCTTCATGCGCACCATGGCGCGGCGCAGGGCGGCTTCGGCCCGGGCCCAGTCGATGTGCTCGGTCTTGGCCGTGGCCAGCCGCTTTTCGGCCCGTTCCTGGGCCCGCCGGGCCCGTTCGATATCGATCTCCCAGCCGCGCTCCGCGGCTTCGGCCACGATGGTCACCTTCTTGCCGGTGACCTCGGCAAAGCCGCCGCTGACTGCACAGGTACTCCGTCTTGCCGCCCGTCGCGATAGTACATCTCGCCGATATCCAGGGCGCTCAGGAAGGGGATGTGGCCCGAAGAGGACGCCGAACTGGCCTTCCACGCCCGGGCACACCACCACGTCCGCTTCGGTGGACAGGACCATGCGGTCGGGAGTGACCACCTCCAACAGGAGTGCTTTTTCTGCCATTGGCTTGGCCTCCCTGGGCCTTTAGGCCGCGGCCAGCCGTTCGGCCTTGGCCACCGCTTCTTCGATGCCGCCCACCATGTAGAAGGCCTGCTCCGGCAGATCGTCGTGTTTGCCTTCGATGATCTCCTTGAAGCCCCGCACGGTGTCGGGCACGGCCTGACGAACTTGCCTTCCTGGCCGGTGAACTGGGCCGCGACGAAGAAGGGCTGGGACAGGAAGCGCTGAATCTTCCGGGCCCGGGCCACGACCAGCTTGTCTTCGTCGGAGAGTTCGTCGATGCCCAGGATGGCGATGATGTCCTGCAGGTCCTTGTACTTCTGCAGGATCTGCTGGACGTTCCGGGCTACGTAGTAATGCTCTTCACCCAGGACCTGGGGGTCCAGGATCCGGGAGGTGGAGTCCAGGGGATCCACCGCCGGGTAGATGCCCAGCTCGGTCGAGGGCCCGGGAGAGTACCACGGTGCCGTCCAGGTGGGCAAAGGTGGTGGCCGGGGCCGGGTCGGTCAAGTCATCGGCGGGCACGTAGATGCACTGTACCGAAGTGACCGAACCTTTCTTGGTGGAGGTGATGCGCTCCTGCAGTTCACCGAGGTCGGTGCCCAGGGTGGGCTGGTAACCTACGGCGGAGGGCATGCGGCCCAGGAGAGCCGATACTTCGGAACCCGCCTGGGTGAAACGGAAGATGTTGTCGATGAAGAGCAGGATGTCCTGGCCTTCCACGTCCCGGAAGTATTCCGCCGCGGTCAGCGCCGTCAAGGCTACCCGGGCCCGGGCTCCCGGGGGGCTCGGTCATCTGCCCGTAAATCAAGGCCGCCTTGGGGAGAACGCCGGAGTGCTTCATTTCCAGGTAAAGGTCGTTGCCTTCACGGGTGCGCTCACCCACGCCGGCGAACACCGAAATGCCGCCGTGGTGCATGGCGATGTTGTGGATCATTTCCATCATGACGACGGTCTTGCCGACGCCGGCGCCGCCGAACATGCCCATCTTGCCGCCCCGGGGGAAGGGCACCAGCAGGTCGATAACCTTGACGCCGGTTTCCAGCACCTTAACCGTGGTGTCCTGCTCCACGAAGGCAGGCGCCGGACGGTGAATGGGCATACATGTGTCTTGGCATTCACCGGGCCCATGCCGTCCACCGGGCGTCCCACGACGTTGAGCACCCGGCCCAGGGCCTCGGCGCCCACCGGCACCATGATGGGGTTACCGGTATCTTTGGCGGGCATGCCCCGGACCAGACCGTCGGTGGTGTCCATGGCGATGGTGCGCACCATGTTGTTCCCGAGATGCTGGGCCACTTCCACCACCAGGTTGTCTTCGATGTCGTCGATGGCGGGGTTGGTGATAAAAAGAGCATTTCTGATGGCCGGCAGTTTGCCTTCCTCGAATTCCACGTCCACTACCGGACCGATAACGCGGGCGATTTTGCCAATGTTCATTGTCTGAATATCCTCCTCATACGGGCGGCTTAGCCTTTCAGGGCTTCTGCCCCGCCCACGATATCCATCAATTCTCTGGTAATGGTCGCCTGCCGGGCCTTATTCATCACCAAGGTAAGCGTGGTGATCATTTCTTTACAGTTGCTTTGGGCGTTATCCATGGCGGTCATCCGGGCCGCGTATTCGCTGGCGGAATTTTCCAGGAAGCCGTGGTAGACCTGCACGTTGATATACTTGGGCAGCAGGTATTCCAGGAACTGCTCCATGGGCGGCTCGAAGAGGTACTCCAGGCTCGGGAGCTTCCGCCGCCGCCTCGGCCGGTTGAATGGGCAGGAGCTGCACCAGCCTGCGGCCGCTGGATCGCCATGTTGATAAAGGAGGAGTGGATCAGGTAGACCTCCTGAACCGCCCCAGTGAGGAAGGCGCTCATGACCTCCCGGGCCACCGTCACGGCGTTGCTGAAGTCGAACTTGTTCCAGACATCCACGTATTGAGCCAGCATCTCCCGTTTGCGCCGCCGGAAAAAGTCCCGGCCTTTGCGGCCCACGCAGATCAGCGAGACCTCGATGCCCTGCGGCCTCTTTTTCCCGGATGAACTTCACCGCGGTGTTGATCAGGTTGACGTTGAAGCTGCCGCACAGACCGCGGTCAGCGGTCATCAACACCAACCCCACCCGTTTCACCGCGGCAGGCCTTGGTGAAGAAGGGATGGATCTCCGGCTCCACCCGGCCGGCCATATTTCCCAGCATCATGGCAAAGGACTCGGCATACGGCCGAAACCCTTCCATGCGCTGCTGGGCGCCCCGCAATTTAGCGGCGGAGACCATGTTCATGGCCTTGGTGATCTGCTGGGTCTTTTTGACCGCCCCTATCTTGCGTCTGATATCTTGTAGGGTTGCCATGCTTATCCCCCGCTCTTAAGAGCGCGCTGACGGCAGGCTGGAAGACGCCATCAAACTCTTCCAATACGCCCTTCATCCTGGCATCGAGGTCCGCAGTGAATTCCTTCTTCTCCTTGATGTCGGCCAGGAGGTCGGAATATTTGGACTCCAGGAAGCTGTAGAGCTGCGTCTCGTAAGATGCGAGCACGTCCACCGGATATTTGTCCAGGAAACCCCGGGTGCCGGCATAGAGGATGGACACCTGCTTTTCCAGGCGACAGCGGCTGATACTGGGGCTGCTTCAGGATTTCCACCAGCCGGATGCCCCGGTTGAGCTGCTGCTGGGTGGATTTGTCCAGCTCGGAGCCGAACTGGGCAAAGGCCGCCAGTTCCCGGTACTGGGCCAGTTCCAGGCGCAGCGATGCCGGCCACCTGCTTCATGGCCTTCACCTGGGCGGCGCCGCCGACCCGGGAGACCGACAGACCGACGTTGATGGCGGGCCGGATACCGGAGAAGAACAGGGACGGGTTCCAGGTACACCTGGCCGTCGGTGATGGAAATGACGTTGGTGGGAATGAAGGCCGAGACGTCGCCCTGCTGGGTTTCAATGATGGGCAGGGCGGTCATGGAGCCGCCTCCCAGGGCGTCGTTCAGCTTGGCGGCCCGCTCCAGCAACCGGGAGTGGTTGTAGAAGATGTCACCGGGATAGGCTTCACGTCCCGGCGGCCGGCGCAGCAGCAGGGACATCTGCCGGTAGGCCTGGGCCTGCTTGGTCAGATCATCGTAAATGATCAGGGCGTGGCGGCCCGGAATCCCGGTAGTACTCGCCCATGGCGCAGCCGGCAAAGGCGGCGACGTATTGCAAGGGCGCGGGCTCGGAGGCGGAGGCATTGACCACGATGGTGTGCTTCATGGCGCCGTGGCGCTCCAGGGCGTCCACCACCTGGGCCACGGTGGATTTTTTCTGGCCGACGGCCACGTAAATGCAGAGGACCCCGGAGTCTTTCTGGTTGATGATGGCATCGACGCACAGGGCGGTTTTGCCGATCTGGCGGTCGCCGATGATCAGTTCCCGCTGGCCGCGGCCGACCGGGGTCATGGCGTCGATGGCCTTGTAGCCCGTGTACATGGGCTCATTCACCGGCTGGCGCTCGATGACGCCGGGGGCCTTGACTTCGATGCGGCGGAACTCCTTGGTATCGATGGGGCCTTTGCCGTCAATGGGATTGCCCACCGGGTCGATGACCCGGCCGAGAACCGCGTCGCCGACGGGCACCTGGGCGATGCGGCCGGTGCGTTTGACGATGTCGCCCTCTTTGATGTGGGTGTCTTCACCCAGGATGGCGCACACCGACGTTGTCCTCTTCCAGGTTAAGGGCGATGCCAAAGATGCCCCCGGGAAACTCCAGGAGCTCCATGGCCATGCATTTTTCCACGCCGTAGACCCGGGCGATGCCGTCACCCACGGACAAGACGCGTGCCGGTTTCGGCGACTTCGACCTTCTTTTCGTAATCCCGGATCTGCGAGCGAATAATTTGGCTGATTTCTTCGGCTCTAATTTCCATATTATAAGACCTCGCCTTTTATTAAGGATTCTCTCAAAGAATTAATCTGGGTCCGGACACTGCCATCCAGCACCAGGTCCCCCACCCGGGCCACGATGCCGCCGATGATGCTGGGGTCTTCCTCGACCTCCATGACCACATTGGACCCGGTCAGCTTCTCCATGGTCTGGCGCAGGCGCTCCTGGGTGGCGTCATCCAGGAAAATGGCCGTCTTCACCTTGGCCCGGCTGACGTTCTCCACCTCGTCCACCAACGTCTGGTAGGACTGGGCCACTCCGTCCAGGGCATCGAGACGGTGCTTGTCAAACATGAGTTGCAGCAGGTTGGCCACCATGGGAGGCATTTGCAAAAGTTCGATCATGCGGAGGAGCAGCTTATGGCGGTCCTCCCGGCTGTGTACGGGGTTGACCAGGGCTTCTCGCAGTTCCGGTTCCCGCTGCAACAGGGCGGCAAACCCACTTATCCCCTCCCCATACTCCTTGTACTTGCCGTCTTCCTTGCCCAGGGTCAGCAAGGCCTTGGCATAACGTCGGGCAACGGTTAGATCAATCAATGGGCTTCCACCACCTTTTTAAGATATTCCTCCACCAGGACCTGCTGGTCGGCGAAGGTCGCTTTTTCTTTAATGAGGTCCGTAGCCAACTGGCTGGCCAGGTCCGCCACTTCCTCTCTCAGTGCCTGGGTGGCCTTCAGGGTTTCCTGCTGAATCGAGAGGCTGGCCATTTCTTTGAGGCGGGCCGCCACCTGGTTGGCCTTATCCAGGATCTTGGACTTTTCGATCTCGCCTTCGGCCATGTACTGCTTGATGATGGCTTCACGTTCCTTGGCCACTTCGGCCAGACGGGCTTCCATCTCCTTCAGGGCCGCGGCCGCCGCCGCCTTCTTGTTCTCCAGGTCTTCCAGCGTCTGGGCGATTTCCTGGGAACGCTTGGCAAAGACAGCCTTGATATTGACCTTCTTGACCAACAGAAAGATCAACAGGCCGGCGAACACCAGGAAATTGACGCTACGCCAGGTGAAGTCGGTTATCTTGGCCGGGCTGAGACCCTCGTGGCCGCCGCCATGGGCCGCCTCCGAAGCCACGGCCACCCCCACCAGCAACAGGGTCAGGCCCAGGCTGATTAGAGTTGCGAGGCTCCAACGTTTACCAGTTCGGTTCTCCAGGTTCATGAGAGTTCCCTCCCCAAGATCTTGGAGGCCAGCAACTCGGCAAAGGACTGGGCCTGAGCCTTGAGCGACTTCCGGGCCCGGGCCATGTCCTCCTTGATCTTCTGCTCCACCCGCGACCATTCCAGGTCCGCCTCCCGCTTCACTTCCTCCATCAGAGAGGTTTCCGCGGCGGCCCCTTCCTGTTTCAAGACCTCCCGAGCCCCGGCCCCTTCCCGCCGGGCCGCGGCCAGCTTGTCCTTGATTTCACTATCAAGGTCCTGGCCTTGGCTCTCCATGAGGTTGATGTCGGCTGCTTGGGCGTCGAGTCTGGCCTGGCGCTCCTTAAGGGCCATCCGGATGGGCCGGAATAGCACCACATTAAGGAGATAGACCAGGACCAGGAAATTAATGAGCAATGCGCCTAAGGTCCAATCAATGGTTATCATCCCTGGCTGCCACCTCTTAATTTATTTACATAGATCAATGACTTAGCTGCTAAAAGAGGTATTCCCTGCAGATAAGGCCATGTGTAACTTTTCACATTTGCCTTTTTAGCCTATTTTCAAGTGGGTGTCAAAAACTTTTTCAAAAAAATTTTAGCCCCCGAAGAGATAACGCCGCATACGGATATTGAGGAGAAATCCTACTCCCAGAAGGGTGGTGATGAGAGAGGAGCCGCCGTAACTGAACAACGGCAGGGGAATGCCCACCACCGGCAGGAAGCCGGTCACCATGCACAGGTTAATGAAGATCTGCCAGAAGATCAGGGCCGTTACCCCCAGGGCCAGGAAGTGGCCGAAGCGCTCCTTGCAGTCCCGGGCCACCTGCAGGCCCCATAGGGCCAGGCCGGTGAATAACAGCAGCAGCACCGCCGACCCAATGAAGCCCCACTCTTCGGCGAAGACCGAAAAGACGAAGTCGGTGTGCTGCTCCGGCAAGAAATAGAGCTGGCTCTGGGTCCCTTGCAAAAAACCCTTGCCCCAGAACTGCCCGGAGCCCACGGCGATCATGGACTGGAGAATATGGTAGCCCGCGCCCAGAGGGTCCCTTTCCGGATTGAGAAAGGTGAGCACCCGGAGCCGCTGATAGTCCTTCAGGAAATGCCAGATTAACGGCGAACACAGCCCCAAGGTCAAAACACCGCGGATCAGGGTGCGCCAGCGGACCCCGGCAAAAAAGATCATACTTGCCGCCACCAAAAGCACCAGGATGCCCGAACCCAGGTCCGGTTGCTTGATGATCAGGGCCACCGGCAACAGCACCAGTAACCCGGGAAACACCAGGTCCTTGAGGTCCATGGCTTCCAGGCAGGGGCGGCGGTTGAAGTAAGTGGCCAGCGCCAGGATAACGCCGATCTTGGCCAACTCCGACGGCTGAAAGGAAATGGGGCCCAAAAGCAGCCAGCGCCGGGAGCCGTAGACCGTCTTTCCGGCCACCATCACCCCCACCAGCAGCAGGATGCTCAATATATAAATCGGATAACCGAGCTTCTCCAGGTGCCGGTAGTCATAGATCAGGGTCAGGATCATCAGGCCCAGACCCACCGCCAGCCAATACATCTGCTTGATGTAGAGCGGCGTGCCCTCGCCCCGGTTGAACCCGGCGCTATACAGGTTGACAATGCCCATGCCCGCGATCAGCAGCACCAGCGCCAGGAGCAGGTAGTCAAAATTTTGCACTAAGCGGCGATCGAACATGGCAGTGGTCAGTGATCAGTGATCAGTGATCAGAATTAAACGGTTTGCAGGTTTAGGTTTTCGGTAAAAGATGACCATCTTAATTTTTGTAAATGCAATAATTTTTAACTCCACAAATAGAACATCTTGGGTTCTTTTCTAGGCAGATTCCTGTCTTTAACCCAAAATCTTTATCTTCTCCCAGTTGTCCATACTTAACAAATACAACATCAATATATCTTATTGGTAACCCAACTTGGTCAGCTATTTCTCTACCTACCGTGATGGCTTGACCAATATCTTCTAAGTTATTAATTAGCCCTAATCTTTTTATTATCCTGCGAATTACTCTATCAGGTTTCCAGACTTTAAGCCCGAGGTCAAGCATAAAATGGTATGCAGTTATTGGCCCTAAGAATTCAAATCGTTTTAAATCATTTTTAAGTATCTCAAGTATATTTTCATTCCCCAAATCACCAAAGGATTCGAGATAATTTGCGAAAGCACCATGCTCATTTATAAGGTCGTTAAACTTTTTTGCATTTATTATACATGCTTTAATTTTAGCTCTATTACGAATAATATTTTGATCTTCCATTATTTCATTTATTTTATCTCCATGGTAAGCACTGACTTTTTTATAATCATAAAAATATTTTTTTAGAAATGGGAGTTTCGATGTCACTATTCCAGCTTTCATTCCAGAGTAAAAAATAACTTTAACTAATTTCCAAAAAATATCATCATTAGTATCTTTTGTATAATGAAATTCCTTAAATATCCCCCAGTATTTTTCAAAATTTTCTTTTGAAAGTGAACTCTCTTTTCTTAAAGTGGCTTCCATTTTAAAGAATAAATCTTTAAAATTTAATGGATTTGGATGCTCATCAATCGGCCCTGTATCATATCCCCCTTCTACGCGTTCATACATCAATTCAACAAGTTGCCGAAGTAATTCTCCTCGCGGGGTCTTGGCAATTGCCTTAACCTTTCCTAACAAATCATCTACGGCGGTCTTCATCTTATTCCGTTCCCTAACAGGGACTTTTTAACCGAAAACCAAAAATTATGCTTTTACTGACCACTGACCACTGGCCACTGGCCACTGACTACTGCTCAAGTTTCCACCCGATGGCTCAGCGACTCCTTCAAGGTCTGCTGGTCGGCGTACTTGATCTCGCCCCCCATGGGCAGGCCGTAGGCGATGCGGGTCACCTTGAGGCCCAGGGGCTTCAGTTCCATGGCCAGATAGCTGGTGGTGGTCTCGCCCTCCAGACTGGGGTTGAGGGCCAGGATCACCTCCCGCACCCCCTCAGCCTGGATACGGTCGACCAATTCCCGCATCCGCAGGTCGTCCGGTCCCACCCCTTCCAGGGGGGAAATGAGGCCGCCCAGGACATGATAACGGCCCTGGTACCAGCCCACCTTTTCAATGGCCAGCAGGTCGCCGGGTTCGGCCACCACCAATAGCTGCCCCGGCACGCGGGCCGGATCGGCGCAGATGGGGCAGAGCTCCTGGTCCGCGAAGGCGTAGCATTGCCGGCAGAGCTGAATCTTCTCCTTCAACTCCAGCAGGGCCTGGGCCAGTTCCAGGACTTCCTCCCGGGGGGCACGCAGCAGGTGCATGGCCATGCGGGCGGCGGTCTTCTCCCCCACCCCGGGCCACCTGCCGATATCTATGATCACCCGCCGCAAGGCCGCGGGATAGGCGTTGCCAGACATCTTTACTCCTGTGAGCAGTGAGCGGTGAGCAGTGAGCAGAAAAATCTAACTGCTTCACTCCGAAAATTATTCATTTTATCCATTGGCAAGCCGAGCAATTATTGAATAACAGGAGGTTAGCTGCCTTAACTGCTCACCGCTTACTGCTCACTGCTCACTCTTAAAACAATCCCGGTATCTGCATGCCGCCGGTGAGTTTGCTCATCTCCTGGGCCATCATTTCCCGGGAGCGGTTCAGGGCCTCGTTCACTGCGGCGAAAATCAGGTCCTGGAGCATCTCCACGTCGTCAGGGCTCACCACTTCCTGATCGATGCGCAGGCTCACCAATTCCTGGCGGCCGTTGACCACGGCCTCCACCATGCCGCCGCCGGCCTGGGCGCTGACGGTGCGGTTGCCCAACTCCGCCTGCATCTCCACCATCTTGGCCTGCAGCTTCTGGGCCTGCTTCATCATGTTCATCATATTCTTCACTCAGGTTCCTCCTTCCCCGGGGAGACAAAGGCGCCGCCGAAGACCTCCAGGGCCTGCTGTTTGAGTTCCGTCATGCTGAAAGGATTTCTTGGCCGCCGCCTTTTTGGCCGGGGGTTTAATTTCGGCAGCCTTGATCTCCAGGTCGTATTGCTCCCCGAAGAAGGCCCGGGCCAGCTCCCGCAAGCGGGCTTCATGGGCCCGGCCCACGGCGTTCCAGGTGCGGCCCGCCTCTACTTGCAGGCGGTGATCCGCCTCCCCCAGGAGACGGCAGTCGGAAAGCTTGCCGTACAGAGGCCCGCCTTCCTGGTCATGGACGTATTGCACAAAGGCCCGCCACTTCTCCGCCAGCGGGGCGTCTGCCGGAACTGCCGGGGGTGGGCGTCTCCGCCGGCGGGGACGCCGGCGCCATCAAGGCCGGCTCCGGCGGGATGACCTCTTTCACCCGCTTTACTGGTGGGGCTGCTGCCACTGGACCCGGTTCGGCGGGCGGGGCCACCTCCATCCGGCTGGCGGGTTTGGCAGCCAAGCCGCCCCGGCCTTCCAGGCGCTGCTCCAGCGACTCCAGTTTGGCCAGCCAGGTATGGAGCGGCTGGATCGGCTCCAGATGAATCAGCTTCAGGAGCAGCACCTCCAGGGCCAGCCGGGGCTGGGCCGCCCTTCTGAGCTCTTCTTCCCCCTGAAGCAGCACGGTGAGCAGGTTGTGCAGATGGACCTCAGGAACCCGCCTGGACAGGGCGGTGAGCTCTTCCCACTCACTATCGGCCACCGCGGCCAGATGCCGGGATTCGTGGTGCAATCCCGCCAGCAGCAGATGCCGGGCATAGAGCACCAAATCCTGATAAAAGCGCCGCAGGTCGTGGCCCTGGTTGTAAAGCTCGTCGATCAGACTGAGCAACTGCGGGCCGTTGCGGTCGAGGATGGCCGTCAGGGCCGCAAGCAGCGCCCCCCGGTCCGTCACCCCCAGGATACGGGCGATTTCGGCCGCGGTGACGCCTTGGCCGCCGAAGGTCACCACCTGGTCCAGGAAGCCCTGGGCGTCCCTGAGGCCACCCTCTGCAGCCCGGGCCACCAGGGCCAGGCCTTCGGGGTCGATGTGCCAGCCTTCCTGGGCGGCCAATTTCCCCAGATATTCCTGGATCATCCCGGTGGGGATGCGGCGGAAGTCGTAGCGCTGGCAGCGGGAGAGGATGGTCACCGGCACCTTGTGGGGCTCGGTGGTGGCCAGGATAAAGACCGCGTGGGCCGGCGGCTCCTCCAGGGTCTTCAACAGGGCGTTGAAGGCCTCCTTGGTGAGCATGTGCACTTCGTCGATGATGTAGACCTTGTACGTGCCCTGGGACGGCAGGTACTTGATCTTTTCACGTAGATCACGGACCTCGTCGATGCCCCGGTTGGAGGCGCCGTCGATTTCCAGAACGTCGAGCGAAGAGCCATTGGTGATTTGCCGGCAGACCGCACAGGTGTTATCGGGATGCGGGGTGGGGCCGGCCACACAGTTGAGGGCCTTGGCCAGGATGCGGGCCACCGAGGTCTTGCCCACCCCCCGGGGACCGCTGAACAGAAAGGCGTGGGCCACCCGGCCTTGCGCCAGGGCGTTTTGCAGGGTGCGGGTGATGGGCTCCTGGCCCACCACCTCCTCAAACGTCTGGGGACGCCATTTCCGGGCCAGGACCTGGTATGCCATAGAGGACGGTTTCCGGTTCTCGATTTTCAGTTCTCGGTTACAAAGCCGTTAGGACCACTTTCCATTTTTTTCGGAATTGTGTCAAGAGCGGGTTTTTGCAACCGGAAGGGGTTTCCGAGCAGAATCATTGGCCGAAAACCGAAAACCGAGCTCACTTGGCCTGAGGATTAGTCTCCCAAAGGCCGAAACCGTTCTTCTCCTGATCGACACATACCGCAAAATATCCCATGCCGGGCACCGCGGCTTTCGGAAAAACCACCTGGCCGCCCAGCCTCTTCACCTTGTCGGCATATTCATCTACGGAAGGGACCTCGATATAAAGGGTGATGCGTTGCTCGGGCATTTGCCGCTGCATCATCCCGCCGCCCAGCGAGCCCATCTCGCCCTCGGCGGCGCTGGTCCTAATTTCCCAATACTCCATGGGAGTGGGACCGGTAAATTGCTCAATCTGCCAACCAAAGAGCTCGCCGTAGAATTTTTGGGCTCTCTCGACGTTATCCGCGGGAATTTCAAAGTGCACCGGGTTGAACATAGCCATTCCTCCTCTTTCTTGAGATTATCGAAAAAGTAGTTATGGCCGACTGCAACTGCAAGGGCGCGGTCGCCGCTACCAGACGTGCGGGATGAGGCGATATCGCACCCGCTCCAGATATTCGGCATACCCTGGCAGTTTGGCTTGCAGCACGCGCTCCTCCTGCACTGCCCGCAAGGCTAAGGCGACGGTGAAGACCAGCCCCATGAGCAGCCCGTACCAGGACCCCAGCAGGAGGGCAGTGCCGGCCGCGAAGGGGATAACCGCGGCATACAGCGGATGGCGCACATATGCATAAGGCCCGGTGGTGATCACCGTTTGCCCGCGCTCGGTTTGGACCCGGACGACGGCTGACAGATACGGGTTTTCCCGAAACGGCAGGAAAAAGAGGTAGAACGAAATCAGCAGCAGAATGGCGCCCACTGCCTGGAGCCAGGCCGGCATCTGCGACCAGCGGAAACGGACGGCATCGAGCGGCATTAAGACATACCAGGCAACGAAGAAAAATTGCAGTATTATGAAAAAGACTTTATCCCAGGTGGGTTCACCGGGTTTGCCGAAGCCGCTCATCCGCTCCTTGAGCAATCCTGGGTCGTGTCTGACCAGCCAGACGCCCAAGGCGGCATCGGCCGCGAAGAACAGCAGCAGATAGACCCACCCTGCCCACCAAAAAACGGTGCCGGCCGAGAGAAACAGGACCAGGGCGAAAACCACAAACAGCGCGATAAATTCTGCGGTCAGCAGTTTTCGATTGACGCCATCTGATTTCATTGGGCAACTGGCTACTGACTACTGGCTACTGACTACTGAAAATGGCGGAGAGAGAGGGATTCGAACCCTCGGAGCACTTATTAGGCGCTCACACGATTTCCAATCGTGCCCCTTCAGCCTCTCGGGCATCTCTCCGCAGGGGTAAACTCTATTTACTCATTATTGAATGGATAAGGGCATCAGCCTCTTATATTTCTGTAATGTATGCTTCACTGCCAAATGGAGCAATATCATTAGGTATTTGTACACCATGCCTTTTTAAGTCATTAGTAAATTTATTGATATCAAGAACAAGGGCAATTGCAACCTCAAAAAAGGAAAACTCTCCTTTCATTATCCCAAACAAAAATCTTGCATTATAAACACAACCTTCTTTTCTATTATATTTTATTAATTTAAAAGGCTCGTGCCCAAGTGATAATAACTCACTTGCTTTTTCGTTGCTAATTGCAATTTTTTCATAAAGAATAAATTTAGTTTTATGGATTGAAAGAAAATCAAACTCAATACAATATTTATCAATAAAGGCTTTCAATACATCTATGGCTGATTGGCAAGATGATATATTCACATCAGAATGATAAATCCGCCATGCATCCAATATAGATTGGGTAGCTCCTAAGCGATCAGTCAATACAAGTATAGAATAGATATCATTTGATTTTTGATAAATAGGTGTTTTCAAATACAATGAAATTAGTTTATTGCTCGCATTTCCATAAAACTCCGGTAATAGATGACAATAAGTATCCGGGTGATGAACGGCATCTTCTATATATTTGACACGAAGCCCAACAATTTCGCCATATTTCTTAAAATATGGAGGGAAAACAATTTTATATGAATCATTCCTCAGTAAACCTTTGTCACCAATACTATCTTTAATCTTATTCAAATCAGATCTTTGAAGCACTATCTTTGACAATGCTTTTGAAATAAAATCGTAAATCATCGCCCGAGCTTGCCTCGAATCATCGCCATGCTCAAGCTTCAACTTTTTATATAATTCTTCTATAAAATTTTGACGAAATTCTCTTTCTTTATCAGATATTGCAGATTCTGAGCCAGGCTTAACGTGAGGCATCATTGTTAATGCCATATTTGCTAAAAAGCTTTCTTTTTCTTTTTCGTTATATCTATTAAGGATTCTAAGCATATCAGAACTCAATTATATCAAATTCATTTCTAGTAAGATCTTTAATAATATATTCCATACCAAGTGAAGCTCGCAGGTGAATGGGAACTTCTTCCAGCCTTCCCCTGATTGGCGCATAAGGAATTATGTAAAGCAAAGGCCTCCAATCTTGAAAGGAACTACTATCTACCAGGTATATGATTTCATCCTTATCTTTATCAGATAACTTTCCCTCTCCATTATACTTTATAGCCAAGGACTTAATAGAAGTTTTTTGCTCAAGTATCTTTGGGTTATGGTGATCCCCTCTATGAACCGCCTCCTTCAAATCCTTAAAAATATCAGATGGATTAGAAGAAGGAGCAACCATTGCTCTGTGGGTATATCTCCCTGAGGGTCGTGCAATCGAAATTCTCGCTGCACCAAACATAATGTAGGTCACCATAATAACGTTCCTGAATTATGAGCTTCAAATAAACATTTGTCGAATACAAGCAAGTAGCCATAGAATTCTATTACATCTCCATGGAAACATTTTGCATGCAGCCTCAATAAGGAATTTTCAATATTATTAAATAATTTCAGCTAACTAAAATGGCGGAGGGGGTGGGATTCGAACCCACGTGGGAGTGATTAGCCCCCAAGTCGATTTCGAGTCGACCCCGTTACGGCCTCTTCGGTACCCCTCCTGGAAAGACGGTTTTCGGTTTTCTGTTTTCGGTTTTCAGTAAAGGCAAAATCCAAAGACCGTGCGGGTCGCGACGAATCAGGGCTTTCTTCCGTCTCCGGTCCTCCGTCTTCGGTCATCTTTTCCCCGCCAGGACCCGGCGGGACGCCCCCGCGGCCCGTCAGCGCCGGGCTCGGAAAAACTCCTGCAGCAGTTCCCGGCACTCCGCCTCCCGGACCCCGCCCGTCACCTCAATCCGGTGGTTCAGGCGGCCATCCTCCGGCAGCCGGTAAAGCGACACGCAGGCCCCGGCCTTGGGGTCGGCGGCGCCGAAGACCAGCCGCCGCACCCGGGCGGCAATCAAGGCCCCCACGCACATCAGGCAAGGCTCCATGGTAACATAAAGGCTCACCCCGGGCAACCGGTAATTCCCCACCAACGCCGCGGCCTGCCTCAGGGCCAGCACCTCGGCGTGGGCCGTGGGGTCGTGGAGCGCGATGGGCTGGTTGAAGGCCCGGGCCAGAATCTTGCCGCCCTCCCCCACCACCACCGCGCCCACGGGCACCTCTCCCGCGGCCTGGCCCTCCCGGGCCGCCGCCAGGGCTTCGCCCATATAAGAATTGTCGGTTTCCATTGAACTGGGGTCAACCCCTGATCGAATCAAGGAAAAGCGCATAAACCTGGCAAAATTAACCCCCCTTTCCTAAAGGGGGGTAGGGGGGATTTTGAGCGCTTTTGAAATCCCCCTAAATCCCCCTTTAAAAAAGGGGGACTTAATAGAGACAAAGAGCTCTCAGCTTGCGGGCAAGGGCAGCCGTTTCAGCAAGGCCAAGGCCCGGGCCTCGTATTCCCGCAATAGTCCCAGAGCTCGGTCCTCGGCTTGCAGCAAGGCCTGATATTTCTCCGGTAGCGCAGGCTTCCAGCCTGTGTCCGACACAGGCTGGAAGCCTGCGCTACTATCCGTCTCTATCAACTCCAGGAGAACCTGGCGTTGCCGGCCATGCCGAGCCGTCAACAGGCGCAGGCGCAATACCAGGATTTGAGCCAGCAGGGGATCTTGGGCCCATTTGAGATAGTCCAGCGCCCCGGGAAAATCCTCCGCCTCCAAGGCTCCCAGCGCCAGGTGGCGGTAATAGGAGGCGGGCAGCAGCCCTGAGGCGGCGATGGGCCCGCCAGCACCCGGCGGCCCAGCCGCACCAGCAGATTGAGCCCTAGCATGTCATACCACCGGAAACCTTGGTTTTTGACCGGAGACCGAAGATTACTCCCGTCTCCGGTCCCCCGTCCGGATCACGCCTGCTGGGCCTGGATGCCGGCGTCCACCAGGTTGGACATGATCTCCCGCAGCTCCGGCAGGTCCCGGGTAAGCTCCTGGATGCGCTCCTTCACCTGGCGGTAATCTTCCCGGTCATCATTCCGGGCCTGGTCCAGGGTGTCTTGCAAGGCCGCGGCCAGGCGTTTGTCCAGGCGGCAGAGTCCCGCGGCCGCGCCCAAAATCTCCAGGATGCCGGTGGTGATGTGATGCCCGGTGATCTCCTGAAAAGCCACTTCGGCCACCCAACCGCCGACCACGCCCACCAGCGCGCCGTTGACGGAAATCTTCTTGCCGGCCATGTGTCCTCCTGAGTTTTGCCCCCCTTTTCTAAAGGGGGGCAGGGGGGATTTTTCTAACTCCCTAAAATCCCCCTAAATCCCCCTTTTTTCAAAGGGGGACTTGTGATTAATCCAGCCCCTGCTTCTCCACTTCTGCCACGACCTTCATTTCCCCCAGGCGCTCCGCCAGGCGCTCGGTCTCGCTGAGCATGCGGCCGATGTGCCGGTCCTTCTCCTCCAGGCGGCGCTTCAGGGAGCGGTTTTCGGACCTGAGCCGGCTGACCTCGGAGTGCCCCAGCCAATGCCGGACCCGATGGTACAGCCAGGTGCCGCCGACGCCCAGCACCGCGCCCACGATAATCCCGACGGAGAAATCCAGGGCTTTAATCTCCATTTAAAGGCAGTTTTCGGTTTTCGGTTTTCTGTTTTCGGTAAAACAAATCCACTTGACTGCCGGATTTTTGGCCTCAATATATTTGAAATATTAGCATTTGACTTCACCCCTGTCAATTTGACTCTCGGCCCGAATGGCGCTTGTCAAGGAAGGGCATATCATGCAACAATAAGAAACCTGCCACGAAATTAGATCACATCTGCGGGTTTGAGATTTTCACCGAAAACCGAAAACTGAAAACCGTTTTTTAGGAGATCCTGCGAATGAGCGATATCAAGGCCATGTACCGCACCGTGATGGCGGACCATTTCCCCCCGGAGATGACCATCACCTTTGGCGACCAGAAGCTGGTCTACCGCAAACGCACCTGGAAGTTGCCCGACTCCAAAGGCGAGGTCATCGAGATGGGGCTGCGCTACGGCGAGAACCCCGGCCAGGAGGCGGCCCTCTATGAACTGGCGGGCGGCAACCTGACCCTGGGCGGCTGCCACTTCCTGGACCCGGGCAACGGCCTCACCAGCGCCATCGACGAAGCGGCCATGGTCCAGGCGGGCAAGCACCCGGGCAAGACCAATCTGACCGACCTGGACAACGGCCTCAACATCATCAAGTACTTGCAGGCCAAGCCCGCCGCGGCGATCCTGAAGCACAACAACCCCTGCGGCGCCGCCTGGGCGAGCAGCCTGGCCGCGGCCTACGACAAGGCCAATATGGCCGACCGCATCGCCGCCTTCGGGGGCTGCCGCGGTCTTCAACCGGCCCCTGGATAAGACCACCGCGGAACTGGTGGCCCAGAACTACCTGGAGGTCGTGGCCGCCCCGGACTTCGAGGCCGGCACCCTGGATATCCTGAAAAAGGCCAAGGACCTGCGCATCATCAAGGTCCCCAACTTCGGGACGCTCCAGCACCTGGTGCACGCCCGCACCGTGGAGTTCAAGGCCCTGATCGACGGCGGCCTCATCGTCCAGCAGTCGCCCCTGAACGCCATCCTGAAGCGAGAAGACTTCAAGCCCGCCGAGGCCACGCACCAGGGCAAGCATTACCGCTGCCTGCGCGAGCCCACCGACCGGGAATACGATGACCTGCTCTTCGGCTGGTGGGTGGAGCAGGGCATCACCTCCAACTCGGTGATCTTCGTCAAAGACGGCTGCACCGTGGGCATCGGCACCGGCGAGCAGGACCGGGTGGGGGTGGCCGAAATCGCCATCTTCAAGGCCTACACCAAATACGCCGACGCCCTGTGCTTCAAGCAGTTCGGCATCCCCTATAAGCAACTGGAACTGGAAATCCTCCAGGCCAAACGGGACTCCTCCGACCAGATGGACCTCGACGTGGCCGCCCAGGAGGCCAAGGGCGGCCTCATCGGCGCCGTGATGATCTCGGACGCCTTCTTCCCCTTCCGGGACGGGGTGGACGTGGGCATCCGCCAGGGCGTCACCGCGGTGGCCCACGCCGGCGGCTCCGTCCGGGACTACGAAGTCATCGAGGCCTGCAACGAAGCCGACCCCGCCGTGGCCATGGTCTTTACCGGCCAGCGGTGCTTTAAGCATTGAGTTTCGAGTTTCGAGTTTTTAGTTTTCGGCTGGTAGCGCAGGCTTCCAGCCTGTGCGGCGCAGGCTAAAGCCTGCGGCTACAGGGCGGGCAGAGACGCCCGCCCCACCACAGAAAAAGCCATTTTCCTTCGGTTCCCAAGCTGCGCTTGGGAACCAAATTAGGCGCAAAGCTTGGCTTTGCCCAAGCACAGCTTGGGCCATAGGACGTTCCCAAGTACAACTTGGGAACGAGAGGATTACTGTCCGCCTTTTAGCTGACCGCTGAAAGCTGAGCGCTGACCGCTCCCTCTCAATCGCCGCCATCATCATCATCATCGTCGTCGTCGAAGGTCTTGGGGCTGCCCTTCTTGACCCGCTGGGCCATTTTGTTGATCTTGGGCAGCGGCTCATGGTAGTGGTTGGCGAGTTTCACTGATTCGATGTAGCGCAGCGGGTCGAAGTCCACCGCCTGGTATTGCCGGTAGACCTTGCCCTTGGAGAGGTAGCTGTGGATCAGCAGGCGCTGGAACTCGACGAAGCCCATGGTCTTCTTGAAGGCGATCTTCTGGCTCATGAAGTTGGGGATGCGGTCGGGCCCGCGCACCGGGATGGGGTCGTTGACGAATTCGTGGGCGTGGTAGAGGCCCATGAGGTGCCCCAGTTCGTGGATCAGCAGATTCGCCAGCCAGTTGCGGTTCAGGGACTCATCTTTGGGGTCGCCGCTGAGTTGGGCCTGCTCGAAGCGCTTGAAAGAGATGTGGGTGGTGGACATCGGCAGATGGGAATAACCGCATTTGTCCCGGCAGACCTGAAGGAAGCGCAGACGCAGCGGCGGGGCCACGTCGAAGGCCTTGAAGCTTTTGTCCAGCCATTCCTTGTCGCTGAGCAGCTCGATCCTGAGCCGTTGGGCCGGGGCCAGGGGCCCGGGGATGGGCCCGGCCGGGACATAAACCAGGTAGACGCCCAGGCGGGTGTAGAACTGCTGCACCTGGTCCTGCACCTGGGCGATCATGCGCCGGCAGGCGGCCAGCTCCGGGCTGGGGGAGACGTAGACCTCCAGTTCGACTTTCTTGGGAGAGAGGTCCACCTTCCCCAGATCGCCGTAGGAGAAGAGGGCCGCCTCTTCCTGGGGGGTCAGGTCCCGGGCCGGGGCAACTGCAGCCACTCCCAGGAGCAGGATCAAAACCAGTGCCACGCCCCATAAATACTTCGCCCTGACAATTTTTGGCTCTCTCATCAGTGTCCCTTCCCCCTCACCCTAACCCTCTCCCCCATTGGGGGAGAGGGAATAAAGTCAGAAATTTTGTCATGCTGAGGGAGCACCGCGACCGCAGAATCTAATTCTTCGCTGCGCTCAGAATGACAAACTAATTTTTTCCTATCTAGGTAATCTATTGATTAGCTTAACATTTTAACTGACCACTGACCACTGACCACTGATCACTGCCTCTTCCCTCTTGCATTCCCGGTGAATTTTTATATAGTTAAAAAGTTTAGGAGGATGCGTCATGGCCTACGTTTGTGACATTTGCGGTAAGCACCCCGTGGTCGGCAATAACGTCAGCCACGCCAACAACCATACCAAGCGCCGCTGGAAGCCCAACCTGCGCAAGGTCCGGGCCGTCAACCAGGGCACCATCCGCTACATCCGGGTCTGCACCCGGTGTTTGCGGTCAGGGTTTGTGTCAAAGCCTGCCTGAATCGTAGGGGCGAACCTGGTGTTCGCCCGGGGATGGTGGGCGAACACCAGGTTCGCCCCTGACAGCCCCCTGCTCTATCCCGTCAGTCGCCTCACCGAAATCACTTCCTTCAACCGCTTCAGGACCCGAAGACCTTCTCCAGGTGCTGCTGGTCCGCCACCTGAATGGTGAACTTGGCGATGCCCTTCTTGTTCCGTGGTGGTCTCCACCGAGGCCTTGGTGACATTGACGTCGGCGGTCTTCAAGGCATTGCGTGATGTCGGCCAGCAGCCCCGGCTTGTCCACCGTCACCACCTGGATTTTGACCGGATAGAGCTTCCTGCGGCCCGCCGCCGCCGTCCCACTCCGCCGGGATCTGGCGGAAAGACTCGGTGCTGGCCAGGTAGGGGCAATCGGCTCCGATGGATGGTGACCCCCTTGCCCCGGGTGATGTAGCCCATGATGGCGTCCCCGGGGATGGGCTGGCAGCAGTTGGCCAGGCGCATCAGCAGGTCGTCCAGGTCCTTGATCCGGAGGCGCCGCCGGCGTCCTTCGGTTGGCTCTTCGCGCTCCGCTTCGGCGGGACCTCCTCTTCGGCGGCGGGGCGCCACCCGGAAGAGCTTGCCGGTCACCTGGCCCGGGGACAGCTTGCCGTGGCCGATGGCCGCCAACAGGTCATCCAGCCCACAAAGGAGAACTCCTGAGTCACGCTTTTTCAGTTCATCGCCATCTTTGATCAGCTTCTGCAGGCTCGTCCCGGCCTTGCGCAGTTCCCGCTCCAGCAGTTCCTTGCCCAGGCCGATGCTCTGCTCCCGTTCGGCCGCCTTGAGCCACTGGCGGATCTTGTGCCGCGCCTTGGTGGTCTTGACGAATTGCAGCCAGTCCCGGCTGGGGTGATGGTGCGGCGAGGTGATGATCTCCACCGTGTCGCCGTTGGCGAGTTCGGTGCGCAGGGGCACCATGCGGCCGTTCACCTTGGCGCCGGTGCAGCGGTTGCCCACCTCGGAGTGGATGGCATAGGCAAAGTCCACCGGGGTGGCGCCCCGGGGCAGCTCCTTGACGTCGCCCGGTGGGCGTAAAGACGTAGACCTCCTCCGGGATAAAGCTCCAGCCGCACCCCTTCCAGGAGTTCCTGGGGGTTCTTCAACTCCTTCTGGAGGTCCACCATCTGCTTGAGCCAGGTGAAGCGCTCGGCGTCTTTTTCATGAAAGCCCGGCGCTCCTTGTAGCTCCAGTGGGCGGCGATGCCTTCTTCGGCCACCCGGTGCATCTCCTGGGTGCGGATCTGGACCTCCAGGCGTTCGCCGAACTGGCCGATCACCGTGGTGTGGATGGACTGGTACATGTTGGCCTTGGGCATGCCGATATAGTCTTTGAGGCGCCCCGGCACCGGCCGGAAGATGGCGTGGATCACCCCCAGGGCCTCGTAGCATTCGGCCACCGTCTCGACGACGATGCGAAAGGCCAGCAAGTCGTAGAGCTCATCCAGGGCTGATCTGCTGGGCCTGGAGCTTGCGGTAGATGCTGTAGTAATTCTTCAGCCGGCCGCTCACCTCGCCCTGCAAATGGTGCTCCTCCAGCTTTTCCCGCAGAAGCTGGCAGATCTCCTGGATATATTTTTCCAGGTCGCCGCTCTTCCGGGACAGACCCTCCTGGATCTGCTGGTAGGCCTCGGGCTCCAGATAAAAAAAGGACAGGTCCTCCAGCTCCGCCTTGAGGCGGAACATGCCCAGGCGACCGGCCAGGGGGGCGTAGATCTCCAGGGTTTCCCGGGCGATGCGCTTGCGCTTGGCCGGCTCCATGTACCCCAGGGTGCGCATGTTGTGCACCCGGTCGGCCAGCTTCACCAGCAGCACCCGGATGTCGTGGGACATGGAGAGGATCATCTTGCGGATGTATTCCGCCTGCTGGGTTTGGCTGTCCCCGAAGATGAGTTCGCCGATCTTGGTGACGCCGTTGACCACATCCGTCACTTCGTCGCCGAAGTACTCTTCCAGGTCGTCCAGGCTGGCGGCGGAGTCCTCCACCGTGTCGTGCAGCAGGCCGGCGCTGACGGTGACCGGCCCCAGGCCCATCTGGGCCAGGAGATAGGCCACCTCCAGGGGATGGGAAAGATAAGGCTCGCCGCTCAGGCGCAATTGCCCCTCGTGGGCCTTGGCCGAAAAGACGTAGGCCTTCTCGATGAGGGAGGTATCCTCTGCCGGATGGTGCTTGAGCACCTCCTCAACGATGTTCTGGAGGCGGATGATGCGGTTGGTCATGTATTTAGTTTCGAGTTTCGAGTTTCGAGTTTTTAGTTTTTAGTTTCGGATCGGTGGGGCGGGGCTGGTGAGGCGGGCGTCCCCGCCCGCCAACCGACTCAGGCGGCCAGAGACGGCCGCCCCACCAACATTAATTCTGCTGCTCCCTAATCCGCTGTTTCAGGTTATCCGTCAGCCCTGCCAAAGCGACGAACTCCGAGTCCTGGGCGCGGCGCTCCTTGACTTCCGCCTGGCCCTGCGCCAGGGTCTTGGCGCCGATGACCACCCGGAGCGGCAGGCCCAGCAGGTCGCAGTCCTTAAACTTTACGCCGGGGCGCTCGTCCCGGTCGTCCAGCAGCACTTCGAGGCCCGCCGCGGTCAATTCTTCGTACAATTTAAAGACGGTATCTTTAACCGCCGCGTCGGTCAGCGAAATGGGGATCAGGCCCACCTGCACCGGCGCCAGGGCCATGGGGAAGATGATGCCATTGGCGTCGTTGCCCTGCTCGATGGCCGCGGCCACGATGCGGCTCACGCCGATGCCGTAGCAGCCCATATAAATATACTGCTCGGCCCCCTCCTGGTCCAGGTATACGGCCTTCAGGGCCTTGGAATATTTGGTGCCCAGCTTGAAGATGTGCCCCACCTCGATGCCCCGCAGAAAGGTGAGTTTTCCCCGGCAGCGGGGGCAGGGGTCCCGGTCCGTCACCTGGCGCAGGTCCGCCGCCTGGGTGATCTTGAAGTCCCGCTGGGGATGGACCCGGAGCAGGTGGTGATTGTCCCGGTTGGCCCCGGTGATCATGGCGTTCATCCGGACCACCGCCTGGTCGGCGTAGATGGGAATCGTGAGCCCCGCCGGCCCGGCGAAGCCCGCCTCAGCGCCGGTGAGTTCCTGGACCCGAATCAGACCGGCCAAAGTCAAATCCGCCACCCCCAGGAGGTTTTTTACCTTCACTTCGTTGACTTCGTGGTCGCCCCGGATGAGGATGGCCACCGGACCCCGTTCGGTCTCGTAGATCAGGGTCTTGACGATATCCTCGGGGGCTACCCTGAGAAAGGCCGCCACTTCCTCGACGGTGCGCACGTTGGGGGTTTGAACTAGCTCTTTATCGCCTCCCGGGGCGCCGGGGGCCTGCAAATCCAGGGGAACTTCGGCCTTTTCCAGGTTGGCGGCGTAGTCGCAGCCGTCGCAGGAGACCACCAGGTCCTCGCCGGTCTCGGCCAGGACCATGAATTCGTGGGAGAAGCTGCCGCCGATGGGGCCGGAATCCGCCTCCACCACCTTGAACTTCAGGCCGCAGCGCTCAAAGATGCGCTTGTAGGCTTGATACATATCCCTGATAGCAGGCCTCGGCCCCGGCTTCGCTCTTATGGAAGCTGTAGCCGTCCTTCATGATGAATTCCCGGGAGCGGATGAGCCCGAAGCGGGGCCGGATCTCGTCCCGGAACTTCGTCTGGACCTGATAGAGATTCAGCGGCAATTGCCGGTAGGAATGCACTTCCTTCCGCACCAGGTCGGTGATCACCTCTTCGTGGGTGGGTCCGAAGCAATAGTCCCGTTCGTGCCGGTCCATGAAGCGCAGCAGTTCCTTGCCGTAGACCCCCCAGCGTCCGGATTCCTGCCAGAGTTCCGCCGGCTGCACCGCGGGCATCAGGACCTCCTGGGCCCCGGCCCGGTCCATCTCCTCTTTGACGATGCGCTCCACCTTGGCCAGCACCTTGCGGCCCAGGGGCAGGTAATTATAAATCCCCGAGGTCACCTTACGGATCATCCCGGCTCGCAGCAGCAGTTTATGGGAAATCGCCTCAGCCTCCGCCGGCGTCTCTTTCAGCGTGGGGATGAGCATGCGTGAAAACAGCATATTAGACTCCGATCCGTCTAGATTTTATCATATCTATCTTACGATACCAGCCGCCACCATCACAACTCATTTGAAGCCTATTAGCCCCAGAAAAAACGTAGGGGCACAGCTTGCTGTGCCCCTACAGAACTCAGTGGCACAGGCGTCTCGCCTGTGCGGTCGCGCCAAAGTGCCGGCGGCCCCAGGCCGCCCTAAATCTGCGCCCTCTGCGTCCTCTGCGCCTCGACGGTGCAGAGATTCCCCGGCAACAGCTGCGCCTGCTGTAGCTCAAAGGCGCGCTCCATCAGCACTTCCAGGTTGATGACGTCTTCCCGGTTGTATTTGAGGAGCAGGTCAAGAGAGGTGCGGTCGCCCCGTTGGTAGCGCTGCCAGAGGAGCACCGCCATGTAACCGTCCATGCCGTTCACGTCGCTGGGCCGCTGGATGCCGAAGCGGGGCTCGATCTTCTTGAGGCCGCCCTTAAAGCCCAGCCGGGCCAGCAGAAAGCGCAGGTCCACGTGCAGGGGCGGCAACTCCAGGTCCATGAAATAGGCCCGCAGCACCGGCAGGTCGAACTGGGTGCCGTTGAAGGTCACCAGCAGGTCGAAGTCCTGCACCGCCTGGGGGAATTCCTGCAGATTATAGCCCTGGACGAACTGGCGCATGGTCACGCCGTCATAGAGGCCCGCCACCGTGACCTGCAGCCCCGGCCAAAAGGAGCCGGTGGTCTCGATGTCCAGGTACCCCACCCGCGGCCGGCAGGTGCGAAACAGGCGCCAGTGCTCATTCGCGGCCAAAAGCGGGGCAAAGTAGGCAGGCTCGGCCACGTGCGCGACGGATTCCCGCAAATCTCGCTGGAGACTCCGGAACCGCTCCCGGGACAGGCCGGATATCCACTGGGCGGCCAGAAAATCTTCCCAGGTCTCGACCCCCTGGCTCCAGAAATGGGCCTCCCGCCGCGGCCCCACCCCGGGCAGGTGGATAAAAGTGCGCTTTAGCATACGGATAGCATATCACCTGGAGCCCGGTCTGTCATCATATGCCGCATTTTCACCTGTAGGGTGGGCACGGCCCACCATCTTTTTATTCTCCAAATTTACTGTTAGACTCAAAAGAAATGTTTTCCCCCCAATTGACAGGATAAAGCCCCTGCTTAACGTAACGATGGAACGTAGAATAGGGCCAATTGGCAACGTTTACTACCATTCCATGTTTCACGGGATTGTAATGAACGTAATCCAGATGAGCATGTAAATCTTTTTCGTCCCTTATTTGGTGTTCCCAAAATCTCCTTTGCCAAATGGAACATTCCCGATGACGTTCTTTTGAGTTAGTCATCAAATTATTACAATGAAATAATGTCCTTGTGCTTCGAGAAAATCTCGCTTTGATCAATCCCCAACGTTGGGAATAATCATCATCTCCTTCCGGTAGGGTCCAAATACAATGCATATGATCCGGTAAAAGCACCCAGCCATCTATGCTAAAAGGATGTTCTTGCCGTACCTCTGATATGACCCTCCGCAAAATAACAATACCCTTTGGGTCCGTTAAAATCTCTCTTCGTCGATATGTTACAACGGTAAAAAAGAATGTCCCGCCAGACATCCTCGATCTAATAAAAGTTGGCATAGCTTTTAAACCTCAGATTAATGGTGGGCCATGCCCACCCTATATTTTTCTACTTTTTCTTTTCGAGCCGGAGCCACCAGAGCCGACCATCAACCTCTGGCAAGCGAAGCTCTTTACGCAAATCATTTCGTAGTTGAGACAGCAATTCATCCAAGCTGGCCCCCTGTTTTTTGGCAAATTCCTGAACAAACTTTTGCACTCTTTCAATTTGGGCTCAACAGCCGAAAAGTTGTACATTCAAGACAGCCGACTCAAAATCAGCAGCATAATCAAAGACCCGTCCATGGACACCTTTTCCCAAGCGTCGAAAGGCATCAAGTACCTCCCGGCGCTTGTTGGCTCGATCGCGGGCCGCAGCCAATCGATGTGCAATAAACCAACCCAAGACTGCGACCAACAGAGGGATCATCAAGCTCCATCCCATTTTCTTTCTCCTTTCGTTTATTAATTCCAGGATAAACAAATAATCTTTTCCTTCAACTATTTAAGAAGAAATGTATGGTGGGGAAGGCCCACCATCTCATCATTCCTCCTTCAAAATCCCTGCCAGATGCGGCTGGATGGCCCGCCAGGCCGGGTAGGCCGCGGCGCCCAGGCCCAGGGTCAGCACCAGGAGCAGGCTCTGCCAGTAGATGCCGGGCACCCAATGGAGCTGGATGGTCCAGCCGAAAGCCTGCTTGTTGATCACCTTGATGAGCAGCAGCGACAGGGCCGAACCGCTCGCCGCTCCCAGCAGAAAACTCAGGAGGCTGGCCAGCCCCGACTCCGTCAGCACCATGCCCAGGATCTGCCGCTGGGAGGCCCCGATGGCCTGGAGCAGGGCCAGTTCCCGCTCCCGCTCCATGATCAGCACCAGGAAGGTGGTGATGATGCCGAAGATCGCCACCACCACCGCCACCCCCTCCAGGGCGTAGGTCAGGGCAAAGGTTTCATCGAAGATCCGCAAAATCCGCTCCGGCGCAATTCCCGGTGGGACAGGGCCAGCAGGTGGTAGCGGCTGCCGTAACGTTCCTGGAGCCGGGCCTGCATCTGCGGCACTTTGCTCGGGTCTTTCAGATAGAGCCGCACCGCGTTCAGGTGATCATCCCGCCAGAAGCGCCGGAACTTGGCTGATGTCCATCCAGACGCTGGGCCCGTCGGTGCGGTAGTCGTAAAAGACCCCGGCGATCCTGAGTTCCTGCGGCCCGGCGGGGCGTGGGCAGGATCAGGATGTCGCCCTTCTTTATAATGAAAGGTCTCGGCCAGGGGCTCGGAGATGACGACGGGCGGGTTTCGGTCTCCGGTTGGCGGCTTAACCGTTTTGGCCACCTCAGAAAATCCCCCTAAATCCCCCTTTTTCAAAGGGGGACTTACCTCCTGCTCCCTGGCCCCTGGCCCCTGACCCCTATTCCCGGTTCCCTGGCCCGCTTCCGCAACCTCCTGCATGATCTCTTGGGTATCCCCCTGCCGGAACCAGAGGCCGCCGTGTTTGGCCAGCACGGTGAAAGCTGCCGCCGATGACCAGGATATAGCGGTCCCTGAAACGGGAGCGGGCCACCCGGTAAAGGTAGATGTCGGCGATCTCCGGGTCCTGCTGCATCTCGGGCAGGATCTCCGGCGGCAGGTACTGGTCGTAAGCCGCGGTGGAAAAGACCGCGGGCCCGAAAAAGATATCGCCGCTGATGGACCGGCTGACCCAGTCGTTCACCGGTCTGGCGGAAGGAGCCGATCATCACCGTCACCGCGATGAGCATCCCCAGGGCGCAGGCCAGGGCGGCGATGGAAACCGCGCTGCGGCTCAGAGGACCCGGCCAGGTAGCGGCAGCCCAGATCCGCCGGCGGGCCCCTGCCAGATTTCCGCAATGTGGGTCTAGCCCCAAGCCGACGGGCCGACACCAGGGGGTGAACAGGGCGAAGCCCAGGAGGATGAGAAAGGCCGCCGCAAACCCGGGCCAGGGCGGGCCGCGCCCACTTCCAGAGCAGCGCGGCCATAGCCCCGGCCAGGCACAGCAGCCCTGCCCAGGTAATAAGCCCCGCCCGGCTCTCCAGCTTTTCTTCCAGTTCCTCCCGGTACCACACGGCCCGGACCTGGGTGCGGGCCGCCTCCCAGGCCGGCACAGGCCGCGCGCCAAAGTCGCGCGCCACCGCCAGGCCCCAGGCCTGGAGCAGCAGGCCGCGCGCAGCCAGACCTCTCGCGGCCACCAGCGGCATGTACAGGGAGGTGAGGTTCCGGGTCATCACGCCCAGGACGCCCGGGCCAACACCCCCAGGACCAGACCCAGGGCGCCGCCCACCAGGCCGCTCACCGCGCCCTCGGCCAGAAACAGCAGCAACACCTGGCCCGGGGTCATGCCCAGGGTGCGCAACAGACCGATCTCCCGGCGGCGGCGCACCACCGACAGGGTGACGGACTGGTAGATGAGGAACATCCCCACGAACAGGGCGATGGCGCTCAGGACCGCCAGGTTGAGGCGGTAGGAGGCCACCAGCCCCTCGGTGCGGCTGCCCTGCGGCTCCGGGCCGCACCACTTCGACGCCGGGGGGCAGCGCCCCTTGCAGTCTGCGTCGCCAGCCCGGGTGCAGCGCCGCGGTGCCGATGAGGTCGATATAGTCGAGCTTCCCCACCCGGTCCAGGAGTTCCTGGGCCGCGCCGATATCCATCAGGACTACCGGCGCCTTCCAAGGGGTAAAGGCCGCTGGGGGAGCGAAAAATCCCGGCAACCCCCAGACTCTTCCGGGCCGGACCCACCAACACCGGCAGGGTGTCCCCCGCCTGAAGCTGCAGCCGGGCCGCCAGGCGGTCGCTCACCAGGACGGCTCCGGACGGGTGAGAAAATCGACCCAGGACCGGCTGGCCCAGGTCGCTCCCCGGCACGAACTCATAATCCCGGAAGTCCTTTTCGGAGAAGGGATCGATCCCCAGGAGCAGCACCGGCCCCCGATGCGGGCCGCTCAGTTCCAGGACGCTTTCCACCACCGGGGCCGCGGCCCTGACCCCGGGAGGCGGCGCACCGCGGATAAAGAGTTTCGCGGAGAGGCGCCCCGGGGCTCTGGACCCGCCACTGGGCCTTGCCGGACACCGCCGTGACCCCGGTCTGAAAGCTCCGGACGGCGCTGGTCGCGGCCAGGGAGATGCTGAGATAAACCGCGGTGCCCAGGGCAATGCCCAAAATCCCCAGGAAGGTGCGTCCGGGATACTCCGCGCAGATGGCCCAGCGAGATACCGGAAAAGCCAGAGCTTCATGGCAGCAGCCGGCCGTCCTGCATCTGAGCACCCGGTCGGCGTAGTCTGCCGGCCTCCGGAGCGTGGCTCACCAGGACCACGGTCTTGTGCCACTGCCGGTGCAGGTGGGAAAAAAGTTCCAGGATCGGGGCCGCCGTGGCGGAATCGAGGTTGCCGGTGGGTTCGTCCGCCAGGACCACCGCCGGGTCGTTGATCAGGGCCCGGGCAATGGCAGCCCGCTGCATCTCGCCCCCGGAGACCTGGTGCGGCTTGTGGTCGTCTCGCCGCGCCAGCCCCACCTCCGTCAGCCAGCGCCGCGCGGCTTCCTCGGGCCTGGGGATAGGGGCGCCCCGGAGCACCCGGGGCAGGGCCACGTTTTCCACCAGGGTCAGCAGGGGCAGCAGATTGAAGGACTGAAATACCACCCCCACCCTATCCCGGCGAAAGCGGGTGAGTTTCGGGCTCCTTTAAGGTAGCCAGGTCCCGGCCGTCCATGATCACCCGGCCGCGACTCACCGGCTCCAGACCGCCAATGATGTGCAGCAGGGTGCTCTTACCGCAGCCGCTCTTGCCGGTGATGGCCACAAATTCACCGGAGGCGATCGCCAGAAATACCTCCTGCAGGGCGTGAATCTCTTCCGGCCCCCGCCGGAACACCTTGCCCACCCCCCGCAGTTCAATCACCCCAGCCTCCGGAACCGATTAACTCGGCAAATTTAACGCGCGGCGAAAATTTAAATGTAGGACAGCCGCCCTCGGCTGTCCAGACCCCTAACCGGCCGCCGTTAGCAAGTGTTGCCTGCTGATAATCATGCAGAAAGGCCAGTTGGCCGCTAAAATTTAAGGTTCTCAGCCGGGATACCGATTCAGGTAAGGGAGTTAGCCAGCAAGGCACCTCAGCTGCTGCCTAAAATCCTTAAATTTCCCAACCGATTCCAGGAGGAACGGCCATCTCCAATTTGAGCCCGGCAGAGACTACCAGGTACGCCCGCCAGATGAATCAGGAGGAGTGGGGCCGGGCGGCCCAGGAACGGGTCAAAGCGTCCCGGGTCCTCATCGCCGGCGCCGGGGGCTTGGGGGCGGCCACCGCCCTGCATCTTCTGGCCGCCGGCGTGGGCACCATCCGCTTGGTGGACAACTCCCGGGTTAGCCTGACTGACCTGAGTCACCAGGTGCTCTACCGGGAACAGGATTTGGGCAAGGCCAAGGCCACCGTGGCCGAACGCCGTCTCAAGGAACTCAACTCCTTCACCGCAGTGGAAGCCCTGGTCAAGGTCGTTTCTCCCCATAATGTCTCCTGTCTCACCTCCGGCTGCCAGGTGCTCCTGGATGCCACCAATAATGCGGCCGCCGGTTCGCTCCTGCACCAGGCCGCCATGAAGCTGCAAATCCCCCTGGTACATGCCGCCGTGTGGGACCTGGAGGGCCGGGTCACCACTGCTTGGCCCGGACGCGGCCCCTGCCTGGCCTGCTCGTGTCAAGGAACCTTGCCTTCCGGACGACCCTCGCTTTTGAGCCCTTTGTCCGGCATTCTGGGAGCCCTCCTGGCCCTCGAAGCCCTGCGCATCCTGGGAGGGTTGAGTCCGGCCTTGCTGGGCCGCCTCTTGTGTTTTCATGGAACCAGCCTCCGGTTCACGGAAAAGCTCCTGAAATCAGATCCGCAATGTCCGAAATGCCAGAGCCCGTTACCCAAAAAATTATCGTCAATTCCTAGCTCAGATTGATCCTGCCGACCGTGAGATATCCTGCCGCCTCTCCCTTAGATTAACCGGGAAAACCAACCCGGCCGTTTCCAGAACGGACGGCTTAAAACCAGGGGGAAATAACCTCAAACATTTTCTAAAGTTTTTCTGTGAATGTCTCGATAGATTAATCATAAGGTTATCCCTGGCCCTGGTGGCGACTTGCCAGGCTGCACGGCCTAAACGCTCAGCTTGGAGAGGCGCGGGTGGTTTTTTCAGGAGGAGGCTTTAACCCTCCCCCACCAGAGAAGTCTTGGACCGGGTTGCCGGCTTGGTGGGCCAGGGTGCTCTGGGCCAGAGTGTCTTGGGGCTGCCCCGCAGTAACCGGTGCGGCTGCACCCGCCGGCAGTTGGTAAGGCCTGGTTTTCAGCCGCGTGCCTTTAAAAAATTGGAGGAGAGCCCATGAGTCTGAAACAATTTTCCCCTGAGCTGATGCTCACCATTGACCAGATTTCCCAGCTCACCGGGGTGCGCAAATCCACCCTGCGCTACTGGGAAAAATCCTTCAACCTTTGTCTGAAGCCTTCCCGGACCCATTCCAATCGCCGGGAGTATTCCCTCGAGGACCTGGAGCGCATAAAGACCATCAAGCTCCTAATAGAACAGGAACACCTCACTTCCCGGGGGGTGCGCCTGCGCCTGATCGAACTCTTTCCCTCCCGGCCGGAAGGGGAGCCGAGTCGCCAGGCCGAACCCGGCGCAGCCAGGGCAATCTCTTCCCCTTAACCGGTGGCCGAGACCCGGCGGTCCAGCCTCCGGGACAATTCCGCCGCAGTCGGGATGAGCCCGAAGACCTCCCGCCAGACCCGGGGACTCTCCATGCAGAGGTAGAGTTGTGCCCCTGGGGTGGCCTCGGACAGATACTGGTGCATACGACTATACATCTCCACCCGTATGCCCTTAAAATAGCGCAACTTGCCATCCGGAGCCCGGACCATCTCCTGGGCCGCGATCCGGCTCCCGGGAAACCGCTGGTGGATCAAGGGGCGCAGAGACGGCATAAACCTCAGCCCCCCCAGGCTGATCCAGGCAATGCTCCGGGCCGGCACCGCCTCCCCCAGGGAGTCTACGGTACGACGGTAGGCCGCCTCCCAGCCGGGGAAATAGATCAGCGGATCGAAATGGAAGGCTACCCGGAAGCCCGCGGCCGCCGCGGCTTTGGCCGCCCGGAGCCGGGCCGCCAACGGGGCGGCGAAGCCTTCTTCCGTCCGGATAATCTCTGCCGGATTGAGGGACCAGGCGAAGACCACCTGGGGATTGGGACCCAGGGGCAATAACTCATCGATCTCGGTGCGCTTGCTCTTGATCTCCAGGACCGCCCGCCGGTGACCTTTAAACCAGGGCAGCAAGCGCTGGTTGAGGCCCATGAGGGCGTCCAGGGCCAGGCTGTCGCCGAACTCTCCGGTGCCCAGACGCCAGACCATCTCAGGATCGGCCGCCGCCGCTTTTTCCAGGTCTCGCTCCAATTCCGTCAGCAAATCAGCCACATTGACGAAAACGGTGATGGCCGGCACGTTCAGGTAGCCCTGGAGCACGCAGTAGGTGCAGTCCATGGGGCAGTTAAGCGCCACCTGGAGCACCTGATAGCCGCAGCAGATATAGTCCTTCGTGCCCGGACAGGGCCGCCGGAACGGTCCCCGCTGCACCGCCAGCAGCAGGGTGGTCTTGGCCTCCGGCAGCCAGCGGGCCCGCTCAGGCTCGGGAGCTTCGAGGACCCGGCGATCCTCGATGATTTCCACCGGCACCTGCGGCAGGCGCGCCAAAATCCGCCGGGTCATGGGGTAATTATAGGCTTCCTTCTCCAAAAGAATCCGGCGAATGCGGTTGGCTAACATAGATATTCACAAGGAACCTACGTGGCAGGGTCTGACTCTTTGGGTACACTCCGCTTCTCGGACCTGGGTAATTTCTTCAACTGAATCACCAATCGCAGGGCAGTGTTTACGGCCTCATCACTAGGAAACGCCTCGGCTATATCCCGGTCCAAGAGAACCAAGTTGGTGCCTTCCCGAAAACGGTCGGCGTATTTGCCCTGGACCCCGTCCTTGAGTAGTTCGCGAAGATCGTATTCTGGACGAAGATCGTCAGCCTTTTCGCCTTTGGATTTCTTCTTCATATGCCACTCGCTCTTCACGGGTAAGCTCCCGTGCACTGATGATGCGGATTGTCTCGCCACGGTAGGTGTGAGCTACCATGAGCAGCCGACCGCCACCCGAGAATCCGAAGGTGATGAACCGATCTTCCTCCTCGGAATGATCCGGATCGAAGATAGTTATGCCCAACGGGTTCCAGAAAACACTGGCAGCCTCTCGGAAAGGAACGCCGTGCTTTCGCAGATTCACTCTCGCTTTGGCTGGATCCCATTCGAATTGTATCATGCTTTAAGCCATATTTGCAGTGGCGAACGTGGCCCTCACCGGCGGCGCGCAAGCAATGTCCGGTAGAAGGCGGTATTATGCCTTCGTTGTTGGCTTATTAGAACTTCGCTTCGTCGCGCGAAACAAGCCGCAAAACCGTATCGGCTGGAATTTCTGCAGGACGCAGATGCCAGTCATGCTTCTGCAGGGAAAATTCCGCAAACCTGATAGTGTTGTCCCAATACAATGAGAAATCTGGGTCTGTATTCAATTCGCGGAGCCTTGCTGAGGGGCATTCACCGTAACTGTCGCGCCATCGGCGAGGCCAATCGACCACAATCGGTGAAGCGTATTCCTTGAAATTCTCCTTCATGGGCGGCGCATATTCGATGATGGTTGTTCCGTGCAACTGAGCTAAAAATGGAGCCCAGACAGCAGAATTCCCTATGGTAAGGCCGACCCAGTTCTGCCCTTTCTCTAAGTTTGCCGCCTCGACAATTGGCTCTCCGATGAAGAAATTCGATTCGCTGTCGAGAACTATATCTCCAAGAGTTAATGCACCTCTCAGTGGGATAGCCATCGCCAGTGCTTCGCAGATTAAATCGCTGCACCGTTCAACAAAATCACCCACGAGGGGCGGCACAAGCGGACACCAGAGCAATATTGTGTCGCTAAAGTAGGCGTAGCTCGGCGGGCCGATCACTGCGAATATTGCCCCTTCAGGAGTCTGCACGGCGCTCAAACTACCCTTCTCATTAGGTTTGGTAACCGCTCGCTCGATAAGCGAGTGATAAGAGTCCAAGACTTTTTGAAGCCCAGCGGACCTGATCCAATCGGAAAACCCGAGGACATCGAACATCGCGAATGCGAACCTGCTGATCTCAGGCTTCGAAATGCCACTATTGTTGATCTGCTGCCGTGTCATAGAGCACTCGCATTATTGGCATAACAATAAATAGATTGATCCGCATATAATGCATAGATTCGGTTTACTGTCCGGATAAGACGCCATAGCAGCGCATCTGCCGATGAGCGTAAATTTATTTGAAAGTAAAATGGGGACAGACACCATGTTATTTTTATCCTGACCGGATAAAAATGGTGTCTGTCCCCATTTAGTTTTCTCCAACTATTTTTCCTTACAGCGACTTGGACCTGACCGCCCCGCTCTTTTCGTCCTTGATGGCGGCGTGGGCCGCGGCCATGCGGGCGATGGGGATGCGCATGGGCGAGCACGACACGTAGTTCAAGCCGATGCGGTGGCAGAAGTCGATGGCCTGGGGTTGGCCGCCGTGTTCGCCGCAGATGCCGATCTTCAGGTCGGGCCGGGTCTTGCGCCCCTCGGTCACCGCGTGCTGCATGAGCCAGCCCACCCCCAACTCGTCCAGGATTTCAAAGGGGTTGTGCCTCAGGATGCCCTCGGTGTTGTAGATGGGCAGGAACTTGTTCTCCGCGTCCTCCCGGGAGAAGGAGAAGGTCCCCTGGGTGAGGTCGTTGGTGCCGAAGGAGAAGAATTCGGCGGTTTCCGCCAGCCGCGCGGCCCGGACGCAGGCCCGGGCGATTTCCACCATGGTGCCGAATTTGTATTTGATTTTGACGTTGTAGCGCTTCTCCACCTCGGCGTGGATCTTCTGCACCCGGGGCTGCACCCAGACCAGCTCCTGCCGGGTGCAGACGTTGGGGATCATGATTTCCGGCCGCACGTCGACCTTGTCCCGGAGGGCGATGGCTGCGGCCTCGAAAGATCGCCTGGATCTGCATGTCATAGATTTCCGGGAAGGAGATGCCGCAGCGCACCCCCCGGTTGCCCAGCATGGGGTTGTATTCTTGGAGCACCCGGACCCGGCGCAGCACCCGTTCTCTTTCCTTCAGGAGTTTCTGGTCCATGCCCTTGGCCTTGAACTCGCTCAGCTCCCGGGTCACGGTTTCGATGGAAGGCACGTGTTGGTGAAGTTCCGGACCTATCAAGGTGACGGTGCCGGGCAGTTGCTCCAGGGCGTTGATGATCTGGCTGAACTCCCGCAGGCGGCTGGTTTCATTGAGCAGCTCTTCGATGCTGGGCAGAAACTCATGCAGCGGCGGGTCCAGCAGCCGGATGGTCACGGGCAGCCCTTCCATGGCCCGGAAGATCTGCCACAAAATCCTCGCGCTGCATGGGCATGAGCTTGTCGGCCCATTTTTTGCGCTCTTCCGGGGTGTCCGCCAGGATCAGGTTGCGCATCTGGGGCAGGCGGTCCCCTTCGTTGAACATGCGCTCGGTGCGGCACAGGCCGATGCCCTTGGCCCCGTGTTGCCTGGCTTTGGCGGCCATGTCCGGGGTGTCGGCGTTGGCCCAGACCTGGATTTTGGCCATGCTTGTCGGCCCATTCCATCAGGATCGCCAGGTCCTTGGGGAGTTCCGGGTCCAGCATAGGCACCGTGCCCAGGTAAACCGAACCGGTGGTGCCGTCGATGGTGACGATCTCCCCTTCCTTGATGACCACGCCGCCCACCCGGGCTTCCTTCAGATCATAATTAATATCCAGGCCCTCGGCGCCGGAGACGCAGGGTTTGCCCATGCCCCGGGCCACCACTGCGGCGTGGGAGGTCTTGCCGCCCCGGCTGGTGAGGATACCCTGGGCCGCAAAGAAACCGTGAATATCTTCCGGCTTGGTTTCAATACGGGTCAGGATGATCTTTCTCTCCTTCATTTCCCAACCTCTCGGCCCGGTCCGCGTCGAGCACCACCTTACCCATGGCGACCCCGGGGGAGGCGGAGATGCCCACGGCCAGCGGCTCTTGTTTGAAGTCCGGGTCGATGCGCCGGTGCAGGAACTGCTCCAGCATGTCCGGCTCGATTCTGAGCAGGGCCTCCTCCTCGGAGATCAGACCTTCCTTGACCATATCCACCGAGGTCTTGACCAGGGCCCAGGCGTTCATCTTGCCGTTCCGGGTCTGGAGCATGTAGAGCTTGCCCTGCTCGATGGTGAACTCGAAGTCCTGGACTTCCCGGTAGTGCTTTTCCAGGGTGTTGTGCATCTATTTCCAGTTCTTTAAAGATGGCGGGCATGTCCGTGCGCAGTTCTTTCAGGGGCCGGGGGGTGCGGATGCCGGCCACCACGTCTTCGCCCTGGGCGTTGATGAGATAATCGCCGTAGAGTTTATTTTCGCCGGTGCCCGGGTCCCGGGTGAAGCCCACGCCGGTGGCGGAGTCGTTGCCCATGTTGCCGAAGACCATGGTGCAGATGTTCACCGCGGTGCCGTAGGCCAGTTCCGGGGTGATGTTGAACTGGCGGCGGTAGTCCACCGCCCGTTTGCCCATCCAGGATTTAAAGACGCCCTCCATGGCCAGGAAAAGCTGGGCCCAGGGGTCCTGGGGAAAGGGTTTGCCGGTGACGCTCTTGATCAAATCCTTAAATTTCTGCACTACCTCAGCCAGGGCCTCCGCGGAGAGTTCGGTGTCCACGTGGGCCTTATACTTTCCTTTGACCTCTTCAAAAATCTTATCAAATTTGTCTTCCTTAGTTACAGGGTCCGGCTCAATTCCCAGGCCGATTTTGCCGAAAAGCTGGAGGAAGCGTCGGTAGGCGTCCTGGACGAAGCGTTCGTTCTTGGTCAGGGCGATCATGCCCTTGGCGGTTTCGTCATTGAGGCCCAGGTTGAGGATGGTGTCCATCATCCCCGGCATGGACAGGGCGGAACCGGAGCGCACGGAGACTAATAAGGGTTTGGAGGGGTCGCCGAACCCCTTGCCGGTCTTCTTCTCCAGGGCCTCCATATATTCGTGGACCTCGTCCATCAGCCCTTCCGGGAAATGGTTGCCCGCTTCTATAATAATCCACGTTGGCCTCGGTGGTGATAGAGAATCCCGGAGGCACCGGCAGCCCGATCTGGGTCATGGTGCACAGGCCGGCGCCTTTGCCGCCCAGAAGTTTTTTATTGGTGCCGTCGCCTTCCTCAAAGGCATAGCAATAACGTTTGGTTTCAGCTTTTGCCGCTTGTTTGGCCATGTCACCCTTCTCCTTATCTATTTCGGTTTTGCGAAAAATTCATGATTTTTCTATGAAGGTAATATTACTACATACCATGTATATGTGAAAAAATTCAAAAGGAAAATGCATTTTTGTCATTTGGCTGGCCAAAAGGCCGCCAGGCTCGCCCAGGAGCTGCAAATCCTGGAAAATATCCAAATCTTTGCTATAATCAAGCTCATCTGCCGGCGCGGTGCTAACTTTTCATATTAAGGATAATTGATGCTACCAGTGAAATTCGATTTTGCATCCAGGGAAGATCGGCGGGGGATAACCTTTGAAGGCGTTGAGGCCAATCATCCGGACCCGGAAGGGGCTCTGCACCTTGAGGTGCGGGTAGCCCGGGACCACCTGGTGCTCAGCGCCTGGCCGATCAAAGGCGCCATAACGCAGGTTGCCGACCAGCTAACGCAAATCCTCGGGCCGCCCCGGTCCGCCCCGGCAGTCTGCGGCTTCGGCGACTGCCAGGACGATGACAAGGACGCCCTCACCCAGACCACCATGTGGGAGTTCGACCCGGCCACCCGGCTGGAAGTCCTGGAAAAAGTGCGAGTTTTCCTGGGCCTGACGGCCGCAGGATAGAATTCACCCCCAACACCAAGAAAATCTTGGTGTCGGGGTGGTGAATTTCTACTTCAAAAAATCCTTCTCCACCCCCAGACCACGTTCCCTGGCCTTGAGGTAAATGGCATAGCCCAAGGCCAGATCCTGGATGATCAGGCCGGTGGAGTCGAACACCGTGATCCCCTCCGGGCTCTGACGGCCAGGCTTCTTGCCCGCCACAATCTCTCCCAGGGAACCATAGATCATCTCCGGGGTAATCTCCCCTTTGGCTAGAGCTACGTTGATCTCCCCGGAGTGGGACGCCTGGGCCCAATCGTCCACCACCACCTGGGCGGCCCGCAAGATCGCCGGGGCCAGTTCCTGTTTGCCCGCGGCGTCGGCGCCGATGGCATTGATGTGAGTGCCCGGCGACACCCACTCCCGCCTGACCACCGGGCTGGTGCTGGGGGTGGTGGTGACCACGATGTCCATCCCCGTCACCGCCTCTTTGGCCGTGGGCACCGGCCGGGCCTTAATCTCGTAAGTGGCGGCGAGTTGCTCGGCAAAGCCCTGGGCGTGCTCCAGGTGCCGGTCGTAGACCGCAATCTCCTGGATGGCCCTGACCTTGACGATGGCGGCCACCTGGGTGCGGGCCTGGGCCCCAGCGCCGATGAGCCCCAGGCGGTTGGCGGCAGGATTGGCCAGATACCTGGCCGCCAGGCCCCCGGCGGCGCCGGTGCGGAAATCGGTCTCGTGGGTGCCGTCCATATCGGCAATCTCCAGAGCGGTATCCGGGTCGTTGAGGATGATCTTGGCCATCACCGTCAGCAGCCCTTTATGGGGGTTGCCGGGGTGGACGTTGACCCATTTGAGACCGCAGATATGGCCCTGGGGCAGAAAGACCTCGCCGTACATGGCGCGAAAATCCCCCTGGGCCAGGGTCAGATAGGACTTGGGCGGCATGTTCACCCGGCCTTCGCCGTAGGCCCGGAAGGCATCGGCCGCCGCGGCCAGGGCCAGGTCCATATCCAACACCTGCATCACTTCGGAACCGGTCAGGACTAAGCTCATATGTCCTCCGCAAGCAGTGAACAGTAGTCAGTAGTCAGAGAATGCCTGGACTCAAGTTAAGGTTCCATAGAAAAAAATCCATCGATTAGTTTGGAAAATTGCGCAAGTCATAGATCAGATGCAGCCATTTTCTTTTACTGCTCACTGCTTACCGCTTACTGCTCACTCTCCCCACAGCGGCACCACCTGAAACCGCCCCACGTCCACCAGGCCCAGGTCGGTGAGCTTCAACTCCGGGATCACCGGCAGGGCCAGAAAGGATAAGGCCATGAAGGGATCTGGTAAGACACCGCCAAGATTACGGTAGGCGGATTTCAACTTCCCATAAGCCGCGGCCACTTCACTTAAAGGCCCGGGACTCATCAAACCGGCGATGGGCAGCGGCAAATCCGCCAGGACCCGGCCACCGGCCACCACCGTCAGGCCGCCCCCCAGGGCGGTCAGGTGCCGCACCGCCAGCAGCATATCGGCTTCATCAGCCCCCACCGCCACAATATTGTGGGAATCATGGGCCACGGAAGAAGCGCAGGCACCGCGTTGTAACCC
Organism: uncultured delta proteobacterium; assembly: GCA_963701845.1. Lineage (GTDB taxonomy): Bacteria > Desulfobacterota > Desulfobaccia > Desulfobaccales > 0-14-0-80-60-11 > JAPLJC01. The sequence goes on along the minus strand of CAVPBF010000005.1, from coordinate 159,252 downwards.
GAAGCCCTGCACCAGGCCCAGACCCAGGTTGCCGGTGCCGTGATGGCGCTCCACCACCGCCAGCTTCAGCAGGTCCCGGGAGGGGTCCGCCACCAGCCGGCCCTCCCGGACCGGGGTCGGCAAGACTCGCTTGGCCGTGAGCAATTGTCCGGGAATCAGCCCGATAACCTTGACCGACTCACCGGCCGCCGCCGGAGACAGGGCCTCCACCGGGAACTCCTGCACCTTAAAAGCGGTGGCCGGGACCGCGGCAGCCGGGTCGGGCAGTTCGGCCAGCAGCCGGCCGGCATCCACCAGCAGTCTGCCGGCTTTAAACACCTTCCGGACCCTGAACTGGCGCGGATCCTCCAGCACCACCAGGTCGGCCTGGAGGCCCGGGGCCACCGCGCCCCGGTCCGCCAGACGAAAATATTCCGCCGGGTTCAGGGTGGCCATGGTGACGGCCTGCAGCGGGTCCAGCCCCAGCGACACCACCTTTTGCAGCAGGGCGTTCAAATGCCCCGACTCCAGCAAATCCTCGGGGTGGCAGTCATCGGTGACCAGCATGGTGCGGCGCAGGCTGGCGGCAGTGACCGCGGGCAGCAGGTCCGTCAAATTTTTGGCCAGGCTCCCTTCGCGCACCATCAGATAAAAACCCAGGTCCAGCTTTTCCCGGGCCTCGCGCAATTGGGAGCATTCGTGGTCCGAGCCGATCCCGGCCAGCCGGTAGGCATTGAGCCCTTTGCCGGCAAGCAGCGGCGCATGGCCGTCGACCGGCCCCCCTGGGAACAGGGCGATCTTGTCCAGCAGGCCGGCGTCGCCACCCACCACCCCCGGAAAATTCATGACCTCGGCCAGACCCAGGATTCTTTCCCGGCCGCGAAATTTTGCCAGGTCCGCGGCCGTAAGTTCCGCCCCGGCGGTCTCCAGGGGCGAGGCGGGCACGCAGGATGGCAACATGAAAAAAAAGTCCAAAGGCAGCCCGCGGCTGGCGGCGAGCACGTAGTCCAGGCCGACGGCGCCCCAGACGTTGGCGATCTCATGGGGGTCCGCCACCACCGTGGTGGTCCCCAGGGGCAGCAGGGCCCGGGCCAGTTCCCTGGGCGTCAACATGCTGCTTTCCAGGTGGAGGTGGCCGTCGATGAGGCCGGGCACGATATAGCCACCCTGGACCTCCAGTCTGGGGCCGTCGTAATCTCCCAGTCCCGCAATGATGCCATCAAAGAGGGCCACGTCAATTTTTTGCCACCGGCCGGTGTAGACGTTGGCCACCAGTCCGCCCGCCAGCACCAGATCCGCCGGGGCCTCCCCCCGGGCCACGCGCAGCCGCTGTTGCAGTTTTTCCTCAGACATGTTGCCCATCTTCCCGAATGGCTGATTTAGGTCCCGGCCCGCCAGCCGCGGCGCCCAGCCCAGAAACCGGGGGCCGGACTGCCAGCCGGTGCAGCCAGTTTAGTCTTAAAACCGGCCCGGGGCAATGTCGAGTTTGATTTAACTGAAGTTCAGGCCGGGGGGAAATGAGCCGGCAATGGGGGTGGTAATACTGTGGGAAAAAGGACCTTGCTTAAGGCTGCCAATTGAAGGCATTCAGGAATGACCTGAGGTGTGGTAACGTTAAACGTGTAGTAGACTCGGGAGCATGAACCAAATCCCCTAGCTCTCATGGGCTCTTCAGGGGCTTTCCCCGCAAAGCTTGCCAGGCGCGGCGGACAGCTTACCGATGGTTCAGCCGCGGCTTCAATTCTCCATCTCCTGGGAAAATTCCCGCAGTTTGTGGCGCAGGCGGTACATCGCCTGGGTATGCAACTGCGAGATGCGGGATTCGGTGTAGCCCATGATTTGGCCGATTTCCTTCATGGTGAGTTCTTCGTAATAATAGAGGGAAATCAACAGCTTCTCCTTGTCGGGCAAGGCCTCTATGGCCTGCAGGACGACCTCCCGCAATTCGGTCAGGTGCACCGCCTGGAGGGAGTCACGCAGTTTCTCATCCTGCAGGATTTCCGACAGATCCCGGTCGCCCCCCCGACTGCCGGCTCTTTGGCGGTCGCCATTTTCCAGGGGCACTACCGAGACGCACTTAGTCTCATCCAGGAGTTGAAAAAAAACCTCCAGTTCCAGTCCCAGGAGTTCGGCCACTTCCTCGGCCTCCGCCGGCCGCCCCAAAATTTTCTGCAGCCGGGCGTAGGCATTCTCGATGAGGTGAGTCTTTTTCCGCACCGAGCGCGGAATCCAGTCCATACTGCGAAGTTCATCCAGCATGGCCCCTTTGACGCGAAACTCGGCATAGGTCTTGAAATCGATATTCTTGCTACGGTCGTATTTCCGAATGGCATCAATGAGGCCGATGATGCCGGAGCTGATCAGATCCTCCTGGGAGATATGGGCAGGCAGACGCAGAGCCAGACGGCTGGCGATATAACGGATCAACGGCGCATATTGCAGCACCATTTGTTCTTGCCAGGCAGGGTCCGGCTTCCTGGGGCCGCTCTCGGAGTTCGGGAGCTCTTTGCACCGGCCCACCGATGGTTCATTCATGGAGGACATTCTCTCTCGTATCTTCAAGTGTAACCGCCCAATAATTGACGCCAAAAGAACTTGATGTTACCGTCAATGCCGCTTGGCACCGAAGATTCCTGCAGCCGGCGAGCAATTCGGGCGAAGGACTTACTGGCCGGCGCTTCAGGATACAGGCTTATTACCGGCTGCTGCCGCATTACTGCCTTGAGGACCGTTTCGTCAAAAGGAATAAAACCCAGGTATTCCAGGAAGACCTCCTGCTCCAGGAAGCGCTCAGCCACCCGAACCAGGGTGCGGTAAACCGCCTCCCCCTCCCAGGGCCGGGTGAGGCCATTGACCACCAGTTGGAAACGGCTCTGTTTATGCTGGGTCACCAGGACCTTCATCAGGGCGTAGGCATCGGCCAATGAAGTAGGCTGGTTATTGGCCACCAGAATGCGCTCCTGGGCGGCCACGTTGAAGAACAGGACATTGCGGGAGATCCCCGCTCCGGTATCGATGAGGACCACATCGATGGTTTCCGAAAAATGGTCCAACTCGTTCAAGAGGAAGACCTTCTCATAGTCGCCCAGCTCGGTTAATTCCGGCAGCCCGGAGTAAGCCGGCAAGACCTTTAAGCCGCCAGGGCCCTTCATGATCACCTGAGAAAGACTCTGCCGCAGGGAGAAGAAATCCTGGATGGTATGCTGCGGCGCCAGCCCGAGCAGGATATCCAGATTGGCCAGTCCCAAATCGGCATCAATGAGCAGCACTCGATACCCCAGCTGCGACATGGCCACCCCCAGGTTGGCCACAATGTTGGATTTGCCTACCCCACCTTTGCCGGAGGTCACGGCAATGACCCGGGGCGGCGACGGCGTGCGCCAGCTTTTGGTGACCGGCGCCTTCCGGGAGACCTGCTTCGCCTCATTAATTAGTAGGGTTGTCATGACCACCGCCTCCGGCTGGGGGAGGAAGGACCACGCTCCCGGCCCTCATCGGGGCGAACCCACCAGATAGCCGCGCTGAATCTTACGGTTGGTCTTGGCTTTATAGAGGTTATCCGGGTGCTTGGCTCTCTTCGCCTGACCTGGCTCTCGGCGGTCGGACTCGGCTTCGGCGACCCCCTGCAATAGGGCGGCCACCTCTTCCCGGGTTAGGACTTGGTTCACTTCTGGCCTCCAAACGTCCCGAAAGGGTCGTGGTTTATGGTTTATCCGGTCTTTTCCGCCTCCCTGGTTCATCCGGCCACATCTGCTGGTCTGCCGCCTAGTCGGGAGGCCCACCGCCCAGCTTCATCAATGATTTTTCGGTCGGCTCTTTTTAATGGAGAGCAATGATTGTGCCAGTAGCCAGGGAAACCTTGGCCGGCGCTGAGAACACTGGCCGGGCGCACCCCCATCCCTTAGTCCCTCAGAGGTTTATCCGCTTGAACCTTGTTAATAAGCCCTTAGGTAACACGGCGGTGACACTTAAAAAAACGTCAGAAAAAGTCTCTATCGTCAAATTATTGACATGAAATGGTTTTTCATTGCCAAAGGCAGGAGGCTATGTTAAAAGAAACTGAGTTAATTTACTAAGATAGGCTTTAAGCCATGCCCCGCCCTGGAATCCCGGACCCGTTCCGGGAGCGCGCCCGCGCTGAAGGTTATGTGGCCCGGGCCATATATAAGTTAAAGGAAATTGATGAGAAATACCGCCTGTTCCGGGAGGGCCAGCGGGTCCTGGATCTGGGCTGCAGCCCCGGATCCTGGCTGCAATACATCACTTCCCGGGTGGGCCCCCGGGGCCTGGTGCTGGGAGTGGACGCGGCTCCGCTGGCTATCCCGGTGGCTCCACCCCTATACTTCATCCAGGGCGAGGTTGAAAGTCTAGACTTGGAAACGCTTGCGGTTATCAGCCCGGTCTTTGACGTGGTGGTGAGCGACTTGGCCCCCAAGACCACGGGGGTCAGGGACGTGGACCATCAGCGGTCCCTGGAACTGACCCGGCTGTCCCTGGAACTGGCCCGCCGCTTCTTGAGGTCCGGAGGCCACTTCCTGACAAAGATTTTCACCGGTCCCGATCTCGCCGCTCCTGGCCGCGGCCATACAGCAGGAATTTCACACCTTCCGGCAAGTGAAACCCGCCGGCTCCCGGGCGACCAGCCGGGAGCTTTATTTGCTGGGTCTCAACCGCCTCAAGGGGCCTCAAGGGGCCAAAGGTTAAGTTAGCTATCAGCGGTCAGCAGTCAGCTATCAGCAAAAACCCGGGGCATAACCTTGGGGTGATAATGATTAACCTGCATTAATAATAGGCTGCATCAGTTTTGATTTTTTAAAGCTGACGGCTGCATGCAGATAGCTGAACGCTTGCAAGAGGAGTAATTCAGATGTCCGGCCATTCCAAATGGAGTACCATCAAGCGCAAGAAAGGGGCGTTGGACGCCAAGAAGGGTAAGATCTTCGGTAAGTTGGCCAAGGAGATTGCCGTGGCGGCCCGCATCGGCGGCGGCGACCCCTCCGGCAACCCCCGCCTCAAGGCCGCCATTGCCGCGGCCAAGGCGGAAAATATGCCCAATGACAATATCACCCGAGCCATTAAGAAGGGTAGTGGCGAAGGCGGCGGCGCCGCCCTGGAAGAAATCTTTCTGGAAGGCTACGGGCCGGCCGGTGTGGCCCTGATGGTGGAAACCCTCACCGACAACAAGAACCGCACCGTCTCCGACGTGCGCCACCTGATCACCAAATACGGCGGCAGTCGCTGGGCGAGCCCGGCTGCGTCGCCTGGATGTTCGACAAGAAAGGGGTCATCGTTTTCGACCGGGAAGGTATCAGTGAAGATGAGCTCATGGAGGCCGCTCTGGAATGCGGCGCCGAAGACCTGCAAAGCGATGAGTCCATGTTCGAGGTGCTCACCGACCCCGCCGGCTTCCTGGAGGTCAAGGAAGCCCTGGAGGCCAAAGGCTTCAAGCCGGCCCTGGCCGAGGTGCAGATGCGCCCCAAGACCATCGGTGAAGATCGAGGAAGAAAAATCCGCCCAGCAGGTCCTGAAGCTGGTGGAGCTCCTGGAAGAGCACGACGACGTCAGCGACGTCTTTGCCAATTTCGACATCCCGGACCAGTTGCTTGAGGCCCTGATGTGAGCGCCGTCATTCTAGGGATAGACCCCGGCTCCCGGTACACCGGCTTCGGGGTGCTCCAGGGGGAGGGGGACCAATTGCGCCATCTGGCCTCCGGCAGTATCAAGGCTGGCTCCCGGCCGCCCCTGGCCGATCGCCTCCGTCAAATTTATGACGGCCTGACGGAATTGGTGCACCGGCACCAGCCCCAGGCCCTGGCCCTGGAGGATATCTTCCTGGCCGCCAACGTCAGGAGCGCCTTCGTCCTGGGCCAGGTCCGGGGCGTGGTGCTGCTGCTGGCGGCCCAGAGTTCGCTGCCCATCTTTCATTACCCGCCCCTGGTGGTCAAAAAGGCGGTGGTGGGCTACGGCCAGGCCTCCAAGGCCCAGGTGCAACTCATGGTGGAGCAGCTTTTGCGCCAGAAGATGACGGACGAACACGCCGCCGACGCCCTGGCCGTGGGCCTGTGCCACTACTTCCACCAGCGCTGGCCGGGCGGGTCCTCATGATCGGCTTGCTGGAAGGCGAACTGCTCGACCGGAGCCCCACTCAGATTATGCTCAAGGTGGCCGGCGTGGGCTACCTGGTGGCGATCCCGCTGTCCACCTTTTACGCCCTGCCCGAGCCCCCGGCCCGGGTCTCCCTGCTGATCCACACCCGCATTCAGGAAGACGCCCTCAATCTCTACGGCTTCAGCTCCCAGGAAGAAAAAGACCTGTTCTTGCAACTGCTTAACATCCCGCGCATCGGGGCCCGCATGGCCCTCAATATCCTCTCCGGCATCAACCCCGGGGAGTTCGCCGAGGCCCTGGCCCAGCGGGACATCCGGCGCCTGTCCGGCATCCCCGGCATCGGCAAAAAATCCGCCGAACGCATCATCCTGGAACTCAAGGACAAAAAGATCGCCCCCGGCGCCCCTTCGCGGCCGACAGCCCCCGAGGAAGGCCATGTACAAGATGCCCTGAGCGCCCTGCTCAACCTGGGCTACCAGAAGAACGTGGCGGAAAAGGCCCTGGACGCGGTCCGGAGCCAGGGCGCCGACACCCTGGAAGACCTGCTGCGCCAGAGTTTGAAGTGGCTGTCGAAGTGAATTGCGGTTTGCGGGTTTCTTTTCTCCTTCCGAAAGGGAAGACTTAGATGAGCATAATCAATATTATAGGATGGATTTTATGGGGGATTTCAATTCTGTTTGCACTTTCTTTCAGTAGGAAAGCTCGTTCATTAATAGCTAATGGTGGGAGAATTTCATCAACCGAGTTCGGAGTATTCCTTTTAGGGGGATTTCTATATTGTATAGCAGTTGTAATTTTTTATTTTACATCATTGAACAAATTGCATCTTATTTGGGTAATGCCAATTATTTATTTTGGTTCAGTTTATCTTCTATTACCAGGTATACCTTTTATTTCTCCAATCTTGGCTAGGATATCTTTGAGAATTTTTGCTCCTTTGGTTCTAATGGGTATAGTGTCCAGGCCAGGAAAGAAATTGAGATCTGAAATGGAAGAAGTAAAGGTCGGCCCCGAGACAGCGGATCATGGGCCGTCTTCCATAGAACCTACCAAGCCGCGGCAGGATGGCAATGCCAACGCCAGTAAGTCTGGTTTGCCTAATTTTGTCGAGGCAGTAATATTGGCTTCCAAAGAATGTGCAAAATCGATGATGCCAGAAATAGAGGAAAATACTAAGACAGAAATGGAAAAACACGATAGATTCATACGAGTATATTTTGAATTCTTTTACTTTTTTATGCATTATATAAATCGAATATTATTGAGATTATCTAATCAAGATATTATGGAAAGGTACTTAAAAATGGGATGGCTATATTGCTGTGCAGCTGTAACATCAATTATTCATGAATGGCCTCAAGATGTTAAGAGAAATTTCTCCCAACAAGATAGGATTGACCTTACCCATAACGTCGTAGATAAATTAGATGAAGCAGATGAGAAATATTCGGGTAATAATAATTTTATTTGGAATAAAGATAAGGCATTAGACGAAATCTGTGGTGATTCTGTTTTGGCGAAGCTCACAAGAAACATAATTTCGCAATGTGGCTATAAAATGATAGACTACCAAGGGGTTATGGTTGCTAATAATATATGGGATAATATGATGCTACAGCTAATAGTTAACACTCTTTTTATTAATATAACGGAAAACGTCAATTTTGAATCTTTAATTAAAACTTGGTTAAAAAATCAAGCCACGTAGCGACTGTACGATGTGCACATATTAAAAAGTGGCGGGCGAGACGCCCGCCCCACCAGCATAGCCAAAATTCGGCGGGTCAGTCCCACCCTTTAATTTCATGCCATTTTCTTGAAATTCTGATTAGGCGTTCTGCGGTAAATATGGTTAAATGAACGGACCTATCCAGGAGGAGGATGCTGACCTTCCGGGTACCCACGCTCAAAATCTTGCTGCGGTTCACCTGCAGGAGGTAATTATGAAGAAAGACCTGACGCATCACGGCATTAGAAACGTCGCCGCGGTCCATTGGAATCTGCCCACCTCGGCCCTGTATGAAAAGATCGTCTCCCACCAGGAAGGGCTCATCGCCCACCTGGGGCCGGTGGTGGTGCGCACCGGCGCCTACACCGGCCGGTCCCCCAAGGATAAATTTATTGTGGAAGAACCCACCAGTTCCCATAATATCCATTGGGGCGGGGAGAACCAGCCCTTCACCTCGGAAAAATTCGACCTGCTCCATTACCGGCTGTTGGCCTACCTGCAGGGCAAAGAACTTTTCGTCCAGGACCGCCACGCCGGGGCAGACCGGAATAACCAGATGAATGTTCGGGTCATCACCGCCACCGCCTGGCAGAACCTGTTCGCCCGCAACATGTTCCTGCCCCCGGTTGGCCCCGGCCACCCCGTGCACGTCGGGCCGGATTTCACTATCATCGCGGCCCCGGGCTTCCACGCCGTGCCGGAGTTGGACGGCACCAATTCCGAAGCCTTTATCATGGTCAACTTCGGCAAAAAGCTGGTCCTCATCGGCGGCACCTCTTATGCCGGCGAGATCAAAAAATCGGTCTTCACCATCCTCAATTACTACCTGCCCCAGCAGGAAGTGCTGTCCATGCACTGCTCCGCCAATGAGGGCAAGCACGGGGATACCGCCCTGTTCTTCGGGCTTTCCGGCACCGGCAAGACCACCCTGTCCGCCGACCCGGAGCGCAAGCTCATCGGCGACGACGAGCATGGCTGGGGCAGCGACGGCATCTTCAACTTCGAGGGGGGCTGCTACGCCAAGGTCATTCGCCTGAGCCCCAAGGCGGAGCCGGAAATCTACGAATGCACCCGGAAGTTCGGCACCATCCTGGAAAACGTCGGCATGGACCTGGCCACCCGCCGCCTGGACCTGGATGACGCCAGCCTGACGGAAAATACCCGGGCCGCCTATCCCATCACCCATCTGCAGCAACATCGTGCGCGCCGGGGTGGGTGGTCACCCGAACCACGTCTTTATGTTGGCCTGCGACGCCTTCGGGGTCTTGCCGCCCATCGCCCGCCTCACCCCGGAGCAGGCCGCCTACCACTTCCTCTCCGGCTACACCGCCAAGGTGGCGGGCACCGAGCGGGGTCTGGGCAAAGAACCCCAGGCGACCTTCAGCACCTGCTTCGGCGCCCCCTTCCTGCCCATGCAGCCCGCGGTTTACGCCCACCTGTTCCGGGACAAGGTGACGCAGCACAAGCCCACCTGCTGGCTGGTGAACACCGGCTGGACCGGGGGACCCTTCGGGGTGGGGCACCGCATCGAGATCGCTTACTCCCGGGCCTGTCTCCGGGCGGCCATGAATGGCGACCTGGACCAGGTGGAGACCTACCAGGAGCCGTTCTTCGGCCTGACGGTGCCCACCAAATGTCCGGGGGTGCCGGACGAGATCCTTTACCCGCAAAAAACCTGGACCAACGGCGGCAGCTACGAAGAAGTGGCCCGGGACCTGGCCGGCCGCTTCCGGAAGAACTTCAGCCAATACGAGGCCAATGTGGACAAGGCCATCCTGGCGGCGAGCCCGAAATAGGGTGAGCAGTAAGCAGTGAGCAGTGAGCAGAAAAGGCTGGAACAACAGGGTGGTTGATCCAGCTTTTCTTTATGGCTTTCAGCGGTCAGCAAAGATAAAAATGTAGCACCGCCGCCCCCGGCGGTGCTTTCGCCGGCGAGGGCGCCGGCGCTACATCATCTTGCGTCTTTGCGCCTTTGCGACTTTGCGTGAGATATTATTTTGTTTTAAACCGTTCGGTCATAAACGGCCGCAAATCCCGGTAGATAATCTCCGCCACCGCAGCGGCGCCGGCCTCGGTGTAGTGCAGATAGTCGTAGTAATAGGCGGAATTGCGCGGCATCTCCCGGGCCAGGTCGATGACCAGGACGCGGTTTTCGGCCCCCACCCGGCGCAAGGTGTCGTTGTACATCTCCATCACGGCATACATCAGGCCGCCGTTCAGGTTCTCGCCCAATTTAACTTTCTCCAGATCTACCCCGGTGACGGGATCGATCCCCGGGCCGTAAAGGGTCGGTTGGGTGATCAGGACCGGCTCGATGCCGTGGGCCCGGGAAACCTGGACTAATTTCTCCAGTCGGGCCCGGTAATATTGCAGCGATTCATCCCGATATTTCCGCAGCGTCTCCTGTTGCACGGCCTCAGGTACGTCGAGGCTCCCCTGGGCTTTCAGGTCCACCTCGACGTGGTGCAGGCCCCGGTTTCGAGCGACAAAGTAGCGGTAGATATTGAGCCCCAGCGAATAGACCTCGCTCTTGTTGGTCATGGCCTTCAGCCAGCCGCCGAAACCACCTTTCGGTATATCGTGAATCTCCCCCACCCCTATGTCGTTAACGCCCACCAGGAACAGCACCAGCTTGGGCTGCAGCTTGACCACGTAGTCTTCCAGCAGGATGAGGTGGCGATAGGTAGTGGCCCCGTCCAGACCGGCGTTGTTGATCCAGAGCTTGGGGAAATCCCGGCTCAGCTTGACTCCCAGGAGATCGGGCCAGGTCTTGCCGTCGGACAGGTAGAAGCACTCGGTGGTGCTGCCGCCGATGGTGACGATAGTCAGATAATCGGCGAAATTAGCCGGCGGCGGGGCGCCCCGGAAGCCTAAGGAATTTTTGGTATGGACCGTGGTCCGGGGCAGTTTGGTAGGGAATTTCGCAGTATTGTCAAAGATATATCTTTTGTTGACCGGCAGCACGATGCGGTCCGGCTTGAAGCGCATCTCAAAGGGCGGGAAGACCCGCAGGGCGATTTCCAGGATGATCAGGGAGAGAACCAGCCCGGCCAGGACGAGCAGAAAATTTTTGAGGATGTTGCTGATTTTGCCCAATTATAAATATCTCACGCCAAGACACCAAGAAAAGATGAAACCGCCGATGAACACCGACGAACGCCGACATATCTGGGTTCCTCGGCGTTCATCTGCGGTTCCCAATGATTGCTTTCAAAACTGCTCACTGCTTACTGCTCACTGCTCACAATTTCAGCCCGGGAATCTGATCCCAGCCCCAAATATGCAGGACAATAAAGGGGGTCAGCAACGCCGCGCCCACGGCCAGGGCCAGCCAGTCCCGGGGCTGCATCCGCAGCTCCAGCAGAAAGCTCCGCTGCGGGCTCATCTGAAAGCCCCGGGCCTCCAGGGCCCAGGCCATGGTCTGACTCTTACGCAAAGTCAGGAGAAAGATGGGGGCCAACAGGGGCAGGTGTCGCCGGAGGCGCTGCACCAGGCTGCCTTGCTCCCAGGCCAGGCCCCGGGCCTCCTGGGCCTCTTTGACCCGGTTAACGGTGGCGAAGATCTCCGGCACCCAACGCAGGGCCAGGGCAAAGGCAAAGGCTCCGGCGTAAGGCAACCGCAGTTTCACCAGGCCCACGAAGAGTTCTTCCGCCGGCGTGGTGGCCAGCAGAATCAGGCCCGCGACCATCATGGTGGCCAGCTTGAGAAAATTGGCGGCCCCGAAGGCCAGCGACTCCCGGCTGACCCGCCAGAACAGGTGAGTCGGCCCCTGGGCCATCCAGGACCAGACCCCCAGGCTGAAGAGGGCCAGGACTACCAGCAGCCAGCGCACCGGTTTTAGGGCCGGCCAGGCCCGGGCCAGGGCCAGGTGCGCCAACACCGCGGCGCTGGCCAACGCCACCAGCGCCGGCCTCTGGGGCAGCAGCACCGCGACGAAGCTCATCAAGAGCAGGGCCAGCTTGGTCCTGGGGTCCAGGCGCTGGATCATGTGGCTTCCCGAGGCCTCGCCGTCGGCATTATTTGCTGGCATCGCCGTCTAACTTTTCAGAACGTTTAATCTTAATATATACCGAGTATCTTCTTCCAAGGAAAGGCGTGGTATAAGACAGTTTTCAGTTTGTGGTTTTAGATTCCATTCCGGGAGGGGGAGGTTGGTTTAGGGGAAGTGGCGTTTTCTTAACAAATAAGATGAGTTGCGGTCATAAAAGTAATATCGTCATTCTGAGCGCCGCGCAGAATATAGATTCTTCACTCCGTTCAGAATGACAGCTCCAATAATACCTTTCTGAAGGCAACTCGGTATTAATCGTTTTCCGGCGAGGCCCAGACGATATTCCTTTTGTTGATAATCAACACCCGGCCGCTCTTGCCTTCGAAGGTGGCATCATAGATCACCAGAAACGGCTCGTCTATCTGGGTGAAGATCTCGCTCACCCGTTGGAGCATATGCTCGTCGTGATGCAGATTGACCTTGCCCTTGATCAGGGAGCCGTCCACCAGCTTGATGCTGACCTCCCTGGAGTCCCTTTTTCGGCTGATGATTTTAACCGACATGGCCTCATCCCGCAATCTTAGCCTTCCCGGCGCCCAGTTCCCGGGCCAGTTCCCGGGTTTTGGCCAGGGTTTCCTCCAGGTCGAAGCTGAGGACCTGCCGGTCCTGGACCACCACCCGGCCATGCACCACCACGGTCTGGACGTCGCCCCCGCCGGCGGCATAGACCAGATGAGAATAAGGGTCATACAGCGGCGTCAGGTGCGGCTGGTCCAGGTCGAGGACCACCACATCCGCCTTTAAACCCGGACCGAGGGCCCCGATCTGGCCCTCCAGGCCCAGTACCTTCGCACTGCCCCGGGTGGCCAGGTCCAGGGTGGCCGTGGCCGGCAGCACCGTGGGGTCCAAGTAGCGCACCTTCTGGAGTTTGGCGGCCGTGTCCATCTCCTGGACCAGATCCAGGTTGTTGTTGGAGGCGCAGCCGTCGGTGCCCAGTCCCACCGCCACCCCGCGTTTCAGGAGTTCGACCACCGGGGCGATCCCGGAGGCCAGCTTCATGTTGCTCTCGGGGCAGTGGGCCACGCCGGCTCCGGAGGCCGCCAGCAGTTCCAGATCCGCCTCGGACAAGACCACGGCATGGTCCGCCAACAGGCGGTCCGTCAGCAGTCCCAGGCGGTGCAGATGGGCCACCGGCGTGGCGCCGTAGCGCGCCTGACAGTCCACTACCTCCCGATGGGTCTCGGACAGGTGCATGATCAACCGGGTATGATACTTATCGGCCAGTGCGCCGCATTGCTGAAGTAAATTCGGCGAACAGGTGTAGACCGCGTGGGGCTGGATGGCCACGCTGACCCGCGGATGCCCCCGCCAGTTGCGGCAGAGTTCCTCGCTAAAGTCCAGGCCCGCCGCCGGCGGGCCATAGTTGGGCGACGGAAAGTCGTAGAGCACTTCCCCCACCACCGCCCGGATGCCGGTTTCCGCCGCGGCCCGGGCCACGGCGTCGGCAAAGAGATACATGTCGGCAAAGGTGGTGGTGCCGGAGAGCAGCATTTCGGCGATGGCCAGCCTGGCGCCCCAATAGACGAAATTGCCGTCCAACCTGGTCTCCGCCGGGAAGATGTAGGAGTTGAGCCAGGTCTCCAGGGGCAGGTCGTCGGCCAGGCCCCGGAACAAGGACATGGCCGCGTGGGTATGGGCGTTGATCAAGCCGGGCATGATGAGGCCCAGGGGGTAATCCAGCCGCCGTTCCGCAACGAAGCGGGCCGCCAGTTCCGCCGCCGGACCCACGGCCACGATCTCTGCCCCCCGAATCGCCACCGCGCCCGGATGAAAAACCTCCCGGGCCTCGTTCTGGGTCAACACCCAATCGCCAGTTATTAGCAAAGAAACAGTTTCTTTTGCAGCCTGACCCATTTTCTCCTCATTAGACTGGGACCGGAGTCGGGAGACCGGAAATTCGCCCAACCTTTCTCCCGTCTGCCGTCCCCGGTCTGCGGTCATTTCTTCTTGTCCCCTTTGCCTTTCTTTACCTCTACCGGTCTAGGACCATCGGGAACTTCCAACTGTCCCAGCCGATAGGCCTCCTCAAAGCGGCTCGCCGTGCCCTTGGGCAGCTTGACCCGGTAGGTCCCGGGCTTCAGGGCCGCGCCCTTGATCCAGGGATTCAAGGTCTTGATGGCCCTGTAATAGCTGCCGCAGGCCTCCGCCAACCGCCGCACCGGAGCGTCCTTCAGGAGGGTGATGCTGACTTCGTCATATTCCAGAGGCGGATAGAGTTGATCCGAGGGGATGTCGTAGCCGTAGCGGGCCGGGTCCTCCATGACGACCTTGGCGCCCAGGGCGCGGTAGACATAGCGCTCCGTTTCGTCCGGCAGGCTCAAATAATAGTAGGAATTCACCCCCTGGAGGGCCATCTCCTTCAGCACCCGCCCTTCGCCGCAATTGTAAGAGGCCAGGGCCAGCGGCCAGCTGTGCAACAGCTGATGAAGGTTCTGCAAATAGTTCAGGGCCGCGTCGGTGGCCGCGCCGAACTCCAGGCGTTCGTCCACGTTATCGTTGCATTTCAGTTGGTAACGTTGGGCCGTGGGGGCCATGAACTGCCAGGGACCCTGCGCCCCGGCCGAAGATCTGGCCTTGAGGAGCAGGTCGCTTTCGATGATCACCACATACTTCAAATCCAGGGGTAGCCGCCGGGCCCGGAGCTTGGCTTCGATCTCCGGGAAATACCGGTGGGCCCGTTTCAGCCACATGGTGGTCTGGGCCCGGTTCCAGGCGATAATGGTGAGTTCCCGATCCAGGCTTTCCCGCACCGCCGGGTCCTGGAGCGGCACCGCTTCACCGCAGAAATACAAGGACTCCGGGACGCGAAAATAGGGAAAGTGCACCACTTCTGCAGGCGCCGCCGGCGGCGGAACCGCCGGGACGCCGGCCCCCAACCCGCCGGGCCACAGCCACAGCATCGCCAGCCAGCTAAAAAATATCAGCATCATGGGATGGATTCCTGCACCTTTTAATTCCTAAGCAGTTATCCCAAACCCAAGCGCCTCTGTCAACCGGGATAGCTTGCCGCGGTCAGCTTTCAGCCAGAGCAAGCACATCTTTTCTCGGCGGCTTTTGGTCTTGGCGTCTTGGCGCCTTGGCGTGAGATAGTTTTTTTTAAAAAAAGCATTGATTCTTGGTTAGTTTCAGCTTTATATTTATGCGACTCTAAATAAAAGAAAGGAGGTGTCCTCGGTGAATCGGCCCAAGATGTTCCATCCGGTGAAATCCTGAAGCTCCGGCCTGCGTCGGGCCTTGGTAAGGCCCGCGACACCCATCCGGCTGGCTATGGCGGGATTGGGTTGGGACGGATCACCGGGAGTTCACCGCTAATCCTTCTAATCCTTTAGCCCTCCTCAAGCAGGATCTTTTCCTTCCTTATTCCAGCCTTCGTTCCAGCCGCCAACTTGGGTGAGCCGAGTAGCTGATCCCTGGGTCAGTTCTGCCTTTCTGTCGGGTAATCCCTCGACTACCGCGGCAGAAAATTGCCTTATGCTAAAAGTCCTCAAGAAAGCGGCCCGCCGCGCCTGCCCGGTTTTTAAGGGGAACCTTTCGGGAGCTGACTACTTCTGGGCCTGCCTCTACCACCTGCTGCGCCTGGCCTTGGGCGGCCTGTTCGTTTACGCGGGCCTGATCAAACTCGCCGACCCCAGGGCCTTCGCCCACGCCATCGCCCAGTTCGACCTGGCGCCGGACCGACTCTTGCCGCTGCTGGCCGTGGGTCTGCCCGCCCTGGAACTGCTGGCCGGCGTCGGGCTGATCTTCGAGCGGCCCGGCAGCCTGACCGCCATCGCCATCCTCTTGGGCCTGTTCATCCTGGCCTTGAGTTATGCCGTCTGGATGGAGATGGACATCGACTGCGGCTGTTTCACGGTAGAGGAGATCAACGCCCGGACGGGCGTCAAGACCGCCCTGGTGCGGGACCTGTTTCTGGCCGCGGGCCTGGGTTTCCTCTTTTGGTGGCGCCGCCGCGCCGGCCGTGGGCCAAATTTAGCACCTGAAAAATAATCACTGCTGCGCAAGGAGAAAAACATGAATTTCACCAAGAAGTTACTCTGTCTGATGGTTATGGGGATTCTGGCTGGCCTCGTTCTGACCGGTTGCAGCCAATCCTGGTCCAACAAAGAACTGGAAACCGAGAAGACCGCGGTCAATCTGGTCCGGGAAACCGCCCGGGGCGGCTACCAGATCGTCACCACCCCGGAACTGAAGGCCTGGATCGACCAGAAAAAACCCATGCTCATCGTCGATACCATGCCCTTTGCAGACAGTTACCAAAAGCAGCACCTCCCCGGAGCGGTGCACTACGAATTCCCCATCCCGGAAGTCAAGGAACTGGACGACGCCGCCAAGGCCAAATTTGAGAAATTCTTAGGACCGGACAAAGACAAAGTTTTGGTGTTCTACTGCGGCTTCGTCAAGTGCACCCGCAGCCACAACGGCGCCATGTGGGCCGAGAAGCTGTGCTATAAGAACGTCTACCGCTGTCCCGGCGGCATCAAGGCTTGGGTCGAGAGCGGCTATCCGGTGGAGAAGTAATAGGGATTAGGGGCCAGGGGTTAGGGGTTAGATTTAGCAATTGTCTAACCTGACCCCTAATCCCTAACCCCTATTCTTTTCGCCAAAACCATTAACAGAAAATGCAGTTGCAACTCGGAGGATTTTTAATATGTCATCAGCTTACGACGCCATGTGGGAAGGCTTGAACCTGGACCTGGAGGCCCACGAGGGGCTGTTGTCGGTCTTGGGTAAATTTTACGGAGACATCTACTTGAGCCAGTCCGGCCGCCTTAAGGGCATGGAATACCTGGACTTCGTCCTCTCCGAGGTGCACGGCCTGCGCATCAAGGAATTGCAGGACGCCAAGGCCCAGGGCCGGAAGGTGGTCGGCACCTTCTGCGTCTTTGTGCCGGAGGAGCTGGTCCTGGCCGCCGACGCCGTCCACGTCGGCCTCTGCGCCGGCGCCGAAATCGGCAAGGAGGCCGCCGAAAAGATCCTGCCCCGCAACACCTGCGCCCTGATCAAATCCTTCGTGGGCTTTAAACTGGCCCACCTCTGCCCCTACATCGAATCCTGCGACCTGGTGGTGGGCGAAACCACCTGCGACGGCAAGAAGAAGGCTTACGAAATCTTCGCCGATTACGCCCCGGTCTACGTCATGGAAATCCCCCAGATGAAGCAGGCCTGCGATCGGGACCTCTGGAAGGCGGAAGTGCGGCGCTTCCGGGCCGAGATCGAACGGGTCACCGGCCAGGAGATTACCGCCGCCAAACTCAAGGAGGCCATCCGGCTGGTCAACGCCCGCCGCCGGGTGTTGCAGCGCCTCAACCGCCTGCGGGCCGCCGTGCCCAGCCCCATCTCCGGCCGGGACGCGCTCCTCATCAACCAGATCAGCTTTTATGATGACCCGGTGCGCTTCACCGGCAAAATCGGCGAGCTCTGCGACGAGTTGGAGAACCGGGTGCGGGCCGGCGAGGGCGTGGTCCCCAAGAGCGCCCCCCGTCTGCTGCTCTCCGGCTGCCCCATGGCCGTGCCCAACTGGAAGCTGCCCTATATCATCGAGTCCTCCGGCGCCGTCATCGTCGGCGAAGAATCCTGCATCGGCGCCCGCAACACCCGGGACCTGGTGGCTGAGTCCGGAGACACCGTGGACGAGATGCTGGAGGCCATTGTCGACCGCTATATGAAGATCGACTGCGCCTGTTTCACCCCCAACCCCGAGCGCCTGGACCACGTTGTCGCCATGGCCCGGGACCTGAAGGCCGACGGCGTCATCCACTACGGCCTCTCCTTTTGCCAGCCCTACGCCATGGAGGCCCTCAAGGTGGAAAAGGCCCTGACCGCCGCGGGCATCCCCATGCTCAGCCTCGAAACCGACTATAGTCTGGAGGACGTGGAGCAGCTCAAAACCCGGGTTGAGGCCTTCGTGGAGATGATAAGGTAGGACAGCCGCCCCCGGCTGTCCGTGGACAGGCGAGGGCGCCTGTCCTACAAACCCCTGTTACTCAGGCTCCCGCTTGGCCAAGGAATAACATTTTGAACCCAAAAACCTCAGCGCCGGCCTCGACCTCGGCTCCCGCTCCATCGAGTTGGTCCTGCTGGAAGGGGAGCGGAGGGTGGATTGGGCCAAACTGCCCACCACCTTCGACCCCCTGGCCCAGTGCCGCCGTTTGCTGCAGTCAGTCAACGGCGTCCCCATCGTGGCCACCGGCTACGGCCGTAAGCTCATAAAGGACAGCTTCCCGGACCAGCAGGTCACCATCATCACCGAGATTCAGGCCTATGCCCTGGGGGCGCGCCGCCTGTGCCCCCAGGCCCGCACCGTGCTGGACATCGGCGGCCAGGACACCAAGGCCATCGCCCTGGACCCGGACGGCCGGGTGGCAAAATTCGACATGAACGACCGCTGCGCCGCGGGCACCGGCAAGTTCCTGGAGTTCATGGCCACCGCCCTGCAACTCAATCTGGAAGACTTCGGAGCCTTTGCCCTCCAGGCCGACAAGCGTATCCAGATCAACAGCATGTGCACCGTCTTCGCCGAAAGCGAGGCTACCTCCCTCATGGCCCGGGGTGAGACCGCGGCCAACATCGCCCTGGGCCTCCATCTGGCCATCGTCCAACGCACCGCGGCCATGCTGCGCCGGGTGGGCTTGGAGCCGCCCTTGCTGCTTCGCCGGCGGCGTGGCCCACAACCCCTGCGTCCTGAAGCTCCTGGAAGAAACCCTCCAGGTCCTCATCCTCGTCCCGGAGCAGCCCGACCTGGTAGGCGCCCTGGGCGCGGCGCTATATGGGAGTAAGCAGTAAGCAGTAAGCAGTGAGCAGTAAGCAGTGAGCAGTGAGCAGTGAGCAGTGAGCAGAAAAAACTTCCCAAGCTCCTGCGTGGAAGCGCATTTTTTTGGCCCAAGCCCTGCTTGGCCGCCTGAAACCTCTGACCGCAATCCTCCGCTCTGCCTCCCGGGAATTTGATGGAAAATTCCCCGTAATTAAGATATATACTGAAAAAATAAACGATTTTGCGACTCACCTATTCGCAATTTTTCTCTTTTAACTAAAAACTCGGAACTCGGAACTAAAAACTGCCTTTATGTACAAAGACGACTTTCGCCTCTACCTGCGCCTCCTTACTTACCTGAAGCCCCACAAGGTCCGCATGACCGCCGCCATCCTGGCCATGCTGGGGGTCTCGGCCCTCACGGCGGCCCTGGCCTACCTGGTGAAACCGGTCCTGGACGACGTCTTTTTCGGCCAGAAAGAGAACATGCTCTATCTGCTGCCGCCGCTGATGGTCTTCCTTTACGCCGCCAAGGGCGTCATGTCCTACACCCACAACTACCAGATGAGCTACATCGGCAACGCCACCGTCACCACGCCTCAGGGACCAGCTCTTTGCCTCCCTCCAGCGCCAGCCCCTGACCTTCTTCGACGGCGAGGCCACCGGCGCCCTGATGAGCCGCCTCACCTATGACGTCAACCTGCTCCAGGACGCGGTCACCCGGGTGATCACCAGCTTCTTCAAGGACTCCTTCACCGTCCTGGGCCTCAGCGCGGTGATCTTCTACCGGGAGTGGCGCCTGGCCCTGCTGGCCATGGTGGTCTTTCCCCTGGCGGTCTTCATCATCGTCTGGCTGGGCAAGCGCACCCGCCGCGTCTCGCACCAGACCCAGGTGTCCAACGCCCACCTCTACACCGTGCTCCAGGAGAGCCTCATCGGCCAGCGCATCGTCAAGGCCTTCGCCCGGGAGGATTACGAGGAGCGAGCGCTTTATGCGGGCCAACTGGGGCTACTTCCGCATCCGCATGCAGCTCAACTCGGTCCGGGAGCTCTCGCCCCCGATCATGGAGTTCCTGGGGTCCCTGGGGATGGCGGGCATCATCTTCTACGGCGGCTACGCGGTCATCCAGGGCACATCCACCCCGGGCACCTTCTTCTCCTTCCTGGCGGCGCTCCTCATGCTCTATCAGCCCATCAAGAGCTTATCCGCGGTGCAGAATATCGTTCAGGAGGGCCTGGCCGCCGCGGTCCGGGTCTTCGGCCTCATGGACCGCGACCCCGAAATCAAAGACCGCCCGGGGGCCGTGACCCTGCCGCCTATCCTGGCAGGATATCGTCTATCACCAGGTCGGCTTTGCCTATGAAAACGGCCGCCCGGTCTTGCAGGACATCGACTTCAACCTGCGCCCGGGGTGAAATCGTCGCCCTGGTGGGGCCGAGCGGCGCCGGCAAATCAACTTTGCTCAACCTCCTGCCCCGCTTCTACGACGTCACCGCCGGGTCCATCACCATCGACGGCGCCGACGTCCGCGGCGTGACGCTCAACTCTCTCCGGCGGCCAGATCGGCGTGGTCACCCAGCAGACCATCCTCTTCAACGACACGGTGCGCCACAACGTGGCCTACGGCCATCTTGCGGCCTCGGAAGCGGACATCATCAATGCCCTGAAGGCCGCCCACGCTTACGACTTTGTGACGGCGATGCCCCAGGGCCTCGACACCCTCATCGGTGAGCAGGGGGTGCGCCTCTCCGGCGGCGAACGCCAGCGCCTGGCCATCGCCCGGGCCCTGCTCGATAGACCCGCCCATCCTCCTCCTCGACGAAGCCACCTCGTCGCTCGACTCCGAATCCGAGCGCGAGGTGCAGCAGGCCCTGGACTCCCTCATCGTCGGCCGCACCACCCTGGTCATCGCCCACCGCCTGAGCACGGTCAGAAACGCCCACCGCATCGTCGCCCTGGAAGACGGCCGCATCGTCGAAACCGGCACCCACAACGAACTCCTGGCCCAAAACGGCCTCTACCACCGCCTCTACGAAATGCAATTTTCGAAGGAAGAAGAGAAGGAGCAACCAGCCGGAGCGACTTTGGCGGCAGGCGGTTCACCTTAACCCGCCTCACGGTAAACCCGTCATCGCACACCGTTCCTGAGCGGGGATTATGACCGACGAGGACAGTAGCCGAAAAGGTAGCGCAGGCTTCCAGCCTGTTTCTTCTTTTCAAACCACCCGCCGCCGCTTGCCCCACTGGCAGCAAGGAGGCGGCCTCTATTTTATTTCCTGGGTCTGTCGCCCCGGTCAAACGTTAGCCCCTGCCGAAAAAAATATCACCATAGAAGCCATTCGCTATTGGGATGCTCGCAAGTGGACGGTTTATGCAGCGGTGGTCATGCCGGATCATGTTCACTTGTTGGCCCAACCCCATGCTGGGCCAAATGGCGGGTTTATCAATTTGGGAGAAATCATCCACAGCGTCAAAAGTTTTAGCGCCCAGAAGATTAACCGCGCCAGAAGAGTCCGGGGGTCTTTATGGCAGGTGGAGCGCTATGACCGCATCGTGCGGGACGAAGCGGAATTCCTGGAAAAATGGCAATATATCCGGAATAATCCAGTGAAAGCAGGGTTTGTGGAGCGGCCCGAAGATTACCCCTGGCTTTATGAAAAACAAGATTAGAAAGACACAGGCTGGAAGCCTGCGCTACCGTTTTTTTCAATTTATCGACCATGCACCCCTACTTCCACCATCTCTTTGATTGTCTCCAGGGGCGGGGCGAGGCCGCGGCGGCGCCGAAGTGTTCTCTGAGCGCGGTGGCCGCAGGAATGGCCGGGGTCTATGGATTGGGGCGCGCCTCAGGCGCAGTCTCTATGTCAATGAAATCCTGATTCCCCAGCACCTGCCCGCCCGGGTGGTGAGCGTCGGCAACCTGGCGGTGGGCGGCACCGGCAAGACCCCGGTAACCGCCTGCCTGACCCGCCTCTTCCAGGCCGCAGGGAAAAGAGTGGCCATCCTCAGCCGGGGTTACGGCGGCCAAAACTCGGACGTCGTCTGCATCTCCGACGGCCGGCAGATTTTCGCCAAGCCACCCCAGGTGGGCGAGGAGGCCTACTGGCTGGCCCGGACCCTGCCCGGCGCCGCGGTCTATACCGGAGCCTCGCGCTATGCCGCGGGCCGCCTGGCCTGGGAGCGCTGCAAGCCGGACCTGTTCATCTTAGACGACGGCTTCCAGCACTTCCAACTCCACCGCGACCTGGACCTCGTCCTCCTGGACGCGGCCGCACCCTTCGGCAACGGCCATCTGCTGCCCCGGGGAATCTTACGCGAACCCCGATCGGCCCTGGCCGCGGCCCAGGTGCTCATCCTCACCCGTTTTGAGGCAGAGCGCCACCGGCAGACGCTGGCGGCCCTGCAAACGGCCTACCCTTTGAAAGCGGTGTTGACCGCCGCCATCACCCCCGCGGCCGCCCGCCTCTATCCCGAGGGTCGCACCGAACCACCGGAAGCCTTGCAGGGCCAGACCCTGCTGGCCTTCGCCGGCCTGGCCCGGCCGGAGGTTTTTCAGCGCACCCTGACCGACCTGGGTGTCAGGGTGGCCGGCTTCCGGGCCTTTCCGGACCATCACCCCTTCGCTCCGGCCGAACTGGCGGTCCTGGTCCGGCAGGCTCAAGACGCCGGGGCCGCGGCCCTGGTCACTACCGCCAAGGACTGGGCCCGCCTGGGGGAAAAATGGGCTGCCGCCCTGCCGCTCTGGGTCCTGGACGTGGAAGCCCAAATCGACCGGCCCGAACGCATCTTGGAGTTTCTATAAATCGACTTCCATGCGATAATAATTAGTGGCACAAGCTTCCAGCCTGTGGCTTTTCACCGGCCGGAGGCCGGTGCCACTAAACGATATAGGGCGGCCTGTAGCCGCCGTCAGGTAGGCGGGGACGCCCGCCCCACCAATTTCCTGGTGGCGCCGGCGTCTCGCCGGTGCTCAATTTAGGCAAAGCAAATCTGCAACCGTGGACAAATCGCCTCCTGCATACATAATGGATCATTCTCCTCAGCCTAACGAACGCCCCTTGCCCCCGGAAGTGCAGCAGCGTTTTCAGCGGCTGCAACCTGCCTGGAAATTTTCCCTCGAGGATTTTCCGGTACAACGCCTCCTGGTGCGCTCCCCCAACTGGGTAGGCGACGCGGTCATGGGCCTGCCGGTGCTCTCGGGCCTGCAAAAACTTTTTCCCGAGGCGGAGATCACGGTGTTGGCGGCCCGGCGGGTGGCCGCCCTGTTCCAGGGCCTCCCCGGCGTGACCGAGGTCGTCCCCTACCCTGCCGGCCGCGGCAAATGGCGGGTTCTCTGGGACCTGCGGGGCCGTTTCGACCTGGCCCTCGCCCTGCCCAATTCCCTGGAGTCCGCCCTGGGCCTCTGGCTGCTGGGAGTGCCGGTGCGAGTGGGCTATGCCGCCGACGCCCGCCGGCCCCTCCTCAACCTGCCGGTCTCCGGGCGGCAAACCCTGGCCGGCCTGCATCTGGTCTTTTATTATCTGGGCCTGCTCCGGGCCCTGGGAGGGATCGAGACCTTTACGCCCCCCACCCTGCACCTGCGCGACCTGGAGATCGCCACCGCGGCCCAACTGCTGGCCGACGCCGCTCCCGGCTCCGGACCCTGGGTGGGCCTGAGCCCCGGAGCGGCTTACGGCCCGGCCAAGCGCTGGCCGCCGGAACGCTTCGCCGCCTTGGGGCGGGAACTGGTCAAGGAATTTGGCGCCCGCCTGGTGCTGCTGGGCGGACGGGAAGAAGCCCCGGTGGCCCAAAAGGTCAAGGAAAGCCTCGGTCTGCCGGTGCTGAACCTGGTGGGCAAAACCGACCTGCGCCAGGCCCTGGCGGTCTTAAGTCGCCTGAAATTGCTCATCACCAACGACTCCGGCCTGATGCACGCCGCCGCGGCGCTTCAGGTGCCCCTGGTCGCCCTGTTCGGCTCCACCGACCCGACGGCCACCGGACCCTTCACGGATCAGGCCGCGATCCTGCGACATCCCCTGCCCTGCAGCCCTTGCCTGCAACGCACCTGCGACCTGGGCTATGCCTGCCTCACGGCCATCAAAGTAGAAGAGGTCCTGGCCGCGGCCCGGCCCTGGCTGGCGGAGAATTCATGAGCAGCCCGGCGGTATTTCTGGATCGGGACGGCACCATCAACGAAGAGCAGGGATATCCTGATCGTTTGGAACAGATTTCGGTCTTTCCCCAGGCGGCCCCTGCCATCCGGCGGCTCAATGAGGCGGGCTTGAAGGTGGTGGTGGTTACCAACCAGTCCGGAGTGGCCCGGGGTTATTTTCCCCTGGCCTTCGTGCAGGAGGTTCACCGGTATCTCAACCAACAGCTGGCGGCGGCAGGCGCCCGGATAGATGGCCTCTATGTCTGCCCCCACCACCCCGATGAAGGCTGCCCCTGCCGCAAACCCAAGCCGGAACTGCTTTTCCGGGCCGCCCGCGATCTGGACCTGGACCTGGCGCACTCTTATCTGGTGGGTGACCGTTACCTGGACCTGGAGACCGCGGCCAACGCCGGGGTCAAGGGCATCCTGGTCCTCACCGGCTATGGCCGGCGGGAGTATGAATCCCGGCGGGATCAGGCGAAGGCCGCGCCGGTCTATGTGGCCCGGGACCTGGCGGACGCCGCGGCCTGGATTTTGGCGGATATGCATAAAGGTTAGGGAATTGTAGGGGCGAGCGCGCCGCCCCTACAAACGGTTGTAGGACAGCCACCACGGCTGTCCAGGGACAGGCGAGGGCGCCTGTCCAACATTGTTTCCACTTAGGATAACGACTTGTCCGACGAACATCCACGTATTCTGATCGTCAAACTCAGCTCCTTCGGGGACGTGCTCCACGCCCTGCCTACCCTGGAGGCGCTGCGGGCCGCCTTTCCCACGGCGCACCTCACCTGGCTGGTGGAGGCCGCCTATGCCCCCCTGCTGCAAAACCATCCGGCCCTGGATGAGGTCTGGCCGGCGCCGCGGCTGCGGCCGGGGTCGATCCTCCGGGGCGGCAACCCGGGCCTGCTGGCCGGGCTGGTCCGGCGTCTGCGCTCGAGTCAATTCGACCTGGTCATCGACCTGCAGGGGCTTCTAAAGAGCGCCGTCTGGGTGGCCCTGGCCCGGAGCCGCCGCAAGCTTGGCTATGACCGCACCCGGGAGGGCAGTTACCGCGTCCTCACCGACCGGGTGGCCCCCTATGACCGCGAGGCCCATGCAGTGCTGCGCTACCTGAACCTTGCCCACCACCTGGGCGCCCCGGTCCAGCCACCGCGGTTCCGGCTGGGTCTGGACGCCGAAGTTGAGGTTGGGCACCTGCTGCCGGGCGACGCCCGCGGCGGCCTGGTGGTGCTGCATCCCGGGGCCCGCTGGCCCAGCAAACTCTGGGTCCCGCCTGCCTGGGCCCAACTGGGGGACTGGCTCGTGCGGGAGCACGGCCTCCGGGTGGTGATCACCGGCAGCGCCGCGGATCAAGGCCTCGCCGAAGACATTTTGGCGCAGATGCAGGAACCGGCCCTGTCGCTGGCCGGTCGCACCACGCTCCCGGAACTGGCGGCAGTGCTGCGCCGCGCCCGTTTTATGGTGACTACCGACACCGGCGCCATGCACCTGGCCGCGGCCCTGGAAACCCCGGTGGCGGCCCTCTTCGGCCCCACTGCACCCTGGCGGACCGGGCCTTTCGGGACCGGGCACCAGGTGGTGCGCCTCGGTCTGGAGTGCAGCCCCTGCTTCAAGCGCCGCTGCCCTAACCCCCGCTGCCTGACCGGCCTGACCCCGGAAATGGCGCAGGCGGCCTGCAAGAAAATCTTGTTTCCGGTTGAAATTAATGGTTAAAATGGTGGTATACCTGGTGGGGCAGGCCTCCGTGCCGCCCGTACCGCCTGTGGAGAACAAATATGCTCGACGACCTGACCGGTAAAATAGCCCTGGTCACCGGGGCCTCCCGGGGGATCGGCCGGGCTGTGGCCCTCGCATTGGCCGAGGCCGGCGCCGACCTGGCGGTGAACTACCTTAGTCGCGAGTCCCAGGCCCTGGACACCGTTAAGACCATCGAACGGCTGGGCCGCCGGGCCATCCCGGTGCGCGCCGACGTCTCCCTGGCCGCCGAAGTGGACGGCCTGGTGGCGGTGATCGAAGCCGATTTGGGCCAGGTGGACCTGCTGGTGAACAACGCCGGCATCGTCAGCCACCAGGTACTGCCGGAGATCACTGAAGCGGATTGGGACCGGATGCTGGCGGTCAATCTCAAGTCCGCCTTCCTGCTGATCCAAAGGGTCCTGCCCGGCATGCGGGCCCGCGGCTTCGGGCGCATCATCAACCTCTCCTCGGTGGCGGCCCAGACCGGCGGCGTCACCGGGCCGCACTACGCCGCCTCCAAGGCCGGGCTCCTGGGCCTGACGCACTCTTATGCCCGCCATCTGTTCCATGACGGCATCACCGTGAACGCCATCGCCCCGGCCCTGATCGAGACCGAGATGGTGACCGCCAACCTCAAGGCCAGCCCGGAGATGATTCCCGTCGGCCGCTTCGGCGCCCCGGATGAAGTGGCGGCGGTGGCGGTGCTCCTGGCCAGGAACGGCTATATCACCGGCCAGACCATTAACGTCAACGGCGGCTGGTATATGAGTTGAGTGAGCAGTAAGCAGTTAGCAGTTAGCAGTGAAAATGCGGGTGGGTATCGCCCACCATGGAGGCCTCATGCCCATCAACAAGGAACTCTTGGAAATCCTGGCCTGCCCCCAATGCAAGGGCGACCTCAAGCTGACGGATAAAGAAGACGGCCTCATCTGCGAGAAATGCCGGCTCTTGTATGAGATCAAGGACGACATTCCCATCATGCTCATCGAAGAGGCCAAGAAGATAAAGTGATCAGTGGCCAGTAACTACAAAAATCGAAAACTTTCACTGATCACTGATCACTGATTACTGATTACTGACCCATGTCCCTGTCCGTCATCATCATCGCCCTGAACCAGGAGGCCAATATCGGCGATTGCCTGGCGTCGGTGCGCTTTGCCGATGAGATCGTGGTAGTGGACACCGGCAGCACCGATCGCACCGTGGAGTTGGCCCGGGCCAGCGGGGCCCGCGTGGTGGTTACGGCCTGGCAGGGCTTTGCCGGCACCAAGAACTTCGCCCTGGACCAGGCCCGGGGCGACTGGGTCTTCAGCCTGGACACGGATGAGCGGGTTGCCGCGGCCCTGAAAACGGAGATCCTGGCGGTGGTCCAGGCCGATGGACCCCTGAACGGCTACCGGGTGCCCCGGAAGAATTACTTCGGCGGCCGCTGGATCAGGCATTTGGGCTGGTACCCGGACTACACCCTGCGCCTCTGGCGCCGGGTGCGGGGCCGCTTCCGGGACCGGGAGGTTCACGAAGAGGTGGAGGTGGAAGGAAAGGCGGGACTGCTGCAGACCCCGCTGGATCACTATTCCTACCGCAATCTGGAGGAATACGCCGCCCGCCAGGACCGCTACGCCCGGCTGGCCGCCCGGGAGATGTGCAAGCAGGGCCGCCGGCCCCGGCCCGGGGAACTCTGGTGGCGGCCATGTTTCACCTTTTTGCGGCTCTATTTCCTGAAAAAGGGTTTTTTGGAAGGTGCCCTGGGGTTGGCCCTGGCCCGACAGGGCAGCCGCTATAATTTCTTGAAATATCACTATCTGCAAGAACTTAACCGGGGAAAGGACCTCGATGCCCATTGATCCCAGCGCCAAGATAGCCCCAGACGTGGAGTTGGCCCCCGATGTGGCGGTGGGTCCGGGGGTGATCATCGACGGCCCCAGCCAGATCGGCGCCGGCACCCGCATCCTGGCCCGCGCCTACATCGGCCCGTATACCACCATCGGGGCCGACAACCTCATCGGCTTCGGGGCCATCGTCGGCTACGACCCCCAGGACTACGCCTTCACCGGCGAGGAGAGCTACACCATTATCGGCGACCACAATCTCATCCGGGAGTACGTCACCATCCACCGGGGCACCAAACCGGGGAGCGCCACCCGGATGGGCGATCACAATTTCCTCATGGCCCTGAGCCACATGGCCCATAACTCCTCCCTGGGGAATAACGTCGTGGTGGTCAACGGCGCCCTGGTGGGCGGCTATGTCGAGGTGGCCGACCGGGCCTTCATCTCGGCCAATTGTCTCCTGCATCAGTTCATCCGGGTGGGCACCCTGGTGATGATGCGGGGCGGAGCCCGGGCCTCCCGGGACCTGCCGCCTTACGCCAATATCGATGACACCCACGTCGTCAAGGGCGTCAACCTGGTGGGCCTGCGCCGGGCCGGTTTCACGGCAGCCCAGATCGCCCCGCTGCGCCAGGCCTTCCGTCTCCTCTTCGGCCGCCGCACCAACCTGAAGCAGGCCCTAGAGCAGGTGGAGGCCGAGGTCACCCTGACCCCGGAAGTCAACCATCTAGTGGAATTTATCCGCGCCTCCAAACGGGGCGTGGCCATGGGCCCCCGGCAGGCCCGGCGGGACGATGACTTCTAAGCGCCTTCTGGTTATCAAGCTGAAGCAACCCGGGGACGTGCTGGTCTCCACCCCGGTAATCGCCGTGCTCAAGGAGGCCTGGCCGCACTGCCATCTCACCTACCTGGTTCCCAAGGGCACCGAAGACATGGTGGCCGGGCACCCGGGGCTGGACGACCTGATGGTGGTGGACCGGAAGGGAGAGACCTGGAGCCAGGCGCTGCGGTTCGCCCGCGACTTGCGCCGGCGGCGCTTCGACCTGGTGATCGAACTTTCGGGCGGCGACCGGGGCGCCATCTATTCCTGGCTTACCGGGGCGCGGGAGCGCCTGGGTTTGGCGCGCCCCGGGATGCCCTTCTGGCAACGCCGCGCCTGCTTTACCCGTCTCCTGCCCCGGCCGCCGGTCAAGACGCACCTGGTGGACCAAAACCTGGTGGCCGTGCGGTCCCTGGGTATCGAGCCCCGAAACCCGCGGCTCCAGTTTTTTTGGGATCAGGCCGTGGAAAAACGCCTCCAGGAGTTGCTGATTACTCATGGACTGACCCCCGGCGGCTTCGTGGTCATGCACCCCGGGGCCGGCTGGCGTTTCAAATGCTGGACGCCCCAGGGCTACGCCCGGGTCATCGAGGCTCTGCACCATGACTGGCGCCTGCCGGTAATCCTCACCGGCACCCAGGCCGCCCATGAACAGGAGCTACTGGCCGCCATCATCCAGGAAAGCCGCGCTGACCCCTATCAACCTGGCCGGCCGCCTCAGCCTGAAGGAACTGGGGGCCCTGATCGCCCGGGCCAAGTTTTTCTTCGGCATGGACAGCGCCCCCATGCATCTGGCGGCGGCGGTGGAGACGCCGGCAGTGGCCCTCTTCGGTCCCAGCGGCGTCTTCAACTGGGGTCCCTGGGGCGAAGGACACCTGGTAATTCAGCGGGATTGGGCCTGCGTCCCCTGCGGCCGGGACGGTTGTGAAGGCTCCAAGCTCAGCCGCTGCCTCACAGAGATTGAACCTGAGGAAGTTTTACAGGCTATGGCGCGGCACTTCGGCAAATGATTCGCCTTGGCGTGAGATAATCATATCCATCTAATGAAAACCGATACATAGGAGCAAACCATGGCCCGAGTTTTAGGCGACCGGCTCATCGTCAATGTGGCCCGGAAGGCCGGGGAAGAGCAAATCATCGACCTGATGCAGCTTTTTAACCAGAACCCCAACCGTATCATCGCCGTGGCCGGCACCGTGGGCGCCGACGGCGCGCCCAACACCTGCCCCATTACGCTGATTTACGCCAAGGATGAGCAGACCCTGCTGATCGCCACCCTGCGGCAGAGCGCCACCGCCACCAACCTCCGCCGGGACGGCCGGGTCTCCCTGGAAATCATGGGAGCCGGCGATCTGGTCATGGGCATCCAGGGCACCATGCGGCTCATCAAGGAACCCATGGCCATGAGCGACGCCATGGCCCTGTGGGAGATGCGGGTGGAGCGGGTCAAACAGGATTCTTCCTCGGCCCAGAAGGTCATCCAGGGCCCGGCGGCCACGCCGCGCTCGGACAAAGCGGTGGAGTTCGAACAGGCCGCCTGGGCCGAACTCCTGGCCGCGGCCAAAGGTTAGAGGCAGTTTCCGGTTTCCGGTTTCTGGTTTCCGGTTTTTCTGGCCACTGACCACTGGCCACTTTATCCTTGCGCCATGGCGCCTTGGCGTGCGATATGCGAATTGCCTTATTGCGACAGCGGGTCGGCGGCCCGGGCGGGGCCGAAACTACCGTGCAGCACCTGGCCCGGGGCCTGGCCGCGGCCGGCCACCAGGTGACGGTGTACGGGAGCCAATCCCTGGCCGAAGCCAGGACCGTCCTGGGTCCGCAAATCGCCTATGTGCCGGTGCCCGTCTGGGGCGGCAAGACCGGCCGCCTGCTCACCTATGCCCTGAATACGCGGCGCCTCCTGCGCCGGGCCGGCCCCCAGGTAATCTTCAGCCTGGAGCGCACCCTGGGCGCGCAGATTTATCGCGCCGGCGACGGCTGTCATCGGGAGTGGCTCAGGCGGCGGGCTCCCTTCCTTTCTCCGGCGGCCCGAATCTTCCAGCGTCTCAGCCCATTTCACCGGGTGCTGCTGGCCCTGGAGCACCGCCTCTTTACCGACCCCGGACTTAAGCGGATCATCGCCAATTCCCAGATGGTCAGGGAAGAGATCATCCGGCATTATAACGTTGCGCCGGAGCGCCTCAGGGTGATTTATAACGGCCTGGACCGGAATAGCTTTCGGCCCCTGGATGAGCCGGGGCGTGCGACCCTGAAGGGGCGGCTGGGCGCTCCAACCGGGACACCCATCGTGTTATTTGCCGGCTCCGGCTTTGGCCGTAAAGGTCTGGCTTTTCTGGTCGAGGCCTTGGGTAATTTAAAGAATCAGGATAGCGTGCTTTGGGTGGCAGGCAAAGGCAACCCGGGTCCCTGGCAGCGCCAGGCCCGTTGGCTGGGAGTGGCGGCGCGCCTCAAGTTCTGGGGACCCCAGGCCGACCTGTCGCCCTTTTACCAGGCGGCCACGGTACTGGCCCTGCCCACCATCTACGACCCGTGCAGCAACGTGGTTCTGGAGGCCCTGGCCTGCGGGACCCCGGTGATCACCACTAACGCCAACGGGGCCGCGGAATTCCTTACTCCCGGAGCAAACGGCGAGATCTCTGACGCGACCGGATGACCTGACCGGCCTGACCCGGGCCCTGGAGGATTATCTCGGCCGCGGGGCTGCCCCTGAGGTCCGCCGGGCCGCAGCCGCGGGCGTGGCCCACCTGAGCTGGGAAACCACCGTCGCTCAGACCCTGGCGGTGCTGGAAGAAGCCGCAAGATAAAGACCGGGGACGGGAGACCGGAGACCGATATGCTCCCTTCCTCCGTCCCCGGTCGCCGGTCTCAGGAGAAACTCGGAGTAACGAATGATAGGCCTATATTTCGACGGCAGCCCCGAACTAAAAGAGCTTCCTACCCCTAACCCCACTCCCGGCGAGGTTCTCATCCGCGTGTCCCTGGCCGGCATCTGCGGCACCGACTTGCAGATCCTCCAAGGCTACCACGGCTTTCGTGGCATCATGGGCCACGAGTTCGTGGGGGTGGTGGCCGGACCGGACGATTCTCCCTGGCTGGGCCAGCGGGTGGTGGGGGAGATCAATATCGGCTGCGGCGCCTGTGATCTCTGTCGAAACGGCCTCCCGCACCACTGCCGCGCCCGCCGGGTTTTGGGAATCAGAAACCATGACGGGGCCTTCGCCCAATATCTGACGCTGCCCGCCGCCAACCTCCATCCGGTGCCGCCCGAGGTCCCGGATGAGGTCGCGGTCTTCACCGAACCTCTGGCCGCGGCGCTGCGGGTCGCGGAAACCGCCCCGATTTCCCCGGAAGACCGTATCCTGGTGGTGGGGGACGGCTCTTTGGGCCTTCAGACTTCCTGGGTGCTGGCCTTGAACGGGGCCCAGGTCACCCTGACCGGCCACCACCCGGAGCACCTGGCCCTGGCCGCCCCTTACGGCGTCTCGGCCTGCCTGGAACCGGACCTGCCCCCCGGCGATTACCACGTGGTGGTGGAGGCCAGCGGCTCCCCCGGCGGCCTGCAGTTGGCCCTGGGCCGGGTCCGGCCCCTGGGCGCGGTGATTCTGAAAAGCACTTATCTCGACCGGTTTCCCCTGGATCCCGCCGACGTGGTGGTGCCGGAGGTGCGGCTGCTGGGCTCCCGCTGCGGCCCCTTCCCCCCGGCCCTGCGCCTCCTGCGCCGGGGCTGGGTGGACCCCCGGCCCCTCGTCGCCCAGACCTTCCCCTTATCCGAGGGGCTGGCAGCCCTGGAATGGGCCCAGCGCCCGGGGGTGCTGAAGGTCCTGCTGGACTGCCGCCGGCCCGGCACGATGTAGGGACGGCGAGCGCGCCGCCCCACCTGCCCCCCACCCTGCTGAAAGGCGCGAATTTTCCCTCTCGGCTTCCCCTTCCCGGACCCCAGGGGAAAATGATATATTTAATGAACGGAGAGCATCTGCCGTCTAATCTAGTAAATTTGCCTGGAACCCCTGGTTTCATCATTTGCCAGTCTTATTTTCAGTAAGACCCGCAAACATCTTTTGGAGGCAAAAATGCGTAAGCGTTTCCCCTTGATATTTCTCATGCTGGCGCTAATGCTGGCGGTCAGCGCCGGAACCTGGCCGCCGGGACCCACCCCGGCATACGCGTCCTCGGCAACGGGGATGCAAGCCGACTTCATCCGGGTAGCTAAGCAGGTGATGCCCACGGTGGTGAGCCTGAAGGCCGTCCGGGTGGTCACCATGGCGCCGCCGCGAGGGTCCGAGGATTTCTTCCGGGGCACCCCCTTTGAAGGCACTTTCCGGGAGGGCGCCCAGCCCATCCGCCGCCGCCAGGTGGGCCAGGGCTCCGGAGTCATCATCGACCCCCGGGGCTACATCCTGACCAACAACCACGTGGTGGCCGGCTCCCAGGAAATCCTGGTGCACCTCTATGACGGCCGGGAGGTCAGGGGCCGGGTCGTCGGCACCGACCCCAACTTTGATGTGGCCCTGGTCTACATCCAGGCGCAGGGCCTGAGAGCCGCGACTTTGGGGGATTCCAGCCATCTGCAGGTGGGTCAGGTGGCCATCGCCATCGGCAGCCCCTATGGGTTGGAGCAGACCATGACCTCGGGGATCATCAGCGCCACCGGCCGCAAGGGCTTGGGCCGCGGCACTTACGGCGACTTCATCCAAACGGATGCCTCCATCAACCCGGGTAACAGCGGCGGCCCCTTACTGGACATCGACGGCCGGGTGATCGGCATCAATTCGATGATTGCCGCCCAGGCCCAGGGCATCGGCTTTGCCATCCCCATCAATAGGGCCCGGCAGATCGTCAGCAGATGGATGAGATAGGCCACGAATCCCCGGAGCATCTGGAGCAACTCCGGAGCAATTTTGCCCGGGTAAGCAAGGTCATTCAGGCGGAAGAAATGTGGGAGCGGGTGCCGGAGTGGGCCCGGGAATTTTCCCCGGACAACCTGGAGGGGTTGGTGAAGTTCGCCTATTTCGGCGGCTTCATCGATGCGGCCGGGGTGCGCCGGCTCCTGCTGGTGGACAGAACCGCGATGCCGCGCCTGCGCCTCAAGTGGTACGAAGAGGTCCGGAAACAGGGTTGCTGGCTCTGTTAAACTAGGTTTTTAGTCCTTAGTAAAAGAATCTCCGCTTGTGGGCATGCCCCCTTCAATAACCCTCAGCATCTCCACAAAGCTTCAACCCATTAATCATATTGATATTCTTGGTTTTTTAACTAAAAACTCGAAACTAAAAACTCGAAACTCATAATTTTGCACCATGGTACTTATCAAAATAATTTATCCGGGCATATAATAAATTGTTCCCCCAGCAATCAAAATAAAGGAGAGCCCGATGCGCGAATATGTCATCCATCCCATGGTGGTCGGGATCAACGAAACGGACCAGGGCGTCATGACTTATCTGAAGGGCTACGGCAAACGGATCTATCTGCCCATCTACGTCTTCTACCTGGAAGGCGGCCCGGAGAAGATCCTGGTGGATACCGGCCTGGAGCAGTTCATGGTGCCGGCCGGGGTCGAAGAACAGTGCGGCTTCAAGGTCCAGGAGTTTGAGGACGCCCTGGACGGTTTCGGCCTCAAACCCGAAGACATCGACATGATCATCCACACTCATCTGCACAACGACCACTGCGAAAACGACTACAAGTGCACCAACGCCAAAGTCTACGTGCAGCAGCGGGAATACGAGTTCTTCCGGAACCCCCACCCCGTTGACCACCGCTACTTCCCGGACTTATTGGATGAGGTGGAAGTCGTCCAGGTGGACGGCGACGTCGAGATCGTCGAGGGGATCCAGGTGCTCCTCACCCCGGGCCACACCGTGGGCGGACAAAGCGTCGTGGTCAACACCCGCCAGGGCAAAGCGGTGATCACCGGTTTTTGCTGCAATGAACAGAACTTTCCCGCCAAGGGTCCGATTGTACCCTCCGGGGTGCACATCAACGTCATTGACGCCTACGAGAGCGCCCGGCGGGTGAAGGAGCTGGCGGATATCATCATCCCCCTGCACGACCTGTCGGTGGGGCGTCAGCGCAGCATTCCGGCCTGAAAGGCTGCGTCACTCGAACCGCACAGGAGGGCCTTAAATGTCAAGGGTATTAAAGTTGCTGCTGGTTTTGGCCTTGCTCACTGCCGGCGTGGCCCCGGCCTGGTCCCAGACGGCCCCGCCGCCGCCACGCCCGGGGGTGGCCCTGCCGCCGCCGGTGCCGCCGGGGGTCGCCCCGGCCTGGACCGTGGTACCCACCTCGCCCAAGGTATTTTATGCTCCGAATATTCCATCGGACCTTTTTCTCTTGCACAAACGGTATTATTATTATTACGCTGGTGCCTGGTACCAGAGCAAATACTTGCTGGGGCCGTGGCACCCCGTGCGCCGGCCGCACCCGGCGCTTTACCGGGTGAACCGCTCCTTCTTTAAGACTCCGCCACCCTGGTGATCACCCCGGCGTGCTCTCCCAGGACCGGCGAGACGGGGTGAGGGTCCCGGCCCTCACCTCGCTTGCCAGCAGCGCTCAGGAGGGTATGCCGATGCCTCTACTCCTTAAGCTCTGGACCGCGGCGGTCCTGGGCCTGGCCCTGACCGCGGCCCCGGTTGCCGCCCAGGACATCCACATCGAACCGATACCGCCCCGGGTCAAACCCCAATGGACCCCGGTGCCCAACGTCCCCGGGGCCTTTTATGCCCCCAATATTCCCACTGACGTCTTCCGCCACGGCAGCAAATACTATTTTTATTGGCAAGGCTATCTCTACCGCGGCAGCAAGGCCCGGGGACCCTGGAAATCCGTGCAGCAGCCGCCCGACTGGTTCTCGGCCATCGACCCCGCCCTCTTCAAGACGGTGAAACAGGAGGGTGCTTCGCCGGCACCGGTCCCGCCGGCCGGGCCCAGCGAAGGCATCATCCCCATCCCGTCGGTTCCGGGCCCCGCCCCGCCGGAAGCGGCCCCGTCGCCGCCACCGTCCGCCCCCGAAAAAGAAGGGGCGCCAGCCGCGCCAGGCGCTCCCCCCAAAGTGATGTGAGGGCAGCAGGCAGTAGCCAGTTCCCAGTTGTCAGTAGTCAGTTCCCAGTTGCCAGTAGTCAGTAAAGACAAGGGTCATTCCAGGCTTAACTGGCTACTGACCACTGACCACTGCTTTTCAAATCTCCAGCCTGGCGGCGATGGGGATCCTCCGCCCCATGCCAAACGCCTTGGAAGTCACCTTCAGGCCCGGAGCGGCCTGTCGCCGTTTGTATTCGTTACGATCGATGGTCCGGATCACCCAGCGCACCGTCTCGGGGTCGAAGTCCCGGGCGACGATATCCTGGTACGAGCAGCGGTCTTCCAGGTACAAATTCATGATCCGGTCCAGGATTTCATAAGGCGGCAGGGTGTCCTGGTCCTTCTGGTCCGGCCGCAGCTCGGCCGACGGCGCCCGTTGGATGATCTCCGGCGGGATCAACTCCCGCTCCCGGTTGAGATGCCGGGCCAATTCGTAAACCATGGTCTTGGGGACGTCGGCCAGGACGCTCAGACCGCCGCTCATATCGCCGTAAAGCGTGCAGTAGCCCACCGCCAGTTCGCTCTTGTTGCCGGTGGACAGCACCATGTGCCCGAACTTGTTGGAGATGGCCATGAGGATATTGCCCCGGATGCGGGCCTGGATATTCTCCAGAGTTATTTCGATCTCACCCAGTTGCAAAGGCTCTTGCAGAGACTCGCGGTAGCACTGGTACATGGGGGTGATGGCGATCAATTTGGTTGCCACCCCCAGGTTGGCCGCCAGTTTCTCCGAGTCCACGATGCTGTGCCGGGAGGTGTAGGGCGAGGGCATCAGGACCCCCAGAACGTTGGCCGGCCCCAGGGCCTCGGCCGCCAGGGCGCAGGTGACCGCCGAATCCACCCCGCCGGAAAGCCCCACCACCACCTTGGTGAAGCCGCACTTCCGGATATAGTCCCGCAGCCCCAGCACCAGGGCCTGGTGCACCGCGGCGCGGTGCTCCTGCGGCACGTAGAGGCCCGGCGTCCCCGGTTGCTGCAAGTCCACCGTGACCACCGCCTCCTGGAAGCTGGGGAGCAGGGCGATGGCCTCACCCGCCGGCGTCCAGGGCCATGCTGCCGCCGTCGAAGATGAGCTCGTCGTTGCCCCCCACCTGGTTGACGTAGACAAAGGGCAGCCGATAGCGCCGGGCGTGGTTCTGCACCAGCCGGTGCCGCACGCACTGTTTGCCCACCTGGAAAGGTGACCCCGAGATGTTGATCAGCACCGTGGCGCCCTGGTCCGCCAGAACCTTGATGGGGTCCAGGGGATAGAGCCGGCGGAACCAGAGCTCCGGCTCGTACCAGGCGTCTTCGCAGACGGAAAGCCCCAGGGATTCCGGTCCGAAGCTCACGGGCCGCACCGCCGCGGCCGGCTCGAAATGCCGGGTTTCATCAAAGACGTCGTAGGCCGGCAGCAGCGATTTATTCTGCTGAAACAACACCTTCCCCCGGCCGATCAACACCGCGGCATCGCTCAACGGCTTGCCGGTGTCCCGGCCCGTGGGCAGGGGCGCGCCCACCAGCACCGCGGTCCCGGGAAAACGCCCGGTAACCTCCGCCAGCCGGGCCAGGGCCTGCTGCACCCGGTCGATCAGGGAGGGCTTCTCCACCAGGTCCCGGGGCGGATAGCCCACCAGAAACAGCTCCGAGAAGACGACGAGGTCCGTGGCGCCGCCCAGGCGCTCCAGGGTGTCGATGACCTTCGCCAGGTTGCCGCTGACATCCCCCACCGTGGGGTTGAGCTGGGCCAGGGTGACTTTCATGACGCTTGCCGCCGCCTTTCCGTGATTATTGGGATGATCATAGGAATATAGGCCCGGCCGGCCCCGCGGTCAATCGGATTCTCACGGCGGCAGGCGCGGCGGTTTCCCGCCCGGCGGGTTGAGGCTGGCGAAAAAGGCAATCCGAAGTAGAACTTAGGGGCGAGCAACCTGGTGCATCATCCAAATAGTGCAAATTATTTGGTTTTCCGGGTGTGCCGCCCAGGTGCGCGTGGTCTTCAAGGCGAAAAAAGCAACCAATCGGGGCCATATTGTGCCGGCACCTGATAAAATTACGCAATTTGGTGCGCATAAGTACCTAATTTAGCTAACTTTAGTCCGCTGAGGTGGCGCTGCCTTAGCGGTCCGACACCGCCTGAGTACCGCGATTGTCCCGCATTTGTGCCGCCTGGAGGCCAGGCGGGCGGGGCTGGAGCGGTTAAGTTACACCTGCAGACAAGGTAAGGCCAGGTGAGAAAAATTGCCAGAGCAGCAGAGACAGTCGACCCGGTTGAGAAGTTCAAGGTTCAAGGTTCAAAGTTATAGCGATTGCCAAATGAGCCTCTGGCAAAATTGACTTGGAATTAATGCAGCCGCAGGCTTTAGCGGGAAAGTCAAATCCCCCTAAATCCCTCTTTTTCAAAGGGGGACTTCAAAACCCCACTTTGAAAATTTGAAAAAGGGGGGGGAGGGGGGATTTCGGCTCAAAATATCAGGCTAACGGCGGGAGGCGTTGCGCTTTCCCGCCCTACGGCCTGGTGCGTAGGACACACCTTACACTGCACAGGCGGGACGCCTGTGCCACTAAATTATTTCATTTACTGGCCAGCCACTGACCACGGTTTTCTCACTTCCGGCTCCTGGGGAGGCTAAAGAAAATCCTGGTCCCGACGCCGATCTGGCTTTCGAGCTTGAAGGTACCGCCCAGGGCCCGGACCCGCTCGGAGATGGCGGCCAGGCCGATGCCTTTCCGCCCCGCCTCCACGTCCTCTATCCGGCCCACTTCGAAGCCCTGGCCGTTGTCCTCCACCAGGAAATCCACCCGGTCAGCCGTCTTCCTGGCGGACAGGGTCACCTGGGACGCCTGGGCATAACGGCTGACGTTGTCCATGGCCTGTTGGAAGATCCGATAGATGCTGACCTTATCCTCCAGGCTGAAGACCTGGTTCAGGTCGTCCATTTCCAGGGCGCAGGCGATCTTGTAACTATCACACATGCTTTTCAAGCCCGCCGCCAGACCCAGGTCTGCCAGCATCTGCGGGCTCAAATCTGCGGCCCGGCGTCGCAGGTTTTCCACCAGGCCGTCGATCTTTTCCAGGGCCTGGTGGTATTTTTGCCGCAGTTTCTCGTCACCGGCGGGCAGCTTCGGCTCAAAGCTCCGGAGCTCGATCTTCAGGGCGGTGATATCCTGGGCCAACTCCTCATGCAATTCCCAGGAGAGCTCCTGGCGCTCCTTATCCTGGAGGGCCAACAGTTGTTGAGTCAGGGTGCGGAGTCTGCTCTCCGACTCCTTCAGCGCCTGCTCCGCCAGCTTGCGGTCGGTAACGTCCTCGATGGCCAGCAGGATCAGGTCGTGGTCAGCGGCGCCCAAGGCCAGTAGGCGGCCGTTCAGGAGCATAGTCCGGAAGCCGACCCCCGGAAAATTCTGGACCATCTCGAAATCCTGGAAGACCTGGTTGGCGGGCAGGACTTTGCCTAAAAGTTCCCGGAGCCGCGGGATGTTCCATTGGCCTTTGCCCAACTCATAAAAGAAATCGCCTACCGTCTTTTTGGGGGTAGTATGGAAGACTCGGAAATAGGCGTCGTTAGCCGAGATTACCCGCAGCTTACCGTCCAGGACGACCAGAGGCTCCCGCATGGTGGCGATGATGGCCTGGGCATAATCCCGGGCCCGCTGCGTCTCCTCCAGGCTGCCTTTCAAGAGGTTCACATCCACCAGGGCCAGGACGACGCCGTCGATCTTATTGTCCGAAGTGCGATAAGGCCGCAGACGCAGGGAGTACCAGCGCCCTTCCCGGTCCTTAACCTCCAGTTCCTTGATAATGAGGGTGTTGATGACCTCCTGGATCAGCCGCTCCAGGTCCGGCACCTCCACTTTTAGCCGTATGTCGCCGATGGGCCTTTCCAAGTCCGCCGGGATCAGGTTCAGCAACTCCTGAGCCATGGGGTTGAAGCGCCGGATGTGCAGGTCCGGCCCCAGGATAACGATGGCGATCTGCACCGCGGTGAGCAGGTTGTTGAGGTCGTTGTTGGCTTGAAACAGTTCCTGGTTGCGGTTGTCCAGTTCCTCGTTGAGGGTGGCCAGTTCCTCGTTGGTCGACTGGAGCTCCTCCTTGGAGGTCTCCATCTCTTCGTTGATGCTCTGGAGCTCTTCGTTGGCGCTCATGAGCTCTTCGTTGCTGCTCTTCAGCTCCTCAACCGCGGTCTCCTGCTCTTCGATAACCGCCTGGAGATATTCCTTGGTGGCGGTCAGTTCGTCCTGCAGGGCGGTAATTTTGCTGTCTTTGGCCGAAGGCTTGCCTTTGGCCTCCTTCAGCTTCGGGACCTCCTGCACCGGTGGCGGCGAGGGCGAGGCGACCTCTTCAAAGATCACCAGGAAATAACGTTCCAGGGCGGCCGCCGGCCGCAGGGGAAAGACCTCCAGGTTGACGACGGCGACCCGGCCGTCAAGGTGCAGTCTCAGTCCCTCTTTGCGCACCTGGGTGTTGTTCTTCAGAGCGGCGTAGACCGCGGCCCGCAGCTCGACCTGCAGGCCCTCCCGGGCCATCTTGATGAGATTGAGGCTAGCCTCGCCCGGCGCCGGCTCCAGAAAGCGGCCGGTATGCCCCCGGAAGTGGATGATCCTCAGGTCGGTGTCGATGATCACCCCGGCCGGGGCGAATCTGGCCAGGATCATGCGGTCCGCTTCCGCCTGCAGGTCCGTCGGGGAGACCATCTCCACCTCGCTCCTGAGCATCGTACCGGGCGCCCCGGGGACCGGAATATATTCCGGAGAGATCAGGGGCAGGTGCGGCGAGACCACCGCTTTCTTCAAAAAGATCTTTAGTTTCTTGTCGACCAGGGTGAAAAGCTCGGGGTAGGCGCTCAAGGCCTCGGATTTGCCCAACAGCAGGAAGCCCGAGGGCTTCAGGGCGAAATGGAAGACGGGGATCACCTTCTTTTGCAGCACCGGCCCGAAGTAGATGAGCACGTTGCGGCAACTGATCAGGTCCATGCGGGAGAAGGGCGGGTCCTTGATCAGGTTCTGCCGGGCGAAGACGCACATGGCGCGGATATTCTTGCTGACTTGATAACCGCCCGGCACCTTAACGAAAAAACGGCGCAGCCGCTCCTCCGAAACGTCGGCGGTAATCGCTTCCGGATAGATGCCCTGGCGGGCCTTGTCAATCACCCCGTCTTCGATATCGGTGGCGAAAATCTGGACCTGGACGTTGGCAGCCGAATCATCCAGAAATTCCACGAGACTGATGGCCAGAGAGAAGGCTTCCTCGCCGCTGGCGCAGCCCGGCACCCAGACGCGGATGGGCTCGTCTTCGGCCCGGTTGCGCAGAATCTCCGGGAAGACCACCTGCTGCAAGGCCTCGAAGGCCTCCGGCTCCCGGAAAAAGCTGGTGACGTTGATCAGGATGTCTTCGTAGAGGCTCTTCGCCTCCTCGGCGTTCTCCCGCAGCAGGCGGACGTAGTCCTCCAGCTTCTCCACCTGCTGCAGCATCATGCGCCGGTTGATGCGCCGTTTGATGGTGCTGTGCTTGTAATAGGTGAAATCGAGTCCGGTAGCTGCTTTGAGCAGGAGCAGAATCTGGTTGAAGACGCCCTCTTCCTGGGGCAACTCCGCCTCCCGGGCGAGGGGCGGCGCGGTGACGAAGGGATGGTGGGCCAGGCGGGCCAACTGGCGGGCGATCTTGTCGGGCGAGAGGACGAAATCGACGTGGCCCGCGGCGATGGCGCTTTCCGGCATGCCGGCGTACTTGGCGGTGGCGACCTCCTGGGCGAAGGTGACGCCGCCTTCGGCCTTGATGGCCTGGAGGCCCAGGACCCCGTCGGAGGCGGTGCCCGACAGGATCACCCCGATGGCCCGGCTGCCCTGGTCCTGGGCCAGAGAGCGCAGGAAGTCGTCAATGGGCCGGTGCACCCCCCGGGGCTCGACCCGGCTGGTCAGATGCAACGCGCCCTGCTCCAGCCGCATGATGATGTCCGGGGGCGTCACGTAGATGCGGTTCGGCTCCACCCGCATGCCTTCCTGCACCTCGGCGACCGGCATCCGGGTGATCTTGGACAGGATTTCCGGCAGCATGCTGTGGGCCCGGGGGGCCAGGTGCTGCACCAGGACGAAACCCATGCCGGTGTCCAGGGGCAGATTCTCCAGAAGCTGGGTAAAGGCCTCCAGGCCGCCGGCCGAGGCGCCGACCCCGACGATGGGGAAGTGGCCCGGCGAGGTCGTTTCCGGCTCTGCGGCTTTGGCCCCGGCCCCGGCCTGGCCGGCGCCGGTAACGTCCGGCTCTTGCAGCCCTTGCTTGCTGGCCTTTTTAGGGGCGGCACTTTCTACGGGTTTCTTTGCTCCATCTTCCTGGCTCTTGGGCATAACGGTTCCCGTCTGATAAGCGTCTTTGTTTATGTTAAAGTACCGTGATCACCTTTGCCATGGATAGCCATAGCACATTCGTGCAAAAAGAGACAATTTAAAATACGGCAGGTCTCTTTATGCTCTGTTTCCAAGCTGGGGTTTTCCTCTCGTTCCCAAGCTGTGCTTGGGAACGGGACCGGCCGGCCGCCCCCGGCTGTCCCCGGACAGGCGAGGGCGCCTGTCCTACATTTTCTTGACTTTGCTTTTTAAGAAATTATGATATTTTTAATTTACTATTTTTATAAATTATCAGGAGTCCGACATGGAACTGGTCAAAGTGAAAAGGAATTATCAAATCACCATCC
Source organism: uncultured delta proteobacterium (assembly GCA_963701845.1). Taxonomy (GTDB): domain Bacteria; phylum Desulfobacterota; class Desulfobaccia; order Desulfobaccales; family 0-14-0-80-60-11; genus JAPLJC01. Next base: position 117,371 of record CAVPBF010000005.1, on the reverse strand, counting down.
CCCAAAACTTCCGCAAGCTGATCCGGTTGGCCGAAGGAGATTACGTGGAAGCGGAGATCAAGGACGGCGCCCTGGTGCTCAAGCCAGTCAAAGTGATTCACCCGGACCAGGAATATTTTTTCACCAAAGAGTGGCAGGAAAAGGAGGCAGCCGCGGACCAGGACCTGGCCCAGGGCAAGGTCGCGGGGCCGTTTGAAAAGGTCAAAGATGCCTTAAAAGCCCTGAAGACCATCAAGGTATGAAGTTATTCTTCACCCACAGTTTCATTCGGGATTACCGGGCGCTTCCGAATCACCTGCAAAGGGCGGTGGATAAAAAGTTGCAACTTTTCCAGGAAAACCCGCGGCATCCAGCGCTCCAGATCAAGAAGATGCAGGACCCGCGGAACATTTGGGAAGCCAGAATCACCCGGGGATACCGCTTCACCTTCCAGATAGATGAAGAAGTCTGCCTGCTCCGCCGACTGGGCCCGCATGATATCTTGAAGACGCCGTAACAACGTAGGACCGGCGCCCCCGGCTGTCCCCGGACAGGCGAGGGCGCCTGTCCTACATCCAAAAAAAAGGGCGGTTCGAGAACCGCCCCTACGTACCCCAAAAGAAGGTGCGCACTGCGCACCCTACAATTAATCCAACTCGTACTCCTGCCGCCAGTCCTGCTTTTCATCCCACTGGGGCTGCTCTTGCTTAGCGAAGACAAAATCCCCCAGCACCAGGTAGTCCATCTCGGTGCGCATGAAGCACTGGTAGGCGTCCTCCGGGGTGCAGACGATGGGCTCGCCCCGGACGTTGAAGCTGGTGTTGACGATGAGGCCGCAGCCGGTGAGCTCCTGAAAGGCCTTGATCAGCCGCCAGTATTTCTCGTTGGTCTCTTGGTGCACCGTCTGGATGCGGGCCGAGTAGTCCACGTGGGTGATGGCCGGCACGTCCGAGCGCAGGTGGTAGAGGCGGTCGAAGAGCTCCAGGTTGTCATAATCCGGCGGCAGCGGGTTGGCGCGTCTCCGCCTTGACCGGCGCCACCAGGAGCATGTAGGGCGAGGGCCGGTCCAGCTCGAAGTAGGTGGCGCATCTCCTCCTCAGCACCGACGGCGCGAAGGGCCGGAAGCCCTCCCGGTACTTGATCTTCAGATTGAGGCGTTTCTGCATCTCCGGGTGCCGGGGGTCGCCCAGGATGGAGCGGTTCCCCAGGGCCCGGGGCCCGAACTCCATGCGGCCCTGGAACCAGCCCACCACCTGGCCCTGGGCCAATAAGGCGCGCCACGTCCTTGATCAGTTCGTCAAAATCCTGATAACGCCGATGCGGCGCCTGGTGCCGCCGCGCCAGCCGCACCATCTCGTCAGCCCCGAACTCCGGTCCCAGGTAGGCGCCCTGCATGTTGTCCAGGGCCGGATTCGGGAGTCGGCGCTCCCGGCCCCGGACGATGTGCCAGGCGGCCAGGGCCGCGCCCAGGGCGCCGCCGGCGTCGCCCGCGGCGGGCTGGATCCAGATGTCCTTGAAGGTGCCTTTGCGCAGCAGCTTGCCGTTGGCCACGCAGTTCAGGGCCACGCCGCCGGCCATCACCAGGTTATCGGCGCCGGTGAGCTTTTGGGCGGTTTCCGCCAGGCGCAGGACGATCTCCTCGGTGACCTGCTGGATGGCCAGGGCCAGGTCCATATGCCGCTGGTCCAGCAGACGCTCTCCCGGGGCCGGGGCGGCACCCCGAAGAGCGAAGTCCACTTGTCGTCCACGGCACATCGTCAGCCCGGTGGCATAGTCGAAATAATCCATGTTGAGCAGGAGCGAGCCGTCTGCCCTCAGGTCCACCAGCTCCTCCAGGATCAGCTCCCGCCAGCGCTTGACCCGGTCGGCCTCGGGATTGCCGTAAGGGGCCAGGCCCATGAGCTTGTATTCGCCGCTGTTGACCTTGAAGCCGCATGTAGTAGGTGAAGGCCGAATAGAGCAGGCCGAGCGAGTGCGGGAATTGCAGCTCCCGGAGGATGGAAATCTCCTTGCCCTTACCAAAGCCGATGGTGGAGGTGGCCCATTCCCCCACGCCGTCCAGGGTGAGGATGGCCGCCTCCGCGAAGGGCGACGGATAGAAGGCGCTGGCCGCATGGGACAGGTGGTGCTCCGGGAAGAGCAGCGGCGGCGAACCGGCGCCCACCTTGGCCAGTTCCTCCCGGAGGAGCGTGCGCATCAGCAGCTTTTCCTTGATCCACACCGGCATGGCCATGAGAAAGCTCGTCAGTCCCCGGGGCGCAAAGCCGTGGTAGGTCTCCAGCAGGCGCTCGAACTTGAGATAGGGCTTGTCGTAAAAGGCCACCGCGGAAAGATCGCTGAGCTTGAACCCCGCCTCCGCCATGACGTAGGCCAGGGCCTGGGCCGGAAAGTCGGGGTCGTGCTTCTTGCGGGTGAAGCGCTCTTCCTGGGCCGCGGCGACGATCTGGCCGTCCACCAGGATGGCTGCGGCGCTGTCGTGATAAAAGGCGGAAAGCCCGAGAATGGCGTCAGGCAAGGCTCAGGCTCCCCTTAAAAAATGGTATAGATGAAGGGGGCGATGGCCGAACCGCCCGCAAAAATCATCAGCGCCCCGAAGAACAGCAGGGTCAGAATAATGGGCAGCAGCCAGTACTTTTTCCGTACCTTCAAAAAGCCCCACAAATCCTTGATAAAATCCATAAATTCTCCTTAAAAATCAAATCCGGCAGCGCCGGCTGGAAGCCGGCGCTACCATTAGATATCAATACGGATTCAGCAAATCCTTGTCCGAGATCGCCCCCTGACGCTCCTTGAACACGGAAGCGCTCCCTTGTTTCCATTTCTTCAATTGCAGCGCATCGGCCCCGGTCCAACGCCGGATCAAGGCGATGGGGGTGACCACCAGGAAGAAGATCAGGGTGAGCACGATCTTCGAGACCACCTGGCCCATGACATGGGACAGTCCGAACCAGAGGCCCGCCAGGGGTTTAAAGGCCTTGGGCCAGGCCATGGTGATCAGCAGCAAGACGATGCTGACCGGCAGGAACTTGGGGAATTTCCCGAAGTGGCCCAACAGCAGGCAGATCAATACCATGGCCATGCCCGTGTCTTTGGCCTGCTCCGGGGTTGAACTCAGCAAACGGGAGATTATCTTAGTGTCATTGGCCTTAGCCTTTGCCATGCTAGTCCTCGTCTTCTCTGAATGGCTCTACCATTGCTGTGGGTATTTGCATTCCGGAGGGTTAAAGGTGGCTGGTTTCGGAAACCATCACCCACCGACATCCTAGGCTGCCCCGGCAGATACTCCTGAGGTCTTGAGATTTCAGCAACGCGGTGCGGGCCTCTGTCTCACCCTTATAATTATGGCCTTATATTACACGAAATGAAATATTTTTTCAGGATTTCTAATCTCTGACTTGTTTGGCGGGAGGTGTCATGAGCACTATGCAGCCCGATATGGAAAACTACTTCCGGAACTTCGTCCCCCGGCGCGACCCCTTGCTCCTGGAACTGGAAGGCGAGGCCCAGGCCGAAGGCATCCCCATCGTCGGCCCGGTGGTGGGTGAGCTGCTCTTTATCCTGGCCCGGGTGACCGCCGCGGCCAACCTCCTGGAGCTGGGCGCCGCCACCGGCTACTCCGCCATCCACCTGGCCAAGGGTTGCGAACCCGCCGGCGGCCGGGTCCTCACCCTGGAGTGGGATCAAGCCATGGCGGCCCGGGCCCGGAGGAATCTGGCCGCAGCCGGAGTCTCCCAGAGGGTGGAAGTGCGCCGGGGCGACGCCTTGCAGCTCATGGCCACCATGACCGGCTCCTTCGACTTTATCTTCATGGACCTCGACAAGGAGTCTTATCTCCCGGCCCTGCCCCACTGCCGCCGCCTCCTGAGGCCCGGCGGTTTGCTGGTCACGGATAACGTCGCTTTTAGCGGCGCCGCGGCCTTCAACCAGGAGATCTTCGCCTCCCAGGACTGGCGCACCGTCCACCTCCTCAGCTTCCTGCCCAACCACTCCCCGGAGCGCGACGGCCTCTCTTTGGCGGTGCGTATGGAGTGAGCAGTGAGCGGTCAGCAGTAAGCAGTAAGCAGTGAGCGGTTGGTGGGGCGGGCCTCCGCGCCCGCCTCTCAGCCGACCAGCGAGGTTCTGACAATTCCGCAAGGGAGCACAGGCTTTCCAGCCTGTGCTGACAACCCTCTTCAGCACACGCCCTCGCCTTTCCTGCTCACTGCTCACCGCTCACTATCAGCGGCTGCAATTGCGCCGCGATCATCTTCGCCGCCGCCCTGGAGCCCGCGTCATTAAAATGCACCATATCATAGAAGTGCTCCTTGTCCGGCGGCACTCCCTTGGCCAGGTCGATGACCAGGACCCCGTTTTTCTGCCCCACCTGCCGGAGGGTGTCGTTGAACAGATCGTACACCGCCTTAAAATCCTGATAAGTAACCCCGGTGTCCTGGCTATACTGGCCGATGTACGTCGCCACCACCGGATCGGGCTTAGCCGTGATGCGGTTGCCCTGGGTCATCAACACCGGCGTGATACCCCGATCCCGGCAGATATCCACGAACATCTGCAGGTTCATGGCAAATTCCCGGGCCAGGCCGTCCCGATCCAGCGTCAGCTTCTGTTTATGGGCCTGGGCAAACTCGTCTTCCTCGTGCGGCCACACAGTCCTGGTAAAATTCCGCCAGGCCTCATTGAGATTGGGAATCAGTATTTCTTTCAACATCTTGCCGATCAGCTTGCCCTTGACAAGGGTCTCGATGGGCGCCCGGACGTTATTCTTGCTCCAGTAGGTCTTCTGGTACAGCAAGCTGCTCAGGTCGTTGATGTTCTCCATGAACACCACCACCCGGGGTTGCAGGGGGATCACCTTGTTGACCAGGAGATCGATGGCGTGCAGGCTGTTGTTGCCCGACAGGCCGCCATTATATGAATTGATCCGCTTGCCGGTCTCCCGCTCCAGAATATTGCCCACCACGTAAGGAAAGCGATTCTCCTCGTCCATGAACATGCATTCCGTGGTGGAGCCTCCCAGGAAGACGATACTCAGGTCCGGGTCGGCATATTTTCGGGAGGGCTTGATGAAGCCATTCGCATCGATGTCCACCTTATAAGTCTTGGTGAAGACGTTGTCGGTGAAGGACAGGTGATTTTTCGGGAACTGCAGCCGCATCTGTCTTCCGGGCCGCTGCTCCCGGAGCTTGATGTAGCGTCTTTCGGTCTCGGCCTCCAGCACGATGCCGCGCCGGTGGTTGATGAACCCCAAAAGCCGTTCCGCCCCGCATACCATCAGCAAAAGAAAAACCAGCACCACCGTGACCAGGGTCTTCTTGGGATTCTGCTGGAACCAACTGTCTGCCTGAGGCCGGCTTTTTCCCATGATTTTTTGCGCCTTGGCGTCTTCGCGTGAGATATTATTCTTCTTACCAGGTTTGGCCTTTATCTGGTATATATGAGGGTGCACCGGCTTGGCCGGAATCCCATCATGATATTATACCACGCCTATCCCGGTTCCGAACCCGATGCCCGCCGCCAGCCCTGACCAGCCCGGCCACTACCGAATTCTCCGGAAATTCGCCTATCTCCTCAGCGCCCGCGGGGTCCGGGGCGTCATGGAGACCGTCTTTCTCCTCTACCTGGCCCGGCACAGCACCACCACCTTTGGCGAATTCACCCTGGCCCTGGGGCTGGGCAGCATCCTGCTGACGGTATCGGAGTTCGGCCTCAACGTGCCGCTGGTGACTCTCCTGTCCCGGCAGGATCGGCAGCCGGGCGAGGCCCTGGGCCAGGTCACCTTCCTGAAGGGGCTGCTGCTGGCCCTGGCCGCCCTGGGAGCCGTGGTCTTCGTGGAATTGCAGGGCTATCCTGCGCCCCTGCGCCGGCTCATGCTGTTGCTGGCCGGCGCGGTGGCCCTGGACGCCCTGTCCAAAACCTTTTTTGTGGCCTTACAGGTGCAGGGCCGCCAGGATCTCCAGGGGAAGCTCTCAGCCCTGGCTGCGGCTCTGGGGTTCGGCTACGGCCTCACCGCCCTGGTGCTCGGGGCCCCACCCCTGGCCGTGGCCGCCTTTAAACTCGTCGAAACCCTGGTCAACCTGGCCGGCGGGCTCTGGCTGGCCCTGTCCCACCGGCAATTCCGCCCCACCTGGCCTCCCGTCGGGCGGTTGTGGCGCACCCTGCGCCTGGGGGCGGTCTTTGGCCTCATCGAGGTGACCGCCATCACCTACAACAAGGCCAACATCTTTTTCCTGCAGCGCTACGCCGGGACCGACGCCGTGGCCCAATACGGCGCCGCCTGGGGCCTGGTGGACGGCATCTCCTCCCAGGTTTCCAGCCTGCTGCTCCAGGCCATCCTCTATCCCCTGCTCGTCAAGCTCTGGGAGACGGACCGGGAGCAGGTGCCCCGCCTGGCCCAGAATACCGCCCGCTGGCTCATGGCCGCGGCCCTGGTGGCGATGTTCAGCCTTTTCCTGGAGAGCGACCGCCTCATCCCGCTCTTGGTCGGACCCCACTACCTGGCGGCCATCTGGCTCCAGAAGGTGCTGGTGGTCACGATGGCCTTCGCCTTCCTCCACAACCTGGCGGCCTTCCTGATGATCAGTATGGGTTTGCCCCGGCTGCTCCTGATCTTTTACCTGACGGGGCTGGTGATCAATCTCCTCTGGTGTTCCCTGGTCCTGCCCCTGAGCCCGCTGCTGGGCTCGGCCCTGGCCATGGTGGTCACCAAGGGCGGGGTAGCCGCCCTCACCGTGGGTTTCTGCCAGTGGCGCCTGGGCCTGCTGCCGAAAAAGCCCTTTCTGCACCTGGCCGCGGCGGCCCTGACCGGCATTGTCCTCTATCTGCTGACGATTGGCCGGCTGCCCCGGGAAGTGGCCGAGGCCCTGGCCCTGGCCCCCACCCTGGCTCTGGCCTTCCACTGGTGGCGCTCACGGGAATGAGTTTCGAGTTTCGAGTTTCGAGTTCCGGGTTTCGAGTTTTTAGTTTTTAGTTTTTATTTTTCGATTTTTTCTTTTGCTTTTGATTTGGCTTTTTCTGACCACTGACCACTGACCACTGGCCCCTGTCTTTGCTGCTCACTGCTCACTGCTCACTATCTCCATCACCTTCCCCCGCCAGCCTACCCGGTAAATAATCCCCCGCCAATGCATCTCCATGGTCATCAAGGTCTTCAGGTGGCACCAACTGGCCAGGCCCAGGGCCGCAAAGAAGGCCGGCAGCCACTTAGCCGGGGGGCCCGGTTGTGGATGATAGGAGCGCAAGGCGAGGCCCAATCCGGTGAGCCCGGCCAGAAACAGGGCGCCGGCCAGGGCCGGGCCCGCGGCCACCGCCCCCAGGGGCAGCAACAACAGGCGCACCCCGGCCAGCAGCATCAGGCCAAGGAGCACATGCACCAGCAGGCCCCCGGCCAGCCAGGTGGCGGGCATGCAAAACTTCAGGTAGAGCCATTGCCGGACCAGCCAGTCCCGCCAGTCCGCCAGGCTCTCGTGGCCGAGTGGGGTGTGGAGGCTGGCCCCTGAGGGAATACCTACCCAAATTCCCGCCCGCACCAGCCGGGCCGCCAGGGAGACGTCGTCCACGATATTTTCGGCCCAGAGTTTGGCCACGTCCAAATTTTCAAACAGGTTGCGGCGGATGGCGGTGGCGCCGCCCCAGGGCTGGTTCAGGCGGCGGAAGCCCTTGGTCAAATAGAGGATCAGGACTACTATGGCTCGACCCAGGTCGGCGACCCCCGGCGCCGCGGCAATGATATGATGATAACCGCTGGTGACCTGAGCTTCTCCCCGGACAATGGGCGCCACCAGTTCCCTAAGCCAGCCGGCGGGGGCCTCCTGGTTGCTGTCGCAAAAGACCAGGATCTCGGGAGTCCGGCCCACCAGGCGCACCGCGGCCAGCAGGTTCTGATTCTTCTGGCCGCAGCCCCGGGCCGGGCCGGCGAGCACGTGCCGGGCCCCGGAAAATTTTGGCAAGAGCGACCGAATGATGGCCGTGGCCGGGTCCGCCGCCTCCCGGGTGGCAAACACCACCTGGTAATCGGGATAATCCTGGCTGAGCAACCGCTCAAGGCGCCTCGCCAAACCCGCCGCGGCGCCGGTCACCGGCACCAGCACCGAGACTTTCGGCCAGGGGCCGGTAATTTGGCCCACCTCCACCCCGGCTCCCGGCCGTAAAGGCCGCCCGCCGACGAAGATCAAGACCGCCAGAGCCAGCAGCATCAAGACCATGACCGCCAGCTGGAAAACCTCCATCAAATCCTCACTTAGGCAAAAAAGGCTATGGTTCGAGGAGAGCCGGGGGCAACCAGGCCCGCGGCCCTGAGGCCGACAATCAAGGAATTTAGGCCGGTTAAAGGTCCGCTCTGCGGCGACATCTCCGAAAATTAACCCTCCTTCAGCGGTTCAAAGACCACTCATTCAATCCTATGGCGCCTTGTTGAACCTCCAGATAATGCATTTTCTCAGAGGTCCAGGCCCCGGCATTGGCAAAGATCTTGTCGCCCTGCAGAATATGCAGGCCATGCCGATGCGTATGGCCGAGAATGACGATATCGAAGCCTCGGGTAAAGAGCTTCAGGGCCGCACCCAGGTTGCCGGGGGCATCCAACAGGACATCCTTGCATCCCTTGACTTTTTTATTGATTAATTCTTGCAGACGCCACTCTATTTTGAAATAAAGATGAAAAAACTTGGGCGAAAGTTTCAGCAATTTGCCCAGAACCCAGGCCAGGTGCAGGTATAGTCTGGGAAAATGCGCAAAACGCCGGTCATAAATATGGCCGTGTTCAATATGGATCCGCCGCTTTCCGGAGACTACTTCCAAACAAGGCATGACCGAGAAGATACCAAGCTCCGCCAGATAGGCTTCCAAGTGCATGTCATGGTTGCCCCGCACAAAATAGATTTTTTTCCCACCCTGAGCAAGGAAATCTTTTAAGCTTCGAATCGCGGCTTGGAGGTCCCGGACTAATTTTGGCGCCGAAGATTGCAATAAATCAATGAAGTCGCCATTGATGCACAGGCTGACGCCGTGGCTGGAAAGATATTTCAGGAATGATCTGAGATAGTCGGTTCTCATAAAGGCAGGGTTGCCTAAATGCAGGTCGGAGATTACACAGAGATGATCTTCCCTGACTAGAATATTGGATCCTTTCATCGGTCCAGATATGAAACTCCGGGGCATGATAGTGCATGGATGCCCTCTGATCAAGAGGTTTCTGCAACCGTGAAACGGCAAAAAAAAATTTCGGGGCTCATGACGGCCTGGGAGCTGGCTGCGCCCCTTAAGTTTATCGGCTCGTTGCCTCATCGGCATAATTATTGGGGGCATAAGGTCTGAGGCGCCTCGTCCACCCTGAATCCGGGAAGGCTTGGAGTATTGACCTCCGGCCCCGACTGGTTTACATTCGCTAACCATATGGCGAAAATTCTCTACGGCGTCCACGGCACCGGCCACGGCCACGCGGTCCGGGCCCTCACCCTCGCCCGACACTTCGCAAAGGTAGGCCACGAGTTCCACTTCGTCAGCCACGGCGCCGGCGCCGAGCTCCTGCGCCGGGAATTCCCGGTGGAGGACGTCCCCAACCCCGCCACCCCCATCCGGGACCACAAGGTGGCCCTGGCCGCCACCATCTACTCCAACCTGTCGGTGCGCCGCCGCTCCCGGACTTACTTAGAGCAAATCTTCAGGCTGATGGAGCGTTTCCAGCCCGACGTGACCATGAGCGACTACGAGTATTTCGTACCCCAGGCCGCCCAGCGGGCCGGCCTGCCCTGCCTGTCGGTGGACCACCAGCACGTCATCACCGCCTGCCGCCATCCGGTCCCCTGGACCCAAACCCTGGCCTATCTCTCCACCGCCTGGGCGGTGAAAAAATTTTTCAGCCGGGCCAGCGACCACCTGGTGATCTCCTTTTTCCGGCCGCCGGTGACGCCGGGGGTCAGGGCCAGGGTCCTGCCGCCCCTGCTGCGGGAGACGGTGCTCCAACGCCAGCCCTCGGGAGGCGGCCACGTCGTGGCCTACCAGGGATACACCACCTTCAAGCGCTTTTTACCATTCCTCCGGGCCATCCCCTCCAGGGTCATGGTCTATGGCTTCGATACCGCCGGCGCCGACGGCAACCTGCGCTTCCAGAAGAACTCGGAAACCGGCTTTCTGGACGATCTCGCCTCCTGCCGTTACGTGGTCTGCGGCGGCAGCCACACCCTGCTCTCCGAGGCCCTCTACTACGGCAAGCCGGTGATCTCCTTCCCCATCCAGGGCGCCTTCGAGCAGTTCCTCAACGCCTTTTACCTGGAGCGCCTGGGCTATGGCCGCTACTTCACCGGATTAAACCCCAACCCGCTGATTATCCCCGCCTTTGAAGCCGGTCTGGCGGATTATCAAAGGAACCTCGGCCGGGAAACCTTCTGCGGCAACCAGGAAATCTTCGCCCTGGTGGAGCAGTTCATCCGGGAGAAGAGGGTGAACTATAGTGAGCAGTAAGCGGTGAGCAGTGAGCAGTAAAAACTGAACCCGTGCCACCCTGGCTTTTGCTTCATGCATGGTCCGAAAAGTGTAGGTTGCCTGTTTTTACATATAGTCAAATCCGGCGGGCACAGCCCGCCCTATAAGTTCTGCCTCGAAATATTTTCACTGATACCACAGGCTTTCCAGCCTGTGACCCAGATGCTGCGGGCACGGAGACCCGCCCTACCGAGATTTTCACGGTTTGAGTCGAAGATTCATCTTCGACTGCTCACTGCTCACTGCTTACTGCTCACTGCTTACTCTCTGTTTCCAGCCAATTCCTCAAATAAGGTCTTTAATCTGCTGTAATTCCGCACCGAATCGAACTCCCGGGCCACCAGTTCCCGCCCCGCCGAGGCCCGGCGCCGGGCCTCGGCCTGGTCGGCGCAGGCCTCCCGCACCGCCAGGGCCAGTGCTTCCGGGTCCGCGGGCGGCGCCAACCAACCGGTCTCCGGCGGGCGGATGACCTCCGGCAGGCCCGAAACCTCGGTGGCCACCACCGGCACCTCCTGGCTCAGGGCCTCCAGGACCACGTTGGGGATGCCGTCCCGGTCGCCGGTAGCGGTGATGAGGCTGGGCATGAGGAAGAGATCGGCGGACCTGAGCAGCCGGGGCACCTCCCGATGGGGCACGAAACCGGGCAGGGTGACCTTGGCCTGCAAGCCGTATCGGTCAATTAATTGCCGCAGCTTGCGGCGCTCGGGGCCGTCGCCCGCCAGGGTGAGGTGAAAAGCGAAGCCCTCCTGGTCCAGCCGGCGGCAGGCCGCCAGGAGGATGTCGTAACCCTTCTTGGGCACCAGGCGGCCCAGGGCCAGGAGTCGGAAGGGCGGCTGCCAGGCCCGCTCCGGGGCAGGCTGCGGGGCCAGGGAGACGCCGTTATAGATATTGACGATCTTGGCCGCGTCCAGGGGCGCCAGTCCCGTCAAATAACCTGCGTTGGCGCGGGTATTGGTGCGCACCAGACTGGCCGCGGCCAGCTTCTCCGAGAGGGCCCCGTCCGGGGGGTGCAGGTCCCGGGCCCGGGCGCTGAAGCTGAAGGGGATGCCGGAAAGATGCGAGGCCACCCAGGCCGCGGTGGCCGGGCCGTCGGCCCAGGGGGCATGGATATGCCGGATGCCGTCGGCTTGCAACCGCCCGGCCAGATGGACGCCCGCCAGCGCCGCCCAAAAGGCCTCTCCGGCGGTTTCCAGGCTGCGCCAACGGCGGCAGAGCACCTGCCGCAGCCAGCGCCCGGTTTCGGGACCCCAGTCCCGCTCCAGACGCATTAAGTCTTTGATCAGCCTGCCGGCGGTCGGCAGACCGAGATGGCTGACCGGGGCCAAACCCGGCGCCATCCCGGCGATCCGGGCGGGCGGCCGCGGCCCGTAAAGGGTATAGACCCGCACCTCCAGGCCCAGCCGCACCAGGGTGTTGACCTCTTCCAGGACAAAGGTCTGGGAGGGCTCCGGGAACCAGAGCAGGATGTAGGCCACCCGCGGGCCTGAGGTTTTGGCGGTGCCGCTTGGTTTGGTCAAATCGGCTGTCGCTGGCTGCCCTGTAGGGGCGGCTCGCGAGCCGCCCCTACGGCTAGATTGCTATCCAGTTACCGCGGCTATAGAGGCCCGCAAGACCTCTTCGTAACGGCTCACCATGGCGTCCAGAGAAAAATCCCGGACGACCCGCCGGCGGCCCTCCCGGCCGAAATCCCGGCACTGCTCCGGGTTCGCCAAGAGCCGCCTCAACGCCGCGGCCAGGGCCGGCGGGTCCGAAGGCTCCGCCAGCCAGCCCGTCCGGGCCGGGGTCACCAGCTCCGGCACACCGCCCACCGCGGTGGCCGCCACCGGCAGGCCCGCGGCCATGGCCTCCAGGACCACGTTGGGCAGCGCCTCGGTGCGGGAACTCAGGGCCAGCAGTCCGGCCTGATGGAACAGGGGCCGCAGGTCCGCCCGGGGCGGGAGGAAGCGGCAGGCGCCCGGCGGCAGGATCTCCCCCGCCAACTGCTGCAAATTTCCCAGCAAAGGCCCCTCCCCTACCAGCCACAATTGGGCCTGGGGAAATTCCGGCGCCACCTCGGCAAAGGCCCGGATCAGGGTATCGAGATCTTTGTCCGGCACCATCCGGGCCACCGCGAGCACCACCGTGGGGTAGGGCCCGGCCTCCGGGGCCGGCTGAAAATAGTCCGTATCCACGCCGTTGGGGATGACGCTGAGCCTCGATGCGGGCACACCGCATTGGGTGAGCACCCGCTTTAAGGCGGCGCTGTTGCAGACGAGATGCCGCGCGAGGGGCCAGAGCCAGCGCTCGTGCTGGCGCTTTGGGGCGCCGCCGCCCCGGCAGTTGCCCACAATGGCCGGCACCCCGACCAGGCGGCCCAGGAGGCGGCCCCAGATGTTGGGCACCACGGTAAAGGGCAACAGCAAATCGAGATCGCCGCGCCGCAGGCGACGCCAGAGATGCAGCAACGCCCCAGGCCCCACCTGCGCCCGCCGGGACAGCCGGTTGAGCGGCAAGCCCCATTGGCGGGCCAGGGGAACTAAATCGTCGCCCGCGGCCAGCAGCCAGATCTCCGGCCGAAAGCGCACCGGGTCCAGCCTATGGGCCAGTTCCAGGGCCTGGCGCTGGGTGCCGCCAAATTTCAAATCTTGGAGGAGAAAGACGATCCGGGCCGGACTAACCGGCCGGGCCGGGCTCGGGCTGAGGGCGGTATCGATCGCGCGGTCCAATGAGAGAGAGTTCCCAGTTCCCAGTTACCAGTTTTTGCTTTTTGCTTTTCTGACCACTGACTACTGACTACTGGCCACTGCCTTTCAATATCCCATGAGCCCGCAGCAGCGCGAGCAGACGGGCATCAGCCCCTCGGTGGCCAGGCTGTGGCGGAACTTCCGGTAGGCCGGCGAGTTCCACAGCTCGGTAATACTGGCCTCCTTGAGATTGCCCACCACGTAGTCGTGGTAGTCCCGGCAGGGCGAGAGGTCGCCGTTGCTGTTGACCTCCACCGCCTGATAGATGGAGATGCACTGGTTATAGCCGAAGCGGGCCTGGTGGTCGGTATAATAGGTGCGCAGGTTGGCCTCGCCGGTGACGTGGGGAATGATGGTGACCGGCGGGTTCTTAGCTCCCCTGGACCTGGCCAGGACGGCTTGCAACTGCCGGTCCATTTCGGCATAGTCATCGGGCCGCCAGCCCCCCACCCAGCCCGCCGGCCGGACCGGCTGGAAGCCGAAACGCCGGGAAAAATCCGCTTCGTGGGCCCGGACGTTGGCCGCGTCGATCCACCAGGAGAGGTAAAAGACGAACAGATCCACTTTGTCCCGAAAGGCCTCGTAGATGTCGGTTAGATGGCGAAAATTGTTCCGCGAAATGGTGGTAAGCGAGGCGATCAGCGGCAGGCCGCGCCCCTGGGTCCGGCGGGCCTGGTGCACCGCGGCCAGGCCGGCCTGGATGTCGGCAAAGTTGTCGGCCCCGCCCAATCCCGGGCGGGTGCAGTTGTGCAGGGTCGCGTCCGGCCCGTCGATGGAGATCTGCAGGAGGAACATGGGCGCCCGGACCAGGCGCTCGGCCACCGCGGCAATCCGGGTGCCGTTGGTGGCCACCGAACAGGGCAGCCCCAAGGCGGTGGCGTGTTCGATGAGGTCCACCGAGCCCTCGTAGAGCATGGGCTCGCCGCCCCAGAGGTAGAGAAAGGGCCGGTGGCCGTGGGCCACCAGGTCGTCCAGGACCGCCCGGTAGCGTTCCGGGGAGACTTCATTCTGTTTCAGCTCCCTGAGGTTTTTGCCGTGCAGGAACCCCTGATCGCCCCACTGGCCGCAGGTATGGCAGCGCAGGTTGCACAGGTCGGTGATGCGTAAGCTGAGCTGGCGAATCTTCCGCGCCCGGCCGGAATCCACCCCGGCGTGGAGCAGGTTGAAGAGCAGCTTCTCTCCTTGCAGGGTGGCCAATTTGCCGGCGATCCAGGGATGCGCGGCTACCCGGCGAAAATTCTTCAGCACCGCCCCCAAGGCAATCTTACTGCGTGCGCCCATATAAATTCCGTTTTCGGTTTTCGGTTTTCGGTGAAAAACCGTTTCTATCAGTATGTTACCGGTTTAGTTTGTTGGATTTAATCTGGAACATGATATAAATTTGTGCAAGTCGGGATTGATTACGATCTGACTTTTATCATTAGCATCACATTATACCCCAAGCGGGCCAAATTCCCAAGCCTTGATAAAATGGGCTTGGCACGGCTTGCCTTCGGGACGCGGCCATTTCAATTTTTTTTATATCTTCCATATGTCGGCCAACCGAAAACCGAAAACCACAAACCGCAAACCGGCTGCCATGCAGGCCCTGGTCTACTATCGCTCCGTCCCCCGCTACTTGCTGGCCACCGGGCTGAACCGCCTCTGGCCCCGGCACTTTTTTGCCGGGGTGGCCCCGCTCACGCTGAAGCAGGTGGAATTTGCCCCTCCTAGCCCGGACTGGATAATTTTACAGAGCCGGATGTGCGGCATCTGCGGCTCGGACTTGAATCTGCTGAAGGGCGGCGAATCGCTCTTGCTGGAACCCTACGCCTCGTTCCCGGCGGTGCTGGGCCACGAAGTGGTGGCCGAGGTGGTGGAGGCCCCGGCAGGCTCCGACTGGCGGCCGGGGGACCGGGTGGCGGTGGAGCCGATCCTGCCCTGCGAAGTCCGCGGCATCGATCCCCCCTGCCGTTTCTGCGCTCAAGGGCAGTATAACCTGTGCGAAAACTTCACCCAGGGGAGCTCTCGCCCGGGACCGTCCTGGGTTTCCATAAAGAGGCCGGAGGTGGGATGGCGAAATTCCTGGCGGCCCATCCCAGCCGTCTGGTGCGCCTGCCGGACTCCCTGCCGGATGAAGCGGCGGTCCTCACCGATTCCCTGGCTTCGGCCCTGCAACCGGTCCTGGACCATTTCCCTCAGGATGACGATTCCCTGGTCATTTACGGCGCCGGGATCATCGGCCAGCATCTGGTCCGGCTCCTGCGGGCCCTGGGCTCCAAAGCCCGGGTCATCATGGTGGCCCGTTATCCCTTCCAAAAAGATTTGGCCCAAGCCGGGGGCGCCGACCTGGTCCTGATGTCCCCGGACCGGGCGGCACTGGGCCAGGCCGTGGGCGCCCGGCTGCTGCCCACCACCCTGGGGGGCGGCAACCTGGAAGGCGGGGCGGACCTCTGGTTCGACTGCGTCGGCAGCCGCCGTTCCCTGCAGGAAGGCTTGCTGGCCCTGCGGGGCCGGGGCGCCTATGTGCTGGTGGGCACCGCCGGGAAGGTGGGCCCGGTGGACCTCTCCAGCCTCTGGTTCCGGGAAATCCGGATAAGCGGCTCCGCCATGTACGCCTACGGCGCCTGGCAGGGACAACGGCTGCGCACCTACCAGCTGGCGGTGGACCTCCTGGCCCGGGGCGACTACCCGACCCAGGGTCTGGTCTCGCACGTCCTTCCCTTGAGCGCTTACCGGAAGGCCTTTAAGACTGCCTTCGACAAGCGGCGCCACCAGAGCCTCAAGGTGGTCTTCGATTTGAGGTGATGGCTCCATCAATCAATAAAAATGTAGGACAGCCGCCCTCGGCTGTGCTTCGATTTGCGGTGAACCCTAACAACTGGAAATCCCCCTAAATCCCCCTTTTCCAAAGGTGGACTTGAGACCCCCCCTTTGAAAACGGGGGGCAGGGGCAGGAGTGTCCGGTAGAGATTTTGCAAGGGGCTGGCGATTAAAAAACGAAAAATGCAGGTGCAGAAAAATTTTATCAGAGCGGACGCAGACTTGGGCCGGCAGCAGAAAAACCCCCTCTCCCCTGCGAGGGGAGAGGGTTGGGGTGAGGGGTGGCTTCTTCGCCTCACTACTTCCCCCTCACCCTGCCCTCTCCCCCATTGGGGGAGAGGGGAAAAGCTAACAAACTCTACATGTTATTGTACTTGGGCGGATTTGATCGGTTTTCTTGCGCGCCTATTAGCAAAAACCCTGCCGGACACTCCTGGGGCAGGGGGGATTTAAATCGGTCGTTAGAACATGAAACTCGTTATCAGCCTGGACATCGAAGAAGAAGGGCTTTTTTTCGGCCGCTACCCCAGGGAATCCGGGGTGAGCAACGTCGCCGAGCTGCGCCGCCTGGAATTCATTCCCCTGGAATTCGGCCTGCCCCTGACCCTGCTGGTGAGCTACCGGGTGGCCAATGACCCGGCGGCCTGCCAGGTCCTGGCCCGCTGGCGGGACCTCTACCGGGCTGAAATCGGGGTGCATCTCCATCCCTGGAGCACCCCGCCCTTTGCCGACCTCCCGTTGCCGGAGCCGGTGCCGGCCGCACAGCTGCCCCGGCCGTTGCTGCAGGCTAAATTCGCCCACCTAATGCAGGCCGTGCAAGATTCCCTGGGGGTGACGCCGGCGTCTTTCCGCATGGGCCGCTTCGATTTCGGCCCCAGGGTGCTGGGCCTGTTGCCCGAGTTCGGCCTCCGGGTCGACAGCAGCATCGTGCCTCTCACCCTGAAGGGCGCCGACGCCTATTTTCTGGCCCCGGCCGAGCCGTTCCCGCTTGCCGCCGACTTATGGGAAGTCCCCCTGACGCTGGTGCCGGTGGTGGCGAGCCTGCCCGGGGTCCTGGCCCGGTTGGCCCAGATCTGCCCCGGAGCCTCGGGCCGCCGCCTGCTGAACGGCTTCAAATACTGGGGCGCCGCCGGCATGCAGCCGGCCTGGTTCCCTTTGGCCTCCATGCGGCTGGCCGCCGGCCTGCACCGCCGCCGGGGCGGACGCACGCTTAACCTGTTCTTCCACTCTTCGGAGCTTCAGCCCGGGGCGTCCCGGCTGTTCCCCACGGAGCCGGCCGTGGCGTCCTTCGTCGCCAAGATTCGCGCCTTCCTGGCCTGGCTGGTCCAGACCGGCCCCGTGGAAGGGCTGACGTTGTCGGAGCTTTATCAGGAGCACGAAAAAAATCGCTAGGGCGAGCCAGCGGGTCGCCCCTACGGATCAGGTGGCAGAAGGGCAGGTAGTGGCGAATCTTGTCTTCGCCCTGAATCCAGGGCGATCACCAGGATCGCCCCTACTACTCGGCGGCGTGTTCGACATAATAGGCACCCTGGCGCAGACCCCGGCCCTGGGGAGAGAAGATGCGGAACCGGACCCAGCCCCGTTTTTGCAGGAAGAATTTCACCGAGGTGGCCACGACTCCCAGGCCGTATTTGACGCTGCGGCTGAAATTGATGGAGGAGGCCTCCTCGAAATAGCGGGTGGGACAGGAAACCTCGCCGATGGGGAAACCGAAATAGACTACCTGGGCCAGCATTTCGTTGTCGAAGACGAAGTCGTCGGAGTCTTCCCACAGGGGCAGGCTCTCCAGCACCTGGCGGGAGAAGGCCCGGAAGCCGGTGTGGTATTCCGACAGCTTGGCCCCCAGCAACAGGTTTTCGAACAGGGTAAGGAGACGGTTGGCCAGGTATTTGTAGGCCGGCATGCCGCCCTGCTTGGCCCTGCCTCCCAGGATGCGGGAGCCGAGGGCCACCTCGTATTCGCCGCTGGCCACCAGTCCCGCCAGGGCCGGAATGATCTTGGGAGAGTACTGGTAGTCCGGATGCACCATGACCACGATGTCGGCCCCGGTTTTCAGGGCCTCGGTGTAGCAGGTCTTCTGGTTGCGGCCGTAGCCCATATTGCGTTCGTGCAGGAAACAGCGGATCCCTAACCGCCGGGCCACCTCCAGGGTCTCATCATGGGAGGCGTCGTCCACCAGCAAAACTTCGTCCACCACGTCGAAGGGGATGTCCTGGAAGGTGCGCTCCAAGGTCCGGGCGGCATTATAGGCTGGCATGACCACCAGTACTTTTTTTCCGGCCAGCATTTCTTTTCTTCTCCTGGTTATCTGCTATAATTCACTACTTAAGAATCAGGCGGGCGGGCCTGAGCCCCGCACCTTAGATATTTTCGGCGTCTTTTAACCGGTCTCGGTCTGCGCCGACGGATATCCGCCCCGGCCAATGGTTGTTTCGTATTATTTCATATAAGGATTTGGCGGAAAAAGCAAACGCCTTCGCCGACCCGGAGGCTTTTGCGAGGCGGCGCACCCAGGAGAACAGGTTTGACCCGGACTGAAAAAATTACCTGGCTCTTTTTTGGCGCCACCTCCCTGCAATTAGCCTTCCTCCAACCCTATATCATCCTGGCGCCGGGGGAGCACAGCAACCTGTTTTCCGCGCTCCTCTGTTGCCTCAGCCTGAGCGTGGCCCTGGTCTCGATGGGGCGAGGCGCCCTGAGATTCAGGTCCCCGGAGTTTTTGGTTTCGGTGGTCCTGGTCGCCCTGGGCGTGGCCAGCGCCCTCAACAGTCTGCCTCTTAGGTCCCCGTCTTTCCGGGTGGCCGTCCTGCTGGCCTCGGGATTGGGAGGCTTCTGGTGTGCCAGGATATTGTTGCAGACCCCGGAAAATCAACGCCGCTTCCAATGGCTCTGCCTGGTGCTCCTGGGCGGCGTCCTGGTCCTGAGCCTGACCGGATACCTGCTGAGGGGAGAAATCCAACCCCTATTCTTTGCAGGTTCGAATCATCCCCTCACCAATTTGATCTTCCTCCTCACTTTTGCCCCGCTGACCCTGTTGAGAGAGAAGTCCCGGCCTCTGGTGCTGTTGGGGGTGACCCTGTTGATCCTGAGCTATGCGGTGCTCTGCCTCAGCCAGCGCCTCTCGGTGGTCCTGATCCCGGTGGGTTTGGGAGTTGCGGGGCTCTGTTTCGGGACCGTGCGCTTAAAGCATGTGGTCGCGGGCCTTGTGGTGCTTGGCCTGATTATCGGCCTGTTTTCGCACCAAATCCTCTGGTTCAAACTGAGCCAGGAGTACCCCTCCTACCGTATCGAAAACTACTTCTTCTCCTGGGGCATCGCCCGGCAGCACCCTCTCCTGGGCATCGGCCTGAGTTCTCCCCGGGACCGATTTTTGCAAGATTATCAAATTAAATATCCTTACGAGAACCGAGAAAAGTTTGCCCAGGAACTGGCCATTGTCCACACGCCCGACAATCAGCTCCTCACCTTTCTGGACGGACTGGGCTTTCCCTTCACTCTCATTTATTTCCTGGCGGTCCTCACCCTGCTGGTGAAACTGGTCGGTATGGCCTTCCGGCCGCCTCCGGGGCTCTATTTTCCGCCGCTGGCGCTGCTTTTTCCCTTGGCCGCGGCCTTAATCCACTTCCAATTTTATGATGGCTTGCTGTTTCCACAATCTTGCTGGTTTTTTCATATCCTGCTTGGTTTAATTCCACTGGCCAATGCCAAACGCCAACCATAAAACAGCCGGCCGGCCCGGCGCCCTCACCTCTCCGCTGATTGCCGCCCTCATCCTGCTGGCGCTCCCGGTCGTCATCTTTTGGCGATCGAACTTTTTTTACATCATAGATGACTGGACCACCCTCATCCACATGGTGCAGTACCCTTTCTGGACCTACCTGGTGACGCCGGACGGCGAACAATGGTTCCCCTTTTTCCGCCTAGTTTATTACGGCCTGGTGCAACTGGCCGGGGAGCATTACTCTTTCCTGGTCCTGGTCAATTGTCTGGGCACCGGCGCCAGCGCCTTTCTGGTTTACCTCTTCTACCGGCGCCACCTGCCCGCCGGCCTGGCTCTGGCCCTGGCGGCCGTCTATGCCCTGGCCGCGGTGCATCATGCCATCGCCTGGAACGCCTTCTACGTCGGCTACCTGCTTAGCCTGACTTTCTTTTTAGGGGCGCTGCTGCTCACGGAGGCTTATCTCCAGGCCGGAGGCCGCGGCCTGTTGACCGGCGTCGGCCTCTGCGCACTGCTCGCGGTGCTGTCCCACAATTATCCGCTGCTGGGTCTCCTGGCCCTGCCCCTTTATGCCCTGCTGGTGCGGGGGGAGTCCGGCCGGAAATTTTGGGCCCTCAGCGGGACCGTGGCCGCGGTTTATCTGGTCTTTGCCGCGGGCTATCTTACCTTTGCCGGGCTCCACGCCGCGGCCAGCCACAATACCCGGGTCTTTGGCCTGCCGGGGCCGGGCTACCTGGTGCACCTGGTCTATGGGGCCTGGCTGGCGCCATTTTTCTATCTCTTTTGGGGCCATTACCACTTTCCGGTCTGGGCTTACGTGGCCGGTGTCGCCCTGCTCACCGCCACCCTGACCGGCATCTGGGGTTGGGGCGGGGCACCTGCGCGCCGCCTGGCCCTTTGGACCCTGCTGGCCAATGCCCTGCCCTTTCTCTTGATTTCCCTGACCCGCTACCAAAGTTCGGTAAATCAGGCCTTTGTGGCCCGCTACGGCATCTTCACCCTCGTCGGGGCGCTGCTCCTGGTGGGGCTGGCCTGGCTGCTGCTGGCGGAACGGCTGCCCGCCCGGGATTGGCGGCGCCTGTTGCCCCTGGGCCTCCTGGCCTGCCTGGTGGCTGGACAATTACTGGCCCTGCCCCGCTGGACCGAGAAATACCTGGAGATGACCCGGGCGGCCCGGGCCTGTTACTATGTCCTCAGCCAGGAGACCGCCTCGGCCCGGCTGCCCCGGGAGGATTACCGGAAGTTCTGTCCCGGCGCCTACCCGGTCATCACCCCCAGCCAGGCCCTGGCCATTCGGCGCTTTCTGAACGGCCAGGGCCGGACCCATGATTTTTAAGGCTGCGCTCCCGGCAGCTTCCCGGTTTTAGCGGAGTGAATTTAGAGGTTGCTTAACTTTCAATCCGCCTGCCGGTCTAAAATATTATGGTTACCCAAAGGGCCAGGGCCTGATCTTAATTTTTTTTCGGTTTTCTTCCGAAGAGTGAGACGAACTGGGCGCGTTCAGGTGTTTATTAATTAATGCGCTTAATTTCACTCTTCCTGAACATTTTCGTAAAGAAAATCAGGATATTTGCTTTTTAATGCTGGGTAAACTGAAAAAAACCTGCTATACTGAAACAGTAAATTTGAGGAGAGGAGGCGGGATCACGGATTCGTGGTCGCAGAGGCGATATATATACCTTATACCCGAGATTTAGCGACAAAAGCTCAAGTTAATTTTCTAAGTACAATTAATACCATTGACTTTTTATCAAGATGGAAATAAAAAGGTGTAAATCTACCGGAGGGGGAGGGTAGAATCCTTATTATGTCACTTAAAAACCGCTGCCAACCTTTTGCTCATATGGTCCAAGACGCCAGGGAACAGGGGATTTACCCTTACTTCCGGCCCATAGACCGATCTTGGGGCACGGAAGTGGAGGTGTCGGGCCGGCGTCTGATAATGATTGGCTCCAATGATTACCTGGGGTTCACCCATGATCCCCGGATAATCGAGGCGACCGCCAAGGCGGCGTTGCGCTGGGGGAGTGGACCGGGGGGATCCCGCTTCCTGTGCGGCAACCTGACCTTGCATGAGAAGCTGGAGGATCGCCTGGCCGCCTTTGTGGGCAAGAAAAAGGCGGTCGTCCACGCCACCGGCTTCACCACCAATCTGGGCGCCATCGCCTGCATGCTGACGCCCCAGGATGTCATCGTCTGCGACCGGGAGAACCATGCCAGCATTTTCGAAGGCTGCCAGGCCTCCCGGGCCCGGCTGGTTCCCTTTGGCCACAATGATGCCGCCGCCGCGGAACGGAAATTGGCGGCCGCCCGCCAGAAGAATGCCGCCGGTTGCCTGTTCCTGATTACCGAAGGCGTCTTCAGCATGTCCGGGGATATGTCTCCTCTGGATGAATTGGTTAAATTGAAGGAGACTTATCCAGGATCTCCTCATTTATCTGGATGATGCCCACGGTTTGGGAGTGATGGGTGAAGGCGGCCGCGGGACCGCCCATCATTTCGGCCTCACCCCCCAAGTGGATTTCATCATGGGCACCTTCAGCAAGGCCCTGGCTTCCATCGGCGGCTTCATCGCCGCTGACGACGAAGACGTCCTGGAATACCTGCGGCACCATTCCAAGCCGCTGATCTTTTCGGCGGCCCTGCCCGCCAGCAATGCCGCCACGGTCCTGGCCTGTCTGGATATCTTGGATGCCGATCCCGGCCGGGTGACCCGGCTTTGGGATATCACTCGCCGGGTGCACCAGGGATACCGGGAAATCGGGGTGATCACCAAGCATTCCCAAACCCCCATCATTCCCATTTACATCGGCGCCGAAGACAAGGCCTTCGTGTTCGCCAAGGACATGTTCGATCATGGCGTCTTCGCCCTGCCGGCCATCTATCCGGCGGTGCCCCGGGGCCAGGCGGTGATCCGCACCGCCTTCATGAGTACTCATAAAAAGAGCCAGATTGACTACGTTCTGGAAGTCATCGAAAAACTGGCCAAGAAACATCGCATCCGGGCCTGCGATTTTGGCCAACCGGAATCTTTTCTGGAGGGGGAGGGCATCTCCACCCAGGTAGCCGATATTTTGGACCGGACGATGGGCCTCAGTCGCGAGTAAAGGCCGCTCTGAGCTCAGGTTGAGGCCTGGGCAGCTAGCTGGGCGACAGGGCAGAGTTGAGACCTTACCTGGATAAGGGGGCTGGCCCGGGTAAGGGCCTCAGCGCGGCGGGTGCATATTTTCGGCTAAGCATTGCCGGTTGGTTTTCCAGGGGTGAGGCCCGAGCAGCTCCTTGAAGGCGCTAGATTGCTCAGGTAAACTAATGCTTCTGCTGCCGCCGGCGACCTTCACATAAGGGACAGGCCTTCCTCCGGTACACCTTATTCATTCCAGCTGGACTTGCCACTCAATCGAGAGAATGGACGATAATTTGAGGTTATGGCTTTGCAGAGCAGCAAACCGGTTAATTTAATTGACGGCAATCCCCGGTTTGCCTCTGGTTCTTGCAGTCTCCGGCCTTTGGGTGGGCGGGATTGCCGGTAATTTTGCCGGGTAGATAAAGGGCTTTTGGCCGAGACGGGTGGCGGGCGCCCATTCTGCCGGCCTGCCCAAAGGTAAGGACGAGTTTTTGAGATTCAATGATCTCATGATGGTTAGTGTACGCCAGGTGGTGCGGCACCGCCGCCGCTACATGGGGGTAGTTTTGGCCATAGCCTTGGGCGTGGCCGGTTTCATCAACATCATCACCATGAGCCGGGAAGTAAAAAAGAACTTTAACGAGAACCTGGACCTGATTGGCGGGGTCACGGTTATCCGGATATCTTTCGACAATAGCCGTTCCTACCGGCCCCAGTGGTTCCGGGAAGAAACCCTGGCAGCCTTGAGCCGCATCAAAGGCTTCAAGGAATTGACCCTCACCGGCGCCGCGTCAGGCAATACCAACTGGCACGGGCAGCAATACGGCTTCGGCCTGATGGCAGTGGACGAGGCCTTCTGGGGGGTGCGCAATTTTTGGGCTCAAACCGGCAATCTCTTCGGGGCTGAGGCCGTAACCCAGCGCAAGCGGGAGTGTGTACTGGGAGCTGAACTGGCCCGGAAGATTTTCGGCACTTATGACGTCCGCGGCCGGACCATGGAGATTAATAACGAACTTTTCTGGATCTCCGGAGTCCTGGGGGGCGTTACCGACAGCAGCATGGCGAACGCCGCCTTTCTCCCCCTGACCACCGCGGCCGACCGCCTGCCTGGCCGGTTGCTCACCGACCGGGTCTTCCTCCGCTGCCAGACTTGGGATGATGTCGCCCGCGTCGCGAAGGCCATACCCGCGGTCATCAAATCCAGCCAATCTCCCGATGAACTGCACGTGGAGGTTTCCTGGGAAGGACTCAAACGGGTCCAGGAGCTGGCCTGGTGGATTCAGTTTATGATCTATCTGGCTATCAGCGCCACTTTCCTGCTGGGGGGCGTGGGCATCTGGAACGTCATGATGGCCGCCGTGGTCACCCGCACCCGGGAAATCGGCTTGAAGAAGGCCATGGGGGCCGAGGACAAAGATATCCTGGCCCAGTTCCTGTCCGAGGCCCTTTGCCTCAGTCTGGGAGCCGCCCTGGTGGGCGGCTTGGTGGGGCGGATCGGGACCGAGATCTTGGGTTATCTGATCGGCAGCCGTCCGGCGGAAAATCTTTTCTTCATGGGCCTGTCCTTGGGATTCCTGTTTGCCGTCATCTTAGGGATGGGCGCCGGCCTTTATCCCTCCCTCCGGGCCAGCCGCATGGAAGTGGTTTCAGCTATTCGCTATGAATAATTCGGTTGCGGTCTGCCCTGCTGCCAATGGGGCCCTGATCCAGGTGTCCGACCTCACCAAGATTTATCAAACCGAGGCGGGCAGCATCCCCGTTCTCAAAGATATCAACCTGAAGGTCTATCCCGGCGAGATCGTGGCGGTGATGGGGCCCTCCGGTTCCGGCAAGTCTACTTTTCTCTTCATCCTGGGGATCTTCATCAGCCCCACCATGGGAACTTACATCCTGGGGGGCCAGGATGTGCTGCGCCTGGATCGCAACGCCCAGGCCGAATTCCGGCGCAACCGGGTGGGCTTCGTCTTTCAAAGCTGCGATTTATTAGAAAATTCCACGGTCTATGAGAACCTGGAATTTCCTCTGATCTACGCCGGGGTTGAGCGTCGGGAGCGCCCCGACCGCATTGCCGCAGCTCTGAATTTAGTGAATCTGGGCCACCGTATCCATCATTCCTCTAATCGTCTGTCCGGCGGTGAACGCCAGCGGGTCGCGGTAGCGCGGGCCCTGGTTAACCAGCCGCAGGTCATCCTGGCGGACGAGCCCACCGGTCAGTTGGACCGGAGCCATGGCCACCAGGTTATGGACCACTTCGCCGAGATCGTCAGCAAGAGCAATACGTCCATAGTCGTGGTCACCCACGACCCCGAAATGGGGGCCAGGTGCACCCGGGTCTGCTTAATGCGGGACGGGGTCCTTTATGAGCAATAACCTCTGGATTTACCAGGACGCCTTCTAACCCGATGATCATGGCAGAAGCCTTTGCACACCCATGGGACCCCCGGGGTCGGCAGTCTGCCGGCCGGCGGGCTCGCGGGCGAGCTGCCGGCCGGCTGAGCCGCGGGCTGCCGGCCGTCTTGGCCCTGGTCTTTTGGGCTCTGCTCCTGGGACTGCCGCCGGCGGCCGCTCAGCCCGCCCGGGCTGCCGAAGCCAGTCCCACCGGCGACAAGGTTGCCGTCCCAGGCCTCCTTGACTTTGACGGTTGCGTCAGGTTGGCCATCCAGCAGTCGCCCTATCTGACCAAAAGCGCCGTGGAGATCGATATCCGGCGGATTGATGAGACTGACAGCCGTTACACCATAATTCCACCACCCATTACCTTCCGGACCTATTACTATGTGGACCGGCCCCAGCAGCCCGGCGGTCTCACTCCCAGACCCTATAGCCTCAGTTTTACCATGGACCCGTGGAACCCGGTTGGGTCCTATTTTACCCTCCAGGCTGAAAAGGTGGCCACCCAGATGGCGATCTTCCACCATCTCCAATCGATTAGCGCCGGTTTAGAGCGCCTCGGCAAGATGTTTCTGCACCTGGCCTCCATGAAACGCTTGTCCGCCCTGCAGAGCAACCTGATCAGCCTGTGCCGGGAGCAACTGACCTACGCTGAAAACCGCCGGACCATCGGCACCGCCACCTCCCTGGACGTCCAGGTGGCTACCCAGGAGTGGGAGTTGGCCAAGAACGAACTGGCGCGCCTGGAACTCACCCGGAAGCGCACCCTCTCCAACCTGAAAACCTTTTTGGGTCTGAAACCTGAGCAACCGGTGGAATTCGATTTGCATGACGCCCACCGCCAGGTGCTGGGCCGCTTCGATCCAGCCGCCGCTACCCTGGAGCAGGCCATGGCGAGATCGTTTGAACTCAGGATCCTGGAGTTGAAGAAGGAGTTGCAGGGATATAACGTTACCTTGGCCAAGACCAAGGTCCTTCCCGACCTCCTGTTTACCACCCAGACTCCCGATCCCTTGAGCGTCACCAGCGCCAGAGGCCTTTACGTGGGCCTGGGACTGCAGGTGCCGGTCTGGGACGGCCTGAAACGGATTCGTAATATCTCGCGACAGAAGGCCATCTTGAAGCAGGTCGGTGCGGATAAAGACGTGAAAGAGCTGGATCTGACCGACAGATGGAACGAGATCCAGGAAAATATTAGTGGCAGCGCGGCCGGCCTGAAGATTGCCAAGTCCCAGGAAGAACTGACGCGCCTGAAGGAACGTCAGGCCGAAATCTTCTATAATTCCGGAACTAACCAACTTCCCGCCTGGTTGGAAGCCCGGAAGGCCAGCCTGGAGGCGCAGAAAGATTCCTTCACCAAGGCGTTGGAATACGACGATCTTATTCTGAATTTGCGTCAATTTTCTGGAGATCTGGGTGCTAGCTATGTGGATCAGAAATCCTGGCAAAAGTAGGGCTGGCGCGGTCCTGGGCCTAGGCCTGGTCCTGGCGGTTCTGACCGCCGTCCCGGCCCTGGGCCAGCCCAAGGGCGAGGCGGGCCCGGTGGCGCCGGCCCCGGCCGCCCCGGTCTCGGAGGCCGAGATCAGCTTTAACGGCAAGGTCTTTTGTTCCTTGAAACGCCGGGTGGACCTGCCCTTCAAAGGCACCATCACCTCGATCCTGGTCCACTCCGGAGATCGGGTGACCGCGGGCCAGGTCCTGGCCAGATACCGCCTGGCCCCGGAGGCCATATTATCGATCCGCCAGCGCCTGTCGCCGTCGCAGCTTTCGGAGGGCGAAGTTAAATTGGCGGAAACCGAGCGCAGCATGGTGCCGCTGCAAAACCGGCAACGGGAATTGAGCCAGTTGGCGCAAAAAAAGTTGGCCCCGACCCAGAGCCTCGAACAGGTCAACCAGGATCTCCGTCTGCTTGCCCAGGAGCGCACCGCCCTCCAAAACCGGTTGCGTCAGGACCGCCAGCAACTCCAGGATGACCGGGCAGTTTTGAAGCAGCAGTTGGGAAACGGCGTCAGCTCCGGACAGATTCCCCCGGAAGCGGTTTTGATCGCCCCCATCGCCGGCCATGTTATCTGGATCAGTCCGGACTTGCAGAATGGTGCCGAGTTGCCCCCCACTCCCGGCGTCTTCCAGGTGGGAGCGATGGATCCTATGGTGGTGCGGGCCCAGGCCTTTGAAATCGAGGCCTTGCAGATTAAGCCCGGGGAAACCGCCGAGGTCACCCTGGAATCCCTCCCCAAGCGGAAATTCCAGGGCCAGGTGAGCCGTATCTCCTGGTCCTCCCTCACCCCCGGACTGGAACAACCGGCCTACTACGATGTGGAATTAACGGTGCCGAACCCTGATCTGTTGCTCAAAGACGGGTTAAAGGCCCAAATCGTCTTTCATGATCACCAATAAAGAGGTACGACCTTAATGGCAGCAAATGGGGAGATCCTCGTATCTCCCGTTCAGGATGAGGCCGGCCTCGAGGAATTTCTGCGCTTCCCCTGGCGTATCTATCGGCAGGACCCCTACTGGGTACCGCCCCTTTTGCCCGAACAGCGGAAGTTCCTGGACCCCCGCCGGGGTCCCTTCTTCGAAATCGGCGAGGCCCAATATTTCCTGGCCTACCGCCAGGGCGAGCCGGTGGGGCGGATCTCGGCCCACCTCAACCGGCGGCATGATGAATATCATGGAGCGGATACCGGCTTTTGGGGCTTTTTTGAGGCCGTCCAGGACCAGGAGGTCGCCAACGCGCTGTTCGAGGCGGCAGCCGCCTGGCTGCGCCAACGCGGCCGCAGCCGTCTGCTGGGCCCGCTCAATTTTTCCATCTACGACGAAATGGGCCTGCTGGTCGAGGGCTTCGACTCCATACCGGCCATGTTCCAGACCCACAATCCCCCTTACTACCTGGACCTGGTCACCTCCTGGGGTTTCCGCAAGGCCATGGACTGGGTGGCCCTCAAAATAGACAATCTCCAAAGCGCCGACGTCCGGGACATGGAGCGGCGTCTGCAGGATATTCTGACCAGGCAAAAGGTTACCCTGGCCCCTTACAACCCTCGGGAATTGGCACGTCGGGCCGAGGAGGTCTTCGGTCTGTTCAACGAGGCCTGGAGCGTCAACTGGGGCCATGTCCCCCTGACCCGGCGCCAGTTCGATCATCTGTTGCACGAAGTCAAACCGCTGCTGCGGCCCGGTCTGGTCAACATGCTGCTGGACGGCGATAAATTGGTGGGCTTCGGCATCGTCTTGCCGGACCTGAACCCCGTGGCCCAGAAACTTAACGGCCGCTTAAGCCTTTGGGGCAAGCTGCGCCTGCTCTACGCCGCCAAATTCGCCCCGGTGCGCAAGATGAGGGCCATGGTCATCGGCATTGCCCAGCCTTATCAACTTAAAAAATTGAACTATGCCCTTATCTTGAAAACTTACATTTATACCGTCAAACACACCCCTTGTAATTTTGTCGATTTCTCCCTGATTCCCGAAAATCTGAAGCACTGGATCAAGGTGATCAAGGCCTTCGGGGGCCAGCAATACAAGACCTTCCGGGTATTTGAAAGAGAGCTCTGATCCATGAAGGATTCGGGGCCCCTGGCGTACGCCCCCGTTTTCGACCTGCTGGTGGCGGGCGTCCTCTCTGACGTCATTTTCATCCTGGCCCACCTCAAGGCCCTGACCGAGCCTTATGTGGTCAACGACGACGTCCGCCAGCAAATCTTCTGGATGCAGCAGTGGCTGGACCCGGCGCTCTTTAAGGGAGATCTCCTGGCGGCATATGCCCGCCACTATGTGCCCTGGGGAGTCCAGGGCCTTTATTGGCTGGCTTCCTGGGTGGCCGACCCTCTAGAGGTTTCCCGGGTCCTGCCCGGCCTGCTGTTCATTTTCCTGGCCCTCTGCCTCTATCGCCTGGGCCTGAAGTTGGGCGGCCGCCGCCTGGCCTGGACCACCGTGGCGGTTTACTGGCTCCTGCCGTTCTTTCTGGACAATCTGGCCGGAGGGCTGGCCCGGTCCTTCGCCGCCCCGCTCCTCGCCTTTTTTTGGCTCTCCTGGCAGGAAGACTGGCCCCGGGGCATGGCGGCCGCCCTCATCTTACAAGCCCTGTTTATTCCCTATGTCTTCCTGATCAGCGCCCTGGCCGTTGGGCTGGCCTGGTTGGCAGGCCGGACCGGCAAGACGACCTCTCCCCCGTTTCCGGCGCGGCCGGTCCATTTTCTCCTGCTGGCCGCCGGCGCCGCCATGGTGGGGCTGATGGACTTCAGCTACGCCCACGACGGCTTCGGTCCCCTGGTGAGCTACGCCGAAATGGTGAACCGACCCGAATTCTACGCCGGGGGACGCTACGCCATCCTGCCGGTGCCCTCCATCTTCTGGGAGTTGATCAGTCCCTGGGAATGGATCGCACCCTTTCGGGATTTGGGCCTGGCCGCGGGCCTGGCGGTCTGTGTGGTCCTTCCCGCCGCCACCCTGTGGGGTCTGGCCCGAGTGGCCTGGCGGCCCCTGAAGCCCCTGCTCCAGCCTGCCGTCTATCTGGGCCTGGCCAGCCTGCTCCTTTACGGCGCGGCCCGGGTCTTTCTGCTCAAGCTCTTCGTTCCGGACCGCTATCTCATCTACACCCTCAATCTGGCCTATTGCCTCATGCTGGCCCTGGGGCTGTATACCGTCCTCAAAATCGAACAGTGGCCGAGAAATCTGGCCGTGCTGGCGCTGCTCGGCGCCGCGGGCCTGGGGGTTTTACGACTTGAAAACGTCGGGTTGAAGGACTATGCTGCTTATCAACCGGTCTACCAGGCCCTGGCCGCCACCCCTAAAGACGCGGTCATCGCCGGCCACCCCAACCTGATGGACAATGTTCCCACCTTCGCCCGGCGTCGGGCCCTGGTGACTTACAAGCTGGCCCATCCCTGGAGCCGCGGCTACTGGCACCTGATCGAGCCTCGGCTGCGGGACCTTTTTGCCGCCTATTACGCCGCCGACCCCCAGGAGGTCATCGCCTTTTGCCGCAAGTATCAGGTCTCCTTCCTGGTGGTGGACGACCGCCATTTCACCCCGGAGTTTTTGGCCGGGGGCCGGTTCTTCGTCCCCCTGGACCGCAAGGCCACCAAATATTTCGGCCACACCCTGGCCGACCGGGTGGACTGTCCCTTCTTTGCGCCTTTCGACCGGCAGATCGCCCGGCTGACCCGAGGACGACACCAGTTCGCCCTGCTTTCCTCCAAGGTCTTTGCCGCCACCCAACTGGACGAGCACTTACGCCTCCTGGATATGCGCCCCTGGCTGACCGGCAACCCTGCAGCTGATCCTGCGAAATAAGCTGATGATTCGGCTGCCTCCGGAGCAAGAAGCCCGCCCGGCCACCGCCGGGTTCCCGCGGGATTGGCGGGGCAGGATCAGGAAATCGCGCTTAAATCCGCCACCACATAGAGGCTGACCGGCTCCTGGATGCCCTTGAGGCGGGTCCGGAATTCCCGCTGCACCGCCAGGGAGGGTCCGACGTGGCGCCGGACCGCCTCTGAGACTACTACTTCGCCGCCCTGGGCCTGCCCCTGAATGCGATGGGTCAGGTTGACCGCCGACCCCACGATCCCATACTTGGCCCGGCTCTCGGAGCCGATATTGCCCACCACCACCTCCCCGGCGTGCAGGCCGATGCCCATTTGCAAGGGGGGATACTCGGTGACCGCGGCGTTGGCCGCGGCCTGGGCCTCCTGCATCACCAAAGCGCAGGCCACGGCCTGGCGGGCCGCGTCCTCCAGGGAGTGGTCCAGGGGATCGAAGAAAGCCAGGACGGCGTCCCCCAAAAAATCGACGATAATGCCGTGATGGGCCCGGATGACCTCGATCATGCGGGAAAAATGGCGGTTGACCAGGCGGATGGTGGCCTCCGGACTCAGGGTCTCCGCCAGTGGGGTAAAGCCCCGGATGTCGGAGAACATGATGACCACTTCCCGTTTCTCGCCCCCCAGGCGGCGCGCCGCCTCCGGCCGGCGCAGCAGCTTGCGGGCGATCTCTTCATCCACGTAGCGCCCGAAGGTGTTGCGAATAAAGTCCCGTTCCTGCAGCCCCGCCACCATATCGTTAAAGCTGCCGGTAAGCTGGGCGATTTCATCCCGGCTCGTGACCGGCAGGGGCTCGCCATAGTCCCCGGCGGCCACCTCGGAGGCCCGACGGGAGATCAGCCGAACGGCCGATACCAGGGGATTGACCCCCAGGCGGATAAGCAGCAGGATAACCACGAGGCACAGCACTCCCCCGGTGAGGTAAACCAACCGGAAGCGAAATAGCGGCGCCAGTATCTGGCTGGCCTGACCGTGCAGCATGATGGCCCAGGGGGCCCCGTGCAACCGGTAAAAGCCGATAACCTTGCCGTGGCCCATGATGGTGCCGGAGGTTTGCTCCTTCATCTCCGCCAGCATGGCCAGCTCCAGCGGGTCCTGGTTCTCCCCCAGGCAATGGCGGCCGGCCATGGCGGGGTTGCTGTGGGCCAGGTAGTGGCCTTCCCGGTTCACCAGGCAGGCCATGTTGCTGTGCAGCCAACCCGACGCCAGGACCTCGGCCATGAGATAATCGAATTTCACAAAGACCGCGAGCTGTCCCACAGGGCGGCCGCCGGCGTCCAGAAGTCGAGATTGCAGACCCACCACCCCCTGGCCGGGGGGATAGAGGTATTCCGGAGGAGAGACCCGGGCCACCCTGGCAGCCGCGGTCGGCCAGGGACCGCTCTCATCAAAGGTCTCATGCCCCGCTCCGGTCCCCCAGGTCAAGGTTACCAGGCTGACCCCGGGAAGTTGCCGCAGTTGCTGCAAAATCCACCTTTGGTTTTCTTCGGCCGATTGTCCGGAGCCGGTCTTGGCAAAATCCTGCATCCAGCGGAGGGGCCCGCTGAGGCGCATCTCCATGGAGTGGGCCGCCCGCTCCAGCCTCAGGGTAGCGGCCTGCTGCCATTCCCTATAAAGGCTGTCCCGGATATAGACATAGCCGACCGTGCCCATGGCGCTGAGAAAGATCACCACCGGCAGCACCAGGAAAATGGTCAGCCGTTGCTGCAAGGATTTGATTTGAAGCCGCATAAGGCAAGTTTAGTAATTTTTTTGAGAAAAGGAAACCGCGGGGGGACAAGAAGTGTAGGTACGGTTCTCGAACCGCCCTGCTTTTCCGGCTGGGAATCAGCTTAGGTTAGGGGGCCGCCGGAGACAGCCGCCGCCGGCCTCGCCCAGCGGCTGCGGCAAAACCATTGGTAAGTGCGGCGCAAACCCTCTTCCAGGGGAATCCGGGCCTGCCAGCCCAGGGCCGTGAGGCGGCTGACGTCCAGCAGTTTCCGGGGGGTGCCGTCCGGCTTACTGGGATCGAAGCTGATCCGACCCTGGAAGCCGGTCACCGTCGGCCAACAATGCGGCCAGTTCCCGGATGGTCAGATCCTGCCCCACTCCCACGTTAACGATGTCGCTTTCCCGGTAATGCTGCATCAGAAAGAGGCAGGCGTCGGCCAGATCGTCCACGTGGAGAAACTCCCGCCGGGGGGCGCCGGTGCCCCAGACCTCCACCTCCGGGGCCCCGGCCACCCGGGCCAGATGGAACCGCCGCATCAGGGCCGGGATCACGTGGGAGTCCAGCAGATCGAAATTGTCGCCCGGGCCGTAGAGATTGGTGGGCATGGCGGAGATAAAGCAGGTGCCGTACTCCCGGTTGTAGGCCCGGCACAGCGTGATGCCGGCGATCTTGGCCACCGCGTACGGCTCGTTGGTGGGCTCCAGTTTGCCGTCCAGCAGGTATTCCTCGCTGCATGGGCTGGGGGGCGAACTTGGGATAGATGCAGGAACTGCCCAGGAACAGGAGCTTCTTGACGCCGTGCTGATAGGCCTGATGAATGATGTTGCTCTCAATCATCAGGTTGTCATAGATAAATTGGGCCGGATAGGTGGAGTTGGCCCGGATGCCGCCCACCCGGGCCGCGGCCAGAAAGACGTAGGCCGGCCGCTCCCGGCCAAAGCAGCGGGCCACCGCAGCCTGGTCCCGCAGGTCCAGTTGCCGGCTGCTGCGACAGAGGAGGTTGGTGCACCCCGCCGCCTTGCAGGCGCCGCAGGATGGCGCCGCCCACCAGGCCCCGGTGCCCGGCCACGAAGATCTTGGCGTCAAGTTCCATCTAGCTGGTGCTCTTCGGCGCGTCTTGGCCGGCGGTCTGGTTAAACCCCGGCGTCCTGACCCCCTTGTCCCGGCCCAACTGCCGGATGACGTCCTGGCACTGGCGCACTTCCAGCAAGGCCTGGAGGTCCGCCTCCACCATGAGGCGCACCAGTTCCCCGAAGCTCACCTTGGGCTCCCAACCCAGGAGCCGCTTGGCCTTGGAGGCGTCGCCCAGGAGCACGTCCACCTCGGTGGGCCGGAAGTAGCGGGGGTCGATCTCGACGTATTGCCGCCAGTCCAGGTCCACCTGGGCAAAGGCCGCTTCCAGAAACTCCCGCACCGAATGGGTCTCGCCCGTGGCCAGGACATAATCGTCAGGGGTCTCCTGCTGCAGCATCAGCCACATGGCCTCCACGAAGTCCGGGGCATAGCCCCAGTCCCGGCGGGCCTCCAGGTTGCCCAGATAGAGTTTCTCCTGGAGGCCCAGCTTGATGCGGGCCACGGCCCGGGTGATCTTCCGGGTGACGAAGGTTTCGCCCCGGCGGGGCGATTCGTGGTTGAACAGGATGCCGTTCACGGCGTACAGGCCGTAGCCCTCCCGGTAGTTGCGCACCATCCAGTAGGCGTACAGCTTGGCCGCGGCGTACGGGCTCCGGGGCCGCATGTAGGTCTCCTCATTCTGGGGCGGCGGCGCCGAGCCGTAAAGTTCGCTGGAGGAGGCCTGGTAAAACCGGGTCTGGATGCCGCTGCGGCGGATGGCTTCCAACAGCCGGGTCACGCCCAAACCGGTGACGTCCCCGGTGAACTCCGGCATGTCGAAGCTCACCCGGACGTGGCTCTGGGCCGCCAGGTGATAAACCTCTTCGGGCTGAATATTATAGATCAGGTGGCTGAGCTGGCCGGAGTCGCACAGGTCGCCGTAATGCAGAAAAAACCTGGCCCCGCTTTCGTGCGGGTCCACGTACAGATGATCGATGCGCCGGGTGTTGAAGCTGCTGGAACGGCGCACCAGGCCGTGCACCTCGTAGCCCTTGGCCAACAGCAACTCCGCCAGATAACTGCCGTCCTGCCCGGTGATCCCGGTGATCAGGGCCTTCTTCACTTGCCCCATTATCTCCACCTTGCCAGATTTAGATTTTTTAACCGAAAATCGCAAACTTTCTTAATAGGCCTGGCTATCCGTCAGGCTGCGCCAGACGGTGAGCCAGATGATCTTCAAATCGAACCCCAGAGACCAACGGCGCAGATAGTCCAGATCGAATTCCACCCGCTTTTCCATCTTATCCAGGGTCTCGGTCTCGCCTCGCCAGCCGTTGACCTGGGCCCAGCCGGTAAGGCCCGGGCGCACCTTATGGCGCAGCATGTAGCCGGGGATGAGGCGGCGGTAATACTCGTTGTGGGCCACCGCGTGGGGCCGGGGTCCGACAATGGACATAGTCCCCTGGAGCACATTGAAAAACTGGGGCAGTTCGTCCAGGCTGGTGCGCCGCAGAAACCGGCCCAGAGCCGTCACCCGCTGGTCGTTCTGGGTGGCTTGCGGCACCTGCGCCCCATCCTCGCAGACCTTCATGGTGCGGAATTTATAGACCAGGATTTCATGGCCGTCCAGGCCGTAACGCCGCTGCTTAAAGATGACGGGGCCCGCAGAGGACAATTTCACCCCCAGAGCGATCAAGAGCATGATGGGGGAGACGGATAACAGGATGAGGCTGGCCAGGACCAGGTCCTCCAGCCGTTTGACCCAGCCGCTGATGCCGAAGAAGGGGGTTTCCCAGAGGGAGATGAGGGGAATGCCCCGGAGATCGGTGAATCCGGCGGTCAAGAGGGAAAAGGTGAAGACGTCCGGAACGAAATAAACCGAGGCGGTGGTGTCCTGGAGGGCCTCCACCACCTGCCGCAGGCGCTCCTCGGCCCGAAGCGGCAGGGCCAGGTATACCATGTGCATCTGCTTGTCCTGGACGAAAGGGATCATTTCGTCCAGATTGCCCAGGATGGGATAACTTCTGCTCTTTTTGCCCTCGGCTCGCAGCTCCACCTCACCCGTCAGTTGGTCGTCGAAGAAGCCGTGGAGACGCATCCCCAGCCAGGGGGTTTCCACCATGTTCCAGGCCAGCCGCCGCCCCAAGTCTCCGGCCCCGGCGATCACGACGCTGCGGGTGTTGCGGCCCTGCCGCCGGAGCCAGCGCAACCCCAGGAACACTTGCAGGCGCAAGGCTACCAGGGCTGCCGGCGCCAGCACCATCCAGGTAAGGACCACCTTCCGGGAGAAGAATATGGAAGTCTTGGTCACATAACCGAGCACCGCCAGGATGGCGATTACCGGGATCCAGCTCAGAAAGACCCGGCGCACCAGGCCCGCCAGGTTGGCGCCCCGCCAGGGCTGGTGCAGATTGGCGGTCTGGAAGGCCATCACGGTCAACAGCAGAGTCGCCAGCCCCAGCAATTGATAGATGAGCCTGAAAGGCTCACCGTAGCATAAACAGATGATGAACAGCAGCAAGACCACCACAACGCCGTCCAGAATCCACTGAACTCTGGAAATGAGCCAGCGGTACTGATCAAAAATGCCCTGTTGGCGGTCACTGAACACCTGATTCTCCGGATACCTTCAAGGTCCTGGCGCCGGCGCGACCCTCTGGTGCGCCCTAAATTATTTCAGCCCCGGGCCGCTAAACCCAGGAGCAACTCTTCCCATCGCCTCAACAGCTGTTCCCGGTCCCAATGGGCCTCGGCATAATGCCGGGCCCGGACGGACAACCGCTCCCTGAGGCCGGAATCGGCCGCCAACCGCCGGATCGCCTGGGCCAGGGAATCGGCATCTTCCGGCCGCGCCAGCAGCCCCGCCCGGGACTCATCGGTGACCCTGCCCAGTTCCGTGCCAGCCGCGGTGGTGGCGATAAAGGGCCGGCCCGCGGCCATAATATTGGGCAGCTTGGACGGCATCACCAGGTCCGCGGCCTGCTGCCGTTGCACTACCAGGTGAATATCGGCCGCGGCCAGCAGCGCCGGGAACCATTTCCTAGATTGTATCGGCAAAAAGAACAAATTATCAAGTCCCAGATTCTTGGCCAACCACTTTAGCCGCTCCCGAGCCGCTCCCTCCCCCGCCAGCAGATAGCGGAGGGAGGAATCATCCCGGGTCAGGACCGCGGCCTGGAGCACCACCTCCAGCCCCTGCTTCTCCCCCAGGTTGCCGGCGTAGAGCACGACGATCTCCGAGGTTAGCCCCAGTTCACGGCGAATGGCGTTGTGGCGCGATCCGGGCCGGATGTTATCCAGGTCCGCCCAGTTGGGCAGCAGATGCAGGCGCGCCGCCGGCACCCCCTTGGCCTCGAGGCGATTCACCATGGACCGGGAGATGGTGGTCACCGCCTGCGCCCGACGCAAGAGCCGGCGCTCCACCCCCGCCAGGCCGTGCAGCAGTAGCGGCTGGCTCAAAATCCCCAATTCCCGGGCCGCGTCCAACTGCAGGTCCTGGACGTGGATCACCAGGGGCAGGCCCCGCGGCTGGCAGAAAAATCCGGGGACCAGCCCGGAGGTCAGGGGCGGGCACACCGCCACCACCGCGTCCCAGGGTTGCCGCAGCAAAGCGGTCAACCACCAATACAGGCAGCTGCCGGCAAAACTGATCTCCTGGAGCAAACGCCCCTTGCCGGTAACCCGGGCCGGCACGTACTGCGGGGCCCGGAGCACCTCCACTCCAGCCAGCCATTCCCGCCGCCAGCGCTGGGGCCGGTAGCCTTCCTGGACCCGCCACTGCGGATAATACGGCGCCGCCGCCAGCACCGTGACCCGATGGCCCCGGGAGGCCAGATAGGCCCCCAGTTCCCCGGTATACTTGCCGATGCCCACCAGCTCCGGGGCATAGTTCATGCCGTGAATCAGCAGGCGCACAGCTTTTGCTCCGGCCGGGCCGTGGCCACCAGACAATCGCCCCGCAGCCGCCGGTTGGCCCTGGAAAAGAACGGCAACACCAAAAGGCGCGCCGTGAGCATCAGGCCGGCCACCACCGGGGCCGAGCGCAGCAGCCGGCTGACCCGCCCGCGGCCCTCGCCCCGGCTGATACAGCAAGACTGGGCCAGCCACAGGGCCGGGGTGAAGGTCTTTAAGGCCGTCAGCCGGAAACCGGCCCTGGCCAGGACTGCTTCCAGAGTCCGGGACGAAAAGTGCCAGAGATGATAGGGCACATGCCAGTTGACCCAACCCCGCCCGTAAACCCGGCGCCAGAGGCTCTTCGCATTGGGACAGGAGATCCAGACCTCGCCCCCCGGCTGCAACAGGCGGCGCACCTGGGCCAACATGGCCACCGGGTCCGTGGAGTGCTCCAGAACATTGCTCAGGACCACCACCGCATAAGGCTCGACCGGCTGAAACTCTGCCAGGGCCCCGGTGTATACCGTAAAACCCCGCTGCCGGGCCCGGGCCGCGGCCGCCTCATTGATCTCCAAACCTTCCGCCGCAAAGCCGTTGGCGGCATACCGGCTCAATCCCCGGCCTTCGTTGCAGCCCAGGTCCAGCAGCCTTCCTTGGCCCCGCGGCAGGTGAAAAGAGATATCCCCGTCCCATTGCAGCCAGAGGCGGTACGCCCCCGAGGCCAGAAACCGCTCCCGCCAGGACTGGTAAGCCCCGCCCTCCACCCCGGCGTT
This sequence comes from uncultured delta proteobacterium, assembly GCA_963701845.1. GTDB lineage: Bacteria > Desulfobacterota > Desulfobaccia > Desulfobaccales > 0-14-0-80-60-11 > JAPLJC01. The sequence goes on along the minus strand of CAVPBF010000005.1, from coordinate 79,409 downwards.
ATAAAATCTCTCGTACAGCGCCTTCAGTTCAGGCGCGGCGGGCCGGGGCCAGGTCTGCTCCAGGCCGCAGCCCGGGCATTGCATGATGTCATAAGTCCCGGGCGCCCCGAAGCGGTCGTCAGACAGACCCTCCAGCCCGACCCGGCAGGCCTGTCCGCAGAACCAACATTTCCGGGAAACCGCCGCGCCACCCATTACAGCAGGTCCCGGTATTTCTGGGAGAGGGGCGAATCGGGGTCCTGCAACTCATTAAGCTTGAGGCTCACCTGATACTCATAAAAGGTGTGCAGCAGGCAGTAGCGGAAACCCATGCGCCCATCCAGAAACCCCAGTTTGATGAAGTACATCCAGATGAATTTGAACAGGGAGCGGGCCGGCAGATGGCGGTAGGCCAGGTTTTTCAAAAACCGGCGGCGCTCCGGCCCCCTGGCGCCCAGCAGGGCCGGCAGACCCTGGGCCTGGCCCGCGGCTGTCAGGGTGCGCCGGGCCTCCACCGCCTCCAGGCTGGAATAGACGTTATGGCGGTCGAAGTAGCGCTCGATCCCCTTGTAGTCATGATGGATCAGGGGATTTTTCAGGTGGCCCGCCGGCCCTTGCAGCAGCACGTGCTCGTGGACCAGGCGGGGTTCATAGCGGCCCCGCCCCCTTTGGAGCAGGCGCAGATTATAGTCCGGGTACCAGCCGCCGTGGCGGATCCAGGTGCCGCCAAAGTAGTTCTGCCGGGCCAGATAATAGCCGCAGATCTCCCCGGGCCGGGCCACGGCCGCGGCGATCTCCCGGGCCAGGGCCGGGCTCACCCGTTCGTCGGCGTCGACAATCAGCACCCACTCGTGGGCGAAATCGACGTGATCCAAGGCCCAGTTCTTGTGGGCCGAAAAATTATCGAACTGCCGCTGCACCACCCGGGCCCCCAACTGACCGGCGAGCTTCACGGTGTCGTCGTCGCTAAACGAATCGAAGACCACCACGTCACCGGCCCAGGCCACGCTCTCCAGGCAGCCCGGGAGGTTCCGCGCCTCGTTTTTGGTGCAGATGAGCACCGACACGGGTGGTTTAGGCAAATCTGGCATAAGTATTCTTTTGGTAGTCTTTTGCAGTTTTTTGCAATTAACCTTTCCCACCAGCGACGCAGGCTAAACGTTAATCTTGCTCCGTCTCCCCCTTAGTGGGAGAGGGCGGGTGTCAGCCGACGAAGCCACCCCTCACCCCAACCCTCTCCCCTCACAGGGGAGAGGGGGGTTTTGCTGCCCCCAGCTTCAACCTGCGCCTAAAGTCCTGCGCCTCTATTTTCCGTTCAATCTGCCACTACTCACGCAAAATCCTTGCCGGACACTACTGCCCTGCTCCCGTTTTCACAGGTGGGGTTAAAGTCCCCCTTTGAAAAAGGGGGATTTAGGGGGATTTTGGTTTCCCGGTAAAACCTGCAACTACAAAATATTGAAAATCAGCCCGACAATGATTTTTATCCTTTTTTAAGCCTATTAGCAATGAGCCGGGCGTACAAATCCTGCAAGGCCAGGGCAATACCGTCCCACTGAAAGCGCCGGGCCACCAGTGCTTTTCCCCTCCGGCCCATCTCGGCCCCCAGGTCCGGGTCGGCCAGCAGTCGTTCCAGGTTCTCGGCCAAAGGGGCCGCCTCGCACGGCCCCACCAGGCCGGCGCCGGCTGCCTCCACCTCCCGCCAGATGTTCACCCGATCGGAGATGACCACCGGCAGGCCGCAGGCCATGGCCTCGACCACCGCCAGGCCGAAATTCTCGGAATACGACGGCAACACGAACATCCGGGCGTCCCGCAGCGCCGCCAACTTCTCCTCGCCCAGCAGCATCCCGGTGAAAGTGACGTAATCCGTCAGGCCGGCTGCCTGCAACCAGTCCCGGACTCGCACCCCTAAGCCGTCATTGTCCGGCCCGGCCACCACGAGGTGCACGTCCCGCCGGTGCCGCACCACCCGGGCCAGCGCCTGGACCAGCAGGTCCAGGCCCTTCTTAAAATTAATCCGACCCAAAAAGAGGATGATTTGCTTGGGGCCGATCTCGGGAAACCTCTCCCGGAGGCGCCCCGGTTCGGGCAGGTTCTGAAATTCCTGCAGGTCCACCCCCAGGGGCACCACCACCCCCGGGGTGTCGCCGATATAGGGTCTGGCCAGCCGCATCTCCTCCTCGCTGGTAAAATGGAGGGCCGCGGCTAATCGGATATTCCGCTGCTCAAACCCGGCCTCCATGATGGTCTTCCGCCACCGGTGCCGCCGATACAGATAAGGGTCCAGGGTGCCGTGCGGCCGCACCAGGTAGGGGACCCCGTATCTCCGGCAGTAATGCCCGGCCACCAGGTCATGGAACAGGTAGAGGGAGTGGATATGGCAGAGATCATAATCCCCGAGGCTGCGGGCCAGGGACCGGGCCAGGGGCCAGGAGGTCCCCCAAAACCGGGGCGGCTGGATGGGAAAATAGTGGATGGCCACGTCCCCTTGCCGAACCGGCCGATCCAGCGGCACCGCCAGTTCCCCGGGGCCGTCCTGGTTGGTGGTGTAGATGCTTACCTGATGGCCCAGACGGGCCACGGCCTGGGCCATGGCCACGCAGGCCTTGGCCGGACCGCCGTAGCGGGGCGCCAGGTTGGCGATGACGTGGAGGATTCGCAGCCGCGGTGGAATCGGCGCCGCCCCCGGATTAGCCTCACTTCTCAAGGTGCTGCTCAACCCGGCGCCACCGGATAAAGCTCGCCGGGACCCCCCCCACCACGGCGTAGGGAGGAACGTCCCGGGTAACCACCGCGCCATAGGCCACCACTGCCCCCTTCCCGACGGTGACGCCTTTCAGAATGGAGGCCTTGGAAGCGATCCAGGCGCCATCCTCTACCGCAATCGGGGCGTAGCGAGCCGGCATCTTCGGGTCGTCCGGATCATGATCCGCTCCGTAAAAGCAGACATCGTGTCCCATCCATACCTTATGCCCAATGGTGAGCTTTTCCTTCATATTGAACAGGACTCCTCGAGCAATTTCGCAGTCGTCGCCGATAGTAATTACCCCATAACCACAACCATCCAGTTTCACCCCGCGCCAAATCCGGGTGTCCCTCCCGATGACGGCCTGCATCAGCCGACGCAACAGGGCGCACCGCAGCCTGTTTCCCGGCAGCCAGGTCAGCCATTCATTCCAGAAATACTGGCGTACTTGGACAAACTTTCTCATTCACCCTCCCCTGGGCAGAGCCAGTCGCCGCCACGGCAAGCACTGCCACCACCACACCGCGAGCAGCGCCACTACCACGGGCAGCAACACGGGGGCCAGCGCCACGGCGCCCAGGGCTGCAGCCGCGGGCGCCAATTCTCTGAGAAAAAAATTCCAGGAAAAGCGGTCCTGATAACGGTAAAGCAGATAGGGGACCAGGCAGAGGGGCACCAGGCCGTCGCCTAGAATCAGGGCCACGACCACCCCGGACAGGCCAGATTGGCGGCCCCCGAGATAGGCCAGACCAATGGTCAACAGAGAAGAGGCGAACACCACTCGGGAATAAGCATAGTGTTGGTTGATGGCCATTAACAGATGGCCGCAGCTATTCCACACGAGCAAGAGCACCAGGTACAGTAGAAAGAGGTCCATCAGCGTTTGGGAATATGCGACTCGATTCCCCAACCAGGCATGAAAAATCGCGCCGCCCCAAAAATGAAACACGATCACCAGACAGGTCGTCGCCACCATGGTGGTCCGCAAAATGCCGCGGAACAATAATTGTAATTTATCATTATTGCCTTCCGCATCCAACCGGGTCATCTCCGGCCAGGCCGTTTGCGCCAGCAACCCTAGCACCTGGCGCATGGAGTAGACCACGGTGCGCATGGTGGAAAATACCACCACCGGCACGGAACCCAAAACTATGCCCACGATCATCACCATGCCTTGAATGGAACAGGCCTGGGCAATCTGAATCAGCAGAAAATGGAAACTGGGGTTGAGGAAGGATAAGCCAAAGGAAAAGTCCGCATCCCGCAGCGATAAGAGGTTAAATTGTGGAAAAATCCGGTTGAGATCCCAAAGGGCTATCAAGGCGACGATTACAGCCGGCAACATTTGCAGGAAGACAATCGTCACCATCCCGCACCGCAACCACAATCCGGCCGCCACAAAGAGGATAATCATTCCCTGCATGAGATTGCTCAGCATCACCCCCCGGGGCAGCAGGCCCACGCCCCGGTAGACTCCCAGCAAGATGCCCTGGGGCAGGGAGAAGACCAGTTGCAAAGCCAGGACGCTCAGGACCAGGAAGACCGTGGTCGGGCCGGTGATAGTGATTTGCAGCAACGCTCCGGGAGGAAACAGCAGGATGACCCCGATAAAGACGCAGAACACCGCCAGGGGCAGGACTAGAAACAGGGCGAGCCCGGTGTGCAGGATCTTGCGGAATAGGGAGCTGTCCTGTTGGGCATAGGCCTGGGTCAGGCGATTAATGATATAGAGCTGGCCCCCCAGATCCGTGAGGTAGAGATAGGCGACGATGGACGTGAGGAGGAGCCATTCCCCGTAAACCTGGGCGCCCCAGGCGGCCAGAAACAGCGGCACCAACAACACCCGGGAGGCCAGGTTGATCACCTGGCCCAGAAAGTTGGCGCCCAGCCCCTGAATCAAGCGCTTCAGCACGGTGAGCGAAGACCTTCGGGCTTCTGTAAAATCAGTAAATGGGCCTTGATCAAGCAGTCATCCGGGATGAGGCGGCCGGCATATTTTCCCAGGATCTCTTGAAACTCCCGGGGAAACTGCTTCTTATAGTCCAGGGCCTGCTGGGAGACCTCCAGGATCAACTCTTTAACGACCAAACCGGCCTCCCGGTAGATAGTCAGATATTCTGCCGTAGTCAGACGGGAGAACAGGTCCATTTCCAGATAAGGCACCCCGCCAAAAGTAGCCTCGACTGCCGGCCGATGCTCTTCAACGTAGCGCTGGTAGGCAACTTGATTCAGCCGCAGGTGATTGTAGCAATGCTCCAGTCCCCCCTGGCCGGAAACATGGTCTCCCCCGGCGCAGAAATAGAGCGGCCCGTAGGAGGCGTAGAGGCAACCGCCCGGCCGCAAGAGGCGCAGAGACTCCCGGATCACTTGAGGGAGATCCCGGCAGTGCTCGTAGACCGCATCCGAGGCAATGAGATCGATGCTGCCGGAGTCCAGAAAGCCGTGGTCTTCCAGGGGGGCGGCGCGAAACTCCACCGGCACCCGATAACGCTCCAGACAGTACCGGGTAATCTCCCGCCACGCGTCCTCAAAGGCAAACAGGTCGGTGGCAATGATCCGGCGGGGCCTGAGCCTGGCCCAACTGATGACATCCCAGCCGGTGCCGGTGCCCTGCACCAATAGGGTGGCCTGCCCGAGGTCGGCAAGGTATTTGGCCCCCCAGCGGCGCCGGGTCTCCAGGGGCATCCCCCGCGCCCCAGCACCCACCTGGGCCGATGCTTTTCCAGGGTCTCCGGCGCCAATAACCGGGAATATCGCCGGGACAGTAGCGGGCGCAGGAAGAAGTACAAGGTCCGCTTCCACCGCCCCTTGCTCATGAGGCGGTGCTTGGTCAGCCAGTGGTTCATCAAGCCTCTGGAATTTTCTGGAAAGCGGCGCGTTGAATCCCGAGGGAGTCACCCGTATTTTGGTGTTTACGCGCCAGAATCAATCCCCCGAAAAAAGAGGAAAGGCTGTTTAGCCGTTCAAATTGGTCCAATGAACAATGAAGCTTGTAGAACCAGTCATTTACCGTGGCCAGGGCCCGATTTCCTAAAAAAGGAAAGAGGATTAAAGCCAGGCCCGCGGTCAGGGTGTTGCTCCTCATGGCCAGGCCCCGGTAAGAAATTTCCATCAACTCGAATCCGCCTCGTTCTAAAAGGCGGCGGATGGTTTTGGGAGAATGAATCCGAAAATGAAATTCCGGAGCGTCCTGATAGAAAGGAACTGTCAGCAGCAATCTGCCCTCCGGCGCCAGTAAACGGTGGATCTCTTGCAAGGCTGCCACATCTTCCCACAGGTGTTCTATAACTTCACCCATCACGACATATTGAAAGGCGCCATCTCCAAAAGAAGTCCGTTCCGTAATCGACTGCAAGATAAAACGGTCGTCGGTAATTTTATTGTCGACAATGTCCAATAAATAGGTATCCGGATACTTTTTTCTCAGGGCCAAAAAATCTCTACCGGTATAATCACCGACAACGAGTATGGGGCCTTGACGCACCCGCTCCATGATGAACCGATTAGAGATATAGTTGGCGGGAAAGTCCAAATCCGTTTTCTGGGCAAATATCTTTCTAAATACTTTTTTAAAGTAATTGGCCATAATTGCCATCCGCCCAGCGGCTCTAGGTATTCCCCATTTTACCGGCGGCCCGGTCGCCGGCAGGTTGACTATTGCCCCGACCGTCCAGCAGCCGCCGGTAGCCGGCGATGACCTTGGCGCCATAATCCGCCCAGGTGAACCCGGCCTGCACCCGCTCCCGGGCCGTCTCCCCCATGCTGCGGCCGGCTTCCGGGTTTTCGTAAAAAAAGAGGATTTTCTCCTTCAAGGCGGCCACGTCCCGGATGGGAATGATGCAGCCCTCCCGGCCTTCCCGGACCGCGTCGGCCGCCCCCGTGTTGGTGGTGGTGATCACCGGCAGGCCGCAGGCCATGGCCTGCACCAGGGTCATGCCAAAGCCGTCCTCGATGGAGTTCAGGCAATAGACCGATCCTTGGGAATAGTATTTATGCAACTCCCGCTCCGGAAAGGGCCCGAGGTGCCGGATGTTGGCTGAGGCGAACCGCCGCAGCGTTGGGCGGCACTCCTCGGCGAGGCCGCCGATGAGCCATAATTCCGCCCCCGGCAGCTGCAGTTCCGTAAAGGCCTGCAGCAGATAATGGACTCCCTTGCGTAAGCTGATATTGCCGCAATGGATGATCCGAAAGACCTGGTCCTGCTTGGGCGCCGGATAAAAGTTGGTCAGATTCACCCCGTACGGCGCCAGCAGCAGCTTGGCCGCGGGCACTCCCCGGCTGACGAAGGTCTCCCGGGAAAACCGGGACGGGACGGCAATGAGATCCGCTTCCCGGTACTCCTGAAGTTCCTTGTCAATGATCTTCGGGTGGGCAAAATCATAGCCCCGCAGGCCCAACCGGGCGTATTCCTCCCGCAGGATTTCGTCCTGGACCGCGATGTGGCAGGAGCCATGGTCAACCACGGTCTTGGCCCCCAATTCCCTGGCCCGGCGCAGAGTATGCAGGGCATAGGAACTCAGACCCACCACCAGTTCCGGCTGGGGGGGCAGATGCCGGGCGGCCCGGTGATCAAAGAACTCATGCAACAGATATTGGGCATTATAATGGGCCTTCACCCAATCCGGTGCCTGGCGCCAACCGCGATTCAAAATCTCATTTAAGATGAGGGCACAGATGTGCTCCCGCCTGACGCCGTATTTCACGGTCTCGAACACCGGGTAGGTGGTGATGAGCCGTTCCAGGTAGCCGTGGCGCTCCAGCTCCCGGGCCAGGTCAAAGGCCCAGAAACGCCCCATCAGGGAGATGGTTACTCTCATCCTAGCCGCGGCCTCCCCGTTCCTTGCGCAGGATGGCGAAGGTGGCCTGCCATTCGCCCAGTTGAGCCGCCACCTGCTCCACGGTATAGGCATAAAAAAAAGGCCACAAGTCCGCCATCCCTCTTTCGGAATAACGCACCGCCTCCAGGCAGGCGCCCAGGGCCGGGGCCAGCGTCCCGATCCAGAGCAGGGTCTTGATCGTCTTCAAGGTGTTCCAGAGGAGGATCTTCCACCAGGGCCAGCGGTCCAGGAAACGGTGCACCTGGGCCGAACCCGCCCCCCGGCCCTGGCGGTTGCGCCAGAATTCCCGGAAGGCAGCCGGGACGACGTGGTCCACCCGGAGGCTCAGATCGATAGCCTTCTTGGCGGCGCTGGCGCGCAGCCCCTGGCCGAAGAACCCGTCTTCCCCGGCGCAGATGGGCACCGGAAAACCGGTGGGAAACAGCCCGGCCTTCAGGGCGACCTCCCGGCGGCAGGAGAATCCTTCGGTCCATTCAAGATTAGCATAGTTCGAGCGCGCTCCCTCGGCATAAAAGACGTCGCTGACGCAATCCACGTAGCGGCCGAACAGGTCCTGCCGGTTGGCCACCCGGGCGCCCACCAGGACGTAATCCGCGCCCTGCTGATAATGGCGGGCCACCCTTTGGAGGAAATCGGCCGGCAGGCGGACGTCGGCGTTGAGCAGGACCACGATCTCGCCGGCGGCCTCCCGGATGCCGATATTGCGGGCCTCACAACGGCCGCCGCCTCCCGGATGGATCAGGCGCACCCCCCGATCGGCGTAGCCTCGGACGATCTCCGGGGTCCGGTCGGTGGAGTCGTCGACAATGATGATCTCCTTATCGGCATAATCAACGCCCAACAAGGCCTCCAGGGTGGCGGCGATATCACTTTCTTCATTGTAGGTCGGAATGATGATGCTGAACTTCATTGAGATTCCTGGCCTTGTCTGGATGATGCGTGGCGGTTGGTCCGGCGGGAAAATTGTTCGAAATAGCCGCCCAGATCGGTCCGGATCAATTCGGCAATCCTGGCCCCGATCATTTGGTATCCCAACGGGGTATAATGGCAACTATCGACATAGGCGGTCTCCCGGGTCGCTTCGAAAAGCCGGGTAAGGTCATAGGTCCGCACGGGACCCGCAGCCGAAATGGCCGCCACCTGCGAACCCACCCGCGGCCACACCTGGGCGATCTGCGCCAGCCAATCGGATTTTTCTTCCTCCCGCAGATAGCGGGCGATACTCTTTTCGTAGGCCGTGACGTTGTCCTTGGCGTAACCCAAGGTTGGCTGAAAGGCGATAATTCCCTTGATGCCGTTAATTTCCAGGGCGGCCTTCATCAAACGCAGGTTGCCTACATAGGTGGCAATAGCCAGGTCCTTAAACTTGACCTGGGAGGGATAGACGGCCTCCTCTTTTTGCCGGAAGCACCAGCGAAACACCCGGGTGATCGCCGCACTCTTTTTAGTCATAAAACGGGCCAGATTAGAGCTCAAAGTAAAAAAAGTCGGATAATTAATGAGCCCGTCCAGGGCTCTTTCGCAATAGAAATAAGGGTCTCCATGGCGGTTTTGCCAGGTATCCAGGAGAGAGTAATAGAGGTCGTTGCGGCCATCGAAAATCACTACCAGGTCCGGCTGTAGATCCAGGATCTTGGTCTGTAATAAGGCCAGCTCCTCTTGCGAGGAATACCCCACAATGCCGGCGTTAATGACTTCGACGCCCTGATAATATTTGGTCAACTCCCGTCCCAGATAAGTAGCAATCACCCACTGGTCGTTAAAACCGCCTTCGACGGTCGACCCTCCCAAAATAAACACCCGAAAAACCCCGGATGGCTTGGGTTGGATCACTGCGTGGGACCGCAAGCCGAGGGAATTTATGGAGTAATCAATATTTTTTAGCCTAAACCGGTAATTCGGCTTCAAACCTGTGGCCGTATAAGGATCGTAAATATTACTATAGCCGCCATTAAGATACTCTTCGACTTTCATAAATTTTCCGGCGTAGCGCAAAAACCCCCGGAAATCGCCAAAACCTTCGGCATTGGCGGGAACCGGCGGGAGAGCGTCAATGGCCCGGCGATCATACCACCGGGCAACCACCTCAAAGACCCCGGTGAGCAGCAATATAACAATTAAGTTAATAATAACGGTTTTACGCACTTGGGCTAACTCCTTGGATTCCGGTCACGTCTCGTAAGAAGTAGAAGATTGCCGGTCTTAATAACGTCTCGAAAAGTAATAGATAATCATTTTGGGATCGTTGATGGCAGTCTTAATCCTTCTATTAAATTTGATTAAAGTATTTTTCAATTTTATACTAAATGGGTATTCAGTCCCTGACATATCACCGCACCTTATCTTATCAATTTCTGCCTTATAATCTAGATTGGGTATTTTTGAGCCATTGTTAAGAGGTTCAACCACATGGATATTGATAAATTTTTTGATAGCCTCCAATTGCTCGGCCGAGAAGGTTTCATTGCGAATAATGGCAGCAACATTGGGGCCTTCCACCACATAGTCTTTATAGCTTAAGCCCGGCCGAAAGTAGCCTTTTTCCTGACAAATAGTAAATAATTCCGTACCCGGATAAGGAACGGCCACAAATACTGCGGCGCCGGTTAAGCCGCTATCCTTGATGAAATTGATGGTGGCCAGGACATCGTCCACCGTCTCTTCCGGGGACCCGAGAATGAACGAACCAAACACGTTGAGCCCGGCATTTCTGGCGGCCGTGACCGCCAGATAATTTTTCTTGACGGTCGCCTGCCCCTTTTTCAGAAACCGGAGGATCTTCTCCGAGCCTGACTCCAGGCCGATGCGGATATTCACGCAGCCCGCCTCTTTCATGACCCGGAACACTGCCTCATTGGCGGAAGTGGCGGTAGAGTGCGCCTCCCACTTGATCTTCTCCTGGAGACCCCGGCGCTTGATCTCGGCGCACAAATCCAGAATTCTCCTCTTATCCGCCACCAGTTCATCATCTAAAAAGGAAAAACCATCCAGATGATAACGCTCCAGGAGTTCCTCCATGAGTTCCAGACAGTAGCGGCTCGAGTAAGCCCGGATTTTCCGGTGCCACATGCTCTTGGACCCGCAGAACACGCATTGATAAGGACAACCCCGACTGGTGAGCAAGGTCGCCACCCTTTTCAAATGAACTCCGCCGGCCCGAATCCCGCCTTTCCACAGGTTGAAATCCACCAGATCAAAGGCCGGAAAGGGCAGCTCATCCAGGTCGGGCAACAAAGCCCGGGGCGGCCCCGAGAGGATTTCCCCCTGTTGATCCCGCTCCCAGGTTCCGGGAATCCCGTAAGGCGGCCTGGCGCCGGCGGCGCGGCGCTCCAGTATCTCCAGGACGGTGGCCTCGCCTTCACCCTGAACCAGGCAGTCGAATCTTGACCCGGCCAGGGTTTCCTGAGGCGTTACGGTGGCGTGAATGCCGCCCACCAGGCAATAAATTTCCGAGGAGAGGTTGCTTTTCAGCCAGTCGCCTAACTCCATCGCCTCATCTATCACGTCGGTGGTGGCTGAGAAGCCCACCACGGTTTTCCCGAGATCGAGCCTGGCGAGTCTCTTTTTCAACCCCCAGAGGTTGTCCACCAAAATTGCCACCGAAAAGCCTCGAGCCCGGACATAGGAGGCGATGGACATGATCCCCAGGGGAATGGTGCGGAAGATGGGCGCCGGAGAGACCAGCAATAGATCTAATTTTTTTGTTTCCATAACTTTGATTTATCCGTCGGCAGGACCCGGATTATGCTTGGTCATCTCAGGTGATATCGCCCTGAAGGCGGTTTTTAACCCCAGGATATCTTCCTCCAGGCCCCAGGCTGCCATAATTTTCAGACTGTTCCGTCCCAGCAGACGGCAGCGCTCCGGATTTTCCAGGACCTTGGTCAGGGCCTCCGCGAGAGCGGCGCGGTCGCCCGCCGGGAAGATGAAGCCGTTTTCCCCGGGGCGCACCAGGTCCGGGCCGCAGCCCACCTGATCGCTGACGATCACAGCCCGGCCGGCGTTCATCACTTCGTTGACCACCAGCCCCCAGGGCTCAAAGACCGAGGGCAGGACAAAGACCTCGCACAGATCATAATAAGCCGGCAATTCAGATTGATTTTTGAAACCCAGAAATCTCACCGAGTCGAGTTGCATATCCCGGACGACCTCTTCCAGGGAGCCGCGCTGCCCGCCGTCGCCCACGAACAGCAGATAGGGCGTCCCGGCCACGGCCCCGCTTTGGACCAACTTGATATAGGCCGCCAGCAGGTCGGCGGGACGTTTCCGGGGTTCGATCTTGCTGACGAACAGGATGACCGCGCGGCCCTCCTCCAGCCCCAATTCCCGGCGCAACTCCTCCCGGCGGACCGCGGCCCGCTCGGCTCCGGCCTGAAAAAAGGCGTTATCCACCGCGTAAGGCACCGAAAAAATTCTCTCCGCGGCGATGCCGTACCGGCGATAGTAGGCCCGATTCAAGCTGCCGATGGCCAGGAAGCCGTCGGCCAGGCGTCTGAGCCCCGCAAAAAAACCTTGCTTCAGCAGCCGCTTGCCGAAATTCCGCGGGGCGCTGATCAGGGTGGCTTCATCCCGGATCAAGACCTTGAGGCCCAGCCGCTTGGCGGACCACATGGCCAGCCAGTGGAACCAGCGGTTATAGCCGTGGACCCACAAGACCTGAAATCCGCCCTCCCGGAGCCGTTTGGCCAGACCGTAACTAAAAGGGCGGAAAAAAGAGACCCGGGCCCGGCCCCCCAGCGCCGGCAAGACTTCGTAACGATAGCCCTCCAGCAGGGGCACGTCCCACTCGATGACCCGGCCGAAAGTGGGCTCCAGGAATTGCCTGGCGGTGAAATCACTGCAAAAAAACACCGTCAGGTCGATATCCGGCTCTTCGGCCAACCGCCGCAGCAACGGCGCCTGGTACTGAATGGGATGGGTCACCAGGTAAGCCAGGCGGATCTCAGCCATGGCCCTGGAGCCGCTCCAGTTCATCCTGGCACATCAGCCGGACGACATCCGGCATCTTGCGGTGAGCGCTCCAGCCCAGAACCCTGCCGGATTTTTCCGGGTTGCCCCGGCTGACGGCAATCTCGGTGGGCCGGAAAAACTCCGGGTCGATGACCACGTGGTCCCGCCAGTCCAGCCCCACCTGGGCGAAGGCCGCGGCCACGAACTCCTCCAGGCTGTGGCTCTCCCCGGTGGCGATGACGTAATCGTCGGGCTTATCCTGCTGCAGCATCAGCCGCATGGCCTCGACATACTCCGGGGCCCAGCCCCAGTCCCTCCGGATGCTGATATTGCCCAGGCGCAGCTTATCCCGGCTGCCTTGAGCGATCTGGCAAGCCGCGGCGACGATCTTCTTGGTGACGAACCTCGTGGGCCGCAGGGGAGATTCATGATTAAAGAGGATGCCGGAACAGGCAAATATCTGGTAGGCCTCCCGGTAATTGGCCACTTCCCAGAAGGCCGCGGCCTTGGCCACCGCGTAAGGGCTCCGGGGCCGGAAGGGGGTGGTTTCATCCGCGGCGGCGCGAATATCCCCGAAACATTCACTGGAGCAGGCGTTATACAACTTGATCGGTTTTCCCAAAAAGCGGATGGCCTCCAGGAGGTTCAGGGTGCCGATGCCGATGCTCTCCATGGCCTCCACCGGCTGTTGGAAAGACAGGGCCACCGAGCTTTGGCCCGCCAGGTTGTAAACCTCATCCGGAGCCACTTTGATGAGGGCCTGGGCCACGCTGCGGAAATCCGTCAGGGCCACCGATTCCACCTCCACCCGGTGGCGCAGGTTCAGCCGGTGCAGGTTGGCCAGGGGCGAAATCAGGGCGTCCCGGGAGCTGCCCACTACCCGATAGCCCCGGTCCAACAGGTTTTGTGCCAGGTAAGCACCATCCTGTCCGGAGATGCCGCAGATCAACGCCGTTTGCATAGGCCGGGCTCAGTCCTTTTTTCTAAGTATCTGTCCGACAATATCATGGCACCGCCGGGTGAAGTTCTCCGGGGAAAAGTGATTCAACCCCGGCGGCACAATTCCCCGGGGCCGTTGCAGGACCTCCAGGAGGCCCCGCCGGAGATCTTCCCGGTCCCGGGGATCCACCAGGACACCCAGGGCGCCATCCCGCAAGGCCTCCCGGCTGCCGTCCAGCCTGCTGCCCAAAACCGGCAGGCCGCAGGCCATGGCCTCCAGAAAGACGAAGCCGAAGCCCTCGCCCTGGCTCGGCATGACGTAGGCGTCCGCCAGGCGGTAATGGTCCGCCTTCTCCGCCTCGGGAATGAAGCCGGCAAACACCACCCGCTCGGCCACTCCCAGCCGCCCGGCCTTCTCTCTCAGACGATCCCGGTCATCACCATCGCCCACGATGAGATAAGCGATGGCGGGATACCGCTCCGCCAAGGCCGGCAACAGTTCCAGAACCTCGTCGATCCCCTTGTAGCGCTCCGTGGCCGCGAGGCGGCCCAGAGTCAGCAATATGGTTTTGCCGGTCAAACCGTAGCGTTGCAGCAAATCGGGGTTTTTGCTCCCAACTCCGTAATGCCGCGTCTCCACGGCATTAGGCAGAATAAACACCTGCTCTGGCTGCACTCCGGCCCAACCCAGGAAACGCTGCGCGGTCACCTCACTGATGGAAACCACGGCGTCCACCCGGGCGGAGAGTCTCGCCGCCAGGCCGCGGCCCGGCGGTTTCCAGGCATCGATGCCATAAATAAAGAGGACCAGGGGCGCCCCGGTCTTCCATCCGGCCAGGCAAGCCAACGGTAGCAAGTGAAGATGCGTGCAGCAAATTATATCATAGTTCCCGGGGCTTACCAAGCAGCGCCCCACCGTCAGGAAATATCTGAATTTGCTGTTCAGCCCGGCCGTCGCATAAGTCAACTTCGGGGGCAGGGGCTCCGGAGGCAGGGGCGCCCGACGGGGCACGGCCACCACCTCCGTGACCCCGGGGTAGGCGCACAGGGCGCCCAGGAGGTCCCGGTTGTACTGGGCGATGCCCCCGATGCCGCCAAAGGCGTCGGCGGCCAGCACTAAGATGCGCACGGGGCTCCGGTCTGGTGGCGGTACACCAGTTGGGCCCAGCCCCGCAAGCCGCGGTTCAGGGGCAAAGGTTGCTGATCCCTGGCCCCGGCCAGCCATTGCGGCACCGGCACGTAAAACCCGGACTTCTGCCGGTTCAGGACCTCCGGTGGCAAGGGGCGTTCCGGGGTCAGACCCAGGTCGATTTTGGTGGGCGGCTCCCTTAAGGCCAACAGCGGCGCCGCCTGGCGCAGCAGATCCAGGTCCACCAGCGGGACGCGGATTTCCAGAGAATGGGCCATCCCGGCCCAATCCGCATCCCTGAGCAGCTGGTGGCGCATATACCAGGTCATCTCCAGGGCCGAAACCCTAAAATGAGCCCCCTTAAACCCGCGCACGGTCTCCTCCAGGCGAGCCAGGGGCTGTAATTGCCGCCAGCCTTCCCGGACCAGTTCCGGGTCCAGGACCTCCGGCAGCTCCCAAGGCATGAACAGCCCCCGCCGCAGCAGATAGGCCCCGGGGTAGGTGCCGCCGTATTCCAGCAGCCCGGCATATTTGGGGGAGGTCAGGTATTTCAGCAGCGGCGCCGACAGGACCCGGAAGGCCCGCCCCAATTGGGGGAGGTTGGCCGCCCAGTTCAGGGCTCCGGCCAGGCGGGGCACCTCCCGAAAGCTCGGATACCCGCCGAAAAGTTCGTCTCCCCCCACCCCCGACAGGGCCGCCTTCAACCCGGCGGCGGCCGCGGCCTGGGCCACAAAATAGGTGTTCACCCCGTCCGTGGAAGGCTGATCCATGGCCTGCAAAATCCGGGGTAAATCCCGCTGAAAATCCTCCCGGGTGATCCAGTGGCATTGCTGCTCGGCGCCATAACGCCGGGCCACCTGGCCGGCTAGCAAGGTCTCGTCCTGGGGACCGCCTTTAAGTTCCCCGAATCCGAGGGTAATGGCCTGCAGCCGCCCCCCTCGCTGGCAGGCCAGGGCGGTAATCACGGTGGAATCCAACCCCGAAGAGAGAAAGACTCCCACCGGCACATCCGCGATCAGATGCCGGCTGACGCTGTCCGTGACGGCCTGCCGGAGGCGGGCCCGCATCGCCTCCGGCTTGCAGTTCAGCTGCTCGCCGGCGGCTTCGGCCTGTCGCAGTTCCTCGACCAGGTTGCAAAACCGGCTGACCCTGGGCTGCCCGCCGGCCTCCAACACCAGGATGGCGCCGGCCTCCAGGGCCCGCACCCCCTGGAACAGGGTGTAAGGCTCGGGCACCCAGCCCCACAGGAAGAATCCCACGTGTCCGGCCGGCTCCGCCCCGGGGTCGAGACCGCCGCCCGCCAGCAGCGCCTTGACCTGGGAGGCGAAGCGCAGGGTGCCGCCGTCGTCGGCGTAATAGAGGGGCTTGATGCCGAAGGGGTCCCGGGCCAGCAGGCAACGGCGGTTGGTTTCATCCCAGAGGGCGAAGGCGTACATGCCCCGGAGCCGCTCCACCAGGCGCGGGCCATGCTGCCGATAAAGGTGGAGCAGGACCTCAGTGTCGCTATTGGACTGGAAGCGATGGCCCTGGCCTTCCAGCTCCCGGCGCAGTTCCCGGTAATTGTAGATTTCGCCGTTAAACACCACCCGCAAGGACCCATCGGCCGTGGCCATGGGTTGGGCCCCCGTCTCGCTCAGATCGATGATGGACAGGCGACGGTGGGCCAGGGCCAGCCGCGCCTCGGGCGCCACCCAGAGGCCGGCTCCGTCCGGGCCCCGGGCTTGCATAGCGTCGCGCATTCCCAGGATTTCTGCGGGGACTACCGGCGGCGCGTGGTCACTATAGGCAAAAATCCCGGCAATACCACACATTTATTTAACCGCAACGCCAAGCAGATTCTGGCTGAAGATCATGCCCCCATCGATATTGCCAGTCTCCACGGCAAGATAACCTCTCAATATCCCTCGGATAATTTTCCACATCAGCCAGCGGCCGCCACTCCAGATCCCATGCGGAACTGGTTGATCTTCGTAGCAATCCAGCCGCGCAAAGCCGCAGGCGTTGAGCAATTGCGCCAGGGACTCGCGGGTGAAGGCCAGCTCGTGGGTAAAGTCGGCGTAGCGGACCCTGCCGCCAAAAGGCGACTCGCCATTGGGTACATGCAGCAGGAATTTTCCCCCCGCTTTCAACACCCGGGCCACCTGGTCCACCAGGGCCAGTAGTTCATCTTTGGCAAAATGCTCCAATACATCGAAGGCGATGACCAGGCCTTGAGATTCGCCGGCCAATGACTTCAGGGTCGCCAACAAGTCGCCTTCCCGGACCCCCGTCAGCCCCAGGCTCCTGGCCGCCGCCACCTGCTGCGGGGAGCGGTCGACCCCGACGATATTATTATAACCGTGCCGCCGGGCGAAATACTCTATGGCTCCGGCGCCGCAGCCCAAATCGAGGCTGGCCGTCGCTCGATCCTCCGGGAAGTGCTCCCGGATCAATTTCTCCAGATAGGGAGCCCGGCGCTGCAACTCCGCCAGCTTCTCCGCCGGCGGGATAGTCGCCCCGGCCTCCAGGTAGCGCTGATAAATCCTCTGGCGATAATCGTGCATATTAACAGGTTGGCGGCTCTGGAAGCAGCGCAGGCGTCTCAGCCAGACCTCACAGACTGCGGACGCCGGTGGCTTTCAGCCAAGGGCGGGATCGCCCGGTCATTGACCGGAATATCATCAATCGGCCTGCCGGATCTAGGCCAATGGCCAAGAAGATATCTCCCATATTTTCTTCAATATTAATCAGATAACACAAAAGTTATGCCGGTTACTAATAAAAAAAGCGCGGTAATTCCCGGCGTTGCCCAGGCTGCCGGGGCCGGCGTAATCAGCACACTTTCACCAAAACGCGCCGGCCGTAAAACGATCCTGAAAATAGCCGGCCGGAAGCCGGGATAATCGGGGTAGGCCTCTGTCTATCATAACATTGGAAACCGCTGCGAGAAAGACCCGGAAGATCAATTCGTTGCAGATGACTTGGCCGGAGTTGAACCGGGAGGGCAGGAAGATCCCCTTCCCTGCCGCCCGGCTGAGCCCCCTGCTTTTGCTGCGGCCGCTGAGCTAAAGATTTTTTCCTCACAAATGCGCAATTTTACCTAGTCTAAACTAGGCATAATTGCCCATAGCCAATTCTGCTCAGTTCCACCATCTTTAACAGTAATCGCTTGCAGATATCTGCTCAAGGAGACCCTGATGCTGACCTTGATCGCCGCTCTGAGCCTGGCCGCCCTGGTGGGCTATTCCATCTTCGCCGTGATCGCCATCGCCCGGACTGCACCGCCGGAATGGTAACGGCCGGGCTCGGGAGCGCCCCGGCCATTGAGCTCTGCCGCCTTGCCGCGACTTGAGGCCATGTGAAGGACAGCAGGGAGCTTTTTTCCCTGCGGTTTAATGCCCGCGCCGCCAACCTCGTCACCCTCCCCCCCGTAGCCGGGTTCGTCTAGCTGCCTGGCCGGCAGGACCTGCCGGGCAAACGCCACTATTTCGTCGCGCTTAATTCTCCCAATGATTGCATAACGGCGGCAGCATGCCTAACATATATGATAAGTCCCTGGCCAGAAGGGCGACCTTTGGACCAGGCTGTTTTTTTGATTTATCCCGAAAACTACAAACTGGGAGTCAGCTAATGTGGGAATATTCGGACAAGGTCATCGACCATTTCCTCCATCCCCGTAACGTGGGGGAGGTGGAAAACCCAGACGGCGAAGCTTTGGTGGGCAATATTGCCTGCGGTGACGCCCTTAAACTCACCTTTAAGCTGGACGAAAACGGCCGCATCAAGGAGGTCGGGTTCAAGACCTTCGGTTGCGCCAGCGCCATTGCCTCGGCCTCGGCCATGACCGAAATGGTCAAGGGCATGACCATCGAAGAGGCCGCCAAGGTCACCGACGAGGACATTGCCAAATATCTGGGCGGCCTGCCCAAGGAGAAGATCCACTGCTCGGTCATGGGCCGGGAGGCCCTGGAGAAGGCCATCGCCCACTATAAGGGAGAAGTGGTCCCCGGGCTCGAAGGCGAGGTGATCTGCGAATGCTTCGGGGTCACCAAGCCCGAAATCGAGCGGGTGGTGCGGGAGCATGGCCTGAAAACGGTGGAGGAGGTCACGAACTACACCAAGGCCGGCGGCGGCTGCGGCGGTTGCGTCGATAAAATCCAGGAGATCATCGACCAGGTGCGGGCAACAGGCCAGGCGCCCCCCCAGCGGCTCAAGCTGACCAACCTGCAAAAAATCAGGCTGATCGAGGAGACCATCCAGCGGGAGATCCGCCCCGCCCTGCAGCACGACGGCGGCGACCTGGAGCTCATCGACGTGGTGGGCAACCGGGTCCTGGTCTCCACCCGGGGGGCCTGCGCCTCCTGCGCCGCCGCCCAAATCACCCTCAAAGACTTCGTGGAGGCCAAGCTCAAGGAGTTCGTCACGCCTGAACTGCAGGTGGAGGAGGTGGCGCCATGACCGTTGTTTATCTGGACAACAATGCCACCACCCAGGTGGACTCGGCAGTCCTGGAGGCCATGCTCCCGTTTTATCATGAGCTTTACGGCAACCCTTCCAGCATGCACTCCTTCGGCGGCCAGGTGGGCCGGAAGGTGCGGGAGGCCCGGGAACAGGTGGCGGCCCTCCTGGGCGCCACGCCGGACGAAATCATCTTCACCAGTTGCGGCACCGAAAGCGACAACACCGCTATCCGCTCGGCCCTGGCGACCCGCCCCGACAAGCGCCATATCGTCACTACCCGGGTGGAGCACCCGGCCATCAACGCCCTGGTGGCCAGGCTGGCCAAGGAGGGTTACCGGGTTACCGAACTGCCAGTGGACGGCCAGGGGCGCCTGGACCTGTTCCAGTATTCCGAGGCCCTCACCGCGGATACGGCCATCGTCTCCATGATGTGGGCCAACAACGAAACCGGGGTCATCTTCCCGGTGGAAAAGGCCGCGGCCATGGCCCGCGACAAGGGCATCCTCTTCCACACCGACGCCGTGCAGGCCGTGGGCAAGATCCCCATCGATCTAAGCCGGAACGCCATCGACCTGCTGTCCCTTTCCGGCCACAAGCTCCACGCCGCCAAGGGCGTGGGCGCCCTCTACGTCCGCAAAGGCACCAAGTTCGCCCCCTTCCTGGTGGGCGGCCACCAGGAGAAGGGCCGCCGGGGCGGCACCGAGAACGTTCCCGGCCTCATCGGCCTGGGGAAAGCTGGCGAATTGGCGGCCCAAAGGCTGAACGAAGAAAATACCAGGGTAAAGGCCCTGCGGGATAAGCTGGAGGACGCCCTCCTGGCCCGCATCCCCCACAGCCGGGTCAACGGCGACCGGGAGCTTAGGCTGCCCAATACCAGCAATATCAGCTTCGAATTCATCGAAGGCGAGGCCATTCTGCTGATGATCAACGAGCTGGGCATCTGCGCCTCCTCCGGCAGCGCCTGCACCTCCGGGTCGCTCCAGCCCTCCCACGTGCTCCGGGCCATGGGCGTGCCCTTCACCATGGCGCACGGCTCCATCCGCTTCAGCCTCAGCGTCTTCAACACCGAAAAAGAGATCGACTACGTGATCGAGAAATTTCCGCCGATCATCCAAAGACTGCGAACCCTGTCCCCCTATTGGGAGGTGGGCGACGCCATTTGCGCCACTGTGGAGAGTTGAGGTTAATGAAAAGCGACCGGAGACCGGGGACCGGAGAAAGATGGCTTCCGAAAACTCCATTTTAAACGGACCGGGGACCGGGAAGACTGGATCAAGAAGTATTCTTGCTCCCGTCTCCCGTCTCCCGTCCCCCGTCGAATAATCCGAGGTTCGTCATGGATGAGCAGCTCAGCCCGGAACTGGACCGCTGCAAGCTGGAAGCCAAGACCACCCAGGAATTCCGGGAGGCTATCCCGGACATCGTCCAGCAACTGGTGGGCTCCTGCCGCCGGGAGGACTGCTTCGACCACGTGGGTCCGGAGCCCATCCCTTCCCGGGATGAAGTGATCGACATTATCCACCGGGCCTTCCGTCTCCTCTACCCCGGCTATTTCATCCGCAAACGGCTGGATCAGGTCAGCCTGGGCTACTATTTCGGCCAGGAAGCCGTGGCCTTCTTTGAGATCCTCTCCCACCAGATCGCCCTGGCCATCCGCCACGAATGCCTGCGCCACGATCTCCCCTGCACCCATTGCGAGGAACGCGGCCAGGAAGACGCCATCCGCTTCATGCAGGAGTTGCCCAAGCTGCGCAGCGCCCTGGCTAAAGACGTAAAGGCCGGTTTTGAGGGCGATCCCGCCGCCAAAAGCTACGATGAGATCATTTTCAGCTACCCGGGCCTCTTCGCGGTGACGGTTTATCGCCTGGCCCACCAGCTCGTGCACCAATACGTGCCTTTGATGCCGCGGATCATGAGCGAATACGCCCACAGCCAGACGGGCATCGACATCCACCCCGGGGCCCACATCGGCGAGAGCTTCTTCATCGACCACGGCACCGGCGTGGTCATCGGCGAAACCACCGAGATCGGCGACCGGGTGCGGCTCTACCAGGGCGTCACCCTGGGAGCCCTATCCCTGCCCCGGAAGGCCGTGGACTCCCTGCGCGCCGCCAAACGCCACCCCACCGTCCAGGACGACGTCATCATTTACGCCCAGGCCACCATCCTGGGCGGCGACACCGTCATCGGGGCCCGGGCCGTCATCGGCGGCAACACCTGGATCACCGCCTCGGTGCCTCCGGACACCAAGGTCTTTTTGAAGCAGCCGGAGTTGATTTACCAGGGCAAAGCGAGTACGTAGCCGCAGGCTTTAGCCTGCGTTCTTTTTGTTTCTCGTTCCCAAGCTCCGCTTGGGAACGCAAATTTGCTGCGAAGCTTTGCTTCGCATCGTGGGGGCGCTTCTCGAACCGCCCCTACCCTTCTTCTGGAGGACCAGAAAATGACTGCCATCCTTCCCGACATCATGCAGGCCGTGGGCGGGACCCCCCTGGTCCGGCTCAACACCCTCGGCCGGGGTTTGCCCGGCGCCATCGCCGCCAAAATCGAATCCATGAATCCCCTGGGCAGCGTCAAGGACCGCATCGGCGTCGCCATGATCCAGGCCGCCGAGGCCCAGGGCCTGATCACCCAGGACACCCTCATCGTCGAGCCCACCAGCGGCAACACCGGCATCGCCCTGGCCTTCGTCTGCGCGGCCAAGAAATACCGCCTCGTCCTCACCATGCCGGAGACCATGAGCCTGGAGCGCCGGAAGCTCCTGAAGCACCTGGGCGCCGAACTGGTCCTCACCCCGGGCCCCCAGGGCATGACCGGGGCCATCAACCGGGCCAAGGAGATCGCCGCCGAGACCAAGGGGGCCTATCTCCCCAACCAGTTCAGCAACCCGGCCAACCCGGAGGCCCATCGCCGCACCACAGCCGAGGAAATCTGGCGGGACACCGCGGGCGCCGTGGACTTTCTGGTGTCCGGCGTCGGCACCGGCGGCACCATCACCGGCGTGGGCGAGGTGATCAAGGCCCGCAAGCCCTCCTTTCAAGCCGTAGCCGTCGAGCCGGCGGCCTCGCCGGTGCTCTCCGGCGGTAAGCCCGGCCCCCACAAGATTCAGGGCATCGGCGCCGGCTTCATCCCCGAAATCCTCAACACCAAAATCATCGATGAAGTCATCCAGGTGAGCAACGAGGCGGCCTTCGAGACCGCCCGGGACGTGGCCAAGCTGGAGGGGATTCTCTGCGGCATCTCTTCCGGGGCCGCGGTCTTCGCCGCCCTGACGATGGCCCGCCGCCCCGAAAACTGGGACAAACTCATCATCGTGGTCCTGCCCAGCACCGGCGAACGCTACCTGAGCACGGACCTCTTCGCCCCGGCCTGACTAGAAATGGTGGGGCGGGCGTCTCGCCTGCCACCCACGCCGGTTCTCCTCAAAAGGCGGCCAGAGACGGCCGCCCCACCCAACAAAAAAGGCAGGCCCCCCCAGGCCTGCCTTTACTGACTACTGACTACTGGCCACTGGCCACTTCCCCCTTAAGCCGTGGCCCCCTCCCAGAGCGGCGCCTGGAACCAGGGCGCCTGCCTCTCACCCCTGCGGGCGGAAGGAATCCAGAGGCGCCAGTCCGCCTGCCGGCTCATGAGCAGTTGCATGAAGCTGTGGTGCAGTTCGTGGCTGCCCTTGCCAACCTCCAGGTGCCCCAGCACCGGCAGGCCCAGCAGGGTCAGGTCCCCCACCGCGTCCAGGATCTTGTGGCGCACGCACTCTTCCGGGAAGCGCAGGCCCCCGGGATTCAAGACCCCCACTTCATCAAACACTACGGCGTTGTCCGCGGAGCCGCCCCGGGCCAGGCCCCTGGCCTGCAAATACTGCACTTCCTTCAGGAAGCCGAAGGTGCGGGCCGGGGCGATCTCGCTCTGAAAACTCTCGGCGCGCAGCGGCACGGTGTAACGCTGCCGCCGGATCAGGGGATGGTCGAAGTCGATGGTATAGGTGATGCGGGGCACGCCGGGCCGGACCCGCATCCATTGCTCCCCCCGGCGCAATTCCACGGTCTCCCGCACCATGAGATAGGCCCGGGGCCAGGCGAGGTTCCGCAGGCCGGCCCGGCTGATGAGCCGGGCAAAAGGCGCGGCGCTGCCGTCCATGATGGGCAGCTCCGGGCCGTGCACCTCGATCAGGGCATTGTCCACCCCCAGCCCCCCCAGGGCCGCCAGCAGATGCTCCACCGTGGCCAGGGTCGTGCCGTGATCCCCCAAAGAGGTGGCCCGGGTGGTGTCCACCACGCGGGAATAATGCGCCCGGATCTGCGGCCGGTTCGGCAGATCGGTCCGGATAAAACGCACGCCCTGATTGGCGGAGGCCGGATAGAGGGTGACGTCCACCCTTTTCCCGGAATGCAGGCCGATACCGCTGAAATTTAGAGGCTGCGCCAGGGTCTTTTGCCAGATCATCATTTTCCCCTCGCCCCCTAAAATGCAATCCCTATGCCTAAGACGCCGGAGGGCCGGGGCAGGCAAGCCTGTTCTTAAATAACATACTGATATAATTTACTTTAATATAATAAGACTTGAATCGAGGCTTTTTCCTCAGCCGCAGTAGTTGCAAAAAAACCACAGATTCAGCCTCATTGTCGCAAAAGCACCACAAGAAGCGCCGGGCGGTTCACTAGTGGCACAGGCCTCCGGCCTGTGATGGATCTAAGCTGGAAACCTATCCCGCTTTACCGTGAAAACTTTAAATCCCCCAAAACCCCCTTTGACAAAGGGGGACTTTAAAAAAACCCCCCTGGGTAACAGGGGGGCAGGAAGGATTTTCTTTCCGGGCGCGGGTGGCCAAGATCCAGGGTTCAGGGCGTACAACCCGGCGCTTTGGTAAACAACCTTTACCTATCGGCCGGAGATGATCTCTCTCCCCGAGGCGCCAGGACCCCTGGAGGCGGCGCCAGGCTGCGCCCCCTCAGCCTCACTCCGGCTCTATCGGCGGGTATTGCAGCCTGGCCCACCACTTGGGATCGATGTCCGGGAAGATATCGTCCCGCTCCCGGCAAAATGTCAGAAAATTCCAGTCCTCCGAGGGCAGGTCCCGGTCGGCGGCGTAGCGCCGGGCCATGGCGGCCAGCCGCTTAAAGTCGTCGTGGTGCACCACCAGCCGCAGTTCGGCATAATCCCGGGCGCTGAAGGTGCTGATCAGGAACTGCCAGTCCGAAGACTCCAGCAGAAACAGTGAGCGGCCGCACTGCTTCAGGAGGTCTTGTAAGCGGGGGTCGGGGTCCTCGGCAAAAAGCTGGGCCAGCTCTTCCATCTCCTTTTCCGCCGGGTAGATATGCCGCCAGGTCCAGTCGTTATCCTCGTTGAGCCAGATCCAGTGATAGCCCCCTTCCCCCCAGGAGCCCTCCGGCAGTTGGATGACGTGCCGGGGCGCCGCCTCTTTGAGCAGCTGGCTGCCGGGAGTCAGGCTCACCTGGGTGTGGGCCTGAAGCCGGCTCAGCACCTGATAGACCCACTCCGGCCCCTCAAACCACCAGTGGCCCAGCAGCTCGGTGTCGTACGGGGCCACCACCATGCCCGGCCGCCCCTGCTCCTCCCGGAATTCGCTCAGAATGCCCACAATCATCGAGACAAAATGGTCGGCCTGCTCGTTAATCCGGGCGCTAATCCACTCCGGGTGATAGGGCGATTTGTCCGCCAGGTCGGCCTTGGCGCTGGTCACCTGCCAGTAACGCAGGCCGCCGGGATAGCGTTTTTTGTGAAAATCCAGGTAATTGCCGTCGCCGGGGTAGCCCCATTCACCGCTCCACACCTGGAGACCGGTCTTGGGGTCCCGGGTGAAGGCCGCCACCGGCCGCTTGCTCTCCGGCGCGGAACTCACCAGGTAGACCTGGTAAGGCGACTTGTCCTGTTCCTCCGGCCGCTCCTGGAACTGGGAGGCGAAGCGCTCCCAGAGGCGCTCCAGGGCCTCGAAGCGGTCCTTGTAAACCCCGATGGCCTTGCCGCCCTTGAGGAGATGGGAGTCGATGAAGAAGTAATCCAGGCCGTTCTCGGACAGGAACTCCTCCACCCCTTTGCGCAACACCGGCTCCGTGGCCAGATCAGCCAGGGGAGGCACCCAGTTATAGCGCGGCCGGTAGGCGCATTCCGGCAGCCAGAAGCCCTTGGGGTCCCGGCCGAAATGGCGCTTGTAAGCGGCCACTCCCTGCTTCACCTGGGCCTGCACGCAGGTGTCCCGCCCCAACAGGGGCAGGTAGCCATGGGTGGCGGCGGAGGTGATGACCTCCAACACGCCCTTGTCCATCAAGCCCCTAAAGACCTTTAGCAGGTCTTCACCGAAATCCTCCCGGAAGGTCCGGAGCAATTCCCGGTGGTGGTCCACCCACATCTGAGCCACCGCGGTGAAATGCTTATCGCCCAGCTTCTCGAAAGTGATCACGTCATCCTGGGCCGCCTTGATTTTCTGGTCCAGGTAGTCGTTGAACTCCCGCTTGAAAACGTCGGCCGCCAGCATCTCGGCCAGGATGGGGGTGATTCCCAGGGTCACCCCGGAAGTCAAACCCTCGTCAGCCAGGCGATTGAAGACCTTCAGCAAGGGAATATAAGACTCTGCCGCGGCTTCGTTGAGCCAGTCCATGCCGTGGGGCCAGCGGCCGTGGCCGATGACGTACGGGAGGTGGGAGTGCAGCACAAAGGTGAAGTATCCGAGTGGTTCGGGCATGGTTTCCTCCTCTGGTTATCCCCAAAGCAGCCCCGGAAGGACCACCGGGGCCGGCAACGCCTTCCAACCTGAATAATTAAGCTAAGACTATTATTGGCTGAGTCAATCTGACCGGGTCACAATCTGCCCGGAAACCACGGCGCGACCGCGGCCGATTAGATGGAATATAGGTCAGATGAACCCCGGAAGCCAGGAAAAAAAACTCTGCCGAGTCAGAGAGGAACGGCTAAAGGGCGGCGGGAATCCTTAACAAAAATCGCTTTCAGGAGAGGCTGATGGCTTGCTGAAGATGACGCCATCAATAGTTGCAGTTAATTAAAGTTAGAATAATTAGTTACCGGGTCAGATGCTTGCCGATATCGGGCAGATATCGTTTCCCATTAGCGTCTGGTGGGAGTTGCCAGCGCTCCGAGTTTACCAAGCAGGCTGAAAGATGCATCTGGTTTACAAGCTAGTGCAGATGATTAGCCGGTTCCATATTTGTAAGAAATTGAGGCGGTCCATCAAATAAAGAATAAGGTTGACCTGTCCTCGGCAGTTTATATCATCTGCCTCACGCCCAATAGGAAGTCAAAATATCGTTGGTATAATGCTTCTGCTCTCCTTTTGCCTTCTTCTTTGGAGCTGACCGGGATAGTCTTATTCAATCCGGGTAATTTGGGGGCCACAAAGTGGCCACGCTCTGGATAGTAAGCAATGGTGAATAGAGTAAGAGGCCCTACCTTACCATTTAATGCTCCAGCTTTGTTCGGGCTCCAGCTAAGTTGCCGCATAACTTCCCTCCATCAATTTAGATATTTCTCCTAAATTAAACTACAAACGAAAAACGTCTGCTCCAGAGGCCGGTCAAGGCAGAATTTTCTTGACCTGCCTTTTTATATGTAGAGCCGCGGATCCCGGCCTGTAACTTTAAAAGGCTGGGAAATCCCGGCGTGACGCTTTTCCCTGTCATTGACCCGGATTATGAAAGGACATGCATGGCAAATTGGTTTGGATTATTTAAGCACGGCGAGATTTAAAATATCATGGTCAGATATGACTATTTCCATATGGTCATTTTGACCATATGAGCACCTTCCTCGAGGCTCCAGCTCTGCCGCTTGGCGTTTAGTGAAATATATTTTCTCGTGCTAAATCAATATCTTATGATTTGCTAAGCAAATACTGCTCTGCTCCTGCCTGGCAAGATTTTGCTGCCGCCTGCCATGCCCCTGAAGTAATCGTCGCCGCCTGAATCAGGCTGGTCGTCTCCCGGGCGCCGACAGGGTGCCGGCCGCAATAATTACCCGATCCCCGGACCGCCGCAGACCCCGCCGCGCTCCCCCCGAGCGCGCGGTTGGCCTAACCCCTGAGGGATTTTGAAAAATTAGCCTATTTCTAATAGATCTTTAACCCTGCCTTAATTTCTGCGGTGCAGACTGCCTACATTAAATTCATCGCGAATCGGCTTCCGAGTCGGTTGAGATGGAAAGCGACGCATGGTAAATGAACTGCAGGAAAAGTTTTTTTCGCTCCTTCACGGCAACCGCCTGATTTACAATACCTGTTGGGAAGATCCACGCATAGACCGTCAACTCCTCCAGCTTGACCCGGAAAGTCGGGCGGTGGTCATCACCAGCGCCGGCTGTAATGTGCTGGATTATCTTCTGGATGGCCCGGGAGAGATCCATGCGGTGGACGTGAACTTCCGCCAGAACGCCTTGCTGTGCCTTAAGATGGCCCTGATCGAGCACGGCGACCACGAATTCCTCTTCGGTCTGTTCGGTGAGGGGGGCTGGCCGGACTACCGGGATATCTACGCCGCGGTGCGGCCGCGGCTGCCGGCTTGGGCCCAGACCTATTGGGATGCCAAGATCGGTTATTTCAGGCCGCAGGGCTTGCGGCAATCCTTTTATTGGCGCGGCGCCGCCGGAGATTTCGCCTGGCTCTTCAATTATGTGATGTTGAGGAATAGCCGCCTGAAGGGGTTGATGGGAAAGCTCCTGGCAGCCGAGACCCTGGAGGACCAGGAACGCCTTTACGACCAGGTGGAACCATACATCTTCCGGCGGGGCCTCACCTGGCTGCTTTGCCAGCCTGCGGCCATGGCCTTTATCGGGGTGCCCACCGCGCAGCTGCGTCTCGTGGAAAACCAATACCCCGGAGGCTTGGCGGCCTACATCCGGGACAGCCTCAGGCGGGTCTTTACCTCCGTGCCCATTCGGGACAACTATTTCTGGCGGGTTTATCTCACCGGTTCCTATTCTGCAGACTGCTGCCCCGGCTATCTGCACTCCAACAATTTCCAAACCCTGCGGGACCGTATTCACCGGATCCAGGTGCATAGCACCACGGTCACCCGCTTCCTGCAGGAAAATCCGGGGATTTACAGCCACTTCGTCCTGCTGGACCACCAGGACTGGCTCGCCTGGCATGATACTCACGCCCTCTCGGAAGAATGGGCCGAGATCTTCCGGAACGGCCGGTCAGGAACCCGGATTCTGATGCGCTCGGCCGGGCCGGATCTCGGTTTCCTCCCCGAGGCCGTGACTTCCCGGCTGCAGTTCTTTCCCCATCTGAGCCAACATTTTCATCAACAAGACCGGGTCGGGACTTACGGGAGCCTGCACCTGGCTGAGGTGTTATGAACCTGCCCGCCGCCTGTGAACCTGACCGGAGAAACCTGGCCGCCATCGAGCGCTATTACCGGATGCATGCCCGGATTTACGACCTCACCCGCTGGACCTTTCTGCGGGGCCGGGAAGCCTTGATCAAGCAGGTGGCGGCGAGTCTGAACCCCGACCGCGTCCTGGAAGTAGGCTGCGGCACCGGCACCAATCTCCTGAACCTGGGGAAGGCCTTCCCCAGGGCTCACCTCTGCGGCCTCGACTTATCGACGGATATGCTCGCGGTGGCCGGGAAAAAACTCCGGACCTTGCCCCGGCGCCCCACCCTGGTGCAGGCCGCCTATGACCAGCCGATGGCTGCGGCCACCAAGTTTGACCTGGTGGTTTTCTCCTATGCCCTATCCATGTTCGGCCCGGGCTGCGAACGGGCCATCAGGTCTGCAGGCTCAGACCTCACTCCCCATGGAGCCATCGCCGTGGTGGATTTTCACGACTCCGTCTTCCCGGGCTTTAAAAAATGGATGGGGCTCAACCATGTGCGCCTGGACGGCCACCTCTTGCCTATCCTCAGGAGCCGCTTCCCTTCCCATCAATGGGCCGTCCGCCCGGCTTACGGCGGTATCTGGTCTTATTTTTTCTTCCTCGGCCAAAACCAGTAAAAATTGAAAAATATCAAAGCATTGTGGCAAAGGCCCCCCTCAAGTAATTAATCTGATAAAATAATAGGAAAAGGGCGTCAGGCCGGAGGTCCATGGGGGCAAACGGGGCCGGCTGGCGGGACCGCTTAACTCTAAAGTCCGCAGGAAGGGTGACTGTTATGGGATTGCCGGCCAGAGGTTTAACCAGAGTGCGCCCGGGAGCCTGGATGGTTCTGGCCGGGATGATTATCTCCCTCTGGCTTCCATCCTACGCCAGGTCGCAGGACGAGGTTAACCGGAAATTGGCGGCCGGTGAGATCATGGTCTCCACTCATGAGGTTCCTGGAAAATCCGTCAAAAGCGCCGAAATGATCGGGGTTATTGACGCCCCCCCGGAGATCGTCTGGCGGGTGATCAATGATGTTAATAATTTTAAGGACTTCATGCCGCGGACTCGCATCAGCATGGCAGTCGCACCGGAGAAGATTCCCTCGATCTTGCAAAAGCGGCCGACCCGGGCTGCAGAGGTTGAGAAATTACTTGGCCCTGTCCCGGCGGATCCAGCCAGCTATATCGTTCCCGGTGGGGTGTATACCGTGTATCTCTTTAGCGAGCTCGATTTCCCGTGGCCCTGCAGCAACCGCTGGTACATCATCAAGGGGATCAAGGATGAGACCGCGGCCGCCCAACATCGTTATCAGAGCTCCTGGTCGCTGGTAATCGGCAACCTCAAGGAAAATTCCGGCGAATGGCTGCTGGAACCTTTCGGTCCTGGCAAAACCAAGGCTACTTACCGGCTGTGCACCGATCCGGGAGGCTCCATCCCCAAATTTCTGGTCAAGCAGGCTACCTGTAGCACTATGCCCCAAATAATCGAGGCGGTCAGGAAACGGGCGGATTCCTTCGGAGACCCGGGCAGCCGTAAGCGCCTCCTCGCGGGCGGCGGGGCCAAGAGGGGCAAAACACCCCACGAGAGGCAGAAGCGCCGCCAGGTCTCCGGTCGCTTCCTCCCGGCTGCCGTGGGAGAAGTTGAGGCGGGCCACGTTCATCCCGGCTGCCGGCCATGGCGCCAGGATCTCACCGGCACAGGCCGGCCCCCTGGTACAGACGATCTTAGTGCGCCGCGGTACGGGTCACTTGGTCATACCTATTTTCCTCACAAGAAATGGGGAAAAATTAACCGGGTATCGGTTCATTTTACCCATCCCTCTCGTCCACAGATCAGGACAACTTTTTTTTTACCGCCAGGGGTTGACAAATTGTTATTAAAAATTAACTGATTAGGCATAAGTAAAATTTCAGAGGTTGTCGGGTATAATTATTGCATATATAATATGCGAAGGGGGAGAGTAATTATGCCGATCTACGAGTACCAATGTGTCGATTGCGGGGGCCGGGACCAGCGGGTGGCGGGACTGGACGATCACACGGCCCTGTGCGCCCAGTGTGGCGGTTTGATGCTGCGCCTGGACGAGGATGTTTTCCAACCGTACTTTGATGAGGTGGCCGAACCGGCCTGGACCGAAACCAAAAGCAAGGTATCCCTGTAACTTTAGGGGAAACAAGTACGGCTGCGGAAAAGCCCCTGCTCCAGGGGCTTTTTTTGCTTTTTCACCGGCATTGATCTTTCCCGGTAATTTTTCACCCCGGACGATATCAGCCTCGTTCCGGTAATGTTTATTCCTTACTGCATAAGTTATTTTGTCCAGACAATTTCACCAAAGAGCATTGCCTCATTATTGATTTTTTCATCTAGGTTATGGTAAGCCCTACTGAGATTTTTCGTCTTCCTCCTCGACCCCTGGTCACTGTCGGCTTAACTAGAGCCCGAAAATTGGCAAATTGGTAAATCCACCGGGCCCGGAGAGCGGCAAATTTCTCAGAATGATACCCATCCTGCCCGTCCCGGCAGGCAATTATCAAGAATAGAAATCCTCCTACGACCCGCTAGGGAGGCCGCTCCCTGGAATCCATTCCCTGGTTTTCCGGACGCACCGCTAGCGCAATTCCTTAGGCACCGCGGGGAATGCCTTCCCCCGCCAACCCCTGAAGCCGCCTTCCAGGAGATATAGTTTGGTAAAGCCCATCTTCTCCAGCTTTTGGGCTATGCCAGGACAGTTGGTCTTCCCGTCCTCACAGTACAGGACCAATTTTTTGTTCTTCGGGATGTCCTGGGCCATTTTGCCAAATTTCTCCGGGTCAAAGCGGTGGGAATGCTCGATCTTGGCAATGCTGTGGTTCCGAGCGGAGTTGCTGCGCACATCCATCAGGAACAGGTCCACGTCCTCCAGCCAGTTCCTCAAGGTTTCCTGATCCACGGTCTTCATACCTTAATCCTCCTGGCAGCCATCTAAATATGCTGTTTGGGCGCCGTCCGGGCGCCCGGGGCCGGGCTATCAAGACGCAAGTAAGATGGGAAGCAGAGCCGCCAACCCCAACCACCAAAAGATCAATCCGTGCCTGACTCTCTCCTTTTGGCAAAACCCCGGGGCCTGCGCCTGTTTTGCCTGGGCGTGCCCCTCGGGGACCGCGGGGTGCCCCCCCGCCGGGAAGGTTGCTAAACTCTGGGGGCACGCCCCACGCGGCCGGACAGACGAAGGCATATTACCACTAGCGGTTGCGGCCGGAAGATCGGTCAAAAGTCTCGGAGAAGAGGAGCAGCTGGTCATTAAATAAGCACTATTATCCCAGGAGTCCAGGGGCAGCCTCTAATTGGAGTAATTTTAAGATGTTCCAAGCTATGACCGCCGGCCGCCTCGCCCTCCCTTGGAGTTTTAGCCCGGGCAGGCTGGTGGTATCGAGCCCGGATATGTGGTAAGGTGAAAAACCCATGGAAACCGTCGCCGACCTGCATATCCATTCCCGCTATTCCATTGCCACCGGCAAGCAGGCCGACCTGGAGCATCTGGACCTCTGGGGCCGCTACAAGGGGGTGCAGGTGGTAGGCACCGGCGATTGCACCCATCCGGAATGGCTCCGGGAGATGGCCGCCAGGCTGGAGCCGGTGGCCGCCGGGACCTACGTCTTGAAGGCCGGCCTGTCCCTGCCCCTGGGCCTCGAAGGCCCCGCCTGGCAGGAGATTCCGCCCGTCCGCTTTGTGCTCAGCGGCGAAGTTAGCGCCATTTATAAGAAGGCCGGCCGGGTCCGCAAGGTCCACCTGCTCCTGCTGCTCCCCGATCTTGCGGCCGCCGAAAAGCTCTCCCAACGTCTGGCCCGCCTGGGCAATGTCGCCTCGGACGGCCGCCCCATCCTGGGTCTGGACGCCAAATTTCTGCTGGAACTGGTGCTGGAGATCGACCCCCGGTCCCTGGTGATCCCGGCCCATATCTGGACCCCGTGGTTTTCGGTGCTGGGCAGCAAGAGCGGCTTCGACTCCCTGGAAGAGTGTTTCGAAGCCGGCCTGGAGCAGATCTATGCCCTGGAGACGGGGCTCTCCTCCGACCCGGCTATGAACTGGCGGGTGGGGGCTCTGGACCGCTTCCTGCTGGTCTCCAACTCCGACGCCCATTCCCCCCAGAAGCTGGGCCGGGAGGCCAACCTCTTCACCGTGCCCCCCACTTATCCTGACCTGGCCCGCGGCCCTGCGCAGCCAGGCAGGCTTTGCCGGCACCCTGGAATTTTTTCCCCAGGAAGGCAAATACCACCTGGACGGCCACCGCCACTGCGGCCGGCGCTGCGGCCCGGAGGAGGCCGAGGCGTCTCCGGGGCCTCTGCCCCGAGTGCGGCAAGCCCTTGACCTTTGGGGTGCTGCACCGGGTCCGGGATCTGGCGGACCGTCCGGCCGGCGCCAGGCCACCCGCAGCCAAGCCTTTCGAGTCCCTGATTGCCCTGCCGGAAGTCCTGGCCGAGGTGCTGCAGGTGGGCGCCGCCAGCAAAAAATTGCAGCAGCGCTATTTCCGGCTGCTGGAAGTCCTGGGTCCGGAACTGGCTATCCTGCGCCGGGCGCCCCTGGAGACCCTGGCCCGGGAGGGCGGGAGTTCTACTGGCCCATGCCCTGGATCAGATGCGCCGGGGAGAGGTCCACATCGACGGGGGCTACGACGGCGAATACGGCAAGATCTCCCTCTTCACCCCGGAGGAGCGCCGGCGGCTGCAAGGCCAGGGCGCCTTCTTCAGCCTCCCGGGCGCGCCCCGGCAGCCCAGGACCAGGCGCCGACTTTTGAACTTAGCGCCCCAGGACGGTCGAACCCACCGAAAACCGAAAACCGAAAACCGAAAACCGTCTGTTCAACGATTTCCTGCTTGACCCTCTCAATCAGGCCCAACGCCAGGCTGTCACCTACACCGGCCCCGCCCTGGTGGTGGCCGCCGGCCCCGGCACCGGCAAGACCCGGGCCCTCACCCACCGCCTGGCCTATCTCCTGTCCCGCCGGGGAGTGCTCCCCCAGGAGATCCTGGCCGTCACCTTCACCCGGCAGGCGGCCGGCGAAATGGCCGGGCGCCTCCAGTCGCTGCTGCCGGATTTTCCCGGCCTGGAGCGCCTTACCCTCAAGACCTTCCATGCCCTGGGCCACCAAATCTTAGCGTCCGCAGAGGGCACGGCCCGCCAGGTGGCCACGGAGGACCAGCGCCGCCACCTCCTCCGGGAGACGGCCCGGGACCATAAGCTGGCCTTCGCCGCCCTGGAAAAGCGAGTCACCGCCTGGAAACAGGCCTTGATCTATCCTGAAAATCTGCCGGACGGGGACGCGGACCCGGCCTCTTTGGCCGCCTTCCGGTCCTTTGAGGCCGCCCTGGCGGCCGCCGGGCTCTGGGACTACGAAGACCTCATCGCCCGCCCCGCGCGGCTCCTGGAGCATGACGCCGGCCTCCGGGCAGCCTACCGCGGCCGCTTTCGCCACCTGCTGGTGGACGAGTACCAGGACCTGAATGAGGCCCAGTACCGCCTGTTTCGCCTGCTGGCCGGCCCCGGAGCGGAAATCATGGTGATCGGCGATCCGGACCAGGCGATCTATGGCTTCCGCGGCGCCAGCCCGGCCTATTTCTCCCGGTTCCGGAGGGATTGGCCCGAGGCCGAGGCGCTGCATTTTGACGAAACTTACCGCCTGCCGGAGCCCATCCTCCGGGCGGCGCAGCAGTTGCGGGCCAACGGCGCCGTATCAAAGCCCCTGGTGACGCATCAGTCCGGCCACCAGCCGCTGCTGTTGCTGGAGGCCGCCAACCCGGAGGCCGAGGCCCGGGCCATCGCCAAAGAGATCGGCCGGCTGGTGGGCGGGCTGAACCACCTGGCCCTGGAAGACCGGAGCCTGCGGCATCAGGACCCGGAGGGCACGGCCGGCTTTAAGGACATCGCCGTCCTTTATCGCCTGCATGCCCTGGGGCCGGAGCTGGAGCGAGTCCTCCAGGAAGCCGGCATCCCCTGCCAGCAGCCCCGGGAGGGGGTGGGCCCCGAATGGGACGGCCTGGACCTGGCCGCCGAACGGGTCAAGCTCCTCAGCCTGCACGCCGCCAAGGGCCTGGAGTTTCCTTACGTCTTCATCGCCGGCTGCGAAGAGGGCCTCATTCCCTGGGAGCCGCCGGGCGAGCTGGTCGCCGACCCGGCGGAGGAACGCCGCCTCTTTTATGTCGGTCTCACCCGGGCCTCCCGCCAGGTCTGCCTGAGCCGGGCCCGGGAGCGCCGGCTTTGGGGTCAGCAGCGCCGCCCCGGTCTGTCTCCCTGGGTGAAAGAGCTGCCGGCGGAACTGCTCCTCCCCGCGGAGGCCCCGACCTTTTCCAGGTCCCGGCGGCAGCCCTCGCTCTTTCCGGAATTGGCCCCGCGCCGTGGCAAAAAGGCCGGCTGAAAGCCAGCCGGGTTAATCAGGGTCGCAAAGTTCCCGCCTTTTTTGCTTCCTGCTTTGACAGGTGGCAGGCTGGACGGGGCAGGTTCTCCCTTTGCCGCTCGGATTGATAACATATTCGGGCCAGGCGAATCTAAAGTTTAAAAGTTAGGCGGCGCCGGCCGCCGCCTGTTCGGATGCAACCACCCCTGAAGGAACCGCAAATCGAGGCATGTTAACTAGCCAGAGTCTGCTCCCGGCCCCTCGACGCCGGCGCCTGTGGATGGCAAGCCGTTCTCCGGAGTCGGTGAGCTTTCTCCTGGCGTTTCTCTGCCTGGTCTTGCTCTTGGGGCCATGGGCGAGCCCGGCCGTGGCCGACCCGCCTCCGGACGAAGCCGCCGGCCCGTGGCTGCACTCCTTCAAGATTATCGGGGCCAAGCTGGTGCCGGCCAAGAAACTCAAGGCCGAGATGACCACGCCCCTGCCCTCCATACTGCCCTGGAAACATGATCCCGTCTTCAAAAAGGATGATCTGGAAGGCGACCTGGTGCGCCTCAAGGACTATTACCGGCGCCAGGGATTTTACCATACCACGATCGTCCCCCAGATCGAGACCGCGGATAACCGGGTCAAAGTGGAAACTCCACATCACCGAAGGCCCTTATGTGCAGGTGGTCCACGAGGAAGTGGCCACAGCCCCCACCACCCCGCCGCTGGACCTCTCCGCCTTGGAACGGCAATGGCCGCTGAAGCCGGGCGACCGCTTCACGGTGGACGGCTACGAGGCCCTGAAGCGCCTCTACCTCGACTATCTGCTGGACCACGGCCATCCCCGGGCCCAGGCGGAAGGCAAGATCTACCTGGATGAAGAGAAGAATACCGCCAGGATCGAAGTCACCATCAAGCCGGGAGCCCTCTTCTATTTCGGGGACATCAAGATCAGCGGCAAGCAAGAGACCCCCGGTTATCTGGTCCGGCGGCAGCTAACCTTCAAGCCGGGCGAGGTCTTCTCCGTCAAGGAACTCTACGACAGCCAGCGCCAGCTTTACGCCCTGGACCTGTTTCAAAGCGTCACCATGACTCCGGGGGAAGAACAGGAGAATCGGATTCCCGTGGAAGTGGTGCTGCAGGAAAAGAAGAAGCGCTCCGTCAAATTAGGGCTGGGCTACGGTGATGAAGATCGCTTCCGGGCCAAACTGGGCTTGCGTTTTCGCAATCTCGGGGGTGGCGGCCGCACCCTGGATATAGACGGCAAGCACTCCTCCATCGAAGACCGGGTCGTCAGCACCTTCACCAATCCCCAGCTCTGGGCCAGCCACAACGACCTCGTCCTCCAAAGCGGTTACATCCGCCGCTATCTGCCGACCTTCACCGATAAATCCATCTTCACCCAGGAGCGTCTGGAACGGGAACTGCCCTGGAAGATCAAAGGCTTCATCGGCCACGGCCTGGAATTCGCCCGGCCCTTCAACATCTCGGAAGAGACCCTGGCCATCCTCACTCAAACCACGGTCGGCAAACTCTACCGCGCCTCCATGCTCCTCCTGGGTCTGCGCCGGGAGACCATGGACAGTCTCGCGGACCCGCACCGAGGGGGCTTGCTTTCCTGGACCGGAGAGGCCGCCCCGGATTTCTTCGGTTCCAATCTCCAGTTCCTGCGCACCGTGGCGGAAGCCCGCCGCTACCACACCCTGGGGGACACCAACATCGTCCTGGCCGGGCGCCTCAAGTTCGGGCTAATCGAACCGATCCAGTCCACCCAGCAGATTCCCATCTTCCGTCGCTTCTTTGCCGGCGGCTATGATAGCGTCCGGGGTTACCGCCTGGACTATCTGGGCCCCCGGAACGCCACCGGGCAACCCCTGGGCGGCGAGGCCCTGGCCGAGGGCAGCCTGGAGGCCCGCATCCCCATCTATAAAGATTTCCGGGCTGTGGTCTTCATGGATTTCGGCAACGTCTTTCTTGCAAGTTCACAATGTCGATTTAGGGCAGCTCAAATATGCCCCCGGGCTCGAGCTGCGTTACATGACCCCCATCGGTCCCCTGGGAGTCGGCATCGGCATCCCCACGAATCCCATCAACGGCCATAAAGACAATTACCGGGTCTTTTTCAGCATCGGCCAGGCGTTTTAGAGACAGTTTCGAGTTTCGAGTTTCGAGTTTTTAGTTTTTAGTTTTTAGTTTTTAGTTTTTAGTTTTTGATTTCACATTGGATGGTAGCGCAGGCGTCTCGCCTGCGCAGGCTATAACCTGCGGCTACAAACGCCATTTGCAGGCGCCGGTATGATACTGGAAAATCGAAATAGATCGCTGTCAGGTGATTTCTCTGTCAAGTCTAGATGGAGAACAGTCACCTCGGCTCTGCTTTTCTCGCTTTTACCAAAAATTCCTCCCTCTTATCCCCTCTCCCCCCAACGGGGGGAGAGGGTTAGGGTGAGGGGGGCAGAGTATTTCAATTGCTGAGGCCGCCACAGGTTGCCGGCCTTGACTTTTTACCTTGGCTGATACTGATAGCTCAACCCCTGTAAACTATGCTAAAATAGGCTATGCGTCGCGTCCTGTTCATCTCCCTGGCGCTCGTCGTCCTTCTCGGCCTGGCCGGCTGGGGGGTCTTCCAATCCCAGACCTTCTGGCGTTGGGGCGGCTGGGAATTGGTGCACGCGGCCCAAGACCGCCTCAACGGCGATCTCAAGGTGGCCGCGGTGCAGGGCCACCCCTTCACCGGCTTCACCTTCACCGACGTGACCCTCACCTCGTCCCAGGGTAAAATCCTCCACGCCGCTAAGCTGGAGCTGCGCTTCTCCCTCTGGTCCATCCTGCGGCTCCACCCGGTGATCGCCAGTCTGATCCTGCACGAGCCCCGCTTCAGCCTGCGGGAGGATCAGGCCGGCCATTGGGAGGTGGCGACTCTCCTCAAAAAACGCCCCCCGCCGCCCTTCAAGTCCCTGGATTTCCCCAATATTTTAATTGAACACGGCCAGGCGACGGTCAGCCGCCCCGGCGGCGTCCAGCGCTACGAGAATATGAACCTGAGCCTGGACCTCAGCGTGTTCCACCCCAAGCAGCCGGACCAGGAAATCCGGGTGCGCCGGGCGACTTTGGAGGCGACCACGCCCCAGGGACCCTTCGGCCTCAAGACCAGCCTCACTTATGCCCATGATCAGTTAACCATCGACTCCCTGGATATCACCCGGGGCGAGCACACCCTGGCCGGTCTGAGCGGCGCCGGCAATCTGGGACCCGAGCCCAAGGCTCTGTTTGCCATCAACCTCGGGCCCATCCCGGGAAAGGTGATGCATCTGCTCTGGCCCAAGTGGCCCCAGGATTGGGAGGTTAAGGGCAAATTCCGCCTGGCCATCCAGGGCCTGAACCGTTTTGCAGTAACCGGCGCCGGCCAGGTGCAACAGGCCTCTTTTGATCTGCAAGGGACCATCAGCCGTGAGGCCGGGAAGTGGACTTATGACCTGCAAGCAAAACTGGAAGGCCTGCGGCCCGAACTACTGGCACCCTTCAATCCCCAGTGGTCTCGAAAACTCAAAGACCTCTCCCCGGTGGCCGGTAAGCTGGCGCTCAAAGGCGTCGGCCTGGCCTGGCCCCCGGAAAAGCTGGACTGGAGCCTGGAAAGCGCGGCCATCCGGGACCGCGGCGTCAGCCTGGAGCAGTTGCAGCTCAGCCTCTCCGGCAACGCCCAAGCGCAGCAGTTCCAGGGCCAGGCCCGGGGCAACTGGGGCCAGCTCTCCCTGACGGCCGCCGGTCCTTTAATCACTCAGTTAAAGGGCGACCTGAACCTCGAGGCCAGGGATTTTCAGCCGGCCCGCCTGGGACTGGAAAAGGCCCGGGAGACCGCCCTGAGCGGCAAATTCACCGGCGCCTTCATCCTGCCCCCGTCCGGCGCCCTGACCGGCCTCAGGCTGGCCGGGGATTTGGAGGCCCGGGGTCGTTTGGGTGCGCAGCCCCTGGACAATTTGCGGGCCCGGCTCACCTGGCAGCAACCGAGGCTGGAGGTGTCCAAGGCCTCCCTCCGCCTGGGGCCACTGGCGGCTGAGCTTTCCGGTTCCATCGACGGAGACCGGCTCAACTGGCAGTTCCATGGCAGCCTGGCCTCCGGCGCCACCAAGGCGTATCTCCCGGCGGCGGACTGCGGCCCTCTCGGTTTTTCCGGCGCCCTGAGCGGCTCCTTCCCGGCCCCCCGCCTCGCCGTGCAAGGCAACGGTCAGGGCCTCAGGCTGGACGGCATTTCCCTGAAATCCTTCACCTTTAAGGCCGACGGCGCCGGCTGGCCGCCGACCGTGGGTCATCTGGAACTGCGGGGCGCCGGCCTGACCACGCCGGCAGGGGTCTTCCCCCAGGCTCAGCTCTCCTGTCGCGGGGAGGGCAACCTCTGGCAACTGCACTTCACCGCCGGCGGCCAGGAGGGTCTCCAGGCTGAAATCACGGGAACCGCCGACTTACGGAGCCGCCCCCTCTCCCTGGCGCTGCAAAAATTTTCCTGGCGCTCTAAAGAATACTCCATAGCCAACACCGGCCCGGTGCAGCTCCGGCTCATCCCCGGGCTGCAGCTCGCCACGGCCGGCTTCAAGGTCAACGGCGGCGACCTGACCTTGAAGGTCGAGGCCCAGGGGACGCATCTGACCGGGCTGCTCAGCCTGAAGAATTTCCCCGCCAACCTCTTTCAAGTTCAAGGCCGGCCCCTGAAGGGCCACCTCGACGGCCAGCTCTCCTTCGCCGGCGAACCCGCCGCGCCCCTGATTCAGGGGCAGTTCCATTGGGGTCCCGGGCAGGTGGGTAATTTTCCCTTTCAAGCCCTGCAAGCCAGGTTCGATTACCATGGCGGCTTCCTCTATCTGACCGGCAGCCTGGATGAAAAGACCGCGGGCCCCAGGCTGGTCTGGGACGGACAGATCCCGCTGCATCTGGCCCTCATCCCCCTGAACTGGTCTTGGGGGAGCCAAAACCTGGCCCTGACGGTGAAGGGCGAACAGACCAACCTGGCCATGCTCACGGCCCTAAGCCCCGCGGTGCAAGCTGCCCAGGGGTCCCTGGACCTCTCGGTTCAATGGCGGGGCGATCCCCATCATCCCCAGGTTTCCGGCCAGGTCCGTTGGGGGGAAGGCTCGATTAAACTGCGGGTCGCCGGCGCTCCCTACCATCTGCTGCCCGGCGAAGCCCGCCTCCAGGGCAGCAAGATCAGCATCCCGGACCTCGTCCTGCAAAGCGGCGGCACCTTGCGCCTCAGCGGTGATCTCGCCCTCCAGGGCTTCACTCAGGGGCAATTGACCCTGCGGGGCCAGGCCGTGAACTTCGTGGCCCTGAACAAAGAAGGTTCCCAGATCGAGGCCAACGCCGATCTGGCCCTAACCGGCCCCTGGAACGGCGCCCGCCTCACCGGGCAGATCTCGATCACCAAGGCCACCCTGGCCACCAGCTTCTTCACCTCCGGCCCCCATCCCGATATCGTCCTGGTGAACCAGCCGCCGGCGGTGGCGCCCGGGACTGAGGCCGCCGGCCATCTGGAATTTTGGGATAAGCTGCGGGTTGACCTCACCCTGCAATCCGCCGGAGAAGTTTGGGTCAAAAACAAGGATCTCCAGGTGGACCTGGAGGGCAGCCTCAAAATCCTCAAAGCGCCGGGTGCGGATAAGCTGGCGATTGCCGGGGTGGCGCGGGCCGTGAAAGGCACCATCAACATCCAGGGGCGCGCCTTTAAGGTGGCCGAAGGCACGGTGACCCTGTCCGGCAAACCGGGGGTGCCGGCCACCCTGGCGGGCCGGGCCATCGCCGAGGTTGATCCGATTACCCTTTTTCTGGACATTTCCGGCCCGGCCGGCAAGCCGGTGCTGCGCTTCACCAGTAACCCTCCCCTGCCGCCCCCGGACCTGCTCTCTTATCTGGTCTTCGGCCGGGCCGCCGCCAACCTGAGCAAGGAGGAATACGCCTCCGTCAGCCAGCAGGCCCTGGGCATCGTGGGAGGGCTTTCGGCCGGCAAGCTGAAAGAAATCTTTGGATCGGAAATTCCCCTGATCTGCGACGTCTCCATGAAATGCGGCGAACAGACGGTGGGGGTGACCAAGCCCCTGACCAAGCAGCTCAGCGTCTCCTATGAACGCAAGACCAACCCCCTCTACCGGGAAGACACCAACCAGGTGCGGCTGGAATACAAAGTGAACAAGTTTATGAGCCTGGAGTCGAACATGGGCCGGCGCAACACCGGCGGGGACGTGCTGTTCAACTACGATTTTTGATGGACAGCGGGGACTTGACCAGCTTCTCCGTAAAGCTCGCACCCTCCGACCCGGTTCCAGATCATCTCGGCAATGCTTCCCGCCGCACCGCTAAGTTTCTCAGCGCCCAAGTGCTCAGTTATTCCC
This sequence comes from uncultured delta proteobacterium, assembly GCA_963701845.1. GTDB lineage: Bacteria > Desulfobacterota > Desulfobaccia > Desulfobaccales > 0-14-0-80-60-11 > JAPLJC01. Next base: position 38,320 of record CAVPBF010000005.1, on the reverse strand, counting down.
TGGTTCCCGCCTTTCCCCAGGCGCACGCTGACCTTAGCGACCCGTCAGCGGCGTTGCCGTCGGTCTCGCGGCGGTTTTTTTCCTTTTTTCTGGCCAGAAATCAGGGTTCTTGCCTGCCGAAATCAGGGATTCCCCAATTGTTCTTGAAAGGCCATTGGCTTAACTTTTTTACACCATAGCCCGGCAATCCCCCAGCCTGAACGGAGAAGTCTGCTCTCGGGAGACCAGGTTCTCGGGTTGACGAGCTCAACTAGGCGCGGCGGATTTCGGTCTATGAAGAAGCGGATTATTCGTGCCGGACACGGCGCGATCGCGAGGCAATTCCCCGGACAGGTGTCCAGGTCGGTTTTCGGCAGGCTTGCCTCTCCAGGGAGGGACAGGGGCAATGTTTAACCGGTTGCGTCAGTGGCTGAGAGCGGGTCGCGGCGAGGCAGGGTTCTCCGCGGTGGAGTTCGCTATAGTTCTGCCCGTATTGATGTTATTGATACTCGGAGCTATGGATTTAGCCCATGCTTACTACACACAACATATTATCACTGATGCTAGTCGGGAGGGCGCCCGTTATGCCGTGGCCTATACCTCCACCAACAATCAACCCAGTTCTGGACAAATCTCTACATACGTAATAACCACACTTGATTACAACAGCTATAACTTCGATAGCCTCTCTGTCAGTGGAAGCTATGCCGGCACGTCTCCAAATAAAATTGCCACCGTTACTGTGCAAGCGAAAGTGTATTGGTGGATACTTGGCAGCTTACTTCCCAACCCAATGCAACTCAAAGCCACGACGGCTATGGCCGTCGAGGGACCCTGAAGGGAGCTGGGATGTCTAATCAGAGAGCGACAAAGATGCTGACTCTGGCCCTCGATGAATCAGGCGCGACCGCTCTTGTTGTTGCCCTCATTTTCGCCGCCCTGTGCGGGTTCTTGGGGCTGGCGCTCGATGTTGGACATATGGTAACGGCGAAGAGTGAGTTACAGAGGACTGCGGATGCCGCGGCCTTGGCCGGTGTGATGGGTTTGTTGCCCTATACCGACCCGGGAGGGCCCAATCAAGCCCCGAACTGGCTTCAAGGACAGAGCAAGGCCCACGGAATCATCCATAATGCCGCTAATGAAGTCGATAGTCAAACATTTACCCTTACCGATGGCACTGTTAACTATGGATACTGGTCGTTAACACCACCCGCAGATTATGTACAATTCCCACTACCCATAGTCCCCCCCGCAGCAGCTAATCTGCCGGAGCCGGCAGTAAATGTGACCCTAAGCAGAAATGTCACTTTATATCTCGCACCGCTGGTCGGGGTTTCCAGTCCACAAACAGTGAGTGTCACAGCAACGGCAATTCTCCCTGCAGCCTATCAAGACACTAACGTCCCCCCCCTCGCCGTATCCTATGACACTGTTTATAATAATGTTGGTGCGACTGTGGAAATAGACATTGCCGAACAAGATTTTAAGATTCAGAGCAATGGAGGGATTGCCGGGTGGTTTAATCTTAATGGAGGTAACAGTGTCCCGTCGGTTCGTATTGATTCGCAACTGACTTGCTCCACCAGCCAAGTTTATCTGGTGCCGGGTACGAAAGCTACCTTGACGAACTATATGTCAAACGGCCAGACCATTGTAGTACCGATAGTCCAGGACGTTTCACAGAAGGAATGGGCGCCTATCGTCGGGTTCGCGGCGTTCCAAATCGATCCAAATGGCTTAGGTTCGAATTCCATAACCGGGCATTTTATCGACCAATATTTTGATCCCAATGTTACCCCGACGGCCGGATCCGGAATAGTTGGCGGGGTTGGGGGCACGCCAAAATTAGTTAGTCCGCGGCACAATAATCCGTAAGATAAGGTAATCATTTGAGGTCGCCTGGACAGTGGTCAGATTGAATCAGGCGCTTGACATCCCCCGGCTTCCCGGCCGTGGAGCCCTCAACCGGGCTGCAGCGAACCAGCCAGCTTCTCCAGCCGCGGCAATTCCCCGGCCCTCGAAGCCAGGCGCTGGCGCAGGCCGGCCACCGCGGCGGGGATGTAGCGGGCAAAATTGGCCTTCTGCTTCACCTTCGTGAGGTAGCCGAAGGCCCCTAGTATTTGCAGATTACGGCACAGGGCCAGATGGCGGTACTGCTCGGTGAAAGCCTCCCGGTCCACCCCGGGGAGCCGCTCCTGCAACCGATCGAGGTAGTAGGCCAGCAGCTCTGCCTGCCAGGCGGGAGGCAGATTCACGTACGGATCAATGAGCAGGGCCGCCACGTCGTAACCCAGGGGCCCCAGACGCCCGCCCTGGAAATCGATGACCCGCAGGCGGCCGTTCTTGATCATCAGGTTGCGGGACTGGAAGTCCCGGTGCAGGAAAAAATTGGCCCCCGGAATCAAGGCCCCGGTCAGCAACCGTTCAAAATCCGGGGCCAGCTCTTCCACCTCCACCTGCAGCCCCAAATAACCCTGCAAAAAAGCCCGGACGAAATAACCCAACTCCCGCTCCCACAAAAAAGGCCGGTGCACCACCGGGGTGTCGAAACACCAGGCCGGATCGAAGCCTTCCTTGCCGCGCAGCTGCAGATCGACCAGGATCTCCAGGGCCTGCCGGTAACGGCCGCGCTTCCGGTCCTCCCGCCCCTCTTGTTCGAGGGCCGACTCCAGGCTGAGATCTCCCAGGTCCTCCAGCAGCAGCCAACCCTCTTCCCGGCAGTAGTGGTAAATCTCCGGCACCGGCGCCCCTCGAGCCAGCAGGTGCCGGCCCAGGTGGAAGTAGGAGTCGTTCTCATTCACTCCCAGACCCGGGGCCCTCGGATGATGCAGCAAAACCACCGGGGGCGAGCCCGGCAGGCGGAAGAATCGGCGGTCGGAGCCGTCTCCGGCCAGGGGCTGGGCCTCGTTGAGCGAGGCGCCCAACTGCTCTGCCGCGGCTTGCAGCCGCGGGGTCCAGGGATATCGGGCGGCATCGACTATCTCCGGAGGCTAAGGCGTCTCATAATCCACGGTGACCACCGACTGGCGCACCCCCTGCAGGTATTTCACCACCTCCACATAAGCGGGATGGCGCTGGTAGGCTTCCAAATCTTCTATGGAGTCGAATCTGGCCATCAGGGCCAGATCGTAAGCGCGGTAGGATTCGAAAATATTGGCGCCCACTTCCAAATGGCGCACTTGGGGAATCTTCCCAGCCAGGCCGGCCAACACCTTTCTGGCCTCTTCGACGGTTTCGGTGTTGGCGTGCACCAGCTTAAACAGGGCGATATGCGTGATCATGAAGAAACCGTCTCCTTATGAAAGATTATCCCGGCCAGATGGAAAAAGCCGTCTAAAGCCAATACCGTTTACTTTATGTACGAAAAAGTTTTTTGTCATGCTGAGCGCAGCGAAGCATCTCGTATTTGGAGATTCTTCGGTCGCTTCGCTTCCTCAGAATGACATGATGGTTAATCTTTGCAAAGCTTTCTTTCTTAAATGAACGGTATTTAGTCTAAAGCCGGCAACCTCTTTTTAACTCTTTCTTTATAACCGAAAGCTGCAAACTGTCTTTATACCAGCACCTCTCCCCGGGCGCGACGCTGCACTCGCACCCCGGAGGCCACGATGCAATCCGTCAGCCGCACTCCAGGCTCAACCGTGGCCTCATCCCAGACCACCACGTGCCGCAAGACCGCGCCGGCCCCGATCTTAACCCGGTCTCCCAGACAGACGCCGCCCCCAAATTGCGCTCCGGCCTCGATCACGTCGCCGACCCCCAAGCACGGATCGGTTAATTTTTGGGCGAAATAGCGGCTCAATTTAGGGGCTTCCCCCTGGAGCAACCGCCGGTGGGCCGTCAGATAGGCCGCCGGAGTGCCCAGGTCCTGCCAAAACGGGGCCGCCACCAGGGCCGCCAGGCGTTTCCCGGCGGCCAGGGCCTGCCGCCAGGCGGTGACCAGATCAAAGGGCTGGCCGGCCGGCAGAAACTCCAGCATCCCCGGACCCACCACCTGCACCCCGGTATAGGCCAGGGGCGGCCCGGCCGCACTCGGCGGCGGCTCCCCGATGCTGACCACCCGACCCTCGGCTACCCAGACCTTATTGTAAGGCGGGCAGTCGTGCAATACTAAAGTGGCCACCGCCTCCGCCCGATGGGAGTGATACACCGCCGCCAGGTCCAGGTCGGTCAAAATATCGCCGTTGACCGCCAGAAACGGCCCGCCCCGCAAAATTTCCCCCAATCTCCCCAAGCCGCCGCCGGTCCCCAAAATCTCCGGCTCCGGGCTAACGCTGAGGTGGAAGCCCCAGATATGCCCGGCCAGGAATTGTTGCACCTGCGCCGCCAGATGGTGGGTGTTTACCGCCACCTGCAGAAACCCGGCCTCCTCCACCTGCGCCAGCAGCAGCCCCAACAAGGGCCGGTTCAGAATGGGAATCAGGGTCTTGGGCACCAACTCCGTCAACGGCCTGAGCCTGGTCCCCAACCCCGCCGCCAAGATGGCCGCCTTCATTATAAAATCCGGTTTTCGGTTTTCGGTTTCCGGTTTCCGGCTAAGGCTGGATTCATTTTTTAATAAACCTCTTGGCGTTAATTGGGATCAGAGACGGGTTTTCCGCTTATCCCCTCTCCCCGATGGGGGAGAGGGTTAGGGTGAGGGGGAAGTAATTTCTTTTCGGCCTTTTTTGATGACTGTCTGGCCCGCTCCACTTTGGTGGATTGGCTTCCTGGCAATGAAAACTCGCCACTTACACCAGCAGCCGCCAATCGACGCACCAGCAGCCCCCGGCATTGGCCACCACCGGGTTGAGGTCCAATTCGCGGATTTCCGGATAATCCACCGCCAATCGTGACAGCCCCAGCATCAGGTCCAGCAGGGCCTCCAGATTGACGCCCGCCTGCCCCCTGGCGCCGGCCAGGATGGGGTGAATTTTCAATGCCGCCAGCATACACCGGGCCCGCTCCCGGCTCAAGGGCACAAAGCCCCGGACAATATCCCGGAGGATTTCCGTATAAATCCCCCCGGCGCCGGCCACCAGCACCGGCCCGAACTGCGGATCCCTTTTGAGTCCCAGGAGTAGTTCGACCCCCTGCACCTGTTTCTGCACCAGGAGGCCTTGCAGGCTCCCCCCGGGGGTGCGCACCTCGAAAAGCTCCGTCAGTTCCTGGAAGGCCGCCCGCAACTGCGCTTCATCATGAATATTCAGGCGCACGCCGCCCAGGTCGGATTTATGCAGCCACTCCTCTGAGATGATCTTCAGCACCACCGGATAGCCGGCTTCCCGGGCAAAGGCTGCGCCGGCCGCGGCGTCCTGGGTCAATAGAGTGGGTGCCGTAGGTATCCGGTAATGCTGCAAAAGCGCCAGGGCCGCCTCTCCCAAGACTGCGCCGCGGGCCGGCAAGGTTACGGGCCTGGCGGCGGACGCCCCCGGCAGGGCCAGGGACTCCGCCGCACCGCCACACTCCCGAAAGCGATGATAACGCCAGGTCGCGGCCAGGCCCATGACGCCCTCTTCCAGGGTGTCGAAGCAGGCCACATCGGGCTCGCCGGCCAGTTCCCGGCACTGCGCCCGGCAAGCCGCCTCATCCCCGTAGAGCAGCAGCGCCAGGGGCTTATGACCGGTGTTACCCTTAAGCAATTCCCTAACGGTGGCGGCCATATCCAGATCGGCGTGCAAGGGCGAGATCCAGGCCGGCCCCACTCCCACAATGCCGTCCACCTGATCGCCTGGCCAGCAACCCCTTGCAGCCCGGCGGAATACCTTGGCAAAGGAGCCGGTCACCATCCCCAGGGGCCAGATATCCACCGGGTTGTGGAGTTGATGCCAGGCGATGCGTTCCTCTTCCAGTTCCCGGAGACTTTCGGGAAAGGGGGCCATTTCCAGGCCGTAATCGGCGCAGGCGTCGGCGGTGACGATGCCGAAGGCCCCGGTGGCGGTCACCATCCCCAGCCGCGGCCCGCGCATCGGCCGGAAATGCAGGAAGGCCCGGCATATGGCCCGCAGTTCCACCAGCGAATGGCGCCCGGATGATACCGGCCTCCCGGAAGGCCAGATCGAAGACTGCGTCTTCGCCCACCATGGAGCCGGTATGCGACACGGCGGCCTGGGCCCCGGCGGCGCTGCGCCCGGTTTTTAAGGCGATGATGGGCTTGTCTGCGGGACGATCCGGCCGGCGATGGTGCAGGAACCGCCGGCCCCTGCTTCATGCCCTCCAGGTGCATGCACGATAATTCGGGTCTGGGGATCATGCTCCAGATATTCCAGGACGTCCACCACATCCACGTCGCGCGGCGTTGCCCATGTCGATGGCCTTACCCATCCGGCCGGTAAAGGACGACGGCCCCCGCCTGGAAGACGCCGGATTGGGCCACCATAGTGAGAGGCACCGGGCGACGCCTCCCGGGGAACATCGATAAACGCCGTGGTAAACCCGAAAAAGGCGATTGATGGATGCCCATGGTGTTCGGCCCCAGAAACCGGACGCCGTGCTCCCGGGCCAGGCGCACGATTTCGACCTGCAATTCCTTGCCCCGGTCGTCGGCGTCGGCAAACCCCTGGCTGATCACCACCACCCGCTTAATGCCGATGGGCCGCGCACTCCTGAAACGCCGGCACTATGCGTTCCCGGCCCAGGGAGATGACCGCCACGTCGGGGATCTCCGGCAAATCGGCCACCCGGGGATAAGTTTAATATCCCAGGATCTCCGGCACCTTGGGGTGCACCAGGTAAATCGCGCCCTTGATAGCCGTAACTGAGCAGCATCTCCAGATTGTTGTAAGTCGCCGGGACCGGTCTGGCGCGAGGTGCCGATGAGCACCACCGAGCCGGGCTCGAAAAATTTCTGCATAATTATACTCCTTAAAAACCTGATGGTGCAGGCGTCCCTGCCTGACCTCTATATTCTTGCGCCATGCCTTTGCGCCTTTGCGCCTTGGCATGAGATCACTCTTTACGGAATAACCTGCCGGTCCCCGGTTCCCCTTCCCCCGTCATTTCTTATACCCGAATTTCCGCAATATCTCGTGACGCCAGGCGCGGCCGGCGTCGTCCTCCACGCCCTTGGGGGAAAAGCCGTCCACCACCCCCAGGATGCCCCGGCCCAGTTCGGTCTGGGCCAGGATGACCTCCACCGGATTGGCGGTGGCGCAGAAGATGCGGCAGACCTCGGGGCACAGTTTGACGGCGTTGAGGACGTTGATGGGAAAGGCGTCCTGCATGAGGATATTGAAGGTGTGGCCCGCGGCCAAGCAGGCCGGCGTTCCGGGTGGCCGTCGGCCGTCAGTTCGCGGGTCATTGCCTTCCACCCGGATGAGGCAATCCCCGGAGGCCTCCGAAAAGGCCAGGCCGAACCTGATGCCCGGCACGGCGCCCACCAGAATTTCATACAGGTCTTCCACGGTCTTGATGAAATGGCTCTGGCCCAAAATGAGATTGGCCCCTTCCGGGATGATCAGTTTTACCAGCTTCAATTCCATGGCCACACCTCGTCACGCTCACCGGAATTCCTTTCCGGCACGGGTTTTTTCTGGTATTATAAGTCTGATAAGGGCCGGGGACAAGCCATAAGAAGCTTAGAGAAAACGGCAAGGGCAAGGGGACCTCAGGCGGCCAAGTCTTGGCCCCTCGCCTTGCTTATTCTGCGCCAATTTCCTTTCGCCTTTTCGCCTTTGAAGCTATAGTCAAGGAGGTCCGCACCTGAAAAGATTGGCGCTCATCTGCGGCTTCTTATTGATCATGGCCCGTCCGCCCAGGCCACGGCGGTCAAGATCGGCGTCTATATCTACCCATGACCGGCGCGGCCGCGGCCATGGGCCAGATGGTCTGGGAGGGGGTGCAGGTGGCGCACCGGCTGCAGCCCCAGGTGTTGGGCCAGCCGGTCAAGCTGGTACTGGTGGACACCCGGAGCGACCGCATCGAGGCGGCCAACGCCGTGAGCCGTCTCATTGAACAAGATAAAGTGGCGGCCATCATCGGCGAAGTCATCAGCAGCGATACCCTGGCCGGGGTGCCCATCGCCGAGCGGGCCGGAATCCCCAACATCTCGCCCACCGCCACCAGCCCTCTGGTGACCCAGAATCGCAAATTTGCCTTTCGGGCCTGTTTTGTGGACGACCTTCAAGGCAAGGTGGCGGCCCGCTTTGCCTGGTGAAAACCTCAAGGCCCGGAAGGTGGCCCTGCTCATCGATCAGGCCCAGGACTACTGCGTCGGCCTGGCCAATTTTTTCGCCGCAGGAGTTTAAGCGCCGGGGCGGGGAGATCGTCGCCACCAGCTATATCCAGACCGGCGACCAGGATTTCAGCGCCCAGATTTCCGGCTTCAAGGCCAAGCATCCCGACCTCATCTATGCGCCCAACTATTATGCCGAAGATGCGCTTGTTGGCCAAGCAACTCAAGGATTTGGGCGTGCAAACCCCCATCCTCACGGGCGACGGGGCCCAGGTGCCGGAACTGCTCAGCATCGGCGGGGAGGCGGTTAACGGCATGTATTTCACCGCCCACTTCCACCGCCAGGGCACCAATACCGAGACTGGGCAAGAAAGTTCATGCAGGCCTACGAAGCCACGTATCACAAGCCACTGGATGCCTTTGCCGCCTTGGGCGGCGAAGCTTATTTCCTGCTGGCGGACGGCCATGACCAGGGCCGGCAGCATCTGACGGGCGCCAAGGTCGCCGCAGCCCTGGCCGCGACCAAAATTTTCCCGGGGTCACCGGCACCTCACCATGGGCCCGGACCACAACCCCATCAAAGGCGTGACGGTCATCAAAGTGGAACAGGGGAAGTTTGTTTATCAGACGACGATTAATCCGTGATTAATTATTATGACCCGACTTAAGATTAATATTCCACTGCCGCAGATTGAGGATTTTTGCCGCCGCTGGAAGATCAAAGAATTGTCCCTTTTTGGCTCGGTCTTGCGGGAGGATTTCCGTCCTGATAGCGATGTGGATTTCCTGGTGAGCTTCGAAGAAGAGGCCCATTGGTCCTTTTTCGAAATGGTTGATATGCAGGATGAATTGAAAGAAATCTTGGGCCGGAAAGTGGACCTGGTAGAACGCCGGGCCGTGGAACGGAGTGAAAACTACATCCGCCGCCGCCACATCTTACAATCCCTGGAGCCAGTCTATGTGGCGGGATAGGGGTATGTTAGATTGCGATTAACACGAATTTCAGTAAATAATGTTCTTCCTATCAAGAACTTTGACGCTGGCGACCTATCAAATATCATTGTGATAGCCGGCCCCAATGGTGTAGGCAAGACGCGTCTCGCACAGGGCATTCTTGGTCACTTTCGCAATCCTACCGGGGCGAAGAATGTACGTCTCATTTTCGAGGCGACCTCTGTGGAGGAATTGGAGGATTGGGGTAAAAAAGAGCTCGATACAGCGAATCAACCTGATGCACAGAAACTTCAGGTTAGCCTTCAGAAGAGCCGTCACCGGAGAAAATGGCGTAGTAGTGTGATTAACTTCGAGAGTGACCGGTCGATTCAGAAGATTAGCCCATATCCATTCTCATGGGATATTAAGGACCCTTATGAAGAAAATGTCGGGTGGGACGTAACATTTGGAGGACTTCGGGCTCGGTTTCAAGATACACTGCATTCAATTTTCCGAAAGGTTCAAAGTCAGCGAGACCATATTGCTAAACGTGCTGAAGAGTTAATGCAACGTGGCGAAACTTCTATGGAACTCAATTTCAAGGATCCCTTAGAACCTTTCAAAAAGGCTTTTAGTCAACTTCTTTCTCCGAAAGAGCTTTTAAACGCTGATCCCAAAAAACAGTACCTCGATTATTCATATGAAGAACAGCAATTCCCGCTTACGAGCCTTAGCTCGGGGGAGCAAGAGGTAGCGAATATTGTTTTTGACTTCATTCTAAGGAGACCTTCCCACAGCATCGTAATGTTCGACGAACCCGAGCTTCACCTGCATCCGGAATTAAGCTTCAAGCTCTTGCGGACTTTGGAAACAATCGGCGAACAGAACCAGTTTATCTTCTTTACACATTCACCAGATATCATCACGGCTTCTCTCGAGCACTCAGTTATTTTTATTGCTCCACCCAACGACGCGGTTACCAACCAAGCCATACCGGTTTCTGCTGATGATGAAACTAACCAAGCATTGAATCTTCTTGGACAGTCAATTGGTATAGTCGCACTAGGAAGGCGGATTGTGCTTGTCGAAGGGACAAATGCCAGTCTTGATAAACAAGTCTACGGATCAATTATCAGTAATAAACTCCCGAACCTGGTTTTAGTTCCCAGCGGAGGTAAGGCAACCATCACTTCATTTTCAACGGTATCTTCACAGGTTCTCGAAAAAACGATTTGGGGGATCGAATTTTTCATGCTTTGCGATGGTGATACGACGCCTTCGCCCCTTTCAGAGACTACGGGAAGCAATGCCCCTGATCGATTTCGGTTACTCCCCAGATATCATTTGGAGAACTATTTTCTTGATGAGCAAATCCTGGCCCGAGTATTTTCTCATATGGAATCTGAGGAATCTTGGCTGACTTCACCAGAAGAAATTCGAAAAAAACTTCACGAGATCGCACGTAATACGATTTCTTACGCCGTTTCCCTGCAAGTCTCTTCCATTTTTCGACTGCATGCCGGTAATATTGATTTAATGCCTAAAGATTGCCATGGACGATCGAAGGAAGAGTTATTAAGCTTGATTTCTGGGCGAGCTACCGAAGAGCGGCAGCGAGTTACCAGCATAATTGATGTGGGTCCCATTAATCAAGCTATCTCGCAAAGATTTCAGGCATTGGAAAATAGCCTTACAGATGGTACCGACAGTTGGAAGAGACTGATTCCCGGTCGCCCAATACTCAAAATCTTCGCATCACAGGCAAAGCTTGATATAGGCCGACTAAAGACGCTTTATCTCCGAGAATCCGAGAAAGAAGATTTCGCCATTTTTGGTGATATCATTGAAATATTTAGGCATTTTGCATCTTTTGTGCATTGAATTTAATGACCTAAATATTAGGTGATCTTAACTGAATACTTCAAACAACCAACCGAGTCTATTCAATATGGAAACACGCGCCGTACCCATCAACATTGAGGATGAAATCCGCAAATCCTATCTGGAGTATGCCCTGTCCGTCATCATCGGCCGGGCCCTGCCGGACGTGCGGGACGGCCTCAAGCCGGTACACCGCCGCATTCTGTTCGCCATGGGCGAGGCGGGGAACGACTACAACCGGCCCTACCGCAAGAGCGCCCGCATCGTCGGCGACGTCATCGGTAAATACCACCCCCACGGCGACGCGGCGGTCTATGACGCCATGGTGCGCATGGCCCAGGACTTCTCCCTGCGCTACCCCCTGGTGGACGGCCAGGGCAACTTCGGCTCCATCGACGGCGACTCCCCCGCGGCCATGCGTTATACCGAGGTGCGCCTCACCCGCCTGGCCCACGAACTCCTCCAGGACCTGGACAAGGACACCGTGGACTTCGTGGGCAACTACGACGGCTCCATGAAAGAGCCCCTGGTGCTGCCCACCCGCCTCCCCAATCTCCTGATCAACGGCTCCTCGGGCATCGCGGTGGGCATGGCCACCAACATCCCGCCCCACAACCTGGACGAAGTCTGCGACGGCCCTGCTGGCCACCCTCGACAACCCGGAGATCACCCTGGCCGAACTCATGGCCCTGATCCCGGGGCCGGACTTCCCCACCGGGGGCTTCATTTATGGCGCCGAGGGCATCGCCGAGGCCTACGCACCGGCCGGGGCCTCATCCGCCTCCGGGCCAAGGTGGCGTGGAAACGAAAGGCGGCCGGGAGACCCTGGTGATGCGGGAGCTCCCTTACCAGGTGAACAAGGCCCGCCTCATCGAGCGCATCGCCGAGACTGGTGAAGGACAAAAAGCTCGAGGGCATCTCCGACATCAGGGATGAATCCGACCGGGAAGGCATGCGGGTGGTGATCCAGCTCAAGAAGGACGAGCCGCACCAGACCATCCTGAACCAGCTTTATCTCCACACCCAGATGCAGGTCACCTTCGGCATCAACCTGGTGGCCATCGTCGACAACCGGCCGGAACTCCTGAGCCTCAAGGATATGCTGCGCCATTTCCTGGCCCACCGCCGGGAGGTGATCATCCGGCGCACCCGCTTTGAGCTCAAGCAGGCCGAGGCCCGGGCCCACATCCTGGAGGGGCTGCTCATCGCCCTGGACTACCTGGACCAGGTCATCGACCTGATCCGGGCCGCGGCCACCGCCGAGGCCAACGGCCAATTGATGGCCGGCAGCTCATCAGCGGCGCCTGTCGCCACCTGAGACGAGCGCTACGCCTTCCGAGATCAGGCCCAGGCCATCCTGGACATGCGCCTGCAGCGCCTCACCGGCCTTGAGCGCCAGAAGATCATCGACGAGGCCAAGGAGTTGGAGGCCGCCATCTGCCCGCTTCCGCCTGATTCTCAGCGAGGAGGCCCAGGTCAAGGCCCTCATCGCCGGGGAACTGACCGAACTCAAGGAAAGCTACGGCGACAGCCGGCGCACCGAAATCGTCCCCGAGGCCCAGGACTTCACCGCCGAAGACCTCATCGCCGACGAAGACATGGTGGTGACCATCAGCCACCGGAGCTACATCAAGCGCACTCCCCTTGACCATCTACCGCAGCCAGCGCCGGGGCGGCAAGGGGCGCACCGGCATGCTCACCCGGGAAAACGATTTTGTCTCCCAGCTCTACATCGCCTCCACCCACAGCTGCTTCCTGGTCTTCACCAACAAGGGCCGGGTGTTCTGGCTCAAGGTCCACGAGATTCCCATCGGCTCCCCGACGGCCCAGGGCAAGGCCATCGTCAACCTGCTGCAATTGGGCGAGGACGAAAAGTTGGCCACCATCCTGCCGGTCAAGGAATTCGTGCCCGGCGCCTCGCTGGTGATGGCCACCAGACGCGGCATCATCAAAAAAACCGACCTGATGAACTTCTCAGCGGCCCCGGAGCGGCGGCATCATCGCCTTCAGCCTGGACGCCGGCGACGAATTGGTGGGCGCGGCCTTGAGTGAAGCCGGACCAGAGCATCCTCATGGGCACCCGTCTGGGCAAGATCATCCGCTTCCCCTCCGCCGAGGTCCGGGACATGGGCCGTACCGCCCGGGGCGTCAAGGGCATGGATGTGGCCCCGGAAGACGAGGTGGTGGGCATGGAGGTGATCCAGCCCGAGGGCACCATCCTCACCGTGACGGAACGGGGTTTCGGCAAGCGCACCGATCCGAAGAAATATCCCCAGCACCACCGGGGCGGCCAGGGGGTCAAGGGTCTGCGACATCACCGAACGCAACGGCCCGGTGCATGGCCATTCTCCAGGTGAACGAAGATGATGAGGTCATGCTGGTCACCGACGGCGGCAAGATCCTGCGCCTGGCGGCCCAGGGGCATCTCTCTCATCGGCCGGGTCACCCAGGGCGTCAAACTCATGGACGCCGACGCGGAAGAGCGGGTGGTCAGCGTGGCCAAGGTGGCGGAAAAGAGTGATGACGGCGAAGCCCGAGCCCGAGACCGACCTGGGACTCTCCTGAAGCCAAGACCTGGCGGTGATCGGCGCCGGTAGTTGGGGCACCACTCTGGCCCAACTCCTGGCCGAAAAGGGCCTGCCGGTCCGCCTGTGGGTCCGGGAACCGGAGGTCTATGCCGACCTGCAGCGGGACCGGATCAACCGCATCTTTCTGCCCGGAGTGCGGCTCTCCTCCCGCCTGATCTTCACGCAGGACTTCGGCGGCGCTCTTGCACGGCGGCCGGCCTGGTCCTCATGGCGGTGCCCTCCCATGTCTTCCGGGAAGTCCTGAGCGCCTCAAGCCGCACTTGCCTGCCGCGGGCGTGCTCCTGCAGCGCCACCAAGGGCATGGAGATCGACTCCATGCTCACCATGGAGGGGGTGGCCCGGGAGGAACTGGGCGCCGAGGTGCCTTATGCCGTGCTGGGCGGCCCCAGCTTCGCCCGGGAAGTGGCCCAAAAGCAACCCACCGCGGTGACCATCGCCTCCCGGCAACGGGAGGTGGCCCAATATCTGCAGCGGCTCTTCTCCACTCCCCTACTTCCGGGTTTACACCGGCCACGACGTCACCGGCGTGGAGCTGGGGGGCGCCCTGAAGAACATCTTTGCCATCGGCACCGGCATCCTGGGGGGCATGGGCCTGGGGGACAACCCCCGGGCCGCCCTGATCACCCGGGGCCTGGCCGAAATGACCCGGCTGGGCGCTCCGCCTCGGGGCCAATCCCATGACCCTCACCGGCCTGGCCGGGCTGGGTGACCTGCTGCTCACCTGCACCGGCGTCCAGAGCCGCAATTTCCAGGTGGGCTTCAAATTGGGACAAGGCCGGACCCTGGACCAGATCCTGGCCGGCATGGCCATGGTGGCCGAAGGGGTCAAGACCTCCCGGGCGGTCCACCGGCTGGCGGAACGGCTGGGAGTGGAGATGCCCCTGGTGGCCGCCATTTATAAAATCCTCTATGAGGATCTGGCCCCCAGGGATGCCATCAAAAAGCTGATGACCCGGGAACTCAAGGACGAACTGGAGGCCATGACCGAAACCTGGTAAGGGACCGGGGACTGGAGACTGGAGACCGGGTAGGGTTTTTACGACCCCCATTTTTGCTAATAATTGGAATCTGGCCATAGAAAGTTGGGTAAAAAAGCCTCAATGATCTACGAACAGAGCTACCGGGAAGCGAAGACTGGCGATAAAGGGCTTTTCTCCCGTCCCCCGTCCCCCGTCTTTAATAGACCGGGGACCGGGGACCGGAGACCGGAGCTTTTCTTCCGTCGTCTCCCAATCTTTAATAAAGAAATCTCAGGAGTTTATAAATAAATTTGATAATGGGGGATCTGAAACCGGCGATAGAGGCTTTGCTTCCGTCTCCCGTCTCCCGTCCCCCGTCAAAAAAACTATGACCTACGAAAAGATCGATACCCGCATCCCCAAAATCGGGGAGCCCAAGGTGGATTCTCCGGTGCCCCGGGCCCCCATGTACACCCGTGACGGCGGGCTGGTGGAAAAGACCTTTGTCCGGGATGCGGATAGGATTCTGGTCTACGACTCCCCCAGTTACCTGAGCAGCCTGCAGCCGGGGGAAGAGCCCCAATATTTCGAAATGGCCGGCCCCCGGGAGCAGATCTATTTCGACCCTCCCAAGGTGCACTGTGCCATCGCCACCTGCGGCGGCCTCTGCCCCGGCACCAACGACGTCATCCGGGCCATCGTCCTGGAGCTTTATCATCTTTATGGGGTGCGGCATATCTACGGGGTGCGCTATGGCCTCCAGGGATTCCTGCCCAAATACTGCCATGAATTGCTGGACCTGACCCCGGAGGCGGTGGCCAACATCCACATCTTCGGCGGCACCATCCTGGGCAGTTCCCGGGGCCCCCAGGACACCGGCGAGATCGTCGACGCCCTGGACCGCCTCAATATCCGCATCCTTTTTCTTATCGGCGGCGACGGCACCCTCAAGGCCGCGGATGACATCTATCACGAAATCACCCGGCGGGACCTGCGCATCGCGGTGATCGTCATCCCCAAGACCATTGATAACGATATCGCTCTGGTCACCCGTTCCTTTGGCTTCGACACCGCCGTGGAAGAGGCCACCCGCGCCATCCACGCCGCCCACACCGAGGCGGTGGGCGCCCCCAACGGCATCGGCCTGGTGAAGCTCATGGGCCGGTATGCCGGCTTCATCGCCGCCAACGCCACCCTGGCCTTGCGGGAGGTCAACTTTGTTCTGATTCCCGAAGCCGACTTCGACCTGGAAGGGGAGTTCGGCCTCCTGGCGGTCCTGGAACAGCGCCTCTTGGAGCGACAACACGCCTTGATCCTGGTGGGCGAAGGCGCCGGCCAGAAATACTTCTGTAACGATGACCGGGTTTGTGATCTCTCCGGAAACGTCAAGCCCGGGGATATCGGGGTCTATCTCCAGGAGCGGATCAAGGAATATTTCGTGAATCGCCATATCGAAGTCAACGTCAAGTACATCGACCCCAGCTACTTGATCCGCAGCATGCCGGCCAACTATAATGACCGTATCTACTGCGGCTTCCTGGGCCAAAACGCCGTCCACGCCGGCATGGCCGGCAAGACCGGCATGCTGGTGAACCGCTGGCACAGCCATTACGTGCACATTCCCATCCAGGCCGCGGTGGGGCGCTCCAAAGAGGTGCACCTGAACTCCCCCCTCTGGCGCAGCGTCCTGGAATCCACCGGCCAGCCGGCGCTGAAAAACCCCTAAAGGCGGGGGTCAGGGGCCGTAGGGGCGGT
The DNA here is from genome assembly GCA_963701845.1 of uncultured delta proteobacterium. Classification (GTDB taxonomy): domain Bacteria; phylum Desulfobacterota; class Desulfobaccia; order Desulfobaccales; family 0-14-0-80-60-11; genus JAPLJC01. Next base: position 22,073 of record CAVPBF010000005.1, on the reverse strand, counting down.
TCTCGAACCGCCCGTGCAGGGTGCGCACTGCGCACCAATGAGGCTGTGAAAAATTTGGTGGGGCGGGCGTCCCCGCCCGCCATTAATGCCTCTGCTCCTCCAAGAAGGGGGGCGGCCTGTAGTGAGGCGGGCGTGCGGGCGATTCTTCAAGTCCCCCTTTGAAAAAGGGGGATTTAGGGGGATTTTTGGGTGCGCGCCGCGCCCCTGAATTTACTGCCGCCGGAGAACGAAGCGAGGACCGAAGTTTTGCTCCCGTCCTCCGTCCCCGGTCTTTAAAACCTAGGAGATTCGAGGCCTGATGCATGAGCCAAACCTCAGATAAGCCTGTTTTTAACTGCCAACAATGCGGCGACTGCTGCTCCGGCCGGGGCGGCATCCACGTCCGCCCCGATGAAGTGGAGGCCATGGCCGCCCTGTTGTCCATGTCCGTGGCAGACTTCTGCCGCAACTATGTGGAAGCCTCCGCCCTCGGACCCCGCCTGACCGTGGCCGACACTGGCTCTTGCGTCTTCTTGCAGGCGGGCAACCTCTGCCGGGTCCACCCGGTGAAGCCTTTCATCTGCCGCCAGTGGCCTTTCCTGCCGGCCCTGATGGTGAACGCCGACGAACTGGAGCACGCCAAGGGCGCCTGCCCCGGCCTCAACCCGGCCTGCACCCACGAGGAGTTCGTCGAGGCGGCCTTGAGCCAGGGCAAAAAGTGATTGGTAGCGCAGGCTTCCAGCCTGTACGTGGGGCGGGAGTCTCGCCCGCTATGTAGGGTGGGCACTGCCCACCCTCATTCCAATACTGGTGGGCAGTGCCCACCCTACGGGAAAATGCATGAAAAAATGTTTAAGTGGGGCTTTGATCGCCCTTATTTTAACCGGCCTGCTGCTCACCCCCGCCCTGGCCGACCCGGAGCCGGACGCCGCCCAGGCCGCCTTCGCCCAGGGCGTGGAGGCCCTGAACCAGGGCAATACCACCACCGCGGTGGAGAAGTTCAGCGAGGCCATCAAACTCGACCCGGACCTGCCCGAGCCCTACATCAACCGCGGTATCGCCCGCCTGCGGCTGGACCAGCCGGTGGAGGCGGTGGGGGACTTCGACAAGGCCCTGGAGCTGGCCCCCGATTCTTCCAAAGCCTTCTACAACCGCGCCCTCGCCTATAGCCGCGGCGGCGTCTATGACAAGGCCCTGGCCGATTACACCCAGGCTATGAAGTACGCCCCCAAGGACTGGCAGATCGTCTATAACCGGGGCAACACCTACCTGGACATGGGCAAGCCCAAGGAGGCCCTGGCGGACTACAACCACGCCCTGAAGCTCCACCCCCAGACCGTGGAAATCCTCCATAACCGGGGCCTGGCTTATCTTAACCTGGGCCAGCCCGATAAAGCCCTGGACGATGCCGACGCGGTCCTGAAGCTCAACCCCAATTTCGCCCGGGCCCAATTTGTCCGGGCCCAGGCCCTGGAGAAGCTGGGCCAGAAATACGAAGCCCTGGCCGCCTATCGCCAATTTCTCAAAACCGGCAACCCCGAAAAAGACCAGGACCTGCTGCAACAGGCCCTGGTGAAACTCAAAAACCTGGAAGGAAAATGATTATAGTAAGCAGTAAGCGGTGAGCAGTAAGCAGCAAAACCTCCAAAATTCTGCTTACCACTGCTCACTGCTCACTGCTCACTGCTCACTACTATGCCCTACTACCTGACCACCCCCATCTATTACGTCAACGCCGAGCCCCACCTGGGCCATGCCTATACCACCGTGGTGGCCGACTCCCTGGCCCGGTTCCAGCGCCTGATGGGCGCCGAGACCCGCTTCCAGACCGGCACCGACGAACACGGCGACAAGGTGGTAGAAGCCGCGGTTAAAGCGGGCCTGCCGGTGAAAGAGTTCGTCGACCGCATCAGCGCCCGGTTCCGCCAGACCTGGGATGAGCTGGACATCAGCTACGACCGCTACATCCGCACCACCGACCCGGACCATATCCAGGTGGTCCAGGAGGTCCTCAGCCGGGTCCATGAAAGCGGCGACATTTACTTCGGCGAATACGGCGGCCTCTACTGCTTCGGCTGCGAAACCTTCTACCTGGAGCGCGACCTGGTGGACGGCCTCTGTCCGGACCATAAGACCAAGCCCACTTACCTCAAGGAAGAGAACTATTTCTTCCGCATGAGCAAATACCAGGGCTGGCTTTTGGACTATATCAACGACAACCCCGATTGGATCCGGCCGGAGCGCTACCGGAACGAAGTCCTGGCCTTCCTGCGGGAGCCCCTGGAGGACCTGTGCATCTCCCGGCCCAAAAGCCGCCTGGAGTGGGGCATCACCCTGCCCTTCGACGAGCGCTACGTCACCTACGTCTGGTTCGACGCCCTGCTCAACTACCTTTCAGGTTTAGGATACCCTGAGGGAGAACCTTACAAAAAATTCTGGCCGGCCCAGCACCTCATCGCCAAGGACATCCTGAAGCCCCACGCCATCTACTGGCCCACCATGCTGGCCGCCATGGGACTGGAACCTTACCGGCACCTCAACGTCCACGGTTACTGGCAGGTGGACGCCGGCAAGATGTCCAAGAGCCTGGGCAACGTGGTGGAACCCAAGGCCCTGGCGGCCCAATACGGCGTGGACCAGGTGCGCTACTTCTTCCTCCGGGAGATGGTCTTCGGCCTGGACGCCCACTTCAGCGTTGAGGCCCTCATCGGCCGCATCAACTCCGACCTGGCCAACGACCTGGGCAACCTCCTGGCCCGCAGCCTGGGCATGGCCTTCAAGTACCGGGAAGGCATCGTGCCGGCGCCGGGCGTCCCCAACGACCTGGATCGGGAAGTCATCCTCCTGGCCGAAAAGGCCGCGGCCGATTTTCTCCGGCATTTTCCCGCCCTGGAGTTCTCCCGGGCCTTATCCGGCCTCTGGGAGTTGATCGGCCACCTCAACCGTTACATCGTCGCCAACGCCCCCTGGGAACTGGCCAAGCGTCCCGAGGCCGCGAGCCGCCTGGACACCGTGCTCTACCACCTGCTGGAATCTCTTCGTATCATCGTGGCCCTGCTCCGGCCGGTGATGCCGCAGAGCGCCCTCAAGATGAGCGAGCAACTGGGCCTGGGCCTGGCCCTCTGGGACCAGCCCCTCCCCCAGATCCTTAACTGGGGCCGCCTCCTTCCCGGCGGCTCCCTGCAAAAAGGCCCGAGCCTCTTCCCCCGCATCGAAACCGCAGAGAAATGATCCGCAGGGGCCAACCTGGCCGCGCCTTTTATTAGTGGCACCGGCCTCCGGCCCGGGTTCCTTAACCCTTAGCGCTGGGATAAGGGGACATAGGGGCACAGCTTGCTGTGCCCTTTATACCAGGGCTATCTTCTGTAGCCGCAGGCTTTAGCCTGCGCTTGCACCGGCGAACTGCCTGTCCTGCCAAAAAATTGTTTAGCTGCTCCGAAGCATTATTAGATTTTGCTTTTTTCCGGTTTCAGGCTAATGACACCAAGAAATTTCTTTTATTACTGCTCTATTTTTTAGTATTATCGACGCATAAGGTTGGTGGAGTTTGTTTATCTAGACGACCAGCCTGGGGAAGTAAGGGCTGTCCAACATCGGGGGAGATTCCGGATGGCCGCTAAATTTTGGCGTTCCTTTGTCTTTGCCCTGGCCTGCGCCGGCTTGCTGTGCGGCTGCGCCGGTCCCTCTCTGCCTCCGCCACGGCCACCTACCTCGATCGCGCCGCTGCCCCAAGGCTTCCGCAGTCCCCAGGACGTGGCCCTGGAGCAGGCCCTCGGTGATTTTTACGGCGCGCCTTACCGTTCCGGCGGCACCACCCCCCAGGGAGTGGACTGCTCCGGCCTGATTCAGGCCCTGTTCCAGCGGGCCGGGGTCATGCTGCCCCGCACCGTGGCCCAACAATATGGCGCCGGCCGGCCGGTGGGCCCCGGAGACTTGCGCTTCGGAGACGTGGTCTTCTTCAACCGCTTCTGCCAGACCCGGGGCCGGGACGTTTTCCTGGCCGGCCTGCTGCCGTCTTTCCATGCCGAGGAGGTCTGCCACGACGGCATCTACCTGGGGGAGGGCCGCTTCGTCCATGCCTCCCCCCGGGGAGTCGAGGTCAGCCGCCTGGACGCCGAAACCTGGCGCGTCTCTTTCAAGGGCGCCCGCCGGTTCCTGCCTTAAAAATGACGGGAGACCGGGGACGGGAGCAAGAGCAAATCCGAACCCCGTCCCCGGTTTCCGGTCTTTCCTTTTTCGCGCCGATGGCTTAAAATAAAATTTACCCATTGACCTCATTGCCCGGCAGCTTGGAGACCATAATGAAAAAAATGCGGCGCGGCTTTCTGTTATGCTTGATCTTGGCAGGGTTAATCACCTTATCTCTCCCGGTTACCCAGGCCGGGGCCCAGACTAAACTCCTGGATCGCTCCTGGGGCGATTACACCTGGGGGGCTTACGGCGGCGACCGGGAGGCCAGCCGCCTGGGCCGCGAGGAAATCGTGGCCCGGGAGAACTACTGTTCCACCAGCGGCTGCATCCTGCGCCTGGACGGCGTCGAGGTGCGGCCGGATAAAGCCAGGGCCGGCCAGTCCATGGTCCTGGCCACCACTTATACCATCATGACGCCTGATGCCGTGGCCATCCCGGTAGCCGTCACCCGGGATATCTCTTTCCAGGGTAAATCCCTGGGCCGGACCAAGAGTATGGAGATGCGCAAACTCAACGGCACCTGGCTCCAGGAGGTGGATTTTACCCTCCCGGCCAACGCCAGGCCCGGCGTCTACACCTTGAAGACCAAGGTCAGCACCGGCTATGCCCTGAGCGAAAAAGAGACGCAGTTCCAGGTGCAATAAAGAAGAACAGGACTGAGGGGAAGAAAAGCAGGACTGAGTGCTGAGTGCTGAGGACTGAGAAAAGAGAATGGGTAAGATAGAAAAATTTGAAGATTTGATTGCGTGGCAGAAAGCCAGGGAATTGACGAAAGAGATTTATGAAATCAGTCGCCAGGAACCTTTTAATAAGGATTTTGGCTTAAGGAATCAGATTCAGCGAGCCTCCGTCTCCATCATGGCAAATCTGGCGGAAGGGTTCGAGCGGGGCAAGCGAACGGAATTTCACCAATTCATTTCCATTGCCAAATCTTCTTGCGCTGAAGTTCGCTCTCATTTGTATGTTGCTTTGGATGCCAGTTATTTGGGAAATCATCAGTTTGACTTAACTATGGCCAAAGCAAAAGAACTATCCCTGATTCTGGGAGGCTTAAGAGTTTCCGTGGCAAAACAGCGAGAGGTGCAAACAGGAAAACAGTGTTGAGTGCTGAGTGCCGAGGACTGAGAAGAAGAGCACAAACTCAGTCCTTAGTCCTCAGTCCTGCTGTTAAGTCTGTCCTCAGTTCTGCTGTTAAGTCTGCTGTCAAGTGAGATAAACTTTGCCTAACGACATCAACTACCTGCGGCTCTCCATCACCGACCGCTGCAATCTTCGCTGCTTCTATTGCACCCCCTGGGGGGGCTGGCAGAAACTGCCGTGCCGGGAAATCCTGCGCTATGAAGAGCTGCTCCGCCTGGCCGGGGTGGCCGCCGGCGTGGGCATCCGCAAGGTCCGGGTCACCGGCGGCGAACCCCTGGTGCGCAAGGGCGTCGTGGAGTTCATCCGCCGCCTGCACCAGGTCCCGGGTCTGGAAGAAGTCTGCCTCACCACCAACGGGGTGCTGCTCCCGGAACTGGCCCCAGACCTGTATGCCACCGGGCTGCGCCACCTCAATCTGAGTCTGGACAGCCTGCAACGGGACCGCTACCGGGAACTCACCGGCGGTGACCACTCTGGCCGACGTCCTGGCCGGGATCGAGGCCGCCCTCACCCTGGGATTCAGCCCCATCAAGATCAACTGCGTGGTTCTCAAGGACCTCAATGACGACGAACTGCTGGAGTTCGCCCGCCTGACCAAGGACCACCCCTTCCAGGTGCGCTTCATCGAATTCATGCCCACCGTGGAGCAAAAGCACTGGGAACGGCATTTCCTGCCCATGGCGGAGGTACGTCAGCGGCTGCAGGCCTTGGGTCCCCTGGAGCCCGTGCTCCAGCCCGCCACCGCCGGTCCGGCCCGGATCTTCCGGATCCCGGGATTCCAGGGCGAGTTGGGCTTCATCAGCTCGGTGAGCGAGCACCACTGCCCCACCTGTAACCGCCTGCGCCTCACCGCCGCCGGCTCTCTCCGGCCCTGCCTCTTCGCCACCCGGGAACTGGACCTGAAGAGCCCCCTGCGCCGGGGCGCCGATGACGAATCCCTGGGCCGCCTGTTCCGGGAAGCCATCCAGTGGAAGAATTCCGGCGTCAAGGTCGGAGTCTCCGCTTCTCCCCTTCCCGGCCGCGCCATGGTCAGCATCGGCGGCTAAGACCGGCGACCGGGGACTGGAGACCGGGAAAGACCCGATCTTGCCATTTGTTTTTTTCTCTCTTCCTACAGTATTGCATATCCGAAGTTAATCCCCATACAAACTGACAACAGGATTTGCTCCCGTCTCCCGTCCTCCATCTCCGTCTTTCTCACAAAAAACTCCCCTTCCCTGATTTTAAGTTATATAATTAACAGATTATTTTCAGGAGTTGAGACGCCCTATGAAGCTGAGCATCGTTATTCCGGTTTACAACGAAAAAGACACCCTGGAAGAAATCTTTCGCCTGGTGCAGCTCACCCCCTACAACAAAGAAATCATCGCGGTGGACGACGCCTCCACCGACGGCTCCCGGGACATCCTGCGCGGTCTGGCCGGTGAGTATGAGAACGTCAAGGTCTTTTACCACGACCGCAATCAGGGCAAGGGCGCGGCCCTGCGCACCGGCTTCGCCCAGGTGACCGGCGATGTGGTCATCATCCAGGACGCCGATCTGGAATACCGCCCCTATGATTACCCCGCCCTCCTGGACCCCATCGAGCAGGACCTGGCGGACGTGGTCTACGGCAGCCGGATGATCGGCGGCGGGCCCCACCGGGTGCTGTATTTCTGGCATTACATGGGCAACCGCTGTGTCACCACCCTGTCCAACATGTTCACCAACCTCAATCTCTCCGACATGGAAGTGGGCTACAAGGTCTTCAAGGCCGAGGTTCTGCAGGGCCTGCAGATCAAATGCGACCGCTTCGGGGTGGAGCCGGAACTCACCGCCAAGATCGCCAAAGGCGGCTGGCGCATCTACGAGGTCCCCATCCAGTATCACGGCCGGGATTACGCCCACGGCAAAAAGATCACCTGGCGGGACGGCATCGCCGCGGTCTGCCATATCGTCCGCTTCCGCTTCTGGGATTAAAGGCTGGGGGTAAAAGGGGAAATGGGGAAGAGGGGGAAAAGGTTGCTTTCGAAACTCAGGATGAGAATATGAATGCCACTTATGAATTACCAAACGGAAAGCTACCAGATGATCTCATTAACGCGATTTCGGCTGATTTAATTCAACATACTATAGGCTTTGTTCGTGTAGATGAGACACCAAATGGACCCGATATAGTTCTTCTTGGTTCTGGCACTCTTATTAAAATCGAAGCAACATATGCAGTTCTAACAGCCCATCATGTACTAGAAGTTCTTCCTGCAACCGGCCGCCTTCACATAATCCTATCGGACTCTATTCATAAAGATAATATAGATATACAGGGCCTTCAGTATCTTAAGATTGCAAGAGGTCCTAAAGGATCGGACCGTCCTGATATAGGAGCAATAATAATTGCGCCAAATATTGCGGCGGCTATTCGGTCACATCGAGGGAATAAGGTTTTTTACAATCTTGAAAAAAGACGAGATTTTCTTCTAAGGACGCCACCTGATCTTGAAAAAGGGGTCTGGTTTGTTAATGGGTTTATCGATGAGAAGACAATTACAATACGTGATCGCGATGATTATACTATATTAAAAGGTTTTCAAATTCAGAGCGGAAAATGCAGCCCCGAACCGGCAGTTACTTTGGGAAATCACGATTATTTTTCATTTCCAGTTAATCAGGGCCGTAAATCTGAAGCTCCTAGAAGCTTCGGAGGTATGAGCGGAGGTGGCCTTTGGCAAGTTCTTCTAAAATTAGACTCACATGGAAACCTTTGCCATAAAAATCCACTTCTTTCAGGAGTAGTTTTCTATCAGGAATTTGATACTATTAGCGGCCATGCTGTAAGGTGCCATTGTCATGGGAGGTTAAGTATTTATCAAGTTGCATATGATGCTATTAAAAACCATCCGTTGCAAAACTCATTTGCCCTATGAATTATCTTTTTCCTTTTCCCCTTTTAACCTTTTCCCCTTTTCCCCCAAGATTCATATGGTAAGGAATTGGAAATACTGGCTCACCCGAGTGCTCTTGGCGCTCTGGGGCGTCCAAATCCTCTGGCTTGGCTGGCATTTCGGGCCGGAAGTCCAGGACATTATCCGCCGGATTCCCCAAAGGGACGTGGGTGCGGCCATTCGCACCGAAGACCCCCTCTACCCCTGGGCCCAAGCCCTGTCCGCCGTCATCCCCCCCGACGCCGCCTATGTCTTCCTGGATAATTATGAAGCCGGCAAGGAGATCGAGGTCCGCTACTTTCTGGCCCCTCGCCGCCATATCCTGATGGCCCCGGAGACGCCGGCGCCCTTTCTGTTTTATATCCTCCATCAAGAGCAGGCTTCATTCTTACTCATCCGGGACCGCACTCAGCCCCTGGGGCCGGGCGTCCAGGCGGCCCTCCGCTCGGGAGCGCTGGAGCCGCTGGACCTCCCGGGCCCGGGCCGGGCTTACCGGGTGGATTATACCCGCCTCCGCTGGGGTTTCTATGATTGACCCGGCCCTCAGTCTGCTGCGCTTCCTGGGAGGCCTGGGGTTCGTGGTCTTTCTGGGCTATGCCCTGCTGGCGGCCGTGCTGCCCCGGCCTCGGGAGTTCCGGGTTCTGGAGCGCCTGGCCTTCAGCTTCGGGGCCGGCACGGTTCTCCTGACCCTCTGGATGCTGGCCCTCACCTGGCGGGGCCACCCTTACGGTCTGGCCGCGATCCTCGGCCCTTTGCTCTTCCTGGCTGCGGCCCTGCTCCTCACGCCCCGGGGCCGCCGGGCCGGCCTCGGAGACCTTAAGGCGCGCTGCTCACCCGGGGCTTGCCGTCTTCAGGGCTGGGACTGGCTCTTCCTCGGCCTGTTGGCGCTGATGCTGCTCTATGTCTTACTCCGGGCCAGCCTCTACCCCATGTGGGCCTGGGACGCCATCGCCACCTGGGGCTGCAAGGCCAAGATCTTTTACGCCACCCGGGGCGTGGACCTCACCTGCATCGAGGCCCACAATTATTACCCCAACCTGCTCCCCCTGCTCCTGAGCTATCTCTATTTCTGCCTGGGCCGGATCAATGACCACCTGGTCCAGGGGCTCTTCCCCATCTGGGGCGCCCTGCTCCTGGGGCTGCTCTACTCCCTGGCCCGGCGTCTGGGCCTGAGCCGCACCCGGGCCCTGGGGCTCACCGCCTTCCTGGCCCTGAACGGCACGGTCTTTATCGTGCATCTTTACATCGCCTACGCCGACCTGCCCCTGGCCTTCTTCACCCTCGGGGCCGCGGGCCTGCTCTACCTGTGGCTGGCGGACCAGGCCCCCCCGGGCAGCCTGGCCCTGACCGCCCTCTTACTGGCCGGCATGGCCTGGTGCAAATATGAAGGCCCACCCCTGGCGGCCACCCTCCTCCTGGCCGCGGTCCTGACCCTAATCTGGCTGCGCCCCCCCGGATGCTTACGCCGCCTGCTCCTCTTGAGCCTGCCGGCGGCCGGGCTAATCTTGGGCTACCTCCCCTGGCGCCTCTTTGCCCTCCAGCAACACCTCCAGATCGGCGCCGACCACATCCAGGGCTTCTATCCGCCGCAACTCGTCCTGGCCGTCTCGTACCTGGCCGCGGCCCTGATTCAGCCTTTCTACTTCGGCTTCCTCTGGCCCGCCGTGCTCCTGGCGGGCATCTTTGCCGGCCGCCGCCTCTGGACCTCCCCTGCCCTCTTTCTGGCCCTCTTCCTCGCCGGCAACCTCCTGGCCATCATCCTGGCCTACGCCCTGGCCCCCACCTCCGCGGCCGAATTTCCCAGCTACGTCCGGGCCACCCTGGACCGCCTGCTGCTGCACCTCACCCCCACCGCCGCCCTGCTCCTGGCCCTGGAGCTCAAGGAACTATCCCCAACGCCGTAGAGGCGGACCCGCGTGTCCGCCCTGGGCTGGCCCCGGGGGCTGAAACCTCGAAAGATTAAAACCTCGAGGGGAGGTTGGGAGAACACAGTCCCCCTACCCTCCCCTCAAACTCCACTCCCCACCCCCTGCATGTCATTGAAAAATGAATATTTGGCTGGCCTTACGCTATGAATTCATATCAAACCACTTTGATGGATTTTATAAGGATTGATAGATAGCAGCAGATCGTGACACGCAACCCCTGCCCGCCTTTCCTCACGAAGGAGAATTATCGCTGGAATAAGGATAAATGCAAATATAGTATTTTATTTGTCCAAAAATCATCACATATGTTGATTTTTCTAAACATAGTCAATTTTAACAAAATCGGCTAAGCAATTACATTGATTAATTATTTTAGCTTGGTACAGGGTTTGCAGTGAAGAGGTCAATAGATAAAGCCAAACCCTGCACGAGGGGGACGGAAAGCCACGCGTCTTTAAATTTAGGCGAGACAGCCGGGTTGCATTGAGAGGGTAACCCGTTTTTTTTATCTTTTCCAAAAAGAGATAGCGACAACTGCTGGTAGCAGGTCACATGAAAAGAACGATTACCAAAGTACTGCTGATATTATCATCCTTAATCGCAACTATGTTCATTGGAGAGGTTTTTGTGAGACTATATATTCACATAAAACCCATACCAACTTATGGTGATAAGAAATTTGGGTGGAGGGCGACAGATAATTTTTATCGCGACAGTATACTCAAGGATGCTGAAGGTAAAGAATATCGCGCGAAAGTTACCACGGATGATCATGGTTTTAGATTATTCGGCAATCTACAGTCTAAGAAAGTAAAGGTATTAGTCATCGGCGATTCTTTCACCTTCGCCGTAGACGTTTCCAATGACAAGACCTACTATAGCTTATTGGCCAAAAAATCGAAGGATATGGAATTTTTCGCCTATGGAGTATCCGGTTATAGCACACTACAGGAATTCATGGTATTAGATAAATATATTGATCTCATAAAGCCTAATATCGTTATTCTGCAATTATGTACTAATGATATTTTCGATAATTGTTACGAATTGGAAAAAATTAGTGCTTACAACATCAGAAGGGATCGTCCATATATGGACTTACAAGGAAATATTTCTTATAAAAATCCTGGCGATTGGCCATATGCTGTTTCTATGTTCTTCCCACATTCACTGTTAGTAAGATTTATTGCTACCAGAACCAGGACATTACTGCATAGAATCATTGGTCCTGATGATGTTATAGAAATGGAAATAGAAAGAGACGGCGGCAGGCTCCAACAGTTTCTGAATTCTTTAACGATTACTAAAAAAATTATGAATAAGATTAGAGATAGGGCATCTAATAGTCTCATTATTACCTTTTGTGCTGATGATAAAGCGCCATATTATTCTGAATTAGAGCAATGCGCTTTGTCAGCCCATTTTGTGCTTATTCATGGTATAGCAGCAACCCTCAAGGATTATGAGCAACATGGATTTACCGTCAAGGCAGCCGACAAATACCATTGGAACGAGCTCGGTCATAAAATTGTGGCTGACCAAATTTATGAATTTTTGGGTTCGCCATTGTTACGTGCAACCCATCCGGCCAAAGAGCCATGAACGGAGCCATTTACGTAAAGTTGGTGAATAGGAAATTGCCTCCCCTGGCGCAAAACTTCACTGCCCGGCCCGGAGTGGCCCCTATTTTCCCAATGCCCAGGCGGGTTCATGTGCGGCGAGGAGCATGCCAAGGGGTGCGCCACCGCAGCCAATAATAGTCCAACATAGGCGTATGCCATCATGCGTGGCAAGGTCCTGCATGGCCGGAACGGTCAAGGCTCCCGGAAAAATCCGGAAGTCAGTTTATGAGGATCGTTAATGCGGGCTTAACTCCTGCCTCCTCCTACATGACGCGGGGGAGTGGAGACGCGGGCTCCGGCTGCCTGGGTCCGGCTTCCTCCTTTTCTCCCACCGCCACCGGAGACTGAATGGCTTTGCGCGGTTTTGCCTTTTTGGATTTTTTCCTGGTGAGTTGGGCAACCTGTACCGGATGCGGAGAAAGATAGCGGGAGCTTACATAACCTATATTACCATCCCGTTTTACCTTGACCTGAGTCCATTTTTCGATCTCCCCCATCTTTTCAACTTCGGCATTTAACTCTAGGGTGGAGATTTTGCGGCAATCCAGGCCGGGACAGGCGCGCAAGCTGAGCTGATTAATGGTCACATAAAGAGTGGGGCGCACCGGTCGGGGGCGCACCGCCACCGGCGGCAGCAGCGCTGGCGGCGGTGGGGCCTGATTAACCTTTGGCTGACAGCCCAGCAGGCAGATGGCCAGCCCCAGGGCGCAGGTCCAGGCGCCGGGACGCCCCTTGCCGGTGAACCTTAGATACTTCACACGAAACATACAAAAGCATAAAAACGTGGAAGATGATGGTCAATAAGCGAAATGACCATTCTCCCATGGTCAAAACCATCATTAACGTGACCTCCAGCCGCGTAATCTATTTTTCCTGCTGCTCCAGCTCCCGCAAATGCCGTTCCGCCTCCCGCTGCCGCTTTTCGGCCTCCCGGCGGCGCTGTTCGGCCGCCTGGCGCTTTTGCGCCGCGCTCTGCGGCTGCTCCCGCTCCTCCTCCTCCCGTCTCTCCTGATACTGCTGCTCCTGTTTTTGCCGCCATTCCTCCTGCTGCTGCTCCGCCGGGGCCTGAGCCCGGGCCTCGGCCCCGAGCCAGAAGTTTCCGGCAATAATCAGCAACCCCGCCAAACTTAACGCTAACGTGCTGATAGTCTTTTTCATCGGCTAGACTCCTCCAACTCAGGCTACTTAACTCTCCCCCTGACAAAAAACCTCCCCTCGCTCTCCCAGGTTCCCCTTTACCACAAAAAGGGGCCCCAGAAACTGCTCGATGACCCAGAGGTTGGTGAGCAGGTGCGAGGTAATCTCGGCAGTGGCCAGGACCGACGGCCCCCGGGCCTGGGCCAGGTAAAGGACGATCTGGTCGGCCAGATGCGGGTCCACCGCCGCCCGGCGCATCCGGAAGATGAAACAGTTGTAAGCCGCTTCATCCGCCACCTGCTCCGCCGGTTTGCCCCGGGCCCCCAGGGCGCTGAAACCGGCCCGGGGCCCCCAGATGAACACCAGGCTGCCGGGGTCCCGGCCGCCGGCCGCGAGCAGTTCCACCGGCAGTTCCGGCCCGAGACGTTCCCGGAGGCGGGCCGCCTGGCGCCGGGCCACGTGCTCCGGCAGGCGCGAGGTCGCGGAAATGGCCTGGAAAGCGGCGGGCTCCGGAGCCGTACGCCAAGCCACCCCCTGGAAGCCGGGGCAGGGATTTACCGAGAGGCGCAGCTCCCCGCCCCCCCTGGGGTACCAGCCCCAGCGCGCCAGATCCGGGCTCACCTGCGCCCCCATCTCGGCCAGGGCCGGGAGAAAGACCTGCATCAGATAATGGGCCGTGGGGCTCCAGGGCACGTGGGTGCCGCCCCGGAGGACCAGGGTCGAAGGCCCGGCGCACTTGAGGAGCGGCGGCAGCAGGGCCTGGGCGATGAGGGTGACGGACCCGGCGCTGCCGGCCTTCTCCGCCACGTCGAAGCGGTAATTCCCCGGTTGGGGAGGACGGGGTTTGAAGGTGAGTTCCCGGCTATGGAGCTCGGCGCCCTCGACTTCGGCCCCGGTGATCCGGGCCAGGGCTCGCACCGCGGTGAGGTGCTGCGGCCTCAGTCCGGGCTTGGGGCGGCCGGCCCGGATATTCTCAATCCGCACCGGCACCCCCAGCCGGCTGACAAGGACAGGGAGGTACGGAGAATCTGGCCGCCGCCCTCCCCAGTAAGAGCCATCTAAGTGCAGCATCAGTCGAGGATGAAAATAACCTCCATCTTCACCCGGAAGGTATTAATTTTGTTGTCTTTGACCGAAACCCGCTGCTCCACAATCCGTAAGCCGGTGATGCCCCGTAGGGTGCTGGCGGCCCGGGCTGAAGCCGATCTGCACGGCGTCCTCAAAACTTTTGGGAGATTCCGCGATGATGTGAGTTACTCTGGCGACATTACCCGTTGACATAATCTTTCCTCCCTATGAGATGATCCGGCCAGGTGCCGCCGGTTCGGTCCCGGGCCCTACCGCGAGCCCGGCTGGTTACAAGTTAATTTCGATTAGCGACAATGCAAGGGAGTTGGGCAGTTTTCGGTTTTCAGTTTTCTGTTAAAAGCAAAGGCCAACCGCCGATGAACGCAAATAAACGCCATAGAATTGTGGGGGCGGGCTCGCGAGCCGCCCTCTTACCAAACATATCTGCATTTATCGGCGAAAATCGGCGTTTATCTGCGGTTGCTTTTCCTGTAGGGGATGGGATCAGGCAGGCCCGCGGCCGCGAAGCCTTTGAGGCGCAACCGGCAGGAAGAACACTGGCCGCAGGCCGCCTCCTCGGCCTGGTAGCAGGACCAGGTGAGGGCAAGCGGCGCCCCCAGCTCCAGACCCAGGCGAATGATGCCGGCCTTGTCCAGGTTGATCAGCGGGGTGAGAATGCGGACGCGGGTTTCAGGGCGGGTGCCCAAGGCGATGAGACGGTTAAAGGCCTCGAAATACTCCGGCCGGCAATCAGGATAGCCGGGATTGTCCAGGACGTTGGCCCCGATGAAAATCGCCTCGGCCCCCAGCACCTCGGCCCAGGCCACCGCCGCGGCCAGCAGATTGGTGTTGCGGAAAGGCACGTAGGTCGAGGGAATCCCCGGCCCATCCGCACCTAATGGGCACCGGCCGGTTCAGGTCCGTGAGGCTGGAGCCCCCCATGGCCCCCAGGTAAAGCAGGTCGGCCTCCAGTACCCGCGACCGCCTGAAAAAAGGCGGCCTGGGCCCGAAAGGCCGCTAGCTCCCTCTCCAGGGTGCGCTGGCCGTAATTGGCGTGGAACGCCGCCAGCTCGAAATCTTTTTGGGCCACCGCCGCGGCCACGCAACTATCCAGACCGCCGCTCATCAGAACCACTGCCAGGGGGTTGGAGGCGAAGCCCGATTTTCGATCTTCGTTTTTCGTTTTGGTTTTTTCGTTTTTCATGGTTAGAAAATCGACCTGAAAATAGCTTTCACCTTGGAAGGCGGTTCTGTCTTGTCTTTACTGACCACTGACCACCTGATCACTTTCATTTTCCCCTGGCCTCCGGACCCCACAGATACTTATGCAGTTGCAGGTTGAGCCTCAACGGCAGGCGGCTCTCCAGGATCCAGGCCGCCGCCTCCTGGGCCGGCACCTGGCCGAAAACCGGGGAAATCAGCAGCGGCAGGCGCCCGCTCAAGCCATACTCCTGAATAACCCCCAAAGCCCAGAAAAAATCCTGCCGGTCGCAAACGACAAACTTGACTTCATCCCGCGCCGTCAGCCACTCCAGGTTCGGCCAATAATTCTCCCCGGCCATGCCGCTGCCCGGGCATTTCAGGTCCAGGATCCGCTGCACCCGGCCATCCACCCGGTCGATGGGCCGGGAGCCGTTGGTCTCCAGGCAGACCTCGAAACCGGCCTCAGCCAGCCCTGAGAGCAGCGCCGGCGTCTCCTCCTGTAGCAGGGGCTCACCGCCCGTCACCAGCACCAATCCCCTGGGCAGGCCCCCGGCGGCTTTAAGCAGGTCCGCCACTGCCACCTCCCGGCCCTCTGTCATAGGCATAGGTGGTGTCGCAGTAACGACAGCGGAGGTTGCAGCCGCTCAGGCGAATGAACCAGGCCGGCAAACCGGCCCGGGTGGATTCACCCATCAGGCTGTAAAAAGTTTCGCAGACCTTGAGTGTCATGAGCTTGCCGAGATTAACTTTGGTTCCATGCTATTATCCGCCCTGGGGCCAATTTGCGCAATATGGAAAGCCGCCGCGGGGATCGTTCCGCGTCTCTGAGGAATCAGGAACTTCTTTGTTTCCCTGGCTCAACCGGATGATTTCGCCCCAAGTCCACCACCGTTCCTGGTGGGGGCTACCCAACCTTCCCGCCCTAAGTTTCTTCTATCCTGATCAGGGCCGGTTTTTGTGCACATTTTCACATTATTTTTCCATTGCCTTTCGATAAACCCTGGCTTAGAATTAACTCCGTTCCAAGGAGGGGGAGATGAGCCAGCCGGGCCCTGTGCTACCGGTCAAACCGGTGGTCAGCCTGCTTTTGGCCCGGCAGGACTTAATTCCGGCGGTGGTGGAGCGCCTTACCGGCCACTTCGGCCCGCCGGATTTGGTGGGGCCCTGGTGGCCCTTCACCTATACCGACTATTATACCCCGGAGATGGGCCCCGGCCTGGGGCGTCTCCTGGTGGCATTCCTCCATCTGGCCGATCCGGCCCAATTGGCAAATTGGAAGGTCCTGACTAACGCCATCGAAGCCAGGCTGAGCCTGGGCGGCCGCCGGGTAGTCAACCTGGACCCGGGCTATGTGGCCAGAGAACGCCTGGTCCTGGCCACCGGCAAGAATTTCTCCCACCGGATCTACCTGGACCACGGCATTTTTGGCGACCTCACCCTGATCTACAGCCAGGGGGCTTAGCAGCCCTGCCCTGGACCTTCCCGGATTACGCCCGGGGGCCGCTGCCGGAACTGCTGCTCCGGGTGCGGCAGAAATATCTGTGGCAGCTCAAGGGGTTGGCGACACGATGATCAAGAGCATGACCGCCTACGGCCGGGGGGAAGCCGAAAGCCCGGGCCAGAAGTGGGTAGTGGAGCTGAGAAGCGTCAACCACCGCTTTCTGGAGCTGTCCCTCAACCTGCCCCGGCGCCTCTGGGGCCTGGAAGACCGCCTCCGGAAGCTGATCAAGAGCCGCCTGTCCCGGGGCCGGGTGGATATGCAGCTCACCTGGGAACCCCGGGGACCGAGGCCCTGACCCTGTGTCTGGATGCGGCCATGGCCCGGCCAGACCGGGGCCTGCTTCGGGAATCCTGGCCGCAGGCGGACTCACCGCAGACCCTGCGCCTGGAACATCTCCTCCACTTCGCCGACCTGTTCGTCGCCAAGGAGAACCAGGACCTGGAGTTGGAGGAGACCTGGGAGGCCGTCTCCCGGGCGGTTACCGGGCCCTGGACGTCCTCGAGGAGATGCGGGTCACCGAGGGTGCGGCCCTGGCGGCCGACCTGGCCCTGAACCTGGCGGGTATCCGCCGGGAGACGGCGAGCATCCAGGTGCAGGCCCCGCTGCTGCCCCAGCTCTGGCGGGAGAAGGTCACGGCCCGCCTGGCAGAACTCGTGGCCGAGGCGCGGCGGTGGACGAAACCCGCCTGGCCCAGGAAGTGGCCTTCCTGGCCGAACGCCGGGACCTGTCCGAGGAATTGGCCCGCCTGGACAGCCACCTGGCCCAGTTCCAGGAGACCCTGGCCAGGCCCCGGAGCCGGTGGGGCGCAAACAGGAATTTTTGCTGCAGGAGATGCTCCGGGAGGCCAACACCATCGGCTCCAAGGCCGGCGATCTGGATTTCCCAGGCGGTACTGGAAATCAAGGGCTTTTTGGAACGGCTCCGGGAGCAGGTACAGAATATCGAGTAGACCGTCAGGGGGATAGCAATGATGGACGGAGCGCTTGATCAATATCGGTTTTGGCAACACCGTGGTCTCCCATCGGGTGGTGGCGGTGGTCATGCCGGGCTCGGCGCCCATGAAACGCCTGCGGGAGAAGGCCACCCAGGCCGACCGCCTCATCGACGCCACCCACGGCCGCAAGACCCGGTCCATTATCATTACCGACAGCAACCACATCATCCTGTCCGCGGTCCACGCCGACACCCTGTCCCTGCGCCTGAACGGCCACCATGGCGCGTCAGCCAGGAACCTGACCCGGGGAAAGGAGACTTAGGTGACCGGCGAAATCTTCGTCATCACCGCCCCCTCCGGGACGGGGAAGACCACCCTGCTGAAACAGTTGATGGCCGAGGAGCCCGGGCTGCGCTTTTCCATTTCCTACACCACCCGGGCCCCCCGCCCCGGCGAGGTCCACGGCCGGGACTATTTCTTCGTCACCCCGGAGGAATTTCGCGGCCTGCGGGCCACGGGCGCGCTGGCTGGAGTGGGTGGAGCAGTTCGGCTACGGCTACGGCACCTCCCGGGCCTGGGTTGAAGAGGCTGTGGCGTCCGGCGCGGACCTGGTTTTCGACCTGGATTCCCGGGGAGCCCGGGCGCTCAAAGCCAATTTTCCCCAAGCCACCCTGATTTTCATCCTGCCCCCCAGCCTGGCAGAGCTGGAGCGCCGCCTGACCAGTCCGGGGCAATCTGGACCCCGAGGAACTGGCCCGCCGCCTGGCCAATGGCCGGGCGGAATCCGAAGAAGTCGCCTGGTACGATTACCTGGTCATTAACGACGACATCCCCACCGCCCTGGCCAGCCTCAAGGCCATTGTCAAGCCGCCCGCTGCCGCACCTCCCAACTCTGGCCGGAACTGGCCCCGCATTTCTTGATCGACTGAAAACCTTGGGGGAGGGGGCAAAGGGCCGAGGGCCCTTTCCCCCTCCCCCAAACCCCCACCCCCAATCCCTTGAGTTAATTTTGAAAAATTTAATTTGCTGTTAATGTTCCAGAATTACTTCAGAATTACGCTATCAAGATCGAGGTCTTAAATCCCCTCCCCCTTGAGGGGGGAGGGTTAGGGTGGGGGTGGCGTAGTTTTTGGGTTCTCGTTCCCAAGCCCTGCTCGGGGGGTGGAAGGCCGCCTGTCGTTTCTTCGACTTCTTGGTGGGGTGGGGTCGTCCCGCTATTAGGGTGCGTCCTACGCACCATCACTGGCTCACCGCCGAATGCCGACCCTTGGTAACACATATCCCTGTAAGGTGGGCACTGCCCACCATTCCCTTTGCCTTTGGTAGCGCAGGCTTCCAGCCTGTGTTCCTTTACCCCCTCTCCACCCGCTTTTGGGGGGAGAGGGCTGGGGTGAGGGGGGCGTAGGGGCGAACCTGGTGTTCGCCCTTAGGTTTTATGTGGGACCGCCGCCCCGGCTATCCCCTTGCCTTCCCCGTTGGGGCGGTCATCCCTGGTGGGGCGGGCCTCCGTGCCCGCCAGTCATCCATGTAGGGCGGGCACTGCCCACCAGTTCCTTTACCTCAGTGGCACAGGCCTCCGGCCTGTGCGGCGTTCAATCGCGGTTAAATTTTAGTGGCAGGCTAAAATTTGGGGGAGAGGCCGGCTTGTTTGCAGATTTCGTTGGCGGTGATGCGGTCTAAGGTTTTATGGCGCTTCACCGGATGGTCTTGAGACCGTTGGTATAGATGGAGTGGTTGCCGCCTTCCCGGAAGCAGGTAAAAGCCGTTTTCTCTCGAGATAGCGGACGAGATCACGCCGATTGACGGACATCGGCAAGATCCACGGCAGTTGTTCGATCAAGGCATTGCCGAGGGGAATTTCTTTGCCTTGCTGCTGATATGCCAAAATCATTTCATGCAAGGCATCGCGGAGCATGGCCCGGCAGTCTTCCAAATCCTTCCCCTCCGTCACCACCTCAGGCCATTCGATCAACTGGCCCAGGTAGCCCGAAGGGAATCTTGGTATATTTGGCGGTGAAATTAATAAACATGGCCCGCTCCTTGTAAAATGATCATACCACAAGCGGCGCTATAAAAAGGGCAAGTGGCACCGGCCTCCGGCCTGTGATCCTCAGGTTATTGGTAGCGCAGGCTTCCAGCCTGTGTTTTTGCCCGGTCAGGGTGCGGCAGGGTGCCGTGGCCGGAAGACCCTCATCAATCTCCCTTCGCTCGGCCTGGTTACAGACGGAACCGCGTTCTCGACGATACCTGCGCTCCAAAACCGGAATTTCCGCAGGCTGCCGGATGGGTTCCAGGCTATCAGGGGAGGCGATGGGGAGCCAGGACGGGTGGGGAAAATGACGGGGAAAAGGGGAAAAGGGGGAAAAGGCGAAAAAGGAAAAGAGAAAACATGACCGCCGATGCATGCCATAGACGCCGATGGCAACGGTGATTGATAAAACTTGATCGAAAAATGGTTCAATATCATTGGATCAACAATTGAATTACAAAAAAAGACATCGAATATCAGATTGATATTTCATTTATTTTCTGCTATAGGAGATCAGGGATAATACAAATTAATGGATAAAACATTGCTTGAGGTTCTATCTTTCCTTCGCAAACGGATGTTCTTTTATGATGGCCTTATAACCATTCTGGTTCTCATTGGGGCATTCTACTCTTGGTTCGCACAAACAATCGGCGCCCGTCTCCTTAACCTTGCAAGTGCATGTGGATTCACTTCAGAAGGAAAACTTGCAAATTTTTGTTTTCTCTTTGGATTTATAGCTGTGGAATTGGCCGGGTTCATTTTCTGGCGTCATCATAGGCATGTTCTTAAGTTTAGGAAAGATGAGCTTGGGATTCTCTTTGCGCCAGATTTTGACGAAGAAGTAGAAAAAGAAGTTAACAGATTGTTCGTTCACTTAAGACAGGAGCTCAAATCACACGAGATAGGGAATCGGTTTAGTCTAAAAAGACTTCCGTTGAATTTATCAATTAGCTCTGCATCAGATGCTATCGCTTTATTGAAGCATTCTAGAAGTGCCGTAGCCGTTTGGGGACCATTGGAGCAGCAGTCAAGCGATAAAGGAAGAACTACAGGTTTCTCCAAATTTTCTATGACATTCATTCATCGTCCTAACAAGCTTTCTATGTCATTCTATCAGACATTAGCCATGTCTCTGGTAGGCCGACAATTTCAGTGTCGTGATCAATTTATTACAGACAGAAATATCGTGGCGCGTGACATAGGGTTAGTTGTAAGAAATGCGCTTGGTGTCAAACTATTGCTTGACGACAAATTTCCAGAAGCTGTCAAGATATTGGGGGCCGCTTCATGCTAATCTCCAATCCACATTTCCTGGAAAACGTCATATGGAACTGCATCGTTTCTGTTTACAAGTGCAGTATGACTTCGCCTATTCTTTAAGCAGAGCAACACTAGATGAGTATAAGCGGTTCTTGTTCGAAGGGAGGCTATATGATATTCCGCTTCCTATTATCCAAGGATGGTTAAATAATTTTAACCAAGCATTATCACTTGACCCACAAAATTCCGTGCACTATGTTTCCAAGGGAATTTTGTTGTTTCTCCTGGGTGATATTGATGGTGCGATCAGAGCGGAGAAAAAGGCAGACGGACTTGCACCCAAAGCTGTTTCAGCAGCGAACTTCTCACTAGGATTCTTATACAACTTCAAAGGGAAATTAAAACTCTCACGAAACCAATACCGCATCGGGTTGGCAAAGAAGACTTCGTACGATGAGGACATCATCTCCCAATGCATCACTTTCATTCGGCAATCAATTGCCAGATTTCCAGAGAAGAAACAACTCAGGCTTGCTCTGGCAGTACTTGAACTGCGTCGTGGTAGCGTGGAAGAAGGAATACAGGCACTTGAGGGATTACTGGCCGACACTCCTTATGAACCTGAATTAAATGACTTCATAAGTGAGGCCAAAAATTTGCTTGCGCAAGCGAAATCTATCAAAATTGAAGGTAGCTTACAATAGCTTTAGGATCCCTACCCCCCCTCACCCTAACTCTCTCCCCCCAAAAGCGGGGGGAGAGGGGCTTAAAGGAACACAGGCTGGAAGCCTGTGCCACTAAGTCAAATGAATCTGTGGGCAGTACCCACCTTACATCTAAAGCTGAGTCGGGCCGCGGGTTCATCCCCCCTTTATTTGCCAGCCGGAATTCTGACCGAGTTGAACCGCAGGCTGAGCGCGGCTGGGCGAAACGGCAGAAGCGCGGATCGGCGCTTATCGGCGTCCATCTGCGATTAATATTTGCTTCTTCCCTTTTCCCCTTTTCCCCTTTTCCCCTTTTCCCCCTTTCGCCTTTTATCCCGTCACCCGTCCCACCCATGCTGGCCCCCCCTCCCCTCCCCTGATAGCCTGCAAGCCATCCGGCACCCTGCCGGAAATTCCTGTCTTGGAGCGCAAGTATGGAAAAACGTTGTTCCG